>NZ_SOEY01000030.1 GCF_004402535.1 Cryobacterium glaciale | reverse complement strand
CAGATGGCCCCCAACAGAAATATTCGGCGGCCCCGAAACGCGCTACTGACCGCATCACTCCGTGGCCCCCGAGGTCAATATCGATGGCCCCCAGCAGGGCTAATACTCACATGCCGCCCGAAGAATATGAACGCAACTACTACGCTGAAACAAACGGCCCGATAAATGTCGAAGCCGCCAACAAAACGGCGGCATGAAACCCGGGACGGTTCAGTCACTCACGGGTATGTCTTTGAGTGGGCGTGCGTGCGTGACATCTGCGCCCGACGTTTTCGCGCCACGTTTGAGGAGTTCATCGATCCGGAGTTGCTCATCATTCTGGGTCGGCCGGAGTGCTTTCGCTGCCATCAGCGTCGTGACATGGCGCGGGTGGGTAATATCGTTCGGTTTGAGTGTCCGAACCCTGGTTGTGATGAGTTCTTGCGCTTGATCAGTTCCATGAATGCGAACGCCGTCAAGGCGCGGGCTGCGGCAGCGGCCGCTCGTGTTGGCGCCCCCGTCGTTGGAGGCTGAGCCGGCAGCACGACGGCCGCCCCTCGATCGGTCGTGGCACCGGTGCGCCGTCCCCGTCGCGATGAGCCGTCTTTGCGCTGAGCGAGTCTGCACCCCGACAGCCTCACCCGCCGACATTTCCCGTGCACGCCGCGCGCCACTTCCCGGCACCGTCCCGCGTCGAGCGCAACTTTTGTTCCGGGCGAGACCCTGGTCTACTCAGCCGCCGACGTCCACGTCTCACACCGCCCACCCTGGAAGACAGCCCTGGCGGGCATCACAACGGAAGCAGCGGCGCAGTCACAGCCTTCTCCCGCCACAATGGAACGGCGGCGTGGCCGCCCTCAGACCGACCTAAGCGGAGCCGCTGCGCGGCACTGTCTTCGATGTCTTTTTGACCATTCCGGCCGGTCATCTTAGCTTCCTTCCGCGTCAGTGATACGAACATCCAAGTCTGAACGACCAAGCCCTTAGCGGACGATTCGTTCCAGTACTACTCAGACCCCGAATATCGGCGCCGGACCGTGTTTGTGAGTTGCGAGCGGTTAGCCGAATTGGTGGGACGGGACGAGGATTCTGGCCGACATCCGGGGCTGGTGAACCGGATCGCGCTGCACGTTGGTGCGCTGACATCCGGAACAGGTTAGGAGGTAATTCGGTAATGAGGGACGCTCGTCGTGAGCAGGATTCGGAGTAAGGGTCGCCTCCGAATGGCAGAAGGGGCACGAAATTTTCATGACAGGGAACTCCCTTTTCGATCATGTCCTTCACCTTGAATGAAGGCTCCTGGCGGGGCGACTCTCGGTCGCTGTGTGCGCAAAAATAGCAGTGTCCGCGGCGCGAAAGTAGTCGGCATAAATGAGGACTTGTGAGACCAACCGATGACGGCAGCGGCGCCTACGAATGCGGGCCAGATCATGGCTAAGGCAAGATCGCCTCAGCGAAGAAACTTTTCGTCGACGGCACGCCCGCAGCCGACGTCAAGGACCTCGGCGTCTCGGTCCCAAGGTCACTAGAGGCCCACGAATACGGCTCGCAAGCCGGATGAGGCCGTGGCGGCCCCTGGAATCGCTGTGCGGCCGCTCTCTTCTTTTTTAGTCTGTCTGGCCGGTCATCGTAGTTCACTCCGTGCCGCTTGGGGTTCGCGATCATTTCAAGTAACGACCTCCAAGACGAAGGCCTGCCACGAGCCGTCGAACGGATGCTTGCCCGGCTCGGCGACCGACCGGTGTACCTTTCCGTCGATATCGAAGTCCTCGACCCGGCACACGCACCTGGAACCGGAACCCCGGAAGCCGCAGGCATGACGAGCCTTGAGCGCGGTCAATCTGGTCGGCGCCGACGTCGTCGAGGTCGCCCCGGCATACGATCACGCTCAGCTGACCGCTGTCGCCGCGTCCCACGTGGCGTACGAAATTATCTCTGCCATGAGCCCCACCAATTAGGTCAACCCGCTCAACTGAAAGGACAAAGATGTCTAGCGCAACCACAACAGCTAAGACTCGCGATACCGTGATCGAGCAACGCTCCATCGACTAAAAACGCCCAGGAACTCATGCACATGGGCATGCACGCCGAACTACTCGGCGTGCATGCCCATCGAGAGTCCGGATCACTGCCACACGCGAGAAAGCGTTTAGTCCTCTCAACCGAAAGCAATCGATGCAACTCGATGCCACTCGAGATGGGTCGAGCACCTTTTGCGTAAACGCCCACAATAGGCAATATTTCGGAATAAACGGCTCTCCTGACGTAACCGTGGGTCCGTTGGGAGCGCCTTAACGGCCGCACGCCGCTCTCCGCCTAGGTTTCTAACTGTCAAAGGTAAGAAACTCGGGAACGGAAAAAGCGGCGTGCGAACTCTAAGAATATGGCGAACCCTCCTCGGTGTCGAGAACACGTTCGTCGAGGACAACGATCTCGACCTGGAGAACAGGATTCTGATCGCGTCGGTGCGTCCGAAGGCGCCGAGGCGGAACCGATGCGGATCCTGTCAGAAGCGCAGCCCACGCTACGACCTCGGTGATGGGCGGCGTCGCTGGCGAGGGTTAAATGTGGGCTCAATTCAAGTGCACCTTGAAGCTGACGCACCCCGAGTGTCCTGCCGCGTCCACGGCGTGACCGTCGCCGCCGTGCCGTGGGCTCGGCACCAAAGCGGCCACACCCTGTTCTTTGACGACCAGGTTGCGTGGCTGGCCACGCAAACATCCAAGACCGCGATCACCGTGCTGATGCGCATCGCGTGGCACACCGTCGGAGCGATCATCACCCGGGTCTGGGCCGATACCGAAAAGCAGTACGACCAGTTCGCGGACCTGACTCGGATCGGGATCGATGAGATCAGTTACAAGCGCGGCCACAAGTATTTGACCTGCGTCGTCGACCACGATTCCGGCCGCCTCGTCTGGGCTGCGCCCGGACAGGACAAGGCCACCCTGGCGACGTTTTTCGACGCGTTAGGGCCGGAGCGTTCGGCGCAGATCACGCATGTTTCTGCGGACGGTGCGGCCTGGATGGCCAGTGTTGTCGCGGAGAAAGCGCCCAACGCCGTTCGGTGCGCTGATCCGTTCCACGTCGTGAAATGGGCCACCGAAGCCCTCGATGAGGTCCGCCTAACCGCGTGGAACGATGCCCGCAAAGCCGCCCGCCAAAACGAGGCCCGACGCACCCGGGGCCGACCTGCCGCCGACGCTCCGGCCCGCCCGGACAGCGCCCGAGCTGCCGGCATCAAGAACTGCCGCTACGCCCTCTGGAAGAATCCGGAGAACCTGACCGAGAAGCAGCAAGCCAAGCTCGCCTGGATCGTGCAGACCGACCCTCGCCTGGCCCGCGCCTACTACCTGAAGGAAGGTCTGCGCGTGATCAAGCTGCCTCTCGGCGAGGCGACCGAGGCTCTGGACAAATGGGTCGGCTGGGCCCGCCGCTGCCGCATCCCTTCCTTCGTGAAACTGCAGAAGAGCATCGTCAAGCACCGCACCGCGATCCTCGCTTCTATCGAGCACGGTCTCTCCAACGGCCGCGTCGAATCCATGAACACCAAGATCCGCCTCATGACCCGCATCGCCTTCGGCTTCACATCACCGGACGCGCTCATCGCCCTCGCTATGCTCAGCCTCGGCGGCCACAAACCTGTACTCCCCGGCCGGAATTAACCCACGGAAGAGTCAGGAGAGCCGGATAAAAGCCCTGATCAGATCTAATTACAGTAGGGCGGCCGGGGCTTGAACCCGGGACCGACGGTTTGCACCGGGGCTATTTAGGCGGATACCCGGCCCGGATTCAAATCTCGGTTGGTCTCGACTTTTCTCGATCTGATCTGGACCTTCTTGCGTAAGCTGTTGTCACCATTATCTCAACACCTCGGGCCGTCTCGGTGGGTCTCGGAGCAATATACGGTGAATAAGCGTGCGTGAGTCAAAAGCGAGTGATGGCCAGCCGCGCAACCTAGAAGACGACCACGGGCTTGATGGTTACCCCCGCCTCGGAGTCGGCGAAAGCCTGATTGATATTTTCGAATGGATAAGACTTGATGAGCTCGGCGAAGGGGAAAAGTCCCCTTTCGTAAAGGTCGATGAGGTAGGGAATGAATGTTTGCGGGACGACGTCCCCCTCGATTACGGCCGTGACCGTTGGTGAGTTGACGAGGAATGCTCCGATATCGATCAGGGCTTCTGTGCCGGGTGCTGCAGCACCAACCAGGGCCGCTTTCCCCTGGGGTGCCAAAACGTCGATCATCTGGCGAAAGACGAGGGGGTTGCCGGTCGTATCGATTGCATAGCGTGCGCCGCTGCCTGTGATTTCATGCACCCTTGCCACAGCGTCTTCGTGGAGTCCATTGATTATGTGTGTTGCACCGAGGCTTCGAGCCAGGTCCAAGCGCTTCGCGACCACATCAACCATGATGATCGTGGAACACCCCGAGACGATGGCCGCCAAGAGAGCGGAATTACCAACGGCGCCCGTTCCAAAAATCACGATAGATGTCCCGGCTTCAGGCTTCAGGACGTTGAGCACGGTGCCCGCACCCGTGCTAATCCCGCACCCAAGGGGACCGAGAAGTTCGAGCGGAACGGTAGAAGGAACTTTCACCACGGAGCGTGCGGCCACATTAGCGTGCGTGGCGAAGCTGGACTGCCCGAAGAAGTGGCTCCCAACCGGCTCGTCTCCCGCACTGAGACTCGTGGTCCCGTCGGCGCGTTGGCCGCCGAAATTGAGCTTGGCGAAATCAGTGCAGTACGCGGGGTGCCCGTTCGTGCATGGCGGGCAGGCACCACAAGAATTGAAACCCAGAACGACGTGGTCTCCGACCACGACCGTTTCGACATTCTCGCCGATCGCTTCGACGATCCCAGAGCCTTCATGCCCCAGAACGACCGGAAGAGAATTCGGTAGCACTCCGTCTCTAACAAGAGCGTCGGTGTGGCACACTCCGGTCGCCACGAGCCGCACCCTGACCTCATCGTTGCCAACCTCATCGAGTTCTAGGGTTTCGAAGTCGAGCGGCGCGTGCAGTGATCGCGCCACCGCGGCTGTGATCTTCATATGTTTCTCCTCATGATCCCGGCGGATATTCGTGTTGGCTTAGTAGGGTCTAGAACGGGTAGTCGGCAATCTGGCCTTGAATTGTCACCCATTGGGTTTCAGTGAATGCTTCGATATTCGCGTCATGACCACCGAAACGTGAGCCGGTACCGGATGCTCCCACTCCACCAAATGGCGCCTGCGCCTCGTCGTCGATGGTCTGGTCGTTGATGTGGAGGATGCCGCTCGGCATCCTGTCTGCGATCTCAAATGCCTTGAAAGCGTTGCCCGTAAGCAGGGCGAGGGACAGACCGAAGTCGGAGCTGTTCACCAGGTGCACGAGGTCATCGATCGTGGCGAAGCTTGTGACGGGAGCGACTGGTCCAAAGATCTCATCCGTGAATGCGCGATGATCTACCGTCACGTCGGCAAGGACGGTGGGCTGGTAGAACAAACCGTCATACGTGCCGCCGGCGGTGAGGCGTGCCCCTGCCGCGACGCTTGCGGTGACGATCTCGTGCACTTTGTCGCGCTGCCCGGTGTCGATGATCGGTCCGAGCGGGGCGCCAGAGGACGGAGGACCGACGGGGAGATGGAGCGCCTTCTCGGTCAGCAACTCGATATAGCGGTCATAGAGACTCTCGTGGACGATGTGGCGACCCGTCGTCATGCAAATCTGCCCTTGATGCAGGAACGAACCCCACGCGCCGGCAGACGCTGCCGCTTCGATATCCGCGTCGGCAAGAACGACCAGTGCGTTGTTGCCGCCGAGTTCAAGGTGGACACGCTTGAGAAGCTCACCTCCCCGCGCACCAATTGCACGCCCGGCCGGAGTGGAGCCGGTAAACGAGATGACGGGTACCCGGGGCTCATCGACAAGGGCGGAGCCAACATCAGCGCCTCCTGGAACGACACTGAACAGCCCCTCGGGCAGTCCAGCTTCCTCGAGAACAGCGGCGAAGAACAGACCACCCGTGAGCGTCGTGCGAGGGTCGGGCTTGATGACCACCGCGTTTCCCAGGGCCAGAGCGGGTGCAATGGATCGAGCCGACAGGATGCTGGGGAAATTGAATGGTGAAATGATACCGACGACGCCGACAGGGAGCCGACGGGACAGGCTCAGGCGCGGTCGCCCAGTTCGCAGGACTTGACCGTAGGGCACCATGGCGGTCGCGGAGGCGAGGTGGAATTCGGCAGCGACCAGGCCCGCTTCGAATGCGGCCTTCCCGTTTGCTGATCCTGCTTCATCGGAAAGCCACTGGGCGAGTATGCCCACGTTTTCATCGATGATTACTGCTGCACGCCGGAGGATTGCGGAGCGCACCTCCGGCGACGTCGTCGCCCACGTGCGCTGTGCTCGCACAGCCAGATCAGTCGCCTTCGCAATGTCATCTGCCGTTCCCGTGGCGTACGATCCGATCCGCTTGCCGGTGACTGGAGAGACGATGGGCGTCGTACCGCCGAGATTCGACCATCCGCCCAGGTAGGTCTTTCCGTCCCATATCGACTGCTGGAAAAACGTCATTGTCTTCCTTTCATAAGGACCCACTGATAGTGGGGCAACCCTCGAAACAACGTCCATTGCTTCGAAATCTCCTGTGCTGCTCGACCCTATTTCGATCGAGCACACCGTCCCCCATCAGAGTCCGAGTAATCGGACGGCGTTGTCCTTGATGATTTTCGCTCGCACAGCGTCGTTGATGGTCAGGAGCGCAAAATCCTTCATCCAGCGGTCCGGTGTAATCAGCGGGAAATCGGAGCCGAACAAGACTTTGTCCTGAAGCATTGAGTTTGCCTGGCGCACAAGACTTGGGGGAAAGTATTTTGGGGACCAGCCTGACAGGTCGATCCAGACATTCTGCTTATGCGTTGCAACCGCCAACGCTTCCTCCTGCCAGGGCACGGATGGATGAGCCATGATGATTTGAAGTTCAGGAAAATCAGCGGCGACTGAGTCGAGGAGAATTGGATTCGACAGTCCCAGCTTGATACCGAATCCTCCCGGAAGTCCGGAGCCGATGCCGGTCTGTCCGGTGTGGAATATCACCGGCAAATTGAACGCCTGCAACACGTCATACAGGGGGTAGTGGTCAGTGTGGCTCGGGTTAAAATTTTGGACACTGGGATGAAACTTGAAGCCGCGAACACCGAAATCGCCGACGAGACGTTGTGCCTTTGCAATGGCTTCGGGGCCGTGGTTGGGATCAACGGACCCGAAAGGAATGAGGACATCATTGTTTCGGGCCGCACCAACGGCTATTTCTTCGCTGCTATTCGGCCGATGACCAAGGTGGCTGGAGGCGTCGACGGTGAAGACAACGGCAGCCATCTTGCGTTCCCGATACATATCGGCGATGGCGTCCAGGCCGGGCCGGGGTCCGTCGGACTTGAAGTACTTGCTCGCCGCGTCGATCAAGGCCTGTGGTAGCGCATTGTGGCCATTGTCATCCACTTCGACATGCACGTGCATGTCGATGGCGACCAGCGCTTCAACGTCCAGCCGGGATTCATACATCATCTTTCACGACTCCTTGTCGAGGGCGGCGTCTCATGGTCTTTTTGCTCACGATGCACCGCGTAAGGGCTCGGCCGCGGCAGCAGGGTCCGGAGGAACATCCTTGATACTTGGATAGGCCACCCCAACCGCGTCTTCCAAACGCTGGGCCAGACTCTTCGCCGCACCCAGCAAGGCCGGCGCATACTGAGTCAGGTCGGTACGGAGCTCATAGCTGACGATTCCGATTGCGGCCTGCACGCTTCCATTCACCATGACGGGCGCGGCAAGGGAACTTGATCCGAGTGAGTATTCCTGATGGCTCACGCTGTAGCCGCGTTGTCGGATCTGCGCTAATTGCCGCAGCAGCACCCTGCGGTCGCTGATGGTTTCCGGCGTGAATTGCGTCAACGGCATTGCGAGAATTGCCTCCGTAAAATCGTCGGAGCTAAAAGCGAGCAAGGCCTTGCCGATTCCAGTGGCATGCAGCGGTATTCGAGCACCAATGCGGCTTTGGATCGGAACGGATGTTTCGGAAGTCAATTTCTCTATATAGATGGCGTTCGTACCGTCGCAAACGGCGAGTTGAACAGTTTCTCGGCACTCGTACTGCAGATTGAGCAGGAATGGCATGGCCGTCTCGCGCAGCCGACCATGAACGGGAGTCAGCAGGCCCATTTCCCAGAGTCTCACGCCTAGTCCGTATCGACCCGCGTTGTCCCGATCGAGAAACCGCCCGTCCTCGAGTTCACCGGCGAGGCGATACACAGTCGCGACGGGAAGGCCGGCCTTGCGCGCGAGCTGGCTTAGGGTGAGGAGTGGGGTTTCAACATCAAACGCTGCCAGGACGGCTAAAGCCCTCGCGGTAACAGATTTAGCGGAGCTCTTATACGGGCCATCATTCATGACTGGGATCCTCTCCTTTTTCTAGCCTCGCGGGGCCGGTTATGAAGGACTTAGATTGTTCTGATGTGGTTGCAGAAGCCAGAATTGCCGCGATACCGCGAGCGACTCCCCTGAGCTCAGGGATCAGTTTCTCGAGAGGTATCTGCCTCCCGTCCGACTCCGACGCTCCCGGCGGTGTACTGAGCGACAACGCCATGGGCGGCCGCGCGTCAACGATTATCGGAACGGCATATTCCACGCTGCCACTTTTCGACGTTCTCAGAGCCCAACCGCGGTCGCCGACGGAAGCTACCCGCTCCTCGACGTGCTGATATTGCGTGCGAGTCAGGGGCAGTGCCACCCGAGCAGCCTGGGACATCCCCACCATGAGTATCTGCCCGACGGCCGACTCCGTCAGCGAGAGGACGGTTCCCGGCCCGCTACCCGGGGCGCTTGCCCCGTTGGCCAAGACCTCTTCAACGCAGAGGGCATTTTGCCCGTTGTAAACGAACACCCGGACCATCATCGACGTCTTCACCGCCAACCGAACCAATAACGGCCGCGTACCCATTCCGATCACATCGTGGGCAGGCGCGAGGATTCCTAATTCCCAGATTTTCGCGCCGATGGCATAGCGCCCCCCCACGTCTCGCTGCACTGCTGATATTCCCTCAAGGTGATTGAGCAGTCGAAACGTGGTCGCCACTGGAAGGCCGCTTCGGCGGGAAATCTGCGAGAGAGTCATCGAACGGTGAGCCATGTCAAAAGACATGAGCACGGCAAAGGCCCTTTCGGTGACGGACTTTCCTGGCACAGGTATACCGGAATTCTCCATCGTTCCTCCTCCACGGACATCGACGAACCGCTGCTGGTCTCAGCCTAACGCCACTTTCATTTGGTGAAAAAGGGCAACCCAGGCGCGTATTCAGTGTCGGTGGTCGGCTGGCCCACCACAAGATTCTTTTCATTGAGTGAAAAGAAATGATGCAACGTCGGTGCGATGCGTCCATACTGACATCCAGTCCCCTTAGGGGCACCATGGACGCAAAGGAGCAGTCATGACCACCACGGACAACGCAGTGGAAAATCCACCCGCGCACGAACCCGCACCGCGCGAACGCAGCTTTCCCGATCCCTATCAAATGGAGACTCCTGAGGGAGCCGAGGGATGGGAGGACATGTACGCGTACCACAACCGTTTTCTGCCCACGCGTCAGGCCGAAGATTCCGCCAAGACCTGGTTCCGCAACTCCCTGCACTATCCGGAAGTGTCGTATCCATTCGATCAGGTGACCATCGACGGTGCCTTCACCGGGACCGGCGTCACTAATACCCGCGTCTTTGCCCTGCCTCCGGCTAAGGGACTCGACGTGCGTGTTATCAACGGGTACACGTACATGTCCACTATCGCCAGCCCGGACGCCGAGGAGCAGGCTCGCCGGGCCGAGGAGTTCGGCAAGCGTGCCGGATACTACTTCCAGAACTGGGACAGCCTCTATGCCGAATGGGAAGGCCGGGTCACGACCGCCATCAGGGCCGTTCGGGACATTGAAGTACCGCCCCTGTCCGAGTTCGAGCCCATCGAGCGCATCACCGTCGACCGCGGACCGAGCCAGGCCAATCAGCTTCTGGCTGCATATCACCGGCTGCTGGAACACGGCGACCAGATCTGGACCCTTCACTCCGAGTTCCTCAACCTGGGCTACGCGGCCTACCTCCAGTTCCTCACCCTCTGCAAGGAACACTTCCCCGAGATCGATGATCAGACTATTTCCCGCATGGTCAGCGGCGTGGACGTGTTGCTCTTCCGCCCCGACGACGAGCTGCGGGCACTCGCCCGCAAAGCCGAAGAGCTGGGCGTGGGAGAGCTGGTGCTCGCTGCCACGACCGAGCCCGAACTGCTGGCCAACCTGGCAGATTCCGACGCTGGCCAGACCTGGCTGACTGCTCTGGACGAAAGCAAAGACCCGTGGTTTTACTTCTCCTACGGATCTGGGATGTACCACTCTCACCGCAGCTGGATCGACGACCTGCGTCTGCCGATCCAGGCCATCGGCGACTACATTCACCGGCTGCGCAGCGGAGACGACCTCACGCGACCTATCGACAAACTTCAGTCCGAGCGCGACGAACTCGTCTCGCACTACCGGTCGCTGCTCGACGCGGAAGACCTGACCGGTTTCGATGAAACATTGGCGCTGTCGCGAACTGTTTTCCCCTACGTCGAAAATCACAACTTCTACATCGAGCACTGGTTCCTCACCAACTTTTGGAACAAGGTGCGCGAGTTCAGCAGCCTTTTCCAGGCCTGGGGATTCTGGAACGACGTTGAGGACATCTTTTTCCTCCGTCGCGCCGAGGTCGAAGAAGCGATCGTGGATCTGCAGATGGCCTGGTCGGCCGGCGGCAACCCCCAGGGCGGACACCATTGGCCCCCGATCATCAAACGCCGCAAGGAAATCTACGAGGCATTGAGCAATTGGAATCCGCCGCCCGCACTCGGCCCGGTTCCCGGTGAGGTCAACGAGCCACTGACGATCATGCTGTGGGGCATCACACCCGAAACCGTTGAACGATGGCTGACCGCTCAAGACGGAGGTGGCAGCAGGACCCAATTGACGGGATTCGCCGGCTCCCCCGGAATCGCCGAAGGTCGCGCGCGCGTGGTGCTGCGACCGGACCAACTCGACACCGTACAAGAGGGTGAGATCTTGGTCTCGCCGGTCACTAGTCCCAGCTGGACTCCGGTCTTCGGTCGAATCCGCGCCTCGGTCAGCGACATCGGAGGCATCATGTGCCACGCGGCCATCGTCTCCCGCGAGTACGGACTGCCAGCCGTCGTCGGCACCGGATTTGGTACCAGCACCATCAAGACCGGCCAACTCATCCGCGTTGACGGGAATGCCGGCACCGTCACGATTTTGGATGAATCCACCGGCGCCTGAAGAATCACCGGGGCATTCCCCCGCAACCCCCAGCCGCAGGCAGCTGAGTGACCCGCTGCCTGCGGTCCAGGCCCCCACCCAGAAGGAAGACAATCGTGGGAAAGTACACCAGAAGATTCAACGAACTCAACAGCAATGATCGTCCCCTCGTAGGCGGAAAATGCGCCAGTCTCGGCGAGATGGTGCAGGCCGGCCTGCCCGTTCCCGACGGCTTCGCCGTGACGGTCGACGCGTATGAGGATTACAGGGACGCGTCTGACCTGCGTAAGGAACTGCTGAGAATTGTGCTCGGCGCCGACGCCCACAGCCACGCATCCCTGCAACAGGCCCACGACGAGTCCGTCGCCATGATTCTGGGCCGCGAGCTACCGCCGGTCATCGAGCAGGAGATCCGCAGCGCGTATCTCACCCTGTCGAACGAGACTGCGCAGCGGCGGGGAACCGACGACTCCGAACGCATCCCCGTGGCCGTGCGATCCTCGGCAACGGATGAAGACGGAGACGCAGCCAGCTTCGCCGGCCAACAGGAGACCTACCTGTGGGTCGTCGGAGCAGATGATGTCATTGCTAAGGTCCGCGAATGCTGGGCCAGCCTGTATACCCCACAGGCAATCGCCTACCGATCGGAGCTGTCCGTGGCCGATGCTTCGGAGGCCTCAAAAATCTCGGTCGCCGTGCAGCTTATGGCCACGGCCGATGTTGCCGGTGTCACGTTTACCGTCAGCCCGCGAACCGGTGACCGGTCGGTCATCGCAATCAATGCCAGCTGGGGCCTGGGACAGTCCGTGGTATCCGGCGAAGTGACCCCGGACGAATACTGGCTCAACAAACTGGGCCCCACCCTGACCACCACCCGCATCGCATCCAAAGCCCACGAGTACGTGCCGGCACCGGGCGGAACCGGCGTCGTTTTCCGCGACGTCGACGTCGCCCGTCGCGATGTCGCCTGCCTCACGGAGTCGGAAGTGCTGCAGCTGGCAGACATCGCCCTTCGCGTCGAGAAGCACTACGGGTGCCCGCAAGACATCGAATGGGCGCTGGAGCACCATGCCGATGGCACGGCCAAGGTCATGTTGCTCCAGTCGCGACCGGAAACCAACTGGAAGAAACGCAAGGAAGAAAAATCCAAGAACACGACAAAGGGAACGTCGAACCTCCTGGGCTTCGTAGCCGCCGCAACGAAGGGTGAAAACTGATGACGACCCCCTCCACGCCGAGTTGGCAGGACATTCTCGACCTCGTCACACAGCTCGACGACGGTTCCTTTGCATCGGCGACCGTCGAGTTCAGGGACGTGAGCGTTCGGGTATCGCGTTCAGCGGATGCCACGGCGCCGGCAGCACCCTCCGCTTTGGCACCACAGGTGCCTCAGCCGACTGCCACCGTTGTCGCTCCGCCCGCTGCCACTGCCGTGACCACGGTGCCGGTTGTCGCTGCAGCTTCGCCCGTCGCACCGGTCTCGACCGGCACCCTGGTCACTGCCCCCATCATCGGAGTCTTCTACCGAAGTCCCACCCCCGGTGCCGCTCCGTTTGTCGAACCCGGCGCGACCGTTACCGCCGACACCACCATCGGAATCATCGAAGTGATGAAGCTCATGAACCCCGTCAGCGCCGGTAGCGCCGGATTCCTGAAAGAATTCCTGGTCGCCGACAACGCCCAGATTGAATTCGGCCAGCCGTTGGCCGTCATCATCGAAGACACCTCATCATGACGAATGCGCCGGAGGGCAAGATCCCCGTCGTGCTCGTAGCTAACCGAGGTGAGATCGCCGTGCGCATCGTTGCGGCCGCCAGACGAATCGGAGCGAGCCCCGTGCTGGCGGCGAGCGCCGCCGATGCTGATTCGCTTGCCGCCCGATTGGCCGACCGGGTGATCATTATCGGCCCGGCCCAGGCTGGCAAGTCCTACCTGCGGCCCGAATACGTTGCGGAAGCGGCCGTGCACGCCGGCGCTGACGTCGTGCATGCCGGTTACGGGTTTCTCAGTGAGCAGCCCGAGCTGGCCGAACTTCTCGAAGCGCAGAACATCGCCTTCGCCGGCCCGCGGCCGGAAACGCTGCGCGCCGTCGGGGATAAGACCAGTGCACGCAGGGTCGCCGTTGCAGCCGGCGTTCCGGTTGCCGTTGCCACAGAAATTGACGATCCGAGTTTCGCCGCTGCCCTCGGCGATGCGCTCGGCTATCCGCTACTCATTAAGGCGGTTCACGGGGGTGGCGGGCGGGGCATCCGTCTCGTGCACAATTCGGCCGAGCTTGCTGAGCTGGCACCGCAGGCCGCAGCCGAGGCTCAGGCGGCCTTCGGAAACGGTGCCCTCTACCTCGAACGTTTCTATCCCGCGGCCCGGCACGTGGAGGTGCAGGTGTTCGGCGACGGCGAAGGCGGCGTGCAGGTTTTCGGAGACCGCGACTGTTCCGTTCAACGCCGGCACCAGAAACTCATCGAGGAGTGCCCAGCGCCCGGGCTTTCTAAGGCCCGCCGTTTGGTGCTGCACGATGCCTCACGCGCACTCGTCAAGGCGCTCCGCTACCGTGGCGCGGGAACCGTGGAATTTCTGGTGGACACCGAATCTGACGACGTTGTCTTTCTCGAGATGAACGCCCGCATTCAGGTGGAGCACCCCGTCACCGAAGAAGCATTCGGCATCGACCTCGTTGCTGCCCAGCTGCGGCTGGCCCTCGGACTGGACCCGCAACTGCCCGACGTTCCCGCAGTGCCTTCCGTGGTGGCCATTGAGGTGCGGATCAATGCCGAAGACCCAGACAATGATTTTCGGCCTAACCCGGGTCTGATCACTCATGTCGACTGGCCCCGCGGACCCGGCATCCGTGTCGACACGCACGTTGAAAGCGGGTACCGATTCCCGCCCTTCTACGACAGCCTGATGGCCAAGCTCATCGTGCGGGCCTGTAGCAGAACTGCTGCCGTCGAAGCTCTTCGTTCGGCCGCAGACGCTGTTCGAATCGAGGGGGTCAAGACCACTCTTCCCCTGCACGATTTCGTGCTGTCGCACCCGGATTTCATCCGCGGCGGCGTGAGTACCACCTGGTTTGCACCCGCCTGGGAGCACCGGAACTCTCTTATCAAGGAGGTCGCGCAGTGACATCTCATCCGGAGAACCCCGCGGGTGTCGCAACGGACCGTCCAGCGACACGAACACCCATCCGCCTCCTGGATACCAGCTTGCGAGACGGCAACCAGAGCCTGTGGGGAGCCACCGGTCTGACCACCGGGATGGTCGAAGCGGTGGGACCGTTACTCGACCAGGTGGGCTACGAAGCCATCGACTTCACCAGTTCGACAAACCTGTCGATGGGCGTGAAATGGCATCGGGAAAGCCCGTGGGAACGCATTTCGCGCATGCATGCGGTAATGCCCAACACCCCGCTCTCGGCTATCTCGACAGGAATGCGCTTCATGTCCTGGGACAAGGCATCGGAAACCGTGATGCGCCTGGCGCTGAGGCTGATGGCCTCACACGGCCTGGGCCGGTTGCAAATCGCCGAGCCCATGAACGACGTTGAGTCCGCACTTCGAGTGGCCGAATGGGCCAAGCAGGAGGGGATCGCGCAGGTCGTGGCGGCCGTGACGTTCACCGAAAGCCCGGTCCACACCGACGAAAGCTACAGCCGCAACGCGCGCTTGTTCAGCGCGAGCCCGTTCGTCGATTCCGTCTACATCAAGGATCCGGGCGGATTGCTCACCGTCGAGCGCACCCGCCAGCTGGTTCCCGGAATTCGCGCCGCCGTAGGATCCAAACCCCTGGAGCTGCACAGCCATTGCACGACCGGCGCCGCATCCCAGCTCTACCTCGCGGCCGCTGAACTCGGCGTCGATGTGCTGCACACGGGTCTAGGCCCGCTCTCGAACGGAACGGCTCAGCCCAGTCTCGAAAACCTGATCGGCAACCTCGACGCGCTCGGAATACCCGTTCAGGTCAACCGTGATGCGGCAGCGGCCGCCGCGGACATCCTCTACGCCATCGCCGCGTCCCAAGGGCTGGCGGCCGGG
The DNA here is from genome assembly GCF_004402535.1 of Cryobacterium glaciale. Lineage (GTDB taxonomy): Bacteria > Actinomycetota > Actinomycetes > Actinomycetales > Microbacteriaceae > Cryobacterium > Cryobacterium glaciale. The sequence goes on along the minus strand of NZ_SOEY01000030.1, from coordinate 281,992 downwards.
GTACCCACAGAGTTCGATCTCAGTCCACACGTGCACCAGGTGCCCGGCGGCATGATGTCCACCCTTAAGCGCCAGCTCAGCGAGTTGCGCATGCTCGACGATCTGCCAGCGGTAATCGAAGAGGCCGGACGGGTGCGAGCCGACCTCGGCTACCCCATCATGGTGACTCCGTTCAGCCAGTTCGTGGGCAGCCAAGCGTTGATGAACGTGCTGGCCGCCAAAACTGGGGAAGAGCGCTACAGCCGCATCCCGGATGAGGTGGTCAGGTTTGTTCTGGGAAACTTTGGCTCGCCGGAAGGGGAAATAGCTCCTGAAGTACTCGAGCGGGTGGCTTCACTCCCCCGCGCCAAGGAACTGGCCAAACCTTCGGTCGAGCGGTCTTTGGCCGAGCTTCATGAGGAGTACGGGCAGAAAATGGGCCGTCGTTTGACCGAAGAGGAACTCTTGCTGCGCATGGTTCTCCCCGGCGATCAGATCGATGCAATGCTCAGCTCCGGCCCGGCACCACAGTGGGCCTCCACCGGCGGTAAACGCGAAGCGACTCCTGTGACCAACGTCACGGATTTCATCGCCGCCGCCCACACGCTGCCTAAATGGAAATACCTCTCCGTACAGCGGGGAGCCGAGAAAGTCGAATTGCGCCGCGAGCCGGCCGGAGGAGCGTCGTGAATATAGGCGAACTAACATCACGGCTCGCAGGCGTGCGCGGTGTCATGTTCGATATCGATGGATGCTTGGTTCTCTCCGACGGGCCGAGCGGCCATGGCGGTAGCGTCCTGGCCGGGGCCTCGGAGGCCATCGCGCACGTGCGAGCGTCAGGGCGCAGCCTTGTCGCGTTCACGAATGGCTCCATGCAAACATCAGGTCAGATTGCAGCGTCACTGCGCTCGATGGGGCTGGACGTTCAGGACAGCGAGGTGCTGACCCCGGCCGTGGTGGCCGCGGAAACGATGCAGGACCTGTATCAGGACCAGCCGCTCCTCGTCTTCGGCGGCAACGGCGTTCTGGACGATTTCGAGCACCGCGGGCTCAACCTCGTCGATATCGACCGAGCTCTGACGGGCGCGCCAACCCGCGCTGCCGCGGTCGTGATTGGCTGGGATACCGCATTCGGCAAAGACAAAATACAGGTGGCCGCCGAGGCGATTCTGGCGGGCGCGAAGCTGTACTGCACTTCCGATGCGCCGTCATTCGCTTCGAAGGATCGACTGAACGTCGGCGTCTCGGGATTCATCGCCGCTGGACTGAGTCACGTCACAGATCGACCGTATCGGGTCCTGGGAAAACCATCCGAGGAATCGATCAATGTTCTTTCCCGTCGGTTGCACGTCCAACCGTCGGAGATGCTCATCGTCGGCGACGACCTCACGCTCGAGTGTGAAATGGCTCGTCGTGCGGGTGCCCTGGGGTGTTTGGTGACGACCGGCACCCACTCAGCAGTGGATGCGGCGGCGGCGCCCGTAGAGCAAAAACCCGATTTTGTCGTGGACAACCTGATGGAACTGGTGGAGTTGTTCGCGCTGTCATCCGCCGGCACCACGGCCGCGCGGGGTTGACCTTCCGCGATCCGCCCCGAGCCACGTAACTTTCCAAGACAAGAGGACAACGATGTCAGCACCGAGTACGACAATGCCTCCCATAACCTGGACGCCAACGGTCGAACAGCAGCACAGCTCACGGCTGTGGAATTTCATGACTTGGGTTGGCGAGCACCGGAATATCGGTCTGACGACCTACCGGAGCGTCTGGGAGTGGTCCGTCGACGATCTCTCGGGCTTCTGGGACGCCGTGCGAGAGTACTTCGACGTCATTGGTGAGGGCTTTGAGGGACCGGCACTGGCTGAAGAGCGGATGCCCGGGGCCGTCTGGTATCCCCGCGCGAGCCTGAACTTCGCCGAGAACGTGCTACGTCATGCGTTAAATCCTGAGCTCGTCGATGGCACGGCCATCCTGACGATCCAGGAAGACGATGCAGTGACGGAATTGACCTGGCGCGAGCTCGAGTCACGTGTATCGTCTCTAGCCGACAACCTCAGACGGCTGGGAGTCGTTGCGGGTGATCGCGTCGCCGCAGTTTTGCCCAACGTTCCCGAAGCGATCATCGGGTTGCTGGCAACGGCGTCACTCGGAGCCATCTGGAGTATCAATTCACCGGATCTCTCATCCGCAGCGACGCTGGAGCGCCTGCGCCAGCTGGAACCAAAACTTCTGATCGGCGTCGACGGCTACCAGTTCAACGGCAGGTATTTCGACCGCCTCGACTATCTGGCCGAGGTTGAGGCCGGCCTGCCCACACTCGAGCACACGATTCTGCTGCGTAATCCGGCCAGCGCCGACGAACCCGGGGCCGACCGCCTCGATTTCGCGACGCTACTCACTGATCGCGTCCAACCGCGGTATGAGCGCGTGGCGTTTCAGCATCCGCTCTGGGTATTGTTCTCGTCCGGCACGACGGGTGCGCCGAAAGGCATCGTGCACGGCCACGGCGGAATGATACTCGAGGCGTTGAAAGGTACCGGGCTGAACCAGGACATGGGCCCGGGCGACCGCTACTACGTGGCGGCGAACACCTCCTGGATGGTCTGGAACACCCTGGTGAACAACCTCATGTCCGGCGCCTCGGTGGTGACGTACTCGGGCTCGCCCATGTACGGCATCAAGGACCGCCAGTTCGACGTCATCGCGTTGACCGGGGCGACGATGTTCGCCAGCGGGGCCGCGTACCTGTCCCTCGTGGAAAAAGCCGGCCTGACTCCGGGCTCTTCGCGAGATCTCTCGAAGTTGCGTTCCATTCTGTCGACGGGGTCACCCCTTCCTGACTCAACCTGGCTCTGGGTACACGACCATGTGAAGCACAACGTGCACCTGGGCTCCGACACGGGCGGCACAGACATCTGCAGTGGCTTCATCGGTTCTAATCCGCTGGAACCTGTGCGCCTCGGGGAACTGCAGGGACCCTTGCTGGGCGTTGCCGTTCAGGCCTGGTCCAACTCGGGACACCGAGTTATCGGTGACCTGGGTGAGATGGTGGTCCTTCGACCGATGCCATCGATGCCGGTGTTCTTCTGGGGCGACGAGGACGGCGTCCGGTATCAGGATTCCTACTTCGAAAAGTTTCCCCAGGTCTGGGCTCAGGGCGATTGGATCACCGAGACTCCGAGCGGTGGTTTCGTCGTACACGGGAGGTCAGATGCCACCCTGAATCGCGGCGGTGTGCGGCTGGGGACCGCCGACATCTATGCGGCGTTGCAGCACGTGTCCGAGGTGAAAGAGTCCTTGGTGATCGGCCTCGAACAAGCGGATGGCGGGTATTACATGCCACTGTTCGTCACACTCGATCAGGGGTGCGAGCTCACCCCGGAGTTGACCGACGAGATCAATGGCACCATCCGGCGCATGACTTCGGCGCGGCATGTGCCGGATGAGATCATTCTGGCGCCGGCCGTGCCGGTCACACACGCGCTGAAGAAAATCGAAGTTCCCATCAAGAAGCTCTTCTGCGGTCACAACCCCGAATCGGCCGTGAATCGTGGCTCTCTGGCGAATCCGGAAGCTGTTGATTGGTTCGTTGAGCGAGCGCAAGGATACTTGGCCCAGCAGAAACGCTGACAGGCAGCACGAAGGGGATGCGGTCAGACGGACGGCATCCCCTTCGTGTAAATTCTGCGGTGCGTTTACCGTGTGAGGTATCCGCCATCCACGGGGAAGTATCCCCCGTTGACGAACGACGCTCGGTCACTGCTCAACCAGGAGACCAGCTCGGCCACTTCCTCTGGTTCGCCCATGCGTCCAACAGGATGCAGTGAATCAAGGCTCAGCCGAGATTGCTCGTCGAGGTGGGTCTCCAGACCGGTCTTGATGAACGCTGGACCGACAGCAACGGCCCGGATGCCCTGGGCCGCGTATTCCAGCGCGGCACTCTTCGTCAGTCCAACGACCCCGTGCTTGGCCGCAACGTACGGACCCACGCCGGAGAAAGCTACCTGGCCGAGGATACTCGAAATATTGACGATGGCACCGCCGCCGCTTTTGATCATGGCGGGAATCTGAGAACGAAGACCATAGAACACGCTCGAGAGATCCACCGCAAGGATCTTCAGCCATAGCTCTTCTGACACGTCGGCCAGGGGTGTGGACGGTGGAGCGATGCCCGCGTTGTTGCAGGCGATATCAAGGGTGCCCCATCGTTGCAGTACGGCCGCGACCAGGTTTTCATTGTCGGCGAGCGAGCTGACATCGGCGTGATGGAAGGCCGCGATTCCTCCCGCTGCGCTGATTATGTCCACGGTTCGTTGTCCGGCCTCATCGTCAATGTCCGAGACCAGGACTCGAGCACCTTCGGCGGCATAACTCACGGCGATGGCACGTCCGATTCCGGCGCCGGCCCCGGTGACAAGTGCCGATTTGCTTTTTAGCAGCATTGGATTAACGTTTCTGGCTTGGTGGGCTGTTTTCGATGCTGTACGACTGCGCGTTGGAAGTTGCGCCGCCGTCGATGGAGAGGATTGCACCGACGACGAAGGATGACCTCGGCGAAGCGAGCCAGAGCACGGCATCCGCGACCTCGTCGGCGGTTCCGAAGCGGTGCAGCGGCTGAGGTGCTAACAGGGAATCTCGAGCCTCCTGAGGGAGGTCGGTGATCATTGGGGTTTCAATCGCCCCGGGCGCTACGGCGTTGATGCGAATATTCTGGTTTGCGTATTCACCGGCGGCCGTCTTGGTCAGGCCCACGACGGCGTGTTTCGCCGCCACGTACGGGCCCGCCATCGGCGTGCCCACGAGCCCGGCTTCGGAGGCGGTGTTGACGATTGCGCCGCCACCCTGTTTCTGCATCTGCAGGATCTCATATTTCATGGCCAGCCAGACCCCCTTGAGGTCGACCGCAATGATCTGGTCGAAATCGGCCTCCTCGATCTCGGCGGTGAAACCAACTTTGAGGATTCCCGCGTTGTTGTGGGCGAAATCCAGGGATCCGTAGGTGTCCACGACCGCGGCGACCAGTGCTTCGACGTCGTCGGCCTGCGTAACGTCCGTGGCCACGAAAATTGCTGCTCCACCATTTTCGGTGATGAGGCGCACCGTCTCTTCGGCCTGGTGCCGCAATGTTTCGAGGTCGGCAACGACGACGCTTCCGCCCTCGCGGGCGAAGGCAATTGCCGTGGCGCGTCCGATTCCCCCCGCCGCTCCCGATACCAGCCCGGCTTTACCGTCGAAATCTCCCATTAGGTCTCTTTTCTTTAACTGTCGGTTGTGCTGAGGACTGCGGTAAAAACTTGTCAGCGACGGGCACAATTCGGTGACCGACCGGGAACAGGGAGATGTTGAATCGTTCGTGGATTGCCCCCCAGATTCCTTTGGGCAGGAAGAGCGTGACCAGGATCGCGAGGAGGCCGAGAACGACGAGATACCAGAGGCCTAGTTGGCTGAAATACAAATCCATGACGAAGTAGATAACTGCGCCCAGGATGGGACCTTCGATAGTTCCGATGCCGCCGATCAGGACCATGAAGATCATGAAGGCGGAATAGCTGACGCTGAATATCTGATTAGGCGAGGCAACTCCGATGGCCTGGATGCAGATCACCGAACCGGCCAGGGCGGCACCCATAGCCGCGATTACGAAGACAATACGCTTGGTACGGCTCACGTTGATGCCGAGAGCGCGAGCCGCCACCTCATTGTCACGGATGCTTTGGAGTGCAATTCCCATGCGGCTGCGAAGCAGATAGAAGGTCACAACGAGAGCGAGGGCCAGAATGCCGAGGGCTAACCAGTAGGTGAACATGTTCCGAAATACCGGGTCGGCGGTGTAGTTGGAGATGCTTCGTCCGCGACCCGCGCCGAGGTTATCGAAGCGGATGACAATTTGCCGAACGGCTTCCGCGATCACCCACGTTCCAATAGCGAAATAGCCACCTCGGAGCCGGAAGGCGATAAAGGACAGCGGCAGGGCAATGACGCCGACCGCAACCGATGCGATGAGAGCACTGCTGTACGGGTCGAATCCCATGTCATTAAAGACGAACAGTCCATAGGCTCCCAAGCCAATGTAGGCCTGCTGACCAACGGATACCATGCCCGCGTACCCGGCGAGAAGGTTCCACATAGTTGCGAGTGTGATCAGGTAAAAAAGTTTGATCCAGGAGCTCGTAACGGCCGGATCGAGCACGTAGGGCGCGGCAGCGAGGGCGACGAAGGCTGCGGCGGCCACGACCCCGGTAACGAGGGCTCTTCTCTGATACCGGTCCACACGAACTGAGCCAGCTATGAGCTTTGGCATTATGCGGCCACCTTGCTTCGAACAATTCCGGTCGGACGAAATACGAGAATCGCCAGAAAAACAAGATTTCCGACCAGGAGCGGGAGGTCAGGGCTTATTTGACCAGCGAGAGAATGGGCGATGCCCAGAACGATTCCACCAGCAAGAGTGCCCCAGAGCGATCCGAGCCCACCGATAATCACCGCTTCAAAAGCGAAGAGCACGGTGAGCTGTCCGTCGAACGGCGTGACGCCGCCTTGCCGTATACCGAAGAAGACCCCCGCCAGCGCGGCAATACCGAAGGCGAGCGCCATCGCGAAGGCGTAGACCTTGCGATAGTCGATCCCCATGAGGCGCAGGGTGTCCGAGTCGTCAGCTGCAGCTCGCATGTATCGGCCCATTTGGGTTCGGGCGAGAAAAAGTTGCATGCCCGCGATCAGCGCGACAGCCACGACCAATGTCAGAAGAGGAAGAACGCCGATTGTGATTCCGTCGACGATCGTGATGCTCTGAACGGCCAGATCGCCCGTCGGAAGGGGCTTTTTGTCGTTCGTGAAGACTTCAACGAGTGCGTTGGGAATCATGATCGCCAGGCCGAACGTAACGAGCAAAGGAGCTAGCTCGCTCAGGCGAAGTGCACGCTGAAGCAGGAGCCTCTGAACCCAGTACCCGACGAACCCCATGGCGGGTACAACGATGAGGAGGCTGACCCAGACGTTCAGCCCGAAGGAAGACAGCGAAAGATATGCCAGGTATGCGCCGACCGTCATGATCTCGCCGTGCGCGAGGTTGACGACGCGGAGGACACCGAATGCGATGGACAGTCCAAGTGCGGCCATGGCAAACAGGCCACCCAGCAGAACGCCTTGTACTAAAGCATTGAGAACTATCATGCTTGAACGCCTTCCTCAGTAGTCAGGTCGGGCTCGGAAAAGGAACCAATCGAGTGGCCGAAATAGGCATCGGTGATTTGATCGTGCGTCAGATCCCCAGATTTTCCCTCGAGGACGACGTGGCCTTCAAGCAGGCACATTATTCGGTCCGCTACGGCAATAGTGCGCGCCAGGTCTTGCTCGACCAGAATGATGCCGAGCCCACTCTGGCGCACGACAGAGAGTGATTCGTAGAGCTCGTCGATGATTATCGGGGCCAAGCCAAGTGACACCTCATCGAGCAGGAGAACTTCGGGATTCGACATCAGCGCGCGCCCGATCGACACCGCCTGCTGTTGTCCGCCCGATAATCGGGACGCGTTTCTCTTCAACAGAGGCTTGAGCATGGGGAGAGTCTCGACGACACTCTCGACGTTCCAAGCGCCGGCTCGCCCCGATCCCGCACCGACAATGAGATTCTCGATGACCGTCATGCTGGCAAACAGCCGGCGGCCTTCGGGGACGAGCGAGATTCCCAACTTGTTGCGTTGGAAGTCAGTCAACCGTGAAATATCGGAGTCCTTGAATGACACGGTGCCGGCGGTCGGTCTGTGCGCTCCCGCGATTACGCGCAGGAGCGTTGATTTGCCGGCGCCGTTGGCACCGACCAAAGCCAGGAGTTCACCGTTCTGAAGCGTCAGGATGACGTCGCTGATGGCGCGGGAATCACCGTATCCGGCGCTAATGGACTGGGCGTGAATAAGTGGCATCAGATCCCGCTTCCGAGGTAGACGCGGCGAACTTCCGTGCTACTCATGACGAGGTCCGGTTTGCCATCCGCGATGAGGGTGCCCGAGGCGAGGCACACGAGACGATCGACCACCGCAAGTAGCGCCTTCACGACGTGCTCGATCCAGATGATCGTTATCCCCGAGGCATGAAGACCGGAAATAGTTTCGACGAGGCTGTCGCATTCTGCTTCGGTCAGTCCGCCAGCGATTTCGTCGAGGAGGAGCAGTCGGGGTCGCGTCGCCAGGGCTCGAGCCAGCTCGAGTCGTTTGCGCGCCAGCAAAGGCAATCTACCGGCCGGCGTGTTGGCGAGGTCCATCATCCCGGAAAGCTCCAGAGCGTAGAGCGCTTGTTCGTCAGCAGCTTTGCCATGGAGGCCAGCGCCGTAGGACGCTCCGGAGAGAGCATTCTCGAAAACGGTCAGGTGGGTGAACGGTCGTGGAATCTGGAAAGTACGTCCCATGCCCGCGTGGGCCCGAACTTCGGGTCCTAGCTTTGTCACGTCGCGTCTATCGAAAATCACGGAGCCAGCAGTAGCTCGCTCGGTGCCGTTGATAACACTCAGTAATGTGGACTTTCCCGCTCCGTTCGGGCCGACTATTCCGACGGCCTCCCCAGCGGGGACAGCGAAGTTTATCTCCGTCAGTATATGAAGGGCCCCGTACGATTTCGCGACCGAATTTACCTCTAGGAGGGAATTTGCTGTCTCCGCTGGCGCACTCATGGTGCTAGTTGAGCGGCTCGGCGGAACGCGCCACCGGCAGGTCGGGAAGCATGCTGTTCTCGATGATGACCCATTCCCAGTCACCGGTGTCAGTCTTCTGCCACTGGCCGACCGCGGTAGGGATCGTTGCCACGCCCTGCATGGGGCCCGTTGTGAAGTCGACCGTTCCGGCAAGAGTCATCATGTTGATGGTGTCGAAGGCCTTATTCACGGCAGCCTTGTCGTTCGGGTTGCCCGCGGCTTGCAATGCAGCGGATGCGACCTCGAAAAGAGACACATTCTCGGGAGTTGCCTGGTTCCAGCTCAGTCCTTTGCCCTCGGGACTGGCTTCGAAGTTCGAGATCCATTGCGCTGGCGTCGTGCCATCAAAGCTGGACTTGTAGGGGAAGGTCGGTCCCCACCACGTGGTGAACGCCAGGCCCTCGCCCAGGTCGTTGGGGATCGATGGCACGGTAGCAGGGAAGAACAAAGCTTTTCCGATCGTAGCGACTTTCGGCTTGAATCCTTGCTGGGCTGCTTGGGTCCAGAAGGTCACGAAATCGGGCGGGATGGGGACGCCGGCGATAATCTCGACGCCCTCAGCCTTGAACTTGGAAATGATGGCAGTGAAGTCCTGGTTTCCGTTTTCATACGGACCCGGATCGACGATCGTGTAACCGGCCTTCTCCGCGAACGGACCATAGCCATTCACAGGATCCCTAAATGCTCCGCCATCAGCGTCATTGGGCCACAGCACGCCGACCTTCTTGTTCGTGTCGATCTGATCCCATGCAGCAGGTTCGACTTCACCGAATCCCTCGATTCCGAAGAAGTAGTGGTGTGACCAGGCCATCGGCTTCTCAGCACTGAAACCTCCACCGAAGACGACAGCTTGCCACGGCGCAATGGTCGTCAGGCACGGAGTCGCATTGGCCTCGCACTGTGCAATAACCGGATTGACCGTTTCAGGAGTGGATGTGGCGAGAATCAAATCGACTTTGTCCGTCGTGATGAGCTGCTGGGCGAGTTCGCCGGTTTTGGCAGGATCGGAGCCGGAGTCTCGGTCAAGAATCTCGACGCTGTAGTTCTTTCCGTCGATGTCGATTCCGTCAGCAAACTGCTTGCGAACGACGCTCAGCATGTACGGGTCGCCATCCGTGAAGCCCGCGTACGCACCAGTGACCGGAGCAATATACCCAATCTTGATAACGAGATCATCACTGGGCGCCGACCCCGCAGGGGCGCACCCGGTCAGTGCGAAGGCGGTGGCGGACAGTGCAGCGACTACGGCAAGGCCTCTGTGGCCGGACCTTGAAGTGAGAGGGCCGGTAGCTGGGAATTTCATAATCCGCCAATCAGTCTGGTTCACACCGTCGTGAACGACTCCAGACTAGATACGGGACCGACCTGTTTACGAGTGCATTTTCACTGAATGAAAGACTTTGCACTTTGCCAATGGATGCTGCCGAATCGCAAGCAAGTCTCAGACTATTCATTCGCATTCCAGCGTGCCCCAGGCCTTAAGGCAAGACGGCTCGTCCCCTCGGGGGTGAGACTTTAGCGTGTCATCGATTGACAGGCGCCTAGGGCGCTACACGGGATCCGCGAAAACCCAACGCCCGACTTACGCCGAGGCCTGCAACACGAACCATCATGTCCAGCGACCGGTCATTGCGCTGCTCCACCGAGACAACCGCTGAGATTGCAGCAACTGTCCTTCCGCTTCGATCATGAACAGGAGCGGCCAGGGAAATAACGCCCGAGTGAAGCTCCTCTTCTGCCCGGACAAAGCCCGTCACGCGAATTGAAGCGAGTCGTTGTCGCACCTGCCGAGGGTCTACGACCGTGCACGCCGTGTATTTCTTGAGCGGCAGTTCGAGGTACTCGTCAATATAATTCTGGCCTGAATTTGCCAACAGCACGAGCCCAACCCCGGTGGCATGTAATGGAAGTCGCATTCCGACACGCGACATGAGCACCGTCGAATTGCGGGCCGAAATCTTCTCGACATAGAGCGTCTCGAAACCTTGAAGGATCGCCAATTGAGCATTCTGTCGGGTCCCCACTAAGAGGTCGTCGAGGAAGGGTAGGGCAGCGTTCCTCAGCGATTGCAGACTGGGAGCCTGTACTCCTACCTCCCACAATCTCGTGCCGACCGCGTAACGTCCGTCGTCGAGCCGGATCAATCCACCCCACGCGACCCACTCACGAACGAAACGAAGGGTGGTAGCCAAGGGCAAGTCTGACTTGCGGGCGATATCCGACAACGACAGGGCGACATCGCTTGCAGTGAAGATCTCAATCACGCCGAGTAGCTTGCTCGAAACCGACCGAGTTTTTCCAGCCAACATAATTGACCCCCACGTCCGTGTGTGTGCCGAATGATCACGAACCGTATTCGACCCGAGTGAGAGCCAGTCTAGACATCCTTTTCACTGAATGAAAGGGCCATTGAGGCGGGCATATGAACTGCCAGACACGGGACTCGGTCGCGCAACGACAGAACAGCGTCGGGATCGGCAAGAGCCACCACTGTAGAGGGCGCTCGGCGAGGACAACCGAAGGCGCCTCCAGTTGATCGAGGTCACTCGAGGCGACTCGAGGCAAGTCGAACCCGTTCGTGCGCAGTGCCACTGGGCACGTGAAAGCAAGGACGATCTTTCAATAAACAATGGATAAACAATGGCTGCATCAAGTCTCGTGCCATCCGCGTAGCGGGGAAAGTCCTGATCAGGGATAAGTTCAAGATCGGGCTTGACACTCGAACCCAGAACCACGGCGAAACTCGCCGACCTTGATGCGCTCACAGTCGTACAGAAGACCTGATCAAGAGATATTTTCGAGAAGCTCCTGAAATTTGAACCCGGGACCGATGTTCTTATCATCAAACCTCGACGATTCTCGCTGGATAAAATCCTTGATCAGATCAAATTTACAGTAGGGCGGCCGGGACTTGAACCCGGGACCGACGGATTATGAGTCCGCTGCTCTAACCAGCTGAGCTACCGCCCCAAAGGGCCCGACCAAACGGTCGAACCCACAGATACGTGACTACCCCGGCGTCTGTGACGAGGCGCCGTTGGTGACCAGATCGCTCACCGGCTCCCCACGATACAGGCATTCGAACGTGTTCAGCGTGCGCTTGATGTCGTGCGCGGCGATGAGCTTGAGCGACTCCCGCTTGAGCGCCTCCAGCTGTTCCGGCGGGGCAGTGAGCACCACGGTCAGTTTTTCCGCGAGGTCCTGTGCGTCGCTCGGCTTGAACAGGTAGCCGTTGGCCCGATCGTGCACGAGGTGCGGCAGCGCCATGGCATCGGCTGCCACGATGGGAAGTCCCGAGGCCATGGCCTCCATTGTGGCGATGCTCTGCAACTCGGCAATAGACGGCATAGCGAACACGGTGGCCCGTGAATAGGCAGCGCGCAGCTCGTCATCCGTCACGTAACCAGTGAACGTGACACGCGAGCGGATGCCAAGGGTGTCGGCCAGGTGCTCAAGGTTGCGTTTCTGATCGCCCCCGCCCACAATCTCGACCTGCACGTCGAGGTCAGGCGACAGCAGCGCCGCTGCCTGCAGCAAGACGTCGATCTGCTTTTCACCGGTGACTCGGCCGACGAACAAAATACGATTCTCGGTGCGCGGCTCAAAGTTCGGTGCGTAGTTGTCGGCGTCGATGCCGCAGGAGATGGCGTGCACGCCGGTGAGGCCGGTGTACTTTTCCAGAAACTGGGCGGCGCGCCGGGTTGGGGTGGTGACGGCGGCGGCGCGGCCGAAGGTGCGGCGGGCGGCCCGCCAAGCGGCCTTAATCACCCGATCTTGAAAACCCACCGGTACGAGGGAGAACTTCACCATGTTCTCTGGCATGAAGTGATTAGTGCCGACCAGGCGAATGTCGCGCTTGGCCGCCTCGATGGACACGCCACGCCCGACGTTGATGTGCGACTGAAAATGCACGACGTCGGGGTAGAAAGAGTCGAGAATGCGCCGACTCTCACCGCGAACCAGCCAGGGCAGGGCAAAACGCAGCCAGTCGTGCGGATACCAGCGCCAGCTGTGCAGGCGGTGCACCACCATCGGCTGGCCCTCGTGCATCTCGGTCCAACTGCCGTGCTTGCGCGAAGCGGCCGGGGCCATGATCTGAACCTCGTGGCCACGGGCCACCAGGCCGGCGGCGAGCCGCTCGGCAAATCGGGCAGCACCGTTCACATCGGGGGCAAACGTGTCGGCGGCGATGAGCACGCGAATGCGCGCTTGCTCGGGCGGCGCGCTCGCAGCGCTCCTGGGCGCTTCGCCCGGGGTCGGGCTGCTCAGCAAGTCGGTCGAATCTGACAAGTGGAGTGGTCCCTACGTTGTTGGGCCGGGGATCATCGTCCGGCAGGTAATCTCGGGTGCGGTTGGCGAAAGTGACGCTGCGCACTCGAACACTATTCTAAACCGTGCCCTCCTCGCGGTGTCCCGCACCGTGGCGGCCCAAAATTTTTCGCACGTCAGCGATCGAGTTGGGGGTGGTAGCGGGCCAACAGGAATACTCCCCAAATAGCGATCGCCCCGGCGACGACGAACGCCCCCGCTGCTGCCGGGGGGGCCTGGCTGGCTTCGCCGAGTACGACGATTCCGATTCCGACCGCGACCAGCGGGTCGACGACGGTGAGCCCCGCAATGACGAGATCCGGTGGGCCCGACGCATAGGCGTTCTGAACAAAGTACGCCCCCAGTGCGGCCGCGAGCAACAGCCCGAGCACGCAGGTCAGGGTCAGCCACTCGAAGTTGCCGTTCTGAGTTCGATTAATGACGACCTTGGCGAGGGTTGCCACGAACCCGTAGAGCACTCCCGCACCGAGAATATAGAAGATTGCCTGCGATCGACGCCGCAGAAAACCGAAGGCGAGTGCGAACGCTAGAAGGACGACCGCAAGAACGATGAGGATCGTCACCAGGTTTTGGTCTGTGACCGGCTTGTCCACGGCGGTGAACGCTGCCACGGTCACGAACAGGCCGACTCCGCCCACGCACATCGAGATGGCGATGACGCTGGCCCGGTTGAGTTTGACCTTGCTGACGCGGGCATTCAGAACGGCCGTGATAACGAGAGCGACCGCTCCGAGCGGCTGAACGACAATGATGGGGGCGAACGCGAGGCTCGTGAGTTGGAACACGATTGCGAGGCCGAGCATGAGCGACCCGAACACCCAGCTGGGCCGCGCGAGCAGCAAAGTGAGCTGGCGCACGTTGAGTCCGCCGGTGACCTCTTCGGTGCGCGCCTCGACCTTGGAAACGCCACGGTGCTGAAATTGGGCGCCGAGGGACAGGAAGACGGCACCGACCAGGGCCAGCGGAATTCCGATGGCCTGCCGCGGATCAATGGCGATTTCTGTCGCCAGATCGGTTAGGTCAGAGGTCACTTCATGACCCTATCGACAAGCTTGCCGATATTCTGGAGAAATGGCCGTACGCGCGATAGTTATTTCAGGTGACCCCGTTCTCCACTCCCCCGCCGCTCCCGTCGTCGATTTCGACGACGATTTGCGTGAATTGGTGCGAGACATGTTCGAGACGATGGATGCTGCACCCGGGGTCGGTCTCGCCGCCACGCAGGTGGGAGTGGGGCTCCGCCTCTTCACGTACAGCTACCAGGATGACGACGACGTGTCCTGGCGCGGAGTCGCGATCAACCCAGAGCTGTGGATCACGCCGGTCTCCGCCGAGCCCGTCGACGATGAAGATGTCGACGAAGACGAAGGGTGCCTGTCCTTTCCTGGTGAGCGTTTTCCCCTGAAACGCGCCCAGTCGGCCATTTTGCGGGCCGTCGACGCCGAGCAGCATCCGTTTGAGATTCGAGCGGATGGCTGGCTCGCCCGCATCTTCCAGCACGAGTATGACCACCTCGACGGCACGCTGTATATTGATCGTCTCGAGCACGTCTACGCGAAAATGGCCGCCAAGGTCGAGCGCAAGAAGAGCTGGGGCGTGCCTGGCCTGAGCTGGACGCCGGGGATCGACAATCTCGAGGGCTGAGGCCGTCAGGTCAGGGCGCGCAGGCCGGCAGCGACCAGCGCCGCGACGATCACCACGACGATGAACGGCGTCTTGATCGCGAAGAGGCCGGCCGCCACGATGACGGCCGGAATGCGGGCGTCCAGGGTGAGCGCCTGCCCGCTGCCGAGCGTCTGCACTGCGATCAGCGCCGCCAGCAGGGCCACGGTAAGAAGGTCAGCGATGCGCGACGGCGTTGGCTTCGCCAACAGGGCCGGCGGCACGAGGTAGCCGGCGAGTTTGAGCGCGAGCACGGCGATCGACGCCGCAATGATGATCTGCCACAGAGTCACGAGCGCAGTCCCTGGCGAGTGGCTGCCGTCCCCGGCCTTGCAGGCGCCCCCAGCCAGTTGAACAGGCCGACCACCACGGCCACGAGGGCGGCGACCAGCACGGGCAGCCCCGGCATGAGCACCGGGGTGAGCGTGGCAGCGACGACGGCAGCGGCGACGGCGACGGCGATCGCCTGCATCCGCTTGAGGCGAGGCCAGAGCAGGCCGACGAAGGCTGCTGCGGCGGCAGCGTCGAGCCCGTAGGCCCGGGTGTCGCCGAGGGCGTCGCCGATCAGTGCACCGAGCAGGGTGGTCGCGTTCCAGCCGATGAAGACGGCCAGGCCGGTGACCCAGAATCCGACCCGGCGGCTGCGTGATGTCGGCTGGGCGAGGGCGACCGCGGTGGATTCGTCGATGGTGATCCACCCGGCGGCGAGCCGTTTCCAGAGCCCGCTGCCGACGATCGGGGCGGTGCGCATGCCGTAGATGCCGTTCCGCACCCCGAGCAGGGCAGCGCTCGCGATGGCTGCCGGACCAGCGGCGACGCCGCCGGCGGCGAGCACGCCGATGAGGGCGAATTGGGAACCGCCGGAGAACATGACGATGCTGATGAAGCTGGTCTGCCAGATATCCAGTCCGGCAGCGACTGACAGCGCGCCGAAGGACACCCCGTAGGCAGCGGTCGCGAGCCCCACCGCCAGCCCCTCACGAACGGCCAGCCGCTGCTGGCGATGCTCGTCGACCCAGTGGGCAGCGGGCACGGTGAGGGGTTCCTGGGTCACCGGGAGAGGTCGACGCCGTGCACGCCGTTGTGAAAGCGCAGCGACGGGAAGACTGCCGAGACCGAGAAGCCCAGCCCGGGAACTGTTCCTGCGTTGAACACGCCGCCGAACAACTGTGCCCGTTCGCGCATCTGTGTGATGCCTGGGCCGGCAATGCTTTCGCTGAGGGCCTTGAGGTCGTCCTCGATCGTGTACGGGGTGCGGGCAACCTGTTCGCCGGCGTCCTTGCCATCGCGACGCGCGGCGGCACGGATGCCGTCATCGTCGACGAGCAGCTGCAGCCCGTCCCGAGTCCAGGTGAACGACACCCTCGCTTCGGTGCCGACGCCACCGTGCTTGAGCGCGTTCGAGAGGGCGCTCTGCAGGATGCGGAAGATGGCGAGCTCGGCACCCGCCTTCAGGGCGAAACGATCGCCGGACTCGATGAAACTCACCACGAGTCCGGCGTCACGCATCACGCGGAACAGGTCGCGAGTCGACTGCGGACCGGGCTGCAGCGCCCCAACGGTTTCCCCCTCGCGCACGATGGTGAGCACGCGGCGCATATCGGCGAGGGCCACTCGGCCGTCGTCGACGAGGGCGGTGGCGGCGCGTACCGCCGTGGAGGGGTCACTCTCAGCGGTGTAGCGAGCGCCCTCGGCCCGGGTGATGAGACGGGCGATGGTGAGCACGGCGCCGTCCTGCAGTTCACGGATGATGGCCAGACGGCCTTGTTGCTCAGCGAGGGAGAGCTCCAGTTCGATGCGCACACGTTCGGCGGCATTCCGGTCGAAGATGACCCGGCGTGAACGCAGCAGGGCGATGGTCCAGAGCACGAGGAGCGCCCCGGAGAGTACGCCGAGTGCCGGTACCAGGAGTTGCGAGAAATCCACGCTGTCCGCCGTCTCTTGTGCCGAAGCCATACAAATTGGGAAGAAACTTTTTTGTCCGGACAAAACAAGCCGACAAAAAAGGCCACCCGGGGTGGAGCCCTGAGTGGCCTTTCGCTCCCCGACTTGGACTCGAACCAAGAACCTGCGCATTAACAGTGCGCTGCTCTGCCAATTGAGCTATCGAGGAATGCTGTGAACAGCGTTGCTACTTTACCAAGGTTTCTCGCTGTGCCAAAACCACGTCGGGTTCCGACTGCCTTCACGTGACCGATCTGACGGCTCAAATCCCGTACAGGCCCCGAAAAGTAGGCCAGGGTCAACAATTGAGCAGTCTCCTGCTCCACAAGCCGGTCGGGCGTGTCGGCCCGGGCGCGACCGGTCAAGCTTCACAGCGGATGCGATCGGTCGCGACCCGCCTTAACTCCCGACCGCAGTATCCGATTCATCACCCATGTCGCCAACGGCAACGCCAGGGACGGCATCGGTACCAGCGAGATCGATCTCGGGCTGCAGGGCGGCGGCGAGACCGCGCACGTAGGGGTGCCAGGGGTCACGAAACACCTCGTCGATGGTACCGAGACCGACCAACACACCTTGATGCATGACGCCGATGCGGTCGGCGACGCGGCGCAGCACGGCCAGGTCGCTGCTGATCACCAGCGCTGAGAAGGCACGCTCCTGCTGCAGCTCGCTGATCAGGTCGATCACAGCGTCACGCACCAGAACGTCAACGCCCGCGGTGGGCTCGTCAGCGATCAACAGTGCCGGGCCGAAGACGAGCGCCCGGGCCAGCGCAACACGCTGCCGTTGGCCGCTGGAGAGCTCGTAGGGGTACTGACCGAGAACGGCCAATGGGAGGCGCACCGCGTCGATCATGGTGGCCACCCGGACGCCGAGCGCGCGACGGTTGTAGCGCCGATCCCGTTCGAGCACCGGCTCGGCCACAATCTCGGCCACCGTCATGGTCGACGGCAGGGTGTCTGCGGCGTCCTGGGCCAGCAGCCCGACTCCGAAGGTGAGCCGGGTCAGCTTGCGCTTGCTGATGCGGCGCAAACCGAACCCGAGCACGGTTGCTTCTCCCCCGGTGATCTGGGGGCGCATGCCGGCGGCGTCGCTCACGAAGGCGTCGCCCGAGAGCACCCGGGCGAGAGTGCTCTTGCCGGAGCCGCTCTCACCGAGCAGCCCCACCACCTCGCCCGGCGCGATGCGCAGGGTGAACCCGTGCACCGCGACAAACGCCGGGCTCGCCCCGTGCGGCGGGTATTCGACCGTCAGATCGCTCGTGGTAATCGGGGGAACGGATGCCGCGCCATGCCTCATAGGGTCTATCCTGCCGCACGCAACAAGAGGAGTTCACCCCTCCGCAGTGCCTGCGCAGCCGGATCAGGAACCGGCAGTGAGGCGAGCAGCCGCTGGGTGTACGGGTCTTTCGGGGCACCGAGAACCTCGGCACCGGTGCCTTCCTCGACCAGTTTTCCCTTGTACAGCACGGCGATGCGATCGGCGAGAATGTCGACGACGGCGAGGTCGTGGCTGATGAACAGGGCCGCGAACCCGAATTCCGCCTGGATCTCAGCGAACAATTCGAGCACTTTCGCCTGCACCGACACGTCGAGGGCACTCGTCGGCTCGTCCGCGATGAGCAGGCTCGGTTCCAGGGCCAGGGCACGAGCCAGGCTGGCTCGCTGACGCTGTCCACCGCTGAGCTCGTGCGGGTAACGATCACCGAACGTGCGCGGCAGCTGCACCGCCTCGAGCAACTCGTTGACGCGTTTGCGGGCGGCGCGAGGATTGGCCGCCCGCCCGTGCACCACGAGCGGTTCGGCCACGCACTCAGCGATCGTGAGCAGCGGGTTGAAGCTCGACGCCGGGTCCTGAAAGACGAAGCCGATGTCGCTGCGCACCTTTTTGAAGGCGCGCTCCTTGAATCCGTTCATCTCGTGGCCATGAACGGTCAGCGAACCGCCGGTGACCCGGGTCAGCCCGCCCATGGCCCGGCCGATCGTGGTTTTTCCCGATCCACTCTCGCCGACCAGACCGAGGACCTCGCCCGACCGGATGACGAAACTCACCCCGTCGACGGCGGTGAACCCGGGCTTGCCGAGTCGGCCCGGATACTGAATTTCCAGGTGATCGGCGACGACGACCGGCGCCTGGTCGACCCAATCGGGCTCCCGAGCGGCCAACCGAGCGGATGCCCGCGTCGTCCCGTGACCGACGTGAGGGACCGAGCCGAGGAGGCGCTTCGTGTAGTCGTGCTGCGGGTTGGAGAACAGCTCCTGGGCGAGGGCCTCTTCGACGATTTTGCCCTCGTACATCACGACCACGCGGTCGGCGAGGTCGGCGACGACACCCATATTGTGGGTGATGAGCACAATGGCGGTACCGAATTCGTCGCGGCAGCGGCGCAGCAGGTCGAGAATCTCGGCCTGCACCGTCACGTCCAGGGCGGTGGTCGGTTCGTCGGCCACGATCAGCCCGGGGTCGAGCACGAGGGCCATGGCGATGACCACTCGCTGCTTCTGCCCCCCGGAGAACTGGTGTGGGTAGTAGTCGACGCGGCTCTCCGGGTCTGGAATGCCGACCCGGCCAAGAATTTCAATCGCTTTGGCGCGGGCCTGCTTCCTGGTGAATTCACCGTGTGAGCGGATGCCCTCGGCGATCTGCCAGCCGACGGTGAACACCGGGTTCAGGGCCGTGGACGGCTCCTGGAACACCATGGAAACGTCCGTTCCGCGCAGCTGGCGCAGCTTCTGCTTGCTCACGGCGAGAACATCGTTCGAGTTGGAGCCGTCCTTGCTGCTCAGGATGACGGCGCCGCGGGCGATGGCTGTTTCCGGGAGCAGACCGAGGATGGTCTTCGCGGTGACGGTCTTGCCGCTGCCGCTCTCCCCCACGATGGCGAGCACCTCCCCGGGGGCGACCCGCAGGCTCACACCGTCGACCGCCTTGACGGCACCGCCGTCGGTCGCGAAGGTCACATTGAGGTTGTCGATGCGTACGACGTCGGTCATGAGGTGGATTCCAATCCGTCTGATCGTACTCGCGGAGTGCTCAGGGAACCGTAAATTCCACTCGGATCGATGCGTCCGGCCGGGTCACGTATCTCGGCCGGAGTAATGGGGGCCACTGCGGTCTTGCCTGGGGCGCGCCGACTGCGCAGGCGCGGGTCGGCGAGGTCGTTGAGGCTTTCACCGACCAGGGTGATGCCGAGAACGACGAGCACGATGGCTAGCCCGGGGAACAGGCTGGTCCACCAGATGCCGCTCGAGACGTCGGAGAGCGATTTGTTCAAGTCGTAGCCCCACTCGGCGGCGGAAGACGGTTCAATACCGAAGCCGATGAAGCCGAGGCCGGCCAGGGTCAGCAGCGCCTCCGACGCGTTGAGCGTGAAGATCAACGGCAGCGTGCGAGTCGCATTGCGCAGTACGTGACGGAACATGATGCGACCATTGCTGGCACCGAGCACTCGCGCCGACTCGACGTAGGCCTCGGCCTTGATGCGCACGGTTTCGGCGCGGATCACTCGGAAATACTGTGGAATGAACACGACGGTGATCGAGATCGCCGCTGCGAGGATGCCGCCGAAGAGGTCGGAGCGACCGCCGGAGATGACGATGCCCATGACGATGGCGAGCAACAGCGCCGGGAAGGCGTAGACGGCGTCGCAGATGACGACGAGCACGCGGTCGAGCCAGCCTCCGAAGTAGCCGGAGACGAGGCCGAGGGCCACGCCGGCGAAGATCGACAGCAGCACAGCGACGACCATGACGGTGATCGCGGTTTGCGAACCCCAGATCACGCGGGAGAGCACGTCGTAGCCGCCGACGGTGGTGCCGAGCAGGTGTTCCCCGCTCGGTGCCTGCTGCGCCCCGAAAAGACCGTTATCACCGCGGAGTTGGCTGTAGCCGTACGGTGCGAGGAGGGGAGCGAAAATTGCCGTCAGGATGAACACACCGGTGATGATGAGGCCGACCACGAGCATGCCCCGTTGCAGGCCGATGCTCTGGCGGAGTTGGTGCACGACGGGCAGCCGGGTCCACAGCGGGGCCTTGGGCACGTTCGTGGCTTCGGTAGTGAGTGTTGTCATGACTAGTACCTCACTCGCGGGTCGATGAGCGCGGCAATGATGTCCACGATGAAGTTGGATAGGGCAACGATCACGGCGAGGAGCGCCACGATTCCCTGCACGGCCACGAAGTCGCGGGCCTTAATGAATTCGATGAGCATAAAGCCGAGGCCTTGCCATTCGAAGGTGGTTTCGGTCAACACCGCACCGCCCAGCAGAAGGGCAATTTGCAGGCCGATGACGGTGATGATCGGGATAAGTGCTGGTCGGTAGGCGTGCTTGCTCACCAGCCGGAACTCGTTGACACCACGCGAGCGGGCGGCATCCACATAGTCGGTGCCCAGCGTACCGATGACGTTGGTGCGCACGAGCCGGAGAAAGACGCCGGCGGTCAACAGCCCAAGAGCCACACCTGGCAGGACTGCATGCGCGAGTACGTCGCCGAGTACTGCGGGGTCACCGGTGCGCAAGGCATCGATCGTGTAGATGCCGGTTGGATTGGGTAGTAGCTGCAATTGGAGCTCCGACCCGGTCGTGGATCGGCCGGCAACGGGAAGCACGTTGAGCCATACGGCAAAAACGAGCTTCAGCAGCAGACCGGCAAAGAAGACCGGGGTGGCATAGCAGAGGATGGCGAACACGCGGAGGAAGGCATCCGGTGCCTTGTCCCGCCAATAGGCGGCGACCATTCCGAGTGGGATCCCGATCACGAAGGCGACGATGAGCGCGTAGAAGACAAGCTCGGCGGTCGCCGACCCATAGGTCAGGAGCACTTCGGACACCGGCCGGTTCGTGCTGATGGTGGTTCCGAAGTTACCGGTGAAAACCTGGCCGAGGTATTCGAAGTACTGCACAATAATCGGTCGGTCGTACCCGGCCGCCTGAATTCGCTCGGCCAGCTGCTCGGGGGGCAATTTACCGCCCAGGGCGGCCGTAATGGGGTCGCCGGTGGTGCGCATCAGCCAGAACACCATCGACACCAGGATGAAGATCGTGGGAAAGATGAGCAAGAACCGAATCAGGAGATACCGACCGATTCCTCCACCAGGGCTGGTCTTCTTCTTTGAAACACGTCCACCAACGGGAACGGATGGCTTCACGGCCACAGTGGTCATAACTACCTCACGATTTGCAAAAAGAATCGGGGGCGTCCAGCGTGGTGATTAGCTGGACGCCCCCGGAGTTCAAACTAGAGAAAACTCTAGTCGCTCAACTACTTATCCCTTGGATAGGGCGCCGTAGCGGAACTTGAAGGACGCGTCGAGGGTGTCTTCGGTACCCGTGACGCTTGTTCCGGTGATGGCGATCTGCGATCCCTGTAGAAGCGGAATGGTCGGCAGGTCGGCTGCAACCTTGTCCTGGATTTCTTCGATCAGTGCGGTGCGGGCTGCGGCATCGCCGGTGACGGCCTGCTCCGTGATGAGGTCGATGACTTCCTGGTTCTCGTAGTGGATCTTCAAGAAGCTGTCCTGGCCGAAGAACGGGTTGAGATAGTTGTCGGCGTCGGAGTAGTCCGGGAACCAGCCCAGCTGAAAGATCGGGTACAGGTCGAGAACGCGATCCTTTGAGTACTGCACGTACTCGGTGGACTGCAGGTTGACCGTGAACAGGTCGGAGGACTCGAGCTGGTTCTTGATCAACGCGTACTCGTCGCTCGAGCCGGGGCCGTAGTGATCGGTGTTGTACTGCAGGTTCAGCACGACGGGGGTCGTTACACCGGCAGCATCAAGCGCGGCCTTGGCTTTGTCGACGTCCGGGCCGCCTTCGCCGTCGCCGTAGAGGCCCTTAAGGGACTCGTTGGCGCCGGTCAGACCGTCAGGAACGTAGGAGTACAGCGTGGAATAGCTGCCCTTGTAGACCTGATCGGCCAATTCTTCACGATCGACGACATCAGCAACGGCGGTGCGCACGGCGAGGGCCTTGGCCGGATCGGCCTCAGCGGTCGTTGCACCGAACGGCTGGGTGTTGAAGTTGAAGGTGATGTAGCGAATCTCGCCACCGGGACCGTCAACCACCTTCACTTTGTCGTTACCGCGCAGGTCGTCGACATCGGTGGCCGACAGGCTGCGCCATGCAACGTCGATGTTTCCTTCCTGAATGTCGAGCTTCATGTTGGAGGCATCCGTGAAGTACTTCACGTTGATGTTCTCTGTCTTTGCCGGGCCGAGCAGGCCCTGGTAGCCCTCGTAGGCCTTGTAGGCGAGAAGGCTGTTGAAGTTGTAGGTGGTGAGCTCGTACTGGCCGGCGAACGCTTTCGCCTTGACGATGTCATCGTCCGGGGTGAGGGCATCAGCCGAGAATGTCTCCTCATCGACGATCGCTCCGGCAGGGCTGGAGAGAATCTGCGGGAAGACCTGATCGTTGGCGGCCTTCAACGTGAATACCACAGTGGTGTCGTCGGGGGTAGCGACGCTGTCGAAGTTATACAGCAGAACTGCAGGGCCGCTGGCGTCGTTGATGGCGAGCTGGCGGTCGAAGCTGAACTTGACATCCGAGGACGTCAGCGCGTTTCCGTTGGCCCATTTCAGGTCGGGCTTGAGCGTGACCGTGTACTCGGTCGGCGAGGTGAATTCAGCCTTGGTTGCGATGTCAGGCTCGACATCAGACGTACCGTACGGGCTGTTCATGAGGAACGGAAACACCTGGGTCTGCACGGCGAACGACCCCGCGTCATAGGACCCGGCCGGGTCGAGCACTGTGATCTTGTCGGTAGTACCGACCGTGATCGTACTGCCGGAGGTGCTGGTGGTGGAACCGCCCGCGGAGCAGCCGGCCAGAAACAGCGCCGCAGCGGCGAGTCCGGCTGTGGCAGCGAGAGCGCGCTTGCCGTTAGTGAATGCGGATGTCATATCCGTCGTCCTCTTCCTGTAGAAGTCTCATGACCAGGAGAACCCGAAAATGGGCGCAGCTGCTCATTGCTGTTAGCCAAGAATTAGCACAGAATTCGCAGATCGCCACGATCAACCGCAGCTTCTTTACATATCTGCAACAATCACGGGCTCATGTGTTGCAGTTTGAGATTTTGCGCTCAGATGTTGGTGCCGCAGGCAAAGAGACCGGTGGCCGGGTCATTCGTCGCGGAGGGCTCGTCGCTCGGCTTCGACCCGCACCAGTTCGCGCTGGAGGGTGCGGTACATCTCGGTGTCGGCGGCATCCGCTCGTTGGAGGCGGCCGAGCAACTCGGCCTTGAGCCGGAGCAGGTCCTTGTCGATGAGCACGATCGTGATATCGCGTACGTAGCGGGCGACGTCTTTTTCGGTGCGTTCGGGCAGGTTCGCCATGGCGAGTTCCTGCACGAGGTTCTTGAAGGTGTCTGGCACTTCGGAGACCACCCGATCGAGCCAGTCGGTCGCTTCGAAGTGCGCCAGACTGGCGGCGATCGCGTCGCGCACGACCGCGAGTGAACTGTTCGCAAAGGATGTCTGCACCGCGCTGTCGAGGATGTCCCGGCCGATCAGAGTGGGCCGTTGCAGCATGGCCATGAGGCCGTCCCGTTCGAGCCGGGTGACCGGGTCGGTCGGCAATTCGACGAGCGAGAACGGACGCTCCGGCAACACTTCGACCACCCCGGCATGCCGGGGCGCGTTCGGGCCGCCGCTCGCCGAGGCCCGCGCGCCGGACTGGGCGTTGGTGACGGCCTTCGCGACGTCTCCCATGTCGACGCCGAGCATGCGGGCTAGTTCGCGCGTGTAACCGGGCCGCAGCACGGGATCACGAATTTCGCCGACGACGGGGGCGGCGGCGCGCAGTGCGGCGGCGCGACCCTCGACGGTGTCGAGGTTGTACTGGGAGAGAATCTGCCGAATCATAAACTCGAACATGGGCTTCTTGGAGTCGACCAGCCGACGCACGGCGTCATCACCGCGCTGCAGGCGCAGGTCACAGGGATCGAGTCCCTCCGGTCCAACCGCCACGTAGGTTTGGGCGGAGAACCGCTGCTCTTCGCTGAACGCACGCATGGCGGCCTTCTGGCCGGCGGCATCCGGGTCGAAGGTGAACACGACTTCGCCGACGCCCGAGTCGTCGCCGAGCACCCGCCGAAGCACCTTGATGTGGTCGACGCCGAAGGAGGTTCCACAGGTGGCGACGGCCGTCGTGATGCCGGCCAGGTGGCAGGCCATCACGTCGGTGTAGCCCTCGACCACGACGACCTGGTGGCTGCGGGAGATGTCGCGTTTGGCAAGGTCGAGCCCGTAGAGCACCTGGGCCTTGTGGTAGACCGGCGACTCCGGGGTGTTCAGGTATTTGGGCCCTTTGTCATCGTCGAGCAGTTTGCGGGCGCCGAAGCCGATGGTCTGGCCGGTGATGTCGCGAATCGGCCAGACCAGACGGCCGCGGAATCGGTCGTAGATTCCCCGGTCGCCGCTGGAGACCAGGCCGGAGAGGGTCAATTCTTCGGTGGTGAATCCGCGACCGCGCAGGTGGTTGGTGAGCTCGTCCCAACTCTTCGGCGCGAAGCCGACGCCGAAGCGGGTCGCGGCGGCCGCATCGAAACCACGCTGGCCGAGGAAGGCCCGGCCCACGTCGGCGCCAGCGCTGCCGAGCTGGTCGATGAAGAACTCGGAGGCTGCCTGGTTGGCAGCGAGCAGGCGGGCGCGATTGCCATGGTCGGGGGCTGCGCCGGAGCCGTCTTCGTAGTGCAGATCGAGGCCGACCCGGCCGGCGAGGCGTTCGACGGCTTCGCTGAAGCTGACGTGGTCCATCTTTTGCAGAAAGGAGTAGACGTCGCCGCTTTCACCACAACCGAAGCAGTGGTAAAAACCAACCTGCGGGCGCACATGAAAGCTCGGGCTGCGCTCGTCGTGGAAGGGGCAGAGGCCCTTCATCGAACCGACGCCGGCGGACTTCAGGGTGACGTAGTCACCGATGATGTCGGCGATGTTGGTGCGGGCCTTGACCTCTTCGATGTCACTTTGTCGAATCAGTCCAGCCATGTCTGAATTCTATCTTCTCGGTCTGACAGGTTCGGTTCCGCGTGGGCGACGGCATTCCTCTACGTGGCCGTTTTCGAGACCGGTGGGAATGGGATATCCGCTCCTCGCTCAGACATCGAGCATTTCCGGGAACACCGCCCCGGAAACACTCAAAACTCGCAACCCCCGCGGACACCCCACCCCCGCCGCGGTTCAGAACGTGTTTGGCGCTGGGCCCATGTTCAGAAATTGGGCCCATGCTCTATCGTGGGCCCGGTTTCCGGGCCCGGGCCCGGAAAGGGTTGGTGGGAAGGGTTAGGGAGGTTAGGGACGCGGGCTAGCCCTGCACCAGGCGCTCGTACCAGGCCAGCGCGGACTGGTCGGTCAGGCTTGCGACCTGGTCGACGATGACGCGCTTGCGGGCGGCATCGTCGGTGGCAGCCTGCCAGTCCTCGCGAAAACCGGGGTCGAGGTGTTCGTCGCCGGACTGATGCAGGGTCTCGGCGAGCAGGGTGAGCACCTGCCGCTGCTGCACATAGATGGGCTTGCGGGTGTTGCGGGTCATGACGAACGCGGCGACGATTCCCTTGAGCACCGAGATTTCGGCCTGAATCTCGCGCGGCACGATCACGTTGGCCCCGAAGCGCAGCATGTTCGCGCCGGGATGCGCCTCCTTGGTGGCGTGCACGGCGGCACCGCTGAACCGGCCGATGAGCTGGCTCGTGAGGTTCTTGAGGTGCCCCTGGTCGCGGCGCCCTGCGGTCCAGGAGTCCATCCAGACATCGAGGGAGTCGAGCCGGTTGAAGGCGGTCGCGAGATCGTCGGCGCTGGTTTCGTCGCCGATCCATTCCGACATCGTCGCGAGGAGTTCGTCGTGATTAACACGACTACTCAGTGCTGCCACGTCGACGTATCCGTTGACGATGGCGTCTTCGAAGTCGTGCACGCTGTAGGCGATGTCGTCGGAAAGGTCCATCACCTGGGCTTCGATGCAGAGCTGACGATCGGGTGCGCCCTCGCGCAGCCACTCGAACGCGGCGATGTCGTCCTGGTAGAAACCGAACTTGGCACGCCCACTCGGGTCGTAGACCGAGGATCCCTCTGGCCACGGATATTTGCAGCTCGCGTCGAGACTCGCCCGGGTGAGGTTGAGGCCATAGCTGTGGCCGTCGGGGCCGAACACCTTCGGTTCGAGCCGGGTGAGCAGCCGCAGGGTCTGCGCGTTGCCCTCGAAGCCGCCGATGTCTTCGGACCACAGGCTGAGCGCCTTCTCACCGTTATGGCCGAACGGCGGATGCCCGATGTCGTGCGCCAGGCAGGCGGTATCGACGATGTCGGGGTCGACGTTGAGGCGTGAGGCGATTTCCCGCCCGACCTGGGCGACCTCGAGCGAGTGGGTCAGCCGATTGCGGGCAAAGTCGAGACCGGCCGTGGGGCTGAGCACCTGCGTTTTGGCCGCGAGGCGGCGCAGGGCGCTCGAATGCAGCAGGCGCGCCCGGTCGCGGGCGAAATCGCTGCGCCGCGAGTAGTGCTCTTCGGGAAACCAGCGGGCCTCGTCGGTCTCGCTGTATCCGGTCTTGTTAGCCACCGCTGGTGTCCCCTTCGCCCTCGGTCAAATTCAGTCGTTGCGCGCCGAGAAGGTCCTGCGACTCGAGCCAGCGCTCCGGCAAGGACGGCTTCTTCGGTGTTCCCGCGCGACCGCGCGGCCCCTCGACGTCGGCGCCCGGGTAGGGCAGCGACGCGTCCAGAGTTCCGAGCAGGTCATCGAGCTGCGCCAGGGACTGCACCATGGCCAGGCTCGAACGCAGGTCACCACCCACCGGGTAACCCTTGAAGTACCAGGCGACATGCTTGCGGATGTCGCGGCAGGCACGGTCTTCGCTGTCGAAGTACTCGGTGAGCAGTTCGGCATGGCGGCGGAACGCGTTGATGACCTGGCCGAGGCCCGGCTCGGCCTTGAGTTGTTGGCCGCGGAACGCCGCGGCGAGGTCGCCGAACAGCCAGGGACGGCCGAGGCAGCCGCGTCCGACCACGACACCGTCGCAGCCGGTCTCGCGCACCATGCGCACGGCGTCGTCGGCTGACCAGATGTCGCCGTTGCCGAGCACCGGCACATCGCTGATCGCGTTCTTGAGTTTTTCGATGGCGGACCAATCGGCGTGGCCGGAGTAGAACTCCGCGGCCGTGCGACCGTGCAGGGCGATGGATGCGACGCCGGCTCCGGCAGCCGCCTTGCCGGCTTCCAGATAGGTGAGGTGGTCGGCGTCGATGCCCTTGCGCATTTTCACGGTGAGCGGAACCGCGCCGGCCGCGGTGACAGCGGCTTCGACTATCTGACGGAACAGGCCGATCTTCCAGGGCAGGGCCGCTCCCCCGCCCTTGCGGGTGACTTTGGGCACCGGGCAGCCGAAATTAAGATCGATGTGGTCGGCGCGGTCCTCGGCGACGAGCATCGTCACGGCTTCGGAGACCGTTTTCGGGTCGACACCGTACAGCTGGATGGACCGGGTGGTTTCGCTCTCATGGTGGGTGATCAGCCGCATCGTCTCCGTGTTGCGTTCCACGAGCGCCCGCGAGGTGATCATTTCGCTCACGAACAGACCGGCACCATATTCTCGGCACAGCCGACGGAACGCGGTATTCGTGATGCCGGCCATCGGCGCGAGCACTACGGGTACGTCGAGGGTGAGCGGGCCTATTCGCAGCGGTTCGACTGCTGGCGGCGCGAGCGTGTCAACGGTGGGGCTGGATGAAGTCATGGTGCGTCAATTCTCCCAGAAAGCGAGGGATCCGCTAATCGGCCAGGGCAAGACCGCAGACGGCGCACAAAAGCGCAGCTGCCCGGCCGGTTGAACAGGCCGCGCGACAGCTGCGCTTTCGAGAACAGAGGTCGAGATCAGCTGCAGCAACCGCCACCGCAGCAGGAGCCAGCGGCCTCGTCGGTCGCCGCGGCCGCGCCGAGGAGTTCAATGGTGGGACGGCCGGCAGCATCGGTGAAGACGGGCGGGGTGGTAACGGTGTCGCTCATGGGTGTTCTCCTGATCAATTGGGTGAAGCTGATGCGGCCGACTCGGTCCGCAGCTAGGCTACGCGAGTTCGCTGGGTACTGCTGCTACGCGGCGGTGTTGTTCGCCGAACCGTCGGCCGTGCGGTCTGCGCTGGCCTGGCCGAGGGCCTGCGCGAACGCGGCCGGATCTTGCGCGCCGGAGATGCCGTAGCGGCCGTCGATCACGAAGAACGGAACGCCCTGGATGCCGTATGCACCGGCCTGCGCCACGTCGGCCTTGACCGCGGCGAGGTGCTCGTGGGCGGTGAGTGACCGCACCACGTCGGCCCGGTCGAGTCCGATCTCGGACGCGAGGTCGGCGAGGTCCTCGATGCGTCCGACGTGGCGACCGTCGATGAAGTAGGCCCTGAGCAGGCGTTCCATCATGTCGAGCTGGCGACCGTGGGCCTTGGCATAGTGCAGCAGTTCGTGCGAGATGACCGTGTTGGTCTGGTGCACCGAGTCGTAGTCGTAATCGAGGCCGACACTCGCGGCAATCGCGGTTACGTTCTCGAGCATTTTCTGCACCTGGTCGATGGGCATGCCTTTGCGTTCGCTCAGGTAGTCGACGGCGTTGCCGACATAGTCCACCGGAGTGTCCGGCGAGAGTTCGAAGCTGTGATATTCGACCTCGACTTTTCCATCGAACAGTTCCACGCCGGCCCTGAACTTGCGTTTGCCGATGTAACACCAGGGGCACTGTACGTCAGACCAGATGTCGACCTTGATTGGGGCGACGCTGTTCAGAGGGCTCATCGTGGATGCGGTCGTTGTGGTCGTACTCGTGTCAGTCACACTCGGTCAAACGGGGCCTCACGCCCTTGTATTCCCCGTTCGGAATATTGGCAGGGCCCGTTCAGGCGGTAGGGGCGTCGACCGCGCCACCGTAGCGCCGGTTGCGCGAAGCGTAGATTTCGACGGCGTGCCAGAGGTCGACCCGAGTGAAATCGGGCCACAGGGTGTCGAGAAAGACCATCTCGGCATAAGCACTCTGCCAGAGCAGAAAGTTGCTCGTGCGCTGCTCTCCCGAACTGCGCACGAACAGGTCAACGTCGGGCAACTCCGGCACATACAGCTGCCGGGCGATGGCTTTCTCCGTGATGCCCGACGGCTTCAGCCTGCCAGCGGCGACGTCCTCGGCCAACGCGCGCACGGCATCCGCTATCTCGGTGCGACCGCCGTAGTTCACGCACATCGTGAGGGTGAGCACGTCATTTCCGGCGGTCAGTTTCTCAGCGAACTGCAGTTCGTTGATAACGGATGCCCACAGCTTCGGCTTGCGCCCGGCCCACTTGATGCGCACCCCCCAGTCGTTGAGCTGGTCGCGGCGGCGATGCAGCACATCGCGGTTGAAGCCCATGAGAAAACGCACCTCGTCGGGCGAACGTTTCCAGTTCTCGGTGGAGAAGGCGTAGACGCTGAGGTGCTTGACCCCGATCTGGATGGCGCCGGCGACGACGTCGAGCAGGGCGGCTTCGCCGGCCTTGTGCCCCTCGACCCGGGTCAGACCCCGGCCGTTGGCCCAGCGGCCGTTGCCGTCCATGACCACGGCGACGTGCTCCGGCACGGCCTTGCGGGGCAGCTCGGGCGGGTAGAGGCCGGTCCAGTCGAGCGGTTGGAATGGGACCGCGTCGCGGTGCTTGACCGGCGCGTGCGTGGAGCCTCTGTGGCCGAATAGACCGGCCATCATCGGACGACGTGTTCCAGCGAGCGAAGCCCGCGACCCAAATGCCACTGCGTGTAGGCGGCAACGACGCCAGCCGCCTGGCTCTGGGTGCGTTCGGGGCTCGCGCTCGCGTGCTCCCAATCGCCGGTGAGCAGGGCGCTCAGCAAGCCGATCGTGGCCGCATCGAGGCGGGGCGAACCGGGCGCGGCGCAGGAATCGCAGACGATCCCGCCGAGCTGCACGACCATCGCGCTGTGCTCGCCTACGGCGCCGCAGCGGGCGCAGTCCTGAAAGCTCGGGGCCCAGCCGGCCATCGACACGGCGCGCAGCAGGTAGGAGTTGAGGGTGAGGTGGGAGCCGTGTTCCTGGCGCGACAGCGATCGCAGCGCACCGACCAGCAGCAGGTACTGCTGCAGCGACCCCTCGGATTCGGTGAGTTTGTCGGCGGTTTCCACCATGACGCTCGCCGCGGTGTAGCTTCCGTAGTCGGCGGTGATCAGGGCGCCGTAGGAGCCGAGCGACTCGGCCTGGGTGATGATGTCGAGGTTGCGGCCCTCGTACAGCTGCACGTCGGCGACCATGAACGGCTCGAGCCGGGCACCGAATTTGGAGCCGGTGCGGCGCACTCCCTTGGCGACGGCGCGCACCTTGCCGTGAGCTCGGGTGAGCATGGTGACAATGCGGTCGGCTTCACCCAGCTTGTGGGTGCGCAGCACGACGGCTTCATCTCGGTAGACAGGCACAGGTAATTATCCCACTCTGCCGGGACGACGCGGTCACGGCGGGCCGACCATTCAACGCGACGGCATTTTGGTCGCTGAATTTCTGTCACTAGTCGTGACTGGCACTGGTTTTTCCCGCCGGACGGGGGGAGACTTAGGACACGTAGTCCCCGTGGTATGGAGGTTTTTCATGAAACCAGTCCAGGGCAGTCTGCCCGACATTATGCCCGTGCTGTCGCGTGGCAAACACCGCACGCCCAAGAGCGGCGGCTGCTTCATGGAATTCGCCTCCTATCTCGCTGGCGAGTCCTGGAGCGACCACCCCGCCTGCACCCATCCGGTATTGGCATCGCTGGCGCGCATGGTCAACGACTGCAGTTCCGACGACTCGAGGTCGCGGCTGGCCCTGCTGATTCCGTCGGTGATCGGCCTGACCGGTTCCGACAGGCGGATCGAGGTCATGGTCGCCCTGCGTACCGGTTGTGAAGCGCTTCCGGTGGCGAGTCTGGATCGTCAGCGCGCGCTCGCCGTGGGGGTGCTGACCTGCGAGCGGAACGCATCCGTTCTTGATCCGGCACTGGCCGAGCGGGTGCGACCGCTCATCCGGGCAGCCCTCGATCAAGCGCCCGATGCCGAACGCTGGGCCCGCGACTTCATCGGCAGCGTGCACTCCTGGTCACACACCAAGTTCACACCGCGCACCGCCGACACGATCATTCGCGTCGGCGTGCAGGGCATCGGCGAGGCCTGCATTGCCGACCCCGACGCCCGGCTGTATACCCTGCTCGAGCGCGCGATCGACGACTGCCGCTCGCTGCTCGGCAGCGCTGTTCTCACTGCCAGCACGACAGATCGAACGGTGCACCTGCCCGCGCTGGCCTAATCATCGCTAGCCCGACACCGCCATGACCGCACCCGGATGGTGCAACGAAAGCCCAGACTCAGTGATGAGGCTGGGCTTTCGTGTGTGCTCAGTTGGTGCGAGCGGATGCGCGCTGCTTAGACGGCGGCCAGTTCCAGGTCGCCGACCTCGGCGCGGATGCCGCGGTTGACCGCGGAAACGACCGACTTGAGCGATGCGGTGGAGATGTCCGCGTCGATGCCGACGCCCCAGTAGCGCTTGCCGTTCACGTCGAGCTCGACATAGGCGGCCGCCTGCGCGTCGCCGCCGGCTGAGAGAGCGTGCTCCACGTAGTCGTACAGGGTGATCGCGATGCCACGTTCGGCCATGACGCCGAGGAACGCGTTGATCGGGCCGTTGCCGGTACCGGTGGCCTGCGCCACGGTGTCGCCGTCGCGCAGTTCGACGGCGAGGTCGACCGTTCCGGACAGGTCGCTCGACGTGCGGGTGGAGTGCAGTTCGAATCGACCCCACTTGGCTTCGGGGTTCTTGATCGTGGCGGGCAGGTACTCGTCATTGAAGACGTCCCAGATCTGCTCGCTCGTCACCTCGCCGCCCTCGGCATCGGTTTTGGCTTGCACGACCCCGGAGAACTCGATCTGCAACTTGCGCGGCAGGTCGAGGGCGTGGTCGGTCTTGAGCAGATAGGCGACACCGCCCTTGCCGGACTGCGAGTTGACCCGGATCACGGCTTCGTAGCTGCGGCCGAGGTCCTTCGGGTCGATCGGCAGGTAGGGAACGGCCCAGACCAGGTCGTTGACGGTGCAGCCCTGCTTGGCAGCGTCGGCGTCCATGGCCTCGAAGCCCTTTTTGATGGCGTCCTGGTGGGATCCGCTGAACGCGGTGAAGACGAGGTCGCCGGCCCACGGGTTGCGTTCGGGCACCGGCAGCTGGTTGCAGTACTCGGCGGTGCGCTTGATCTCGTCGATGTTGCTGAAGTCGATCTGCGGGTCGATGCCCTGCGTGAACAGGTTGACGCCGAGGGCGACGAGGTCGACGTTGCCGGTGCGCTCACCGTTGCCGAACAGGCAGCCTTCGATGCGGTCGGCGCCGGCCAGGTAGCCGAGCTCGGCGGCGGCGATCGCGGTACCGCGGTCGTTGTGCGGGTGCAGCGAGATGAGGATGTTCTCGCGCTGGGTCAGGTGACGGCTCATCCACTCAATGGAGTCGGCGTACACGTTCGGGGTGGCCATCTCGACGGTGGCCGGCAGGTTGACGATGACCTTGCGTTCCGGGGTCGGCGCGAGGATCTCGACGACCTGGTTGGTGATGTCGACGGCGAAGTCGAGCTCGGTGCCGGTGAAGCTCTCCGGGGAGTACTCGTAGTAGATGATCGTGCCGGGAATGGTCGCTTCCATCTGCTTGCAGAGGCGCGCCCCGAAAAGGGCCAGGTCGACGATGCCCTGCTTCTGCTCGCGAAAGACGACCTCGCGCTGCAGGATGCTCGTGGAGTTGTAGAAGTGCACGATGGCCTGCTTGGCCCCGGTGATCGCCTCGTACGTTCGCTTGATCAGGTGCTCGCGGGCCTGGGTCAGCACCTGGATGGTGACGTCGTCGGGAATGGCGTTCTCGTCGATGAGGCTGCGCACGAAGTCGAAGTCGGTCTGGCTCGCCGAGGGAAAGCCCACCTCGATCTCCTTGTAGCCCATGCGCACGAGCAGATCGAACATGATGCGCTTGCGCTCTGGACTCATCGGATCGATGAGCGACTGGTTGCCGTCACGCAGGTCGACCGCGCACCAGCGCGGGGCGACCGTGATGTGTTTGCTCGGCCAGGTGCGATCGTCGAGGTCAACGGCGAACTGCTCGTGATACGGGCGGTAGCGGTGGATCGGCAGTGTGGATGCGGTCTGATTGTTCTTCATGGTCCTGTTTCCTCGTGGGTGTCGTACAGCCAACGACGAACTCCGCGACGAGGGAGGCCTCAGATTAGGACTCGTCGCGGCAGCTAAGGAGGAGCGCACCGTTCAACACGATTTCAGGCTAGCACCGTTTGGCAGCGCTGAGACCACGGTTTGCTGCCCGCTCACCAGCGGCCGGAACGACTAGAAGCCGAGACGACCGAGCTGCTTCGGGTCGCGCTGCCACTCCTTGGCGATCTTGACCCGCAGTGACAGGAACACCCGCTTGCCGACGAGCGGTTCGATCTGTTTGCGCGCCCGGGTACCGACGTCCTTCAGCCGGCTGCCCGACTTGCCGATGATGATGCCCTTCTGGCTGTCCCGCTCCACGAACAGGTTGGCGTAGATCTCAACCAGTTCCTGGTCGTCACGCTCGATGATGTCGTCGATGGTCACGGCGATGGAGTGCGGCAGTTCATCCGTGACGCCCTCGAGGGCGGCCTCCCGGATGAACTCCGAGATGCGCGATTCGAGTGTCTCGTCGGTGACCGCGTCGGCCGGGTAGAGCGGCGCGTCCGCATACGGCAGGAGGCGCAGTAGTTCGGTGGCGAGGGTGTCCAGCTGGATGCGGCTGGTCGAGGAGATCGGCACGATCGCCTCCCAGTCCCGCAACTGGGAAACGGCCAGAAGCTGGTTGGCGACATTGGTTTTGGAGGACGCATCAATCTTGGTGACGATGGCGACCTTCTTGGCCCGCGGGAAGGCATCCAGTTGCTCGTTGATGAACTTGTCCCCCGGGCCGATCGGCTCGTTGGCCGGAATGCACAGTCCGATCACGTCGACGCCGGCGAGCGTCGCCGTGACGAGGCTGTTGAGGCGCTCACCGAGGAGGGTACGCGGGCGGTGGATGCCGGGAGTGTCGACCAGGATGAGCTGGCCGTTCTTCTGGTGCACGATGCCGCGAATGGCGCGGCGAGTGGTTTGCGGCTTCGACGAGGTGATCGCAACCTTCTCGCCCACCAGCGCGTTCGTCAGGGTGGACTTGCCCACGTTGGGGCGTCCCACGAACGAGACGAATCCCGCTCGGTACCCGCTCGGGTGGGGCTCGGTTGCTCCGGTCATGACCGTTCTCCTTCATCATCTGACACTGTTTTTGGGGTACTCGTCGGTACCGTGAGGAATGCGGTCTGCGCATCGATCAACGCCGCATCGCGTTCCACCAGCACGGTGCTGATGCGCTTGCGGCGGCCTTCGGTGCGTTCGGCGGTGAGGTTCAAGCCGCTCACCGAGGCGACCGACCCGGCCACGGGCAAACGTCCGAGGGCCTTGGCCAGCAGACCACCGACGGAATCGACGTCGTCGTCGTCGAGTTCGAGGTTGAACAGCTCGCCCAATTCATCGACCGGAAGCCGGGCGCTCACCCGAAATTGCCCGCCCCCGAGGTCTTCGACCTCGACCACGTCGCGGTCGTACTCATCGGAGATATCGCCGACGAGCTCCTCGATCAGGTCTTCGAGGGTGACCAGGCCGGCGATTCCGCCGTACTCATCGACGACCATGGCGAGGTGGTTGGACTCGAGCTGCATCTGCCGCAGCATGTCGTCGGCCTTCTTCGACTCGGGCACGAAGACGGCCGGCCTGGCCAGATCGGCCACGGTGAGCTGGAGGGCGTTGATGGGCCGTTCGAACACCAGCCGGGCCACGTCGCGCAGGTACAAGATGCCGGCCACGTCGTCGACTTGCCCGTCCAGCACGGGCAGGCGGGAGGTTCCGCTGCTCAGGAACAGACCCATGGCGGCGTCGATGCTCGCGTCGGCGTCGATGGTGATCATGTCGGTGCGCGGAATCATCACCTCGCGCACGACCGTGTCGCTGAACTCGAAGATGGAGTGGATGAGTTCGCGGTCGTCTTCTTCTATTACGTCGAGTTCGGTGGCCTCATCGACCATGCTGAGCAGCTGGTCTTCAGAGGTGAAGGTGGTGAGTTTGGTGCGTCCCGGAGTGACCCGGTTACCGAGGGCGACCAGCGCGTTGGCGATCGGTCCGAGCAGCACGCGGGCGATGTGCACGAGCAGGGCGGTCGCGGTCAGCAGGCCGACCGGGTGGGCGCGGCCGACGCTGCGCGGGCTCGCGCCGACCAGCACGAACGAGACCGAGGTCATGATGAGCGCCGACAGCAATAATGCCAGCCAGAGGGCGTCGATGGTCGTCGCGAAGACAAGGGTCACCAGCACGGCCGCGGTCGTCTCTGCGGTGATGCGGATGAAGTTGATGGCGTTGAGGTGCGCACCGGCAT
Source organism: Cryobacterium glaciale (assembly GCF_004402535.1). Taxonomy (GTDB): domain Bacteria; phylum Actinomycetota; class Actinomycetes; order Actinomycetales; family Microbacteriaceae; genus Cryobacterium; species Cryobacterium glaciale. The sequence goes on along the minus strand of NZ_SOEY01000030.1, from coordinate 245,956 downwards.
CGTCGGCAATCGCCTGGAGCGATCGTTTGGCGCGATGATTCGCCACCAGGCCGGCGATGTCGGCGCGGGATTGGCCGGTGATCGCCGCATCGACGGCGGCCATCAGACCGGCAAAAATGACCAGGACGACGGCCGAGTACATGAACCACACGATGTGCATCAGTGGCGTTGTCGTTCCTGCATGGCGAAGCCGATGAGGATGTCGCGCTGGATGCCGAACATCTCCTTCTCTTCCGCCGGTTCGGCGTGGTCGAAGCCGAGCAGGTGCAGCACGCCGTGGGTCGTCAGCAGCAGCAGTTCGTCGAGGGTGCTGTGGCCGGCAGTCTCGGCCTGCTCCTTGGCGACCTGCGGGCAGAGCACGATATCGCCGAGGAGTCCCGGCGGGGTCTCCTGCTCCTCGGTACCCGGGCGGAGTTCGTCCATCGGAAAGCTCAGAACGTCGGTGGGGCCGGGTTCGTCCATCCACTGCACGTGCAGCTGCTCCATGGCACCCTCGTCGACGAGCACGATCGCGAGTTCGGCGTCGGCGTGCACGTGCATGGTGTCGAGCGCGAAGGCAGCGAGGCGCAAAATGGCGGCTTCATCGACGGGGATGGTCGACTCGTTGTTGATTTCGATGCTCAACTGGAACTCCGTTTCGGGTTGCGGCCGGACGCAGGAGTGCGCTGCGGGCCGCGGGTGGCGAATTCTCGGGCTTCGGCACTCTCTTGGCGGAGGGCCTGCTTCTGCGCGTCGTAATCGGTGTAGGCGTCGACGATGCGGCCGACAAGCGAGTGCCGCACCACGTCGGCGCTGCTCAGGTAGGCGAAGTGGATGTCGTCGATCCCGTCGAGCACGCGGGTGACCAGTTTCAGGCCGCTCGTACCGGCCGGCAAATCGATCTGGGTGACGTCGCCCGTGATGACCATCTTCGACCCGAAGCCGAGCCGGGTCAGGAACATCTTCATTTGTTCCGGCGTGGTGTTCTGGGCTTCGTCGAGTACGACGAAGCTCGCGTTGAGGGTGCGACCACGCATGTAGGCCAGCGGCGCCACTTCGATCGTGCCGGCGGCGAGCATCTTGGGAATCAGTTCGGGGTCGAGCATCTCGCCCAGGGCGTCGTAGAGCGGCCGCAGGTAGGGGTCGATTTTGTCGGTGAGGGTGCCGGGCAGAAAACCGAGCCGCTCGCCGGCCTCGACCGCCGGGCGGGTCAGGATGATGCGCTCAACCTCCTTGTTTTGCAGAGCGCGCACCGCCTTCGCCATGGCCAGGTAGGTCTTGCCGGTACCGGCCGGGCCGATGCCGAACACTATGGTGTTGTCGTCGATCGCGTCGACGTAGTCCTTCTGGCCGATCGACTTGGCCCGGATGCTCTTGTTGCGGGCCGTCAGGATGGGGGCGCCGAGCTGGGCGGAGGGACTCACGGAACTGTCGGCGGCGAGCATCCGTGCGGATGTGGCGACCTCGGTCTCGCCGAGGTCGTGGCCGGTGCGCAGGGCGAGTTGCAGTTCGTCGATCAGGCGGCGCACGGCCGCGACGTCGTCGGCGCTGCCGCCGAGGGTGACGTCATTGCCGCGCACGTGCACGTCGACGTTGGGGTAGGCGGCCTCGATGGTGCTCAGGTAACGGTCGTCGGGGCCGAGCAGGCGCACCATGGCGACGCCGTCGACGGAGAAGCGCAATTCTGCCTTGTTCGAATCAGAGTGCGCCAAGCGAGTCCTCCCCCAGCGATTCGGTTGGTTGAGAGCTGCCCAGGACGTGCGCGTGCACGTGGAACACGGTCTGACCGGCGGCGGCCCCGGTGTTGAAGACGAGGCGGAACTGCCCGTTGGTGCGAACGGCTGCGATCTGCTCGGCCACGGCGACGAGTTCGGCGAGCAGGACCGGGTTGCCGGCGGCAAGTTCAACCACGTTCTGGTACTGCGGGTCTTTGGTGGTCACGACGACGTGCACCGGGGCTTTCGGTGCGATGTCGAGGAACGCGATGATGTGTTCGGTCTCGGCCACGATCGTCGCCGGAATCTCACGCGCGATGATGCGGCTGAAAATGGTCGGCTGGGCGCCAGAAGAAGACATGCCTCTATCTTAAGCGGCGCTGCCAGCGGCCCGCGCTACCAGCGGCACACACACCCACCAGCACGGGCTACCAACGGCCGAGCGTCGCATTGAGAATCGCGAGAGCGGCCGGACCGGCGGTCGAGGTGCGCAGCACGGTGTCGCCGAGGCGTACCTGGGTAGCGCCGGCCTGCTCGAGCAGCAGCAGTTCGGCCGGGGAGATTCCGCCCTCCGGGCCGACGACGAGCAGGATATCGCGGTCATCGGTGGGCGCGGCCACCTCGGTGAGGCGACGGGTCGCGGTCGGTTCGAGCAGCAGCATCCGGGTGGTGGCCGCGAGTACGGCGAGCTGTTTGGTGCTGGCCAGCGGGGCTACACCCGGCAGCCAGGCCCGGATCGACTGTTTGCTGGCCTCGCGCACGATGCTGCTCCAACGCTCGTGGCCCTTGGCGATCTTCGCGCCCTCCCACTTGGTGATGGAGCGGGCGGCAGACCACGGAATGACGCCGTCGACGCCGAGTTCGGTGGCGGCCTGGATGGCGAGTTCGTCACGGTCGCCCTTGGCGAGGGCCTGCACCAGGCGGATGCGCGGCGTCGCAGCCGGCGTCTCGCTCGCGTCGTCGACGCGCAGGGTCAATGCCGCAGCCTCCGCCGTCAGCACCGTCCCCGCCAGCAGCAACCCGGCCCCATTGCCCAGCCGGAGCCGGTCCCCGGGACGCACCCGACTGACCGTGACCGCGTGGCGAGCCTCGGCGCCGTCGACGGTCACGACCTGCCCCGGGCGACTATCGATCGTGCGGAGCGTTTCCTGCAGGTAGAAATGTGCCACCTTAGCCGAGGAACCGGTCGCGCAGCTTGGCGAACAGGCCCTGCTGGTACTGACTCAGCGTGGGCGCCGGGGCAGCATAGCGGGCGGCGAACTGCTCGATCAGCTCGCGTTCCTTGTGGTCGAGTTTGCTCGGGGTGACCACGTGGATGCCGATCTTGAGGTCGCCACGGCCGCTGCCGCGCAGCTTGGTGATGCCGCGGTCCTTGATCGTGAGCACCTCGGAACTCTGCGCGCCGGGTCGGATATCCACTTCGATGTCGCCGTCGAGGGCCTTCACGGTGACGCTCGTGCCGAGTATGGCGCTGGTCATCGGCACGTCGAGCGAACACATGAGGTCGTCGCCGTCGCGGCTGAACACGTCGTGGTGGCGCACCTTCATCTCGAGGTACAGGTCACCGTTGGGGCCGGCGGCGGGGCCGGCCTCGCCGCTGCCGGGCATCTGCAGGCGCAGGCCGGTGTCGACTCCGGCCGGAATGTCGACCGGGACCGTGCGGCGGGCGCGCACGCGGCCCTGGCCGGAGCAGGTCATACACGGTGTGGCGATGATGGTGCCGTAACCGCGGCAGGAACCGCACGGGCTCGACGTCATGACGTTGCCGAGCAGGGAGCGTACGGCTCGCTGGATGCTGCCGGTACCGTGGCAGATGTCGCAGGTGATCGGTTGGGTGCCGGGAGCACAACACGAGCCCTGGCAGGTGGCGCAGACGATCGCGGTGTCGACCTCGAGGTCACGGTGCGTGCCGAAAATGACCTCGTCGAGGTCGAGTTCCACCCGGATGAGGGCGTCCTGGCCGCGTTCGCGGCGGGAGCGCGGGCCGCGGCTGCTTCCGCCGCCCCCGCCGAAGAAGGTCTCGAAAATGTCACCGAAGTTGCCGAAGTTTTGCCCGTCGAAGCCGCCGTTCTGGCCGCCCTGGTCATACTTCTGGCGCTGTTTCGCATCGCTCAGCACGTCATAGGCGTGCGTGATGCTCTTGAACCGTTCCGACGCCTCGGCGCCGGGGTTCACGTCGGGGTGCAGTTCACGGGCGAGGCGGCGGTACGCCTTCTTGATTTGATCGGTGGTCGCGTCGCGGTCAACGCCAAGCGCTTCGTAGTGGTCAGCCAAAGGTGGCTCTCCTTGAGGATGTTGTTCGAATTGGGTCGGTGCCGCAGCGCGGCCAGGAAAAATCTAGGTCTCGCCGAGTAAGCGGGAGAGATAGCGGGCGACGGCGCGCACCGCCGCCATATTGTTGGAGTAGTCCATGCGGGTGGGCCCGAGCACACCGAGTCTCGCGAGGTTGCCGCCTGCGGTGTAGCCGCTCGTGAGCACGCTCGCCTCTGGCAGACCGAAGGCCGCATTCTCGCGGCCGATGCTCACCGAGACGCCGTGCTGGTCGGTCTCCATTTCGGAGAACAGGCGCAGCAGCACCACCTGCTCTTCGATCGCTTCGAGCACCGGATAGATGCTGCCGGAGAAGTCGTCCTCGGTGCGCACCAGGTTCGCGGCTCCGGCCATGACGAGCTTGTCCTGGCGGTTGGCGCCGATCTGGTCGGCGAGGGTCTTCGCGATCAGATCGACGATCGGTTGCAGCGCCGGGGATCCCGGCCAGACGCTCGCGGCGAGGGCCACACTCGCTTCGGCCATTCCGAGCCCGACGACGGCGACATTCAGACGCGCACGCACCTCGCCGAGCGTCTGCTCGTCGAGCGCACGTGGCAGGTCGATCACCCGCTGTTCCACCCCGCCGGAATCGGTGATCAACACCGACAGGATGCGCGTCTCGGTCAGCGGGACGAACTCGATGTGGCGCACCTTGGCCCGGGACAGGGAGGGGTACTGCACGAGGGCGACCTGGTGCGTGAGCTGCGAGAGCAGTCGCACGCTGCGCACGAGCACCTCGTCGAGGTCGGCGGAATGGCCGAGAAAGGTCTCGATCGCCTGACGTTGGGCTGGCGTGAGCGGGCGCAGGTCGGCGAGGTGATCGACGAAGACCCGGTAACCCTTATCGGTGGGAATGCGTCCGGAGGAGGTGTGCGGCGCCGCGATCAACTCTTCTTCCTCGAGCAGGGCCATGTCGTTGCGGATGGTAGCGGCGGAGACTCCGAACGCGTGCCGGTCGACGATGGATTTGGACCCGACGGGTTCACGGGAGGCGACGTAGTCCTGCACGATGACGCGCAGAACATCGAGGCCACGGTCGGAAACCATTGCGCCCGCCTTCCTGATTCTTGGGGTACTGCTCCACTCGAGCGGATGTGCACCCCCGCGCGCGCCGGTGGGCACGCTGGAACGCAGGTTTGTCGGCACGTCGTTGGCACTCGCATCCGCTGACTGCTAAGTCTATCGCGACCGGCAGAGTTCCGGCTGAGCGCGCCCATTGCCAGTATCCCGAAGCGAGCGTTTAATTACCGCTGTAGGCTCCCACCGCTTTGAGCGAAAGGCACGATTATGAGCGATCCACAGGCACAACCCCCCGGCGATCCCAACTACCATGAGCCGAATGTCGGTCAGCCACAGTATGGCCAACCGCCGAACGGCCAACCGCAGTACGGACAACCACCTGCCGGCGGCCCGTACGCCACCCCCGTCGTTGCGGCTCCCCTCTCGGAGGCCGACGATCGCCAGTGGGCTTCGCTGGCGCACCTCGGCGGCATCCTGAGTTTTCTGCCGGCCCTGATCATCTGGCTGGTCTTCAAGGATCGCGGTCGTTTCACCAACACGGAGGCGAAGGAAGCGCTGAACTTTCAGATCACCCTGCTGATCGGATATGTCGCGATCAATGTGGCCTCGTTCATCCTGGCGATCGTCACCTTCGGGATCGGCGGGCTGCTCATCGGTCTGGCCTGGCTGCTCTGGGTGGCCGGGGTGATCTTATCGATTATGGGCTTTCTGAAGGCCAAGGACGGCCAGAACTACCGGTATCCGTTCGCCCTGCGTTTACTTAAATAGGCCTGATCAAGTAGCCCGCAGCGACGTGTGGGCAGCGGGGCGATTAGTCTGGAGGTCACTGGCACCGCCGTGCCAGTGACCGGGCGTAAACCAGGAGGTCCCCATGTCTGAACAGAACCCGTACCAGTCGACCCCCACCAACCCGATGAGCCCGGCTGACGAGAAACTATGGGCGACGTTGATCCATGTCGGCGGCATCCTCTTCAGCTTCCTGCCGGCCCTGATCGGCTACCTCATGCTTCGCGATCGCGGCCCGTTCATTCGCGCGCACACCGCGACCGCCCTGAACTTTCAGATTTCGTACTACATCTACGCGGCCGTGCTCGTTCCGATCACCATCGTCACCATCGGCATCGGCGGCATCCTGTATGCACCGCTTGCCATCGTCGCCCTCGTGTTCATGATCCTGGCTGCGCTGGCCGCCAACCGCGGCGAAGGCTACAGCTACCCGCTCACGATCAAGTTCGTCAGCTGAGGCCGCTGCCGGTCAGCAACTCCACGCTCTAGTCGCTGAGCCGCCGCACCACGGCATCGGCGAGAAGCCGTCCGCGCAGGGTCAATTCGATTGTCCCGGCGAGGGCGGCTTTGGCACTGACGAGCTCGTCGGCGATGAGCCCGGCGACCTCTCGGCGGCCCGCCGCCGACAGCGACGCGACCGGAATGCCGGTGCGGATGCGGCTCTGCAACAGGATTCTCTCGAGCTCACGAGTCGGCGCGTCGAGCGTTTCGCGGCCGGCGGCCGGGGAGAGGCCGGACAGCATCCGTTCGGCGTAGGCGGCCGGATGTTTGACGTTCCACCAGCGCACCCCACCGACGTGGCTGTGCGCACCGGGGCCGACGCCCCACCAATCCTGGCCGGTCCAGTAGGCGAGGTTGTGCCGGGACCGGTGCGCGTCACTCGTGGCCCAATTGCTGACCTCGTACCAGTCGTAGCCGGCGGCGGCGAGCAGTTCGTCGGCGAGTTCGTAGAAGTCGGCCTGCTGGTCGTCATCGGTCGGGGCGATCTCGCCACGGCGAATCTGCCTGGCGAGTTTGGTGCCGTCCTCGACGATGAGCGAGTACGCGCTCAGGTGGTCCGGCTGCAGGCTGAGGGCCTGCTCGAGGCTCGTGCGCCAGTCGGCGAGGGCCTCCCCCGGCGTGCCGTAGATGAGGTCGAGGCTCACGTCTAGACCGGCAGCGCGGGCCCACTCCACGACGAGCGGCACCCGGTCCGGATCGTGGGTACGTTCGAGGGTCGCGAGAACGTGCGGCACGGCGGACTGCATGCCGAACGACACCCGGGTGAATCCGGCATCGGCCAGGGCGCCGAGGTAGGCGGCGTCGACGGAATCGGGATTCGCCTCGGTGGTGACCTCGGCGCAGTCTGCCAGGCCCCACTGCTCACGCACCGCGGCGAGCATGCGGGTCAGGTCGGTCACCGGCAGCAGCGTCGGCGTACCACCCCCGAAGAACACGGTGGACACGGGTCGGTCTGACACTCCCGATGCGCTGAGGATGCGGGCAGCCGCCTCGACCTCGAGCACGGCCTGGCTGGCATAATCGCTCTGTTTGACGCCGCGCAGTTCGGTCGCGGTGTAGGTATTGAAGTCGCAGTAGCCGCACCGCACCCGGCAGAACGGCACGTGCAGGTAAACGCCGAAATCCCGGCCGGCAGCGTCAACGGCCGCCGAAGCGGGAAGGAGGCCGTCGTCGGGCGCGGGGTCGCCGACGGGGTGGGGTCCGGCCATGGGTGGTGCTCCAGTACGTTTTATTTGATGGCACCCACGGGGTGCAGGGCCCGCAGGTACAGCTTGGTGAACTTGGCCTGCTGAAAGCGCAGCACCGGCCAGGCCAGGCGGTAATACCAGGTGCTGGCCCGCGAGAACGAGCGGATGGTCAGCCAGACCGAGTCGTCCTCCCGATGTTCGACGATAAAGGATTCCTCGCCACTTTCCGGGTGCCCGGCCATGGTGCCGTAGGCGAAACCGATGCGGGCGGCCTCGTCGATCACGTAGACGACGCGCACCGGCGCGGTCACGTGGAACAGCCAGACCTTCATTCTCAGGGTCGCCGTCATGCCGTTCGCGATGTACGGGGTGCCGTCGTCGGCGAAGGTCGCCTCGTTGACCGGATGCTGCTGGCCGGCCGCCGGGGTGCCGTCCGGTTGAAAGGTCACCGGCGTGTACTGCACGCCGGTACCGTTTTCGAGGTCGGTCACCTCCATGCCGCTGCCGCGCTGGATTCCCCAGGTCATCAGCAACTTGGTGGCCGCTTCGAAGCGTTCCTGGGAACTACCGAGCCGGACGCTCTGCTCCAGCGGGCGGTAGCCCTTGGGCGGGTAGCTCATCAGGTCGGGCGCGAGCGTGCCGCCGATGGCAGCGTAGCTGACGGCGGCGTCGGTGAAGGTGGCCCTGCGCATCCGCTTTACTTCTTGTCTTTCGTCTCGATGTCCCCCGACAGCGCGGCGATGAAAGCCTCCTGGGGAACTTCCACCCGGCCGACCATCTTCATGCGCTTCTTGCCCTCTTTCTGCTTCTCCAGCAGCTTGCGCTTGCGCGAGATGTCACCGCCGTAGCACTTGGCGAGCACGTCCTTGCGCATCGCCGAGATGCTCTCGCGGGCGATGATGTGGGCGCCGATCGCGGCCTGGATCGGCACCTCGAACTGCTGCCGCGGAATCAGCTTGCGCAGGCGCCCGGTCATGAGCGCGCCGTAGGCGTAGGCCTTGTCGCGGTGCACGATAGCACTGAACGCGTCGACCTGCTCGCCCTGCAGCAGGATGTCGACCTTGACCAGGTCGGCTTCCTGCTCGCCGGAGGGCTCGTAGTCGAGCGAGGCGTAGCCGGCGGTGCGGCCCTTGAGCATGTCGAAGAAGTCGAACACGATCTCACCGAGCGGCATCGAGTAGCGAATCTCGACCCGGTCTTCGCCGAGGTATTCCATACCGAGCAGGGTGCCACGGCGGCCCTGGCAGAGCTCCATGATGACGCCGACGTAGTCTTTGGGCGCGAGGATGGCCGCCTTGACCATGGGTTCGAGCACCTTGGCGATCTTGCCGGTGGGATACTCACTCGGGTTAGTGACCGTGATGGTGCGCTTGTCGTCGGTGGTGACCTCGTAGGGCACGCTCGGCGCGGTCGTGATCAGATCGATGTTGAATTCGCGCTCGAGGCGTTCGGTGATGATCTCGAGGTGCAGCAGGCCGAGAAAGCCGCAGCGAAAACCAAAACCAAGGGCGACGGATGTCTCCGGCTCGTACCCGAGACTCGCGTCGGAGAGTTTGAGTTTGTCGAGGGCTTCGCGCAGCGCCGGGTAGTCGCTGCCGTCGATCGGGTACAGCCCGGAAAACACCATGGGCTGCGGTTCGTCATAGCCGGGCAGCGCGTCGGTCGCGGGGCGCACCGCGGTCGTGATGGTGTCGCCGACCTTGGACTGGCGCACGTCTTTCACGCCCGTGATCAGGTAGCCGACCTCGCCGACCTTCAGGCCCTTGCTCTCCACCGGTTCCGGCGAGATCACGCCGATCTCGAGGATCTCGTGGGTCGCCTTGGTCGACATCATCTGGATTTTTTCGTGGGCCTTGAGGTGGCCGTCGATCATGCGCACGTAGGTGACCACGCCGCGGTAGCTGTCGTAGACCGAGTCGAAGATCATGGCGCGCGCGGCGGCATCCGGGTTGCCCTTCGGCGCCGGAATCATGGTCGTGGCCAGGTTCAGCAGTTCCTCGACCCCGGCGCCGGTCTTGCCGGACACCCGCAGCACGTCTTCGGGGCGTCCGCCGATGAGGCTCGCCAGTTCGCGCGCGTACTTCTCGGGGTCGGCGGCCGGCAGGTCGATCTTGTTGAGCACCGGAATGATCGTGAGGTCGTTCTCGAGGGCGAGGTACAGGTTGGCGAGAGTCTGGGCTTCGATGCCCTGGGCCGCGTCGACGAGCAGGATGGCGCCCTCGCAGGCGGCGAGGCTGCGCGAGACCTCGTAGGTGAAGTCGACGTGCCCGGGGGTGTCGATCATGTTGAGGGCGTAGGTGACGCCGTCCAGCTCCCACGGCATGCGCACGGCCTGGCTCTTGATGGTGATGCCGCGTTCGCGCTCGATATCCATGCGGTCCAGGTACTGGGCCCGCATGGAACGCTCGTCGACGACGCCGGTGATCTGCAGCATCCGGTCGGCGAGCGTCGACTTGCCGTGGTCGATGTGGGCGATGATGCAGAAGTTGCGGATGAACTCGGGGGCCGTGGCGGCCGGTTCCAGCGCGTGAAGGGCTCTCGGTGACATAGTCCGTCCATTCTTCCATGCTCGGTGCGGGTTGGCGGTCCGCAGCCTGGCGCCACGGGCAGCAGGCGCGTCCGATACATCCGGCAAGGAGATGGCAGTCGTCGGGAACGGAGACCTGTGCGGCAGCCGAACTCGGCGCCGACCTCGACGTATGAGCCGATGGCGGCTCGAAACCACGCCGGAGTCTGATCGTGTCGCGCACGCCGGCGCGGCGGCAAGCACAACGGTCAGCCTCGCCCGACGGTCAGCCTGCGCCGGGTGCGGCTGGCTAGGCTCACGGGCATGGAGACTCCTGCGGCTCGCGTGCCCGTTCTTTTGGTGCACGGCATTCGCGCTTCGGCGACGATGTGGCGCTTTCAGGAGGAGACGCTGCGTGCCGCCGGGTACCCGGTGCTCGCGATCGATCTGCCCGGCCACGGCAAGCGCCTGAAGGAGCCGTTCACGGTGCCGGCCGCGCTCGCCGCCATCGACGACGGGGTGGCGGTCCTCGGCGGTCGGGTGCTGCTGGTCGGACTCTCGCTCGGCGGCTATTACGCCGTGGCCTACGCCGCCGAGCACCCGGACCGGGTGGCCGGGCTCGTCGCCGCGGGGTGCAGCGCCGAACCGCGGGGCGTGCTCCTCGAGGGGTATCGGCTGCTGGCCCGGACCATTCACCGTCTGCCCGACCGAGGACTCTGGCTGCACGAGACCCTGGCGCGCCTGCTCCTGCCTGCTGCGGGCGCGCGCGATGTGCTCGCCGGCGGCGCCGCGCTCGACGTGATGGATTCCGGACTCCGCGCGACGTCGACGCTGACTCCCCTGGCGAGCCTCGCCGCCTATCCGGGCCGGGCCTGGCTGGTCAACGGCGCCCTCGATCACTTTCGGCTGAACGAGCGGCGCTTTCTGGCCGCCTGCCGCAACGGCCAGGTCATCGTCGTGCCGGGGGCGACCCACCTGTCGAGTCTGGCCCAGCCCGAGCGCTTCACGACGATCCTGCTGCGGATCGCTGACCGGGTGTCGCGCGCCGGGTGAGGTCGCGGCATCGGCGTGGGCGCGGTCATCCATCCACCGGCGCAACTGTGTGAACGAGGGGGCGAGCATCCACTCAACGGGCGCGGGCCAGTTTTGGGGTGAGGGCAATTGCTGGTAGCGTTAGTGGTTGGCTTGCGTGTTGGGTCCCACCCCGCACGATTTTCGCCGCAGAAGCGCCCTCTACCCGCTGAGCGGCTGTCCGTACTAGAACCTAACGAAAGCGTAAAAAACGTGGCAAATATCAAGTCGCAGATCAAGCGAATTGGCACCAACAAGAAGGCCCAGGAGCGCAACAAGGCCGTCAAGAGCGAGTTCAAGTCCGCGATTCGCGCGACTCGTACCGCGATTGCCGCTGGCGACAAGGACAAGGCCGTCGTCGGTCTCGCCTTTGCTTCCAAGAAGCTCGACAAGGCCGTCAGCAAGGGTGTCATCCACCAGAACCAGGCTGCGAACAAGAAGTCAGCCATCGCGAAGGCTGTCGGCGCACTGGTCTGATCGTCGCCCTCGTCTGATCCATTCTGGCTCCACCCGCACGCTGAGTGACCGCATCGTCTCGTGAGAGCGGATGCCGCACCGCGAGCACAGAAAACCCCCGCCCTTCCGGTGGGGGTTTTCTGGTTCCTGCCCGCCGGCAGCGGATAAATCTGCGGGGAGGGTGGCGGAGCCGATCGCCCCATTAGACTGACGCCGTGAAGAGCACCCCACCGGTTAGTTCTGTCCCCGACGCCAGCGGCCCGCATCGTCGCGTACACGCTCGTTTTCTCGCCGCATTGCTGAGCGCCGGTGCGCTGGCCGTCGCCGGGTGGCTGGCGCTCAACGCCGGCGACGGGGTGTCGGTCACCCCGCAAGACCAGCGGCTGGTGGCATTGGTCGCGCTCGTACTGTTTCTCAGTGGAATCACTTTCTACCTCGCGGCAGCAGTGGCTACGGCGCGCCGCCACCCCGAAACCCGCACTGCTGCTCACCCGAGTGCCGGCGATCTCGAGGCCGACCGGTCTGCGCGAACGATTCGGCGCATCCGCTCGCTGTCGGCAGTCGGAGCGGTGTTCGCCATCGCGGCCCTGCTCGCCATCGCCGGGCTCGGGGCCCTGCGTGTTCTGGTGCCGCCGGCTGAGCGACCGGTGTCGGTGCAATTCTCCGACATCACCGGCCGGGTACAGCTCGAATTCTGCCCGAGCCTGCCCTCCGCGTTCGAGGCCCTGGCCAAGTCGGGCGACCTGGCCGCTTCGACGACCTTGCTGCCGGTGTGGGTGGCCAGTCGGGTCTGCGGCAACCCGAGCTTTCAGAATGGAGTCTGGCTCTACCTGAACCGCTCCACCATTACGGTCGCGGACGCCGGCGACCGCTGACCCTCTGGTTCGGGCTACTGCTCGCCGCGCCGGGCGATGACGCCGATCAGACGCTCGAGCGCGAAGACCGGGTCGCGGCCCGCGCCTTTGACGGCGGCATCCGTCTCGGCGAGCATCAGGATGCAGCGGGCGAGGCCTTCGTCGCTCCAACCGCGGAGGTCTTTCTGGGCGCGTTCCACCTGCCATGGGGCCAGCCCGAATTGGGCGCCGAGCTGGGCTGAACCGCCCCGGGCCCCGAACACCTTGGCCATGGTGCGAATCTTCACGGCGAACGCCGCGACGATCGGCACCGGGTCGGCGCCGGAGCTGAGGGCATGGCGGAGGGTGATCAATGCCTCGCCGTTACGGCCGGCGATGGCCCAGTCGGCGACCTTGAACGCATTGGTCTCGACCCGACCGCCGTAGTAGCGGTCGACCGTGGTCTCGGTGACCTCGCTCGTCGCGTCGGCGATGAGCTGCTGGCAGGCGGCGGAGAGTTCGGCCAGATCGTCGGAGAACGCGGCGACGAGCTGGCGCAGGGCGCTGGCCGTGACACGTTTGCCAGCCGCCTTGAACTCATTGGCGGCGAATTCGTACTTCTCGGTGTCTTTCTTCAGTTCGGTGCAGACGATTTCGATGGCGCCGCCGAGACCGCTGCGGATCGTGTCGAGCAGCTTCTTGCCGCGCACTCCCCCGCCGTGTCGCAACACGACGTAGGTGTCCTCGGCGGGGTTCTCGAGGTAGTCGAGCGCCTCCACCAGAAATGTGTCGCTGCATTTCTCGACGTTACTGACCCGGATCAGGCGCGGCTCCCCGAACAGCGACGGGCTCGCGAGGGTCAGCAGTTCGCCGGGGGCGTAGCTGTCGGCCTGCACATCGCTGATCTCGAGGCTCGGGTCTTCCAACTTGAGAAAGTCGCGCAACTGGCGAATGGCGCGTTCGGCGAGGAAGGTTTCCGTCCCCGAGACGAGCACGATCGGCGCCGGGCGCACCTGGTGCCAGCCGAGCTGGGGAATGACGGTGCCCTTATTCGTTCGGGCGGGTGCAGCCTTGCCGGCCCGGGAACCGGTGGTGGCGGGTCGTGCGGCCAAGGCGCTCTCCTCGAGGTTGGTGCGGGGTCGATCAAGCCTAACCCGCACCGCTGACCCGGCCGGCAGCATCCGGTGCCACGGTCTGCGGGGGTGTGGGAATGGCGGGGGGATCGCGGTCGCCGACCTTCTCGGTCCACAGCACGAGCGTGCCGTCGGCGCCCGGCGCGACGACGGCCATACCCTCCCGGTCGGTGCGCACCGCCAGTGTTCCTACCCCTGCGAGAGTGTTTAGCAGCGTGTCGGTGGGATGCCCGTAGGTGTTCGCGGCGCCGACCGAAATCAGCCCGACCCGCGCCCGCAGCTCAGCGTAGAGTTTCGGGCTCTGGTCGGCCGAGCCGTGGTGCGCGACCTTCACCACGTCCACCCGACCGGGCGGCGACGCCCGCAGCAGGGCATCCTGCGATTGCTCACCGAGATCGCCTAGAAAGATCGAGCGGATGCCCCGCCCGTCGAACAGGATCGTGATACTTCCCGGGTTGCCCACCTGCATCGTCGTCGCACCGCGAACCGGCCAGAGGATGTTCCAGCGCAGACCGCCGAGCGTGCCGGCATCGCCGCTCGCGGCCTGGCGCACGGCCGCTCCGCCGGCCAGCAGCCGCTCGTGCAGGAGCTTGTCCTGGGCGTTCTCCGGCGCCCCGACCAGCGCCGTGTCGACCTTGCCGATGACGGCATCGACCCCGCCGATGTGGTCGAGGTCGTAGTGGGTGAGCACGAGCAGGTCGACCCGGGAGATGCCGAGCACGGCGAGGCAGGCGGCGAGCAGCTGCGGGTCCGGCCCCACGTCGACGAGAGCGTACTGGTCGCCGTCCCGCACCACGACGGCGTCACCCTGCCCGATGTCGCAGGCCGCGATCTGCCAGTCGGGCGGAAACGAGGCGACCCGGCCGATTCCCGTGCCAATGAGGGACCCGGCGTATCCCCCCAGACCGACGAGGAGCACGGCGAGCACCGCGGCGGGCCACCGAGCCGGCCGGGCCGATGGGCCGCGCAGCACGACGACGAGCGTGAGGACGGTCACGAGCACGAGCAGCAGCACCCCCGGTGCACCGCCCGGCCAGGGCAACCGGGTACCGGGCAGCAGGGACACCCCCTGCGCGACGGCGGCGATCCAGGCGGACGGCAGCCAGGCCAGGGCAAGCAGCACCGCCGCCACGCCGGGGAGGAGCGGCAGGGTCAGGCAGGCGACCAGCCCGACCACCGTCGCAATCGGCGCGGCGGGCCCGGCCAGGATATTGGCCGGTACTCCGTAGAGCGGCAGGCTGGGGTTCAGCAGGATGAGCACCGGCTGGCAGGCCAGCTGGGCGGCCAGAGGAATGGCGATGATCGCGGCGAGGGCCGTCGGCATCCACTGGGCGAGCACGCGGGTCAGCGGGCCGGCGAGCACGAGGAGCCCGGCCGTCGCGAGCACCGACAGGGCAAAACCATAGTTGCGGGCCAGCCAGGGATCGGTCACCAGCAGGCCGATCACGACGAAGAGCAGGGTGGGCACACCGCGTCCGGGGCGGCCGGTGCCGATCGACACCAGGGTGAGGGTGGCCATGACCGCCGAGCGCAGCACGCTCGGTTCCGGCGTGACCAGAACGGTGAAGCCGAGCAGCGTCAGGAGCGACAGCACGATGCGCCAGGAGCGACGCAGCCGGAGATAGCCGCCGAGCAGCATGATCGCCGCGATGACGATCGCGCAGTTGGCTCCAGACACGGCGGTCAGGTGGCTCAGGGAGCTGGTCTTCATGGCGGAGTCGAGGGCGGGATTCACCGCGCTCGTGTCGCCGATGGCCAGTCCGGGCAGCAGGTCTCCCCCGTCGCCGGCGAGATCCGTTGCGGCGGTGGTGAAGCGAGCGCGCAGTTCGTTCGCCCATTGCAGCCACCACGGGGGTGGAGCAACGCTGCGAGCCGCTTCGGTGGCGAAGAGTAGTGCGACCGCCGCATCACCCGGTTCGGTCAGGCGCAACGTGCCGCGCATCTGCAGACTCGATCCGATCTCGGGTTCGCTGCCGTCCCTGGCCTCTTCGGCGAAGACCACCACCGCGCTGGCGACGTTTGCCGTCTCGCCACGCCTGTCGAACTGGGTCAGGGTGGCCCGATAGCGCACCCGTCCCGAGGTGCCACTGCCGATGAATGCCTTCGCGGCGACCGGAACCGACCACACGGTGACGGTGGCCGTGACCGTTGCGTGCGATTCGGAGGCACCACGCACCTCGAGCGGCAGACGCAGCGGCGCCCAGACGCCGACGGCGGTGGCCACGAGGGCGGCGCCGGCGCAGCAGAGCACGACGCTGCCGCCCAGCTTCTGCCAGCGCGCAGCGGACGTCGCTCTCGGCCACGGATTGCGTCGCGGCATCCTGCTCAGGACGAACAGGGCCAGGCACCCGCCGGCCAGCAGCCACAAGGACACGGCGACGGCCCCGGCCCCCTCCGGCGCTGCGATCAGCAGGCCGGCGGTCAGCCAGACGCCCAGTGCCGGGAGCGCGAGCCGCAGGTCGAGGCTCATACCGTGATGAGGTCTTTGAGCGCCTCGAACGTTTTGTCACCGATCCCGGTGACGTCACGCAACCCGTCGACACTGGCGAACCGGCCGTTCGTCGTGCGAAAGTCGATGATGCGCTGCGCCATCGTCGGGCCGATGCGGGGCAGGGAATCCAGGTCGGCCACCGTGGCGGTGTTGAGGTTGACCTTGGCTGCGGGGGCGTTCGCTCCCGCAGAGCCGGAGGCCGCTGCAGGGATTCCCGGCGGCACCTCGCCCTGGCGGGGAACATAGAATTGTTCGCCGTCGCTGAGGATGCGGGCCAGGTTCACCCCGGCGGGATCGGCGTCGGCGGTCAGCCCGCCCGCGGCGGCAACCGCATCCATGACCCGGGCGCCGTCGTGCAGCTCGAAGAGTCCGGGCCGCGTGACCGCCCCGAGTACGTGCACGAAGATGATGGCGCCAGCGTCGACGCCTGGCGCTGCGCTCGCTCCCGCATCAAACGGGTCTGCTGGAGTGCTGCCGGAGGGAAGGGAAACTGCTCCTGACCCCACCATGCGCTGCGCGGCCTGCTGGCCGATGGCCGACACTATGACGGCCACGACGAGGGCCAATAACAACAGCACGACGGCCGCGCCGACGCCGACGCGGAGGCGCGGGCGCCCCCGGGCGGCGGCAGCGAGGCGTTCCAGATCGAGGGGGGAACGGTCGGGCTGCATGCTCGCAGGCTAGGAGGCACAGGGCAGCGGCTGGCCGTCGGCCGGCACATCGGTGCACAGCCCGGTCGGGGGAACCTTTGTGGAGGAGACCCCCGACCCGTCCGCGTTGGGCGTTAGGCGCGCGTGACGAACGAGACGAGCTTGGGCACGCGCACGATCACCTTGATGATCTCCCGATCACCGATCGAACGGATGACCGCGGCCGAGTCCCGCGCCAGTTTTTCAAGGTCTTCGCTGGAGATTTTCGGCGACACTTCGAGCAGGGTGCGCATCTTGCCGTCGACCTGAACGACCGCGGTGACCGACTCCTGCACGAGCAGGGTCTGCTCGGCCTTGCGCCACGGCACGAGGGCGATACACGGTTCGTAACCGAGGTGCTCCCACATGTCTTCGGCCGCGTAGGGGGCGAACAGGTTCAGCGCCATGGCTGTGGCCTCGGCGGCTTCGCGCACGGCGGCATCCGCTGGCCCGGCACCGGTGTCGATGACTTTGCGGGTGGCGTTGACCAGTTCCATCAAACGTGCGACGACGACGTTGAACTTGAACGACTCCACCAGGCCGGGCGCATCTGACAGGAACCGGTGGGTGACGCGGCGCAGGGTGACGTCGCCGGTCTTCCACTCCACGTCGGGCGCGCTCGTGACGTCGCGGGCGACGCGCCAGGCGCGGGCCAGGAACTTGGCCGAGCCGACGGGAGAGACGTCGGCCCAGTCGATATCGTCCTCCGGCGGACCGGCGAAGGCCATCGTGAGGCGCACGGCGTCGACACCGTGGCGTTCGATTTCCTCGGTGAAGTAGACCAGGTTTCCCTTACTCTTGCTCATCTTGGCACCGTCAAGGATGACCATGCCCTGGTTCAGCAGCGCGGTGAAGGGTTCGGTGAAGCTCACATAGCCCTCATCGAACAGGAACTTTGTGATGAAGCGCGCGTAGAGCAGGTGCAGGATCGCGTGTTCGACGCCGCCGACGTACTGGTCGACCGGCGCCCACTTCTCGGCTTCCTTCGGGTCGAAGGCCTTGGTATCATCGCTCGGGTTCAGGAACCGAAGAAAGTACCAGGAACTGTCGACGAAGGTGTCCAGGGTGTCGGCGTCGCGCCGGGCCGGTGTGCCGTCGATCGGATTCGGCACGTTGACCCAGTCGGCGGCGCCGCCGAGTGGGGAGGTTCCCCGGGGCTTCAGATCGAGGCCCTCGGCGGGTGGCAGCAGCACCGGCAGCTGCTCCTCGGGAACCGGTATCTCGGTGCCGTCGGCGCCGTGGATGATCGGGATCGGAGCGCCCCAGTAGCGCTGTCGGGAGACGAGCCAGTCACGCAGGCGATAGTTCTTCGCGGCGCGGCCGAGGCCGTCGGCAGCGAGCTGTTCGATGATGCGCTTGATGGCGGTGATCTTGCTCAGGCCGTTGAGCGGACCGGAGTTGATCAGGCGTCCTTCGCCCGCCAGGGCGATGCCGGTGCTCAGCGGGTCGAGCTCCGGCAGTTCTTCAGTGCCGTCGAGCATGCCTTGCGTGATCACCGGGATAATGCCGGTAGCCGGCGAGTTGGTGTCGACGACGACCCGCACGGGCAAGTCGAAGGCGCGGGCGAAGTCAAGGTCGCGCTGGTCGTGGGCCGGCACGGCCATGATCGCGCCGGTCCCGTAGTCGGCGAGCACGTAGTCAGCAGCCCAGATGGGCAGGCGTTCGCCGTTGACCGGGTTGATCGCGTAGCGGCCGAGGAACACGCCGGTCTTGGGCCGATCGGTGGACTGACGCTCGATCTCGGTGCGGCGTTGTACCTGCACCAGATATTCCTGGAAGGCCTCCTGCTCCTCGGGGGTGGACTCGACCACGAGTTCGGCCGCCAGGTCAGAGTCCGGCGCGACGACCATGAAGGTGGCGCCGAACAGGGTGTCGGGGCGGGTGGTGAACACGGTGACGCGTTCCGCGCGACCCTCGATCGCGAAGTCGACATCCGCTCCGATGGAGCGTCCGATCCAGTTGCGCTGCATGTTGAGCACCTTGGCCGGCCAGGTCCCCTCGAGCTGATTGAGATCGTCGAGCAGGCGGTCGGCGTAGTCGGTGATCTTGAAGTACCACTGCGTGAGCTTCTTCTTCACGACGACGGCGCCGCTGCGGTCGCTCGTGCCGTCGGCCAGGACCTGCTCGTTGGCGAGCACGGTCTGGTCGATCGGGTCCCAGTTGACCCAGCTGTCCTTGCGGTAGGCGAGGCCCTTCTTATAGAGCTGCAGGAACAGCCACTGGGTCCATTTGTAGTATTCGGGGTCACTGGTGTGCAGTTCACGGTCCCAGTCGAAGCTGGTCGCGTAGAGCTTCATGCTCTTCTTCTGCTGAGCGATATTGTCGTAGGTCCAGCCGCGCGGGTCGATGCCGCGCTTGATGGCGGCGTTCTCGGCGGGCAGCCCGAAGGAATCCCAGCCGATGGGGTGCAGCACATTGAAGCCCTGGTGACGCCAGTAGCGTGCCACGACGTCACCGAGTGCATACACCTCGGCGTGCCCCATGTGCAGGTCGCCTGAAGGGTACGGAAACATGTCGAGCACGTACTTACGGGGGCGGGTGTCACCCTCGGCGCTGGTCTTGAACGGAGCGAGCTCGTCCCAGATGGGTTGCCACTTCGCCTGGATCGCCGCGAAGTCATACACTTCTTCGTCGCTCTCGTCGCGCGCGTCAATGCGTACGCTCTCGTCGCGCGCGTCAATGCGTACGCTTTCGTGCTCGTGTGCCACGTGACTCTCATTCATTGCAGGGATGGTTCGGGTGCACGGCGGAGCATGCCCTCGGACGCACGCGCGACAAAGCGCACGTGCACACCCCTTAGATTACTAGGGCGCGGCGACACCGAGGGTCGCCAACAGTGCGGCCGCCTTGATCCGGGTCTCTTCGATCTCTTCCGCGGCGGTGGAGAGGGCGGTGATTCCGCCACCGGTACCGATGCTTGCCCCGGCGGAATCAAGCACGATACTACGGATGACGATGGCCAGATCGGTGGTGCCGCCGAGCCCGATGTAGCCGAATGCACCGGCATAAATTCCCCGCGAGCCGCACTCGAGTGAATCGAGAATGGTCATCGCGCTCCGCTTCGGAGCGCCCGTCATGGAGCCGGCCGGAAAGCACGCCTCGATGGCATCCACCACGGTGACGCCCGGTGACAGCTGTGCCTCGATGGTGCTGACCAGCTGGTGCACGTGCGGGTAGCTCTCCACCGCGAGCAGCGTTGACACCGCGACCGTGCCGAGTTGCGCGATGCGTCCGAGATCGTTGCGCATGAGATCAACGATCATCAGGTTTTCGGCGCGTTCCTTGTCGTTGTTGGCCAGTTCGAGTTTGAGCCGGTCGTCCTCCCCCGGTTCGTCCGAGCGCGGCCGGGTGCCCTTGATCGGCTTGGTGCGGATGCGCCGGTCCCGGCCCACGTGCAGAAACTGTTCAGGGCTCGCGCTGAGCAGCGCCACATCACCGAATCGCAGCAGACCGCCGTGGTGGCTCGGACTGCCAGCCCGCAACACACCATAGGTCAGGGCCGGATGCCAGCGACCAGGTACCCGTATTTCGTTGGTCAGGCACAGCTGGTAGGCGTCGCCGTCGTGGATCGCCGCCAGACAGGTCTCGATCAAGGCGGCATAGTCGCTGGGGCCGTGACGCCAGCGCGGCGCAGCGGATGCTGGCGGCACAGCCGCGCGGGTCGGCGCTCGTGCCGGCCCGGTCGCCCCTGCAATCGCCGCCAGGGCGGCAACCGTCCGGTCGAACCAGTCGGCGTCGGCCGTTTCGGAGTCGGCTGGTGTCGTGCGGGCCACGAGCGTCACCGTGCGCTCGTGGTGGTCGAACCGGATCAGGCGGTCGATTTCGAGCACTGCCGCATCGGGGTAGCGCGACTCGTGCACGGGCGTGCCGACGGTGTGCGCGCCGAGTTCGTAACCGAGCCAGCCGACCCAGCCGAGCTCAAACCCGACGTTCGCGGTCGGCGCGTCTCTGTGCCCGGCCAGATCGCGACGCAGGAACTCGAAAACCGTCTCGTGCGTGACGACCGGCGGCGCAGCATCCGCAGGGTGAACGTACCGGCTGGTGACCGTTCCGTCCGCGACCGACGCAGTGACGAAACGGGAACGGGGCGAGGCCGCCCCGAGGTAGCTGACGCCGGTGCGCGCGCCGGGGCCGGCATCGAGCCAAAACGCATAAAGGTCGTCGGCGTAGAGCGCCGCGAAAACTTTCGCGGGGTCCCACCAGCCGGCCAGGAGCTTGCTCTGCACGGTGCCGGTCACCAGACCAGCCTAGCTTCGCCGCGCGGGCACGTCGGCGACCGCCGGTGCACGACCTTGTCGAATCGCGCGCAGCACGTAGGCTGGGAGAAATGAATGACATCCTCACCTGGATCCTGGACACCGTCGCCGGCGTCGACCCGGTCATTCGTACGCTGCTGGCCTTTCTGGGCATGCTGCTGGAGACTTCGGTGCTCGTGGGCCTGGTCATCCCCGGCGACACCATCGTGATCGTGGCCAGCACGGCAGTCAGCGGCCCGGTCGAATTCGTCACTCTCGTGGCGGCCGTGATTGTGGGCGCCCTGGCCGGGGAGAGCATCGGCTTCGCCCTCGGTCACCACTTCGGCCCGTTCATTCGAGGCAGCCGACTCGGCCGGCGCATCGGCGAACGCAACTGGATTCGCGCCGAGAACTACCTCGACCGGCGCGGCGGTGTTGCCGTGTTCATCTCCCGATTCCTGCCGGTTTTGCACTCGCTCATTCCGGT
This sequence comes from Cryobacterium glaciale, assembly GCF_004402535.1. Lineage (GTDB taxonomy): Bacteria > Actinomycetota > Actinomycetes > Actinomycetales > Microbacteriaceae > Cryobacterium > Cryobacterium glaciale. The sequence continues at coordinate 224,557 of NZ_SOEY01000030.1, read as the reverse complement.
GACCGTCGGCGCGAGCCGCATGCGGTACCGCACCTTCATGGCCTGGACGGTACCCGCCTGCGTCATCTGGTCCCTCGCCTACGTGAGCGTCGGCTCGGCGGCGGCGGGCGGCTACCGCGAACTGAGCGGGCAGCTGCACTTCGCCGGCTACCTGTTCGTCGGCGTGATCGCCCTGTTCGTGCTCGCGGTGTTCCTGATCAAGAAGTGGCTGCACCGCCGCGAACTGCGCCACATGGACTGACTCAGCTGCGCGCCGGCAGGGTCACCCGACTGGTCACCAGGTCGTCGGGCACAGGCGTGTGCGAGATGAGCAGCACCGCGCGATGGGCGTCAGCCGCCGCGGTGAGGATGTCCCGCACGAGGGCTTCCGCCCCTGCGCTGTCGACGTTGGCGGTGGGCTCGTCGACGATGAGCACCGGAAAGTCCGCGAGCAGCGCCCGGGCCAGCGCGATGCGCTGGGCCTGGCCGCCCGAGACGAGCGCCCCGCGCTCGCCCACGCGGGCATCGAGTCCGCCGCGTCCGGCGGCCCACTCGGCCAGTCCGACCCGGGCCAGCACGGCCTCGAGTTCGGCATCGGTCGCGGTATCGCGGGCGAACAGCAGATTCTGACGGATGCTGTCGTCAAATAACCAGGGACGCTGCTCACACAGTCCGACCACGCGCCGCACCTCGGTTTGGGCGAGCAGCCGCGCCTCAATCCCATTGAGTGTGTACGAGCCGGTGTAGTCGAGAAAGCGCACGAGGGTCTGGGCGAGGGTGGTCTTGCCGGCGCCGCTCGGCCCGGCGAGGTGCACGCGGTCGCCGGGCGCGAGCCGCAGGGTGACCCCGCACACTCCCGGTTCGACCTGCCCGGGCCAGCGCGCGGCGAGATCGGTCAGTTCGAGCACGACCGAGGTCGAGGCCGCGCCCGCCTCAAACACGGCCTGCGGGTTGCTGACGTCGATGGGGATCTCGGCGGGCACCGCAACCGGAACGCCGTCGGCGACGCGCTGGGCGCTCACTCGCACCTGTCGCCAGGCTCCGATGGCGAGCGGAATCATGCCGAAGACCTCGAACACTGCCATCGGCACGAGCACCGCGACGACGAGGGTCGGGCCAAGCAGAACCGGGCTGAGCAGCCCGCCGCCGGTCGTGAGATCGGGGATGCCGAAGTACAGCGCGCCGAGCGTAGCGAGGCCGGCGAACAGCGACACGACCCCCGATTGAACGCCCACCCCGACCGACCGGCGCAGGGTGGCCCGGCGCAGGCGCGCATCGGTGTGGGCGAGGGCAGCAAGCCGCGGGCTGAGGGCGTCGAAGGCGGTGAGCACGTCGAGGTTCTCGACGATTTCGAGAACCTCGTCGGCGAGGGCGCCGCGCAGCGGTGCGAGTTCCCGGTCGGCCCGGGCGGCCAGGCTGGTGGAGAAGACGGTTCCGAGCACTCCGGCCAGCAGCAGGCAGGCGAGCAGGGTGAGGCCGGCGGCGGGAAGGATGAGCCAGATGCCGACAACGCTGAGCAGGGCCGTGATGCCGGCCACCAGCAGCGGCTGCACGACGCGCAGCGGCAGGTCCTGCAGGTCGTCGACGTCGCGCACGAGTCGGGTGAGCAGATCGCCGCGCCCGGTGCTCGCCAGCCCGGCCGGAGCGAGCGGAACGATGCGACGAAAGATTCCCAGGCGCACGTGCGCGAGCTGCGCGAATGCGGCGTCGTGGCTGGTCAGTCGTTCCAGATAGCGAAACACTGAGCGAAAGATGGCGAACGCGCGCACGCCGACAACGGCCATTCCCAGAAACGCGAGGGACGGCATTTCAGCCGCCCGGGTGATCAGCCAGGCTGAGCAGGCCAGCAGGGCCACCGCCATGACGGCGCTCCCGATGCCGGCCAGCAGGCCGGGCGTAAACCGGCGTGCGCGCGGCTGGGCCAGGCGCAGCACGTCGCGGGCCGCCGCGTGGAGGGTGACGTCAGACATGGCTGAGCTCCTGCAATTCGATCACGTGGTCTGCGGCGGCTACCACGGCCGGTCGGTGGCTGACGACGATCACGACGCGCCCCTGGTCAGCCAGTTGACGAAGCCCGGCGAGCAGACCGGCCTCAGCGCCGGCGTCGAGCGCTGAACTTGGTTCGTCCAGGATCAGCACCTGGCACTCGGTCGCGAGCGCGCGGTAGATGGCGCGGGCGGCGGCGACGCGTTGCGCCTGGCCGCCAGAAAGACCCTCACCGTTGACCCCGAGCACCGTGGCCGGGGACAGGTCGGCGGCGCCGGCCCAGAGCAGTGCCTGCGCGACCAGAACCGGGTCTGGCGTGCTGTACACTGGCCCGCTCTGCACTGGCCCGCTCTGCACTGGCCCGCTCTGCACTGGCACAGTCACGTCAGCGGATGCCGCGCCGAGCGCCACATTCGCTGCCACCGTTCCGCGGAACAGACCGGGGCGCTGCCCGGCCCAGGCCAGCCAGGGCCGGCTCGTTCCGGCGCTGACCGCCACGCCGCCGAGGGTGAGCGCACCGGTCAGCGGAACGAAACCGAGCAGCGCGGCCACGAGGGTCGACTTGCCGACTCCGCTCACGCCGCGCACCACGCTCAATTCCCCGGGTGCGAACCGGGCGTCCAGCCGGTCGATCACCACGGTGTCGCCACGCCGAACGGTGACGCCCGCCAGGTGCAGGTCCCCCGATCGCCGGTCAGCGGGCGCGGAGGATGTCGCGGCGGGCGCCGGGGCGCCGGCCGGGGCATCCGCTGTCGCCGTCGTGTCGTCGTCGAGGATCGCGAACAGCTCTTCGGCGGCGGCGAGGCCGTCGGCCGCGGCGTGGAATTGTGCGCCCACCTGGCGCAGTGGCAGAAACGCCTCCGGTGCGAGCAGCAGCACGAACAGTCCGACGCCGAGCAACAGCGCGCCGTCGATGAGGCGCAGGCCGATCGACACGGCGATGAGCGCGACCGAGAGGCTCGCGGCGAGCTCGAGCACGAAGCCGCTCAGGAACGACACTCGCAGCACCTTCATGGTGCGGGTGCGGTATTCCTCGGTGATCTTGCGGATCCGGTCGAACTGGCGCCGTTCCCTGCCATAGATTTTCAGGGTGCCGAGCCCCCCGACCACGTCGAGGAATCCGGTGGACAGGCGTTGCAGCGCCTGCCATTGTTCCTGCTGCACCGACTGCGTGACCCGGCCGATGAGAATCATGAAGACGGGAATCAGTGGCAGCACGATGATGACGGTGAGGCCGCTGGCCAGGTCCTGCCAGAGCATGACGGCGATCAGGATCGGTGTGGCGATCACGGTCAGCAGCAGCTGCGGCAGGTACCGGGCGAAGTAGTTGTCGAGCGCGTCGAGGCCGGTCGTCACGACGGTGGACAGGCGCGCGCTCTGCCGGGAGGCGACCCAGTCGGGGCCGCGTTCGGCGAGTGTGGCCATGACGCGGGCCCGCAGCTGGCTCTTGACCTGGGCGGCGCCGCGATTGGCCGAGACTTCCAGCAGCCAGATGAGCACCGCGCGAAGCACGATGACCCCGGCCAGGGCGGCCAGGGTCGACAGGATCTGACTGAGGGGCTCCCCCGCCACCGTCAGGGTGATCGCCCGGGTCAGCAGCCAGGCGAACGCGATCACGACGAGGGTTTGCGCGAACCCGAGCAGCGCGCCGATCAGAAGAAATCGGCGCGCTGCGTGGGCGTAACGGAGAAGGCGGGGGTCGAGGGGGCGCACTGCCTTAGTGTACGGCGACCTCAATGTGGGCCCGGCCGATGCGCTTGCGGAACACCCAGTAGGTCCAGCCCTGGTAGAGCAGAATGACGGGCATTCCGATCAGTGCCGTCCAGCTCATCACGCCGAGCGTGTACGCCGAGGACGACGCGTTGGCGATCGTCAGGCTGTTGGCCGGGTCGTTGCTGGCCGGCATGACGTCGGGAAACAGCGACGCGAACAGGGTCAGCACGGCGAAACCGATTGTGCCGGCCATAAGACCGAACGCGAGGCGTTCGGCCCCGCGCAGGTTGGCCAGGAAGGAGGCGATCAGCGCCACAGCGGCGAGGGCGGCGAAAATAGCGGATGCCGGAGTGCCATACGCGAGGGTCGTCCAGGCCAGGAAGCTGGCCGCGACGACGATCGTGACGATTCCGGCCCTGGTGGCCAGTTTGCGGGCCCGAACGCGGATGTCGCCCTCGGTCTTGAGCGAGATGAACACCACCCCGTGCACGAAGAACAGCAGCAGCGTGGTGACGCCGCCGAGCAGGGCGTAGGGGTTCAGCAGGTCGAAGAACGTGCCGATGTAGTCGTGGTTGACGTCGAGCTTGACGCCGCGCACGACGTTGGCGAAGGCTACACCCCAGAGAAGGGCCGGTACGGCCGAGCCGACGATGATCATGCCGTCGAACCACTTTTTCCACGTTGATTCGGGGCGCTGATGCCGGTATTCGAAGGAGACGCCGCGGAGGATCAGTGCCACCAGGATAAGCAGCAGGGCCAGATAGAAGCCGCTGAACATCGTCGCGTACCACTCGGGGAAGGCCGCGAACAGTGCTGCGCCGGCCACGATGACCCAGGTTTCGTTGAGGTCCCAGACCGGACCGATGGTGTTGATGAGAACGCGGCGATCGGTGTCATCCTTGCCGAGGAACGGCAGGGACATGCCCACCCCGAAGTCGAAGCCGTCGAGCACGAAGTACCCGATGAACAACGCGGCGATGATCCAAAACCAGAGAATTGTGAGATCCATCTTGTATTCCTGCTAACCGTTCTAGTAGACCATGACAGCTTGCTTGACGACGCCGGATTCAGCATCGAGAACCGGAGCATCGTCCGGGCCCTTCTGAACGGCCTTGAGGATGAGCTTGAACTCGACTACCGCGAGAATGCCGTAGAGCAGGGTGAAGACGATCAGCGAGATCAGAATCTCCAGACCGGTCACGCCGGGTGAGATGCCGCCTTCCGTGCGCATGAGTCCGAACACGATCCAGGGCTGGCGTCCCATTTCGGTGAAGGTCCAGCCGACGCTCATGGCGAGCAGCGACATCGGGAAGCTCCAGATGGCGACCTTCCACATCCACGGGCGGGCCGGCTTTGCGGCATTCTTGCGGGTGAAGAACAGTCCGGCAATCGCTACCAGCATGTGTGCCAGGCCGAGGCCGATCATCCAGCGGAACGACCAGTAGGTGATCCAGATGGTCGGGGTGTAGTCGCCGGGGCCGTACACGTCGACGTACCGTGCCTGCAGGTTGTTGATGCCCTCGACGGTACCGTCGAAAGTGTGCGTGGACAGGAACGACAGCAGGTACGGGATGCGCACCGAGAACAGCTCGCTCACGCCGTCGGGCGTACCGAGGGTGAAGATCGAGAACGAGGCGTTCGCACCGGTCGCTGTGACGTACATGGCCTCGGCCGAGGCCATCTTCATCGGCTGCACTTCGGTCATGATCAGGCTGAGCTGGTCGCCGGATAGCGTCGTGAGAATTCCGGCGATGATCATCATCCACATGCCGAATTTGAGCGCCGGCCGCATGGTTTCGAAATGCTGGTTGCGGGCGAGGTGCCAGGCGGCGACCGAGATGATCAGGCCGGCCGAGACCATGAAGCACGCGAAGATCGTGTGCGGAAACGAGGCCAGAACGATCGGGTTGGTCAGGAGCTCACCGATGCTGGTGAGTTCGGCGCGACCCTTTTCGGCGTTCATCTCGAAAGCAACCGGGTTCTGCATGAACGCGTTCGCGGCGAGGATGAAATAGGCCGACGTGATCGAGCCGATCACGGTGAGCCAGATGGTCGCGAGGTGGATCTTCTTGGGCAGTTTGTCCCAGCCGAAGATCCAGAGGCCGATGAACGTTGCCTCCAGGAAGAATGCCGTGATGCCCTCGAATGCGAGCGGGGCGCCGAAGACGTCGCCGACGAAGCGAGAGTAGTCGGACCAGTTCATGCCGAACTGGAACTCCTGCACGATGCCGGTCACGACGCCCATGGCGAAGTTGATCAGGAATATCTTGCCGAAAAAGTGCGTGAGCTGCAGATATTTAGCTTTATCAGTGCGTACCCAGGCCGTTTGGAAGATGGCGACCGTGAGCGCCATTCCAATGGTGAGTGGGACGAAGAGAAAATGGTAAATGGTCGTGAGACCGAACTGCCACCGTGAGAGGAGTAAAGGATCCAACCACTCGTTCATGTGCCCTCCAGCAATTTGTGTTACTCGCGTTATCTTTTCTACGCTGTGTAGAACACTACTCTTCTACATATCGTAGAAAACACAGTTTCGCAGCGTAGTGTTAACAACATGGGAAGTTTGGGTGTGCTCGAGAGGCTGATGATGGATATCCTGTGGGACTCCCCGACCTCGTTGACGGCCAACGAGCTCAAAGACTCCCTGATCAACCCCCAGATCTCGGAGAGGCCAGCGAAGCCACTGGCGACGACCACCATTCTGACCGTGCTGTCCCGACTGGAAGCCAAGGGCTTCGTGACCCGCGATCGCACCGTGCGTCCGCACGCCTATACCGCCGTCATGACCCGGGCCTCCCACACGGCCGGTCTGATGCACGAGGTGCTCGGCCAGGTACCCGATCGCCAGGCGGCACTCGTGCGCTTCATCGGCGGCGTCACCCCCCAGGAAGCGGAAACCCTGCGCCAGTTGCTCGGCACGGCGACCGCCGACAACGACTAGACCCCCCAGCCGGTCGGCACTCCTCGTGATCACCGCTGCCGCCCTGCTCGGCGTCATCGCCGTGCTGTTGGCCGGGCCGGTCCCGTTAGCACTGGCCCGCGCCGACTGGCCGGCCCGCTCCCCCGGTGTGGCGCTCGTGCTCTGGCAGGCCATCGCGCTGTCGGGTGGCCTGTCCATGATCGGTTCGCTCCTGCTTTACGGCCTCGTTCCCTTCGGAGACGCTCTCGGCGAGAGCGTTTCCGCCCTGGGAGGCGATCTGCGCGCCGGAACCCTTCCGATGGGCACGAGCGTCATCCACGTGCTCGCACTCGGCGCGGCCATCCTGCTCGGCACGCACCTGCTGCTCAATCTGCTGGCGACCTTCGTGCGGGCTGAGCGCCAGCGCCGCCATCACCACGCCCTCATCGCGCTTTTGAGCGATCCGCTGCACGGCCAGCCGGGCATGCGCGTCATCGACCATCCGGCACCGGTCGCATACTGCCTGCCCGGAGCTGGGCATTCAGCGACCGTGCTCTCCAACGGTCTGCTGCGCCTGCTCGACGCGGACCAGATGCGCGCGGTCATCGCCCACGAACAAGCCCACCTCGTGCAGCGGCACCATCTGGTGTTGCTTGCCTTCAAGAGCTGGCACAGCGCTCTGCCGTGGTTCCCCATCGCCAATCGCGCCGAGAACGCCGTCGCCCTACTGGTCGAAATGCTCGCGGACGATCACGCCCGCCGCGTCGTCGATGATCACACCCTGGCCCGCGCGATCGCGCTCGTGGGCTTCGCACTGGCCGGTTTCGCCGCAGCCACCAGCAGTGAAGCGGATGCTGCGGCGCGCGCCGCCGCATCCGCTTCACTGGTGGAACCGGGACCGGCCGCAGCGCCCGAGCATCCGGCTCACCAGGTGATGCCGCGCGTGGCGCGGCTGGTGAACCCGACCGCGCCACTGCGTTACACGGCCACGGCCGGAGCACTCACCGTGTCGGCGGTTCTCCTGGCCGGGCCGGCGTTCATTCTGTTTGCTGCCTAGACCGGTCGGAGTCGAGGGGCACGACAACTGCCGGACATGCAGAATCGGCATGAACTCGTTGCGACATGTGGTCGGGTCCGTCCCGAGTCGGTACGCGGAGGAGTTGGATGCTGCAGCTGGGTCGTGAGCCGTCGTGCCGCGGCGCCACGTCGGCGGGGGTGTTCAGCCCGAGTTCGGACCGCCGGATCGGGACCCGGGACAAGTCATATGACTATCGTCGCGCCAGGCGATCAACGACGGGCTGGACATGGTGGTGGTTTCCTGGTTCTCGCCCTACGCCATGCGGCGGACTTGCTCTTAGTTGCTGGCCTCACCCAACCCTGACGCGTAGGGTCTTGGTGACAAATCAGGAACGCCGCAGTAGCATGCACCATGGTTGCCCATACGACGCTCCTAGCTCCCGACTTAAAGCCCTTCACTTACCCGCCACTCGATCGTTTGGTGAGCGGAATTTTCAAGGGCGGAGGGGCGAAAGGAATCGTCTATTGCGGTGCCCTGCACGAGCTTCGTGCGCGGGGAGTGTGGTTTGACTCGGTGGCTGGATCGTCGGCCGGAGCGATAACCGCCGCTCTCATCGCATCGGGGCACGACCCCATGGAAATTACGATACTGGTGCCGAACGGACTCTCAAGTTTGAAGAAAAACTTTCTCACTTGGATGGGAAACGTCGATCGCGGACTCTTCAAAACGGAAAAACTGCGTGATTGGCTAGATGGAGCCATGCGCGCAAAACTGGGCATGGACGAAAGTGAACCTCTAACTTTCGCCGCCCTGGCCATAAGATCCTCAATCGAGCTCAATGTTGTTGCCATGGACTTAGCTCTGCGCGAGCCCATCGTTTTCAATGCTTCGATCACACCGGACCTCCTCATTGCTGAAGCGGTCGTCGCATCATCTGCCATCCCCGTAGTGCTTCCGACCCGCAGAATTCTGGTCGGTGACGGCCATGACATGGCCATCCATCGCCTGGTCGACGGTGGAACGTGGGCTAACTACCCGTCGTTCGTGTATCAAGACACGTCGTTCAGGGCGTACTTTGGCCTTGCCTCGGTGCCCGATCGAGCAACCCTTGGTTTCGTCGTAGAGCGCACTGAATTCAGTCCTGGAGCAGCGCTCAAGACCTTAGATAATCATTCCTACATTGACGGCACTATCCAGTGGCCCCCGCCACCCCCGCCGATTTCGACCCCGGCTAAGAGTTACCGGCAAACGTCTCCGCGCTTCTCAAGATTTGACCAAGGAAGCGCGCGACGGATGGGGGCAACCGGCGCGCTGCTGACTTGGGCGGCACTCAGATGGATAGTTGGGGTCGGTGGCGTATCCGTCATCGCAGTCTCCTTGCTCTTCTGGTGGGCAGACGTGGTCGTTGAAGAGGCTGCTAACCCTCCCCAATACATGCCTTTGCAGTCCGCAATTCTGGTGGTCTCCTTTTTCGGCGTACTCGTCGGCCTCATAGCCTGCGTCTGCGTAGTTGCAATCACCATTCGGTTGCTACCTGAGGCGATCGAGTCCGGATTGCCATCCATTCTGGCCGCGACTTCGGTTGGACCTGCAGTCCCGAGATGGGTTGGCCATGATCCACACGATCCCGTCCTCCGGTTGTCATCGCCTCTAGGAATAACAACGGCGAAGTTCAAGACCAGCATTCTCAGCCAACGCCTTGCCGTCCTCGTCGCGGCCGAGCAAGCGAGCGCGCAACTTGATCTCCTCTATCCCGACAGCCGCGCGCTCAGCGTGCCAGCTATGGAAGATCTACTTCCGGTATTGGACAGTCCTCGTTTTGCCACATATCCGGAACAGTACGTTGTCGCGACCAGCGCGGTGACGCTGTCCAGAAGATGGCAACAAACCGGCAGGCTGTACCTAATGCTAATTCTGATCTGGGGCTCGCCGGCGGTTTTTTTCTTCTGGTTGTCGCCATCTTTCTTCTGGCTGACGATTGGACTTGGGCTCGTCCTCGCTCTCACGCTGGCAAACCGCCTGCTGCGAGGGCGAATGAGAAACCAATCTCTTCTCAGCAGGCACCCCGACACACGAAAATGGGCAGGCAGCCTTGTCGCTTCCATTTTCTGCCTGACGCTTGCGTGCCTAATCGCGATAGGTGTGTATTCAGACGAGGCCTCTTGGTCCAGCCAGTCTGACGCGCTGGTCTTTCTCAACTCCGCAACCGCTGTGCTGCTCCTCATCGGAGCAGGTCGTCTCGCGAGTGTATTCTCCAGGGTGTCAGCGAATCTCGCCGCCAGGCGCTACTACTCAGAGATACATTCTGATAGGGGCGTCAGTGTGCGTCGATCCGGGTCACCCACTGATGAGCCAGTGTTCTGATCCTGAATCCACCGATCGACACGCGATTTTCGCGATAGACCGAGAATGCCAACCTGATCAGGAAAGAATAGGGCTTGTCTTGAATCAACCTACCGGCCGGATGAGCACCTCGCAGATGCAGGTTTCCCGCATTGCACGCGCTGTTCCTGCATTATTCGACGACCTAAATCTTGTATCGTGAGGTGGCTTGGTCCCGATCATCAAATGGGCCTCACCACCAGGTGATGCCGCGCGTGGCGCGGCTGGTGAACCCGACCGCGCCACTGCGCTACACGGCCACGGCCGGAGCACTCACCGTGTCGGCGGTGCTCCTGGCCGGGCCGGCGTTCATTCTGTCTGCTGCCTAGCGTTACGTCGACTAGACGAGCTTTTCCTTGGTGAGCCAGGCGGTCGCGATCTTGTCGGCGGAGAGCTGGTCGTTCTTGCTCTGCGCGTTCAGGTCGACGAGGGTGTCGGCCGTCAAGGCCGCGCTGACCTGGTTGAGAATCGCCGCCGCACTGTCATCGATCTTCTGGGAGACGACGGGCACGACATTGTCCGCAAAGAACAGTCCGTCGGGGTCGGAGAGGGCGACCAGGTTGTTGGTCTTGATGTTCGGGTCGGCCGTGTAGATGTTGGCGAGTTGGATGTCGCCGTCGACGAGTGCCTTGACGGTCAGCGGTCCGCCGCTGTCTTCGACCGGCACGAATCCCGCGATATCGATTCCGTACTTCTCTGTCAAAGCGGTCGGTCCGTACGGCCGGGTCTCGAGCTCCGAGTTGCCACCGACGGTAATCGGCTCGGTGACGTTGGTCAGCGAGGCGATGTCGGTGAGGCTGTACTCGCTCGCGAAGGCGTCGGTGACGGTCCAGGAGTTCTGGTCTGAGGCATCCGCCTTATCGAGAACGCGCAGGTTGTCTGGCAGGGCTGCCTGAAGCTCCTCGTAGGTCGCGTCGCTGGTGCCGCCGACGGCCTCTTTGTCGAGGGCCTGGAGCAGGCTTCCGGTGTACTCGGGGAAAACGTCGATCTTGCCGGCCTCGATGTCGGGCAGGTAGACCTCGCGCTGACCGATCTGGAACTGTCGGTCGACGGTGAAACCGCCCGCTTCGAGCGCCTGGGAGTAGATCTCGGCGATGATCTCGTTGGAGTAATACGCCTGCGACCCGACCACTATGGTCGAGTCGGCTGCGCTGCTCGACGGTTCCGCCAGGGGGTCCCCCGACGCACACCCTGCAAGGGCTACGACGGCCCCAACCGCGACGGCGCCGATAAGCGTGAGCCGGCCTCTATGTGCTGTGAACATGACTGTTTCCTTCCTCGATGGTGGGTTCCATCACCGGGCGGGATCGGGATGACCCGTCCCGGATATCTGTGGGGAGGCCCGCGGTGACGCCGCGCGGAACGACCAGCTTTTGCACGAGGGCGAACGCACCCTCCAGCACGATGGCGAGCAGGATCACCAAGATGGATCCACCGAGCATCTCGCCGTAATCGCGGGTACGCAGGCCGGCGAACAGGTACCGGCCGAGGCCGAAATCGGCGATATACGCGGCGAGGGTGGCCGTCGCCACCACCTGCAGGGCTGCGGAGCGAATTCCACCGATGAGCAGGGGCAAGCCGAGGGGCACCTCGACCCTGAGCACGATCTGGGCCTCCGACATGCCCACGGCCCTGGCGGCATCTACGATCTTGCGATCGATGGCCTCAAAGCCAGTGTAGGCACCGGCGAGGATGGGCGGAATGGCGAGTATGGTCAGCGCCACATAGGGGGCATTCAGCCCGATGCCCACCCAGAGGGCCACCAAGGTGAGCAGGCCCAGGGTGGGAATGGCCCGGAATGCACCCGAGGTGGCCACGGCCAGCCCACGGCCACGGCCGGTGTGACCGATCAGGAACCCAATCGGCACGGCGATCACCGAGGCCACGACCAGGGTCACGAGCGTGAACAACAGGTGTTGGGCCAGGCGCGTCGGAATTCCGCCGGAGCCGACCCAGTTCGCGGGGTCGACGAGCCAGGCCAGCGTCTCGAGGAGAAAGGTCATGCAGTCACCTCCCTGGCCACCACATCGTGACGTGAAGTGACGCCGATCGCGCTGGGCCGGGTCCACGGCATCAGCAATCGTCCAATCACCACGAGTAGCGCATCGAGGACGAGGGCGAGCAGCACGGTGGCCACGATCCCCGCGATGATTTCGGCCTGAATCCCCCGCTGAAACCCGTCCGTGAACAAGCTGCCGAGGCTCTGGGCACCAATCACCGCACCGACCGTGGCGAGACTCACCGTACTGACCGCCACGACGCGCAGGCCAGCCAGCAGCACCGGACCGGCCAGGGGCAACTCGACCTGCCAGAACGAGGTCCAGCCCGAGAAGCCGACGGCCGTGGCTGACTGTTGCACGTCGCGGTCGACTGAACCGAGACCATCCGCTACGACCCGCACCATGAGTGCCACCCCGTAGAGGGTGAGCGCGATGATGAGGTTCAGCGGCGAGCGAATGCTGGTGCCCACGATGAAGGGCAGCACGATGAACAACGGCAGAGATGGGATCGCGTAGAGCAACCCGACGGTGGTGAGGATCACTGCCCGGCTGGTGCGGTAGCGGTGGGCGAGCCAGCCGAACGGGAGGGCGATGAGGAAGCTCAGAATGATCGAGGGCACGCTGAGCACGAGGTGATCGAACGTGCGATCCCAAACAAGGTCCAGATTCGACCAGATCCAGGTCACCGCGAATCCCCACCCTGCGCCGAGGCACCCGGTCCTCGAGGACCGGCCTTTGACTCTGAGCTGGCAGCGGAGGAATGACCCGACGAGCCTGCGTCCACGAGCACGCCGGCGAGGCGCCCGGTCTCGTCGACCACGATGTCACCGTCGCCGTGGTTCTCGACGTGCAGGGAGCGCTTGCCCCGATCGGCGCCGACGAACGTTGCCACGAACTCGTCGACCGGATTGGCCAGTATCTCGGCCGGCGAACCGACCTGGGCGACCTTGCCGCCGGTGCGCAGGATGACCACCTGATCGCCGAGCAGAAAGGCTTCATCGATGTCGTGGGTGACGAAAACCACCGTCTTGCCGAGCTCCTGTTGCAGCCGCAGGAGCTCCTGTTGCAGTTCGGCGCGCACGATGGGATCCACAGCGCCGAACGGCTCATCCATCAGGAGGATATTGGGGTTGACGGCGAGTCCCCTGGCTACGCCGACGCGTTGCTGCTGCCCGCCGGAGAGTTGACTCGGATACCGGTCGGCCAGCGTGCGGTCGAGGCCCACCGTGTCGAGCAGCGCGAGTGCCTCCTCGCGGGCCTTCTTCTTCGGCATCCCCCGCAGCATAGGTACGGTGGCGACGTTGTCGATGACTCTGCGGTGCGGAAGCAATCCTGAATTCTGCATGACGTAACCGATGCCGCGTCGCAGTTTAACCGGTTCGAGGGTACCGATGTCGTCCCCGTCGATGTCGATGGAGCCGCTGGTCGGATCGACCATACGGTTGATCATGCGCAGCAACGTCGTCTTTCCTGACCCCGACGTTCCGACGAACACGGTGGTCTTGTGGGAGGGCAGCACGAGACTGAAGTCGTCGACGGCCAGGGTGCCGTCGGGGAACCGTTTGGTCACCGAGTGGAATTCAATCATCCTGGTGGCGCGCTCCTCGCATCGTTCGGGTCAACACACAGCAGATGCTAACCCAATCACTATTCGCGGCGACAGGCAAAACAGATTGCGCAGAAAGATTTATCCAGCAGCGAACAGGCCGGTCTGCCGACGAAAAAATGCCGGGCAGCCCAGTAAAGCTGCCCGGCATTGCGCGAAGGTCAGGACGCGTCCGCGAGCAGGTTCAGTGCCTGCGGGCTGTAGAACCCGTCGAGGTAATTGCGCAATACGAGACGGCACTCGGCGATGAAGCGCTCGTCGCCGACCGGGTCAGTGTGGAAGGCGCGGGCGAGCAGCGCGTCGGCCATCTCGACGGCGACCTCGAGGCGAAAGATCAGGTCGTCGCCGCCCGGCAGGTCGAACTCGTTCACGAGGACATCGGCGAGGCGTCGTGCGAAGAAATCGGCATCCGCCACGGCGTCGGCGGCGGGTGCGCCGTCGCGGTCGTCGAAGTTCACGATGCGAAAGCCGGGCTCGGAGCGGTACAGGCCGACGAAAGCGGTCACGACACAGTCCACCGCGTCCCACCAGGACGTGAGGGTGCTGGCGCCGAGTTCGTCGACGACGCGCTGCCGAAAGCGCACCACGGCGCGCTCGTGCAGGGCGTGCAGGACGGCCACCCGGTCGGGGTAGTAGCGGTACACCGTGCCGATGGAAGCACCAGCACGTTCCGCGATCATCGCGGTCGTGATGCGGTCGAAACCGACCTCGTCCACGACGGCGGCAGCCGCATCGAGCAAACCAGACAGACGTGCAGCGCTGCGCTGCTGAATCGGCTCGGTACGCACCTGCTGCAGTGCTGCACCGGCCTCTTCACCCAATAGGCCACCAAGTGACATTTATCCCCCTTGAAGATAATTCACCATCCTATGGGGTAAAACCCCAATCCCACAGGCCTGATCGGGGGATGCACAGCAAACATGGCAGAATGAAGGCGTGCCAGAGTCCCCAGACGCCACGCCGCGTGCTCCCAGTCCCGAGCGGATCATGCACCGCGCGGCCCGCATGGAAGACTGGCTGCACGACCGCCGTGAGCATTCCGCCCGTCGCCGTGGGTATCAGCCCACCGTCATCCCCTATACCGGCTACGGCTCGACCGACTGGGTGCGCATCCTCTGCCGGGTGCTCCTGGCCAAACCCGACAAACCTTCGAAGCGTCAGAAACGCCCCCGAGCGGATGGCCGTGACGCCGGCATCCGAGGCTGGCGCAGCTTCACGAGCGTTCCCGTCAACGACGTGACGGTGACGATTGAGATCGACGGCCAGACGCATCGCGTGCAGGCGGATCGCGGCGGGGTCGTCGACACCGTGGTTCCGGTGTCGCTGCCGGCCGGCTGGCACGTCGCCCGGCTGCACACCGAATTCTCGGCCGTGGCCGAGGCCCCGCTCTTCATCGTGGCGCCAACGGTCGGCTACGGCGTCGTCTCCGACGTCGACGACACCGTGATGGTCACCACGCTCCCCCGCCCGCTGCTCGCCGCCTGGAACACCTTCGTGCTCGACGAGCATGCCAGGGTTCCGACGCCCGGCATGGCTGTGTTCCTGGAACGCCTGGCGTCGAACACGCCAGGAGCCCCGGTGATCTACCTCTCCACCGGTGCCTGGAACGTGGCCCCCACCCTGTCGCGTTTTCTCTCCCGCAACCTCTACCCGGCCGGGGCGCTGCTGTTGACCGACTGGGGCCCCACCCACGACCGCTGGTTCCGGAGCGGGAGCGCGCACAAACGGGACAACCTGCGCCGGCTCGCCGAGCAGTTTCCGCACATGCGCTGGATTCTGATCGGTGACGACGGCCAGCACGACGAGGCCATCTACAGCGACTTCCAGCGTGACTATCCGGGCAGCGTCGCGGCCGTGGCCATCCGCCAGCTGTCCCCGAGCGAAGCGGTGCTCGCCGGTGGTCGCTCACGCGACGCCGTGCTGATCGAGGACGGCGCTGAAGCACCGTGGGTGTACGGGCCCGACGGATCGAGCCTTGCCAACCAGCTCGCCGAGCACGGCCTGCTGTAACCGCACGGCAACCAGACAGGACTGCGTCAGCCCGCGGTGCTCTGCTCCATGCTCATGCGCCGCAGTACCAGGTTCTCGACCACCTGGGCCAGGCCGTAGAGAGCCAGCGAGACGATCGTGATCACCACGACGGATGCCCACACTTCGGAATTCTGCACCTTGGCGACGGCAGCGACGATCGAGTTGCCGAGTCCCTGGCCGGTCGTGAGCCATTCCGCCAGGAGCGCTCCGGTGATCGCCCCGGGCACCGAGATCTTCACTGCGGCAAAGAAGGAGGGCAGCGAACTCGGCAGTGCAACTTTGCGCAGGGTCGTGAAGGCGCTGCCGCCATAGACGGTGATCACGTCGCTGATCTGCGGCGACGTCGAACGCAGCCCGAATGCGATGTTCACCAGCGCCGGAAACAACACGACGATGGCCCCCATCACCACGGCGGTCGTGAGGCCGCGCCCGGTGATGAGGCTGATGATCGGCACGAGGGCCACGAGCGGCACCGACCGCAGCAGCAGGGCGATGGGCATGAGGGCATGTTCGATGCCCCTCGACAGCGTGAAAAGTACTGCGAGGAGCAGGGCGCAGGTGAGACCGGCCACGAACCCGAGAAAGGCGTCGCCGAGGGTCACCACGAGGTTGTCGAGGATGAGGGCCCGATTGTCGGAGGCGTCGGGTACGGTCACGAGCCAGGTCCACACGTCGAGGGGCCCCTTGGCCAGGAACGGCGAAATGTCCAGCAGCAGGAGCAGTCCCTGCCAGGCGACCAGAACCAAGACCAGCGTGATGAGCCCGGTCAGCAGGCCGCGCGCGACCGTCGCCAGCGCCACCCGTGCAAAACTCATCGGCTGCCCCGTCCGGTCGTCCACGGCGTCGCCAAACGCAGGATGACGGCGAAGATCGCGTAGCCGAGACCCGCGGTGACCCCGGCCACGAGCGCGAGACTCCAGACCCGATCCACGTTGGCGGTCGACCCGGCCACGAGCATGGCGATCCCCAGCCCCCGGCTGACCCCGCCGAGGTACTCCCCCAGGATGGCCCCGATGAAGGCTGCGGGCGCTGCGACCTGCAGTGCGGTCAGCACACTGGGCAGCCCGGCGATCAGGCGCACCTTGCGCAGCTGGGTGAATCTGCTGCCGCCGTAGACGGTGATGAGGTCGAGGCTGGCGGCATCCGCTGCCTTGAGGCCGACGAGCGACCCGATGACCGTGGTGAAGAACACCGACATGGCGGCGAGGAACACTGCCGTTCCGGCCGGGTCGCCCGCGCTCGGCGCGCCGATCACGATGTACGCGATCGGGCCGATGGCCACGATTGGAATGCAGTAGGTGATCACGGCGACCTGCATCGCGATCTTCTCGATGCGCGGCAGAAGCAGTACGAGCGCCGCAAGGACAAGGGCGAGTCCGTTGCCCCAGGCGAACCCGATGAGCGATTCGAGAACGGTGACGCTAACGTGGGGCAGGTAGAAGGCGGGCCCGTCGCTGACGAGCTGCACGAGCACATCGAGCGGGGTCGGCACCGCGCCGCCGGGCATCGAACCGACCTCGGCGAACACGGTGACGGCTCCGATCCACCACAGGGCCACGACGATCGCGGCCCCAATCAGGCCGGTCGCCCAGGCCGGCAGGGCGCGCAGCGAGCTGCGGATCACCGGTCGTCGCCCGCCAGGGCCGCATCGCTGAACAGCAGGTCGGAGGCGCGGTCGTGCAGGGCGTGGAACTCCGGCGAACGCATCATCTCGGGCAACCGGGGCCTGGGGAGGTCGACGTCGATGACTTCCTTGACCCGACCAGGGCGGGCACTCATGACCGCGACGTGGTCGGAGAGGAAGATGGCCTCGGCGATGCCGTGGGTGACCATGAGCGTCGTGGCGGGCTTCTGCGTCCAGATGCGCAGCAATTCCAGGTTGAGTCGCTGCCTGGTCATGTCATCGAGGGCCCCGAAGGGTTCGTCGAGCAGCAGCACCGAGGGCTTCAGCACGAGCGACCGTGCGATCGACACGCGCTGTTTCATGCCGCCGGAGAGCTGCGCCGGCTTGGCTTTCTCGAATCCCTGCAGGCCGACGAGGGCGATCAGTTCGTCGATATAGGCGTCGTTGACGGGGAGGTGGGCAACCTCGAACGGCAGGCGAATGTTGGCACGCACGCTGCGCCAGGGCAGCAGGGCGGAATCCTGGAAGGCGATGCCGAGCTGGTGCCCCAGTCGAAGTTGCTGCGGGCTTTTGCCGTCGACCCGGGTAGTGCCGCTCGTGGGCTGCTCCAGGCCGGCCAGGATGCGCAGGATGGTTGATTTTCCGCAACCGGACGGTCCGAGCAGTGACAGAAAGCTACCCTTGTCGGTGTGCAGATTGGCATTGTCGAGGGCGACGACTTCCTTGCGCCCAACGGCGAAGACCTTGTGCAGTTGGGAGATGTGCAGGCCGGTTCCGGCAGCCTCGCCACCGGCGGCCGGGGTCGTCGTCGAGTCACGAACTCCGGCATCAGTACTACTCACGTGGTTCGCTCCTCGGCGATGGCAATGCTGGGTGATTCCTCGGGTCAGATATTTATTTTACGTTCCGGCTGGGCATCCGCTGTCTCGTTGCGGCGGATGCCCGCTGCCGCTACTTGCTGTAGGCGAGCAGGTCGGGGTTCTCGGCATAGACCTCGTCGAGCAGCGTCATGTCAAACAGCTGGCTCGCCGTGATCGTCAGTCCGGTCGCCGCGAGGGTGTCGATGCTCTGCTGCTGCAACTCTTCGCTGATCGTGAACAGGCCGTTGGCGAGGGTCTCGGCACTCACGACGAGGTCAAGGGACTGAATCTCGGCCTGCCGGGTCTCCTTCTCGAGCGTGAGGTCGAAGGTCGGGCCGTAGCTGTCGACGGTGAGTTCGGCGGCGGCCTCCGGGTCGTTGATGGCGTCGGTCCAGCCGCGAATCTCGGCCACCAGCAGTGCCTTGAGCTTCTCCCTGTCGTTCGTGATCGCGTCGTCGGTGACCGTCAGCGTTTCGGCCACGAACGGCAGGCCGAAGTCGGCCAGCGGCAGGTTGACCGGGTCGAGTCCGAGCAGTTCCGCGTCGATGGATTCGTTGGTGAGGTAGGAAAACCAGCCGTCGACCTCCCCGTTGAACAGCGGGGTCGGGTCGTACTGCACCGGAAGCGTGGTCAGCGAGTCCTCGTCGATGTCGTTGATCTCGAGGAAAGCCTCCCAGAGGCTCAGGTTGCTGGCCTGCACGCCGATGGTCTTGCCTTTCAGGTCGTCGAGGGTCGCGATGTTGCCCTTGTCGGCCAGCGAGAGAATGGTGAAGGGGTTCTTCTGGTACGTTGCTCCGATGATCTTCAGCGGGGCACCCTCGTTGGCGATGATGGTGCCGGTCGAGATCGCGTTGCCGATGCCCATGTCGACGTTGCCCGAGATGACGGCCGCTTCGATCGAAGCCGGACCCTCGATCATGTCAACGGAGTCGAAGCCAGCCTCGGTGAAGTATCCGCTCTCGTCGGCGAGGTACTCACCCATGAATTCGGCGTTCTTGATCCAGCTGAACTGGATGCTCGCATCCCCGAACGTTGCCGCCGCGCCGTTTCCCCCGGCCTCTTCCGCGTCGCTGCCAGCGCACGCGGCCAGGGAGAGGGTCAGGACTGCGGCGACCGCGACGCCGCGTACCAGGCGGGTGGCCGATCGGCGGGTAAAAGAGCCTCTGGATGGTGTCATTGCGGAATTCCTCTCGGGGGTGCAAGGGCGCTGTGGAGATACAGCTGCTGTGGTTGGTGACGTCGAGTCTTGTTCGGACATAAAGACGCCCGCAAAATCGGAGTGTAGGCGGGTCACATATCGAATACTGTTCGACAATGTTTCGAACGGATGTCGAGAACAGGAGGATATCCTCCGCGAGTATCGTTCGATGACCCACCATCGGGCGTCGATCCGGCTTAAGCTGTTCGCGCCAGAATGCGATCGAGTCCACGGTTGATCTGGCGGGCCCAGAGCGGACCGCGGTAGAGGAACGCCGTGTAACCCTGCACGAGGGTGGCACCCGCCGCGAGACGCTCGGCCACCTGGGCGGCCGTGTCCACCCCGCCGACGGAGATGACGCAGAACGCGGGCGGCACGACGGCGCGAATCTGCTGCAGAACGGCGAGCGACCGGGCGTGCAGCGGGGCGCCGGACAGGCCGCCGGCGCCGGCGGCGGCGATGGTGGCAGCATCCGCTCGCAGGCCGCAGCGGGAGAGCGTGGTGTTGGTGGCGATGATGCCGTCGAGGCCTAGCTCAACGGCGAGGGCCGCGATGCGCGCGACTTCAGCGTCCTCGAGGTCGGGGGCGATCTTGACGAGCAGCGGGGTGGCACCGGCGGCGGCCTTGACCGCGGTCAGCAGCGGCGCGAGCTGATCGAGTTCCTGCAGCCCGCGCAGGCCAGGGGTGTTGGGTGAACTCACGTTGACCACGAGATAGTCAGCGAGGGCAGCGAGCGTCTTAGCGCTGTTCAGGTAGTCGGCCGTCGCGTCCTTGACGGCGGTGACGCGGCTCTTGCCGATATTGATGCCGAGCACCGGACGGCCGGCCACGGAGCGCACCCGGGTCAGGCGGGCGACCGCCGCGGCAGCGCCGTGGTTGTTGAAGCCCATGCGATTGATGACCGCTCGGTCGGCCACGAGGCGAAACAGGCGGGGTGTGGGGTTGCCTGGCTGGGCGAGCGCGGTGAGCGTGCCCACCTCGACGTGGCCGAAACCCAGCTGGCCGAGGCCGAGCACGGCCTCGCCGTCTTTGTCGAAACCGGCCGCGACACCGAACGGCGACGTGAAGTGCAGGCCGAGGGTGCTCACGCCGAGGTCGGTGCGCGGGCGGGTGAACCGATGCACGAGCCGCCCGATGCCAAGCGTCGGCAGTAACCGGATGACGGTGAAAGCGAGGTGGTGGGCGCGCTCCGGATCGATCCGGGCGAGCACGAGCTTGAAGAACAGCGGATACATCGGGCCCTACGGTTGGTTGGCGGTGGGGGCGGTGCCGACCGAAGGGGCATCCTCGGTCGTGCGGGTCTGGGAACGGTTGGTGTGCTCGGTGCGGAGCTGGGTGATGGCAGTCTCGAAGTCGTCGAGGGAGTCGAAGCCCTGATAGACGCTCGCGAACCGCAAATAGGCGACCTCATCGAGATCACGCAGCGGCGGCAGGATGGCCAGGCCGATGTCGTTGGCGTCAACCTGGGAGGCACCGGTCTGGCGGATGGTCTCCTCGACCTTCTGGGCCAGCATGGCGAGGTCGGAGTCGGTGACGGGCCGCCCCTGGCAGGCCTTCCGCACGCCGGAGACGATCTTCTCGCGACTGAACGGTTCGACCACACCGCTGCGCTTGATGATGTTCAGGCTCGCTGTCTCGGTGGTGCTGAAGCGGCGACCGCATTCGGGGCACTGCCGGCGGCGGCGAATCGACAGTCCGTCGTCGCTCGTGCGTGAGTCGACGACTCGGGAATCGGGGTGGCGACAGAACGGGCAGAACATAGTGCTGCCAGCCTAGCGGTCGGCCGTGAACCGGGCCGTGACGGCGTCGCCGTGCGCCGGCAAGGCCTCGGCGTTGGAGAGGGCCGCGATGTGATCGGCGACTCCCTGCAGCGCCTCGCGGCTGTAGCTCACGACCTGCTGCGGCCGGAGGAAGGTATAGGCGCCGAGGCCGGAGGAGAACCGGGCCTGTCCCCCGGTGGGCAGCACGTGGTTCGATCCGGCGACGTAGTCGCCGAGGCTCACCGGCGAATAGGGGCCGAGGAAGATCGCCCCGGCGTTCTCGATCGTTTCGAGCACCGCGTCGGGATCGCTCGTCTGAATCTCGAGGTGCTCCGGCCCGAAGGCATTGCTGAACGCGGCCGCGACCTGCAGGTTGTCGACGAGCACGATCGCCGACTGGCGGCCGCGAAGCGCCGCAGTCACCCGTTCGCTGTGGGTAGTGGATTCCGCCAGCGCGATGAGCCGCGCCGCGACGGCTTCGGCGAGTTCGGGCGAATCGGTCACCAGCACAGCCGCGGCGAGTTCGTCGTGCTCGGCCTGGCTGACCAGGTCGGCGGCGACGAGCAGCGGATCGGCGGCGGCATCCGCTATCACGAGGATGTCGGTGGGGCCGGCCTCTGAATCGATGCCGGCCTGCCCGCGGATGAGTCGTTTGGCGGCGGCGACGTAGACGTTGCCGGGGCCGGTGACGATCTGCACCGGCTCAAGGCCGATGTCTTCGACACCGTAGGCGAGGGCGCCGATGGCTCCGGCACCGCCCATCGCGTAGATCTCATCGACTCCGAGCAGGCCGGCGACGGCGAGGATGGTGGGGTGCACGCGGCCGTCGAAGTGGCTCTGCGGCGGCGAGGCCAGGGCGATCGACCTCACGCCGGAGACCTGCGCCGGCACGACGTTCATGACGACGCTCGAGGGGTAGACGGCCTTGCCGCCGGGAACGTAAAGGCCGACCCGGTTCACCGGCTGCCAGCGCTGAGTGACGGTGGCCCCTGCTTCGATCGTGGTCGTCGTGTGCGGCGGCACCTGCGCGGCACTGGCCAGGCGCACCCGGCGGATGGTCTCGGTGATGGCCGTGCGCACGGCCGGGTCGAGACCGGCGACCGCGTCGATGATGTGGCTCGCGGGCACCCGCACCTGGCCGGGGCGCACCCGGTCGAGGCGTTCGGCCTGGTCGAGCAGAGCCGCCCCGCCGCGCTCGCGCACGTCGGCGATCAGCTCGGCCGCGATATCGGCGGCGACGGCGACGCTGGTCAGGGCGCGCGGAACGGAAGCCAGAAGCGCGGCCGGTGTCGGCTCACTCCCGCGAAGGTCAATAGTCTGGATCATCGTGACCCAGCCTATCCGTGAACCTGCAGAACAAGCCGCTGGCGGGAATAGGCTGGCTCTGAAACAGATTGTTGGTTGAGTATGCAAAGCAACGTTGAACCCCCAGTATCTACTCGGCCCGCGACTCTACCCGCTGCACCGCCGCTCGCCGCCGACCCCCATGCCCCCGACGACCTGGCCGCGTTCAAGCACGCGTTCCGCCGCCATGCCGCCGGGGTCGCCGCAATCACGACCCTCGCACCCGACGGCACCCCGGTCGGCTTCACGGCCACGTCCCTCGCGTCGCTGTCCGCTGTGCCGCCCCTCGCCACGTTCAACATGGCCCGATCGGCGAGCTCGTGGGCGGCGATCGCCGTCGCCGACCGCGTGGTCATCCACATGCTCGGCGCTCACAATCGTGTGGTCGCCGAGAAACTCGCCGGCCCACATGCGGACCGCTTCGTCGGCGAGCACTGGCAGCCCGGACCCTACGGACTCCCAGTGCTGGCCGACGTGACGAGCTGGATGGTTGCCCGCATCGTCGAACGGGTTTCGGTGCACAACAACGCTGTCGTGGTCGTGCAGATCGAGGGCGGCGGCATGGGCACCGACGATGAGGCCCTGCTCTACCACGAGCGCACCTATCGGGTGCCGGGCGCCACCGTCTAGGACCGGGTCTTTCCCTTCGCGCCAGCCAGCTTCGCGGCAGCCTTGCGCCGGCGACGCTCGGCCTCGACCACCGCGGCCTGCTCGGGTGTCGGTGCGGTCCCGCCGAGGTGCGCGGGCTGCCACCAGTGGCCGGTACCCGGTACCGGGTACTCCGCCTGCACCGCGTCGACGAGGTGCTGCAGGGTGTCGTGCAGCCGCAGCGTGGCGGCCGCGACGTTGCTGCCTGCCGGGCCGGCGGCATCCGCTCTGACGAGCTCGCCAAAACGGATGCTGACCGGCACGCCGAGCCGCTCCCGCAGGGTGGACCGGTGGTTCTTGGTCATCAGCCGATGTCCGCCCCACACGGCGACCGGGATGATCGGCACGTTCGCGGCCTGCGCCATGCGCACCGCACCGGTCTTGAGTTCGCGCACGGTGAACGAGGCGTTGACTCCGCCCTCGGGGAACACGCCGAGCAGCTCACCGGTGCGCAGGGCCACCACGGCTTGGGCGTACGCTTCACCGCCACTCTCCATGTCGACCGAGATGTGTTTCATGCCGCGCAGCAGGGGGCCCACCAGCGGCTGGTCGAAGGCACCCTTCTTGGCCATGAAGCGGATGTGCCGCCGATTGTGCCGCCAGGTGACCCACTCGACCAGGGCGAAGTCGAGGTAGCCGAAGTGGGTGATGGCGAGCACGGCGCCGCCGGTGGCCGGCAGCTGTTCGAGGCCGGTGGCGGACGGGCGCACCCGCAGCAGGCTGAACAGGGCGCGCCCGGCGCCGATAGCGGCCCGGTAGATCGGCTCTCGCTTGTGCATGGTGCCAGCCTAGGCGGGCATCCTGTCAGTAATCTGCGGCCACGGCCGAAGAATCAGGTGAGGCAGTTCGGGCCGAGAATGCTCTTGAGCTCGCCGAACAGGTCGGCGCTCACCTTGACCCGGTGCGGCAGCTCGAACACCCGCGCCACATCTCCCTTGACCAGCTTGAGCCGCACCTCGGCCTCGCCGGCGTGGCGCTTGAGGATCTCGCCGAGCGCGCTCACGGTGTCGGTCGTCGCGCGGGACTCCCCGACCGTGATCGAGACCATGCTCTGGTCTGAACCCTGGCCGAGCTCGGGCTGGAACACGCTGAACGCGTGCAGGTTCATTCCGTCGTCGCGCAGGCTCACCCGGCCGCGCACGACCACGACCGAGTCGCTGATCAGCTCCGGTGCGAACTCGAGATAGGCCTTGCCCATGAACATCGCGGTAATTTCACCGCCGAAGTCTTCGACCTGGATCATGCCGTACTGGTTGCCCGACTTCTTGGCGATCCGGTGCTGCACGCTCGTGATCAGGCCGGCCACGGTGACCGTGTCGCCGTCCTCGGTCGACTCCGACGCGATCAGGTCGGCGATCGTGGTGCTGGCATGCTTCGCGAGCGGAATTTCCAACCCGGCGAGCGGATGGTCGGACACGTACAGCCCGAGCATGTCGCGTTCGTAGGCGAGTTTTTCTTTTTTGCTCCATTCGGGGCGGTCTGGCACCTGCTCGGTGTCCTGCGGTTCGTCGAACAGGCTGTCGAAGTCGAACCCGATATTGCCGTTGCTTTCCTCGCGTTTGATTTTGACGGCAGACTCGACGGCCGATTCGTGAATCTCGACCATGCCGCGCCGGGTCGCGCCGAGCGAGTCGAACGCCCCGGCCTTGACGAGCGATTCGATGGTGCGCTTGTTGGCGACCGGCAGCGGCACCTTGCGCAGAAAGTCGTGGAACGACTCGAAGCGGCCCTTCTCCTCACGCGCGCCGCGAATGGCCTCGACCACGTTGAAACCGACGTTGCGCACGGCTCCCAGACCAAAGCGGATGTCGGTGCCCACCGCCGCGAAGAATCCGATCGACTCGTTCACGTCGGGCGCCAGCACCTGGATACCCATGCGGCGGCACTCGTTGAGGTACAGCGCGAGCTTGTCGCGGGAGTCGCCGACGCTCGTGAGCAAGGCCGCCATGTACTCGGCCGGGTAGACGGCCTTGAGATAGGCAGTCCAGTATGAGAGCACACCGTAGGCAGCCGAGTGAGCCTTGTTGAAGGCGTAGTCGGAGAACGGAAGCAGGATGTTCCAGACCGTGGTGACGGCATCCATCGAGTACCCGCGGTCCTGCATGCCCTTCGAGAAGCCCTCGAACTGCTTGTCAAGCTCGGATTTCTTCTTCTTGCCCATGGCGCGGCGCAGCAGGTCGGCCTCACCGAGCGTGAAGCCGGCGAGCACCTGCGCGATCGACATGACCTGCTCCTGGTAGACGATCAGGCCGTAGGTGGTGCCGATGACATCCTGGAGGGGCTCTTCGAGCTCCTTGTGGATCGGGATGATCTCCTGCACACCGGTTTTACGCAGCGCATAGTTGGTGTGCGAGTTGGCGCCCATGGGCCCAGGGCGGTACAGGGCGATGACGGCCGAGATGTCTTCGAAGTTGTCAGGCTTCATGAGCCGCAGCAGGGCGCGCATCGGGCCCCCGTCAAGCTGGAACACGCCGAGCGTGTCGCCGCGGGCGAGCAGTTCGTAGGCGGCCGGGTCTTCGAGACCGAGGTCTTCGAGCACGGGCCGGTGACCACGGTTTACAGCGATGTTGTCGAGGGTGTCGTCGATGATGGTGAGGTTGCGCAGCCCCAAAAAGTCCATCTTGATCAGTCCGAGGGCTTCGGAAGCCGGGTAGTCGAATTGCGTGACGACCTGGCCATCCGCTTCACGCTTCATGATCGGGATGATGTCGATCAGGGGGTCACTCGACATGATCACGCCGGCCGCGTGCACGCCCCACTGGCGTTTCAGGTTTTCCAGGCCGAGGGCGGTGTCGAAGACGGTGCGGGCTTCGGGGTCACTCTCGATGACGGCGCGGAAGTCGGCCGCCTCACGGTAGCGCGGGTGGTCCTTGTCGAACATGCCGGTGAGGGGCACGTCCTTGCCCATGATGGCCGGCGGCATGGCCTTGGTGAGCTTATCGCCCATGCCGAAGGGAAAGCCGAGCACGCGCGAGGCGTCCTTCAGGGCCTGCTTGGCCTTGATCGTGCCGTAGGTGACGATCTGGGCGACGCGTTCCTCACCGTATTTCTCGGTGACGTACTTGATCACCTCACCGCGCCGACGCTCGTCGAAGTCGACGTCGAAGTCGGGCATGGAGACGCGGTCGGGGTTGAGGAACCGTTCGAAGATGAGGCCGTGCACGAGCGGGTCGAGGTCGGTGATGCCCATCGCGTAGGCGACCATCGAGCCGGCACCCGAACCACGGCCGGGGCCGACGCGGATGCCCTGCTGCTTGGACCACATGATGAAGTCGGCGACGACGAGGAAGTAGCCGGGGAACCCCATCTGCACGATGATGCCGATTTCGTAGTCGGCGCGCTTGCGCACATCCGCCGGGATGCCCTTCGGGTAGCGTTTGGCCAGCCCGATCTCGTTCTCCTTGATGAACCAGCTCTCCTCGTTCTCGCCCTCCGGGCAGGGAAACCGGGGCATGTAGTTGGCTTTGGTGTTGAATTCCACCTCGCAGCGCTCGGCGATGAGCAGCGTGTTGTCGCAGGATTCGGGGTGGTCTCGAAACAGGTGCCGCATCTGCGCCGCGGTCTTGAGGTAGAACTCGTTGGAATCGAACTTGAACCGGTTCGGGTCGTCGAGGGTCGACGCCGACTGCACGCACAGCAGCGCGGCGTGGGCGGTGGCGTCGTGGGCGTGGGTGTAGTGCAGGTCGTTGCTGGCCAGCAGCGGCAGGTCGAGTTCCTTGGCGAGCTTGAGCAGGTCGGTCATGGTGCGGCGTTCGATGTCGATGCCGTGGTCCATGATCTCGCAGAAGAAATTCTCCTTGCCAAAGATGTCCTGAAAATCGCCGGCAGCCTTCTTCGCCTCGTCGTACTGGCCGAGGCGCAGGCGGGTCTGCACTTCGCCACCGACGCAGCCGGTGGTTCCGATCAGGCCTTTCGAGTACTGGCTGAGCAGTTCGCGGTCCATCCGCGGCTTGAAGTAGTAGCCCTCGAGGCTCGCCTTCGACGACAGCCGGAACAGGTTGTGCATGCCAGCGGTGTTCTCGGAGAGCAGCGTCATGTGGGTGTACGAGCCGGCGCCGCCGACGTCGTCGCGGTTCTGCCCGCTCGTGCCCCAGCGCACCCGGGTTTTGTCGCGGCGATCGGTGCCGGGGGTGATGTACGCCTCTGTGCCGATGATCGGCTTGATGCCGGCGTCGGTCGCGCTCTTCCAGAAGTCGAACGCACCGAACACGTTGCCGTGGTCGGTGATCGCAACCGCCGGCATCCCCTGCTCGACCGCGGCTTTGATCAGGGGTTTCACCCGGGCGGCGCCGTCGAGCATGGAATATTCGCTGTGCACGTGCAGGTGCACGAAATTGTCGGTGGCAGTTACCGGGTTACTCACAATGACTCCGACGAGTTGATGAAACGGTTAGGGGCGAGTCCCGGGTCAGTCTCCGCGCAGCACCGCGAGGGCGTGGTTGAGGTCGGCCGGGTAGTCAGCGTTGTAGGTGACCCATTCGTGGCTGTCCGGGTGGGTGAAGGCGAGCTGCTTGGCGTGCAGCCACTGGCGCTTCAGCCCGAGCCGGGCGGTGATCGACGGGTCGGCGCCGTACATGGCGTCGCCGACGCACGGATGCCGCTGCGCGGTCATGTGCACCCGGATCTGGTGGGTACGCCCGGTTTCCAGGTGTACCTCGAGCAGCGAGGCCGAGGGGAAGGCTTCGAGCGTCTCGTAGTGGGTGATCGAGTGCTTGCCGTCGGCCATGACCGCGAATTTCCAGTCCGACCGCGGATGGCGACCGATCGGGGCGTCGATGGTGCCGGTGAGCGGGTCGGGGTGACCCTGCACGACGGTGTGGTAGATCTTCTCCACCTCGCGGTCGTGGAACGCCTTCTTGAGCGCGACGTAGGCGCCTTCCGATTTGGCGACGACCATGAGCCCGCTCGTGCCCACGTCGAGCCGGTGCACGATGCCGGCACGTTCGGCTGCGCCCGAGGTGGCGATGCGGTAGCCGGCGGCCGCGAGGGCGCCGGGAACGGTCGGTCCGGTCCAGCCGACGCTTGGGTGGGCGGCGACTCCGGCCGGTTTGTTGATGACGACGATGCTCTCGTCGTCGTGCACGACCGTGAGGTCGGGGACGGCGATGGGGATGATGCGCACCGGCTGCTTGGGCTGCCAGGTCACTTCGATCCAGCTGCCGGCCCGCAGGCGATCGGACTTGCTGACGACGGTGCCGTCGAGTACGACGCCGCCGGCCTCGGAGACCTCGGCGGCGAAGCTGCGAGAGAAGCCGAACAGTTTGGCCAGACCGGCGTCAACCCGCACGCCTTCCAGGCCGTCCGGGAGCGGCAGCGATCGCCGTTCCGGTGGGCTGCTCAGGTCAAGGGGACCGGTCACGGCAGGGCCTCGGCTCCTGGAGTCGGTCGGTCGCGGCGCAGGGGGTCGCTGGCGGTGGTATCGGGGGTCACAGCATCCGTTTGGTTATGAGCAGTTTCGAGGGGCGCGGCAGTTCCGACAGGCACGGCAGTTTCGACAGGTACGGCAGTTTCGACAGATACCGGGGCGGTCTTGCTGACGACCAGGACCTTGTTGCCATCGAGGCCGATGCCGCGGATGGTCAGGATCATGAAGATGACCATGCTGGTGACGATGGCCATGTCGGCGACGTTGTAGATCGCCGGCAGTAGCCAGGGGGTCGAGATGAAGTCGACCACGTGCCCGACGCCGAAGCCCGGTTCGCGCAGTAGCCGATCGGTCAGGTTGCCGAGCACACCGCCGAGCAGCAGGCCAAAGACCAGACCCCAGGCCAGCGAGCGGATGCGCCGGGCGAACCAAATGATGAACACCACGACGGCGGCGGCGATGATCGAGAAGATCCAGGTGGATCCGCTCGCGAGCGAGAATGCCGCGCCCGGGTTCCGAACGAAATGCAGTTGCAGCACATCGTTCAGAACCCGAATCACGGAACCCTCGGTCATCGAGGCGACGACGAGGTACTTGCTGTATTGATCGAGCGCGTAAATGCCCAGCGCGACGAGGGCTAGAACGATAAGCGCTCGCGAACGCTTCTTCGTTCGGGCCCTAGGCTCCAAAGCCCTGGAAGCTGGGCTTCGGCGCAGTGTTATCAGTCGTGGAGCCGACCGAGCTCGCGTCGAGGTCGTGCAGCTGACCCTCGATGTAGCTCTTAAGCTTCAGGCGGTACTCGCGCTCGAACGTGCGCAGCTCGTCGATCTTGCCTTCGAGGGTGGAGCGCTCCTGGTCGAGTTTCTGCAGCTGGATGCGCTGCTGGGTCTCGGCTTCGGCGATGACGCGTGCCGCAGTGGCGTGGCCTTCGGCGATCAGTGCGTCGCGCTTCTCGGCGCCTTCCTTGACGTGCTCTTCGTGCAGGCGGCGAGCCAGTTGCAGCAGGTTGGTCGTGCCGGCCGTCTCGTCGATCGGCGTGGCGGCGACCGGAGCGGCGGCGACGGGTTCGACGACGACCGGCTCGGCAACCACTGCGGCAACCGGGGCGGACTCGGCTGCGGGGGCAGCGTCCCCGCCGACCTGGCCGCGCAGTTCCTCGTTCTCCTTGGTCAGGCGACGCAATTCGACGACGACCTCGTCGAGAAAGTCATCGACCTCGTCCTGGTCGTATCCCTCACGGAACTTGGTCGACTGGAACCTTTTGTTGACTACATCTTCCGGAGTTAGCGCCATGGCTTTTCACCCTCAAAACTTGAATTTACGTGAACATTTGACTGACTTGAGCCGATGAGTGACTCAAGGATTGAAATTGACTACGGGCTGCCGACGAGCGAGTGCGGGCTCAGGGCCAACCAGTCATCCGACAAGGATACATGCCCCGGTCGGACGATTACAGTAAGCCCGACAAGGACATGCCCACGATGGCGCACAGCATCGTCAGCGTGAAGCCGAAGTCCAGCGCGATGGGCCCGATGCGAAGCGGCGGGACCAGGCGACGGAAGAAACGTACGGGTGGATCGGTCAGGGTGTAGACGAGTTCAACGGCAACGAGCAGGAAGCCCTGCGGACGCCAGGCCCGGTTGACTCCGCGTACGAGGTCGATGATGAATCGGCCCCAGAGTACGAGGAAGTACATGAAGAACAGGAAATAGAGAAGATTCCCCAGGATCGGTATACCAGTCACACTTAAGTCTAGCCTTGCGCGAAGAAGGAGCTGTCCTCAGCGCCCTCTTCGGTGGTGCTGTCGCCGGAGACGACGACGTGGGACGGCGAGAGCAGGAAGACCTTGGCGGTCACGCGCTCGATCTTGCCGTACAGGCCCTGCGACAGGCCGCTCGCGAAGTCGATGAGGCGGCGAGCATCGCCGTCGCTCATCTGCGACAGGTTGATGATGACCGGGATGCCGTCGCGGAACGATTCGGCGATGACCTGGGCGTCTTTGTAGGCGCGCGGGTGAACCGTGAGGATTTCATTCATTTCGGACGCAGCCACATCTTGGGGGGTCGAAGTCTTGCGCAGGGGGGTCACCGGCGCTCGCCCAGCGTGGCTCTGGGCCGCGCTGAAGTGGGCATTGTCGTGGCCGCGTGCCGGAACGGCACTGACGTGATTAGCGGCACCGCTGTTGCTGGAAGAACCGTTACTGGAAGCGCCGCTGTTGGAAGCACTGGTACCGGCGGGTGCCTGGTACTCCAGCTCTTCGTCTGCCAGACCCAGGTAGACCATGGTTTTCTTGAGCGGGTTGGACATGTCGACCTCCGTGTTGGTTTGCTACTTCGAGATTAACCGAGCACCGGGCGATTGCCGGTGATTGCGGTGCCAATTCTTAGGTGTGTCGCCCCTTCGAGCACGGCCGCCGCGTAGTCCTGGCTCATGCCCATAGACAGTGCGGTGGCGGCCGGGGCCTGCAGACGAATCTGCGCGCTGAGCTCGCGCACCCGGGCGAAGGCCCGCCGCGGCTCTTCCGGCCCTTCGCTAACGCTGATCGGAGCCACGGCCATGAGGCCGAGCAGGCGCAGCCCGGGAGTGGCCAGTACCTTGTCGACGAGAGCCGGCAGGTCCAGCGGACCCACACCGCCGCGCGCCGCATCATCGGTGAGATTGACCTGGATGAAACAGTCAATGTTCGATTCGTCCGAGCCCAGCGCGGTGACGAGCGATGCACGATCAACCGAGTGGATGACGTCGGCATAGGCCCGCACTTGGCGGGCCTTCTTGCCCTGCACCTGTCCGACGAAATGCCAGACCAGGTCGAGATCGACCAGCTCGGCAGCCTTGGCCTGCGCTTCCTGGTGCCGGTTCTCCCCCACGTTGCGAACGCCGAGGGCGTAGAGCTCTTCAATCAGAGCGAGGGGGTGAAATTTGGTGACCACGATGGTGGTGATGTCGGCCGGGTCACGACCGGCCGCACGTGCGGCGTCGCTGATGCCGGCGCGCACGCTGCCCAGCCGGGTGGCCAGATCGGCCGGTGCCGCTTCGGGAAATACCGTGCTCATGCTGCTCTGTTCGTTCCGTGTCGTGCGATTGACGCAAGGGGTCCGGGGCCGAATAGATCGGCCCCGGAATTTAGAGTGACTTACTTGAGGAAGTCGGGGATGTCCAGGTCGTCGGCCTCTTCTTCAAAGGCCGGGTCGGCCACGGTGACGCCGTTGGCGGAGTCCGTGCCGCCCCAGACGGAGGCCGCGAGCTCGCCATCGCTGTAGCTGCCCGAGTCGGTCGCCGGGGTTCCGGTCGCGCTGCCGGCGGATGCTCCGGCCACGGCCGTTCCGGCACCGGCCGCGATTCCCGCCGCGACGAGGTCGGCACGTCGCACCTCGACCGCTTTGGCACCGGGCTCGCCGCCGTCGAAGCCGGCGGCGATGACGGTGACCCGCACCTCGTCACCGAGGGTGTCGTCGATGACGGCACCGAAGATGATGTTGGCTTCGGGGTGGACGGCTTCCTGCACGAGGCGGGCCGCATCGTTGATCTCGAAGATGCCGAGGTTGGATCCGCCCTGGATCGACAGGAGCACGCCGTGGGCGCCGTCAATGGAGGCTTCGAGCAGCGGCGAAGCCACGGCGAGTTCGGCGGCCTTGATCGCGCGGTCGGCGCCACGTGCGGAGCCGATACCCATGAGGGCCGATCCGGCACCCTGCATGACCGACTTGACATCGGCGAAGTCGAGGTTGATCAGGCCGGGGGTGGTGATCAGGTCGGTGATGCCCTGCACACCGGCGAGGAGAACCTGGTCGGCGGTCGCGAAGGCTTCGAGCATGCTGATGCCGCGGTCGCTGATTTCCAGCAGGCGGTCGTTGGGCACGACGATGAGGGTGTCAACCTCGTTCTTGAGCGAGGCAACACCGGTCTCGGCCTGCGCCTGGCGACGCTTGCCCTCGAAGCCGAACGGCTTGGTGACAACACCGATGGTGAGGGCGCCGATCGACTTGGCGATGCGGGCGACGACGGGGGCGCCACCGGTTCCGGTACCGCCACCCTCTCCGGCGGTGACGAAAACCATGTCAGCCCCGGCCAGGGCCTCCTCGATCTCCTCGGCGTGATCCTCGGCGGCGCGGCGACCCACCTCGGGGTCAGCGCCGGCACCGAGGCCGCGGGTGAGGTCGCGACCGACGTCGAGCTTGACGTCGGCGTCGCTCATGAGCAGGGCCTGGGCATCCGTATTGATGGCGATGAACTCGACACCGCGGAGGCCCAGTTCGATCATGCGGTTGACGGCGTTGACGCCACCACCGCCGATGCCGACTACCTTGATGACGGCTAGATAATTTTGATTGTTTGACACGTCCGGCCTCCGGGTGGAACCCTAAACCTCTAGTCGAAGTTTAAAGTTATGCTGAGTATGCAATTCCTGATTACGAAAGTATGCGGGCGCGGCGCGTGGCTGGGGAGGCGCGCCCGCGTGTCGCGAAGAACTCACCGAATCGGGTGCCGCGAGCGCCTCCCGCGCCCTCACGCATTCGCCCTGCCCGCGACCGCGCCCGAAACGGGTGGCCGCTCCGCCAGCTACCGTAGCGGCTACCGACAGCGTGTGGCACGACTAGCGCAGTACGGCGCTGTCCGGTGATGAGACGTCGTACTCGTTGACGGTGCCCGCCGGGTGCCCCACGAGCAGGGCGGCGAGCACGACGGCCTTGTACTCGGATTTCTCCGGGCTGCCCCAGACCACCCGTTCGCCGCCGAGCAGGCTCAGGGTGACGTCGTCGGTGGTGACGGCGGTCACCGTGTCCAATTGAGCGCGGATGCCGTCCGGCAGCACGGCGAGCACCGCGGCAGCGGCTTTGAACCCCGCGCTGTCGATGCCGTCCGGCGCGTCGATCAATGGGTAGCCCACGGTGCGTTCCGGCGTTGTTTCTATGACAACACCGGCGGCATCGACCAGGTCGAATCCGGTCGGGCCGGCCAGCACCCCCACGGGGACCCGCTCGATGATGCGCACCACGAGCGTGCCGGGCGGGCGACTTTCGGTGACATAGCTCTGGATGAGCGTGAACTGCGACAGTGCACCCTTGACCACGTCGGCATCGACGAGCGGCAGGGGGGTTCCGAGCTGATCGGCGAGTGCCGCCGAGACATCCGTGGCCGGAATGCGGCTGGTACCGACGACCTCGATCGTGCGCAGGGCCATCAGGGGCGAGTAGGCCGCGCCGATGATGAACCCGAAGGCGAGCACGATCGAGCTGAGGCCGAGGATCCACGCGGTGCGCCGCCGCCGGGCGCGCCCGGTGAACCGCCGTACCTCGGCCCGTTCAAAACGCTTGCGGGCACGCTGAGCCGCTCGCAGCACCGACCGGGCCGCTCGTGCTCCCGCCGTGCCGCCGGACGGCTCATCGGGCTTGTCCGGCCGGGCTCGAGCAGCAGCTGACGTGGGAACCATTGTGATCGGCGAAGCGGATGCGCCTCCCCCGGCGAGCACGATCGGTTCCGTAGTCGTGTCCGAAGGATCGAAGGCTTTCGGCGTGCGTGCACGGTCGGCCGTACCGCGGCGCCGGCCCGTGGGCTTCGACGGTGCCGGAGTCGTCTTCTTCGGCGGCCGGACCGGCGCTGCTGCGTCAGACGCGGCGGTCGTCGGCTTGGCGCGCGGCGCTTTCGCCGCGGGTTTCGGGGTCGGCGCCGGCTCGGGTGTCGGCCGCGCGGGGCGGTCGAAGCCGGCCGGCCGCCTCACCGCCGCCTCATCCGCGTACCTTTTCGAGCGAGGCGAGAAGCTGGGGCACGATGCGATTCACGTCGCCGCAACCGAGGGTCACGACGAAGTCCCCGTCGCGGGCGATGCTGGCGAGGTAGTCGGCGGCATCCTGCCAGTCGGGCACGTAGGCAACGTGCGACGGATCGCGGAACCGCTCCGAGACGAGGGCGCCGGTCACGCCGGGCTCGGGGTCTTCGCGGGCGCCGTAGACACCGAGCACAATGGTCTGGTCGGCGAAGGCCTCGAGGGTCTCCGCGAATTCCTGGGCGAACAGACGGGTGCGGCTGTACAGGTGCGGCTGGTGTACCGCGATGATGCGGCCCTCACCCACGACGGTGCGGGCCGCCGCGAGGGCTGCGGCGACCTCGGTCGGGTGGTGGGCATAGTCGTCGTAGACGCTGACGCCGCCGACAGTGCCGTGCAGCTCGAACCGGCGCTGGGTGCCGCCGAAACCGGCGATGGCGTCGAGGCTGGCTGCGGGGTCGAAGCCGAGCCCGACCAGCACGGCGAAGGCGCCGGCCGCGTTGATGGCGTTGTGTTTGCCGGGGATGCGCAGGGTGGTGCTGTAATCCTGGCCCTGCCAGGCGACGCTGAAGCTCACCGGCCCGGTCGTGGTGATGGAGTGCACGCGCACGGTGGAATCCGGGTGCTCACCAAACGTGATCACGCGGGCTGCGGCATCCGCTGTCGCAATTGTTGCGGTGACCCGTACCGCGCCGACGTCGTCGGAGGAGATGACGACGAGTTCACTCGCCTTGCTGCTGAATTCGACGAAGGCGGCCTCAAAAGCTTCGAGCGAGCCGTAGTGGTCGAGGTGGTCGGGGTCGACGTTCGTGACCAGCGCAACCGCCGTGCGGTAGAGCAGAAAGGAGCCGTCGGATTCGTCGGCTTCGACCACGAACAGATCGTCGGCGCCGCTCGCGGAGCTGACCCCGAGCGATTCGATCACACCGCCGTTGACGAAGCTCGGGTCCTGGCCGAGGCCGAGCAGCCCCGTGACGATCATGCCGGTCGAGGTGGTCTTTCCGTGCGCGCCGGCTACCGCAACGAGGCGCTGGTCGCGAATGAGCCAGGCGAGGGCCTGCGCGCGGTGCAGCACCGGCAGTCCGCGCTCATTGGCGAGAACGTACTCGGGGTTGTCCTGCCAGAGGGCGCCGGTGACGACGAGCGTGTCGGCCGAACCGACGTTTGCCGCGTCGTGCCCGATGAACACGGTCGCGCCGAGCTCACGCAGCGCCGTGACGTTGGGTGATTCCTTTGCGTCGGAGCCGGTAACGGTGTAGCCGCGGTTCAGGAACAGGCGAGCGATGCCGCTCATGCCGGATCCACCGATGCCCACGAAGTGCA
This sequence comes from Cryobacterium glaciale, assembly GCF_004402535.1. Lineage (GTDB taxonomy): Bacteria > Actinomycetota > Actinomycetes > Actinomycetales > Microbacteriaceae > Cryobacterium > Cryobacterium glaciale. Next base: position 189,057 of record NZ_SOEY01000030.1, on the reverse strand, counting down.
CCACCCCGAGCTGGTCGGGAATGGTCAGGGTGAGGTCTGGTTTAATCACGGTGGTGCGCTCTTCTCGGTTGCAGCTGATGGTTGTGCCGCTAGTAGCTATGCAGCTAATGAAACAATTCGTACGGGCACTACGTTACGCGTGCGGCCGCTCGCGCGGCGACGCGAGCGCACCGTGGATCAGGTCGAGCATGCGGGCCGTCCCGTCGCGTGCTCCAACGGATGCCGCCCCCTGCCCCATCGCCGCCAGCTGCGCCCGGTCACCCAACAGGGTCACCAGCTCACCCTGAACCCAGGCCGGGACGAAGTCCTTGTCGTCGATCAGCACGCCCCCTCCGGCCGCCAGCACCGGCGAGGCGTTGAAGCGTTGTTCGCCGTTGCCGACCGGGTAGGGCACGTACACGGCCGGAATGCCGAGGGCGCACAGTTCGCTCACCGTCGCCGCTCCCGCCCGGGTCACGGCGAAATCGGCCGCGGCCAGGGCGAGGTCCATCCGGTCGCAGTAGGCGACCAGGTGGTAGTCGGGCAGGCCGGGGTCGACGACCTCAGCCTTGAGCCCGGTGATGTGCAGCACCTGCCAGCCCGCAGCGACGAGAGCGGGCGCCGCGTCGACCATCGTGGAGTTCAGCCGGCGGGCTCCGAGCGACCCGCCGGTCACGAGCAGCACGGGGCGGTCCGGCGCCAGAGTGAAAAATCCCAGCGCTTCGACGCGCCTGGCCGACCGGTCGAGTTCTTCGATTTCGGGCCGCAGCGGCATGCCGACGAACCGGGCGTGCCGAATCGGCGTGCCGTCGAACGCGACGCCGACGTGCCGGGTCAGGCGGGCGCCGAGTTTGTTGGCCAGCCCCGGCCTGGCATTGGCCTCGTGGATGACGATCGGCACCCCGGCCCGCCGGGCGGCGAGGTAGGCCGGAGTCGAGACGTAGCCCCCGAAGCCCACGACCACGTCGACCTGGCGCGTGCGGAGAACGTCGGCGACCGCACTCACCGCAGCGGTGAAGCGCGGCAGGAAGCGCAGGGCGGCCCGGTTCGGTCGGCGCGGAAACGGAACCCGGGGTACGACGATGAGCTCGTAGCCGCGGGTCGGCACTAGGCGCGCTTCGAGGCCCTCGGCCGTCCCGAGAACCAGCACCGTCGCATCCGCTTCGGTGGCGCGGATGCGGTCGGCGACAGCGAGCAGGGGGTTGACGTGGCCGGCTGTTCCGCCGCCCGCCAGAAGGTACGTGGTCATGCCCGGTCTGCCTCACTGAGTTCGGTATCGTGAAAATCGCTCTTCGGGTCGCTTGAGCGATCGCCGCGCGCGAAGGAAAGCACAATACCGATCGCGACGAGGGTGGTGAGCAGGGCGGTGCCACCGGCCGAGATGAGCGGCAACGGAACGCCCAGCACAGGGAACACTCCGAGCACGACGCCGATGTTGACGAAGGCCTGGCCGATGATCCAGACCATGACGGCGGCGGTTGAGACCTTCGCCTGCACGGTCGTGGCCGTTCTCATGATGCGAAGAAAAGCGAAGGCCAGCAGGATGAACATGCCGAGCACCACGATGCAGCCGATCAGGCCGAGCTCTTCGCCGATAATGGCGAAGATGTAGTCGTTGTCGGCGGCTGGCAGCCAGGACCATTTGGCCTTGGAGTTGCCAAGGCCAACGCCGAGCACTCCCCCGTTGGCCAGCGCCCAGGTGCCGTGCAGCGGCTGCCAGCAGCTCGAGGAGATCTCGCCGCTCAACTCGGTGCACCCCTCGTTGATGAAGCTCATGATGCGGGTCAGCCGGTTGGGGCTCACGATGGCCAGAACGACGGCGGCGCCCACGCCGACCAGCAGCGGCACGGCGAGAAGACGCAGCTTGACGCCGACGAAGAACAGCGCGCCGAACAGGATGCTGGCCATGATCATGGCGGTTCCGAGGTCCCCTCCGATCATGACCAGCAGCACCGCGCCGCCGCCGACTCCGAAGACCGGAATGAACACGTGCTTCCAGTCATCGAGTTGGTGCTGCTTCTGCGACAAGATCATGCCGAGCCAGATGATCAGGGCTACCTTGATGCCCTCGGACGGCTGAAACTGGATACCAGCGATGTTCAGCCAGTTGGTGTTACCGCCGGTACCGCGGCCGAGCCCGGTTCCCACGACCAGAAACTGCAGAAAACAGGTGACCAGCATCGACGGCCAGGCTACGCGCCGCCAGAACGCGAGCGGCAGCCGGCTGACGACGAGCATGAGCGGGATGCCGATCAGGGCGAACATTCCCTGCCTCAGCAGGCCGCCGAAGAAGCCCATGTCGGCCAGAAACGAATCGACCGACGACGAGGACAGCACCATGACGAGGCCGAAAATGACCAGGAACAGGGTGGTGCCGAGCAGTAGGAAGTAGTTGCCGCCCTCCGCCTTGAAAACCCGGCCGAGGTTGATTCGAACGGATGGTCCGCCCGGCTCTTCCGTCACCGCCGCTTGCTCGGACGCCCGCGACGGGCGTGCGGCCTGGCGCCCGCCCGGCGTCTGGCGCGCCCCGGAGGTCTGGCGCGCCCCGGGGGTGGGGCGCGAGGCGCGAGGCGACGTGCTCTCCGGGTTGTGTGCGGCCGGCCTGGTGCGCGAGGCGGGGTTGCGGGAAGCGGGGTTGCGCGGCACCTGTACCATCCGCGTCACCTGCCTAGAAGATCGTGTACTGCCTGATTGAAAAGCCGGCCGCGTTCCGCGTAACTCTCGAACTGGTCCATCGAAGCGGCCGCCGGTGCGAGCAGCACGGTGTCGCCGGCCCGAGCGAGTTCGGCGGCGAGCCGCACCGCCCGGGTCATCACCTGTTCAGTGTCGTCCGGGTCGATCTCGAACACGGTCAGGTCGGGGGCGTGTCGCGCGAATGCCTCACGCAATACCAGACGATCGACACCGATGATGATCGCGCCGCGCAGGCGTCCGACGTGCTTGTGCACGAGCTGGTCGATGTCGACGCCCTTGAGCAGCCCGCCGACCAGCCAGACCACGGACTCGTAGGCGGCCAGGGACGCGTCGGCGGCGTGCGGGTTGGTGGCCTTGGAATCGTCGACCCATTCCACGCCGTCACCGACGGCGACGGTTTCGATGCGGTGCGCGTCGAGGTGGAAGGTTTCCAGCGCCGTGTGGATGGTCGCCGGCAACACGCCGTAGGACCGGGCGAGGGCGCTCGCGGCCAGCACGTCCAGGATCACGTGCGGGGCGCCGAGCCCGGCGGCGACGAGGTGAGGCACCGTGGTCAGTTCGAGGGCGCGTTCGAACCGGTCCTCGAGAAAGGCCCGGTCGCAGACGATGCCGTCGACGATGCCCAGCTCGCTCGGTCCGGGCACGCCGAGGCCGAAACCGATCGCGCGGGCTCCATCCTGCACGTCGGCCTCCTGCACCATCGCGAGGGTCGCGGCATCCGCTGTGTTGTAGACGCAGACGACCGCGGTGTTCAGGTAAACCTTGGCTTTGGCGGCGCGATAGGCGGCAGCGGAACCGTGCCAGTCGAGGTGGTCGTCGGCGACGTTGAGGCAGAGGCTGGCCCACGGTGCCAGGGCGCCGGGCCCACTGTGCGGCAGGTGGTGCAGTTGGTAGCTCGAGAGTTCGACGACGAGCACATCCCAGCCCTGCGGGTCACGAATGGCGTCGAGCACGGGCACGCCGATGTTGCCGCAGGGGGCGACGCGACTGCCGTGCGCGGCGAGCATGGTGGCGGTGAGCTGCACGGTGGTGGTCTTGCCGTTGGTGCCGGTCACCAGCATCCACTCGGCCGGAGCGCCGACCTTGTCCCGCAACCGCCAGGCCAGTTCGATGTCGCCCCAGACCGGCACGTTGTGTTCGTTCGCCCAGGCAAGCAGCGGATGGTCGGGGTGGAAGCCGGGCGAGACGATGATCAGTTCCGGATGCTGCGCCGCGAGCTCCGCAGGTACCTCGCGCAGGTCAGCCTGCACGAACGGCACCCCAAGCACCCCGAGCAGGTCGAATCGTTCGTCGGGACCGGGCGACGCCAGCACGAGCACGTCCGCGCCGAGTTCGGCGAGGGTGTCGGCGGCGGCGAAGCCGGTCACGCCGAGGCCGAGGACGGCCACGCGCAGGCCGCTCCAATCCGCATGCCAGCTGGTTAGGTGATCCAAGCGGTCGTTTGTACCAGAATCAATACTCACTAGCGTGACAGCCATTCAAGGTAGAACGAGCCGACGCCGGCGGCCACGAGCAGGCCGCCGATGATCCAGAACCGCACGACGACGGTGACTTCGGCCCAGCCCTTGAGCTCGAAGTGGTGGTGAATGGGGCTCATCAGGAAGATGCGTTTACCGTGGGTGATTTTGAAGTACGCGCGCTGTACGATCACCGATCCGGCTTCCATCACGAACAGGCCGCCGATGAGCACGAGGAGCAGTTCGGTGCGGCTGAGGATGGCCAGGGCGGCCAGCGCCCCGCCAAGGGCGAGCGAGCCGGTGTCGCCGAGAAAGATCTTCGCCGGTGAGGTGTTCCACCAGAGGAACCCGATCAGGCCGCCGACGATGGTCGCGGCGACGATTGCGAGGTCGAAGGAGTCGGGGCCGAGGTAGCACTTGTACTGGTCGGCGGCATCCGCTCCCCCGAAGCAGCTCTGGTTGGATTGCCAGAAGCCGATCACGACGAAGGAACCGATGGCGAAAATGGATGCCCCGGTGGCGAGGCCGTCGAGACCGTCGGCGACGTTGACGCCGTTCGACGTCGCGGCGACGATCAGGCAGATCCAGAGCAGGAAGACGGCGATACCGATGAAGGTGCCGAGTTTCATAAAATCGAGCGGCAGGTCCCGAATGAACGAGATGCTGGTCGAGGCGGGAGTCTGGCCGTTGCGGTCGACGAATTGCAGCGACAGGATACCGAAGGCGCCGGCGACGATGACCTGTCCGAGCACCTTGGACCAGCCGCCGAGGCCGAGGCTGCGCTGGTTGCGGGTCTTGAGAAAGTCGTCGAGAAATCCGACCAGGCCGAGGCCGACCATCATGAACAGCACGAGAAGCGGCGACGGCGTGAACGGTCGTTGTTCAATCAGCATGGCGGTGAAATAGCTGATCAGAACGCCGAGGATGATGATGATTCCGCCCATGGTGGCGGTGCCGCGCTTGGCGTGGTGGCTCTTGGGGCCGTCGTCGCGAATGAACTGGCCCCAGCCGAACTTCTTGAACAGTCGAATGAACAGCGGCGTCAGGAACAGGGTGAACGCGAGGGAGAACGCGCCGGACAGCAGAAGGACTCTCACGAGAACAAGTCTCCCAGTCGATCGCCGAGGAATCGCAGGCCCGCGGAGTTGGATGATTTCACGAGCACCGTATCCCCCGGATGCACGCTGCTGCGCACCAGTTCGAAGGCTTCGTCCGGCGTGTCGACATAGGCCGATTCACCGTCCCACGATCCCTCGTTGATGGTGCTGATGTGCATGCGGCGAGCCTTCTGGCCCACGACGATCATCTGGGAGATGTTCAGGCGCACGGCGAGCAGCCCGATGCGATCGTGCTCCTCACCGGCCAGTTCCCCGAGTTCGGCCATCTCGCCGAGTACCGCGATGGTGCGCCGCCCTGGGGTGCCGATCTGAGCGAGTGTCTTGAGCGCGGCGCTCATCGAGTCGGGGCTCGCGTTGTAGGCGTCGTTGATGACGGTGACATCGTCTTTGCCACCGAGCACCTCCATGCGCCAGCGTTCGGCCCGGGTGGTCGCTTCGAGCGCCGCGACGATGTCCGTCAGGGACACCCCGAGCACCTCGGCGGCGGCGGCGGCGGCCAGCGCGTTCATGACGTGGTGCTCGCCGAGCACGGGGAACACGACCGGGGCGCTCTGCCCGTTCGCGAGGTGCAGGGTGAAGGTCGTGCCGGTGCGACCGGAGTGCAGGTCGCTCGCGCGCACGTCGACCTGGCCATACTCGCCGAACCGCACGATGCGGGCGGGGGTGAGCGCTGCCATCTGCGCGACGCGTGGATCGTCTGCGTTGAGTACCGCGACATCCGTTTCGAGCAGGTCGGTGACCATCTCGGATTTGGCCCGCACGGTGGCGTCGAGGTCGCCGAACTCGCCGGCGTGGGCGAGACCGATGGTGAGCACAATGCCGACGTCGGGGCGAGCCAGGCGCACGAGGTGCGCGATGGCGCCCTCGCTGCTGGCGCCCATCTCGATCACGAGGAACCGGGTGTCGTCAGTCACCTCGAGCATCGTCATCGGCGCGCCGACCTGGTTGTTGAACGAGCCGCGCGGGGCGACGGTGGGACCGACCCGTTCGAGCATGCTGCGCAGCAGGTTCTTGGTCGTGGTCTTGCCGTTGGACCCGGTGACGGCCACGATTTTGAGCGCCCCGGCGGCACGAACCCGCGCGACGACCGCGGCGGCCAGGCCGCCGAGGGCTGCGACCGCGTCGGTGACGACGATCTGGGTCACCGGCAGGTCGAGCAGTCGTTCCACGATGAGCAGCGCGGCACCACGTTCGGCGGCAACGGGCGCGAACAGGTGCCCGTCGGTGAGTTCTCCGGGCTTGGCGACGAAGATGGAGCCGGGTTCGATCAGCCGGGAGTCGGTCTGCACCGAACCGTCGACGAGGTCGGTGACCGCAGCGCCGTCGGTGAGGTGCAGCGCACCGTCGACGGCCTGGCTGACCTCGGCCAGGGAGAGGGCGATCATTTACAGCCACCCCGCGTCGCGCAGTGCCTGGCGGGAGTCATCCCTGGCCGAATACGGCAATTTCACGCCTTGTACCTCGTGGTAGTCCTCGTGGCCTGGGCCGGCGTACAGAATGGTGTCTCCTTCGTGTGCGAGTGACAACGCCGTGCGGAATGCCGCACGCGGGTTGGCCACCTCGTAAAACTCGCCGTCTGGCACGGCGGCGCGCGCTGCTTCGAGCAGTACGGCACGGATGCTCGCGGCATCTTCAAATCGTGGGTGAAAGTCGGTCACGACCACGATATCGCTGCCTTGGGCGGCGATCCGGCCCATATCGGCGCGTTTCGTGGTGTCGCGGTCGCCGTCGGCGCCGAACAGCATGATCAGCTTGCCCGGCGTGAATTTGCGCAGGGCCGCGAGCGTGTTGAGAAAGGCGTCCGGGCTGTGGCCGTAGTCGATGTAGACGAGCGGGCCCCGATCGCCGGAAATGCGCTCGGCGCGCCCGGGGATGAAAGCGACAATGCCGCCGTCCCGGCCGAGCGTGTGTGCGATCGCGTCGAGGTCGAATCCGCTTTCGACGAGCATGACGATGGCCAGGGCGGCATTGGCGGCCATGTACCAGCCCAGCAACGGCACCCGGGTGTGCAGGCGGCGACCGTCGGGTCCGTCGAGCACGAAGTCGGTGTGGCTGGCGGATTCGCCGACCACAGTCATCCGCCAGTCCGCCTCTACGTCGGCCCGGTTGGTGATGGTCGTCACCGGGATGCGGCATTCGTCGGCGAGGCGTCGGCCCCAGTCGGTGTCGACGGTGACGACGCCGCGGTGCGACCGGTCTGGCTGGAACAGCTCGAGCTTGGCGTGGAAATAGTCGTCCATTGCCGCGTAGTCGTCGAGGTGATCGTGGCTGAGGTTGGTGAACGCGGCGACGTCGAAGACGAGCCCGTCGACCCGGTACCGGCTGAGCGCCTGCGCCGAAACCTCGATGCCGACGGCGCGCACCTCGGCCTCGTTCATGCGGGCCAGCAGGGCGTGCAGTTCGCTGGCCTCCGGCGTGGTCAGCGCACTCGTGACAGCGAGGTCGCCAATGCGGCGTTCGGCGGTGGAGGTCAGCCCGGAGACGACGCCGAGCTGGTTCAGGATGCCGAAGAGCAGGTAGACGACGCTGGTCTTGCCGTTCGTGCCGGTGACGGCGAACAGGGTCGCCGGATTGTCCGCGGTGCGGTAGATCCAGGCGGCGACAGCGCCGAGCGCGGCGCGGGCATCCGGTGTCACGAGCACCGGCAGACCGCTGGCTGCGGCGAGTAGCGCGCCGGCCTCGTCGGTCAGGATGGCGACGGCTCCCGCCTCGGCGGCCGCTGCAGCGAAGGTCGCGCCGTGCAGGTGCTGGCCGGGAACGCCGACGTAGAGGTCGCCGGGCTGCACCGTGCGCGAGCTCAGGCTCACACCGGTGACTTCGAGACCGTCGATGTCTCCACGTAGTTCTAGATCAAATTCGGCAACCAATCCCGACAACGACCGCGGAACGGGGTGCTCGGGACGGAGAGCCGACGGCGCCAATTCAGACACGCAGAGCTCGCTTTCTTACCAGGTGGAAGGGAGGTCAGGCGCAGTCGCGCCGGAGGGAACCGCCCGGTACTTTTTCAACACCTGGCTCATGATCTCCTGGAAGACCGGAGCCGGTGCGGCAGACGTGTTCAGTTTAACAGGGTCGGCGATGCTGACCGAGACGACATACTGCGGATCGTCGGCCGGGGCGAAGCCGGACACCGAAACCAGATACCCGTTGGAGTACCCTCCCTTGCCGTCCGGCATCTGCGCGGTTCCGGTCTTGGCCGCGACGCGGTAGCCCGGAATGTTCCACTTGCTCGATACCCAGCTCTTCTGGTAAACCATCTCGAGTACGTTGCTCGTGTCGTTCGCCGCGCTCTCCGACAGCACCCGCGTTCCGGTCGCATCGGGCACGTTCGTCATCGTGCCGTCGGCCTGACGGCAGCCTTCGACCAGCTGCACCGGCATCCGCACGCCGTCGTTCGCGATGGTCTGGTAAATACTCGAGACCTGCAGGGCGGTCGTGGTCAGGCCCTGCCCGAACATGGTCGCGTAGCTGGTCTGGTTGTCCCACTCGTCGACGGGGTGCAGAATTCCGCCGTCTTCACGGGGAAATCCGGTCTCGGTGGCGGTGCCGACGCCGAAGGCCTTCATGTAGTCGTAGCGCTGCTGATCCGTGAGCATCTCCCCGAACTTGGACATACCGGTGTTGCTGGAGTCGATCAGCACACCGGTCATCGTCATGTTCTGGTCGGGGTGGGAGTGACTGTCGTTGATGTTGGCGCCGTTGGACGGCAGGTAGCGGTAGGGCGAGACGACACCGGTGTCGAGCGTGGCGACGCCGGCGTCGAGAACGGATGCCGCGGTGAGCGCTTTGAAGGTCGAGCCCGGTTCGAAGGACTGGGTGAACGCGCGCGAGCCGCGGTCCTCCGGGTTCTCGGTGCCGCCGACGTTGTTCGGGTCGACCGAGGGATAGTCGGCGACGGCGAGGAGCTTGCCGGTCTTGGCGTCCTGCACGACCGCGGTAGCCCAGGCCGCGCCGGTCTCCTGCGCCCGCGCAGCGAGGGTCTGCTGCACGAACCAGTTGAGATCGGAGTCGATGGTGGTGACGACGTCGCCGCCGTCGACCGCTGCGGTGCTCGTGACGCTACTGCCGGGGATGCGCACGCCGTCGGCACCCTTTTCGTAGGTTTCCGAGCCGTTGGTGGAGGCCAGGCAGGCGTCCTGCCCGGATTCGAGGCCGGCCTGCGGCACGCCGTCCCCAGACAGATACCCGAGCATGTTGCCGGCGACGGCCCCGTTCGGGTAGACCCGACTCGGGCTGTTCTCGGAGTACGTCCACGGAATGTGCAGCTCCTGCACGGCGCGCAGCACGCCGACGTCGACCTTTTGGGCGATGTAGGCGAAGTTGGCCTCCGCGTTGGCCTCGAGGGCGGTGGAAATGGTCAGCAAAATGGCGTCACCGGTCTGGCCGGTAACAGCGCCGATTTCGGCGGCGGCGTCAGCCACCGACACTTCGACCTTCTTGCCGTCGACGGTGCGCTTGAAGGGCGTCGCGTTCACCGGAGACATGGTGATGTTGTAGCGCATGACCGTTCCGGCCAACACGACACCGTTGGCGTCGACGATCTCACCCCGGGAGCCGTAGACGACCTGGCCGACCGAGCGGTTCCCCACGGAGTCGGCGGTGAGCGAATCGGCCTGCACCACCTGGATGTCCACGAGCCGCACCAGGAATACTCCGATCACCGCAAACAGCACAACCACGGTGAAGAAGGTGCGCCGACGGCTGGACCGGGAATTGGTCGGGTTGTTTCGGGCTCCGGCCTTTCGGGCACTGCTGTTGCGCACGCTCATCTGCCCATCATGGTCGACTCGGGGAAACTATCGGGTAGTGGGCGCCGCGAGTCCCGCAGGAACCACCGGGGCGCTCGTGATCGTCACGGCACCCTTCGTCGACGCCACGTCCTCCGGAAGCTGCGCGAGCAGGGTACTGCCGGTCAGCAGGGCATTGGGGACGAGGCTGGCCGCTCCGGCCTGCGAACCCGACGCCGAGGCCGGAGCGCCCAAGACGGCGCCATCGGAGAGGCGCAGGTAGACGGGGTTGGAATTGCTGACCATGCCGAGTCCCTCGGCGTTGGCGGCGAGGCTTTGCGGGGACGACACCCGAACCAGGTCTTCGCTCACGCTCGCGGCCGTGCGGCCGAGCTCGGACTGGCTCGACTGCAGGCTGGAAATCTCGTAAGCGCCCTGGGAGATTCCGACGCTGAGCAGCAGCTGGGCGACGATGATGGCGGCCACGCCGGCCACCGCAGTGAGAGCGTAGAAGATGCGCGGGCGGGCCCGGCGGCTCGGGGCCGGCGCGACGAGGCGAAACCCACGACGTTCCCGTGCCGGAGTGTCGAAGGCTTCACGGTCGATCCCAATTGACACGCGTGCCAGGTTGTCGCTCATGCGGCGGCCCTTCTCAGTCGAACAGCGGCGCGCAGCCGAACCGGCGTCGCGCGGGGGTTGAGTGCTTTTTCTTCGTCGGAGGCCAGTTCGGCACCGCGCAACAGCAGGGAAAAGAGCGGTTTGTGTTCGGGCAGTTCCACCGGAAGCCCGGCGGGAGCCGTGGAGCCGGATGCGGCGGCGAGGGCCCGCTTGACGATGCGGTCCTCGAGCGACTGGTACGCCATGACGACGATGCGGCCGCCGACGGCGACCCGTTCGAGGGCGGCGGGAATGGCACGTTCGAGCACGGCCAGTTCCTGGTTGACCTCGATGCGCAGCGCCTGGAACACCCGCTTGGCCGGGTGGCCGAGCCGCTGGATGGCGACCGGGGTGGCCTTGGTGATGACCTCGACGAGTTGGGCCGACCGCACGAAGGGAGTCGTCTCGCGGGCTTCGACGATGGCTTTGGCGTAGCGGGCGGAAAGTTTCTCTTCTCCGTAGTCCTGGAAGATGCGCTTGAGGTCGCGTTCGCTGTAATCGGCGAGGATGCTCTCGGCGGTCAGGCCGGCGGTGCCGTCCATGCGCATGTCGAGCGGGGCATCCTTGGAATAGGAGAAGCCTCGTTCGACGCGGTCGATCTGCAGCGAGGAGACGCCGAGGTCGAACAGCACGCCGGCGACTTCGGTGATGCCGAGGCCGTCGAGGGCCGTTCCGATGCCGTCATAGACGGTGTGCACGAGATGCACCCGGTCGCCGAAACCCTTGAGTCGTTCCTCGGCGATGGCGAGGGCCTCGGTGTCGCGGTCGAGGCCGACGAGGATGAGATCGGGAAAGCGCGACAGGATCGCTTCGGCGTGGCCGCCCATGCCGAGCGTCGCGTCGACGAGCACGGCGCCGGGCTGTTCGAGCGCGGGTGCGAGCAGCTCGACGCAGCGTTCGAGCAGTACCGGGGTGTGGATTTCGTTGCTGGCCATAATGCCGGGATAGTCCGTGAGGCCTGATTCCCCTCCATTTCGTCCTGGCACCGGGGAAGTGTGTCAGGGCAAAAACGGCTGGGAGTCAGACATCAGGGGCTAGAAGAGTCCCGGAATCACCTCCTCCGTCGTGTTGGCGTACGAGGTTTCCTGCTCGGCGAGGTATGTGGCCCACGCTTCGCTGTCCCAAATCTCGACCCGGCTGCCAGCACCGATGACGGTCAGTTCCCGGTCAAGCCCCGCATAGCTGCGCAGGTTGCCGGGGATGGTGACGCGGTTTTGTTTGTCCGGCGTTTCGGAACTGGCCCCGGACAGGAACACCCGGAGGTAGTCGCGAGCCTGCTTGCTCGTGACCGGGGCCTGGCGGATCTTGTCGTGCAGGGTTTCGAATTCGCGGGTGCTGAACACGTAGATGCAGTGTTCCTGCCCCCGCGTCATCACCACGCCGGTGGAGAGTTCGTCCCGAAACTTCGCGGGAAGAATGATGCGACCTTTTTCGTCGAGCCGGGGGGCGTAGGTGCCAAGGAACACGCGTCACCCCTTTCTTCCGGCCAGATTCAGGTGTTACTCCACTTTACTCCACCTTCAACCACCAACCTAAGATTTAGCGGCATAATTTGCAATTGACCGCTATTTGTCCCCTAATTTACTGGGGTTTACCAGTGGAGGGAAATGGAGCATATTTCCCATGACCGGATGCTTCCGGCCGGTTTTCGGGCATAAAAAAAGGGCCGATCTGATGATCGGCCCTGCGAGACAGCATTTCTCTTGAATTATGGGAGCCCGATGGAGGGGCGGGGTTTCGGACTGACGGTTGAGCTACTGACCGTCCTGCCGTCGATCCCAACGATCGTTGAGACGATCCATGAAGCCTTGGTTCGACCTGGCCTGCGCCGGGCGGCGACCGGGAGCGGACGGTCCGGAAACGGATCGAATGGACTTGCCGGGCGTCACGGCGATGAGCACACCGCCGAACATGACGATGAAACCGAGGATGCCCAGCCATAACTGCGCGATGGCGACACCCGCAATGAGGGCGACAATGCCGGCGACGGCGAGCAGTACGCCGATAGCGATGGAACGATAGTTCGGGCGAAGCCTCGACACTCCAACGCTGGAGACAAAGTCAGCATCGTTGTGATAGAGACTGCGCTCCATCTCTTCAAGGAGTCGCTGCTCCTGTTCCGAAAGCGGCATCTCATTCCCTCCAGTTACGGGATCGAGCGGGTGGGTTGACAAAATCGAGCCGGACAAGCTCGAATTGCTTATATCTGACTAGCTAATTCTAACCCCGCGGTGATGGCTAGGCTATACGGGTGCCCGAAAGCAAACGCCTGGTCGATCTGGTTCAATCTCGCATCGACGAGTACCTCATGTCCCGCGAACCAATTGTGACCCTGATCAGCCCCGATCTGGCTCCCCTGATCGACTACTCACGGCAGTTTCTCAGCGGTGGAAAGCGGTTTCGGGCCCAGTTTTGTTACTGGGGTGCCCAGAGCGTTCTACCGCCGGATTCCGGCCCGAACCGGGGCCGGCCGGCAGGGAGCGAACCGGCGGCTGTCTCGACCGACGAGGGTGGCGCATCCGCTGCCCCGGCACCCACCGCGGACGGGCTGGCAGCGGTGGTGTCGGCGGCCAGCGCGCTGGAGATTTTTCACGCTGCGGCGCTCGTGCACGACGACATCATCGACAATTCCGACACCCGACGCGGTGCGCCGAGCGCCCACAAACTGTTCGAACGTCTGCACGAGAGTGAGGGCTGGGCCGGCGATCCGGTCTCCTTCGGTCGGGCGTCGGCGATTCTGCTCGGTGATCTGCTGCTCGGCTGGAGCGATGAGCTGCTTGATGAGGGACTCTGGGAGCTTGCCGACCAGTCCGCGGCCCGGCGGGCCCGGCTGGAGTTTAATCACATGCGCACCGAGGTCACGGCCGGTCAATACCTCGATATTCTGGAGGAGCGCGCCTGGCTGGCCCAGCCGGAAGCTGAACTGCTGGACCGGGCCCTGCGGGTGATCGTCTACAAATCGGCCAAGTACAGCGTTCAGGCCCCGCTCGTGATCGGGGCAGCACTGGCCGGCGCTTCGACCGCCCAGCTCAACGCACTGCGCGCGTTCGGCCTGCCTCTCGGCATGGCCTACCAGCTGCGCGACGATCTGCTCGGCGTGTTCGGCGACTCCGCTGTGACCGGCAAACCGAGCGGTGACGACCTCACCGAGGGTAAGCGCACGGTATTGATCGCCCTAGCGCGGGAGCGGCAGGGCGACGCCGACCGCGCGTCGCTCGACGCTCAGCTCGGCGACCCCACCCTCGACGCGGGGCAGATTCGTGCGTTGCAGCAGGTCATCAGCGCCAGCGGTGCTGTCGAGCGGGTGGAAGCGCTCATTGAATCGCAGGTGGTCGAGGCCGTCGCGGCGCTAGAGTCCGCGCCGATCAGCGCTGAGGCCAGGCAAAAGCTGCTGGACCTGACCGAACGGGTCACGCGCCGGGCGTTCTGAACGGGTGCGGCGGGCTGCCTGTTCGGGCGGGAACGGTCGGTCAGGATGGTCAGGCGAGGGCCTGGGCAACCCGTCGAACTTCGGCCTTACGTCCGGCGCGGAGGGCTTCAATCGGGGGAACGCCGAGGCTGTCGTCGACCTCGAGCAGCCAGGTCATGGCCTGCATGTCGGTGAAGCCGTCGTCGGCCAGCACGAACAGGGTGCCGCGGAGTTCGGGCACCGGAGCGCCGTCACGCAGAAAGAGGGAAGGGACCGATACGACGTTGTCCCGCCGGATGGCCAGCAGGTACTTGTCGTCGATCAGGTGCCGCACGCGGCTCTGGCTCATTCCGAGCAGGTTGACAAGGGCAGGAATAGTCAGCCACTCGGGCTCTGAAGACACGTCAGTCACCCTTTTAGCTTCCCATGATTTAGGGCCGCGGCAAAACCTCCGGGCGATTTTTATCGTGATCAGTTCCTATTCATGCTGCCCGTTCAATTGACTCCCCCTTAAAATTGTGAAAACCTCGCAGTGGGGATTGCTGCACTCCACCCGATGCTGTACGAACTTGAGGTACGGATCGGCCGTGTGCGAACAATGAACGGAGCACCATGTCGACCAAGGTGAATACGAAAACGACGGATGCTGCGGCGTCCGCCGGGCGAAGTGAGACCGTTCCTGGCGACGTCGCCGCCGTTGTTGTTGGTGCTGCTGGTATTGGTACTGACGCTACGAGGCAGCGGGCGAAGAAGCCCGGCGATCTGCGTTCCCGCCCGGCGCTGCTGACCGTACCCATCGTGCTCGTCAGCACCCTCGCGATCAGCCTCAATCTGGCCGCACCCGCCCAAGCTCAGGCCCTGGCGAAGAAGCCCCTCAAATCGAAGCTCGCCGAGACGACTCCCGTTCTGTCGGTGGCCGCGGTTGCCGCCGTGCAGGTTGCGCCGGCCCAGTACGCGGTCGTGGACGGCGACACCGTGAGCGGCATTGCCGCCCGGTTCGGCCTGTCGACGGCGGCCGTGCTGGCGCTGAACGGTCTCGATTCCCGCGCCCTGATCTTTGCGGGCCAGGTTTTGACCCTGACCCAGGCGGCACCGCCGGCCGCTGCCCCGGCCGGGCCGGCGGCATCCGCTGGCAGCTATGTCGTTCAGAGCGGCGACACCATCAGCGGCATCGCGGCCGCCCACGGGCTGAAGACCACTGATGTTCTCGGAGCCAACGCGCTGGACGGAAGCAGCGTCATCTATCCGGGCCAGGTTGTTCTCCTCGCTGCGGCGCCCGCGTTGGAGGCGGCAGTATACGTGGCGCCGGTAGCCGCAGTAGCGGCCACGCACACGATCGCTTCGGGCGAGACCATCACCGCCGTGGCGAACGCCGCCGGGGTGAGCGTGCAGGCCGTGCTCGACGCCAATGGTCTGGGCTGGTCGAGCATCATCTACCCCGGGCAGGTTTTGACCCTGCCGGTGACCGCGCCACCGGCATCCGTCGTGGCGGCATCCGCACCGATCACCGCGGCCACGGCCGGTGTCGTCACCCCCATGTCGGAAGAAATGCGCCTGAACGCCCAGATCATTGTGTCGGTCGGGCGAGGCGCGGGGGTGAATGATGACGGTCTCATCGTGGCGCTGGCCGCTGCGGCCCAGGAATCTGGGCTGCGCAACGTGGACTACGGCGACCGGGATTCCCTCGGTCTGTTCCAGCAGCGCCCGAGCGCGGGCTGGGGCACTCCGGAGCAGGTAATGGACCCGGTGCGGGCCAGCCTCGCCTTCTTCGGCGGCGCGAGCAACCCGAACCCGGATGTGACCAGGGGCCTGCTCGACATCCCCGGCTGGGAGTCGATGACCGTGACCCAGGCGGCGCAGGCTGTTCAGATTTCGGCCTACCCCGACTACTACGCCAAGTGGGAAGCGTCGGCGCGGGCCTGGCTCAGCCAGATCGGCTAGTCCCGGTGCGGGCCCGACCGCGTGACCGGGCCCTGTGACCCCCGACCGGGACGGTTCCTGCGCGCCGCGCGCCGGTGCCGTCACCGAATTCCGTAGAATCAAGGAGTGAGCGTTCCCTCGACCGACCCGATGATCGGCCGTCTAATCGACGGCCGGTATCAAGTGCGCTCGCGCATCGCGCGTGGGGGCATGGCCACGGTCTACCTCGCCACCGACCTACGGCTCGAACGCCGGGTCGCGATCAAGATCATGCACGGCCATCTCGCCGACGACAACGCATTCAAGATTCGCTTCATTCAGGAAGCCCGATCGGCGGCTCGACTGGCCCACCCCAACGTTGTGAACGTGTTCGACCAGGGCCAGGACGCCGACATGGCCTACCTCGTCATGGAATACCTGCCGGGCATCACTCTGCGCGACCTGCTCAAGGATTACGGCAGGCTCACCTCGGAGCAGACCCTCGACATTCTCGAAGCCGTGCTCAGCGGCCTCGCCGCCGCTCATAAAGCCGGCATCGTGCACCGCGACGTCAAACCCGAGAACGTGCTGCTCGCCGACGACGGCCGTATCAAGATCAGCGACTTCGGCCTGGCGCGCGCGGTCAACAACAACACGGCGACCGGCCAGGCCCTGCTCGGCACCATCGCCTATCTCTCCCCCGAGCTCGTCACGCGCGGCATCGCCGATGCGCGCAGCGACATCTACGCCCTCGGCATCATGACGTTCGAAATGCTCACCGGCGAGCAGCCCTACGTGGGCGAAGCTCCCATGCAGATCGCCTACCAGCACGCCAACGACACCGTGCCGATGCCGAGCAGCAGGGTCCCCGCCATTCCGCGCGAACTCGACGAACTCGTGCTCTGGGCCACCGCGCGCGACCCCGAAGACCGTCCCCGGGACGCCAAGGTCATGCTCGACCAGCTGCACGATGTGAGCGCCCTCGTGCGCGGCGGCACTCAGGAACTGGCGCTGCAGTCCACCATGGTGCTGCCCGCGAGTATGCGCACCGGCGTCAACGCCCTGGCGGATGCCGAGACACAGGTTCTCGGCGCCAAGCTCGCTCCCACAAAACCTCCCGCCGCGACCCTGCTGGGCCTGCACCCGGTCGGCACCGGTCCGGTCGGCCCGCCCGACAGCGGCGATCTGCTGAGCAAGAAGGCGGACAAGCGCAAGCGCCGCGGGTTCTGGCTGTTCGCCCTCGTCATCCTCATCGCGGCGGCGGTCGGCGGAACCGGCTGGTATTTCGGTTCCGGCCCCGGATCCGACGTCTCCGTGCCCGACTTCGCCTCGGCCTCCCCCGAGGCCGCGTCGTCGCAGCTGACCGAGCTCGGTCTGGTCCCTGAACTCGGCGGCGCTTTCAGCGCCACCATCGCCGAGGGGCTCGTCATCGGCACCGATCCGGATGCCGGCAGCCGCGTACCGCAGGACAGCACGGTCACGATCATCGTCTCCCAGGGACTGCAGCCCATCACCCTGCCTACCCTGGCTGGTTTATCGCAGGAGGCGGCATCCGCTGCCATCACCGATCTGAAAGCCGTGGTCGGCAGTATCGACCCCGTCTTCAACGGCGATGTGCCGGACGGCTCGGTCGTGTCGGCCAACAAGGAATCCGATGGCGCCGACGTCTCAGCCGGGGGCGCCTACTTCGAGGGCCTGACCGTGAACCTCGTCGTATCGCTCGGAGCCATACCGAATGTGGATGGCAAGACCGTTGCGGAGGCCACCGACATTCTGGTCGGCAAGAACCTGCTCGTGGTCTCGGGTGAACAGACCTACAGCGATACGGTCGCGGAGGGCGACGTCATCACCGCGCAGGTGCCCGAGGGCACCATTCGGGAGGGCGCCACGCTGACCCTCGTCATCTCCCGCGGCCCCGAGCCGGTCACAGTGCCAGATGTGGTGGGCAAGTCGTGGGGCGAGGCAAAAGGAATCCTCGAAGCCGCCGACCTCAAGCTCGAATACAACATCTTCGCGGATGCCGCTCCAGGGTTGTTCACGGTGACGAAAGTCACTCCCGGGGCCGGGGAATCGGTTCCGAAGGGCTCAACTGTGAAGATCAACTTCTCCGCCTAGCTCGGCTTGACCTGACCCGACGAGCCGCCGCAATGAACCGGGAATAGAGCACAGAGCGTCCTTTCTCGCCCTGGCCCACCTTATGAAAGCGGGCCCATGATTGATCGTGGGCCCGCTTTCCGGGCCCGGGCCCGAAAAGCACACGTGGCGGGCTAGCCCCAGGGCGAAAGGCAGCCAAGTACGCGGCCGTCTGGCCCGGACCTGAGAGAGACTCTGGACTCCCTGTCGGGAGTACGGGTGGTCGCAGGGTCCGCGGCCCGGCCTCCTCTCGCTGACCCGTGACTTTTGGTTGCCGAGAGGTGAGTTTCAGACCCCTTTTAGGCGTTGAAACATTCAAAACTCACACCTCGACGCGTGATGCGCTCCAGGGGTAGCGGCGGCGGCGGGTTGTTCGCGGACTCCCAGAAAGGCCCGAATGTCTGAGCGGGGAGCGGATGACCCGTCAACGACGCGGCCGCATTGGGAACGCACCGCGCAAAACGCACCGCGCGGAACGGACCAACCACGGCATCCGCTCATCGGGCCCACCTTACGCAAGCGGGCCCACGATTGATCATGGGCCCGCTTTCCGGGCCCGGGCCCGGTTGAAGAGAAGCAGCGCTAGCGGGCGGCCAGCTCCTCGGCCACCAGGAAGGCGAGCTCGAGGGACTGCATGTGATTCAGCCGCGGGTCGCAGAGCGACTCGTAGCGGGTCGCCAGGGCGGCCTCATCGATGTGTTCCGAACCACCGAGGCACTCGGTGACGTCGTCGCCGGTGAGCTCGACGTGAATTCCACCCGGATGCGTTCCCACGGCGCGGTGCGCCTCGAAGAAGCCCTTGACCTCGTCGACGACATCGTCGAAACGACGGGTCTTGTAGCCGGTCGGCGTGGTGACGCCGTTGCCGTGCATCGGGTCGGTGACCCACAGCGGCGTCGCCTCGCTGGCTTTGATGGCCTCGAGCAGCGGCGGCAGGGCGTCGCGCACCTTGCCGGCGCCCATGCGGGTGATGAAGGTCAGGCGGCCCGGTTCGCGATTCGGGTCGAGCTTGTCGACCAGGCGCAGCATGTCGTCGGCCGAGGTGGTCGGGCCGAGTTTGACGCCGATCGGGTTCCGCACCCGCGACAGGAAGTCCACGTGGGCGCCGCCCTGGTCGCGGGTGCGTTCCCCGATCCAGATGAAGTGGGCCGAGGTGTTGTACGGCGTTCCGGTGCGCGAATCGATGCGCGTCATCGGGCGTTCGTAGTCCATCAGCAGGCCTTCATGGCTGGTGTAGAACTCGGTGCGGCGCATGGCCTCGAAGTCGGCACCGCAGGCGATCATGAACTTGATGGCCCGGTCGATGTCCCTGGCCAGGCCTTCGTAGCGCTGGTTGGCCGGGTTGGCAGCGAAGCCCTGGTTCCAGCTGTGCACCTGGCGCAGGTCGGCGAAGCCACCCTGCGTGAACGCACGAATCAGATTGAGGGTCGAAGCGGAGGTGTGGTACGCCTTGACCAGCCGGTCCGGGTCGGCCTCGCGCGACTCCGGGGTGAACGGGTAGCCGTTGACGATGTCGCCACGGTAGGCGGGAAGGGTGACGTCGCCGCGCGTCTCAAAGTCGCTCGAGCGCGGCTTGGCGAACTGGCCGGCCATGCGCCCCATCTTGATCACGGGCATCGACGCACCGTAGGTGAGCACGACGGCCATCTGCAGCACGGTCTTCACGCGGTTGCGGATCTGATCGGCGGTTGCACCACTGAAGGTCTCGGCGCAGTCGCCGCCCTGCAGCAGAAAGCCCTGCCCGCCAGCGGCCTGGGCGAGCCGGTCGCGCAGAATATCGACCTCACCAGCGAAGACCAGCGGCGGCTGGGTCGCCAGCTCAGCGGATGCCGCAGCCACCTTGGCCGCGTCGGGCCAGGTGGGCTGCTGCTTGATCGGCAGGGTGCGCCAGTGGTCCAGACCCGTGATGACAGAGGCTTCTGCGGCAACGATGGGCTCGGTGGGGTCTACCACGGGATGATTCCTGTTTTCTCTGTTGGACCGGCAACGTGTATCGGCCCGAAATGGATGAGGTGCGCCGCGCTGAACGCGCAGACAGCACTTCTTTCAGCCTAGCGCGAAAGGCTGGCTCGCTTTTCTTTCACCGAGGAGGCGTAGACGTCGACGTATTCCTGGGTGCTCAGTCGCTGCAACTCGTACATGAGTTCGTCGGTGACGCTGCGCAGCACGAAGCGGTCGCCTTCCATGCCCTCGAACCGGGTGAAGTCGAGTGGTTTGCCGATGACAATGCCGATGCGCCGCACCTGCGGAATCCGCGTGCCCGTGGGCATGGCCTTCTCGGTGTCGATCATGGCCACCGGAATGACCGTCACACCCGATTCCAGCACCATGCGCGCCACGCCGGTGCGGCCGCGGTACAGCCGGGCGTCCGGGCTGCGGGTGCCCTCGGGATAGATTCCGAGAATGCGGCCTTCACCGAGCACGCGCAGGCCCGTGTTGAGGGAATCCTCCGAGGCTTTGCCGCCCGACCGGTCGATGGGCAGCTGCCCGGCCGCGGTGAGAAACTGCCGCGTGGCCCAGCCTTTCAGGCCCTTCCCGGTGAAATAGTCGCTCTTGGCGAGAAAAGCCACCCGACGCGGCACGACGAGCGGCAGGAAGACCGAGTCGATGAACGACAGGTGGTTGCTGGCCAAAATGACCGGGCCGGTCTTGGGGATATTCTCCAGGCCGATGATCCACGGTCGAAACAGCGTGAGCAAAAGCGGGCCGATGACGATGTTCTTCATGAACCAATAGAACATTCGCACTCCTTTATCCGACTACGAAAGCATAGTCCGCCCGCCGCAGCAGAGCGGATGCCGCGCGCGGCCCCCGCCCGCTCAGCGCACTGCGTGCAGCCGGGCCAGGTCGGCCGCGCCGACGACCCCCGCGTCGTTGACGAGCTGGGCGATCGCGAATTCCGCTTCCGGATGGTAGCCGCGGGCCGGCAGGTATTCGAGGTAGGCCGCCCGAATCGGTTCGAGCAACAGGTCGCCGGCGGCGGCCACCCCCCCGCCGAACACGAACACCTGCGGGTCGAGCACCGCGCCGAGGCTCGAGCAGGCCTGCCCGAGGGCGCCGCCCAGCTGGCGCAGCGCCGCGAGGGCGCCGCCATCGCCGTCCTCGATCAGCCGTCCGACATCCTTCCCGGTGAGTTTTCCGCGCCGCTCGCGGGCGCCGGCCAGGCCGAGGCCGATGCCGCCGGCATCCGCGAATTCGTTGGCGATGCGCAGCAACGCCCGACCGGAGCCGTACTGTTCCAGGCAGCCGTGAGCGCCGCAGCCGCACGGCAGCCCGTCGGGCACCACGCGCAGGTGGCCCAGCTCGGCACCGGCGCCGAAGCCGCCGCGAAACAGGGCGTTGTTGGTCACGATCGCCCCGCCGACGCCGGTGCCGATCGTGAGGGTGACCATGTCGGTGTACGGGCGACCGGCGCCGAACCGGAATTCGGCCCAGCCGGCAGCATTCGCGTCGTTTTCGATGATGATGGGCAGGTCGATCCTGGCCTCGAGTTTGTCCCGGAATGGCTCGTTACGCCAGCTGATGTTCGGAGCGTAGTACACGGTCGACTGAGCCGAGTCGATGAAGCCGGCAGCGGCGACCCCGGCCGCCACGACGTCTTCGCCCTCGGACAGGTCCATAATCATGGCCACGACGGTGTCTTCGATCTCGCCCGGGTTTCCGGGCGTGGTCGGCTGGCGATCAGAACGGATGATGGTGCCCGCCTCGTCGACGAGCGCACCGGCAATCTTGGTGCCCCCGATATCGATACCTATGGCGTGCACGGTGGCACCTTTCGTTCGGGGTGAGCGGATAGTGGGCTGAGAGGGCCGGGCGGTGGTGCCTGACACCATCTAGAGTGTAGTAAACCAGTTTGCCGCTGCATGAAACACCCGCTCACTGCAGAAATTTGGTTGCAGGGGCAGTGAATTGTTCAGCCGGTACCGAAGGAGCTACCGTGAAACAGTTTGATATTCCCGCCGTCGTTCCCGCCGATCCTGGCGCCAACATCACCGACCTGCTCATGGACCGCCTCGCCGCGACTCCAGATCTCGTACTGTTCTCGCTTCCCAGGGCCGGCCAGTGGCTGCCCGTCACCACCCGGGAGTTCCACGCGCAGGTCGTGGCACTGGCCAAGGGCCTCGTCGCCGCCGGCATCGAGCCCGGCGACAAGATCGGGCTGGTCTGCAAGACCCGCTATGAGTGGACCCTGATCGACTTCGCCGTCTGGTTCGCCGGGGCGGTCCTGGTGCCCGTCTACGAGACCAGCTCGCCCAGTCAGGTGCAGTGGAACCTCAGCGATTCGGGTGCCCTGGCGGTCATCGTCGAAACCGCCGATCATTTCGCCCGGTTCGACGAGGTCCACCCGGAGCTGGCCTCCATTGGTTCGGTGTGGCAGATCGACCTGGGCGACCTCGACAAACTCGTCGCCGGGGGCGTCGACGTGACGGACGCGGAGATCGAACGCCGCCGCAACCTCGCCGTCGGCGACGATATGGCCACCCTCATCTACACCTCCGGGTCGACCGGCAAGCCCAAGGGCTGCGTGCTCACCCACGCGAACTTCCTCGAAACCAGCCGCAATGCCGCGGTCGCGCTCCGGGAGGTCCTGGTTCACCCCGAGGGCGCCTCGACCCTGCTGTTCATCACGACAGCCCACGTCTTCGCTCGATTCATCTCGGTGTTGTGCGTACACGCCGGTGTGCGTGTCGGACACCAGGCCGACACCAAGACGCTGCTGGCCGCGCTCGGCAGCTTTCAACCGACCTTCTTGCTCGCGGTCCCGCGGGTATTCGAGAAGGTCTACAACTCGGCCCAGCAGAAGGCCGTCGCCGGCGGCAAGGGCAAGATCTTCGATGCGGCAGCCCACGTGGCTGTTGAGCACTCCAGGCTGGTGCAGGATGGAGGGTCGATTCCGCTGGGCATGAAGATCAAGTTCGCCCTGTTCGACAAGCTCGTCTACAGCAAACTGCGGGCCGCCATGGGCGGAAAAGTGGTCTGGGCGGTCTCCGGTTCCGCCCCGCTCGGCGCCCACCTCGGTCACTTTTTCAAGAGCCTCGGCATCGTCATTCTCGAGGGCTACGGCCTGACCGAGACAACCGCTCCCGCCACCGTGGGGCTGGCCACCCGGGCCAAGATCGGCACCGTCGGCCCGCCGCTGCCCGGCGTCTCGGTGCGTGTCATGGATGACGGCGAGATCGAGGTCAAGGGTGTCAACGTCTTCAAGGAATATTGGAAGAACCCGGAGGCCACCGCTGCCACCTTTGATGACGGCTGGTTGAAGACCGGCGACATCGGCGACTTCGATGCCGACGGCTTTCTCACGATCACCGGACGCAAGAAAGAAATCATCGTGACGGCGGGCGGCAAGAATGTCGCTCCGGCCGCGCTCGAAGACCCGATCCGAGCGAATCCGCTGATCGGTCAGGTCGTCGTCGTCGGCGACCAGAAGCCGTTCATCGGCGCGCTCATCACCCTGGACCCCGATATGCTGCCGGTCTGGCTGAACAACCACCAAGAGGATGCCGGCATGTCGCTCGCGCAGGCATCCGTCAATATGACCGTGCTCGCCGAGATTCAGCGCGCGGTTGACCATGCCAATGAGGGTGTGTCCCGGGCGGAGTCGATTCGCAAGTTCTCGCTGCTCGCGGTTGAATTCACCGAGGACAGCGGGCACCTAACGCCGAAAATGAGCATCAAGCGCAACATCATTCTGCGGGACTTCGCCGGCGAGATCGAGACGATGTACTCGAATGCTCCGGCTACCGAGGGGATTTCGCTGCGCGAGTAGTTCGGGCACCTGGGCCCCAGCCCGGCTCCGGCCCGGCTCACAGTATTTGGTGGGTCGGGCCCGGAAAAAGCATTCCGCTCCCCGCTCAGACATTGGGGTCTTCTGGGCGGATCCGAGAAGTGCGTTCGGATCCGCCCAGAAGACCCCAAAACTCGCAACTCCGCGAAACACTTTCCCCGAGCCCTCGTACTCGAGGCTTCGCCTGAGCAGCCAGGGGAGGCACGAGGCTTTGCCCGTGCCACTTTGAAGGTGAGTGGTTCTGGAGGACCTAGAACCAGGTGGACTCTCGGATCTCTTTCATGGCGGCTCGGCGATTCTCTTTGTCCAGACGGTCAATGTAGAGGTAGCCGTCGAGGTGATCGGTTTCGTGTTGCAGGGCCTGCGCCATGATGCCGGTGCCGGAGAGTTCGATGGGGGTATTGGAGAGGTCGATGCCGGTGACGCGGGCGAAAGGGTAGCGCTTGGTGGGGTACCACAGGCCAGGCACGGAGAGGCACCCCTCGTCGACGAGGTCAGGCTCGCCGGAGAGTTCGGTGACGATGGGGTTGAGGATGTAGCCGACGACGCCGTCGACGTTGTAGCTGAAGGCACGCAGGTTCACGCCGATCTGCGAGGCGGCGACGCCGGCCCGACCGGGCAGGCGCACGCTGTCGACCAGGTCCTGCACGAGACCGCGCACCCGGTCGTCGATCCCCGCGATGGGGTCGGAGGCGGTCTTCAGGACCGGATCTCCGAAAAGACGGATCTGGCGTTCGGGCACGGGAAAACTCCTCGGTAGGGCGGGTGGTGAGGCGAGCGGGTGGTGCCGGCGGCCGGCTACAGGTTGCGGTCGGCGGGGAGACCCTCGACGACGAGCTCGGCGAGCGTGCGGGCGGCGAGCCGGGTGATCGGCTTGAGGTCTTTGTAGGACACGACGCTGCCGGCGGCGAGCTGAGGGTCGTAGGGAATGCGTACGATTTCGCGTACACGGGAGCGGAAGTGCGACTCGATCTCTTCGAGCCGAACCAGGTTGGTGCCCTGGGTGGCGGTGTTGAGGGCGACGATGGCGTTGCGCACGAGGTCGCCGTAGCCGTTCGCTTCCAGCCAGGTGAGGGTCTCGGAGGCCAGTCGGGCCTCGTCGACACTGCCGCCGGAGACGATAACGATGGAATCGGCACGTTGCAGGGTGGCGCGCATGACCGAGTGCACGATTCCGGTGCCGCAGTCGGTGAGGGCGATCGAGTAGTACCGAGCCGCGAGGTCGGCGACGACGTTGTAGTCGTTCTCGTCGAAGGCCTCGGAGAGCAGCGGGTCCGTGTCGGAGGCGAGGATGTCGAGACGGGTCTCGTCGCGAGAGACGAGCGAGGAGAAGTCGGTGAAGTTGCCAATGGAGGCGGCCTTCGACACGACATCGCGCACGGTCGAACGGGTCTGCTTGCTGACCCGTTCGGAGAGGGTGCCGCGGTCGGGGTTGGCGTCGATGGCGATGATCCGGTCGTCACGGGCGTCGGCCAGGGCCATGCCGAGCAGCGTTGTGACGGTGGTCTTGCCGACGCCTCCCTTACGGGTGAGGATCGGCACGAACCGGGTTCCGCCCTCGAACGGGCGGCGAATTCGCTCGCTCATCTCTTTGTACGCCTGCACCTTGGCGGAGTCGCCCAGGTTGACCAGGTGCAGGGTAGCCGCGTAGACGAACTCGGGCCAGGCACCCTGCGGCGCTTTGCGAGTCTTGCGGTTGACCGCGAGCAGGCGGTCCGACGTCAGCATGGCCGCCGACTCCGGGGCTGTGCTGTTCTCGGAGCGGATGCGGTCGCGCCGAACGGATGCGGCGGCATCCGTTCTCGAGAGCGATTCGATGGCCGAACTTGCACCGGCCGCGCGGGCCGGGGCCGGCGTGCTGATCTCAACGGTGTGGGTGGCCGGGGTCGACACAACGCGGGCGGTCGGGGTGACGGTGCCGGCGTTCGAGAGACCGGGTGCGGCCACCGACCGGCGGGGCCCGGCGGGCATCTGGATCGGCACGCTCAGGCTTTCGGGCAGTGAGGCGGCGAGGTTGTCGATCGTGTGCGGTGGCAGTTCACTGTGGTAATTGTCACTGGGGTAATTGTCACTGGGGTAATTGTCACTGTTGTAACCGTCACCGCGGTAATCGTCACCGCGGTGGTCCTCACCCTGGGTGTTGGCATTGTCGCGCTCGTCGCGGGTTCGCTTGGCGGCAGACAGGGGACGCGCGGGCGCGCCCTGGTCGTCACTACGTTTGTCTGGCACGATACATCCTCAACTGGTCGATAACGGCCCTAATCCTAGCGTGGACGCACCGTTACGAGCAGATCGCCAGCATCGACCTGCTGGGTGAGCGGGATGGCGACGCGTTCGATGACGCCGGCGATCGGTGAGGTGATCGCGGCTTCCATTTTCATGGCTTCGATCGACGCGACGCTCTGGCCGGCTTCGACCTGCGCGCCTTCTTCGACCTGCAGGGTGACGACGCCGGAGAAGGGGGCTGCGATCTGGCCGGGCTGGTTCGCATCCGCTTTTTCGGCGATCTTGGTCTGCACGGTGATGCTGGTGTCGCGCACGAACACGGGGCGCAACTGGCCGTTGAGGATGGTCATAACGGTACGCATGCCCTTGTCGTCGGCTTCACCGATCGCTTCCAGGCCCACGTACAGACGCACGCCCTTCTCAATTTCGACGGCGTGTTCCTGGCCCTGCTGCAGGCCGTAGAGGTAGTCGACGGTGTCGATGACCGACAGGTCACCGTAGGTTTCCCTGACCTGTTCGAACTGGCGAGTCGGCGCGGGGAACAGGAGTTGGTTGAGCATCGCGCGCCGTTCGGTGCTGGTCGCTTCGAGCGCGGTGCGCTCCCCCGCGGTGATCTCGGTGACGCCGACCCGCACGTTGCGTCCGGCCAGCACCTTGGTGCGAAAGGGTTCGGGCCAGCCGCCGGGCAGGTCCCCGAGCTCGCCGGCCATGAAGCCGATGACGGAGTCGGGCACGTCGTAGTTGCCCGGGTTCGCCTCGAAGTCAGCCGGGTCGGCTTTCACCGCTGCGAGGTAGAGGGCGAGGTCGCCGACGACCTTCGACGACGGCGTGACCTTGGGGACACGGCCGAGGATGGTGTTCGCTGCGGTGTACATGTCTTCGATCAGTTCGAAGTGGTCGGCGAGGCCGAGCGCGACGGCCTGGGTGCGCAGGTTGGACAGCTGCCCGCCCGGGATCTCGTGCGAGTACACCCGACCGGTCGGCGCGGACAGGCCCGATTCGAACGGGCTGTACAGGGTGCGCACGGCCTCCCAGTACGGTTCGAGGTCGGTCGTCGCCTTGAGCGAAATGCCGGTGTCACGTTCGGTGTGGGCGAGGGCGGCGACGAGAGAGGATGCCGACGGCTGGCTGGTCGTGCCGGCCATTGGAGCGGATGCGACGTCGACGGCGTCCGCGCCGGCGCGCGCCGCGGCGAGCAGTGTGGCGAGCTGGCCACCCGGGGTGTCGTGGGTGTGCACGTGCACGGGCAGGTCGAAGCGTTCGCGGAACGCGGCCACGAGCTTCTCGGCAGCGCTCGGGCGGAGCAGCCCGGCCATGTCCTTGATCCCGATGACGTGCGCGCCGCTGGCGACGATCTGGTCGGCCAGGCGCAGGTAATAGTCGAGGGTGTAGAGGTTCTCGGCCGGATCGAGCAGGTCGCCGGTGTAGCAGACGGCGACCTCGGCCAGGGCGGTGCCGGTGTTCAATACCGCGTCGATGGCCGGGCGCATCTGCGACACGTCGTTGAGAGCGTCGAAGATGCGAAAGATGTCCACGCCAGTGTCGGTCGCCTCGCGCACGAACGCGTCGGTCACCTCGGTCGGATACGGGGTGTAACCGACGGTATTGCGGCCGCGCAGCAGCATCTGCAGGTTGATGTTCGGCAGCGCTTCGCGCAGGCTCGCGAGGCGCTCCCACGGGTCCTCACCGAGGAACCGCAGCGCCACGTCGTAGGTCGCGCCGCCCCAGGCTTCGACCGAGAGCAGCTGCGGCGTCAGTCGAGCCACGTACGGCGCCACGGCGACGAGGTCCTTGGTGCGCACCCGGGTCGCGAGCAGCGACTGGTGGGCGTCGCGGAAAGTCGTGTCGGTGACGGCCAGCGCGGTCTGAGCGCGGAGATCGGCGGCGAACCGGGTCGGGCCGAGCAGTGCCAGCTTCTGCCGGGAGCCGTCGGGCGCTGGCTGGGTGATGTCGAGCTGGGGCAGCTTGTCGCGCGGGTGCACCGTGGTCGGCGGCACCCCGTTGGGCTGGTTGACGGTGACCTCGGCCAGCCAGTTGAGGATCTTGGTGCCGCGGTCCTTGGACTCACGTCCCCGCAGCAGCTCCGGACGCTCATCGATGAACGAGGTGCTGAGGTCGCCGGCCGCGAAGTCGGGGTCGTCGAGCACGGCCTGCAGGAAGGAAATGTTGGTGGAGACGCCGCGGATGCGGAACTCGGCCAGCGCCCGCTTGGACCGAACCACGGCGGCCGCATAGTCACGGCCACGGCAGGTGAGCTTGGCGAGCATCGAGTCGAAGTGCGGGCTGATCTGTGCGCCGGTGTTGACCGTGCCACCGTCCAAGCGGATGCCGGCCCCGCCCGGCGAGCGATACGTGGTGATCTTGCCGGTGTCGGGCCGGAACCCGGCCGCGGGGTCCTCGGTCGTGATGCGGCACTGCAGAGCCGCGCCGCGCAGTCGGATCTCCCCCTGGGTCAGGCCGATCTGCTCGAGGGTCTCCCCCGCGGCAATGCGGATCTGTGCCTGCACCAGGTCGACGTCGGTGACTTCCTCGGTCACCGTGTGCTCCACCTGAATGCGCGGGTTCATCTCGATGAACACGTGCTGCCCGGCGCGCTCCCCGACGGTGTCGAGCAGGAACTCGACCGTGCCGGCGTTGACGTAGCCGATCGACCGGGCGAACTTGATGGCGTCGGCGTAGAGCTGCACCCGAATCTCATCGCTCAGGTTCGGCGCCGGCGCGATCTCGATGACCTTCTGGTGGCGACGCTGCACCGAGCAGTCCCGCTCGAACAGGTGCACGGTCTCGCCGGAGGCATCCGCCAGAATCTGCACCTCGATGTGCCGCGGACGGAGCACGGCCGCTTCGAGGAACATCGTGGCATCGCCGAAGGCACTCTTGGCCTCCCGCATGGCTTCTTCGAGGGCCCCGCGCAACTCGCTCTTCTTCGCGACGCGACGCATGCCGCGCCCACCACCACCGGCCACGGCCTTGGCGAAGATGGGGAAGCCGATCTCATCGGCCTGGCTGATCAGCAATTCCACATCGGTCGACGGCTGCGTCGACTGGAGTACGGGAACGCCGGCCGCGATGGCGTGTTCCTTCGCGGTGACCTTGTTGCCGGCCATTTCGAGCACGTCGGCGCCGGGGCCGATGAAGGTGATGCCCGCGGCGTCGGCCGCATCGGCGAGCTCCGGGTTCTCCGACAGAAAACCGTAACCGGGATAAATGGCATCGGCGCCACATTCCTTGGCGACCCGGATGATTTCACTCACATCCAGATACGCGCGAACCGGATGCCCCACCTCACCGATCTGGTACGCCTCATCCGCTTTCAGACGGTGCAAAGAGTTCCGATCCTCGAACGGGAACACCGCCACAGTCTTCGCTCCGAGCTCGTAAGCCGCGCGCATGGCACGGATCGCAATCTCTCCACGGTTGGCAACGAGGATTTTCTCAAACATGCAGGCCTTTCGAGGGCGTACGTGGCGCACAGCTAACGGTTAGGTTCTCTAACACTAGTGAAGGTAACGTTGCTACTCATGCACGTACTCAGCGTAAGTTCCCTCAAGGGTGGTGTCGGCAAGACCACTGTGACCCTTGGCCTGGCTTCTGCTGCCTTCGCCCGCGGCGTGCGAACACTCGTTGTGGATCTTGATCCGCAGTCTGATGTGTCAACCGGCATGGATATCCAGGTGGCCGGTCACCTCAATGTCGCCGATGTGCTCGGCTCGCCCAAGGAAAAAACCGTTCGTGCGGCCATCGCCTCGAGTGGGTGGACCCGCAACCGTCCCGGCACGATCGACGTCATGATCGGCAGCCCGTCGGCGATCAACTTCGACGGACCGCACCCGAGCATCCGGGATATCTGGAAACTTGAAGAAGCGCTCTCGACGATCGAGAAGGACTACGAGCTCGTGCTGATCGACTGTGCACCGTCCCTCAACGCCCTCACGCGCACCGCGTGGGCCGCGAGCGACCGGGTCGCTGTCGTAACCGAGCCCGGCCTGTTCTCGGTCGCTGCCGCCGACCGTGCGCTGCGCGCGATCGAAGAAATTCGTCGTGGACTGAGCCCACGACTGCAGCCCCTCGGCATCATCGTGAACCGAGCCCGCACGGCCTCCCTCGAGCACCAGTTTCGGATCAAGGAGCTGCGCGACATGTTCGGGCCCCTCGTACTGAGCCCCCAGCTGCCGGAGCGCACGTCGCTGCAGCAGGCGCAGGGCGCCGCGAAGCCGCTGCACATCTGGCCGGGTGACAGTGCGCTCGAAATGGCGGGGTACTTCGACCAGCTGCTCGACCGGGTACTGCGCACGGCGCGCATCGGCGAGTACGCCGAGGCGCCTGCGGTCTAGAACTCCCGCGGCACACGCGGGCGTTCGCGGCACACGCGGGCGTTCGCGGCACGCGCAGGCGTTCGCGGCACGCGCCGGCGTTCGCGGTACGCGCAGGCGGCAGGCCAGGCGCCCGAGCACCACGCAAGCGCGCCAGCAAGATCCACTCGCGCCACGACGTTTTTGGCGGCGATTCACGATCGGTCACCTGGCATCCGCCCACGCTGGCGCATGCGGCACGCGCGGGCGGCAAGCCAGGCGCGCGGGCAACACTTGGCAGCCCGAGCAGCATCCACTCGCAGCGCGAGCGGGAAGGTCGTTTGCTACTGGCCGATGAACGGATGCTCCGGGTCGACCAGAAAGACTCGATCCGGCATCCGCTCACGCGGGCCCGCGCTGCAGGCGCCTCTTGCACGCGCCGTCGATTGTGGCACTCCAGCCGCTGGCACCTGCTGCACGCGGCTGGCACGCATTGCACCTGCGAGCGGCAGGCCAGCCAGGCGAGCACTTCGCGTCCGCGCCAGCAGCATCCACCTGCGGCACGAGCGGGAAGGTCGCGCTCTACAGGCCGGTGTGACGGAGGATACGCGTCGTGTGCACGGGCATGAGGCCGACATCGGTCAGAAGTTTCAATAACTGCACCGGATCAGCGAGATGGCTCCAGATAATCCGCACCACCTGATAGCCGAGAGCTCGCAAGCGGTCCTCTCGGAGCTTCTCACGAACCACAACCTGGCTGGCCGACAATCCGTTCCGCAAATCGTCGTCTTCGTATTTTCTCAATCCGTCGAACTCCGCGATTACCTTGGCGTGCCGCCAGGTGAAGTCGGCGAACCCGATGAAGCCCTTCGCGTCACGGATTTCGACCTGCAGTTCGGGTGCAGCGAAACCGAGCTCAGCCAGAATAACCCGACACAGCGATTCGCCGACGGACTCAGAGAGCGGGGTGGATGCGTCCAAAACCGCGAGCACCCGGCGGAGCCCGCGGAATGGCGCCATCCGCTCGAGCAATTCCCGCACGTCGTCGATGGTCGTGATAAATCGATGGGTGCGGCGGTCACGGTATAGGGCAGCATCCGTCGTGACAACGGCAGAGTCGAAGGGCAAGGTCGTGGCGAGATCGATCACTGTTCGAACCGGGGCGGTGACGGTAAGCCCGGCGCGCAATTCGGTGGGAACCCCGGCCACCCCAATCGCGTGACGCACCAGCAGGTTAGTCGAACGGCCACCGTCGGCACACTCGCGGAGCACGTGCGCGCGGTCGGGCCAGCGGCCGAGCACCGGCAGCCCGATTAGGGCCGCTGCTGTCTGGTGGGAGAAGACCAGGCCGGGACCGGCGACTCGTTCCGCAATGACGGCGAGGAGGCGATGCTGATCATCACGGCGCAGGCCGTCCCAGAGTGGGCGGTCGAGGTAGACGCCTGTCTTCACGCGAGCGAGTGTTCCCCGCCGGGCCGCTCGGCTGAGGCGCGTGTCGTCGCGGCCTAACGCGCCGAGGTCACAAGCGAAGATCAGGGATTGCTGGGCGAGCTGAAGGGGCGTCATGCGTTCTACGGTGACAGGCCTGCACAGCTGGATGGCCGCATCCGTGATCTCTGCGCACAGTCAGGGAATTGTGCGGCTGGTGGAGGAGGCGCTCGGTGCTCAGGGAGGAAGGAGCTGCGGTGCTCGGCGGCGCGGGCATTTGCTGTACGCGCTGGAACACCCGGCTTGCGCGCGCGGCAGGCCAGCAGCGCGAGCCACTTTGGGCCGCGCGCGCACTTTTGGGACGCGCGCGGCATCCGCTCGACGGAAAGGCAGGCGAGGCGAGGGCATGCGCGGCAGCGGGATCCGCCTGGGACCACCCAAAAGCGTCGCGAGAGGATGCCGACGCCACGTCCACTGCCCCGCGGTAGCGCGGGCATTTGCTGTACGCGCTGGAACACCCGGCTTGCGCGCGCTGCAGGCCAGCAGCGCGAGCCACTGAACGCAGCTCGTGCAGTAAACGGCCGCGCGTTCTGCTGAGAGAGCGGGGCGACGCGGGCATTCAGCGCGGGGCAGGCGCTCGGGGGCGAGGTGGGGCTAGGAGATTTTGCGGGTGGTACGGCGGGCGGCTAGCTCGTCGGTGGGGTCGACGGGCTGCATGTCGAGTTCGACCAGGCTGGTCTCGACCTCGCGGAGGACCTTGCCGACGGCGATGCCGAAGACGCCCTGGCCGCGGCTGACCAGGTCGATGACCTCGTCGTTGGAGGTGCACAGGTAGACACTTGCGCCGTCGCTCATGAGCGTGGTCTGGGCGAGGTCGCTGATGCCCGATTCGCGCAGCTGGTTGACGGCGGTGCGAATCTGCTGCAGGGAGATGCCGGTGTCGAGCAGACGTTTGACGAGCTTGAGCACGAGAATGTCGCGAAAGCCGTAGAGGCGCTGGGAGCCGGAACCGGCCGCGCCGCGCACTGTGGGTTCGACCAGGCCGGTGCGGGCCCAGTAGTCGAGCTGGCGGTAGCTGATGCCGGCGGCACGGGCGGCGACAGCACCGCGGTAGCCGGAGTTTTCATCAAGCTCGGGCATGCCATCGGTGAACAGCAGTCCTAACGAGTAACGCGAAGCGTCAGCATCAGGCTTGAGCTCACTCATAGGGTTGCCTCTCGGGGGTTACGTCGTGCGGTGACTGAATGCTGCGATCAGGCGAGCATCAGACACTGTGGTGCGGAATCGAACTGGTGCGGTGGAGCTGGAGATGTGGAACTTGTTGGGGTGGTGCTGCTACTGTGACGGCTTTGTCTACGGTACCGAGGTGCGGGGCTTGCGGGCCTGACATTCGCTTGACCGGTTTGGCGTGTCGGTCGAGTGCGGGCGGACCCGCAGGTGAGCGACTGGCTCCAACCGACGACTCCGTCGCTTTGCGCCTGAGCCAGTCTACGACCTACTTGGTCAGTCGGCCCAGTGCGGAGCGAATCAGGCTGCCGCGGATGATCTCGAGCTGACCGGCGATCTCGACGGCCATTTCGGCGGCCTTGGCCCGACTGGACGCGTCCTTGCGACGTGCGAGCGGCACGAGGGCGCTTTCGATAAGGCCGAGTTCACGTTCGGCGGCCCCGCGGAAACCACGGAGGTGGCGGGGCTCGATGCCGCTGCGCTGCAGCTCGACGAGGGCGCGCAGCACGTGCAGCACGCTGTCACCGTAGTGTTCCGCGGGCAGGATGATCGAGGCGGAGACGGCGTCGTGTAGCAGGGTCGCGGACGCCCCCGCCTCGCGCAGGAGTTCGTCGCGGGTGAGGCGACGAACGGTTGCGAGCATCGACGGCCCCGGGGTGTTTCCGCCCGGCAGCACCGGCGACAGTCCGGCATCCAGGTCGTCAAGATACGAGCGGATGACTTTCAACGGCAGGTAGTGATCGCGCTGCATCGACAGAATCAGTCGCAGACGGTCGACGTCACCGGTGCAGAACTTGCGATAACCGGATTCCGTGCGGGCCGGGGAGACGAGCCCCTGTTCCTCGAGGAAGCGCAGCTTCGATGGGGTCAGATCGGTGAATTCCGGGGTGAGGCGTGCCAGAACCTGCCCGATGCTGAGCAGCGGCGCTGATCCCGGGACCCGCGCTTTCGCCGCCGACACGGACACGGACCGGGCCTGGGCGGAATGTGCCGCCACTACTCGCTCGCCGCGCGGGCGAGGTCGAGTCGCGAGGCGTAGAAGGTGAGGCGGAATTTGCCAACCTGCACCTCGGCGCCGTCGGTCAGCGCAGCGGTCTCGATGCGCTCACCATCGAAGTAGGTGCCGTTGAGCGAGCCGAGGTCTTTCACCGTGAATGCGGTGCCGTTGCGCAGGAACTCGGCGTGCCGACGCGACACGGTGACATCGTCTAGAAAAATGTCGGCGTTGGGGTGGCGACCGACGCTCGTGAGATCGGCGTCGAGCAGGAACCGGGCCCCGGCGTTGGGTCCGCGGCGAACGACCATGAGGGCCGACCCGGAGGGTAGCGCCGCAATGGACTCCTGCTCTTCTGCCGTGACGTTGGAGTCGATCGACGCGATCTGGGCGGCGAACTCCTGACTGAAATTCATCGTGGTGTCGGTGCTGAGCATGTCGTGCTCCGTCGTCGATTCGCCGGGCGTTCCGCTGTCGGAGGATGCTGGGTTGGACTGCGCCTTGCTGGGCATTGCTTCGCCTGTCGTCGAGTTCTCGGACTGATCTGTGGGCACGGGTTCGTTCTGTTCCTCGGAACTATGCCTTCCGGATAGATCGACCATCGTGCACCTCCTATCCTTCCAGCGTATCGGAAGATACACCCTCAAAGACCCTGGGCAGTCGAATCACACGCATCGTTTCAATGGCGTAGATGATGCCCGCCCACCAGTACACGAAAGCACCCCAGATGGCGAAGGCCCACCCCACCGGCTGCGACCACCATTCCAGCTGCGGAAAAGCCTGCCCGAGCATGATCATCGGCAGGGCGTAGAACAGGCAGAAGGTGGCCACCTTGCCGAGTTGATGCACCGGCAACGGGCCGAAACCGAAGTTCGCGAGGATGACCCCGAGGACCAGCAGGAAGACGTCGCGTCCGACGACGACCAGCACGATCCACCACGGTACGAGGTCACGCCAGGCGAGCCCGATCAGCGCGGCAAAGATGTAGAGGCGATCCGCGGCGGGGTCGAGGAGCTGGCCGAGCCGGGTGATCTGGTGCCAGCGGCGGGCGAGGAAGCCGTCGAGCCAGTCTGTGAAGCTGGAGATGCTGAGAATGACGAGGGCCCAGGCATCCGCTCCCTGGGCGAGCAGCACGAGGAATACCGGTACCAGCAGGAGGCGCAGAAAGCTGAGCACGTTGGGCAGGGTCAGCACCCGATCGCTGACCACCCCGTTCGCTGCCCCTGTCACACGCCTGAGTCTAGCGAGAAGAGACCCCGATCAGCCGAGGCGCCCGCGCAGGGCGGGCCAGCTGGAGGCGAAACCGGGGTGGAGTGCGAGCGCGGTCACGGCCTCGGCCGGCACCCAGCGGAGGGCGATGCTCTCCTGGTCACTGATGACGGGTTCGAATTCTTCCGTCGCTTCCACCACGACGGTGGTGTACGACCAGAATCCCAGGTCGAAGAGGGAGGTGAATTTGAGTTGCATCAAGTGGGCGGGTACACCGGCCTCCTCCCGGGCTTCACGCAGGGCGGCCTCGATCGCGGTCTCGTTTTCGTGGCGGGCACCACCGGGCAGGCCCCAGGTGTCGCCGAAATGGCTCCAGACGGCCCGGTGCTGCAGCAGCACGCCGAGGCGCGGGTGGTGCACGAGGAGCCCGGCCGCTCCGAATCGACCCCAATACTTGCGGCCGTCGGGAGCGTGCACCCACGCATCACCGCTGTCGCGGTACGGTCCCGGCTGCGGGACCGCGGACCCACGCGCGTCGGTCAGGTCAGCGCCCGAACTCTCAGTCATGCACTAAGCATGCCCGTCACGGGCGGGAAAACGAATTCATTCGCCCTAAATCGACACGATCGCGTGCACCGGTGCGGTGCCGAGACGCTCACGACCGTGCAGGTCGATGAGTTCGAGCACGACGCCGACGCCGGTCAGGGTGTAACCGGCGCGTTCGATCAGGCGGGTGGTGGCCGCGATGGTGCCGCCGGTCGCGAGCACATCATCGAGGATGAGCACGCGGGTTCCCGCCGGAAGCTGGCCGACTTCGAGTTCGAGCCGGGCCGAACCGTATTCGAGGTTGTATTCTTCGGTCAGCACCGTGCCGGGCAGTTTGCCGCCCTTGCGCACGGCGAGGACGGCCGCGTTGGCGGCGTACCCGACAGCGGCGGCCAGCAGAAAACCGCGCGCTTCGATGCCGGCCACGGCGTCGAACTGCCCGCGGTGTTGGTCGGCCAGGTCGTCGATGATCGCGCGGAACGCTGCGGCATCGGCGAAGACCGGATTGAGGTCGCGGAACATGATGCCCGGCTGGGGAAAGTCGGCGTACGAGGCCAGGAGGGCTTCGACGTGCGCGGCGGCCGGGGCCGGGGCCGCGGACGCGGACGCGGGAGGCTGCACGGGAGAGGAGATCTGGGAATGAGTCACTGATTCATCTTAACCGGCGCCACTGCCTGACCGGCACAGCTGCCCTCGCTACGGTGCTGCTTCTTCCGTGGGCTCCGCGGGTGGACGCGGCATGAGTGCGATCGCGCTCATCGCGTCCAGAAAATGCACGACGGCCACCTGCTGGTCAGCCGTGAGTTCGAGAGCGATCTGCATCAGCTGGTCATGCGTTCCCGCCAGCGCGTGACGCAATTCTTCGTGCGACGACCGGGTGGCAAATAGTCGTTGCGCGCGACCGTCGTCAGGATTTACCTCGCGGCGAACATGACCGGAGGCCGTGAGTCTCGAGAGGAGTTTCGCGGTGGCTGCCGACGAGATGTTCAGGAATTCGCTGAGGTCCTTGGGGCTGGCCACCCGGTGCTGGCGTTCGCAGGCGATCAGGTGACGAATGGCCATCAGGTCTGTTTCGTTGATGTGCATCTCCGCCTGGGCACGATGACGCATGGCGGCATCGGCCACTCGAAAACGGCGCACGGCACGCAGAACGTCCATGGCCGCCGAAACGCCCATCTTCTTGGGGTCATACCAGTACGCCCCCTGTGTAGGGGGGTTACGCTCAACGAGGGACATAAGCCCATGCTAACGTGAGCAGTCGCTAACCTGGTTAGTTACTCGAACATGATTAGGCAGAACCGAGAAGGGGAGCACCCGTGCAGACCGCCAACGCTCTTGAAGAACACGTAATCCTTCTCGATGACGAGGGGCGTCACATCGGCACCGCACCGAAGTACAGCATGCACGGATCAGATACTGTACTGCACCTGGCGTTCTCGTGCTACGTCTTCAATCCGCTCGGCGAAGTGCTCGTCACCCGCCGGGCACTGACCAAGAAGACCTGGCCGGGAGTGTGGACCAACTCGTTCTGTGGACATCCGCTGCCGGCCGAACCGCTCACTCAGGCGGTCGAGCGTCGAGCCAGTCACGAACTCGGCCTGCAGATCGAAGCGATCGACCTGGCCCTCCCCCGATTCCGCTACCGTGCCACGGACAGCAGCGGCATCGTCGAGAACGAGATCTGCCCGGTCTACCAGGCCAGGACCGGCCAAGAGCCGAATTTGAACCCCGACGAGGTGGCCGAATATGCCTGGACTCGCCCGGCGGACCTCTACCGTGCAGTCACGGACGCCCCCTGGGCGTTCAGCCCGTGGATGGCCCTGCAGGTGCACGAGCTGGACAGTTTTCGTGCTTGACACGGTTCCGGCCGGCGTGGAGACCGAGCTGGCCCGGTTTTTTGCCGCAGCGCGCCTGCGGGCGAGCGACTACGGCGAACACTACGTGGCACTGTGGGATTCGTTGGAACAGGCCAGCCGTGGCGGCAAACGCGTGCGCCCCGCCCTGGTTTTGGCGGCCTACGCCGGTTTCGGCGGCCGCGACCAGGCCCTCGTCGCTCCGGTCGCGGTGAGCTTTGAACTGCTGCACACGGCGTTTCTCATTCACGACGACGTCATCGACCGCGACTTGGCCCGCCGTGGGGTGGCCAACATTGCCGGCCGGTTCAACGACCGCGCC
Source organism: Cryobacterium glaciale (assembly GCF_004402535.1). Classification (GTDB taxonomy): domain Bacteria; phylum Actinomycetota; class Actinomycetes; order Actinomycetales; family Microbacteriaceae; genus Cryobacterium; species Cryobacterium glaciale. Next base: position 151,099 of record NZ_SOEY01000030.1, on the reverse strand, counting down.
CTGGCGCACGGCGCCGCCGCCGATCAGGCGGGGGTCTGGGCGGCGGCCGCGGCCATTCTCGCCGGCGACCTCGCGCTCAGTGAAGCGCACCGTGCGCTCGCCAAACTCCCCGTCGACGTGCGCACCCGGTTACGGCTGCTCGACCTGCTCGATGGGGCTGTGTTCGTCTCGGCGGCCGGGGAACTGGCCGACGTCACCAACAGTTCGGCGCGGCATCCGCTCACGGTGGACGAGGTCATCAGAACCCTCGAAAACAAGACCGCCGTGTATTCCTTCGAAGCACCGCTGCAGGCCGGTGCGGTACTTGCCGGGGCATCGGCGGAGGCGATCCGTCTGCTCGGGCGCTACGGACGCCTCGTGGGCGTGGCCTTTCAGCTCACGGACGACCTGCTCGGCGTGTTCGGCGATCCCCTGAAAACCGGCAAGAGTGTGACGGCTGACCTGCGCGAAGGCAAGCAGACCGCCCTGATCGCCCACGCCGGTGGCACCGAGAGCTGGTCGCTGATTGCGCCCTACCTCGGCAAGATCGACTTGAGTGATGACGAAGCCGAACGGGCCCGCGAGCATCTGCGGGCCTGCGGCGCGAAGGCAGCCGCTGAGGGGCTCGCCTATGATCATTCCCGGCAGGCAATCGAAGCTCTCGACCCCGCCGTCATCCCCGCTGGACTGCGGGCGAGCCTGACCGAGCTGGCGGACGCCGCCGTGAACCGGGCACGCTAGTGGGGACGCTGCGCTCGGAGCCGACCCGGACGGCCGGCGCCGACACCAACCTGAGCAAGTACGCCAAAACGGCGCTGGCCAGCTCGACGACGGTCATCGGCCACTATTCCACCTCGTTCGGACTCGCCGCCCGGCTGCTCGACGCCCGGGTGCGCACCCCCGTGCGCACGATCTATGCCCTGGTGCGCATCGCCGACGAGATCGTCGATGGGGCCGCCACCGAGGCCGGAGTCTCGGTCGACGAGCAGCGCCAGCTGCTCGACGAGCTCGAACTCGAGACCGAGCGAGCGATCGTGCGCGGCTACAGCACCAATCTCGTCGTGCACGCGTTCGCCGCGACGGCGCGGCAGTCGGGCATCGACTCCAGCCTGATCGGGCCGTTCTTCGCGTCGATGCGACGTGACCTGGACCCGGCACCGTTCACCGCTGAGGGCGTCGCCGAGTACATCTACGGCTCAGCCGAAGTGATCGGGCTCATGTGCCTGCGCTGTTTCGTGCAGCTCTCACCGCGCACCGCTGCCGAACTCGAGGTGCTCGAAGAGGGTGCCCGCCATCTGGGCGCCGCCTTTCAGAAGATCAACTTTCTGCGTGACCTGTCCTGCGACCGTGAGGTGCTCGGCCGTAATTACTTCCCGGGGATCGACCCGCTGAACCTAACCGACGCTGAGAAAAACCTGATCCTCGACGACATCGACGCCGACCTGGCCTTTGCCAGCGAATCGCTGCCGCTACTGCCCCCCGGCTGCCGCCGCGCGGTGGCCGCAGCCCAGGGTCTGTTCACCGGGCTGTCCCACCGGCTTCGGTCGACCCCGGCCGACCAGTTACTGCGCGCCCGCGTTCGGGTGCCTCACGGAGAGAAACTGATGATTGCCCTGAACTCCACCCTCGGCCGCGGCGCGTGGAAGCGATGACGCGCACCATCGTTATCGGCGGCGGCATCGCCGGCCTGGCCAGCGCTGCCCTGCTCGCCAGGGAAGGCCACGAGGTGACCCTGCTGGAAGCCCGCGCGGAACTCGGCGGGCGGGCCGGTGTCTGGGCCACCGACGGTTTTCGCTTCGACACCGGGCCGTCCTGGTACCTCATGCCGGAAGTCTTCGAGCATTTCTACCGTCTGTTCGGTACCACTGCAGCCGAGCAACTCGACCTCGTGAAACTGGATCCCGGCTACCGCGTGCTATTCGAAGGCGACCCGACTCCGGTGGATGTCCTCGCCGACCGGGCCGCCAACATCCGCTTGTTTGAGAAAATACAACCGGGGGCCGGGGCGGCGCTGGCCCGTTACCTCGATTCGGCCACCGAGACCTACGACCTGGCCGTGAAGAGATTCCTCTATTCCAGCTACGAATCCTTTCGGCCGTTCCTGGTGCCAGACGTGCTGCGACGACTGGGGCGACTGGCCCGCCTGCTGCTGCAACCGCTGAACAAATTCGTGGCCGGCTATGTCACCGACCCGCGGCTGCGCCAGATTCTCGGTTACCCGGCCGTTTTCCTGGGGTCGGCACCAAACCTGACGCCATCGATGTACCACCTGATGAGTCATCTTGACCTCGCCGACGGGGTGCTCTACCCCCAGGGCGGTTTCGGAACACTGCTCGACAGCATCGCCGCGATCGCCAGCGCCGAGGGCGTGCGGATCGTCACCGACGCACGGGTCACCGCGATTCGGGTGACCGACGATCGAACGATCGCCGGAGTGACCTACCTCGATGAGGCGGGCCAGACCGTGCACCTGGACGCCGCCAACGTCGTCTCCGCCGCCGACCTGCACCACACCGAAACCGAGCTGGTCCCGGCCGCACTGCAGACTTATCCGCAGCGCTGGTGGGACAAGCGGGTGTCAGGGCCCGGGGCCGTGCTGGTCATGCTCGGCGTGACGGGGGAACTCCCCCAGCTGCAGCACCACTCACTGTTCTTCACCACGGACTGGGGTAAGAACTTCGGCCAGATCTTCGGCAAGCACCCCTCGGTTCCCTCGCCGGCATCGCTCTACGTCTGCATGCCGAGCGCCACGGACGAGTCGGTGGCGCCGACCGGTCACAGCAACCTGTTCGTGCTGGTGCCGGTGCCGCCCGACGTGCACCTCGGACACGGCGGCATCAACGGCGAAGGTTCGCGGGCGATCGAGCTGATCGCGGACGCGGCGATCGAGCAGGTATCACGGTGGGCCGGAATCGGCGACCTGGCCGACCGCGTCGTGGTGCGGCGCACCGTCGGCCCGGCCGACTTCGCCGAGGATCTCAACTCGTGGAAGGGCGGCGCCCTCGGCCCCGCGCACACCCTGCGGCAGAGCGCCTTCCTGCGCGGCTCGAACATATCGAAGAAGATCTCGGGCCTGTACTACGCCGGCGGCACGACCATTCCCGGCATCGGCCTGCCGATGTGCCTGATCAGCGCCGAAATTCTGCTCAAGCGGATGCGCCACGACACCACGACCGGACCGCTCAATGAACCGCTGCCGGCCCGGCCGAAAAGGGCAACCGGGAATCCCGTGGAGTCTGCGCACGAGCGGTCGTGAGCTTTCTGTACCTGCTGACGCTGCTGGTCTCCCTCGCGGGAATGGTCGTGCTGGACTGGCGCTTTCGCCTGTTTTTCTGGCGTTCCCCGGGGCGGGCGACCCTCGTGCTCGGTGTGGGGGTGTTGTTCTTTCTCGCCTGGGACCTGCTGGGCATCGGCCTGGGCATCTTCTACCGGGGTGAGACGGTGCTGATGACCGGTCTCCAGTTGGCGCCGGAACTGCCCATCGAGGAGCTGTTCTTTCTCACCTTTCTCTGCTACCTCACCATGAATCTGGTGCAGGGCGCCCGGCTCGTGCAGGGCCGGAGGACGACGTGACCTACCTCCTGCTGAACGGCGTCTTTCTTCTAGTCGCTGCCCTGGTGGCCGTCGTCGCGGTGCTGCGCCGGTTGATATCGGCCCGTTTCGTCGCTACGGTCGCGGTGGCGCTCACACTGACCCTGCTGCTCACTGCCGTATTCGATAACCTGATGATCGAGGCTGGTTTGTTCAGCTACGACGCGGAACATATTTCGGGACTGTTCGTCGGCCTCGCTCCCATCGAAGATTTTGCCTACCCGCTGGCCGCGGCGATCCTGCTTCCCGCGCTGTGGGTGCTGGTAGGCGGTACCAAGTTAGGACGAACGGATGACTGAGCAGCTCGGCACGGCAGGATGGAAGACCCGGCAGGTCGTGCTGTCGTCGCGGCCGCTCAGTTGGATCAACACCGCCTTTCCCTTCGCTGCGGCCTATCTCGTGTCGACCGGACGCATCGACGCATTGCTGGTCGTTGGCACACTGTTCTTCCTCATCCCCTACAACCTGCTGATGTACGGCATCAACGATGTCTTCGACTACGAGTCCGATCTGCGGAATCCGCGGAAGGGCGGCGCTGAGGGGGCCCTCCTGCATCCGGCCCTGCACCGCACGGTGATTGCCGCCGGGGTTGTGAGCGTGGGGATTGTCGGCGGCGCGATGATCGTGCTGGCGGGGGTGGGACATCCTCTGTCGTGGGTGGTACTCGCCGTGAGCCTGTTCGCGGTCGTGGCGTACTCGGTGCGCGGGCTGCGATTCAAGGAACGGCCCATTCTGGACTCGATCACCTCGAGCACCCACTTCGTCAGCCCCGCCGTCTACGGCCTCGCCGTGGCGGGAGCCACGATCGACTGCGGGTTGCTCGCACTGCTCGGGGCGTTCTTTCTGTGGGGAATGGCCAGCCATGCCTTCGGAGCGGTGCAGGACGTCGAACCCGACCGCCACGCCGGGATCGCGTCGATCGCGACCGCGCTCGGCGCCTGGCCGACGGTGCGGCTCACGATCACGTTCTGGGCCCTGGCCGGCCTGCTCATGCTCGCGACACCGTGGCCCGGGCCGCTCACCGCCGTACTGGCGGTTCCCTATATTCTGGCGGCGCTGCCGTTCTGGTCGGTCAGCGATGAACTATCGGACACCGCCAACCGGGGCTGGAAACGTTTTCTCTGGCTGAACTTCTTCACCGGTTTTTTCGTGACCATGCTGCTGATCTTCTCGGTGCGGCAGGGTGCCTGAACGATCGGTTAGGCCGGTGCTATTAGAGTGAATGGATGGAGCTCACGTCTGCCCGCGTCGACAGCTGGAGCTGGGGCGTGCGCCTGTTCAAGACCCGCTCGATGGCCACGACCGCCTGCCGCGCTGGGCATGTGCGAGTGAACGGCGACAAGGCCAAGGCCGCGCAGGCCCTGCACATCGGGGACGAGGTGCGCGTGCGCTCGGACGGCTTCGACCGGGTGCTGATCGTGTCGCGCCTCGTGGTCAAACGGGTCGGAGCCGTTGTGGCCGCCGAATGCTACGTCGACAAGACTCCCCCGCCGCCGCCGCGCGAAGAGGTGGCCCTGGTTCCGATGCGTGACCGCGGCGCCGGGCGTCCGACGAAGCGCGAGCGCCGGGAGATCGACGAGCTGCGCGGGCACGTCAACGAATAGCCCACCGCCGGAAACGTTGCCGGAAACGTTACGGCTGCGTGGGCGGCGGGGTCGGCAGCGCGGGCTTGGGCCGGGCTTCGGCCTGCGACTGGCGGGACTGGGCCGATTGCAACGCCGCGAGGATGCCGAGGGACATCTTGATGCGGTCTTCGGCGTTGTCGTCGACCTGGCTGGCGGCCATGTTGGCCTCGGTGACCGCGCGCACGACCTCGTCCCGCTGAATCTTCACGCCGCGCGGCGCATCGATTCCGATTCGCACACTGTCTCCTCGCGCGTCGAGAACGGTGATGACGATGTCGTCGCCGATGAGGATCTTCTCCCCCAGTTTGCGTGTCAAAACCAGCATCGTTCCAGCCTACCGGTCAGCCCTGCACGGGTCGCGCCGCACGCCGTCCGGTCGGGGCTGCGGCGGCCCGCCCGTCCATCCATTGCACCGGAAGCCCGAGGTCGTCGACCGTGGCCGGTGACGTCGTGAATTGGCGGCCGAGCGCGGCGACCGCGTGCACCTGAACGGCGGTCACGACCATATTCACCCAGCGGATGGTGTCCTCACTTTTTCGACTCGCATCCACGACCACCCAGACCTGGTCGGCACCGATCGCGGTGAGCGTCGCCGCGCGGGCGACCGCGTCGGAGGCGGGTTCGAGTCCGTAGGCGATGAAGGTGCTGTGGCCGATGGCCACGCCGTTGGCCCTGGCCAGCACGGCGCCGCGCCGGTCGTCGACTCGTTCGATGCGGTCCTCGAGCAGGGTGCCGGAGATGCGGAGCTCCCCGGCACCGGCAACCCGCAGCATGAGGCGGGCGATGGTGAGCGGGTCCTGTTCGAGCCCGACAACCAAGACCAGGTCTCCGGGTCGCGTGAGGGGAGCCGGCACGGGCGGGCGCGCCAGCTTCGATGCTGAAACCGGTGCCGGCGCCTCGACCGGCGCTGGCTCGGCGTCGGGCACGCCAGCCGAGGTCGGAATGACGGTCCGGCCGGTTGCGAAGGTGAGTTCGTCCATCAGCCTGGCGAACCCGTCGGAGGCCGTCGACAGCTGCGGCGAGGGCTGCGCCGGGTACAGCTGGGATTCGGCCTCGTCGGCGTCGTCGAGCAGGGCGGCGATGCCCAGTCGGGCCGAGATGTCGAGCCCGGCGTGCGCCGACCTCTTGCGCTGGGCCGGTTCCAGCACCTCGACAGTGATCTCGTAGTGCTGGCGCGCGAAGAAGCCGCGGATGCCGCCGACGGTGACCCGCTCAGCCGCGATGATAGTGGCGTTGGCACCGTGCTCGGCGACTACTCGTTCCTGCAACTCCCGCAGGGTGGGACCCTCAAGCAGAAATCGTTTCGGCTCCACGGACCACACCCACCGTCTCAATGGTCACATTCGCCGAGGTTACTTCTTGGTACGACAATACCGGCAGGCCGCCGGTCTGGGTGGAGATGAGGCGGCGGATGGCCGGACGCAGCGCCGGGGCGCACACCAAAACAGCGGTCTGGCCGCTCGCCTCGACCTTGGCGACCGAGCTGCGCACCGAGGCGAGTACTGTTTCGAGTCGCACCGGATCCATCAGAATCTGGGTGCCCTGGTCGGAGGGCCGAAGTCCCTCGAGCATGGCTTGTTCCAGGGTCGGATCGATCATGATGACGCGCAGCAGCGTGCCGTCGAGATACTGCGCGGTCAGGGCCGGGCCGAGGGCTTGACGGGCGGCCTCGACCAGTCCCTCGGCATCGTTCGACGCCTTGGCACGCAATGACAGTGCCTCGTAGATGCGCGGCAGGTCGTTGATCGGTATCTGCTCGACCAACAGCCCCTGCAGCACTCGCTGCACCTCGGCGAGGGAGAGCAGGCCCGGAATGAGATCGTCGACGGCCGAGGGATTAACCTGTTTGACGCCATCCGTGAGAACCCGCACGTCTTCGCGTGTGAGCAGCCGGGCTGCATTGGTGGTGATGATCGAGGAGAGATGGGTGACCACGACCGACACCCGGTCGATCACTGTGGCGCCGGTCATCTCGGCGCTGTGCCGCATCTCGCTCGGTACCCATTTGCCGGCCAGGCCGAACACCGGCTCGATCGTGACCTGCCCTGGCAGGGTGTCGAGGGCGTCTCCGAGTGCGAGCACCTTGCCGGCGGGTGCCAGCCCGCGCCCATATTCGACGCCGGCGATGCGAATGACATAGGTCGATGACGGCAGGTCGACGCTATCGCGGGTGCGCACCGGCGGCACCACGACGCCCAGATCCATGGCGATTTTGCGACGCAGGCCGCGCACCCGGGCGAGCAGGTCGTCTGAGGCACCGGAGACGAGGTCGACGAGGTCGGGCGAGAGCATGATCTCCAGCGCGTGCACGCGCATCTGCTCGATCAGGTCCTCGGTCGTGTCCGTTTTGGGAGCGCTCTTCTCCGAAGCCGTGGTGGCCTCGATACTCGCTTGTTTGGTGGCCTCACCGGCCTTGATCCGTTGGGCGATCAGAATGAGCGCCAGCCCGACGATGAGGAACGGCAGCACCGGCATGCCAGGGATGAGCGCCATCAGAATGGCCGCAGCGCCGGCAATGGTCAGGGCGTTGCGCGACTGGGTGAGCTGGGCGGATGCCGTCGACCCGATGTCGGTCTCCGCGTTCGAACGGGTGACGATCATACCGGTGGAGACGGCCATGAGCAGAGCGGGAATCTGGGTGACGAGACCGTCCCCGATGGTGAGCAGGGCGTAGGTGTTGACGGCCTCGCCGATCTCCAAACCGCGCTGCAGCATGCCGATGGCGATGCCGCCGATGATGTTGATGATGATGATGATCAGGCCGGCGATCGCGTCACCCTTGACGAACTTCGAGGCACCGTCCATGGCACCGTAGAAGTCGGCTTCGGCCGACACCTCGGCGCGGCGGTCCTTGGCCTGGGCGTCGGTGATTAGGCCGGCGTTGAGGTCGGCGTCGATGGCCATCTGCTTGCCGGGCATGGCGTCAAGGGTGAATCGGGCGCCGACCTCGGCCACACGCTCGGCACCCTTGGTCACGACGACGAATTGAATGACGACGAGAATCAAGAAGATGACCGCGCCGATGATGATCGAGCCGCCGACGGCGACGTGTCCGAAGGCCTCGATCACCTGGCCGGCGTAGCCCTCGCCGAGTACCAGCCGAGTGGATGCCACGTTGAGGCCGAGACGAAACAGGGTCGCGACGAGCAGCAACGAGGGAAAGACCGAGAAATCGAGCGGCTTCTTCACGAACATCGTCGTGAGCAGGGTGACCAGGCCGAGCATGATGTTCAGAATGATCAGTATGTCGAGAAGGCCGGCGGGGATCGGCACGACCAGCAGCAATATGATGCCGACGACACCGACCGGAACGGCGAGCTTGATGAGATTGCGATTCACGAACGGCCTCCGGCAGTCTGCGGTGATGACGATGGTGATGGTGCGGCGGCGAGTGCGCTCATGGTGTGTGTTCCCGCCGTGCTGCCCCGCTTCTGCAGGGCCATGACGAAGGCGAGCACGCGGGCGACCGCGTTGTAGAGTTCGGTCGGAATCTCGTCGCCGATCTCGCACGACGCGTGCAGGGCCCGTGCGAGGGGCACGTCCTGCACGATGGGAACGTGGTCGGTATCGGCCTGCACCCGAATGCGTGCGGCCAAATGGCCTACCCCCTTGGCGACCACGCGCGGCGCTGATTTGCCGGGCTCATATTTGAGGGCTACCGCCACGTGAGTCGGGTTGACCAACACGACGTTCGCGTCGGCGACCGAGGCGATCATGCGGTTGCGGCTCATCATCAGCTGGCGGGATCGGCGCTGCGATTTGATCAGCGGGTCACCCTCTGAGGCCTTGTTCTCGTCCATGACCTCCTTCTTCGTCATCATCGTCTTCTTGCGGTTGCGTTTCATGATGACGAAGATGTCGGCAGCGGCGAGCACGAGGCCGGCCGCGACGGCCGCCTGCAGCAGCGCGCCCGTTCCCCCGGTAGCGGCGGCAAGCAATTCCGACACCGGTAGTCCACCGGCAGTGAGCAACACCGGCATCAGTCCCTGAACCACCAGGTACAGCACGAACCCGACGGCGGCGGTCTTGGCGAGCACCTTCACGCCCTCCCAGAGCGCCTGAGTGCCGAACACGCGTTTCAGGCCCGTGACCAGATTGAATTGCTCGTATTTGCCGGTGAACTTCTTAAAGTGAATGCCGCCCTGCAACGCGGCTCCGCCCAGCACGACAATGAGCACGACGACAAAGAACGGCGTGAGGATATCGGCCAGCGACGCCAGCCCGTTGCCGAGGGCTTCCACCGCTACGCTCGGGTCAGGATTGCCGGCGAGGGTGTCGATGAGGTACATCTGGTCGGTTCCGGCCGTGGCGCCGGCCGCGATGGTGGCCGGGAGCATGAGACCGGCGGCGCCCACGCCGAGCCAGGCGGTGACATCCTGCGATTTGGACAGCTCACCCTTTTCGCGCACCCGCTTCATGCGCTTCTGGGTGGCTTGTTCGGTCTTTTCGCCGGAATCAGCGTCGGACATCTACTTCACCCCCATGAGGGCATCCAGCGCCTGACCGGTGAGCGACGACACGATACGCGGCAAGGCGACAAAGACCGTCGCGGCGAGGCTGAGCGTGATGAGAATCTTCAGCGGAAAACCGAGCGCGAACGCATTCAGAGCGGGGGCGACCCGGGTGAGCAGGCCGAGGCCGGCATCCGCTAGAAAAAGCACAACGAGGAGGGGACCGGCGATCTGCACGGCGGCGAGGAACATTTGCGTGGTGCCGGCGATGATCGCCTGCGCGGGGGCGGCCAGGTCGATGCCGGAACCGAGCGGAATGGCGGAATAGCTGCGAAACAGGCCACCGAGCACGAGTTGGTAGGCGCCGGAGGCGAACATCAGCGCGAGCGCGGTCATCTGGAACAGGCGGGTGAACTGGGCGCCGTTGACCATCGACTGCGGGTCGAAACCCTGCGCCATCTGGAATCCGCTGAACATGTCAATGAGGCCACCGGCAGACTGTACGGCGGAGAAGACCAGGAAAACCAGGAATCCCAGTGTGGCCCCGACCAGGATCTCCAGGATGAGGGCACCGATGAACCCGGCGGTGTCCTGGGAGACGTAGTCGGCGGTGACCCGCGGCGAGACGGCCAGGGCCAGTCCGATGGCGAGCATGGCTTTGATGCGTGCGGGGAACGCACGGTAGGAGAACGGTGGCGCGATGACCAGAAATGCGACCATGCGGACACCGGCGAGCATGACGGCTTCAATCCAGGCGAAATTGAGGTTGAACTCCACATCAACCTCCGCCGAGCAGCGCTGGGATCTTTTCGAACATCTGGTTGGTGAATGCGACCGATTCGGCGATCATCCAGTGGCCACAGATGAGCAGTGCCAGGGAAACGGCTACGGCTTTGGGCACGAACGACAGGGTGATTTCCTGAATCTGGGTGATCGACTGCATCAGCGAGATGGCGAACCCGACCACGAGGGCGGTGATGAGTACCGGGGCCGACAGCTTGGCCGCGAGAATCAGCGCCTGCAGGCCGATGTCGAGCACCGCATTGGTGTTCATGTTGCCATCTGATAGCTGCCGATGAGACTCGTGATGATGAGCCCCCAGCCGTCGACGAGTACGAACAACAGAATCTTGAAGGGCAGCGAGATCATGACGGGCGGCAGCATCATCATGCCCATCGACATCAGTGCCGCGGAGACGACGATGTCGATGACCAGGAACGGGATGAAAATTACGAAACCGATGATGAAGGCGGCGCGCAGTTCAGAGATCATGAAGGCCGGAATGAGGGTGAGCAGGGTCACGTCAGCTGGATTGTCCGGGTTGGGCTGGTCGGCGGCCCTGGTCATCAGCGCCAAGTCTTCGCCGCGGGTGTTGGCGAGCATGAATTGGCGCAACGGCTCCGAACCCAGATCGAGCGCGTCGGTGAAGTTGAGCGAACCGTCGAGGTAGGGCTGCAGGGCCACGTTGTTAATGTCGGTCAGCACGGGCGCCATGATGAAGAGCGACAGGAACAGGGCGAGGCCGGCAAGCACCTGGTTGGGCGGGATCGACGGCAACGCGAGGGCGTTGCGGGTCATGGCGAGCACCACGAAAATCTTGGTGAAGCTTGTCATCATGAGCAGCAGCGCCGGTGCGACCGACAGCAGGGTGATGCCCAGCAGGGTGACGATCGCCGAGGACGGCGCACCGTCCGGGCCGTTGATGTCGACACTCAGGCCGCCCCCACCTGTGTCTGACGGGTCGGTCGGATCGGTCGGCAGTGTCGGGTCGACGGGGCTGTCCGGCACGGCGTGCACGACGCTCACGCTGAGCCAGAGCAGAGCCGCGGTGATGACGACAATTGCCAGAATCAAAATGCCGAGACGGGCAGAAGCCTGTCGGCGCACTGCGCGGCTGGCCGCGGTATTCACCGGTTCTGCCGAAGGAGGGCGGCGGTCTGGCGCCACGTCGACGGCGACAGAATCGACCCGGCGAGTGGAGCCGACGCGACCGGTCGCTGGGCGGAGGCCGCATCATCCGCTGTTGCTGTTGCTGTTTCAAGAGATCGGGCGAACGCCATCGCCGGGGCCGAATCGGCCGGCCTCCCCAACAGCGAGATGGCGTCGTCAAGGGTCGTCGTTGTCGTGGGCGAGAGCGACTTCTCGTGCAGCACGGTCACTGCCTGCTCGGTCACGCCGAGAACGAGACGCGCCCCGTCGACCTCAATGACGACAACGGATGCCTTCTGCCCGATGGGCTGGCGACCCACGACGGTCACGGGGTTGGCAACACCCTTGCCGAGCGCCCCGCGCGACAGGCGTCGCTGCAGGTACCAGAGCAGTGCGAGAACCACGCCCAGAGACAGGGCGACGCGCGCTGCGACAATAAGGGTGTCCACTTACGACAGCCCCTCCGCAACATCGAGAATCTGCGTGATCCGCACGGCGTAGTCCTGGTCGACGACGACGATCTCGCCGTGGGCGATGAGCCGGCCGTTGAGCAAGATATCGGCTGGAGCGCCGGCGGACCGGTCCAGTTCGATGACGGCACCGGGCTTGAGTGAGAGCACGTCGCGCACCGACATGCGGGTGCGGCCGATCTCCACCGTCAACGACATTTCCACGTTGCTAATGCGTCCGAGGTTTCCCATGGCAGTGCGGTCTGATGCCGAGCTCGGCCCGCCCACGGTTCCGTTCTGGCGCACGCGAATCGCGAACCATCCGGTGACGACTCCGCCCGCGCTGAGTTCGAACACCGCGGTGTCGTCGGCGGCGAACAGCGCCGAGGCGTCTTCCATTCGGGAATCTCCGAGCACACCGATGCCCAGCACCCCGGAGGCGCTTTCCAACGCCGGACGCAGCACGTCCTGGCTGGCGATGAGGGACGGGTTCGCGCCGGCGGCGGCGTCGAGCGATGCCGAGTCGCTGAGTACCACGGCGAGGTCGGCCGACGTCGTCCCCACGAACGAGGCGACCACGGCCGACCGCACCCGAGACGACAATTCGACGCTTCCGGCGTGCGGCAGCGCCTGCAATGGCACGGTCGTCGGCAACACCCGAATGAGCGCTTCGACGGCGACCTCGGCGATGGAACGGGTAGAAATCATTGAGCAGTCTCCTCGGTATCAATGACGATGCAGGCCAGACGGGAACCATTCGCACCCACTGCCGCGCGGGCCAGGGGCTGGCCGTCCACGGTCAGGTCGAGCGGACGATGCTGGGGATGCGGGATGTGCAGAACGTCACCGACGGCGAGCGACAGAATTCGACTCGGCAACACGTGCGCGGTCTCGAGGCGCAACGACACGTCCACGGGAACGGCGGCGATCTGCGCCTGCAGAAACTCGGCGGCGTTCGAGGTCGTGCTCGTCGGGTTCGCTTCGCCCAGCTGCGGCATCAACGCAGCGGCCGGAATGGCGACAGTGGCCGTGGCCGTCACCTTTTCCACGCGAATGGCGAACGTGGCGACGACCATGAGGTCGCCGGTCGCGGCGGCCTGCGCAAACTGCGAGTTGTACTGAATAGCCTCAACGCCCATCTCATCGATGATGAGCGGTCCGAATGAATAGCGCAGGTCTTCCAGGCTCTCGGCGATGAGCTTGCGAATGAGGGCGAGTTCAATCTGGGTGAAGTTGCGTTCCAGGAGCACCGGCAGGCTGCTGTTGCCGCCGAGCATGTGGTTGACCCAGGTGAGCGCCGACGTGGTCGGAAACTGAATGACGGCGCGAGCTTCGATTCCGGCGACCGCGCACAGTACCATCGCGGTCTTCGGGGGCAGAGACCCGGCATATTCGTCATAAGTGGCCATGAGCACTTGCTCGCACGTCACCGTGCAGAGCACGCGCACGCGCGCGGTCAACTGCGTGCCCCACTGGCGGGCAAAGGTCTCAAAGGCGAGCTCGAGTACGCGGGCGTGTTCGCGTGCCAGGGTGGTCGGGCGCCGAAAGTCGTACACCTCAACGGTTTTCGCCGATTTGGCGGGCGCACCGATATCTGCCTGAACGTGGACTGTCACGTTGGGACTATCGGTCGCGGCACCGAAAAGGTTAGAAACGGCAGATGACGGATGCTCACGGTCAGTTTCCCGAAGCAGCCTCCGGAATGAGCGCACGCACGCTGTCCGGCTGGTTGGAGAGCAGCACGATGTCCACGCGGCGGTTCTGGGCCATGTCTGCGGGCGTGGAGCCGGTGCTCGCCGGCTGGGCCGAGCCGAAGGCAACGGCCGAGATCACCTCCCCCGCAACACCACCCTGCTCGACCAGGCGCCGCAACACCTGGGTGGCTCGGCTGGCCGACAGCTCCCAGTCGGTGGCGAACGTCGCCGACTGCCCGTGTTTGTCGGCGTGGCCTTCCACTGAGATCTTCTGGCCGGTCGCCACGAGGGCCGGAGCGGCCGCGTCGAGCACCGCTGCCGCTGCCGCGGTCAAATCGGAACTGTCGGGCGCGAAGAAGGTCTCGCTCCCGATCAGCCCGAGGGTGAGCCCGCGATCGGTGATCTGAAACTCGACCAGGTCAGAGACTCCGGCGGCGGCGAGGTTGCCGGTGATCTGTGCTTGCAACTGATCGAGTTTCGCGACCTCGGCGACGGCGGTCTCCGCGTTCGCCAGGGCCTGCGCCGCCGCATCGACAGGATCGAGGGCGTCGGCCGAATGGGTGACCTCGGTCGGTGATTCCCCTTCATTGTCGACCAGATCAGCCGGAACGACGACGCCCTCAGCGGTATCGATCATGCCGGCGTCGACTGCTCCGAAGCCGGTGGCGAGGGAGTTGGCCAGTTGTTCGTACTTGTCCTGGTCGACCGTCGACATGGCGAAGAGCACGATGAACATACACATCAACACGGTGACCATGTCCATGTACGACGCCATCCATCGCTCGTCGGGGTGAACGTCTTCCTCGTCGGCGAATTCGCGGCGCTTGGCGCGCGCGCTCATGCGGCTTTGGGAAGGTCCTTGGCCTTGCCCTTTCCTTTACCCTTTGTTTTTGTCTGTGCGAGATCGGCGGCATCCGTTGTGCCGTCCTTGCCCCTGGCAGCGCTTTTCGGCAACAGTTCGGCGGGAACCATGGCGAGCAGGCGCTCTCCGAGTAGTCGTGGCTGGCTTCCGGCCTGCACGGCCAGGGCACCCTCCATGACGAGGGTCATGCGGTCGACTTCGAGGTCGGCCAGACGCCGCAGGCGTGAGCCGAGTGGCAGCCAGATGAAGTTTGCCGAGAGCAGGCCCCAGAGGGTGGCTACGAAGGCGGCCGCGATCATTGGTCCCAGGGTCGAGGGGGTATCCAGGTTCTCGAGAACGTGGGTCAGAGACACGACCGTGCCGATGATGCCGACCGTCGGTGCGTATCCGCCGAGACTGGTGAAGAATTTTGCGGCATTTCGATTGGACCGGGCCGTGGTGGCGATCTCGTCTTCGAGGAGCATCCTCAGTTCATCCCCGTCGGTGCCGTCTGCGATGTTTTGCAGGGCGCCGCGCAAAAACGGGTCGGTCACCGTCTCGGACTCCTGGTCGAGTGCGAGGAGTCCGGAGCTGCGTGCTGTTTCGGCCAGGCCGACGACCTGGTCGATGACGGCCTGCGGCGGCGTGGTCTTGCCGAGGAACGCTCCGGGCACCGCTTTGAAGGCGGAGGTGAAGTCCCTGATCGTGCCGCCCGCGAGGCCGACCGCAATGGTCGCGCCGAAGACCAGGATCATGGGTGCCGGCAGCAGGATGGACGTGACGGAGGAATTCTCGAGGGTGATCATGGCCAGGAGCGCGCCGAAGGCGAGCACCAGGCCGATCAGAGTTGCGGGATCCACTAGAGCTTCCTGGGGCCTCGGGGCAGGTCGCCGGCGCTCGGGTCGTAGGCGAGAGCAATAACGTGTGCTCGGTAGCTCGCGATCTTCTCGATCACTTCTTCCATGGTCTCGGTGACGATGAAATTGGCGCCGTCGACCATGACCAGGGTGGTGTCCGGGTTGGCGTGGATGCGCTCGATCAGGTCGGGATTGATCGCAAAGTGACTGTCGTTCAGCCGCGTCAGTACAATCATGGGCTCATCCTGTCTCGAACGACTCGAGGGAGGCGTCATGCTGTACTGTCGGCCGCCGCGCCGCTCACGTTAGGTAGCCCGGCCCGTTAGTTCGGCAGGATGCCCACAGCAGGGAACGGCTCCGGACCCGGCAGGTGCGGGGCCAGAGCCGCTCAGCAGATCGATTAGCGCTTCAGGTTGGTCAGCTCCTGCAGGACCTCGTCGGAGGTGGTGATGATGCGGGCGTTGGCCTGGAAGCCTCGCTGCGCGACGATGAGGTTGGTGAACTCCTGCGAGAGGTCAACGTTCGACATTTCGAGAGCACCGCTCGTGAGCGAGCCGAGACCGGCCGCGCCCGGCGTGCCGAGTTCGGCTCCCCCGGAGTTGAAGGTGGCGCGGTACGCGGAGGAGCCGGCCTTTTCCAGCCCGCCGGGGTTGACGAAGGTGGCGAGGGCGATGCGACCGATCGCCTGCTGCTGGCCGTTGCTGAACAGGCCGACCAGGGTGCCGTCGGCGCCGAGCGTGTAGCTGTTGAGCGTGCCAGCCTCGTTGCCGTCGTCGGTGGCGCCAGCCACGGTCGCGAGGCCGGAGAAGCCCTTGAGGTCGTTCAGGTTTATTGTGATTCCATCAACCGCAAAACCAGTGACATCCCCGAAGTTGCCCGTCGGTCCGTCTGCGTCGGTCTCAGCGGTGAGCTGAACGACGTCAGCCGGGGCGCCACCTGTCTGGCCAACGGTCCAGCCATCCGGCGTGGTCGTACGGGTGAAGGTCAGCGACACCGTGCGGGAGTTTCCGAGGTCGTCGTAGACGTCGACGGTGCGCACGAGGGTGCTGCCGTCCTCGGCATCCGAGGGCAGGTTGCCGCTGAAAGTCGCGGCGGTCGATTTTTCTGCGGGAACGATGGCGCCCACCGGCAGCGAGATGTTGCCGGTCGCTCCGCCGTCGGCGACGACGCCGTCGACGGCGCCCCAGCCCTGCACGATGGCTCCGTCGGGCGTGACCAGGCGTCCAGCTGAGTCGAACTCGAAGGAGCCGGCCCGGGTGTACAGCGTTTCGCCGCCGAGGGCGGTGACGAAGAAGCCGTCGCCGGAGATCATGAGGTCGGTGGACTTGCCGGTCGCCTGCGACGAACCCTGGGCGAAGTTCGTGGAGATTCCGGCGACCTGCACGCCGAGGCCGACCTGGGCCGGGTTGGTGCCACCGGCGGTGGGTGTGGCCCCGCCGGCGGCCTGGGTCAGCTGCGAGAGGGTGTCCTGAAACTGCGCAGCGGACGCCTTGAACGCGGTCGTGTTGACGTTGGCGATGTTGTTGCCGGTCACGTCGAGCATGGTCTGGTGTGAACGAAGACCGGAGATACCGGAGTACAGGGAACGAAGCATGGGATGAGGCCTTTCAAGAAAGAAGAATGGGGTACGAGAGTGGAGGCGGGGCGGCCGCGGATCAGGCCGCGGTGGTCGCCTCCGCGGTGCTGACTGCACCGGTCACGCCGGAGATGACATCGAGGGCGACGGCTTCCCCGTCGACGGTCACCAGGGGAACCGCATCGGCGAACGACACCGACGAAACGAGCCCGGTGATTTCGACGCCATCGGCGTTGGTGTAGGTGACCGTCTCCCCCACCAACGCGGCCGCCGAGGTGCGCATCTGCAGGGAGAATCCCTCTTCGCTCGCGGTAGCCATTTCGGTGAGTTTCTCCATCATGGCGAGCTGGGTGGTCTGGGCGATCATTTCGTTGGTGTCCATCGGCGAACTGGGGTCCTGGTTCTGCAGCTGCGTCACCAGCAGCGACATGAACACCTCCGAGTCCATCGACTGGTTGGGGGTGCGCGTCGTGGTCGTAGACGTGTACATTCCGGTTGGAGCGGCGGCATTGGCTGCCAGGGCGTCGATTGTCACGTTGTTCTCCTTCTAAGCCAGTACGTCAATGGTGTGGGTGGACCCGAATCGGGGTGGTCGGTTCTGCAGCGGAGTGTCCGGCACTCGACCGTCAGGACTGCGAGCGTTGGGATTGCGGCCGTCGGCGTCGGAGCGGCGCTGACGGGTGGCGCTTGGATCGCCGGCCTGGCTGTCGGAGGACAGGTCCAGCTGCGCGCTCTGGCCGGTGCCGGCGAGGTCGCGGCGCAGGTCAGGCAGAATCGCCCGCAGGGCTTCGCGGGCCAGGTCGGTGGGAGCGAACAGCTCCATCCGGATGCCCTCTCCCGACACGTGTGCGCGCACGGTGACCGGCCCCAGGTTGTCGGGGGTCACGCTGATGGTGAGCACGTGCTCACCGGGCGCCGCGCTGGTGAGCGAGAACAGCGGCTTCATGATCTGCGTGGTGAGCGGCACGGCGGCGGCCGGCGGCGCGACCTGGGCGGCCACGGTCATCGGCAGCGCGGCCGGCACGGCCGTTGCCCCCCCTGCCGGCACAGCGGATGCCGCGGCTGGCGCCGGTGCACCGGCATCGGTGCTCGTCGTCCTTACCGATTCGAGTCGCGCCGAGCTGGGTGAACCGTCTGTGCTCGCGACGACCGGCGCGGTGAGGTTCGGGGCGAAGACGTTCTGTGCGGCGGCAGCCTGGGCGGCACTGTTCTGGGCGGCACTGTTCTGGGCGGCACTGTTCTGTGCGGCACTGTTCTGTGCGACACCGGGCAGGGTCGGCGCCGCCGTCGGGGCCGTCGCACTCACATTCGCCGCTGCGACCGGGGTCGCTGCTGTGGTTGCCACTGCGGTTTCGACGGGGAGCGCCGCGGCATCCGCCCCGGCGGCTGCCGCGGCGAAATCTGAAGTCGCTGTGCCAGCGGCGGGGGTTCTGCCGGAAGCTGCCGTGGCCCGGCTGGCCGCGCCCGGGGCGGCAGCGGCCACGAGGTTGGCGAACGTGGTGGCGGACGGGGTTACGGTGCCGGTGGACGCGGCAGCCGTCGCGGTAGCGGGCGCGGCGGGGGGGCCTGAAGAAGCGGAAGTGGCCTGCGCGTTTACAGCCGCGGCGTTTGCTGCCGACGACGCAGCGAGGAGGGCGTCGTCGTCGATGGCCGCGCCGTTAAGAGCCGCGCCGAGAAGCGCGGTGCTGTCGAGCGCTGAAGGGCCGACCGGCCCAGCTTCAACGCTGGAGTCCGCCGCAGTGCTGGCTGCAGCAGCGCCGCCCGCGGTCGCCCGGGTCAGAGCAGCCGAAAATGATGCGGGGACCGCCGCCCCGGCATCCGCCGGCGTGACGGTGGATGGCCCCGAATTCGGTGTCGTCGAGTCAGCGGCAGCCGACGCCGACTCTGTCGCAGATTCGCGGGCGCGGTCGGCACTCTGCTCGCGCCTGGAGTTCGCGCCCGACGCGACCGCTGCACGGTCCGCGAGCGTATCGTGCATGATCGATCCGAACGCGTCGGCGCCCGGCGAAGACGTACTCGGGTCGCGCGGAGCCGGGGATGCGGCCGGCGACGCGCTGGGCCGCAACTGCCCGAGGGTGAGCGTCATAGTGTGCTTCCCGTCACGGTTGAATTCTGCTGGGCAAAAGCAGCGAACGCTGCGCTCAGCATGTCGGCGGAGCCGGTGCCGGTGCCGGTGCCCGTTGCCGCGGGATTGGCCGGAATGATGCGGCGGATGGTGGTGATGTCGGCATCCGTCATGTACGCCTCCCGCAGGCACACCGTGCGTCCGGGGTACGGAGCGTGAATGACTTTGTTGTCGCCGGCATAGATGAGGATATGGTCGCCGCCGCCGGTGACGATGAGGTCGCCCGGCTGGGCTTCGGCGAGGGAAGCGACCTCGGTACCCATTTTCATCTGGCCAGACACGAGACGCGGAAGCTCTATTCCAATATCGGCATACACGGTCTGCACGAGTCCGGAACAGTCCATGCCGCTGGAGTCTTCGCCACCGAACACATAAGGAACGCCGAGGTACTTCTTGGCGGAGGCGACGACGTCGGCGCCCGTCGTGCCGTTGCTCGCACCGGCCACGCTGGTCGCGGTGGTACCGAGCGCCGCCGTGAGGGTGGCCGCAAAACTGTCGGCCGAAGCGGATGCCGCCGCGGTCCCCGCCGCGGAGGTCGTCGTGACCTTATCGGTCGAGACGCCGGCGAGCTGCTGCAGCGTCGCCTGAATCTGGCTGATTCGGCCCATGGCCGCGATCATCGTCATGGCGTCTCCTGGTCTTCGGTCGCGGTGCGGTTGCGGTGCCAGCGTGCGCCGGCGATTTCGTCGAGCACGGTCTGCTCGGCGTGCAGGTCGGAGGCCAGCACGGCGGCGGCATGCCGTTCGTGCAGCTTCTCCAGCGCGACCGACTCGGCTCGGGCCGCATTGAACACCGATTGTGCCGAGTCGAGGGTTTCCTGGTGGTTGCGTCCGACGGCATCGAGCTCGGCGAGCATGCTTCGCGACGACGAACGCGCGGCGGCCATGGCGTTGAGTGCCGCGACGGTCTGGGGAGTGTTGCCGATCGCGCTGAGGGCGGAGCGGGCACGCCCGCGACGCGCCTCACTCGCTGTGACCCGGGCATTCGCCTCGGCGAGGTCGAGCGCAGCCTGATCCTGCTGCAGCCGGCGTAGCCGCAGCAGCCCGGCGAGGGGAAAGAGGCGGCTCATGCGGCAACCCCGAACGCGCGCGTCAACCGATTGAGCTGGGCCCAGGCCTGGTCACTGGGGGTCTGGTCGTCCATTCGTTGCTGCAGAAAGGCCTTGATTGCGACATCGTTGTCGACGGCGGCATCGACGAGCGGATTGGTGCCGGCGCGGTAGGCGCCGACGTCGAGCAGGTCCTGGGCGCCCTGCCTGGCCGCCATCACCTTGCGCAGGGTGGTCGCGATCGCGGTGCGTTCGGGGCTGTTCACCCGGGAGGCAACACGTGAAATGGAGGCGAGCACGTCGACCGAGGGAAAATGGCCGGTGATGGCGAGCTTGCGATCGAGCACGACGTGCCCGTCGAGAATGGACCGCGCCGCGTCGGCGATCGGCTCGTTGTGGTCGTCACCGTCGACGAGCACGGTGTAGACGCCGGTGATCGAGCCGGTCTCGCCGGTGCCGGCGCGTTCGAGCAGTCGTGCCAGCACGGAGAAGGTCGAGGGCGGGTAGCCTCGGGTCGCCGGCGGTTCGCCGACCGACAGCCCGATCTCGCGCTGGGCCATGGCCACGCGGGTGAGCGAGTCCATCATGAGCATGACGTCGGCGCCCTGGTCGCGAAATGATTCGGCGATGCGGGTCGCGGTGAACGCCGCGCGCAGCCGCATCATCGCGGGTTCGTCCGAGGTGGAAACCACGACGATGGAACGGGCCAGTCCCTCTGCGCCGAGATCGTCTTCGAGAAACTCGCGAACCTCACGTCCGCGCTCCCCCACCAGCGCAATGACCGACACCTGGGCATCCGTTCCGCGGGCGATCATCGACAGCAGCGACGACTTTCCCACGCCCGAACCGGCGAACAGACCGAGGCGCTGACCGCGACCGACCGTGGTGAGCGTGTCGAGAACCCGCACGCCGAGCTGCAACGGGGTGCTGATGCGTGCCCGGTGCATCGCCGAGGGGCTGTCGTGTTCGAGGGAGACGAAAGCGTCGGAGTGTAACGGACCCTTGCCATCGATCGGTCGACCAAGCCCGTCGATGACCCGGCCGAAGAGGCCTCGCCCGGTGGGCACGAGCAGTGGGGAACC
The DNA here is from genome assembly GCF_004402535.1 of Cryobacterium glaciale. Classification (GTDB taxonomy): domain Bacteria; phylum Actinomycetota; class Actinomycetes; order Actinomycetales; family Microbacteriaceae; genus Cryobacterium; species Cryobacterium glaciale. Next base: position 129,852 of record NZ_SOEY01000030.1, on the reverse strand, counting down.
GGCCGATCGCACGCGCGCGCCGGCCTGCAAGCCGGTGATGCGGCCAAGCGGCATGCACCGGACGCCACCCTGCGTCGTGGCGACCACTTCAGCGTCGATGCCGGGGCGGCCCGGTTCGGCGCCGAGAGTGACGATGTCGCCGATGGCCGAGCGCAGGCCCCGCACCTCGACGCTCAGGCCGATGATCGACGTCACGATGCCGACGCGTTCGGGACGGCCAGCCTGCAAAGCCTCGGCGAGTTGCTGCGCGCGGGGGCGCCACAGCGTGCTCATCGTTGCTCCGCAGTGAGGGCGGCCGTGGCGCGCGCGAAGGCCGTGCCGATGCGTGCGTCCAGAAAGCCGTCGCTGAATTCGGTGATCGCGTCGCCACGCTTCAGCCGCGAATCCGCGATGAAGCGGATGCTGTCCAGCGCGCGAGTCTGTTCGCCCAGGATTGCGAGATCATCCGGGTGCATGCGAATGGTGTGCACCTCGCTGCGGTCCAGCTGATCGGGCTGGTGCAGGGCGCGCTCGAGGGCGCGGCGAGCCGACGGCTCGGTGCGACTGAGTTCAACGCCCAGGATGGCCTCCGCCAGCTCCAGAGACATGTTCACGAGCGCTCCCTCGGCCTGCTGGATGAGCGGGACGCTGCGTTCGTCGAGGGCGCGAGCGGCAGCGGCGAGCAAAAGCACGGCATGGTCGATCTGCGCTTCGCCGTATCGTTCGTTTTGGGCATGCTCGGCGTTGATCTCGTCGGCGCGACGTTCGACATCCGCTGCGGCGAGGCGCAACCCCTCGGTGTAGCCGGCGGCATGCCCCTCGGCCCTGCTCTGTTCGGCCTCGCGGTCCTGCTCCTCGTCGCGCAGGCGAGGAAAGGCCATGCGACCGAAACCGGTGTCAGTTGACATATTCGTCGTCGGCGTCGCGTTGCACGGTGATGCTGCCCTGGGCTTCCATGTCGCGGATCGCCCGCACGATTGTGGCGCGGGCATCTTCGACCTGGCGCATGCGCACCGGCCCGAGGCTCTTGGTTTCGTCGTCGAGCACGTCACGGTTGCGCTCGGACAGGTTGGCTCGAATGACCTCGGTGACGGCGTCGGAGGTGCCTTTCATGGCCATGGCCAGAGTGCTGGTGTCGATGCCGCGCAGCACCTGCTGCACGTCACGGCTCTCGAGCTTGACGATGTCAGCGAAGGTGAGCATGCGCGATCGAATCTCTTCGGCCAGGGCGGGGTCGCGCTCTTCGAGACTTTCCAGAAGCGCCCGCTCGGTGGCGGCATCCGCTCGGTTGATGATGTCGACGAGCGGCTGGATCCCTCCGACCACCTCGACGCTCTCGCGCGAGACGATCTTGCCGGTGCGCAGTTTGAGGGTGTCGGTGACGACACGAATGGCTTCGGGGGTGGCACTCGACATGGTGGCGATGCACTGGGCAACGTCGGTGCGGAGGCCCGGTTCCATTCCCGCCAGCACAGCGGATGCCTGGTCGCGCCGCAGGTGCGCCAACACGAGGGCGATGGTCTGCGGCATTTCACCATCGAGCAGGTTGAGCACGTCGCCGGGCTCCGACGGGTCCAGGAACTCGAACGCTTTGCCGGCCATCGACGTGGCGACGCGGTTCATGACGCCCGCTGCACGCTCGGCGCCGAAGGACGCCTCGAGCAGCCCCACAGCGAACTCGTGTCCGCCGCGGGACAGCCGGCGACCCTTGAGGGTGATCTCGTGAAACTCGTTGAGCGTTGTCTCAGCCAGTGCCGGGTCGACGTTGCGCAGCTGAATGATCTCCCCGGCAATGACCTCGGCCTCAACATCGTTGAACTGCTTCATCACCTCGGTCGCGCGCTGGCGATCCATGTTCATGAGCACGACGGCCACCTTTTGGGTGCCGGTCAGTGAGGTTTGTGTCTCGGTCATGCGTGCTGCCGGTCATCCATGAATCCGCGCAAGAACTCGGCGGTGGCACGCGGGTCGGTCTGGGCGAGTGAGTCGATCTCGGCGCGGCGAATGTCGGTGTCTGAGGGCACGAATTTGATGGTCGGAATGACCTTGGTCGGGGTGTTGTTCGGGTTGTCGAGGAACAACGAGCCGGCCGACGATGTCACGGCGAGCGGAACGGTGGCGTCCCCCAGGGCGTTCTGCATTTCGGTGAGGTCGCCGATTTCGACCGCTTCCCGGCTCTGGCGGCGTGACCGGCGGGCGTAGAGAATCAGGCTGACGACGAGGGTGATCACGATTCCGGCGGTGATCACCGACACCCGCAGAATCCCCGCGAACTGATCGGCAGCGGCCGCATCCGTTGCGGCCTGGAGAGCTGCGGCTGCTGCTGCGGCGCCGGTGGTGTCGAAGGCCATGACCTCGACGGTGACCGCGTCGCCGCGGATGGCGTCGATCCCGGCGGCCGACGCGACGAGCGAGGTGATGTCGGCCACGTTGAGGTTGGCGGCGGCATCGGAATCGACGGCCACGGAAACCGTCTGGCGGGTGATGGATCCAGCCGGGATGGTGCGGCTTTCGGTGACCTTGTTCACGGCGTTGTTGCGGGTGGTCGATTCGCTGGAGAACGTGCCGTCGGTGGCGCCGTCGGCAACGGCGGCCGTGTCGGAACCGAGCACGCCGGCGGCGCTGCCGCCCGTTCCCGAGTAGGTCTCGGTGTCGACGGATTCGTTGAGGGCCAAAGTGTCGGTGGGCGCGGTGAAGGTTTCTTCGACGCGTTCGGCCGACTCGTAGCTCATGTCGGCGGCGACGACGACGGTGGCGTTGCCGGCGCCGACGACCTGGTCGAGCATGGTCTGCACGGCGGTGCGCACGCGGGTTTCATAGTCGGACGCCTGCTGGTCGGCGCCCCCGGTGGCGCCGACGCCGACAGCGGAGAGAACGGCTCCGGTGGAGTCGACGACGGCAACGTCGGCGGCGGTCATGCCGTCGATCGAGGCGCTGGTCAGGTGCACAATGGCCTGCACCTGGTCGTTGGAGAGCGAAACCCCGTTTCGGGTCTCCACGAAAACGGATGCCGTCGGGTCGTTCTGCTCCGACACGAAGACGCTCTCCTCGGGGATGGCGAGCTGCACGGAGGCCATTTTCACGCCGTCGAGGGCTCCGATGGTCTTGGCGAGTTCACCCTCCAGCGCGCGCTTGTAGGTCACCGACTGCTGAAACTCGCTCGAGGTGACGCCCATCGTGTCGAGCAGGGAGTATCCCCCCGTGCTCGAGGTGGGCAGGCCGGTCGACGCGGCCTTGATGCGTTCGTCGTAGACGTTGGCTTCGGGCACCAGAATGGTGGCGCCGCCGTCGGCGAGTTCGTAGTCGACGCCGTCGGCGCGCAGCTGCTCGACGATGCTGTTGGCGTCTTCGCCGCTGAGGCCGGAGAACAGGGGGGTGTAGGAGGGCTTGGTGACCCACATGCTGAGCGCGGCGATGCCGAGCACGAGCACGGCGACGCCGATGATGGCGACCGTGCGCTGGGCGATGGTGAACTCGCGAATCGCGTTTCCGAGGCGTTTGAAGACGCTGGTGACTTGCCGGGGCATCAGGCTTGCATCCTCATGATCTCGTTGAACGCGTCGACGCCCTTGTTACGCACGGCGGCGACGAGTTCCATGGTCACCTGGGCGCGGGTCGCGGCGATGGTGGCGGTGTGAATGTCACCCAGGTCACCGGTGACGGCCTGGATGGCGAGGGTGTTGGAGGTGCCCTGCAGCTGCTGCAGGTTGTCGACGGCGCCCGAGAGGGCGGTACCGAAGCCCGAGCCATCGGTGCGCTGCGTCGCTGTCGTGGCCGAGCTGCCCATGACACCCGAAAGTGCGGTGGTTGCGTTGATAGCGCCAAGTGGCATCAGCCACGTCCGATCTGAAGTGCTGCTTCGTAGGCGGTCTTAGCCCGGTCGACGACGGCCGCATTGGCCTGGTAGCCGCGCTGGGCCATGATGAGGTGGCCCATCTGCTCGGCCATGTCGATATCGGGGTAACGCACGTAGCCATCGGCGTCGGCGAGCGGATGCTCCGGCTCGTACACGAGGGTTCCCTCGGCACCACCGAAAGCCGATGTGGCACTGGCGCCGACGTTGCCGGCGCCTTCCTGCGCGAGAATGTAGCGCTCCTGGAAGGCAGCATCCGTTGTGGCGGTCACGGTGTTGGCGTTGGCGAGGTTGTCGGCGATGGCGTCGAGCCACTTGCGGTGCAGCGTCATACCGCTGCCGGCGATGCCGATGGCGTCGACCATCAGGCGGTCTTCATCGCGGCGCGAATGGACGAGACCGGGCCTTCGACGGCCTTGGCGGCGAACTGGTAGCGCAGCAGGGCGTCGATGTTGGCGAGGGTCTCGGTGTCGAGGTTCACGTTGTTGCCGTTGAGCAGGGTCGGATCGAGCGAACGCTCGGTTGTGGCCGCCGAAACACCGTTACCGTCAGCCACCGATTTGGCCAGAGCATTCTCGAACGAGACGACCTTGGCGTGGTAGTCGGGGGTGTTGATGTTGGCGATATTGTTCGCGATGGTGCGCTGGCGCAGCGCGAGGCCGTCCAGGGCACTCGAGAGGGCCAGGGAGGTCACGGAATCCAGCATGAGTACCCGTTTCGTCGACAAAAGACAAGACGGCCGATCCGTGGCCCGGTGGTGAGCAATCCGTGCTCACTCCTTGCTATCGGTCACCCCGATAGAAGCGTTAGGAGTTCGTAGGAACATTCCACAAGTTTGTTGCGCTACGCCGCGATGCCAGTGTTTCACTACCCTCGGACGGGGGGTCACCCGTTCACATCCAGATAAACGGATGCGCGCGCGTCACGCTCCGGAGGCACCGACCGTACCGCCGTGAGGTGCCGGAGGGTGAGGGTTCGCGCCTGCTCGAGTTCACCGATGAGCTTCTGCTGGTTGGTGAGAAGATCCTGCACGCGAACGGCGAGTTCCGCAGGCAGGGCTCCGAGCGCGAGGGGAGGCGTCCAGGCCGGAAGGGTCGGGATGACTCCTCCGTCGGCGTTGGTCGATACCGTCATGGCGCGGGCCGCGTCGTCGAGCGAGAGTTCGAGCGCGTCGAGCGCGGCCGCCCACTGTGCGCGAGCTGCGGCATCCGCTGTGGCGGCTGGCGTGATGCTAGCCAATACCGAGCTCACCGCTCAGGCGTGCGACCGGCGCCGGGGCGGCCGGAAGCATCTCGGCCGCTTCGTGCCAGGTGAGCCGCAGAGGTTCGAGCAGCGAGATGCATTCGTGGGTGCGGGCCGGGTCGCGGTGGGTGTTGGCGCTGACCATGGCGGTCGAGACGTAGGTATAGAGGGAGAAGAGCCCCTCGCCGCCGTCCCAGGCGTCGACGTTGAGCGAGGTGCTCAGCTCCGACACGATGGCCTGGGCGTGAATCAGGTTGTCCGAGGCCATCTGCCAGTCCTGGCGCTGCTGGGCCGCTTCGGCCCGGTTTAGGTCGAGCAGCAGGCGGTCGTAGAGCATGGTGAGCAGGCGAACCGGGGTGGCCGAGAGAACGGCATCGCGGTTGTAGCGCGAGCGCTGGGCGTTGGTTCCCATAGTCATAGTCATCATTTTCCGTTGGAGGCGTTGAGGCCATCGACCTGGGCGGTGAGCCAGGCCGACTGGGCGTTCATGTTGCTGAGCTGAACCTCGAGTGAGGCGTAGGTGCGTTCCAGGCTAGCCCGGCGCGACGTGAGACGAAGGTCCCAGTTGTCGATCTGGGTGCCGAGGCTTTTGACCAGGCTTTCCTGGCCGGTGATCTTGCCGGTGATCATTCCGTCGTACTTATCGGAGGCGCTCGTGGCCGCGGCGGCGACGCGCGACGAGATCTCACTCAGTACCGACTTCACGAACTCGGGGTCGCTCTTCATGGCGGCGGCGAACTTGTCGGCGTCGAATTCTATGGTGCCGGTCTTGGTGATGTTGATGCCGATCTCGCTCGGCGAGCGGCCGCCTACCGGGTACGACGCCGCGTTCAGAATGAGCTGCTTCACGTCGCGCACGGTGCTGTCGCCGCTGAAGACTCCACCGGAGACCACGGCTTTGCCGGTGCTGTCGGTGCTGTTGACCACGGCAGACTTCGTGGAAATCAACGCGAAGAGCGAATTGAGCGAATCGACCAGGGTCTTGGCGATGGTGCTGACCGCGGCGTCGTCTCGGCTGACGCTCACCGTGACCGGGTCGGCCGACACTGCGGAGACCGTGACAGCGACGCCGGGGAGAAGATCGGCGAAGGTGTTCGTCGAGGAGGTGATCGCCTGCTCGGCGGCCGTTCCCTTCCAGAGGGTAACGGAGGCGTCCTGGGCGGTGCGGATGACAGCGGCACCGGGGGCGGTGAGCAGGTTGGTCGAAGTACCGTCGGTCACCATGGCGGAAGTTCCCGCATGCAGGGCGAAGGCGCCGGCCACGCCGGTTTCGCCGGCGACGAGCTGCAGGCGGTACTGCGTAACACCCGCGCCGTCGGTGCCGGAGGCGATTTTCGTGGCGGTGATGCCGGCATCCGCTGTGTTGATGGCGCTGACCACGTCGTCAAGAGAGGTACTGGCGGACGTGATTGAGGTCTTGGTGCCGTCGCTCGCAACGAGGGTGTAATCGACGGTCGACGCCACGGTCATGGCGGCGGTGACGCCGGACTGGGCCTGGGCGAGCTGGGTCACGACGAGGTCGAGCGAGCCCGAGGTCGCGCTGGTCGACGCCGAAGTCGTGACCGTCGACGAGGTGCTCTTCGCCGCGTAGAGGTTGAGGGAGTCGACGGTGACGCTCTTGTTGGCGAGGGTGGCAAGCGAGGCAATGGAACTGTTCAGGCCCTGCAACGCCGTCATGAGGGTGTTCGTGCTGGTGACCTTGGCCTTGAGCAAATTCTGCGGGCCGGCTTCGAGGGTCATCAGGGAGTTGATGAGCGAGGTGGTATCCAGGCCGCTGATCAGGCCATCGACTGCGAGAGACATTGCGTGTCCTTCTGGTTCGTGCGCGCGGCGAGCTGGGGACTGCTGATCAGAGCGGATGCTGCTGCTGCTGCTGCTGCTGTGCAGAAAGCCTGGCAGCAGCCGAGGCGCAAAATTGAGTTCGCGCCTCGGCTGCAGCCAAGCTCAGATCAGGTTCGATCTGGTCGTGCTGTTGTGCCGGTATTACTGGAGCAGCTGCAGAACGCCCGAGTTGGACTGGTTCGCTTGCGCGAGCATGGCGGTACCGGCCTGCGACAGGATGTTCGCCCGGGTGTACTTGACCATTTCCTCGGCCATGTCGGTGTCGCGAATACGCGATCCGGCAGCGCTGAGGTTCTCCTTGGAGACGGCCAGGTTCTTGATGACGCTCTCGAAGCGGTTCTGCGAGGCACCGAGCTCGGCGCGGGCGCTGGAAATGGTGTCGATTTGATTGGTGATGGTGGTGATTGCAGCTGCTGCGCCCGCTGCGCTGGTGAAATTTAGTGCATTCGAACTCGGAACAACCGCTCCGGCGGTCAAGGTTGTGCTCGGATTGGCGGTACCGACCGTGCCGCCGGTCGTCGACTTCACTTCGAGCTTGCCTGCAACGACAGTGGCCTGCAAGTTGCTGGAGAACTGAGCGTTGGCGTTCAACGCAGCAGCGACCTGATCAACATTCGAATACGCTCCGGATGCGGCGAGGGTCGCCGTCACCGTAGTGACAGAGCTGTCCGCGTTCGTCACCGAGAAAGTCTGCGCTCCGCCAGTGGTGGCCGGCGCAACGGTAAACGATGCACCAGCGGGCGAGGTGGTCAGGGCTGTCGCGACACTGGTAACGTCAGCGAGGTCGACGCTAATTTGGTCCGCCGTGTTGGCACCGATTTGGAAGCTCAAGGAGCCGCCCTTGAGTAGGTCGGTCCCGTTGAAGTTCGTCGACGATCCGATGCGGCCAAGTTCTTCGGTGAGCGCCGTGGCTTCGGTAGTGATAGCGGCGCGCGATTCGACGCTGTTCGAGTCGTTGCCGGCCTGAACGGCGAGGTCGCGCATGCGCTGGAGGATTGAGGTGACCTCGTTGAGCGAACCTTCAGCGGTCTGGATGACGCTGATGGCGTCCTGGGCGTTGCGGCTGGCGACCGTGAGGCCACCGACCTGCGACTTCAGGCCCTCTGAGATGGCAAGTCCGGCAGCGTCATCCGCTGCACGGTTGATGCGAAGGCCACTGGAGAGCTTCTCCAGCGACTTCGACAGGTCGTTCTGTGTTGCTGCCAGGTTGCGGTAGGCGTTGTTTGCCGCGACGTTGGTGTTTACCTGCATGCCCATGATGAATCCTCCGTGATTGGGTCAAAGTACGCCGGCCCATCCATGGGCCAGCACCATGAGCTATCGACCGATTGCGATAGCGGGTTAGAAATCTGGGTGAACTGATTTCGTGAAATGAGTCATCCGAACCGAAATGACCGCTGCAGAAATGGGCGACTGCCGTTCACGGCGAGTCACGCATTCCGCAACGGTCAGTACGGGCGGCTGTTGGGCATCCGCTGCCCGAACGTGCGGCAGCCTTACGCCGCGGGGCGCAGCAACTGCAGTACGTCGGAGTTCGACTGGTTGGCCTGGGCGGAGACGGCGGTGACCGGCTGGGTGAGGATGCTCACCCGGGTGAGGTCCACCATCTGCTCGGCCATGGCGTTGTTGGTCAGGCGCGATGCCGCGGCCAGGGTGTTCTCGGCCGAGACCGCACGGGTCTTGCCCTCGAAATTGACGCTGTCGGCAGTGATTGCGGGCTCGGTCGAGGTGATTCCGCTCGAGATGGCAACCGTCGGCTGTGCGAGGCTCGTCTGCGATGCGGCCAGATTGCGGTACGCGTCGGATGCCGAGGTGTTGGTGTTGATCTGCATGTCCATGATGGTTTCTTCCGTGAGGTGTTATGAAGCCGGCCCATCCATGGGCCAGCGCGAAGGGAGGTGCAAATTCAGGAGGCTGCGCTTTCGACCGTGTCGAGCTGCAGGTGCGCAGCAGTGCGGGTCATTCCCACGGTGGCGAGGTCGGCGAGGCGGGCGAGGTAGGCGCTGCGGCGAGCCGGAGCAATGCGGGACTCCGGCTGGTAGGCAGCCGCAGTCTCGATTTCGTCGGCGTAGTGCGTGCTGAGTCCGTCGCGCAGCAGCCGAATGGCCTCGGCGCGCATCTGGGAGACGGCGGAGTGGGTCGTGCCGAGCTCGGCCGCAATGTCTTTGACCGGGCGGTCGTCGAAGTAGATCTGCTCGACGATGGCGCGCATCTTTTCAGGCAGGGCAGCAATGGCCGCACGCAGGTAGACGAGGCGCTCGGTGGAGAGCAGCGACTCTTCGGGCATGGCGGTGTCGGCCACGAGAAACTCCGCGGTCGTGTCGTCGAGGGCCGAGAGGGTGCGGGCCGCGTCGGCCAGGCCGGCCGCAGCGGTCTCGCGGTCGACGCCGAGGGCATCGGCGATCTCACTGACACTCGGCGTGCGGCCGAGGGCGGCCGAGAGAGTCTCCTGCACGGCCAGCGTTTCTTTGATGCGGCGGCGAGCCGAGCGGGTGGCCCAGTCACTCGACCGCATCTCGTCGGCGAAGGCGCCGATGATGCGGCGGCGGGCGAAGGCTCCGAAGGGAACCCCGAGAGCCGGGTCGAAGGCATCGGCTGAAGTAATGAGGGCGACCGCGCCAGCCGACGCGAGGTCGTCGCGGGAGAGGTGGCGGGCCTTGGCCCAGACCTCCGAAACAAGGTAGCCGACGAGGGGCAGATTCTCGACCACCAGGGCGTTGCGATCTGCTCGATTCACTGCGACCCCCGACACTTGCCTGACCCCGTTCACGACGAGTGTGCTGTTCACCCCCGCGCGAGGCACAACAGCCTCGCTGAACAAGCTACCCCCAAACATGGGCGAATGGGTACCAAAACAAGACCCATTTGCAACATTTGGGTCCTATTTTTAGGGGACACGCGCACTCATCGCGGCAACATTGCGGCCGGAATTAGCTAACCGAGCGGTTATTCATGCCGATAGTGGCTTCGAATCGGCTGGAGTGCGCGCACCCGTGTGTCATCGGCCGAGACAAGAATGGTGAACGGAGGGGTCATGGGCGCCAACGAACTATCCGCGCTGCTCTGGCGCGAACGGGAGCTGCTCGAGCTGCTCGTCTTCAAACTCGAAGAGGAACACCTGCTGTTGCAGGGCGGCAAATCCCGCTGGCTGCAACACGCCACTCGCGAGGTCGAACAGGTTCTGGGCCACGTGCGCGAAGCCGGACTCGGACGTTCCGTCGAGGTAGCCGCGCTGGCGACCCAGTGGGGAACCGCCGAAGACGCAACGCTGCGCGAACTCGCCGCCAACGCCCCCGAAGGACCGTGGGGCGAGATCTTCAGCGCACACCTCAAGGCCATGGGCGACCTCACCACCCAGATCAAAGAACTGCGCGACACCAACGAACGTTTCATTCGGGCGGCAGCGCGCTCCACCCAGGAGACGATGACCACGGTCAGCGCCAGCCCCAAGACCTACGACGCGAGCGGGGTGACCGGAACCCCGGTGACCGCCGCACGCATTTTCGACCGCAACCTCTAGCCTGCACGACCAACGAGAAGAACGGAGAACACGGTGAGCACATTCGGTGGCTTGAACACCGCGTACACCGGCCTCGTTGCTGCGCGCCAGGGCCTGAACGTGGTCGGCCAGAACATTGCCAACGCCAACACGGATGGCTATACCCGCCAGCGCATATCGACCTCGGCAATCGGTGCGACGGCCTCGACCGGCGTCTTCTCCCAGGGCGCCCGGGTCGGCGAGGGCGTTGCCATGGACGGCATTGCCCGCCTCGCCAGTGCCCAACTGGATGCCCGCGTGCGGGCGACCGCCGCGACCGCCGGCTATACAGCGGTGCGCGCCAACTCGCTCGCCTCGGTCGAAGACTCGCTCAACGAACCCGGCGAAGATGGCATCTCGGCCAAGCTCGATGAATTCTGGGCCGGCTGGCAGACCCTCGCCAACGGCACCGACACGGCCGCGCCCGCCGCACTGCTGCTCGGCACGGCCGGCGAACTGCTGACCCAGATCTCCGAGGGCTACCAAGCGGTGTCCGACGAGTGGTCAGCGGTGCGCAGCGACCTGAACAACATGGTCTCCGAACTCAACGGTGCTGCCACCCAGGTCGCCGCACTCAACGTGCAGATCCGCCAGACCCTGGCCACCGGCGGCACCGCCAACGAATTACTCGACCACCGCAGCGCCCTCACCACCACGATCGCCGCCCTCACCGGAGCGACCGTCACGGAGCAGGCCGACGGAACGGTAAACGTGCTGGTGGGCGGAAATGCGCTCGTCTCGGGCAGTATCGCTCACCAGATCGGCATCGAGGGATCGCGCGTCATGCCGGACGGCCAGCCCATGAAGCTGGTCTGGTCCGACAACGCCAGCACCCCGGTGACGATGGACGGCGGCGAAATCGCCGGCGCCCTGTCTTTGCTTGGCCCGGCGAACGATGGCTCCGGCGGGGCCCTGGCCGAAGCCGCCGCTTCGTATAACGCCTTTGCGAGCGAGCTGGCCACGAAGGTCAACGCCATCTACTCGACCGGCTACACCCAATCCGGCGAGACCGGCAAGGCCTTCTTCGCCGTGTCCCTGGTTGCACCCGCCGCGCAGGGTCTCAGTATCGTGCCGACGGCATCCGCTGATATGGCCGTTGCCGCCCAAAACGCCGGCGCTTACGACGGCTCGATAGCGGATGCGATCGCCCAGCTCGGCGCCGGATTCGCGGCCAACGCAGACGGCAGCGCGATTGTGTCGCCCAGCACCACGTGGTCGGACTTCGTGACGAAGACCGGCGTGCTCACGCAGACCGAGCTGCAATCGGCGGCGCTGGCCAGCTCCACCGCGTCGGGCGCTGCAAACCAGCAGCTCGCCAACTCCTCGGTCGACCTCGACGAAGAAAACGTGAACCTGCTCATGTTCCAGCACGCGTACCAGGGGGCGGCCCGCATGATGACGGCCGTCGACGAAATGCTTGACACTCTGATCAATCGCACCGGATTGGTCGGGAGGTAGCTCATGGTCGAGAGAGTGACCACCCAGACGCAGATGCGCTCCGCCCAGCGCAACCTGCAGGCGAACATGACGCACCTTGCGCGGTTGCAGGAGCAGGCCAGCACGCTCAAAACCATCAATCGTTCGTCCGACGACCCCACCGCTGCCGCCGCTGCCATGTCGGTGCGCGCCGAGATGCGCGCGGTCGACCAGTACAGCGCCAACGCCGACAACGGCATCGACTGGCTGACCACGATCGAATCGTCGCTCAGTTCGGTGTCTGACATCATGAACCGGGTGCGCGACCTCACCGTGCAGGGCGCGAACTCCGGCTCCCTCTCGGCGACGGCCAAGGAAGCCATCGCCATTGAGATCGAGGGGCTCAAGACCGACCTTCTGACCCAGGCCAACACGAAGTTTCTCGGGCGCAGCGTCTTCGCCGGCAACTCTGACGACACCACAGCGTTCAAAACCGTGACAGAGAACGGATCGGTGACCTATGCGTTCGCCGGCGACACGACGGGCGCGGGCAGCGTCGAACGGCGCATCAGCGCCACCAGCACCGTGCGAGTCGATGCGGAGGGCGGCACCATCTTCGGTACCGGCGACGACACGGTGTTCAAACTGCTCGACGACATCGTGGCCGACCTGCGATCGACCGCACCAGTGAATGTGGGCGCCCGCCTCGGTGCTCTCGACGATCGGATGGCCATCATGACCGGCCAGCGCAGTGAGATTGGCGCCCGCCAGGTGCAGATGGAACGCGCACAGTCAACCCTGCTCGAAAAGACCGGAACACTGGATGCCCAACGGTCCGGCATCGAAGACGCCGACCTGGGCCAGGTCATCATCGATTTGAAACTGCAGGAAGTGACCTACCAGGCCGCCCTCGCGGTTACCGCCCGTGTACTTCAACCAACCCTGATGGACTTTCTCTCATGACCACTACCCTCACCAGCCCCACCCTCAGCTTCGTCTCTCCCCCGCCCGGGCTGGCGCCGCTCACCGATTTCGTGCTCAACGAGATCGAAGGGGCGGCTGGGCTGTACTCGCTGCAGGCATCCGCTCAGCCGACCACGCGCTTGTTCGTGCTCGACGCGGCCATCTTTCTACCGAACTACACCCCCGCGATCTCGAGCGAGCAGTCCATTGCCCTGTCGTTGACAACCCCCGACGACGCCCTCGTGCTCGTCGTCGTCAACCCGGGCGAGAGCACCACGACCGTGAATCTGATGGCCCCCATCGTCGTCAACGCCCGCACCGGCGCCTGCGCCCAGCTCATTCTCGATGACCAGGACTGGCCCCTGCACGCCGAGCTCGGTACCGGCGACAACTAGCTCGTTCGGGGCGCGTTCCGGCCTCCCCCACTTTCCGGGCCCGGGCCCGGAAAGTGGGCCCAGGCTAGATCATGGGCCCGGTTTCCGGGCCCGGGCCCGGTCACAGTGAGGCACGAGCTCAGGCGCCCAGCTCTCAGCTCTCAGCTCTCAGCTCTCAGCTCTCAGCGCCCAGCGCCCAGCTCCCAGCTCCCAGCTCCCAGCAGGCTAGTGCGATTCAGCCTCGATCAGCTCCGCCCCGAGGAGTGCTGCCTCGAACGCGACCCAGGGCAGCATTGCGCATTTAACGCGGGCCGGGTAGCGCGAGACTCCCCCGAAGGCGGCGGCGTCGCCGAGAATCTCTTCGTCGGGCTCGATCTTTCCGCGGGAGCGCAGCATCTCCCGAAAGTTGTCGAGCAGGGCACGTGCTTCGGTCGCGCTGAGGCCGCGCAGGGTGTCGGTGAGAATCGAAGCGGATGCCTGCGAGATGGAACAGCCATCGCCGGTCCAGACCAATTCGGTGACGGTTTCGTCATCAGAACCCAGCGACACGCGCAGGGTGACCTCATCGCCGCAGCTCGTGTTGATCTGGTGCGATTCGGCCACGCGCAGGCAGCTCGCGGCGCCGAGCGCGACGGCGTCGGCCAGCGGCGCCAGGTCGCCGCTTCCGTGCCGGGCCTTGGAGTGCTCGAGAATGATCGTCTGGTACAGCTGCTGCAGGTCGCTCATCGCGTGACTCCAAAGAACGGTGCGACCTCGGCGAGGGTGGCCAGGAACAGGTCGACCTCGTCGGTCGTGTTGTAGAGATAGGTGCTCGCTCGAGTCGACGCGGTCACGCCCAGCCGGCGATGCAACGGCTGAGCGCAGTGGTGGCCGACCCGCACGGCGATGCCGGCATCGTCGAGAAACTGGCCGACATCGTGCGCGTGCACCCCGGCGACGTCGAAGGCGGCCAGTCCCAGCCGTTCAACGCCGAGGCCGGGGCCGAGCAGGCGCACACCGGGGATCTCGGCGAGGCCGGAGACCAGACGCTGGCCGAGCTGGGCTTCCCAGTCGTGCACCCTCCGCATGCCGGTCTCGCTCAGGTAATCAACGGCCGCGGCCAGCGCGATGGCCTGCGAGATGCGCTGGGTGCCGGCCTCGAAGCGCTGCGGCGGCGCCAGGAACTCAGCTTTCTCCATGTCGACGGTCGTGATCATCGACCCGCCGGTGAGGAACGGCGGCATGCCGGCGAGCAGTTCGGCCTTGCCGTAGAGCGCACCGATGCCGGTCGGTCCGAGCATCTTGTGACCGGAGAAGACGGCGAAGTCCACGTCGAGCGCCGTGACGTCGACCGGCAGGTGCGGCACGGTCTGGCAGGCGTCGAGCACGACGAGGGCCCCGAACTTGCGGGCGAGGGCCACGAGTTCGGCGACGGGGTTGATGGTTCCGGTGACGTTGGAGCCGTGGGTGAAGGCGAGCAGTCTCGTGTGCGGTCCGACAACATCCGCTGCGGCGATGAGGTCGAGGGTGCCGTCGTCGAGCACGGGAATGTAGCGCAGGGTGGCGCCGGTGCGCAGCGCGAGTTGCTGCCACGGAATGAGGTTGGCGTGGTGTTCCATCTCGGTGACCACGATTTCGTCGCCGGCGCCGAGGCTGAAGCGGCGGGCGGCCGGGCCCCCCAGACCGAGCGAGGCATTGGAGAAGCTGTAGGCCACCAGGTTGATGGCCTCGGTGGCGTTGGAGGTCCACACGATCTCATCGGTCTGGGCGCCGACGAACGCGGCGACCTTCTCACGGGCCGCTTCGAAAGCCTCGGTCGCCTCGACGGCGAGCGTGTGGGCGCCGCGATGCACAGCGGCGTTGCGCTGCTCGTAGTACTCCTGCTCCGCTTCCATCACGCTGATCGGGTTCTGCGAGGTCGCGCCCGAGTCGAGATAGGTGAGCGGATGCCCGTTCACCGTTTGGTGCAGCACCGGAAAGTCGTTTCGGATGCGCTCAACGTCGATGTTGGTCAGCGGGGCCAGCTCCGGGTGCTGGGCGCGGGGTGCCGGGGAGATTGCGGACGATGGTGCTGAGGACGTCATACCCCAAGGATATTCCTTCACCCCAAGCCCGTGCGCCGCGCAGCCGAGTATGACGCAGCGGGTGAGAGAAGGCGGTGGAAAACCCGGCCGGAGCGTGTGAGGCTTAAGGGGTGACCAGGACTGCCGAACAGACCGAGCTCCGCGAGGCGGTGTCGCTCGACCGACCGTGGGTGACTCTCGTCTGGGACGACCCGGTCAACCTCATGTCCTACGTCGCCTACGTCTTTCGCAGCTACTTCGGCGTCACCCCCGAGCAGGCCGAACGACTCATGCTGCAGGTGCACAACACCGGGCGCGCCGTCGTCGCGACCGGAAATCGCGAATCAATGGAACGCCACGTCGAAGCTATGCACGGCTACGGCCTCTGGGCGACCCTCGCCAAGGCCGAGGAATGAGCGGACCGCAGCGGTTCATCCCGCAGGAGTCCGGTGTGCTGCTCGGCCGATTCGCACCGATGGAGGCTGACCTGTTGCGCCTCGCCACCACCCAGCTGCTGGAGATGCTCGACTCCGGCGCCGCCGACCTCGGGGTCGCCGCGAGCGACGGCGTGTTCGGCCGTCTGTTGCCCGCTGCCTACCGCGACGATGACGAAGCGGCGGCCGAGTTCCGCCGCTTCACCGCGCCCGGCCTGCTCGAACGCAAGGCGCAGAACGCCCAGATCGTGCTGGGCTCGCTCGGTGTCGGTGCCGGCGAAACGGATGCCGCCACCCAGACTGACAGCGCAGACCGCCAGCCGGTCACGATCATCCTCGACGAGGGCGCCGTGCAGGCCTGGCTCCGCAGCCTCACCGACCTGCGCCTGACCCTCGCCGACCGGTTGCAGATCTCCCCCGACGGTATCGTGCACCTCGAAGGCGCCGACACGCCGTTCCTGCGCGAACTCTACGAATGGCTCGGCATGCTGCAGGAGGACCTCGTCTACGCGATCGACGTCTGACTCTCCCAGGGGTCGATCGGCGCGAAATCCGCCCGAAATCGGGGCGTTACTCTGACACCAGCGGGTGAGGTAACCTGCTCTGTAATTCACAACGACTGTGATACCCACTATCGTGCGCCCATGGTCGCTCGCACGGCTAATCCGGCCACGCTCCGCCAGACCAGCGCGGCCTCCCCGGAACCCGACGGAGCCCCATGGACCTCAGTACGGTCACCCGCATCATCCCGGCTCGGCAGCGCAGCGACCTGGACGCACTCGGGCCGACGGTCGTGCCGCTGGCCGGCGGATCCGAGCTGTTCGCCGACCCGCGCTCCCACCTCCGGGGACTCGTCGATCTGCAGACCTTCGGGTGGCCGGCGCTGACGATCACCGACAATGACGATGACGGCGAAGATGACGGCGGCGCGGGCCTCGAGATTGCCGCGACCTGCACCCTCGCCGAACTCTCCCGGCTGCCACGGCAGGCGGGGTGGGCGGCGCATCCGCTGTTCTATCAGTGCTGCACCGCCCTGTTCGGTTCGTTCAAGGTGTGGAATGTGGCGACGGTCGGCGGCAACCTGGCCACCTCACTTCCGGCCGGGCCCATGATCACCCTCGCGGTCGCGCTCGACGCCGAGCTGCTGGTCTGGCACGGTGACGGCAGCGACGAGGTCGTACCGGCCCGATCGTTCGTCACCGGCAATATGACCAATGTGCTCGGTTCCACCGACGTGCTGCGCTCCATTCGAGTGCCGCTGAGGTCGTTGCAGGCCACCACG
Organism: Cryobacterium glaciale; assembly: GCF_004402535.1. Classification (GTDB taxonomy): domain Bacteria; phylum Actinomycetota; class Actinomycetes; order Actinomycetales; family Microbacteriaceae; genus Cryobacterium; species Cryobacterium glaciale. Next base: position 112,887 of record NZ_SOEY01000030.1, on the reverse strand, counting down.
GCGTATCGCAAGATTGCCCTGTCACCGCTCGGACGCTCGGGCGCTGTGCTGGCCGGGCGGGTCGACGTTGATACCGACGGCGTAAACGGCGCCTTCGTGCTCACGGTCACGGCCGCGACGCTGCGCCCGGTGCAGTTGCGCTATCCGCAGCTGCCCACCGCCGAGGAGCTGGCCCGCGACATTGCGGCGATCGACTGCTGGTTCACGGATGCCCACGGCACGGCCGACTGGCGACGCGCGATGGGCCTGCTGCTCGGCGAAGAGATTCGCGCCGAACTCGCCGGTCTGGGAAGCCGCTCATGACGTTGGAACAGGCCGCGATGCTCGCCACCGTCATTTTCGAGGTCAACGGCACCCCGCTCGAGGCGACGCCGACACCCGGCCAGTGCCTGCGCACGCTGTTGCGCGAGCACGAGCACTTCGAGGTGAAGAAGGGCTGCGACACCGGCGATTGCGGTGCCTGCACTGTGCAGATCGACGGCACGCCCGTGCACTCCTGCATCTACCCCGCGTTCCGGGCGGCCGGCAAGCAGATCACGACCGCGGCCGGCCTCGGCCAGCCCGGCAGCCTCGCCCCGGTGCAGCAGCGTTTCGTCGACGCCGCGGGCTTTCAATGCGGCTTCTGTACGCCCGGCATGGTCGTCACCGCCGCCGCGATCGAAGCGGATGCCGTCCTCGACGTCGACGAGTCACCCGGCCTGCCCGACCTTCCCCGACTGCTCGACCTTCCCCGCCTGCTCGATCTTCCCCGACTACTCAAGGGCAACCTTTGCCGCTGCACCGGCTACCGCTCGATCACCGACGCGATCGTCGGCCAGCACACGCCGCCGGAAGGCTCCCGCCACGCGGCGCCGTGGCGCGATCACGCCGAAGCCTCCACGCTCGGCCCGGTGCGGGCGACCGGCCGAGCCGGCGACGCCGTCGGCGCGGTCGGTACCTCCCCCGGGGCACTCAACGGGGAGCGCGTGGTCAGCGGGCTTGAGCCGTACACCCTCGACGTGGCTGTTCCCGGGCTGCTGCACCTCGCTGTGCTGGGTAGTCCGCACGCGCACGCGCGCATCCGCTCTCTCGATGCCACCAGGGCGGCCGCACTGCCGGGCGTGCACCGCGTGCTCGCCCACGCCGACTCCCCCCGCACCCTGTACTCGACGGCGCGGCACGAGAGCCGGTTCGACGATCCAGACGACACCCTGGTTTTCGATCAAACCCTGCGCTTTCGCGGGCAACGGGTCGCGGCGGTCGTGGCCGCCTCGGTGGCGATCGCCGAGGCCGCCTGTCGACTGATCGAGGTCGAGTACGACCTGCTCGCCGCCGTGTTCGACCCGCAACTGGCCCTCGAACCCGGCGCCGCGCTCGTGCACGGCGACAAGGACCCGGTCGTCTCCCGCCTGGCCGACCCTGATCGCAACCTCGTGGCCGAGCTGCACGGCGAATACGGCTCCGTCGAGGCCGGCCTGGTCGAGGCGACGACCGTCGTCTCGGGCAGCTGGCAGACCCAGCGCATTTCGCACACCCACCTGGAAACCCACGCCACGATCGGCTGGCTCGACAATGATCGACTGGTGCTGCGCACGAGTTCGCAGGTTCCCTTCCTGGTGCAGAAGGAGATCTGCCGCCTGTTCGACCTCGACCCGGCCGCGGTGCGGGTGTTCACTGCACGAGTTGGCGGCGGCTTCGGCGGCAAGCAGGAGCTGCTCACCGAAGACCTCGTCACCCTCGCGGTACTGAAAACCGGGCGACCGGTGCAATACGAATTCACCCGCACCGACGAGCTCACTATCGCCCCGGTGCGGCACCCGATGACGATCGATGTGACCCTGGGCGCTACGGCCGACGGCCGCCTCACCGCCCTGAAACTGGGCGTGCTCGCCGACACCGGCGCCTACGGCAACCACGCTCCCGGCGTGCTGTTCCACGGCACGAGCGAATCCGTCGCGCTCTACAACGTGCCCAACAAGCGCGTGGATGCCCAGAGTGTCTACACGAACAACCCACCGTCGGGCGCCTTCCGCGGCTACGGCCTCGGCCAGATCATCTTCGCGATCGAGTGCGCCCTCGACGAACTGGCCCGCGAACTCCACCTGGACCCGTTCGAACTGCGCCGGCTCAACTCGGTGCGACCCGGGGACGCTCTCGTGGTCACCCACGAAGAAGGGCCCGACCTCGTCTTCGGCAGCTACGGCCTCGACCAGTGTCTCGACCTCGCCGAAGCGGCCCTCGAACGCGGCAATCGGGCCGCCGTTCCAACCGGGGCGCCGTGGCAGGTCGGCACCGGCATGGCGTCGTCGATGATCGCGACGACGCCGCCGCGGGGCCACCGCTCACAGGCATCCGTTCAGCTGATGCCCGGCGGCCGCTATCTGGTGCGGGTCGGCACCACCGAATTTGGCAACGGCACCACGACCGTGCACGCGCAGATCGCCGCGACGGCGCTCAGCACCACCCTGGATCGCATCGACCTGGTGCACTCCGACACGGATGCCGCCGGCTACGATTCCGGCGCGTTCGGCTCGGCCGGCGTCGTCGTGGCCGGCAAGGCCGTGCTCGCCGCCGCGACCGCGCTGGCCGAATCGCTCGTCGCGGCCGCGGCGTCGTTCAGCGGGGCCAATGACCTGGCCTGGCAGCTCGAGCGTGACGGGCTGCGTTCGGCCGGTACGAGTGTCTCGCTCGATGAGCTCGCGGAGTGGGCCGGGGCCAACGACGTCGACCTCACCGCCACGCGCCGCGAAGACGGAGCGCTGCGCTCGCTCGCCTTCAACGTGCACGCGTTTCGGGTGGCTGTGAACACCGACACCGGCGAGGTGCGCATTCTGCAGAGCATTCAGGCCGCGGATGCCGCCTTCGTGATGAACCCGGAGCAGTGCCGCGGGCAGATCGAGGGCGGGGTCGCGCAGGCACTCGGCACCGCCCTGTTCGAGGAGGTCGTGCTCGACGGCGCCGGCACCGTGACGACCAGGGTGCTGCGCAACTACCACGTGCCCCAGCTCGCGGACCTGCCGGTCACCGAAGTGTATTTTGCGCAGAGTCACGACGTGCTCGGGCCGTACGGCGCCAAGTCGATGAGCGAGTCCACCTATAACCCGGTCGCGCCGGCGCTGGCCAATGCGGTGCGCGACGCGATCGGCATCCGTCCCACCGAGCTGCCGATGTCGCGCGATCGCATTTGGCGCCTGCTGCACGGCTGAGCGAATGCCGCCGCGCGGTTCGCGCAGACCGGCTCGCGCGGGTCAATGGCGGGCTCGGCGGGCTCGACCAACGGATTCGATCGCGGCGCGCAGACTGGCTCGCGTGGCAACAGGCCGGCTCCAGTACAAAGCGGCGGGTCAGTCCCCACACCGCCCGTACGTTCTGCCGGTAAATTTCACGACACGCCGTCACTTCACTTGGTTTTGCACGGCGTGTCGCAATTCTAACCGGCATAACGTACACCTCGGAGGAGCGGCGGGGCCAATATTTCGGCCGGATCACGGAGCATGTCAGACACGTTTCCAAACCCCCGAATGGGCCTGATCCGTTTTCAGTAGGGTGAAATCAGGCGCCAGAACCCCTCGAGAGGACCGCATGACCTACCCCGATCTCGTCATCCGCTCCGAGCGCGTGTTAACCTCGCAGGGTTTCATTCCGGCCGCTGTCTGCGTGTCGAAAGGCGTCATCACCGCGATCCTGCCGATCGATTCGGTCATCGAAGGCCCGCCCGAAACGGATGCTGCGGCTCCTTTCGACACAATCCCGCTTCGCCAGGTGCGGCTCGCGCTCGACGAGGTCCTCATCCCCGGCCTCGTCGACACTCACGTGCACGTGAATGAACCCGGCCGCACCGAGTGGGAGGGTTTCGCGAGCGCGACCCTCGCCGCCTGTGCCGGCGGGGTCACCACGATCATCGACATGCCGCTCAACAGCGTGCCGCCGACGGTGTCGGTGACCGCGCTGGAATGCAAACGCCGGGCGGCCGGCGCGAAGGCATCCGTTCATGTCGGGTTCTGGGGCGGAGCGATTCCGGCCAACCTCGGCACTCTGCGCGAACTGCACGACGCCGGGGTGTTCGGGTTCAAGGCGTTCCTCTCGCCGAGCGGGGTCGACGAGTTTCCGCACCTGTCGTTGGAACAGTTGGAGGCGGCCGCCACCGAGATCGCCGCATTCGACGGGCAGCTGCTCGTGCACGCCGAGGATCCGGACGTACTCGACGCCGCAGTGAACGGCGGCGGCGACGGCTACCGCGACTTCATGGCGAGCAGGCCGCCGGAGGCCGAGACGACCGCGATCGAGCACGTCATCGAGATCGTGCAGCGCACCGGTGTGCGCGCCCACATTCTGCACCTCTCGTCGGCCCGGTCGCTGCCGCTGCTCGCCGCGGCCAAAGCCGCCGGCCTGCCGATCACCGCCGAAACCTGCCCGCACTACCTCTATTTTGCGGCGGAGTGCATTCCCGACGGCGCTACAAGCTACAAGTGCTGTCCGCCGATTCGCGATGAGGCCAACCGGGCGCTGCTCTGGGCCGGCCTGGGCGACGGCACGATCGACTTCGTGGCCTCCGACCACTCCCCGGCCACCCGCGAACTCAAACTCGGCCACGGCGGGGACTTCGGCCTTGCCTGGGGCGGGATCTCCGGCCTGCAGCTCAGCCTCGCCGCCGTCTGGTCGGCCGGCCGTGCACGCGACGTCGCCCTCGAGCAGGTCGTCGAGTGGATGAGCGCGGCCCCGGCCCGCTTCGTCGGCCTGGCCGGTCTCGACGGGGCGGCCGGTCTCGAAGGACGGGCAGGCAAGGGCGCCATCGCGGTCGGAGCGGATGCCGACCTCGTCGCGTTCGCCCCCGACGAGCCGTTTCTGGTCGATGCCGCAACCCTGCGCCACAAGAACAAGGTGAGTGCCTTCGACGGCGCACTGCTGGTCGGGCGGGTGCGCACGACCTGGCTGGCCGGCCTCGAAGTGTTCTCGGTGCACGACGATGTGGCCGGGCCGCCGACGGGGGCGCTTCTCGTGCGGTGACCGGCGGCATCCGCTGTGCAGATTCATTCGAACAACCCGCAAGGAGCACAACATGACGATCGTTCTCGGATCCAACCGGTATGGCAAGGCGGAGAACCGTATCGTGCGGATCTATCGGGACACGCCGCGGCACGAGATTCACGATGTGAGCGTGTCGACGGCCCTGCACGGCGATTTCGCGGCTGCCCACCTGGTGGGCGATCAGCTGCACGTACTGCCGACCGACACGCAAAAGCAGACCGCCTATTCCTTCGCGAAGGAGAAGGGGCTGCTCTCGATCGAGAGCTACGGCATCGACCTCGCCACCCACTTCGTCGACCACATCGAGCCGGTGGCCGGGGCGCGGATCGAGATCGAGGAGTTCGCCTGGGAACGCGTGGTCGTCGACGGCGCCGAGCACAACCACACCTGGGTGCGGCGCGGCCAGGAAGTGCGCACAGCGGCCATCTCGGTCGAAGGCACCGGGCCAGCGCAGCAGGTCTGGGTGGTCGGCGGGCTGAAAGACCTCGTCATTCTCAAGTCGACCGGATCGGAATTCGCCGGGTTCATGCAGGATCCGTACACGCTGCTGCAACCGACCAACGACCGGGTGATGGCGACCTCCGTCACCGCGGGCTGGCGGTTCATGACCACCGACGTTGATTGGGAAGCGACCTACGCCGGCATCAAGCAGATTCTGATCACCCAGTTCGCGACCGTGCATTCCCTGGCACTGCAGCAGACGCTGTACCGCATGGGCGAGGCCGTACTCGAGGCATACCCGTTCATCGCCGAGATTCGGCTGTCGGCGCCGAACAAACACCACTTTCTGTACGACCTGTCGCCGTTCAACGTGGCGAACAACGACGAGGTCTACCACGCCGCCGACCGGCCCTATGGCCTGATCCAGGCCACGATCACCCACGATGACGCGCCCGACGCCGGCCCGGCCTGGGACTCGTACACCGGGCTGGTCTAGGTCCTGTCGCGAGGCCGTTTCGGGCCGGGTTCTGCGGGGGTGCGTGCAGGACCGCAGAGATTCAGGCTTCAGTCGCCGCCCGAACCGGGCCACGATGCCGGTTTTGCGGCGGAGAGACGGTAATCTCCGCTGTTGTGCACAGAACCATTTCGCCCAAGGTCTTTCGCGGCCATATTTTTCACATCGCCGGCGCTCCCACGGTTGCCGAGGCCCGTTCGCAACTCGTCTCGGTGCCCGACGGCGCCCTCGTCACGGATATCGACGGCACGATCGCCTGGGTCGGCCCCTTCAGTGAACTGCCGGCGGACTTCGCCGCGCTGTCGGTGACCCGCGCCGGGTTCATCCTGCCAGGGTTCGTCGACACCCACATCCATTTTCCGCAGACCTACACAACGGATTCCTACGGCGGCGGCCAGCTGCTCGAATGGCTCGACGAGTGCGTGTTCCCGGCCGAGTCCCGGCTGGAGGACCCGGGGTTCGCCCGCCAGGTGGCGCGCGATTTCACGCGGCGGCGGGCATCCGTTGGCACGACGAGTGCGCTCGTGTTCGGGTCGGCCTTCGCGCCAGCGCAGGACGCCCTGTTCGAAGAAACGCAGGCGGCCGGCCTGCGACTGGTGAGCGGTCGCGGCATCCAGACCGTCGGCACCGACTCCGCCCGCGCGCTGCTCACGAGCGAGCAGACCGCTCTCGAGCTCACGGCGTCCGAGATCGACCGCTGGCACGCCGTCGACACCGATAACGCCCAGACCGCGCTGCTGCAGGTCGCGATCGTGCCGCGATTCAGCCTCTCGGTGACGCCGACGACCCTGGCCGGGCTCGGCGAGCTCTACGACTCGGTGCGCGGGCGCGGCGTGTACTTTCACAGCCATCTCAACGAGAACGACCGGCCAAGCACCGGCGAGATCGACGCGGTGCGGTCGGCGTACGGTACCGAGAACTACCTCGACACCTACGACGGATGCTTCCTGCCGCGCTCGGCCCGCGGCGGCTCGTCGCTGCTCGGGCCGCGCAGCATCCTTGCCCACGCCGTGCACTGCCAGGACAGCGAGCTGGCCCGTCTCGCCGACACCGGCACGTCGATCGCGCACTGCCCCACCTCGCAGGCGTTCCTCGGCTCCGGCACCATGCCGTGGCGCCGTACGACCGCGTTCGGCGTGAACGTCGCGATCGGAACGGATGTCGGCGGCGGCGACGAATGGCTCGTCGCGCGGGTGCTCAACGATTGCTACAAGGCACATTTGTCCGAGCCCGGCGATGCCGGCGTGGCCCTCGACCCGGCCGCACTGCTCTTCACCGGAACGCTCGCCGGGGCGCGCGCCCTCGACATGGAGGCGCGGTTCGGCAATTTCGACCTCGGCAAGGACGCGGATCTGCTGCTCATCGACCCGGACCGCTGGGAACCGCTCGCCCTCGTGCTGGCGAACGCGGTGCGCGCCGATGACGCCGCGCTGGCCGCCGAACAAACCCTGTTCGCGCTGCTGCTCGCCCTGCGCGAGAGCGCGATCACCGGCGTCTACGTGCGCGGTCGCCGCGTGAGCGTGGAGTAGTCGGTCCCCTGCCGCATCCGCTCGCCGAGCCGTGAGTTTCAGCCTATTTTCGTATTATTTGGGCCAAGACTCACGGCTCGGTGTTCAAGACTCACGGCTCGGCGTTTGAACTCACGGCGCGGCTCGTCAGCTGCCGCGATAGGTCGAGTACGCGAACGGACTCAGCAGCAGGGGCACGTGGTAATGCTCAGAAACCTCGGCGAGGTCGAAAGTGATCGTCACCTCGGGGTAGAACGTGGCGCGGCCAGCGCGCGCAAACCAGGCGCCGGTGTCGAAACGGATGCGATATCGTCCCGCCGGCAGCACGGGCGGGCCGAGCACGGCGAGACGACCGTCGGCATCCGTTTCGCCGGTCGCGAGCGGTACCCAGTCGATGCCGACACGCTGGTCGAGCTCGGCCGTTACGCCCGCAGCCGGCCGGCCCGTGACGGAGTCGAGCACGTGCGTCGTAACGTGGCTGCGCGCGTGACGCTCCGCACCCGCACCCGCGCTCACGCGGCACCCAACTCGATCAGGGCCGTGAGGCGCAGCAGGGCGATCTCCCGCAACTCGCTCGCGACGATCAATGCCTCGACCTCGTCCGGCAGCAGCATGCGCCGGTTCAGCTCGGCGAGGATCTCGGCGCGGGTGCGCCCGGCGGCACGAATGAGGAACACCCGGCCGAAGCGCACCTCGTAATCCCGATTGCCGGCGGCGAGCGATGAAGCCAGCTCGGCGTCGTCGGCGTCGACCGAGGACTGCTCGCGGCGGGAGAACTGCTGCGCCGCCCCGGCTCCCGTGGGTGCCTGACCGATCCGCGGATGCCCCGCGAGGGCTTCGTCCACCTCGAGCCGCGTCAGCGGGGTCGCGGCCCGCCGCGCGGCATCGACCAGCGCGTTCGCCTCGGTGTATGGGGCGCCGGCCGCGACCTCGTCGACCCAGCGCTCAACGCCGAGGCAGGCGTACAACCGAATGCGTAAGTCCCGTGCGGAATAGGTCAGCATGGTGCCCAATCTAAAAGAGATGTCGTCACCACGGCGCCTCGAGTTCGTCGAGGTCTTCATAGACCTGGGTGATGGCCGCGATGCGGGTGCGCGTCTCGCGCACATTTGCGCCCATCACGCCGGTCGCGAGCAGGTTGATCAGGCTCATCGCGGTGGCATAGCTGTCGAAGGCGCTCGCGCTGTCGATCGGGCATTCCAGCCAGACCGCGGCTCCGTCGGCGTGCTTGCGCGCCGAGGAATCGGCGATCAGCACGAGCGGAATCCCCCGCCGCTCGATCGCCGCGACGAGCTGCCCGAACCCCGCCGTGCGACGGCGAAAACCGAACAGAACGGCCACGTCGTTCGGGCCGAGTCCGGCCAGATCCTCGCCGATCGACTGCCCGGGCAGCGGTGCCAAACGCACGCTCTGGCAGGTCTGGGCGAGCTGCTGGCGCAGGTGCAGGGCCAGCGGGTAGCTGTTGCGCAGCCCGATCACGACGACGTTGCCGGCGTGCGCGATCAGCCGCGCCGCGGCATCCAGTCGGCCGTCTTCGAGGTTCTGCAGCAGCAGCCGCAGGTTCTCCTGCTCGCCGGCGAAGTGCGCGGCGAGGCGCGACGGCGTTCCAGCGGATGCCCCCGGCCCACCCACCGGGGCGCCGTGGCTGCGCAGGGTGCGCGCGTGGTCGCGCACCTCCGCGGAATCCTGAAATCCGAGCCGACGAAACAGCCGAGACACGGTCGCCTTGGAGACCCCGCTGAGCCGCGCCAGTTCGGACGCGTTGTACACAGCCAGGTCGCTCAGATGATCGAGGATGAAATCGGCTACCCGCTGCTCCTGCGGTGTGAGCTCGCCATAGCTCCTGTCGATGCGCTGCCCGATGTTCATCGTGTCGGTCACTTCGTGGCCGCACGGGCGTCGAACTCGGAGTCGAGTTCGTCGGCGTCGTACTGGTCGGCGAGGTGCAGCACGGCGGCCTCGAAGGCATCGAGCGCGAGCGCCACGTCCGCCTCGGTGACCGACTCGTCCGGATGATGACTGACCCCGCCGCGGCACCGCACGAACAACATGCCGATATCGGTGAGCGCCGCAATCGCCATGGCGTCGTGCCCGGCCATCGAGAACAGTGTCGGCGGCGGCGAATCGTCGGCGACAACCCGACGGATGCCCGTGGCCACGGCCGCCCGCAGGTGCGGACTGCAGTGCGCGGCCGGCGCGCCGTGCGTCTGAACGCTCGTCACCCTCAACGCCCGGCGCTCGCAGATCTGCTCGGCGGTCTGCTCGATCAGGGCCCACGCGCGGTCGCGTTCCGGATCGAACTCGCCCCGCAGGTCGAGACTGAATTCAACCCGCCCGGGGATCACGTTGACCGCGTCGGGCGTCAGGGCGAGGTGGCCGACCGTGCCGATGAGGTTCGCGCCCCTGGCGATGCGTTCGATGGCGAGAATGACCTCGCTCGCACCGGCCAGCGCGTCGCGGCGCAGCGCCCACGGCGTGCCCGAGTGCCCGGCGGCGCCCTCGATCACGATCGAGAACCGTCGGGCGCCGGCGATCGATGAGACGACACCGAGCGCCCGCCCCGAGTCGTCGAGCACCGGGCCTTGTTCGATGTGCGCTTCGAGGTAGCCGATGAGGTCGGCCGGGGTGCGCGCGGCCTCGCCGATCACGTCCGGGTCGAGTCCGAAGGCGCGGTAGGCCGCGTCGAGGCTCACGCCGTTCTGGTCGCACAGCTGCCACCAGTCCCCCTGCCAGGTTCCGGCAAGGGCGCGACTGCCGAGCAGGGTCGTGCCGAACCGGGTCCCCTCCTCGTCGCCGAAGGCGGCCACCTCGAGGGCGAACGGCAGGGCCCGGCCCGAGCCCGCTACCCGTTCGGCCACGGCGATGGCGAGCAGCACCCCGAGAATTCCGTCGTACCGTCCAGCCGCGGGCACGGTGTCGAGGTGCGAACCGAGCAGCAGCGCCGGCAGGCCGGGCCTGGCGCCCTCGAGCCGACCGCACTGGTTACCGGCGGCATCTTGCCAGGTGGCCAGGCCGGCCGCGGTCATCCACTCGGCGGCCAGGGCGTTCGCGGCCGCGTGCTCGGGCGAGAGGTAGACCCGCTCGATCAGGCCATTCGGCAGCGAACTGTGCCGCGCGAGCTCATCGCAGCGGTCGAGAATGTCGGCGGCGGTCGTCACGGGGTTTCCTGTCGGGCGTCGTCCGCCGAGTCGGTGTCGGCGTAGAAATCGTAGGCGGCGCCGACGCCGCTGCCAGCGACAACGGATGCCCCGGCGCGGCGCAGCACAGCTTCGAGCGCGGCGAGGGTGGTCAGCACGGTGTCCTGGCGGGCGTTGTAGCCCATGGTGCCGATGCGCCAGACCAAGCCGCGCAGGGGGCCGAAAGAGGTGCCGATCTCGATGCCGAAGTCATTCAGCAGGGCGCCGCGCACGCTGTCGCCGTTCACCCCGTCGGGAATCACGACGGCGACGACGTTGTTCATTTTGTGCCGGAGGTCCCCGAACACGTCGAGGCCGAGGGCCTCGACTCCGGCGAGCATCGCTGCGCCGTGCCGCCGGTGCCGGTCGACGGCCTGCGGCAGGCCTTCGTCGACGAGCAGCCGGGCGCATTCGCGGGCGCCGTAGAGCATGGTCGTGGCCTCGGTGTGATGGTTGAGCCGCTTCGGCCCCCAATAGTCGAACAGCATCGACAGGTCGAAATAGTTCGAGCGGATCGGGTTCTGCGAGACCGGATCCCCCGGTTCGCGCAGCCCGGCCTCGATGCTCCTGCGGGCGTTGATCACGGCGGCGGCGCGCGGCGAGAACGTCGACGGAGCCGAACCCGACGGGCCGGCCAGGCACTTCTGCAGGCCGGCGGTGACAGCGTCGAGGCCCCAGGCATCCGTTTCAACCGTGTTACCACCGAGCGAGGCGGTGACATCGGTGTAGAACAACACGTCGTGACGGGCGCAGATCTCGCCGAGTTCGTCGAGCGGCTGCATCATGGTGGTCGAGGTGTCGCCGTGCACGATCGCGAGCAGTTTCGGTCGGGTCTCGCGGATGGCCTGCTCGATCGCGGCGGGGGTGAAGACCTGCCCCCATTCGACCTCACGCACGTGCACCTCGGCGCCGGCCCTCTCGGCGATCTCGCGCAGCAGGTGGCCGAAGCGGCCGAAGATGGGCACGAGCACGCGGTCGCCGGGTTCGATCAGCGAGACCAGGGCGGCCTCGATGCCGGCCCGGGCGGTACCGTCCACGAGCAGGGTGTGCTCGTTCGAGGTGCCGAACACGGTGCGGTAGAGCTGTTGCGTCTCGGTCATGTAGCCGGTCATGGCCGGGTCGTACTGGCCCACCAGTTGGGCCGCCATGGCGCGCAGCACCCGGGGATCGGCGTTGATCGGGCCGGGACCCATGAGAAGCCGCGCTGGCGGGTTGATCGAAAGGCTGGGCATGTGTTTCACTCCTTCGGCGTCGTGAAACAGGTGTTTCAGGTTCACAGTTTAGGCAGCCTACGTTTCCTGCACGTTACGGGGATGTCGCCGGTGATTTACGCGAGCCTGTCAGCCAGCCCCACAGCACTATCGATGAGCGCGAGGTCGCTGAACCGTGGCCCGACCAGGCACAGCCCGAGCGGGGTTCCGTCGACGTCGAGCAGCGGAGCGGACAGGGCCGGGAACCCGCCGATCGCAGCGAGGCAGGTCAACGCGAGGGTCGCGCTGCGGGTGCGATCGAGGTCGGCCGGTGCGCTGTCGCGACGGGGTGCCGTCGACGCGGTGCTCGGCAGCAGCAGCACCCGATCGTCGAGAATCTGATCCAGGCGCTCGCGGGCAGCGCCGAGCACCCCCCGCGCCGCTCGTTCGGCGCTGCCGGTCACCCGCGATGCCCAGGCGAAGCGGGCAGCGATATCGGCACCGAGCACACCGGGGTGGGCGCGCACCCATGAGCCGTGAACCTGCCAGGCCTCGGCCGCCTGCACGGTGCGGAAGGCCTGGAACATCGCGGCGAGATCGCCGACGTCAACCAGCTCGACCGGGGCGATACCGTCGGTGCTCTCGAGCCGATCGACGGCGTCGACGAAGGTTTTCTGCACGGCGTCGTCAAGCCCGAACACAACGGATGCCGCCACCGCGTATCGGGCCGGCGTGCCGCGCTGCAGCTGCGGCTGCACCGACGCCACGACGGCCGCGCGCAGCACCTCTGGCGTGCGGGTGAGCCAGCCCACCGCGTCGAACCGCGGCGCGAGCGGCAGCAGCCCGCTGCGGTTGACGGCGTCCTGCGTACTGCGCAGCCCCCACAGGCCCTGGTACGACGCCGGCACCCGAATCGAACCTGCGGTGTCGGTGCCGAGCCCGATATCAGCCTGGTCGAGCGCGACGGCGCTGGCCGGACCGCTCGATGATCCGCCGGGCAGAGCATCGGGAACCCGCGGATTCGGCGGGGTGCCGTAGTGCACGTTGGCGCCGATGATGCTGTACGCGAACTCATCGGTCTGCGCGATGCCGCGCACGGTCGCGCCGGCTCCGAGCAGGGAGCGCAGTGCCGGGGCGCTTTCGGCCGCGAACGGCTGCTCACGCAGGTACTCGGGAATGCCGGCACCGACGGCGAACCCGGCCACGTCGTAGAGGTCCTTGACCGCGACGGTGCGGCCGCAGAGCGGGCCGATGTTCTCACTGCCCACGAGCGGGTTGCCGAGAACCCGCCAGATGGTGCTGTCGAAGGCGGGTACCGCCGCCGGTTGGAGCGAATCACCCACGAAAGTCCGCCACTCGAATGCGGCCGTGCACACCGGTGACCCGGTCGACCACCTGCGAAATGTTGAAGTCGGTGGCGGCGCTGAGGTAGGCGTAGGCGAGGGTACGATCCATTCCGAAGCGTGCCGCGAGCAGGTTGATCGCCGCCCGCACACACTCTCGCACGGCCTCGCCGAGGTCGGCGTTCAGGCCGGTCGGCACGAGAAAGTCGGTCGTCTCGGCGAGCGGGCCGCCGAGCGCGCCAAACTGGGTGAGGGCATCCGCTTGGCTGATCACGTCGAAACGCACGCGCACCCGCAGCGAAGCCTCCATGGCGGTGAGCGCGACTTCGCCGTCTCCCTGGGCGAAATGCGGGTCACCGACGTAGGCGAGCGCGCCCGGAACCTGCACCGGAAGGTAGAGCGCGGATCCGACGGTGAGCAGGTTGATGTCGATATTGCCGCCGTGCGCGCCCGGCGGCACGGAATGCGCCCGCACGTCGCCCGCGACCGCGACGCCCATGATGCCGAGGAAAGGGTCCAGGGGAAACCGAACCACCCGGTCGCCGCCCGGAACGAGCGGCAGTGTGCCGACCTGGATACCCTCGAACGCTTCGACGGCCGCGAACACGCTCACGTTCTCGACGCCGAGCGGATACTCTCCCGGCAGGGCGCCACGCCCGTGCCGGTTGGAGATGATGCCGTAGGGAACGCGCGGGGTCGCCTCGAGCACGGTCATCTTGAGCAGGTCGCCGGGCCGGGCGCCACGCACGTGGATGGGGCCGGTCACGACGTGCGGCCCGTCGCTGCCCGGGTCATGATCGAAATCAGACGCCGCGAGGTCGATCGCGTCGTCGAGCACGAACTCCCGCGGCACGCCGTGGCGGCCGAAGAAGGCGGCCGGGTCGCGGCCCTGGTCTTCGAGCACGCCCTCGTGGCTGATCGTGTCGATCGTGACCTCGTCGCCCGACTCGATCGTGAGCACGCCCACGTCGCGCGCGCAGGGCAGCCGGCCCCACAGCACGTTCTGCCGGGTCGCCGGCAGGTAGTGGATGCTGCCGGTCCCGTTCGAAGACCGCTCCGGAGCCCGTGTGAGCGGCTGCAAAATCTGAGGGGACATGGGCGCCTTCCGAGCAGGGCCTGGTGGAAGCTGGTGGGTCGGCGAACTCGAATATTTCGAACCGTATCTGCGAGCGTATAACGCCGCCGGCGTAGAAACGTTGGCTCACCCCCGTGATGGGGGAACATGGCCACAGCGCGAGCGGCGCCGAAACCCTACGATGGCAGGCATGCATCTGCCGCCGCCACCCAGCCGCGTCGCCGGGCTCGTGCTCGCCGCCGGGGCCGGTTCGCGTTACGGCATGCCGAAGGCGCTCGTGCATGATTCCGCCGGGCACTCGTGGTTGCAGCACGCGGTCCGGGTGCTGGCCGCAGCCGGATGCTCCCCGGTGATCGTCGTGCTCGGCGCCCGCGGGGCCGAAGCGGCGGCGCTGCTCGAAGCCGGCAGGGATGACCCGACCGGTGCGCCGGCACGGGGCGCTTGCCAGCTTCCGGCATCCGTTCTGGTCGTGCAGGCCGCCGACTGGGCCGAGGGGCTCTCCGCGTCGCTGCGCACCGGTCTGCGCTGCGCGCTCGACCAGCCCGATGTCGACGCCGTCGCGATCATTCCCGTCGACGTTCCTGATCTGAACGCGGCAACGGTGGCGCGGGTGATCGGCGCGAACCACGAGACGATGGATGAGCGTGGGACGGGTACGGCGGGTGGGCCGGGTACGGCGGGTGGGTCGGGTGCGGCGGGTGGGCCGGGTACGGCGGGTGGGCCGGGTGCGGCGGATGCGGCCACCAGCCCGGCCGCCGTCTCGGCCGACACTCTGCGTCAGGCCCGATTTGCCGGCCAGCCGGGGCATCCCGTCGTGATCGGCCGGGCGCACTGGGTGCCCCTCATCGACAGCATCGCCGGCGACACCGGCGCCCGCCCATACCTGCACGCGCACCAGGTCGAGCAGATCGAGTGCGGTGACCTCGGCACCGGAGCCGATGTCGACCGGCCGAACTGACCGGTTGGGTCCGGAGCCAGGGGCAGTGCCAGGTTCTAGTTGCGGTAATCGTCTGCACTTCGCTGATCGAGCCCGCCATCGCTGTGACGCGCCATTGTCTGTGGGTCGCTACCATCTCGTTGGTCGAGCTTGTCGAGACCGCCATCGCTCAACGCGCCGCTGTCTGCGGTGACATCCGTTCGGGGGTACGCTGCGGGCGGGTCGAGCGGCAGGGGCTCCTGCATGAGCGGGTTGTTGCGGGGCAGGGCGATCATGGTCTGCTCGGGGTCGATGTCAACCGGCGGTTGCAGCCAGTACTGGCCGCCTCGGAGAAGGATTTTCCAGTGCCGGTTGTGGAGCAACAGATGGTGCAGGGCGCAGAGCAGAATCGCGTGGTCGATATTGGAAAGTCCGAGGTCAGACCAGTTTTGAATGTGATGCGCCTCCGTCCATGATGGTGGTTGGTCGCAGCCGGGCCAGCGGCATCCGCCGTCGCGCACGGCCAGGGCCCGGCGTTGTTCCCGGTTGAACAGGCGTTGGTCTCGTCCTACGTTCAGGGGTTGCCCGGCCTGGTTGAACAGAATGCCGAGGTAGCCGGTGTCGCACAGGTGTCGGGCAATCGTCTCCGCCGAGACGGGTGCCGGGTTGCCTTCGAGATAGCCGAACCCCCCGTTCGCCTTGTTGACCGGGACATTCACAATGGTTTGCGCGCCCGTGGGCTGACCCGATTCGCTGTCCGGCAGTTTGTCGATCTTCCCGCCACTGGTGATCCCGGCGGTTTCATCAGCCCGAGAATTCTCCCGGGACCCGGCCGGCGTGGTGTCGGTGGCCTCGGCGTTCGCAATGGTCTCGATGTTCGCAGTGGTCTCGATGGTCTCGATGGTCTCGATGGTCTCGATGGTCTCGATGGTCTCGATGGTCTCAGTGGTCTCGATGGTCTCAGTGGTCTCAGTGGTCTCAGTGGTCTCAGTGGTCACGGTGGTCTCGGTAGTCGTCGTCGTGGCCGGGCCAGCGTCGGTGCCGATTCGCCCGTCGGGGGTCGCCGCGCTCGGGCCGGGGATCGTGGTGGGGCAGTCGTGTTCGGTGACGATGACCTGCACGACCGGGCGGCGGCCACCGAACAGGGTGTTCGGGTCGGCGTCGGCGCCGAGTTTGAGCAGCTGGGTGAAGGAGTCCGCGGCGATCTGATCCAGCGTGCGCGGATCGTCTTTCACGCTCTGCGCCCACGCCGCCCGCTCCGGGTCAACGAACCGCACCCCACCGCGGCGCGGGCTGGTCAGCGCGTCATAGGTCGCGACCCACAGCTCGCCCTGCTCCGGCGGCAGCAAAGCGTGCAGCGTCACCATGCCGTCGGCCCGCCGCCAGAGCGACCAGGTGGTGTCGTCACGGGCCTGCTTCTCCCGCGCGCGAATGCCCGCCGCGTCGAGTTCGTCACGCAACCGGCGGGCTCGTTTGAACGCCTGCTCCGTGTTCATCCCCGGCGCCTCCGCCAGCAGCACCCTCAGCGCGGCGGCGAGCTTCTCGACGGTGATCGCCTGGTCCAGGGTGCCCAGGCCCCGCAGCAGGGCATCGCCCACCCCGGGCGAGAACGTACCAGCAGAGACCGCGTGCACGATCGGCGCCTGCCACGGCACCACCACCTCGACCAGCGACGTCGGCACGATCAGCGGGATCGGCGGCGCCACCGCGACCGGTGGGGCGACCGGGACGGCCGGCCTGACCGGGCGGGGCGCGGCCTCCGGCAGTGGCAGGTCGGGGTGTAGTTCGGCCCACGCTTCGGCCCGATCGGCCTCGCGTGCCTCCCACTGGGCGGCTTCCCAGTCGGCTTGCCGCTGCGCCTGCGCCGCAGCGAGAGCCGCAGCCTCCACGGCCGCAGCCGCGGCCGCCGCTGCAGAGNGGCGTTCGGCCGTCTCGGTCTCGCTCATCAACACCCCGACCGCCACCAGCCGGCCCGCCTCGATCCGGCTCAGGCCGGTCGCCTGCTGCACCATCAACGTCGGGTTGCCAAACCCGTGCCGGGCCGCCAACCCGGACTGACCCAGCTGCGGCCGGGACCGCTCGGCGATCGTGCCCGCCAGCAACGCCGCCGCCGTGTTGCTCAGCCGCAACAGCGCCGCGATCGGACCCCGCGCCGCGAGCACCTCCACATCCGACAGGCCGCCGAACTCGGCACTGGACCCACCGAGCGCCGCCACGGTGGCCGCCGCCCAGGTGAGCTCCATCGCCAGATTGTTCATGATTCAACCCAACACCCGACCACCGACATTCCCGAGGAAAAATCATGCTTACAAGCACTAAACCGAGCACATCCACCAAAGAATACCCAAAGAAATGTTTCCGCAGCCATCACAGGCCCCCACCGATCCCCGCCCGCGGGGTTCAGGGGACAGCACAAAACGGCGTCCATGCTGTTGGCCTGACCGCGCCCCACCTGGCATCGCTGGTCCTGGCGCCACACTCAGCTCCGGAAATCGGGAGTCCCGCGTACAGCACTAGCGGGATTGAGGCCGGGACACCAGCCTGTGGAAAGATTAAATGGGATTGTAGTAATCCGGCCTATGGTGTGCCCATGCGAATTCCGCCGCGGCGCCGCCCCGTGCACAGAGTTGTCACGACCGCCGGCATCCTGTTCCTAATCGTCACCGCGCTCAGCGGATGCTCAGCCACTCCCGCCGCCACGCCCGCACCCAGCGGCACGGCCGCGCCGCCCGTCGCCGAGGAAACGGCTGCGCCTCCGGTCTTCGCCTCCAACGACGAGGCGCTGGCTGCCGCGGAGGCCGCTTACTCCGAATACCAACAAATGTCGAACCAGATTGCCCACGAAGGTGGAGCAGACCCGGACAGAATTGCCAAATTTACAGTTGGTACCGTCCTCGAGTCTGAGCTGGGAACATACGGACGAATGGCGGCGGACGGACTTCGCCTCGTGGGTGATCTCGCATTCGATTCGTTGACGCTGCAGAGCGCAAATCTAGAGTCGGGCGCCTTGGTGGCGTACGTCTGCCTCGACGTCACTAAGACGGACGTGCTTGACGTTGAAGGGGCGTCTGTCATTCCCGTGGGCCGCCCCAACCGCTACCCGCTGCAGGTATCGCTCCTTCACGATTCTTTCTCCAACCGACTCTTCGTCGAGAAATCAGACTCATGGTCCGGCTCAAATTTCTGCTAGTCGCTACCGCCGCTCTTGCTCTACTGCTGTCGCCAACCCATGTTGCCGTCGCTGGAGTGCGCGCCACCGCCTGCACAGGGATTGACGGCGCGCTGTATGCCTGCCCTGACCCACCAGCGACTGGCGGTATCGCAAACGGGGGAAGCGTCGACCTGACAGCGGACACCACTTCGGGCTCCAGCGGCACGGGGGCCTCGAGTCACCCCCGGCGAGGACGCGGCGGGCCGGGCACCACGGCACCACCGCGAGTCTGCGCCAACGGAGACCCGGCAAAACCCGGCATCAAAACAATCCCCTGCGGTAACGGATCATTCCTCCCCTTCGCCACAAATCCCACCCCAGCCGCCCCGTGCACCGTCTGCTCCCCCGACACCATCGTGCGCGTCTCCGACCTGCAAAACTTTCCCGCCTATCCCGCCCCCACCGGAATGGAACCAGGCGGCTGGGCGATCGTCGGACTGGCCGCGAATTTCTGGGCGCAAACATCCGCTCAACTCGGCGAAGGCCTCCTTCTCGGCCAACCCGCGCAGGTCATGTTCACCCCGATCGGCTACCACTGGACCTACGGCGACGGCGCCACCACCTCAACCGCAACCGGCGGCGCCAGCTGGGAAGCCCTCGGCCTCACCGAATTCGCCACCACCCCCACCAGCCACGTCTACACCGAGAAAGGCACCTTCACCGTCATCCTCACCGTCGACTACCGAGCCGACTACAGCTTCGGCGACCAGGGCTGGCGACCCGTCGAAGGAATCGTCACGGTACCGTCCACCCCGTTCACCGTCGTCGCAGCCAACGAATCGACCGTGCTCGTCGCCGAGGACTGCAACGCCAACCCCCGCGGCCCCGGCTGCTGAGAGAGACGAGACGCGGTCCACAGGCCACCGCGTCCGGGATGATCGGCTTCCAGACCCTGGAACGGGTGTACTAAGCCCGGGCCGGCACCCGGGTGAGAGCCGCGTAGGCTCGCTCGGCGCCGGGCTGCGCGGCCAGCGACTTCGCGAGCGCATCGAGGCGGGCGCGCGGGTCGCCACTCGCGTCGCCACGCGGGTCGGCACGCGGGTCAGCACGCGGGTCGGCACCGAGGCGCAGCATTCGCTCGCAGGCGGCTCGCAGGTCGAGAACCGTGGCGGTATTGGGCGGCAGCGATTCGCCGAAGCCCGCCGCGTCGAGGGCTGCAGCGCCGGCGAACTGGTCGGTCGAGAACGGCAACACGACGAGGGGAACCCCGGCCGTCATCGCCTCGGTCACCGAATTGTTGCCACCATGGGTGACGGCGAGGTCGGCTGCCTGCAGCAGGCGCACCTGCGGCAGGAACGCGCGCACCAGCCAGGAGGCGGGGACGGGTCCAAGCTCTACGGGGTCGGTCGCGCCGACGGCGATGGCGGCCCGCACCGGCAGGCCGTCCAGTGCTGCGGCGACCTTCGCGAGTACGTCACCGCGCACCGAGAGAAAACTCCCGAAGCTGACGTAGACCACGGGCAGCGAATCGGCCGCCAGCCAGGCTTCAACCTCGGGGTCGACGGCCTCGGACCGCACGGCCGACCCGAGAAAGACGTGCGGCGGCAGCTGGCGTGTTCGCGCTGGCTCGTGCAGTTCTTCCGGGTAGTTGAGCAGCAGCACGTCGCCCGATTCCTGGAAGGCGTCCCGGCTCGGTACAGCCGCCGGGTCGAGCTCCCGCAGGGCGTCGTTCCACTGGGATGTGAAGGTGTCACGCGCGGTTTCGCACTGGAGTTTCAGCATGGCCAGTTCCGCGGCGGCGGGCGAAAACACGACGGGCCAGGCTGGCGGGTATCCGTAGACCTCCGTGCCAACGGGCAGGGCCGACGGATGCCCGAGCACGACGTCGGCGTGCGCGACGCCGGCACTGAGCAACCCCAGCCGGGCGCTGAAAGCCAGATGGTCGACGATCACCTGGTCTGGCTGCACCCGGGCAACGATGCGCTGCACCTCGCGGGCGATCTCGACCGGGTTGTAGAGCAGGTCGCTGCTGCGCGCCTCGGCCTGAAAACGCAACGTGTCGACCATGCCGCGGCGGGTGGCGTCGAAGAAGCCGCGCAGGGCGTTGTCTTCGCCGACGGGCTGCGCTTCGACCCGGATCGTGCCGGGGTTCGAACCGCGACCGAGTTGCAGATTCTCCCGTTCGAATCCGAACGAGGTCACGATGTCGGCCGTGGCCGGACCGCTTGCGACCACGACGCGTTCGCCGGCCCGCGCCCAGGCTGTGCCGAGCGTGGCGAGTGGGTATAGGTGTGAGGCGTAGTCCGGGCTGATGATCAGCAGGGTCATGAGACGCTCAGTTCCCAGGCGGCCGGCTCGAACGCCACGGCGACGTCACGGTAGACGCCAGCGAGGGTGGTCGCCATCGCCTCGATCGTGAAGTTGTCCATCACCATGCTGCGGGCCCGCGCCGCGTTGGCGCCGCCGTGCACTCCATTCGCCACGGTGAGTGCGTCGGCGATGGAACGAACCAGTGCGTCACGATTTCCGGTATCAACCAGAAAACCGGTCACGCCGTGCTCGACGTAAGTGGCCGGTCCGCCATCGTCGGGGGCGACGACCATGAGCCCGGTCGCCATCGCCTCGAGCAGGGCGATGCCGAACTCCTCTTTCATGCTCGCGCAGACATAGACCCCGAACGGTGCAGCGAGGCCAGGCCGACCGTAACGGGCCGCGGCGAGCCAGCGGGCGACCGTGTCGTTGGCGCGGTGTCCGGCCAGCAGCAGTCCGTGTGCCGCAGCATCGCCGAGGTCGCCGCTCGCCAGAGACCCCGCCATGCGCTGCAGCTCGATACCCTCGTCGAAGGACGGATGCTCGAGGTCACCGCCCACAATCAGCAGATTGCAGCGGGTCTGAAGTGTCGAGTCGGTGTTCCACGCCTCGACCAGGGCGGCCATGCCCTTGACGCGGTGCAGGCGTCCGACGCTGATCAGCAGGGGCAGGCCGCGTCGCTCGGGCGGGAGGGTGCGGAGCAGCTCGTCGAGCTGATCGAAGGCCAGGGCGGCTGGGTCAGCCGCCGCCCTCACGTGGGCGTCATGGGAGACCAGCAGGCTCCCGCCGGTGAGGCCGAGCGAGCCGAGGGCATCCGTTCGGGAGCGGTCGATCACCGTGAGGTCGATGCCTTCGGGGATGACGGAGTGCCGTTCGGGGTGCGCGTCGATGTCGATGCCGGTCAGCCGAACGATGTCCTGCTGCAGGTGCGGGCGCGGAAACAGCACGGTGTGGGCGGCATCCGCGGCGAGCCGCTGCACGAGGCGGGCGCGAAACCAGAAGTGTTCGACAGCGTCAACCGTGCCGAAGTTGGCGCGGGTGAGGGCGCCGCTCGATTCGAGCGAGTCGATCACGCCGTGCGGGTCGGGTGCCACGGTGAACACCATGGGAATGTCGAGGTCACGGGCAACGGTGGCCGCGGCGAGGCTGCCGACGTCGGCCATGCGCAGGTGAATTGCGTCGACCACGCCGGCCGAGCGCAGAATACGGCGGATTCCACGCTGCGCGGCGACCCGCCGCGGCCAGGCGTCGATCGACGGAACCGGGCCGCCGACGAACGGCACCGCGGCGAAGGAATGCCCTGGCAGGGTCGATCCGACGTCGGCGAGGGCCTGGAGGGCGCCGTCATGGGTGCCGCGGGAGATGGTGATGACCCGGTCGACCGCTCCGGCAACGCCGGCTCCAGCTGTACGGGTGCCGGCCGCGCTGGTCCTGGCCACGAGGGCGTCGCCGAGGCGCACGAGCAGCGTCGCGATGCCGCCGTTGTCTCCGGCACCCACCTGGGACAACTCACCATCGATATCGGCGTGCAGGAACAGCTGGGCGATCGTGGTTCCCCGATTCCACGATGCCCGCGGGGCATCGGTCGCGGTGAGGTCGAACAGCGCCAGCCGGGCAACGGCGGCGAGCTCGGAGGCGGGTGCTGCGGCATCCGCTTGGGAGAGTGCGCTGAGCAGCGAGATGACGACGGTGTTCGGGGCACGGTCACCCAGGGCGGCGATCGCGGCAACCCGCGCGTGCAGGTTCTCGGTGCTGTCGACAGCCACGCGGCGCAGCAGGCGTTCGGGCACGCGGCCGGGGATGAGGCCGATGGTCTCGATCAGTCGGGCGCGGGCGAAGACTTCGCTGACGCCCAGCAGGGCACCCTCGAGAAAAAGTCCGACCTGATCGCCAGCCGAGGAACCCCACTGCTCCAGAGTGCGCTGGGCCAGCATGCCGGTGAAACCGCCCTCACGCACGAGCGTGACGAGCCCCGCAATCGCGTCATAGCGGGGCAGGCGAGTGCCGAAGGCCCAGGCTGCGTGCTCGCGCAGGAACGCCGAGTCGTGGTGCAGCAGGGCCACCAGAACCTCGTCGGCGGAATCGTCGAAGACCTGGGCGAGAGCGTGCACCGCCGCGATGGCGGTGAGCTGATCGCTGGGGTCGGTTGCCGCTTGAGCCAGCAGCCGCACGGCCCGCACTCCGCCATCGCGAGCGGCGGCGACCGTGAGGTTATCGGCCCGCCGGATACCGTCAAGAATGCTGGCGGCAGCGCGTTGCTCGTCAAGGGCGGTGTGGGTGGCCACGGGCATCTCCTCCCCGCGGAATTTTCCACGGAACGATCGCGGCAATTCGGGCTCACCGCGAGTGAACGGGGGGCTATCTCGACCATCCCAGGTCGACAAGTCCAACAACCCGGGCAATTGACCCGCCCGGAATGGATTTAGCTAACTGCGTTAGCTAAATCCCCATTCGCCATCATTGCATGATTCACGGCCCTGAAGCTGGGAGACTTCCGAAATCGGTCAGAAGCGTCGCCAGCGCGCCAAGAACAGGGATGCGCGGAAAAATACCGGTTAATCGAATAGAGTCACGCCCCAGTGATTGGAGCGTGACTCTGTGTTTTCGAAAATGCCTTAGGTGAACTAGCCGAACAGGGCTGTCACCTTGGTGAGTGTTTGAATGATGCCGAAAGCGAGCGGAATACCGACCAAGACCCACCCAACGACGAGCTGTGCCTTCTTCATGACTGCGCCTTTCCTGCTGCTGCCCCGACGAGGGGCTTGTCGGGTTCGTGAAATTCGGAGTGCACCGGTCGCACGAACAGGTTCGCCACGAAACCGACCATGAGCAGCCCGACCATGGTGAGCAGGGCCGGCTGATAGGCCGCGGCGGTGAGCTCTCCCGGCGCACCCTGGGCGTCCAGGAACGAGTTGACAATGAGCGGTCCGGCTATTCCGGCTGCCGACCACGCGGTCAGCAGGCGACCGTGAATGGCGCCCACCTGAAAGGTGCCGAACAGATCGCGCAGGTAGGCCGGGATGGTGGCGAAACCTCCGCCGTAGAACGAGATGATAATGAAGGCCAGAATCACGTAGAGGGCGGTCGTGCTGGGGCCGAAGAGGGCCAGCAGCAGGTACAGCACGGTGCCGACTCCGAGATAGACCATGTAAATGTTCTTGCGCCCGGTTTTGTCCGAGGTGGCCGACCAGATAAAGCGTCCACCCATGTTGGCGAGCGATAGCAGGCCGACGAAGCCGCCAGCAACGGCGGCGGAGACGAGCGAGTCGCCGTCATTCTGGCGGAAGAAGTCCTGGATCATCGGTGCGGCCTGCTCGAGGATGCCGATACCGGCCGTGACGTTGCAGAACAGCACGACCCAAAGCAGCCAGAACTGACGCGTTCGAATGGCGTTCCGGGCCGAGACGTGGTTACTGGTGACGAGGGCTTTGGCACGCACCCTCGTCGGATCGAATCCGGCCGGCACCCAATCGGCGGCCGGAACCTTGATGGTGAAGGCCCCGAACATCATGTAAGCGCAGTAGATCACGGCGAGGGTCAAGAACAGCTTGCCGACGGCATCGCCGCTGGCAACCCAATTCGCTGCACCCGAGTTCGGGTCGTAGAAGCTGAGCAGCATCGTCGACACCGGGCTCGCGATGAGTGCGCCGCCACCGAAGCCCATGATGGCCATGCCGGTGGCCAGCCCCGGGCGGTCCGGGAACCATTTAATCAGTGTCGAGACCGGTGAGATGTAGCCGATGCCCAGCCCGATACCGCCGATGAAGCCGTAGCCGAGGTAAACCAGCCAGAGTTGATTCGAAAAGATTCCGAGCGAACCGATCAGGAATCCGCCGGACCAGAACAGGGCCGCAACGAACATGGCCTTGCGAGGTCCGTTGGTGTCGACCCAGGTGCCCATGATGGCCGCCGAAAGCCCCAGCATCACGATGGCGATCGAGAAGATCACCCCGATCTGCACCAGACTGGCGTCGAAGTGCGCCACGAGCGCCGTTTTGTAGACGCTCGTGGCGTAAGCCTGGCCGATGCAGAGGTGCACGGCGAGGGCGGCCGGCGGAATGAGCCAGCGGTTGAATCCGGGTGGGGCGATGGTGCGGTCTCGATCGAGCCAGCTCATTGAGATGTCCTTGCTGCCGGGAAGGCGTATAGCGACGTTGCTGTGCGGTTCGGCGGTTCACGTTGACCATGAACGTAGTGCGCAAACGGGGGGTCTGGTGATGCGCGAACTACAGACTATACGCACGATTGGAACGAATTCTCTTTCGGATTCCTTACCCATTTCGCCGTTGAGGGGCATTTTGATCGGTTGACAAGGCAGGATGGTTTTATGACACGCTCAGCTCCGATCGAAGACATCAACGAAAATAATCTCGTTGTCACCGCGCCCAAAACCCATGCGGCGGGTGTTGAAGCCGTAGTTGTGGCTCTCGATCGGGGCATCGCCCAGGCCGGTATCGGGCGCACCGCCCGTTCGCTGCTGCGACTCAACCAGCGCGACGGCACCGACTGCCCCGGATGCGCGTGGCCGGAGTCCCGCGGACACCGCAAGACCGCAGAATTCTGCGAAAACGGCGCGAAGGCCGTCGCCGAGGAGAGCACACTGCGCACGGTGACGCCGGCATTCTGGGCCGAGCATTCCATCGCCGAGCTCGCCACCAAGACCGAATACTGGCTCGGCAACCAGGGCCGCATCACCCACCCCGTGGTGATTCGCCCGGGCGACACCCACTACTCGCAAATCTCCTGGGACGACGCCTTCGAACTCATCGGCGAGCAGATTCGCGCCACCATTCCCGACCGCACCGTGTTCTACACCTCCGGTCGCACCGCCAACGAGTCGGCGTTCATGTACCAGCTGTTCGCCCGGTCCATCGGCACCAACAACCTGCCGGATTGCTCCAACATGTGCCACGAATCCTCGGGCTCTGCTCTGAACCCCACGATCGGCATCGGCAAAGGTACGGTCTCGCTCGAGGACATCCACCAGGCCGAACTCATCCTGGTGGTCGGCCAGAACCCGGGCACCAACCATCCGCGCATGCTGTCGGCCCTGGCCGAGTGCAAGGACAACGGTGGCCGGATCGTGGCGGTCAATCCGCTGCCGGAGGCCGGGCTGTTCAACTTCATGGATCCGCAGACCCCCAAGGGCGTGGTCGGCAAGGGCACCAACCTGGCCGATGAGTTTCTGCAGATCAAGGTCGGCGGCGACCTGGCCCTGTTCCAGGCGCTCGGTCACCTGCTGCTTGAAGAAGAGGCACGCGTTCCCGGGTCGGTCATCGACCTCGAGTTCGTCGCCGCGAACACCGACGGGATCGAGGCCTATCGCGCGGCCCGATCGGTAATCGACTGGGACGAGACGAAGAAAGCCACCGGGCTCGAACGTGCCGCGATCGAGACGGTGGCGCAGCTGCTCGTGGCCAGCAAGGCCACCATCATCTGCTGGGCGCTCGGCCTGACCCAGCAGCCGCACTCGGTGAACACCCTCAAGGAGATCATCAACCTGCTGCTGTTGCAGGGAAACTTCGGCAAGCCCGGCGCCGGCGCGTGCCCGGTGCGCGGCCACTCCAACGTGCAGGGCGACCGCACCATGGGTGTCTGGGAGAAGCCGAAAGAGGACATGCTCGCCGCGCTCGACGCCGAGTTCGGCATCGTGTCGCCGCGGGAGCACGGCCTCGACTCCGTCGACACGGTTGATGCCTTCGTGCACGATCGGGTGGACGTGTTCGTGTCGATGGGCGGCAATTTTGCCCTCGCCTGTTCCGACACGGACATGCTCGAGAAGGCCATGCAACGCGTCGGCCTCACCGTGCACGTCTCCACCAAACCCAACCGCTCACACGTGATGCACGGCAAGACCTCGCTCATTCTGCCGACGCTCGGCCGCACGGATACCGATGACAAGCATCCGTCTGGCCGCCAGGTGCTCTCGGTGGAAGACTCGATGTCGGTCGTGCGCACGACCCAGGGTCGACTGGAGCCGGTGTCGGAGCATCTGCTGGCCGAACCGGTGATCATCGCCCGCATGGCCCACGCCACTCTCGGCGACGACCACCCGGTCGGCTGGAAGGCGATGGCCGAAAACTACGACGTTGTTCGCGACCATATCTCCCGCGTCGTGCCCGGCTTCCACGATTTCAACGCGCGGCTCAAGACCAAGAACGGGTTCGTGCTGCCCAACCCTCCGCGCGACACCCGCACCTTCGCCACCGAAATCGGTCTCGCCCGGTTCACCGTGAGCCCGATCGAATATCTGTCAGCGCCCGAGGGTCACCTGATTCTGCAGACCATCCGCAGCCACGACCAGTACAACACCACGTTCTACGGGCTCGACGACCGGTATCGCGGAATCAAGAACGCCCGCCGGGTCATCCTCATCCACGAAGATGATGTCACCGAACTCGGCTTTGCGGACCGCGACCTGGTCGACGTGATCAGCACCTTCCGGGGCGTGGAGCGACGAGCGGATGCCTTCCGTCTCGTGGTCTATCCCACGCCGCGGGGATGCGCGGCCGCCTACTTTCCCGAGGCGAACGCCCTCATGCACCGCGAACTCGTGGCCCGCGAGTCGAACACCCCCGGATACAAGGCTATGACGGTGCGCTTCGTGCGGGCCGGCACCGCTGCCTGACCCGGTACCACCCGTCGCGCGGGAGCTGCGCCAGTGCGCGGGGGTTCTGGCCTGGCCAGAACACCCGCGCGACGAGTGCCGTTGGAGCTGCGCCAGTGCGCGGGAGTTCCGCCTCGCACGCAGCGGCGCAGGTCCCGCGTACCGCGCCGGGCTGGCGGCTACATCACTGCAGCGGACGCGGCATCCGCTCGGTCGACGATGCGGTCACCGCCGGCATAGATGACCATGGAGTCGCCGCGGAGAAAACCGACCAGGGTCATGCCCACCTCGGCGGCGAACTCCGCGGCGAGTGACGACGGCGCCGAGACTGCTGCCAGCACCGGGATGCCGGCCATAAGGGCCTTCTGGGTCAGTTCGAAACTGGCCCGGCTCGACACCATGAGCACGGTGCCGGTCAGCGGCAGCCGGTTTTCCTTGACCGCCCAGCCGATCACCTTGTCGACGGCATTGTGCCGGCCCACATCTTCGCGCAGCACGAGCAGGTCTCCGGTGGCAGCGTCAAACAGACCGGCCGCGTGAATGCCGCCGGTCTTCTCAAACACGTTCTGGCCGGCGCGCAGCTGCTCCGGGAACGTCGTGAGCGATTCGGCATCCACTCGCACCGGGTCATCCGCTATGACGAAGGCCGATTTGGTGCGCACGGCGTCGATGCTCTCCTTGCCGCACAGGCCACAGGAGCTGGTGGTCAGCAGCGAGCGTTCGAGGCTCGGTGCGGGCGGCGCGACGCCCGGGCCAAGGGTGACGTCGAGCACGTTGTAGGTGTTGACACCGTCGACCGCTCCCGCGCAATACCGGGCGGTGTTGAAGCCGTCGCCCGTGGTGATGACGCCCTCGGAGACCAGGAACCCGGCCGCGAGGTCGATGTCGTTGCCGGGGGTGCGCATCGTGACGGCGAGGCGGCGGCCGTTCACGCGAATCTCCAGGGGTTCTTCGACCGCGAGCAGGTCCTCGCCGGCCAGGGTTCGGGAGCCGACGGTGAGCCGGGTGATTTTACGTCGCGCGGTGATTCTGCTCATGTTCAAAGTCTGCCACGGGTCGGCCCGGGCCGCAGGTCGGTACGCTATGCCGGTAGATTTCACGACACGCCGTGATTTCGTTCGTCCGAGCCCGGCGTGTCGCAAATTTACCGGCGTTGGGTGCCGGCCGCTCACCCGCCGATGTAGCTCATTTCGATCTTCTTGGCACCGGATGCCCGCAGCTCGCTGGTCTTGGCGCTGCGCAGCTGCGAATACCGGTCGGTGCGCTCCCGCCAGAGGTGCGCCATGACGGTGGAGAGCTCGGCGTCGGAGCAGCCGCCGCGCATGAGCGCCCGCAGGTCGTGACCCTCGGTGGCGAACAGGCAGGTGAACAGCTTGCCGTCGGTCGACACCCGGGCGCGGGAACAGGTCTGGCAGAAGTTCTGGGTGACGCTGGAGATGACGCCGATCTCGCCGCCGCCGTCCTGATAGCGCCAGCGGCGGGAGGTCTCGCCGCTGTAGTTCGGCGCGATCTCTTCGAGCGGAAGCTCGGCGTGGATGCGCGCGATCACGTCTTTCGACGGCACAACCGCGCCCATCTCCCAGCCGTTGCTCGTGCCGACGTCCATGAACTCGATGAACCGCAGAATATACGGGGTGTCCTTGAAATGGCGGGCCATGGCCACGATGTCCTGGTCGTTCTTGCCGCGCTGCACGACCATATTGACCTTGATCGGGCCGAGCCCGACCGCTTCGGCCACGTCGATGCCGTGCAGCACCTTGGCGACGGGAAACTTCACGTCGTTCATGGTGCGAAACGTGGTGTCGTCGAGCGAGTCGAGCGAGACGGTGACCCGCTTCAGGCCGGCATCCTTGAGCGCCTGCGCCTTCACGGCCAGCGCCGACCCGTTCGTGGTGAGCGCGATGTCGATCTCGCGTCCGTCGGGCGTGCGCAGCTCGGCCAGCAGAGCGATGAGGTCTTCGAGCCCCTTCCGCAGCAGGGGTTCGCCCCCGGTGAGCCGAATCTTCTCGACGCCGTGCGCCACGGCGAGGCGGGCGAGGCGGGTGAGTTCCTCAAAGCTGAGCAGTTCGTCGTGTTCCATGAAGGCGAAGTCCCGGCCGAAGATCTCCTTGGGCATGCAGTACACGCAGCGAAAGTTGCAGCGGTCGGTGACACTCAGGCGCAGGTCGTGCAGCGGCCGGTTCATCCGGTCGATCACAGTGCCGGTGGGAGTCTCGAGGTTCACCGGAATGTCCGCGCGCTCTCGATAGAAGCGCGGAACTGGTTCTGCAACGTCGGCGCCGGTCATGTTTCCACCCTAATCCTCGTGCCCCGTACCGGGCATGCTCAGAACACCGGTTCTAAGCGGATGCTGATGGTCGCCACCACGGGAATGGCCCGGCCGGGAGAATTCCCGGGCCGGGCCATCCGCTAGTGCCGTTAGGCAGTTCTGCTAACCCTTGACGTATCCGTTGGGGTTCAGCACGTACTTCGTCGCAGCTCCCGCGTCGAACTCCTTGTAGCCGCGCGGGGCATCCTCGAGGCTGATCGCCTGGGCGTTGACTGCCTTGCCGATCTGCACCTTGTCGTGCAGAATCGCCATCATCAGTTGGCGGTTGTACTTCATCACCGGGCACTGGCCGGTCGTGAAGGACAGGGACTTGGCCCAGCCGAGGCCCAGCCGAATCGACAGCGAACCCACCTGGGCGGCCTTCTCCTTGGCGCCGGGGTCACCCGTGACGTACAGGCCCGGAATGCCGAGGGCACCACCGGCCGCGGTGATCGTCATGAGCGAGTTGAGCACTGTGGCCGGAGCCTCGTGGTCGGAATCCTTACCGTGGCCACGCGCCTCAAAGCCCACGGCGTCGACACCGGCGTCGACCTCTGGCACGCCGAGGATCTGTTCGATCTGCTCCCCCGGCTCCCCCTTGGTGAGGTCGATGGTCTCGCAGCCGAAGCTGCGGGCCTGCGCCAGGCGTTCCGGGTTCATATCACCGACGATGACGACGGCGGCGCCGAGCAGCTGCGCCGAAACCGCCGCAGCGAGACCCACCGGGCCGGCTCCGGCGACGTACACCGTGGAACCGACGCCGACACCGGCCGTGACGGCACCGTGAAATCCGGTTGGAAAGATGTCGGAGAGCATGGTGAGGTCCATGATTTTTTCGAGCGCCTGGTCCCGGTCGGGAAACTTCAGCAGGTTCCAGTCGGCGTAGGGAACCAGCACGTACTCGGCCTGTCCTCCTACCCAACCGCCCATGTCGACATAGCCGTAGGCGCTGCCAGGGCGGTCAGGGTTCACGTTGAGGCAGATGCCGGTCTTGCGTTCCTTACAGTTGCGACAGCGACCGCAGCTGATGTTGAACGGCACCGAGCAGATGTCGCCGACCTTGATGAATTCGACATCCGGGCCCACTTCGACCACTTCGCCGGTAATTTCGTGACCCAGAACGAGGTCACTCGGAGCGGTCGTGCGACCCCGCACCATGTGCTGGTCGGAGCCGCAGATGTTGGTGGTCACGGTCTTGAGAATGACTCCGTGGGGCACCTTACGTCCCACGTTTTCCGGGTTGACGCCCGGCCCGTCTTTGAGTTCGAAGCTCGGGTAATCAATGTCGATGACCTCGACGACACCCGGGCTCTTGTAGGCAACTGCTCTGTTCCCCGTCATGAACTACCTTTCTCGGTTTTCTTCGCGGTGCAGGCCGATCGACCTTCTCCGCGGTGGGTGAGCGCTGCCGATTCTGACTGCAGCCCTTTCACTCCACCACGATTCCTAGAAATTACAATCAGCCAACTCCCAGTTCGTGACCCCCGTTCTGGCCTATAGAACGACCAGAGCGGGGAGCGACTCAAGGCTTCCAGACCTGCACAACGGATGGCCGCGGCCCGGCCCACGCGCCAGCCGGCGCGACCGCCCCCAGCGCAACATAGTCCGGGAATCGGCTGGCCTGGGCAGCCCAGCTACCGTTCTCCCCCGGGTGCTGCACGGCCACGTAGACCATCGACTGCTCCGAGCGGATGACCGGCCCGCACGTCTCAGCCTGGCGCGGCACCGCGAGGAACTGCTGCACCCGCCCACGCTCGGGGCCGGTGAGCGGAACCTTGAACAGGCCGTCGCAGAAGCCGATCGTGCTCGGTGCGCCGTCGGTGGAGATCCACAGGTTACCCTCGGTGTCGAAGGCCACATTGTCGGGGCAGGAGATGGGCGACACCTTCTCGCTCGGGAAACCGGCGAAGTAAGTGCTCGTGTTCGTCTTCGGGTCACCGCAGACGAGCAGCAGGTTCCAGTCGAACGTCACGGAGGTGGCGTCGGATCCGGTTTCGGTGATCTCCACGATGTGGCCGTCGCGGTTGATCGCGCGGGGGTTGGGCTCGGTCGCGCCCTCCTTGCCTGGCAGGCCGCGATCGGAGTTGTTGGTGCAGGCGACGTAGATCTTGCCGGTCACCGGGCTCGGCTCGACGTCTTCGCAGCGGTCCATTTTGGTGGCACCGACGGCATCCGCTACCAAGCGAGTGTTCACGAGCGCATCATCGGTGCTGAAGCCGGGCACCTGGCAGACGCCGTCGATGACGAGAGCCACCCACTGGCCGGTGCCGTCGAACAGTCCGTCAGCGGGCAGTTGACCGGTGCCGGTGATCTCGGCGGCCGGAGAGTTGCCGGCGAATCGAGCCACGTAGAGGGAGCCCCTGGTGAGCAGGGCCTTGTTGTGCAAGCGGGCCTTCGGGCTCTTCTTCTTATCGAAGCGGTCGTGGGAGACGAACTTGTAGAGGTAGTCGAAGCGTTCGTCATCGCCCATGTAGGCGGCGACATGGCCGGTCTTTCCGACGATCACGTTGGCACCCTCGTGCTTGAATCGGCCGAGGGCCGTGTGCTTGACCGGAGGCTCGTTCGGTGCCTCCGGGTCGATTTCCACGATCCAGCCGAACCTGTTCGGCTCGTTCTCGTTGCCGGCGATGGTGGCGTCGAAGCGGTCGTCGATCTGCTCCCAGAGCCGACCGGTAGGGCGGTCGGCCAGGCCGTAGCGGGCATCCGCCGGGCTGGTGCCCTTGGTGCGGAAGTAGCCGTTGAAGTTCTCCTCGCCGGAGAGCACGGTGCCCCACGGCGTGGTGCCACCGGCACAGTTGCCGAGGGTGCCGAGCACGGTGCGGCCGGTCGGGTCGGCCTTCGTCTTCAGCAGATCGCTGCCGGCGGACGGACCGGTCACGGTGAACGGGGTGCTCGCGGTAATGCGCCGGTTGAGGCGGTGGCCCACGCGGTAGGTCCACGGCGAGCCGGCGCGCTTCCGTTCGAGGGCGACCACGGACATGCCGTGGGCCATCATGGCGACGCGACGCTGCTCATCCGCTTCGGCCGGTGTGGCGGCGGGCGCGAACATGATGTTCTCGTTGGTGTACTCGTGGTTGGTGACGAGGACGCCGCTTCGCCCCTTGCGGTCCTCGAGAATGTCGAGGTAGTCATTGTTGTAGCCGAACTGGAGTGCCTGCGACGCGGCCGTCTGGTGCGTGGGATCGAAGGTGTCGGTGGCGGCGAACAGCGGGTCGCCCCAGCGGATGATGGGGTTCCAGGAGTAGCCGGCGGGCACCGAGAAGGCGTCGACGGCGGCCGGAACCGGGGCGATCGGCGTGAACGCGAGGCCGCCGCCGGCCGGGCCGCCCGGTGCGGCCAACGCGGGAGCGGTCTGGCCGGACCCGAGCACGATCGCCGCAGCGCCGACGCCCACGCCGACGAGCAGCGAACGGCGGCTCAGGGCAGCGCCGACGATGTCGCGAAAGTAGTCGTTCGCGCTCTCGTTGGGCACCGGGTGGAAGCAGGCATCCGCACACTTGAGGTGGCAGGTGACGGCGCTGCGCTTGCCGAGGGTGTGCCCCTGCATGGGAAGCAGCGGCAGCAACGGACGACCAGCGGCGGTGGATTCACGGTGCAGCATTGGAGTGCTCCTCAAACAGGTGAGCCCCGAACTGGGGTGGAACCACACTCCCCCCGTTACCTCTCCGGCGTGAAACCGCCCGGTGTCCCGGCAGTGAACCGCACATGAACGCTCGGGGCGCCAGCGCTACCGGCTCCAGCGGGAATGGAGAAAGAGCGCGACGGCGTGCGCGGTGGTCGCGCGCACGCGTTCAGCGGCGTGCGTCTGCAGGTCGTCGAGGGTCGCCGGCCCGCCGGCGATCGAGAAAGCGGCGGTAACACCGGATGCCGCGGTGTCGGCCGCAGGCAACGCCACCCGGCCGGCGATGACGACGACCGGGCATCCTGCCGGGGCCAGGCGTGCAACGGCCACGGGCACTTTGCCGCCGAGGGATTGGGAGTCGAAGCTGCCTTCGCCGGTGAGCACGAGGTCGGCGGAGGCCAGTGTGCGGGCCAGGCCCACGGCATCCGCTACCAGGGTGCTGCCGGGAACCAGCTCGGCGCGAAGCAGCGGCACGAGGGTGGCTGGCATACCGCCGGCCGCTCCGGCGCCGGGCCGGTCGAGCATGTTCTCCCCGGTTTCGGCGAGCATGAGGGCAGCGAGGTGGGCCAGGCCAGCATCGAGCTCGGCCACGTCCCGTGGCTGCGCGCCCTTTTGCGGGCCGAACACGGCGGCAGCGCCGGCGGGGCCGCAGAGCGGATTGTTCACGTCGACCGCCACGCGCCAGCGCACCACGCTGGCGTGCGGGTGCAGTCCGGCCAGGTCGATCGACGCGATCCGGGCCAGGCCGGCACCGCCAGGGGCCACGGGCACCCCGACGTCATCGAGAAAACGCACGCCGAGTGCGGCGAGCAGACCGGTTCCGCCGTCGGTACTGGCGGAGCCGCCGACACAGAGCAGAATCTCGTCGACCTGCTGGTCGAGCAGTTGGCGGGCGAGCAGGCCGATCCCGAAGGTGTCGGCGCGCTGGGGCTGGGGCGGGGCATCCGCTACCAGGGGCAGTCCGTTGGACTCGGCCGCTTCGATGAGCCCGATGCGCCCGTCGGTGGAGGTGGCGTAGCGAGCCCGGCGGTCGCGACCGAGCGCGTCGACGGTGAGCATGGTGCGGGGCAGGGCGCCCCAGACGGCCGCGATGGCATCGAGGGTTCCCTCGCCGCCGTCGGCCATCGGGCAGAGCGTGAGGCGAAGGTCGGGCCAGCCGAGCGCCAGGCCGGCGTCGCGGGCACCGTCAGCCATGGCTGCGGCGGCTTCGGCCGCGCTGAGACTGCCCTTGAACGAGTCCGGCGCGATGACTATGGAGAGCGGCTTCACTGCCGGGTGATCGTGCATTGGTTCAGGCTAGCCCCGCTACGACCACCACACGAACGGATGCCGCCCGTCGTCTTCACAGCATTCGCCCGTGGCGCATGTCGGTGGTGTGACATACACTTTTCACATAGAAGATTTATTCTATAAATTTCGATCTCAACGACATACTGTTCGAACTTTGTAGCATATTTTTTTCTTCCCGTTCATTTATGTGACCAGACCAGCATTTTTCTGAACAGCCCAATATTTTCGCCTTCTCAGACCAGGGAGCCCGCCTTGCCCCACATTATTGACGCTCCGGTTGACGTTGAGCTCTCCGCCGACGGCGACCCGCGCGCGTTCATCTGGAATCGGTTTGAACACACCGTCATCGGGCAACCGCAGGCCGTGTTCAAACGCACCCGGTGGTGGGAGAACGAGGGGATCCCCACCCGCATCGACACCGAGCTGTGGCGACTCGACGCGAGCCGTGGCGGCGAAGAACAGCACCGCTACGACCTGCGCCGCGGAACGGACGGGTCCTGGACTTTAGCAATGGACTGGGGATGACCAGCACGCTGGGGTCAGCAACAGCGGGCACGGCCTTCGCGCACCTGCACGTCGCGAGCGCTTACTCGACCCACTATGGCGTGACGCTCCCCGAAGTCCTGGCCGAGCAGGCGGCCGCGCAGGGTGCGAGCTTTCTGGCCATCACCGACCGTGACGGTCTCTATGGCGCCGTCAAGCACGTGCGCGCCTGCGTGAGCGCGGGCATCAGCGCCGGGTTGGGTGCCGACCTCGCCGTACACGACGAGGAATATCGCTCGCTCGGCCGGGTGGTCGTGCTCGCCCACGGTCACACCGACGGTCGCGGCTACGCCGCGCTCTGCCGCGCGGTCAGCGCCGCCCACAGCGCCGACCGGGACGCCGTTCAGCACGCCCAGCACGGTGCGGCCCAGTACGGTGCGGCCCAGTACGGCACTGCGAGTCACGGCGCTACCGGGCCGAGTATTTCGCGCGCCCGGCTGGCCGACCTGGCCGGTCTCGCCTCGCTCACCGTGCTGCTCGGCCCCGACTCCGACGTGGGTCTCGCTGTCGGCAGGCGCGACAACACGGATGCCGCGGCGCGGCTCGCCCACTGGCAGCGCGCCCTGCCCGAAGGTGCTCTGGTACTCGAAATCGTCTGTCACCTCGCCGAGAGCGGTACCGTCGGCAGTGTGACCCCGGCCACGCGCCTGCTCGCCCTCGCCGAGAACGCCGGGCTGCCAGCGGTGCTCAGCAATGCCGTGCGGTACGGGACCCCCGACGAAGCGGTCACCGCCGACCTCGCTGACGCCGCGCGTTTTCTGCTGCCGCTCGCCGACCTCGAAACCCCGCAGACCAACGGCCAGGCCTGGCTCAAACCGGCCGGAATGATGCGCCAGGTGGCCCGCATGGTCGTCGATGCGGGCCTGCACGAAGACGGAGCACTCGACCGACTGCTGCGTGATACCGAGCAGCTCGCCGATCGCTGCCGCCTCGACCCGGTGAGCGACATCGGCCTGGGCCGCCCGCGCATGCCGGAGGCGCGCATCATCGGCGTCACCGGCGACCCGGTCACCGAACTCTGGCGGCGTGCCCGAAGCGGCATCGCCGACCTGTACTCTGCGCGCGGTTCGCGCGCGGTCGACGCCGCCCACGCCCAGCTCGCCCACGAGATGAAAACGGTCGAGCACCTCGGCTTTGCCAGCTACTTCCTCACCGTGTCGCGGGTGGCCGACATCATTCGCGGTATGGGCATCCGTATTCAAGCCCGCGGTTCGGGGGTCGGTTCGGTGCTCAACTATGCGCTGCGCACGTCTTCGGTCGAACCCATCGCGAACGGGCTGCTCTGGGAACGTTTTCTCTCGCCCGAACGTCAGACCCTGCCCGACATCGACATCGACGTGGAGTCGGCCAGGCGGCACGACATCTACCGCGAGGTCTTTCGCGCCTTCGGCAGCGACCGGGTCTCGC
Organism: Cryobacterium glaciale; assembly: GCF_004402535.1. GTDB lineage: Bacteria > Actinomycetota > Actinomycetes > Actinomycetales > Microbacteriaceae > Cryobacterium > Cryobacterium glaciale. The sequence goes on along the minus strand of NZ_SOEY01000030.1, from coordinate 76,479 downwards.
TCATGTCGATGACCAACGCCTACCGCGGCCGCGGCGCCGTGCGTGACGCCGGTCTCGCCCTCGGCCTGCCCGACGCCCAGATCAACGTGATCGCCAAGCAGATGTGGCGGTTCAACGCCCGCGACTTTCGCCGCGCCCTCGAGGAGAAGCCCGAGCTCGAGGCCCTCGCCGCCGAGGTGCGCGAGTCGCAGCAGCTCGACCTGCTGGTCGACCTCACCGCCCGGCTCGACCGGCTCCCCCGGCACATCTCGGTGCACCCCTGCGGCGTGATCCTCTCCGACGCGAGCCTGCTCGACCGCACCCCGGTGCAGGCGAGCGGCATGGGACTGCCCATGTCGCAGTACGACAAACACGACATGGATCCGATGGGGCTCATCAAACTCGACATTCTCGGCGTGCGCATGCAGTCGGCGATGGCCCACGCCGTCGAAGAGCACCACCGGCTCACCGGCGAGAGCATCGACCTCGACCGGGTGCCGCTCGACGATGCGAAAACGTTCGAGCTCATTCGTTCCACCCGCACCCTCGGCATCTTCCAGATCGAGTCGCCCGGCCAGATGGAGCTCGTCGGCAAGCTGCAGCCCGAGGTATTCAACGACCTCACAGTGGAGATCTCACTGTTTCGCCCCGGCCCGATGAAGAACAACATGCCGCTCAAATACCTGCAGGCCCGGCACTGTGAGGTCTTCCCCGACTACATCCACCCCCGGTTCGAGCCTATTTTGCGCGAAACCAACGGCGTCGTCATCTTTCACGAACAGGTCATGCGGCTGTTCGACGAGCTCACCGGCTGCGGCCTCGGCAAAGCGGATGTCTTTCGCCGCCACCTGGGTAAGCCGGAGCAGCTCCCCCAGATCGAGGAGTACCTGCGCGAGAGAGCCCTCGCCCGGGGCTTCAGCGTGAAGGTCATCGACCAGATCTGGACGGTGTTGGCCGGGTTCGGCAGCTTCGGCTTCGCCAAAGCGCACGGCGCAGCCTTCGCCCTGCCCACCTACCAGTCGGCCTGGCTGAAGACCCACCATCCGGCGGCTTTTCTGGCTGGGCTGCTCACCCACGACCCCGGCATGTGGCCGAAAGACCTCATCGTCGCCGAAGCCCGGGTGCTCGGGGTGCCGGTGCTCCCCCTCGACGTGCAGTCCAGCGCACTGGACTACCGGGTGGAGGATCTCGCCGACGGGAGCCAGGGCATCCGTTTGGCGCTGCCGGAACTGGTCGGCAGCACGGAGGCCGAGCGGGCGCGCATTGCCCGGCACCAGCCGTTCAGCTCGCTGCAGGACTTTCGGGACCGGGTGCATCCGCGGCGGCGCACCTTCGAGGCGCTCGCCCGGGTGGGCGCCCTCGACACGTTCATCGGCTACGACCGGACCAGGCGGCACGAACTGCTCGCGCATATCCAGTCGCTGCGCGGCACCGCCGTCGTGATTCGCGCCGACCAGCTCGCCTTTGAGGTGGAACTGCCGGTGCCGCAGTACTCGGGCGACCGCGCCGGTGCCATCACGTCGCTCGAACTGCGCGGCCGCACCCAGACCGATCTGGAGCTGCTCGATCTGAACCTGGCCGTCGGGTCCCACCAGATGAAGCGCTTTCACGCCCTGTTCAAGGAGCTCGGGGTGACCCCGGCGAGCGAGCTCGGCAATCTGCCCGGCGGCACCGAGGTGCTGCTCGCCGGGGTGCGGCGGGCCACGAACACCCCGCCGATGCGTGGCGGCCGCCGGGTGGTGTTCATCAGCCTCGACGACGGCACCGGCCCGGTCTCCAACGTCGTGTTCTTTCACGACGCGCAAGAGAGGGTCGGCGGGCAGGTGTTCCAGACCAATTACATGCTCGTGCGCGGTCGCACCCGGCGTTCCGGAGCTCGCGGCGTGTCGGTGACCGGAGAAAACCTCTGGAACCTGTTCGACGTGGCCCGCCAGGTCAAGGAGCGGCATGCCGTTGAGCGCGCCGCCGCGGAGGAAGCGGCCAGCGCGACCGCCTACGCGGCTGAACTCGCCGCGCATCCGTTGATAGAGCACTCCTCATCGAGCCCCGGTGGCACCCTGCACCAGCTCAATGCGGCGCAGAGCGCCTGACCGTGTCAGTGCCGGTGCCAGTGCCGGTGCCGGTTGCAGTGCTGGCTGCGGCGCTACTCGCCGGGCGGGGCAGGAACCGCGTCGGGCGGGGCGGGTGGCGCCTCGGGAGGCGCAGGCGCGGCCGGCGGGGCGGGTGGCGCCTCGGGAGGCGCAGGGGCTGCCGGCGGGGCCACGACCACGGGCGGCGGAATGTACTTGGGAGCGAGCTCCTCGAAGGCGTCACCGCCGTACTTGGCATTCACGACCGACATCACGACCGGCCACATGCGGTGCCGCGCCGTCGCGATCTGGTCCCGTCCAAAGTACTGCCGCCGCTGGCTGAGCGTTCCGGTCAGGCTCACCACGGCGACCACCGTCGCCACCTTGGTGCTCGCGCCGCTCATCCAGGTGTCCTTGGCACCATCCGTTGTGCCGGTTTTGCCGATCATCGGCACCGACGGTCTCGTGTTCGCATTCGATTGTTGCCCGGTACCTCCCGTCATCACCCGGCGCATGGCATAGGCCATGCCGGCGGCGACCGTGGAATCCACCGACTGCGTGCAGGTCGACGGCGGCACCGGAATCTCGACCCCGCTCGGGCCGACAATGCGGTCGATGGCGATCGGCGAACAGGTCACCCCCTTGTTGGCGATGCCCGCGAACGCCACGGCCATGGTAAGCGGCGCGATCTCATTGGTGCCGATAATGGATGCCGCGGTCTGCGACAGCGCGTTACCGTCGGCCCGGTGCACCCCGAACGCCTCTGCCGTCTTGCGAATGCCGCACAGGTCGAGCCGCTTGGCCATTCCGATGAAGCCGGTGTTGATCGAGCCGACGGTGGCCTGCAGCGCACTGTAGTTGGCGCCGGACTCGTTCGCGTCGTTCCGCGGGTTCCAATTCTGGCTGTTGTAGTTCTGCGGGCCGAGGCAGCTGTCCTGAAAAGTACCCCAGTTGGCTTTGCGCCTCGAGTCGACGCGCTCGTTGAGCGAATGGCCCTCCTTGAGCCACTCGGCCAGGGTGAACACCTTGTAGGTCGACCCGGGTTGAAACCCGCTCGACCCGCCCTCGGCGTAGTCGGTGGCGTAATTGATGCCGGTGTAGTTGGCCCCGGTCGCCTGCACGGCCGGATCCTGGCTGTAGTCCTTGTTCTGGGTCATGGCGAGCACCCGGCCGGTGCCGACCTGCACGCTCGTGATGACCGCGCCCACATCACCGCCGGCGTAGACCTTGGGAACCTGCTGGTTCATCGTGGTCACGGCCGCGTTCTGCACGTCGAGGTCGAGGGTCGTGTACACGTCGTAGCCGCCGCGCCGAAAGTTCAGCATGCGGGTGGCGGCATCGGCGCCGAAAGTGGGATCGGTCTGCAGAATCTTGGTCACGTAATCGCAGAAGAACGCGTTGGCTACCGCGGTCTGGCAGCCCGTGCTCGGTTCGGTGATGACGGGTTCGACCGGAGCCACGACCGCGGCGTCGTAGTCGGCTTGGCTGATCTTCTGGTACCGCAGCATCTCGCGCAGAATATAGTCGCGGCGCTGCTTGTTGGCGGCATAGCCGTTGGCGGCCCCGTTGGTCTCGCTCGCGGGCTTGTCGAGCTGAAACTTGACCGGATTGTTCACGATCGCCACGAGACTCGCGGCCTGGATCAGGGTCAGATTGGCCGCTGTGGTGTTGAAGTAGTAGTTGGCGGCGGCCTCAATGCCGTAGACGGTGCCGCCGAAGCCGGTGATGTTGAAATACTGCTGCAGAATGTCGTGCTTGCTGTACTTCTTCTCGACCCCGATGGCGAGGCGCATCTCTTTGAGTTTGCGGTCGGGCGTGGTCTTGGTCGCTGCGGTGTAGCAGGCATCGTGTGCACGCTGGTCGGTGAGCAACTCGCATTTCTGCACGAGTACGTTCTTGACGTATTGCTGCGTGATGGATGACCCGCCCTGGGTTTTTCCGCCGGCCACCGTCGTGGCCGTGGCTCGCAGGGTGCCCTGCAGATCGACCCCGCCATGCTCGTAGAACCGTGGGTCTTCCCCGGACACCGCGGCATCCTTCGCGAACTGGCTGATCGCATCCCACCCCACCTCGATGCGGTTTTGATCGTAGAACGAGGCGAGCAGTTCGACGGTTCCATCGCTGCGGGTAGCGAAAATGTCGCTCTTTTGGGACAGGGTCTCGATGTTGACATAGCCCGGCAGGTTTTCGAACACCGAGATGGTGTTGGTGGCCGCGAGACCCGAGAGCGCCACGACCGGGGTCACCGACACGGTCACGAGAACGCCGGCCGCCGCACTCATGGCAACGAAGCCGAGCATCCCGCCGAGAGCTCCGTGGAATGTGCGCCGCCACGACTGGGCCGCGCCGGTTGGAACCTCGGTCACCTGCACCACATTTACCCCCAGCTGAGTCCGTCCAGTGCGAGAGCCAGCGCCTGCACAAGGTTCGTAATTGAAAGTCATGTTAGTCACATGCGAGCGCTCATGGGGTCGGCTGGCCGATCTGAGAATGTATCGGCTTGATACCGGTTTCTCAAGTAGTATCCGGTGAAAGTGCTGGAGGTGGTGAATGCGAACGTTCGGCATTGAAGAGGAATTCATCTTTCTCAAGCCCTCAACCCTGCAGCCGGCGAACGTGGGCGACGATGTGCACGCCGAGCTCCTCGGACGCTCCCCCGTGTCGCGGTTTATCAGCCACGAGTTTCTGGCCTCACAGATCGAGCGGTCCACGCCGGTCTTTGATCGGTTTGAGCAGGCATCCGCTGATCTGCTCGCTTTTCGGTCGCGGCTGGCCCGCGCCGCCCTCAACCGAGGAGTGCTCGCCGCCGGCGTCGGCGCACCGTTCCAGACCGAGGGCTGGCCGGAGGTGACCAATGTGAAGCGCTACCACACCGTCGAGACCGAGTTTCGCGGCCTGGTTCCCGACCACCTCATCAATGGGCTGCACGTGCACGTCGGCATTCCCGGCCGGGAAGCCGGAGTGCAGGCACTGAACCGGGTGCGGGTCTGGCTGCCGACACTGCTCGCGCTGGCCGTGAATTCGCCGTTCTGGCACGGCGCCGACACCGGGTTCTCCAGTTGGCGCAGCGTGCACATGCGCCGGTGGTCGACGATCGGCTGCCCGCCGATCTTCGCGGATGCCGCCGACTACGACCGTCGAATTCGCCGATTGGTCGGTGTGGGCGGCACCTACGACCTGCGCACGATCTGGTGGAATGCACGGCTGGCCGAGGACCATCCGACCGTGGAGATTCGCGTCTGCGACGCCCAGCTCGATGCGCCGTCGACGCTGCTGCTTGCCGCCCTGACCCGGGCGGTCGTCACGACCGCGCTGCGCGACGGCGAAGCGGATGTCGCCCCCATCGATATCGCGCCGGAACTGCTCGACGCCGGCCTCTGGCACGCTGCCCGCGAGGGAATGGAGTCGACCCTGCTGAACCCGGTGTCGGGAACGCTGGAGAGCGCATCCGCTGTGACGGCCGCGCTGCTGCGTTACGCCGGCGATGCCATCGACGAGGTCGGCAACCGCGATCGCATCGTCGCGTTGCTGGCCCGCACGCAGCGGCTCGGCACCGGGGCAGAACGCCAGCGCGCCGCGATGCGTGCCGGTGGGCAGCCGGCCCTCGCGGCCCTGCTCGGGCGGGCGTTGACCGCGCACGACTGAGCGCGCTTTACCGCTCGTGTGGCTTCAACACCAGCCTGTGGACAGTCTCGGCGGGATTGTAGCAATCCGTTTATCCTGACCTCCGTGTGCATCCCGTCGCGTCACCGCCCTCTGCACAACGTTGCGCTCGGCGCACTTGTACTGACACTTTCGCTAAGCGGATGCGTGGCCACGCCCGCCCCTTCCGGCGCGGCATCGCCGATCGCTGCGGCGACCGCGAGAATCGACCGTGCTCGTGGCCGAAGACTGCAACGCCAACCCTCGCGGCCCCGGTTGCTGACCGGGGCCGCCGACACGAAACCGCTACGGAAGCAGGCGGTCCCCGGCCCTCTTGGGCAGTCGGGCAGCGGCAGCACGGGCGATTGCGATGGTCGCTTCGTCGGCGACAGCCTCGAAGTCGACGCCGCTGATTGAATCAGCAACGGATGCTTCCGCTGCCGATCGCGCCGCTGCCGCAGCGGTCGTCGCCGAGGCAGCTACCGAAGACGGTGCTAACGGTGTTGCTGAAGACCTTGCCGACGGAGCAGACGAGCGCGTGGCTTCTGACGTCGCAGAAACCGATGTTGACGGCGAGCCGGCACCTGTCGGCGAAGCGGATGCGCCGCCGCGAGCCGGCCCGGCGTTTCGCAGCGCGGCCCCGGCAGTGCCGCCGAGCAGCCCGCCGAGCAGATCCTTGATGCCGATGCCCATGGTGGAGCCGAGCACGGCGTCGACCTCGCTGAAGCCCGACGCGACGTTCTTGGAGAGTTGGCTGGCGCCATCCGTTGAAATGACGGTGAGCTGGTCGATGTTGCCCATGGGAGCGGCGAGCTCGTGCGCGATCTGTGGCAGCATCTCGACCAGGCGCAGCTGAATGAGCGCCTCGGACTGCTGGGCCACCGCTTCGGCGGAGAGGCGGGTGGCCGTGGCCTCGGCGGTACCGCGGGCGAGGATGGCGTCGGCTTCGGCCTGCCCCTCGGCACGGGTGGCGTCGGCGTTGGCGACACGACTGTCGCGATCGGCGGTGGCTTTGGCAACGGATGCCTCGGCGGCGGCGATCGCGGTCACCCGGATGCGGTACGCGTCGGCGTCGGCGATGGCGTTGACCTCGGACTCCAGCTCGGCCTTGCGCAGGCTGGCGCGACGCTGTGCGGTGAGTTCCTGCTCCTGCACGATGGCCTGCTGGGCCTTCGCCTCGGCGAGGGGCTTCGATGCGGCGGCTTCAGCGGAGGCTTTGTCGGTGTCGAGCTGTAGCGCAGCCCTGCGCAGGGCGAGCGTGTTCTGCGCTTCCGCAATGGCCTGCTCGGCCGTGATGAGGGCTTCCTGCGACTCACGGTTCGCGACGTGCTCGGCCACCTCGGCCTGGCGACGCACCTTGGCCTGCTCGGCACGACCGATGTCGCGGATGTAGTCGTTCTCATCGGTGATGCCCTTGATCTCGAACGAGTCGACGTCGAGGCCCTGGTTGGCGAGCGATTCGCGCGCGGTGGCGAGCACCGAGCTGCCGAGCTCATCGCGCTTCTGGATGACGGTCATGACATCGGTCGCGCCGATCGAGGAACGCAGCGAACCGCTCAGTACCTCTTGGGCGAACCCGTCGATGTTCTTGTCTTGGCCGAGAAAACGCTGAGCCGCAGCCCGAATCGCGGCGGGGTCGTCGCCGACCTTGACGATGGCGACGGCCTCGACGGAGAGCGTGATGCCGTTGCGGTCCTGCGCGACAGCCGTGATCTCGATCGCCCGGCTGCGCAGGCTGATTTTGAACGCTTTCTGGAAGAACGGGGTGATGAACACGCCCTGCCCGTGCACGACGCGCTGGCCGGATTCCTCGAGCGTGGCACCGTCGACGATGGTCTTGCGGCTCTTCTTGCCGGTGATGATGAGGGCCTCGTCGGGCCCGGCGTTTTTATAAATGGTCTTGGCGTACACCAAGGCGATAAGCAGAACGACGACGATCGTGAATATGATCCCGGGGATCGGGCTGAACAGAAAATCGAGCATGGGGTCCTTCCGAGGAGCCGGGCGCGTACATCCTTTCGGCGATCCGGTCGGGAGACCTCGGCGCCGAGCTGTTCGCCCAGTCTCGCAGGCCACGGCGCGGGATGCGAAAGATGTCGACAATCAGAGCGTGCAGCCGTGCACCGAGCTGAACGAACTACCCGTCGATGAAGTCGGCGGCCGCGCGCAGGAACGCAGCGGCCGCGAGGGCGCGAGTTGCGGCATCCGCTTCGCGAGAACCAGCAACAGCGCCGTTCCCAGGGCCGGCAGGGGCCAGCGGGCCGATACCTCCAACTCCACCGGCCGCACCAGAAGCGCCGCCACCTGCAGCCGCCGCATCGAGCAGGGCGGTGATCGCGTCGGGGATGCTGCCTACCGAGGCAGACCCCGCCCCCATCGCACTCTCGGCCGGAGCACCACCACCACCGGCACCAGCACCAGCCAGAGGCGCCAGAAAGATACGCGACTTCGCCGCCCGCGGACCATTGAAGTCGGGGTTCTGCCGGGGCTGGCTCGAGAAGGCCTCCCGCACCCTGGCCAGGAACTCCCCGTTGGTCAGCCGGTTCGCGCTCGGCACCACGAGCAGGCTCGCCGCGACGGTGAAGTCGCCGTGCCCGCCGGTCTCGTAGGCAACCTCGGTCGGCTTGCACGCGCTGAACAATACCTCCCGCGCCAACGCTCGCTTGCCAGCTCGGGCCGGCGTGCCGCGCTTGGCCCGATAATTCTTGCTGGTGGCCTCGTCGGGAATGATGAAACGCGCCCGACGCCCATGGGGAGCGGATGCCGCACTCAGGTCGGCAACGTCGGCCGGCTGCAGCTGCAACCGGCGTTGACCATCGCCGGAGTGACAGGAATCGAAGAAGGCCGTGAGGCTGACGCCGTCGGGCAGCTGGTCGAAGATCTCGCCCAGGTCATCGTCGATGATCAGGTTACCTTCGCGAAAGTCGATCGGGCACAGGGCTTCGTCGTACTTCTTCTCCGCGTTGCCCGCCTCGGCCTCGTCGCCGTCGAGATCGTCGACATAAGTGCCATGTCCGGCGTACTGAAAGGCCAGCACATCACCGGCGACGCTGCTCGCGACCAGGTCGAGCAGCCCGAGCAGGATATTCTGCCGGGTCGCCTCCGCGTCGAGCAGGGTGCGCACCGCGAACCCTGCGGCGGCGAATTGGGTGGCCCAGGCCTCGGCATCCGCTACGCAGCCGTAGAGTGCATCGCCGCTGGGGTAGGCGTTGATGCCCACGCAGAGTGCGTGGTGGGTCCCGGCTGGACGGGGCGCGGCCGGGCCGGGCACCGGCCACAGTTCATCGCCGAGGTCGCGGGTGACCGGGAACGACTGGATGCGCGAGCTGCCGGTCACCCGGCGCGCGACGCTGTCCATCGTGGGAATGTCGTTGTCGAAACCGCCATGGCTGGTCGACGTGCTGCGGCTCGTCAAGGAACCACTCGTGGTTTTCGACCAGACGATGTCGGCGGCCCCGCCGGCCCCGGGCGACCCGCTCACGCCGGACAAACCGAACAGTTTGGCGAGCACCGGGTCGGCCCGCAGGCACTCCTCGAGGCCGAGGATGGGCGAGAACTCCTCGGGTTCGAACGAGGCCCGCACGAGGTAGAGCAGGGATTTGCCGTAGGCGCCCAGGCAGGTATCGTCGCGCTCGAGCTTTTCGGTCATGGTGAACAGGGCGAGCGATTCCACCCCGTGGCCGACCAGGGGTACGATCTGTTTCTCGAAGACGTCGGTACGCACGGCCGGTGCGAGCAAGCTGAGTGTCTCGACGACCGGCACCCCCGCCTTCAACACGACGGGAAGGAAGAAGGAGTGGAAGATCGACCCGGCGCTGTGCCCGACCGCGTGCACGCTGATCGTGCCGGGGTGAGCCGTGCAGTACGCGCCGAGCGCTTCGGCCACGTAACGGGCGCCACCGTCGCCGGCCGACGCTGCCTCGGCTGAACGCTTCATCTGCCCCCAGATGGACTGGCCCTGGCCGAATCGGGCGGCCAGTTCAAGCACTCGGTCTTTCGCTTCATCGAGCCAGCCGCGGCGGCCCTGCGCCCAGTCACCGACCGCGCTCGTGATGGCTCCGGCGAGGCTGGTCTCCCAGACGAAGTGAATCGGGTATACCCCGTTGGACTTCCACCAGTCCACCTGGGTCTGGGCGATGCGCAGCCCGGATTGCTCGTCGACGAGCCCGCCGTGGGCGTAGAAGACCACCGGGACAACACCGCTATGCTCGGCCGCGAAGGCCGGCAGGTGCGTGGCGAAAATGGCATCGACGTCCTTCTTCGTGGTCGCGAACGCCCCGGTCGACGAGAACTTGCCGCCGCTGAGATTGACGACGTGCGGCCGCAGCGTGTCGAGTTCGCCCTTCGGTAACGGCGGTTGCCGTTTCATGGGCATCGGGTGAACAGGGCTGGTCGACCTGGCAGGGCTCGATTCGGACATGGCGCCGTTCCTTTCACGGTCGAACAAGTGGGCCGCTGCACAGATCGGCGCGGTGATTATGACAGCACGGTGATTATGGCGCTGAAGCGTTACTGCGGCGTTACTGCACGCGTACTGCACGCCTCCCGCACCGCGACGCCTTGACAGACCCGGTGTTCGGTTGCATATTGCAGGCACAAACGGATGCTGCGGGGGCCGCTATGACTACTGGTTCCGAAACAACTGGTACCGACCCCGGATCGGGACACAGCGGCCTGCAGGTCAGCCTGACCGTGCTGGCCGAGGGGCCATTCACCCGCGGCCCCGACGGACCGCTCACGACAACCCTGCGGGTTCCGGTCGAGCGCATCGGTCCGGGGCCGCGCAGTGCCCGGTTCGACGTGATCGTGCGTCGTCCAGGCGAGAAGCCGTTCAGCCTCGAACTCGGCTCCCCAACCCCGCCGTGGATGGTCGTCGACGAGAGTCCGCCCGACAGCCTCGCGGCGCTGCTGCAGGACAGCCGGTTTCTGGCGCAACAGGTGTACGCGGTGGCGGCATCCACTTTGGCGTTGTTCGAATCGACGCTGGGGCGGCGCATGGGCTGGGTCGGCGGCGGCCGGCTCACCATCAGCGCCTACGACCGGGTCTCCTACCGGGAGTCCGGCTACTATCGCGACGACGGCCTGATTCGCTTCGGGCACAAACGCGACGGCCGTGCGACCAAGGCGGTGCCGCTCGCCCTGTTTCGGGACCTTGTAGCGCACGAGGTCACACACGCGATCGTCGACGGCTACCGGCCGAAATGGGCCGATTCCCATGCAGAAACCGACCAGCTCGCCCTGCACGAAGCCATCGCCGACCTCGTCGCCCTGCTGTCGGTGTTTTCCACGCAGACCCTGGTCGAGCAATTACTGACCCAGAACGGCGAGGCCAGCCTCGACCTCGACACCCTCGACGAAAACCTGCTGCGCAGCCACCTGTTCCGGCTGGGCGACGGGTTGTTCACCCGTGGCTCCGCCCGGCCGTCGCTGGCCGAAGACCCGGACCCGAACTGGCGCACGCTCAGTGACCCGCACCTGCGCGGCGGGGCGGTCGTACAGGTGCTCCTGCGCGTGGTGGCCCGGCTGTGGATCAAGCACCTCGACGCGCCTGGTGGCCGCTCGAGCCTGTTTCAGGTGGCGCGGGCCGGGGCGTCCGTCGGGCGCCAGGTCTTGAGCATGCTCATTCGCAGCCTCGGCTACATGCCGCCGGTGGATGTGACGTGGGAAGACCTGCTGCGGGGCATCCTCGCCGCCGACCGGGCGGTCGTGCCCGATGACGACCTCGAATACCGCGGCGTCGTGGTGACGGCCTTCGCCGAGGCCGGAATCGTGCTGCCAACGCCCACGGACCTGTACGGCGTGTCCACCTTCACCGGTCTGCGGTATCCGGTGCGACTCGCCGCCCTGAGTTCCGATCCGGAGGAGATCGTTCGATTTCTCTGGGAGAACCCCACCCTGCTCGCGGCGGCGAAAATCGACCCGACCCGGCCGATTGTGGTCGAACGGGTGCGCCCCACCCTGCGGGTCGGCCCCGACGGATTCGTGGTCTCGGAGATCGGGTCCACCTTCACGCAGGAGTTTCGCCTGAGCACCGCCGAAGCGCGCCGCTTCGGGCTCACCACGCGCGCGCCGGTGTTCATTCGCGGCGGCGGGCAGCTGCGCTTCGACGAGGGCGGGCGCCTCAGCTTCGCCGCCCTCAAACCGATTCTCGACCCGGAACGTCAGCAGGCCAAGCTCGACGCCGCGATCCCGGCGCCTCGCCCAGCGGATGCCGCCCCGCCGGCTGCCCCGCCGGTCACCACGCCCGTTACCCCGCCGCGCGTGCCGCCGCTGCCCGGCGCGACCCGAGGAATCGCCGCTGCGCCCCCGGAGGTCTCAGCGCATCGGCGGCCGACGTTTCACCCCTGACAGTTTCACCCTGAGGCTAGAAGGCGGTGCCCCACGCGGTCGATTTTCCGGGAGCGGATGCCTCCAGTTGCGCCCGCTGGGCGAACTTGCGCGCGCGCAGCTTCGCGTTGACCTGTTTGATGACCGCCGCCCGGCTTGGAGCGGCCCCTGACTGCAGCGCATCGAGCAGAAAATGCGTGAACGCCCCGTTGTACCGGCCGTCGAAGTTCGCATCGGCAGCGGTCTGGTCGGCCCGACAGGCGGCGAACAACACCGGTTTGGCAGCGGCCTTCGAGGACCGCACCAGGTCGCGCAGCGTGCGGGTATCGGCGCCCTCGGCTTCGGCACCGTCCCGGCCGAGCGGCGTCGGCGGCGGAACGTACCGGGGGCGTCGGTCGTCGACCGTCGGCACCAGGTCCATGGCACGCAGCCCGCTGCCACTGTGGCAGGTGTCGAGAATCACATCGAGCAGCACCCCCTTCGGAAGTCGGGTGAACAAATCGTGCAGCTCGTCGTCGAGGATGAGGGAGCTCGCGTCCCAGACTGCCCCGTTCTGCCGCAGGTCGAAGGTGGCGAAGGCTTCGTCGACCCGGTCGGCCTCGTCGCCGCTCGTGTCGGGCACCTGGGTGCCATGGCTCGACATGGTGAACACGATGTGGTCGAGGTGTTCCCCCGGCACGTTCGCCCGGTCGAGCGCCTCGGTCATCGCCCCGAATACGGCGTCCTTGGTCGCGGCCTGGTCGGTGAGCACGGTGATGCTCGAGTCCGCGAAGCCGAAAGCCGTGCCGAGCAGGACGCTGACGTCGGTGGCATCGTTCACGCAGCCGTTCAGCCAGCTATTCACGGGCAGGTTCTCGAACCGGTTAATGCCCACACAGAGAGCGAATTGACTCATGGCCGTCCAATCTCGAGAGCACGTGCCCGTTGAGGGTAGCCCCGTCGGCGTTACCGGTGAGTTACTGGAGCGGCGGCGATCTCGGGCGACGAGTGAGGAGCGCGGCGCGGTCACGCGCGCGGGAGCATCCATTTTGGGGGTAACGGCATTGACAACCGCGCCGGGGCTGGCCATTCTGGGCGGTAGCAGCACCCGCCTCATCGGTGCGGGGCAGCTGTGTACTCCTTCGCGGATCGAGCACTCATGGGTTTTTCAGCGACACCGGGCTGGGATCTTCGCGTGCTGGGCTACTGGCAGTTGCGCTGCAGCGGCGTACCGGTTGAGGTCGGCGCCCGGCAGCAGCGGCTGCTCGCGGCCCTGGCCCTGCTGCACACCCAGCCACGGCACGTGCTCGCCGGCCTGCTCTGGCCGGACAGCCCCGAGCGCCAGTCGGCGGGCAACCTGCGGGCGAGCGTCTTTCGTATCTCGCATGAGCTGCCACGTTTACTCAGCGCGACCGATCCGTTGCAGCTCGACGCTGCGGTGCGCGTCGATCTGCGTGAGGTGCGGGAGTTGATCACCGAGATCACCCTGACCGGCGGCCGGTCCGTGCCGCCGGAATCCATCGATCTGTTGCAGGAGGCGAACCTGCTGCCGGGCTGGTACGAGGAGTGGGTGGTCGACCAGCAGGATCACCTGCTGAATCAGCGCGTAGACGCCTTGGAGGGCCTGGCCCGTTCCTACCTGGTTTCCGGAAGTTTCAGTCGTGCCCTGGGTGCGGCGCGGGCGGCGGCGGTCGTGGACCCTCTGCGCGAAAGCGCCCAGCACCTGCTGGTGCGCTGCCACCTCGCCGAAGACAACTATGCATCGGCGGTGCGGGTCTATCGCAGTTTTCGCGCCCATCTGGGACGTGAACTCGGTGTCGAGCCATCGGTGCACTTCGCCGAGCTGCTCGGTCTGGAGTCAACCGAGCTCTCCGGCGGCCTGTCCGGAGGTCTATCCGGAGGTCGATCGGGTGGCCTGTTGGCTGGCCGCAGCGGTTTTGAACGTTCGCTGAGACAATCCTAATTATTCCGTCCAGGCCCTTGACGTCGGTCTACTCTAGTGATGAAAATATTCACTTTGTCGTTGTTCGATGCGTATGTTCCGGTCCTACCCCTTCGGTCAAGCGGTAGCCCAGACCGGTTACGCCTCGTGGGCAGCGCGTCGCGGTCATTGCCCACATTCTCTCGCTCGTTGGCACCTTCGGTGCCGTTCTCCTCGTGGCCTGGGTCGGCTTTCGCTGGCTCATCGGAAGCCGACGGTTGAACGAGACAAGTCGTTTGGAATCCGCAGCGATGCCGCTGATCTGGGGTGGCCTCGCCAGATTGCTGCTCACCGGCGCGCTCATGCACCCCGACACGAGCCAACCGCTCACCCCCTCGTCAAACTAGCCGGGGTGCTGGTTCTGATGCTCAACGGCATCCTGCTGATCCCCCTGATGCGCCGCCTGCACCTGATGCCGACAACGACGAGGTTTCAGGACCTCAGAGCCGGTCAACGCGCACACTTACTGCTCGGGCTGACCATTTCACAAACCTGCTGGTGGACCACCATCGTGGTCGGATTCATCAATTCGTCCCCATAGCCGCCCGTCCCAACACCGGGCACACACAGGATTTTCTCACCCGGGCTCACCATAAGATCGTCCGGTGACTGAAACCGACCTTCCCCGCCCGTTCCGTCCCCAGTCGCGCTGGGTGCGCAGCGTCGGCCTGATGATCTTCTTCAGCCGCTGGCTGCAAGCACCCCTCTACATCGGGTTGATCATCGCGCAGATCATCTACGTGATCGTGTTCATGGTCGAACTCATCAACCTCGGCGGCGACGTCTGGATCTCGCTGACCGTGCCCGGCGACGACGGCGGCATCCACGTCGAAGAGGCCGCGATCATGCTCTCGGTGCTCGGCCTGATCGACGTCGTGATGATCGCGAACCTGCTGATCATGGTCATCATCGGCGGCTACGAGACGTTCGTCTCGCGCATCCGTCTGGAGGGTCACCCCGACCAGCCGGAGTGGCTCAGCCACGTCAACGCGAACGTGCTCAAGGTCAAGCTGGCCATGGCCATCGTGGGGATCTCATCGATCCACCTGCTGAAAACCTTTATTGAAGTCGGCGATCTGGCCGCGCGCGGCACCCCGATCGACTCGAGCCCGACCGAGACCATCACCGGCAACGTCTACACCTGGGACGGCGTGCTCTGGCAGGTCATCATCCACATGGTGTTCATCCTCTCGGCGATCGCCCTGGCCTGGATCGACCGCATGTCGCAGTCCGGCCATGCCACACCGCCGGCGACCGTGCTGGCGCCGGCCGTGGCCCCGGAGCCGGTCGCAGCGCTCACTGCCGCGCCCGCTCGACGCGAGATCGAGGGCCACGCCCCGGCCGCTTCCAGCGGAATCGTCCTGCACCTGACCCAGCTGGGTCAGCTGCGCGATGCCGGCGTGGTGACGGATGCCGAATTCCTCGCCAAGAAGACGGAACTGCTCGCCCGCTACTAGCCAATTAGGCCGTTGGACGCCGTCTGCGTACGTAACGCCGGTAGATTTCGCGGCACGCCGTCACCAGAGCCAAAAAGGCTCGGCGTGTCGCATTTCTACCGGTTTTACGTACCGGGCGCCCGCCGCTAGAACGTCGTGAGGCCGCGAGCACCAAACTGCTCGCGCACTCGCTCGAGCAGCGCGGCATCCGGCGGTTGTGCCCCGTGCAGCGGGTAGGGAATGGCCAGGCGGTTCCATTTGACTTCGCCCATCTGGTGGAACGGCAGCACCTCGACCCGGGAGACGTTGGGCCAGCGGGCCACGATCTCGGCGACCGCGTCGACATTGTCCACCGCGTCGGTGAGCCCGGGAACCAGCACGAACCGCACCCACACGTTGATGCCGCGCGCACAGAGCCGGTCGCCGAACGCGATCGTCGGTGCCAATTCACGCCCGGTCACCGCCCGGTAGGTGTCAGGCAGGCCGGACTTCACGTCGAGCAACACGAGGTCGGTGTGCTCGAGCATCTCATCCGAGGCACTCGTGCCGAGATACCCCGAGGTATCGAGCGTGGTGTGCACGCCGAGTTGGCGGCATTCGGCGAAGACGCGGGCCACGAACGCCGGTTGCATCAGCGGCTCCCCACCGGAGAGCGTCAGGCCACCGCCAGTCGCCGCGAACACCCCCCGATACCGACGGATGCGTTCCAGCACCTCGTCAATCGGCGTCAGAGCACCGTCCCGCAGCTTCCAGGTGTCCGGATTGTGGCAGTACTGGCAGCGCAACAGGCAGCCGGAGAGAAAATAGGTCAGCCGGGTGCCCGGACCGTCGACCGCGGTGACCAGTTCCCAGGAGTGTACGCTCGCCACCGTGCCGGTGCGATGTCCCTCGACCTGCTCGTGGTGGAACTCGGATCGACCCAGCTGTACCGCGACCATGATTTCAGACGCTCGTGTGGAAGGTGCGGCTGATCACGTCGAGTTGCTGCTCCCGGGTGAGCCGCACAAAGTTCACGGCGTAGCCCGATACTCGGATGGTCAGCTGCGGATAGTCCTCCGGATGCTCCATGGCGTCTTCGAGGGTTTCCCGGTTGAGCACGTTGATGTTGAGGTGGTAGCCGCTCGCGAGCGTGTAGGCGTCGATGAGGCCGACGAGGTTGGTGATCTGCTCCGCCGGGGTGTGGCCGAGCCCGGCCGGCACGACCGTATTGGTCAGGGAGATGCCGTCCTGCGCTTCGGAATAGGGCAGTTTCGCCACGCTCAGCGCCGAAGCGAGCATGCCGTGCGTGTCGCGGCCGTTCATCGGGTTGGCTCCGGGCGCGAAGGGCGCGCCGGCCCGGCGACCGTCGGGGGTGTTGCCGGTCTTCTTGCCGTAGACCACATTCGACGTGATCGTGAGCACCGACTGGGTGTGCACGGCTCCCCGGTAGGTGGGGTGCCGGCGAATCATGGCCATGAAGGTGCCCACGATGGTGACCGCGATCGCATCGACCCGGTCGTCGTCGTTGCCGAAGGCCGGGTAGTCGCCGTCGATCGTGTATTCGACGACGAGGCCGGTGTCGTCGCGCACCGGCCGCACGGTGGCGTATTTGATCGCGGCGAGGGAGTCGGCGGCGACACTGAGGCCGGCGATGCCGCAGGCCATCGTGCGCAGGATGGTGCCGTCGTGCAGGGCCATCTCGAGGCGTTCATAGGCGTACTTGTCGTGCATGTAATGGATGCAGTTGAGCGCGTCGACGTAGGTCTTGGCGAGCCATTCGAGGCTGGCGAGGTAGCACGTCCAGACGGTGTCATAGTCGAGAACATCGCCGGTCACGGGGGCCGTGACCGGCCCGATCTGCTCGCCGGTCAGTTCGTCGCGGCCGCCGTTGATGGCGTAGAGCAGCGCCTTGACGACGTTGACCCTGGCGCCGAAGAACTGCATCTGCTTGCCGACTGTCATTGGTGAAACGCAGCAGGCGATGGCGGCGTCGTCGCCCCAGGCCGCAAGAATGAGGTCGTCGGACTCGTACTGAATGGCCGACGTGTCGATGGAGACCTGCGCGCAAAAACGCTTGAAGCCCTCAGGCAGCCGGTCGCTCCAGAGCACCGTGAGGTTCGGCTCCGGCGCCGGGCCTAGGTTGTACAGGGTCTGCAGAAACCGGAATGCAGTCTTGACCACGAGGGTGCGCCCGTCCAGACCGATCCCGCCAAGCGATTCGGTGACCCAGGTCGGGTCGCCCGAAAACAACTGGTCGTATTCGGGGGTGCGCAGAAAACGTACGATGCGCAGCTTGATCACCAGGTCGTCGATGAGTTCCTGGGCCTGACTTTCGGTCAGGATTCCCGCCGCCAGGTCACGTTCGAGGTAGGCGTCGAGGAACGCGCTGGTACGGCCGAACGACATGGCGGCACCGTTTTGCTCCTTGACCGCGCCGAGGTAGGCGAAGTACAGCCATTGCACCGCTTCGGTCGCGTTGCCAGCGGGCCGGGTGATGTCGAAACCGTAGCCGGCCGCCATCTGCACGAGTTCTCTCAGGGCGCGCACCTGCTCGGCGTTCTCCTCGCGGGAACGAATCACGTCTTCGAAGCTGAAAGACTCGTCGAGCTTGACACGTTCGAGCTTCTTGGCCGCGATCAGCGCGGTCACGCCGTAGAGGGCGACGCGGCGGTAGTCGCCGATGATGCGGCCGCGACCGTAGGCATCCGGCAGGCCGGTGATGAGGTGGCTGTGCCTGGCCCGTTTGACGGCGGGCGGATACACGTCGAAGACGCCGTCGTTGTGGGTTTTGCGGTACTTCGTGAAAATGGTTTCGAGCTCGGGCGACACCGGGTAGCCGTAGGTTTCGAGGCTCGTCGCGACCATGCGCCAACCGCCGAAGGGCATGATGGCGCGCTTGAGCGGGGCATCCGTTTGCAGTCCCACGATGATCTCGTTCGGACGGTCGATGTAGCCGGGGGCGTGCGCGGTGATCGACGCCGGGGTCGTTGGGTCAATGTCGTAGACGCCGAGCTCCCGCTCCCGGGGGAACATCGCCGACAGGCGGGCCCACAGGCCGAGGGTGCGCTCGGTCGCCCCGGTCAGAAAGCTCGCGTCTCCCTCGAACGGTGTGTAGTTGCGCTGGATGAAATCGCGCACGTCAATGCCGTGCTGCCACGGCCCATCAGCGAATCCGGCCCAGCCGGAGGCCTCTGCAGTCGTGTCGTCGGTCGTGGAACGCGGGAGGTCGAGGAGGGTCATACTTCTACGCTAACGAGCGGATCGGCGGCTGTCTCGGGCCGTTAGTCCCTTCTTTGGGCGCTACTGCAAGCAGCTGCCGTTAGCGCTTCAGTCCCGGAAACTGGTCGTCGCGCCACTCGCCCGGCAGCCGGGTGCCGGCGGCGGCCGCGTCGTCTTCGCGCTCGCGCAGTTCGACCCGGCGGATCTTGCCCGAGATGGTTTTGGGGAGGTCGAAGAATTCCACCCGCCGCACCCGCATGTAGGCGGGCAGCCCGGTGCGGGCGTGCCGAAGCACGGCTTCGGCGGTCTCGGCGGTGGGCTCCCAGCCCGGGGCGAGGTGGATGTAGGCCTTGGGAATGTTCAGTCTGGTGGCATCCGGCGCGGGAACGACGGCGGCCTCAGCGACCGCGGGGTGTTCGAGCAGCGCGCTCTCCACCTCGAACGGTGACACCTTGTAGTCGCTCGACTTGAACACGTCGTCGGTGCGGCCGATGAAGGTGAGGTAACCGTCGGCATCCACTGTGGCGACGTCGCCGGTGTGAAAGAAGCCGCCGCGAATGGCGTGTGCGGTGAGGTCGGGTTCGCCGTGGTAGCCGCTCATGAGATTGACCGGGCTCTGCGACAGGTCGAGGCAGATCTCGCCCTCGTCGGCGGGCAGCTCGGTGATCGGATCGAGCAGCTTGATCGAGACACCGGGCAGGGGCAGGCCCATCGAGCCGGCCTTCAGCACGGATCCGGGCCCGTTTCCGACGATCGCGGTGGTTTCGGTCTGGCCGAATCCGTCGCGGATGGTCAGTTTCCAGCCGTTG
Organism: Cryobacterium glaciale; assembly: GCF_004402535.1. Taxonomy (GTDB): domain Bacteria; phylum Actinomycetota; class Actinomycetes; order Actinomycetales; family Microbacteriaceae; genus Cryobacterium; species Cryobacterium glaciale. The sequence goes on along the minus strand of NZ_SOEY01000030.1, from coordinate 57,059 downwards.
TCGATCTGCCGGATGACCTCGGGGTTGAGCGGTTCTCCGGCGGAGAGCAACTCGCGCAGGCTCGCCGGGCGAGCGCCGACATCCGCTTGGATGAGCATGCGCCAGACGGTCGGCGGCGCACAGAACGTGCTGACCTGGGCGCGGTGCAGCTGCGCGATGAGTGCGGCCGGGTCGAACTTGGAGTAGTTGTAGACGAATACGGTAGCCTCGGCGATCCACGGAGCGAAAAAACAGCTCCAGGCGTGTTTGCCCCAGCCGGGCGAGCTGATGGCGAGATGCACGTCGCCGGGGCGCAGGCCCAGCCAGTACATGGTCGACAGGTGGCCGACCGGGTAGGAGGTCTGCGAATGCAGCACCATCTTCGGCTTGCTCGTCGTACCGGAGGTGAAATAGATCAGTGAGGGGTCAGCGGAGGCGACGACCGTCGTGATCGGCTCCGGCGTGACCTGGTAGGCGTCGGCGAAGTCGGCCCAGCCGGGCCGGGTTTCGCCGACGCCGATGCGGGTGTAGTCGCCGGGAACGTCGTCGAATTTGGCCGCGTCGGCCGAATTGGCGATCACGTGCTTGACACCGCCGCGACGCACCCGGTCGGTCAGGTCGTGTGAGGCGAGCACTGCGCTCGTGGGCATGATGACGGCGCCGACCTTCATGATGGCGAGCATCGCCTCCCAGATCTCCCGCTGGTTGCCGAGCATGAGCATGACGTGGTCACCGCTCCGCACGCCCTGCCGGGTGAGCCAGGTGGCGACCCGGTCGGACCGATGGGCCATCTCGTCGAACGTGAACTTCTGCTCGCTGCCATCTTCTTCGACGATCCACAGGGCGATTTTGTCGTTGCCGCGCGCCAGCACGTCGAACCAGTCGGTGGCCCAGTTGAAGTGCTCCCCCACGTCGGGCCAGCGAAACTCCTGCGCGGCGCGGGCGTGATCGTCGCGCAGGGCCAGCAGCTGGTCACGTGCGGCAAGGTAGTTAAGCGTGCTGGTGTTGGTCGTGTTCGTACTCGTGCTCACTGGGTGAGTCATACGCCGCTGTCTCCTCGAACGAGTCGCCAGGTGCGAAACGGCGACAGTCTATTCTGGCAGGGCTCGAGGCCGGACGGTGCCGACCGATAGTCTGCGAGGGATGACATCTAAGAACGCGCCCGTCCTGCCCGCCATGGTCACTGCCACCGAGATCTTCACCCGGGTCGACTACGGCACGGCCGTTCGGGCGGTGCAGGACGCACTCGCGGACGGGCTCGACCCGGCGAACGACTTCGCCCGGCAGGTCTTGCCGGTCGCCAACGGGCAGTTGCTGCTGATGCCCACCGAAGCTGCGCATTTCGTCGGCATCAAGGTGGCCTCGGTTGCGCCGGGCAACCCGGCACTCGGCCGGGAGCGCATTCAGGGCGTCTACCTGCTGCTGGACGCCGCGACGCTCACCCCGCTGTCTCTGCTCGACGGCGCCGCCATCACCACCCTGCGCACCCCGGCCGTGTCGGCCGCCGCCGCCGACTACCTGGCCCCGGCCGCGGTGGACCACCTCGTCGTGTTCGGGTCCGGGCCGCAGGCCTGGGGGCATATCGAGGCGATGCGGGCCGTCCGCTCGATCGGTCGGGTCACGATCGTGGCCCGCGACCAGTCCCGCGCCGAGCTGTTCGCCGCCCGGGTGACCGCGAGCGGGCTGCCGGCCCGGGTCGGCCGTGCCGCCGACATCAGCTCGGCACAGCTGATCGTCTGCGCCACCACCGCCCGCACTCCGTTGTTCGACGGTGCCCTTGTGCCCGCCGAGTGCTGCGTGATCGCGGTCGGTTCGCACGAAGCTGATGCCCGCGAGCTCGACTCCGTGCTCCTCGCCCGCTCCCAGCTCGTCGTCGAAGACGCGGCGACAGCCCGGCGCGAGGCCGGCGACGTGATCATGGCTCTGGCCGACGGATCGATCGAGCCGGGCGACCTCGTGCCGCTGCGCGACCTTGCGATCGGCACGGTCGCCGCAGTCGAGGCCCGACCGCGGGTCTTCAAGAGCACCGGCATGTCGTGGGAAGACCTCGTGATCGCCACTGCGGTGTATCGGGCCGGCGCGAGGCCGGCGGGCTAGACCGCCGGCCTCTCGTGTGCCGGCCTCTCGCGTGCTGGCCTATCGTTAATGGGGTGACCTATTCCACTCGTTCCCTCGTTCCCGCCGATCTGCCGCTCCTGCTCGCTCTCAACAATGCCGCGGTTCCCGCGGTCAACGAGTTGGATGCCCGGGCGCTGGCCACGCTCGTCCAGCACAGCCACCTCGCGCTTGCTGTCGTGCACGACGACGCGGCCGACATCGCGCTGGGATTTGCCATTCTGTTCGTGGCCGGGGCCGACTACGAGAGCGAGAACTATCGCTGGTTCTCGGCCCGGTCTACCGATTTTCTCTACGTCGACCGCATCGTTGTGGCCGACGGGCATCGCGGGAGGGGCCTCGGCCAGGTGCTCTACGACACCATCTTCGGTGCCGCGCGCCGCGAGCTGCTCGCCGAGGTGCTCTGTGAGGTCAACCTTCAACCGCGGAACCCGGGGTCACTCGCCTTTCACGACCGGCTCGGATTCACCGAGGTCGGCCAGCTGTCGACCAAGGGCGACACCGTCGTGGTGAGCCTGCTCGCGGCATCCGTTTAGCGCTTCTCCTGCGTGTCCGTCGGAACGGGGACAGACGGACTGCTCTGTACACACATCGGAATAGATGACAAGGGGGTGCGGTCGTCGACGGTTTCCCCCTAAGGTCATCCTGACGCGAGTTATCGCTTGCGCAGAATCAAGCCAAGGGACCCCCCTCGATGCGAATTACCTGCCCGTTCTGCAAGTCACAAGCCGACCTGAAACCGAACCCCGCGCAGGCCCTGCGCATCACTCTCCCCCTCTACGTTCTCAAGTGCACCGGTTGCGAGCGCACCAGCATTCGCGTCGAACCCGTGCGCCTTCCCCACGTGGATTGCAAGACGCTCGCGACGGTTTGATTGCGCCGCCGCAAACCAAGGTGAAACAGACGGCGACGCGCTGGCATCCGCTTCGTGGTGGCCGGTCGCCCGGCCTGATCACGCGAGTTGAGCGGCATACTGGGTCTCATGGCCAACTCTCCCTCGGGCGATTCAAGGCTGACGCGACTCGTGGGCATTCTCGGCGCCTTCAACGCCACCCGTACGTCAATGACGGTCTCGGCCCTTGCCCGTCGGGTCGACATTCCCCTCGCGACCACGCATCGCGTCGTCGTGCAGCTGGTCAACCAGCGGCTGCTGGAACGTGACGAGAACGGCGAAGTGAGACTCGGCGTTCGACTCTGGGAGCTGTTCCCCGTGCATTCGCTTGTTCGCGTTGTCTCTATTCCTCGAACCGGGCGTAAAGAACTCGCTCGCCGAGAAGATCGCCAACCGCCGAGTCGGCGATCAGTGTGCCCGCGCCACATAACCCAGGTGCTTGTCCACGACATTGATCAGCTCTGCGCCGGCCAGCCAGCGCGTCACGTTTGAGGTGAACTGCTCAGCCAGGCCGTCACGCCAGCCCACGACATCGCCCGACATGTGCGCCGACACGGTCACCCCCGAGGCGTCCCAGAGCGGGTTCGCGGCCGGCAGCGGCTCGGTCACGAAAACGTCGAGCGAGGCCGCCGCAATCGACCCGGTCTGCAGCGCCTCGAGCAGGGCCGCCTCGTCGATGAGCGGGCCGCGGCCGACGCTGATCAAATGAGCGGATGCCTTCATCGCCTCGAACACGCCCGCGTCGATCATTCCGCGAGTCTCGGTCGTGAGCGGCGCGACCACGACGACGTTGTCGGCCCAGCCGACGTGTTCGGCGAGCGCGGCCGACGACACGACACGACCAAAGTCCGGATCGTCACCACTCGTGCGCCGCCCGGCTCCGCGCACCTCGAGGCCGACTGCGCGCAGCAGCCTGGCAATGTGGCGACCAATGCCGCCGGTTCCGACGATGAGGGCCGTGCTCCCGGCGGTACGCCGAGTCTCGCGATGCTGCCACTCATGCGCCCGCTGCAGGGCACGGTTCTCGTGCAGTTCCTTGTCGTGGGCCAGAATGTGCGCGAGCACGAACTCGGCGATCGGGCCGTTGAAGAAGCCGTGCGCATTGGTGAGCACGACCTCGGAGCCGCGGAACTCGTCGAACAGCACGGTATCCACGCCCGCTGCGGCGACGTGCACCCACTTCAGGGCCCGGGCGCGCGGCCAGGCATCCCGCAGTGCGGTCGAGAAGAAGTCCCAGAGCAGCAAGATCTCGGCGTTCTCGATCGCGTCCGGCAGGCCGGCGGCGTCGGTGTAGAGCACGTCGGCGACTCGCTCGATGGCGTCCATGCCGGCGGGACGCTGCGCATCGAGGGGCTCACACAGCACGACGATGACGGGGCGAGTCCTGATAACGAGAGTGTCCACAATGAATTAGGTGTGTGCGGGCGATGTCAGGCGATCGAAACGGATGCCGGTGCGCTCGTCAGTCGCGCCAGTGCGTCGTCTTCGTGTTCGCCCAACCGGCTCTCGGCGAGCTGCCCGTTGCCGTCGAGTACGGCCTCGGCGATGCCGCGGTGTTCCGCGATCCATTCCGCGGTACCTCGGTAGGAGGTCTGCAGCACGGTCAGGCATATGCGGGTCTCCGTCATGAGGGTGCTGTGGATGCGCGCCAGGCTGCGACTGCCGCTCAACGCCACGAGGTGTTCGTGAAAGGCCATATCGGCGTCGCTCATGGCGGCCCGGTCGCCGGTGGCGGCCGCGTTCTCCATCTCCGAGACCCTGGCGAGCAAGTCCTGGCCGGCGGCGACGTGGTCGCCGCGCAGGAGCAGTTTGCAGGCGGCCGACTCGATGGCGGTGCGCAGCACGTACATGTCACGAATTTCGGCATCCGTCATTTCGATCACGAACAGGCCGCGGTTGCGAATGCTGACCAGCAGGCCCTCCTGGGTCAGCCGCTGCATGGCTTCGCGCAGCGGGCCCCGGCTGACACCGAGTTCGCGGGCCAGCTCAGCCTCGCCCAATTGCGACCCCGGGGCCACCTCGCCGTGGGCAATCGCATAACGCAGCTTGCGGGCGATGATCGAAGGAGTCGATTCCTGGATCACGGGTTCCAATGAATATCGCTGGGGCATACCCTTCACAGTTCTTTCTTGAGACGGTGTCTGGATCACACGGAGAATTCCATCGACAGTGTGACCCGATTCCGGCACCCTGTCAATTGTTTACAATTCTAACGCAGCCCTTCGAAAATATCGTCTGATTTACGCAATCCTGTTTGGGGCTTGACGAACGGTTGGCCGTTGCCAGCGAACGATTGGGGCCGGCTTGCCGCATGCAACCAAGGAACTTCCGCGCTCTCGACCGCCGTGCGGGTGAGGAGGCTACGCTGGCGGCATGATCGATGGAGACCGCGCCCCCAATGCACACCGCTCCGCCAATCCTGACCTCGCCCCGGATCATCGGGGAACCCCACTGCCCGACTACGTCAATGCCTGGGTGTCCACCCAGCGGTGGTTCGGAAACAAGGGACACGTGCCCGCCCTGCGCAGCATCGGCTATTTCTCCCTCCCTTCGTCCGAGGTCGGCGTCAGCATTCGCGTCGACCTCGTGCTGGACACCGCCAGCCTCGGCCTGACGTTGTACCAGCTGCCGACCACGGAGCGCGACTCCGAGCTGACCGGCGGTGCCGACGCCCTGATCACGGTGCGGGGTCCCGGCTCCCACCAGGCACGATTCATCTACGACGCACCCTACGATCCCGCCTTCGCGGCCGCGGTACTCGCCTTCATGGAACAACACGGCGTGTCCACCGCGAACCTTCCGCGGGAGACCGACCGCTGGTCCGCCAGCGCGCGCGGCGAGGACCTGCGACCGAAGGCCGCGACCTCATCGACGGCTCTCGTGGTATCGAGTCGCGTGCTGAGCGGCGAGCAATCCAATACCTCCATCATCGTGGAGCGAACTGATGCGACCGGGGCAGCGACACGGCCGATCATCTGCAAGGTCTTCCGCATCATCCATGCGGGCGAGAATCCCGATGTGACGGTGCAGGCCGCGCTCGCCCGCGCGGGATCGCAACGAGTGCCACTGCCGTTCGGCGCTATTACCGGCCAATGGGACGACCCAGCTGAACCCGGCAGCCGTGCCGTCGGCCATCTCGCCTTCGCCCAGGAGTTTCTGCCCGACGCTCCGGATGCCTGGCGTACCGCCCTGGTCGCAGCGGCCTCCCGGAGCGATTTCACCGGCCCAGCCTTTCGGCTGGGCCAAGCCACCGCCGACGTGCACCAGGACCTCGCCAGCACCCTGCCGACCCTCGATGCAACTCCCGCGGTCATCGCCGAGGAAATGGCGAAGATGCGGCTGCGCTGCCGTCAAGCCCTGCACGAAGTACCCGCTCTGGCCAGGCATCGCGACGCCATCGAGGCAGTTTTTGCCCGAGCGGAGACCTCGGTCTGGCCGAGGCTTCAGCGCATCCACGGGGACTTTCACCTCGGCCAGGTTCTCGACGTGCGAGCCCGCGGCTGGGTGCTGCTCGACTTCGAGGGGGAACCGCTGCGCACCCTGCGGGAACGCACCCGGCCCGACATTCCCCTGCGGGATGTCGCCGGTATGCTGCGGTCTTTCTCCTACGTGGCCGGGGCGATGATGGCAACGGGCGAATCGACTCCGAGCGAATCTATTTTCGAGTGGGCCGCTGCCTGCCGCAATGCCTTCCTCAGTGGTTACGCGGAACGCTCCGGCGTCAAACTGGCCGATCAGAGCGCCCTGCTCGACGCTTTCGAACTCGACAAAGCCCTCTACGAAGCGGTTTACGAGATACGCAACCGCCCGACCTGGCTGCCGATCCCCCTCGCTGCCATCGAACGGCTGGTCGGCTGAGCTGAGCTGACGCCCCTACTCGGTGTCGGCCGAGGCACGCAGGTCGGCGATGATGATCTTGGTCTGACCCATCATCGTCGACATGACCCGAGCGGCCCGCGCCGGGGCGGGGTCGCTGAGCAGTTGACCGAGCGTCGTCGGCACCACCTGCCACGACAAACCGAACTGGTCCTTCAACCAACCGCACTGCCCGGGCTGCCCACCATTGCTGGTGAGCTGGTTCCAAAGACTATCGATTTCCTCCTGCGTTTCCACCTGCACGAAGAACGAGATGGCCTCCGTGAACGGAAACTGCGGTCCGGCGTTGAGTCCTTGAATCTCAAGGCCGTCGAGCACGAACGAGACCGACATGGCGCTGCCGGCCGGTGCCGGCCCGCCCTCCGGATAGCGCGCCACGTTGAGCAGGCGCGAATTGGGAAAGATCGAGATGTAGAAATTGGCGGCCTGCTCGGCCTGGCCGTCGAACCAAAGAAAGGGGCTGATACTCGTCATCGGGTACTCCTTTGCGGGCGTGGGCGCCACCTGATCGGTGAACGATTCAGGTCATAATACCCAGCGACCGACAGCGTTATTGCTCCATCGAACCCGAACCCGATTCTGAGCCCGAGTAACGCTCCGATAACGCCCGCCGGCGTAGCGTGACCGCCAGCGGGCGCAGTGCCCATTCCGGCACCGCCCTTTCCGGCACCGCCCATTCCGGCCAGTGCCAGTGGGGAACAGAACACACAAGGAGTAGTTCCATGGCAGATAACAAGTCCGGCCCCGGAGGCGACCAGAAATTCGTGAGCGAGGGAGAGTTTCAGGCGGGCGAGTCGGCCTCCGGTATCATCTCCGGCGTCACCTTCGGACCGACCGAAGTGGTGTATTACAAGGTCAACAACCTGGCCGTGTTCGAAGGTGACATCGTGCTGGGCACCGTCGCCGAGTTGGAGCAGACCAAGGATGCAGCGAACCAGGATGATGCCAGAGCGCGAGGCGTCATCATCACCGGCGCACGCTTTCGATGGACCAATGCCGAGGTTCCATTCCGGATCAACGCCGCCCTGCCGAATCAGCAGCGTGTGCGGGATGCGATCACGCACTGGGAAGCGCGCACGCCCATCCGCTTTCCGGAACGCACCACGGCCAACGCGGCGCAATATCCCAACTTCATCGAGTTCAGTGATTCCGGCGGATGCTGGTCGATGCTGGGCATGCAGGGGAACGGCATGCAGACCATCAGTCTGGGTACCGGCTGCAGCACCGGCAACGCCATCCACGAGATCGGCCATGCGGTCGGCCTCTGGCACGAACAGAGCCGCGAAGACCGCAACACCTTCGTGACCATCAACCGGGCCAACATCGAAGCCGGCATGGAGAGCCAGTTCGACCAGCACATCGTCGACGGCGATGATGTCGGCGGCTACGATTACGGCTCGATCATGCACTACCCACGCACCGCCTTCTCGAAGAACGGGCTCGAGACGATCACGCCGGTGCAGGCCGGCGCCCAGATCGGCCAGCGCACCGCCCTCTCGGCCGGTGACATCGCCGCGGTGAACTTCATGTACCCGCAGACAGCCAGGGCGAGCTCGAGCCCCGTCGTATCGTGGGGCCCGAATCGGCTCGACGCCTTCGTGCTCGGCACCAACCGCGCCGTGTTCCACAAGTGGTTCAGCGGGGCCTGGGGGCCGTCGGTCACCGGGTACGAGAATATGGGCGGTATCGCCGAGTGCGCTCCGCAGGCCGTGGCGTGGGGGCCGAACCGGCTCGACCTGTTCGTCACCGGAACCGACAGCGCGCTCTACCACAAGTGGTGGAACGGCAGCGCCTGGGGGCCGTCGGTGACCGGCTACGAGTACATGGGCGGCGTCATTCTCGGCGACCCGCGCGTGGTGGCGTGGGGACCGAACCGGCTCGACGTCTTCGTCGTCGGCAGTGACCACGGGCTTTATCACAAGTGGTTCAACGGCGCGTGGGGTCCCTCGGTCACCGGCTACGAGAACATGGGCGGCATCGTCGTCGGCCAGCCCGAAGTCGTTTCCTGGGGCCCGAACCGACTCGATGTCTTCGTGATCGGCACCGACCGGGCGCTGTACCACAAGTGGTGGAACGGCAGCGCCTGGGGACCGTCGCTCACCGGCTACGAACGGCTCGGCGGGGTCTGCACCTCGTCGCCGCGTGTGGTCTCCTGGGGTCCGAACCGGCTCGATGTCTTCGTCACGGGCACGGATGGTGCGCTGTACCACAAGTGGTGGAACGGCTCGGCCTGGGGCCCGTCGGTGAACGACTTCGAACAACTCGGCGGCATCGTCGTTGGCGAACCCGAGGCCGTCTCCTGGGGGCCGAACCGGCTGGACCTATTTGTGATCGGCACCGACAGTGCGCTGTACCACAAGTGGTTTGACGGCAACGCCTGGGGTCCATCGGTTCTCGGTTACGAGAACATGGGCGGAATCGCGACCTCGCAGCCGCGCGTGGTCTCGTGGTCGTCGGGCCGGCTCGACGTGTTCCTGACCGGCACCAACAGCGCGCTGTTCCACAAGTGGTTCAACGGCGCAGCGTGGGGTCCGTCGCTCACCGGCTACGAGAGCCTCGGCGGCGTGATCACCTCGTTCGACGAGGCCGAGGTGCGTGCCGGTTCAGACGCGTTGAACCGGGATACGGACTGACGCCGCAACCGGCCGTGGCAGCACCGGGTGGGACTGAGTCGAGACAAAGTCCCCCTCGGTGATGTCGGGCCGTTCGGTCACGTCGGGTTCCCCGAGTGACCGCGCACGCACGTGCACCCGCACATTGAGGCGTCGCACGGTGTCGAGTGCTTCGGCGGGGACGGTCACGGCAAAGCTCAGGTCGCCGTCTGACGGCGGGTTGGGCGAAGAGGCGGGAATCTCGAAACGGGAGCGGCCAACGATGGTGCTCGGGGCATCCGCTCTGGAAACGTCTTCGACCAGTACCGTGACCGTCAATGGCGACAGCGGTCGTTGGGCTCGCGCGAACGCGATGATGCCGCGCACGGTCGCGGTCTCGCCCTGGGCCTTCGTCGGTTCGGTCATGCCGCACAGGCTACCCCGCCCCCGGCTTGAACCGCCGTCTAGACGGCGGCGGGACCGCGCTCGCCGGTGCGCACCCGCACGACGTCGGTCACGTCGGTGGCCCAGACCTTGCCATCTCCGATCTTGCCGGTGCAGGCCGCGGCGACGATGGTCTGGATCGTGGACTCGAGGTCTTCGTCGCTGACGATCACGTCGATGCGCACCTTGGGCCGGAAGGCGACGGTGTATTCGGCGCCGCGGTAGATCTCCGAGTGGCCTTTCTGGGATCCATAGCCGCTCACCTCGGTGACGGTGAGGCCGTTCACGTGCACGCCGATGAGGGCATCGTGCACGGCGCCCTGGCGGTGCGGCTGAATGATCGCGGTGATGAGTTTCATCTTGAGTCCTTAGGTGTGAGGTGCGGTGGGGTGGTGTTAGACGCGGCCGGAATCATAGGCCGTTTCTGCGTGGTAGCTGACGTCGAGGCCCACGTATTCTTCTTCTTCGGACACGCGCAGCCCGATGGTTTTGTTCAGCGTCCAGGCGATGGCGTAGGTCACCGTGAACGAATAGACGCAGGTGACCGTGATAGCCACCAGTTCGCGCCAGACGATATCCCAGCTGCCCCCGAAGAGGATGCCGGTGATGCCGGCTGGGGCGTCGCCGGCGGCGAACAGCACGACGCAGATCACTCCGACCACACCGCCGACGCCGTGCACAGCGAAGGCGTCCAGGGTGTCATCGATACCCAGCCTGGTCTTCCATTTCAGGGCCAGGCAGACGACGCCGCCGCTGAACAGGCCAACGAGCAGGGCCCCGACCGGGTTGACGGCGTCGGCCGAGGGAGTGATGCCGACGAGCCCGGCGATAGCACCGGAGGCCATGCCGAGCGTCGTGGCACGACCCGTGCGAATCTTCTCGACGAGTGCGAAGCCGATCATGCCGGCCGAACCGGCCAGCAACGAGGTGAGCACGACATACTGGGCGAGAAAGTTCGCGCCGGCGGCGGATCCGCCGTTGAAGCCGTACCAACCGAACCAGAGGATGCCGGCCCCGAGTACGACGAGCGGCAGGTTGTGCGGGCGGTGTCCGCCCTTGCTCTTGCCGAGCACCAGGGCGAGGGCGAGTGCGGCGACGCCGGCGTTCATGTGCACGGCGGTGCCGCCGGCGAAGTCGTGCAGTTCGACGACGTTGCGCAGCCAGCCGCCGACATAGCCGCTCTCCTCGTCGGTGAAGGTGAAGACCTGGTGGGCGAGGGGAAAATAGACCAGGGTGAGCCAGAGCCCGGAGAACAGGATCCAGGCGCCGAATTTCATGCGCCCGGCCGCGCCGCTGGCCACGATCGCGATGGTGATCGCGGCGAACAGAATGAAGAATGCCGCCCAGTACAGGCCCTCGGCGCCGCCGCTGGCGGCATCCGCTACGAAGCTCTGGAGTCCGAAGAATTCCAGCGGGTCCCCGATGATTCCGAGGCCTCCGAGGGAGTTTCCCGAGACCATGCTGTAGCCGTACAGCACGTACAGCACGCTCGTGACAGCGAGTGAGCTCATAACCATCATGATCATGTTGAGCACGTTCTTGCTGCCGAGCATGCCTCCGTAGAACATGGCGAGCCCGGGAAACATGAGGGACACGAGGGCGAATGCGGCGAGGAGCCAGGCGAGGTCTGCGGCGGGCATAGGGGTTCTCCTGTTGCTAGTGGTGTGGCGAATGGATGCTGCGGGTGGCGCGGCGCTGCTAGGCGAGCAGCCAGGCGACGGCCTCAGTGCGGTGGCCGATGAACCCCTTGTAGCTGGCGAGGTCCTCGGGGAGTTCGGTGAGCACCTGGGCCAGTTGGTCGCGCCAGACGGGAATGGCCTTGATCTCGGCGAACGAGGCCATGAAGGTGCGGATGCAGAAGGTGATCGCACCCGACATCGGCAGGCGCATGAAATGCTCCAGCTCGATGCGCAGCTGCACGTTGCCGAAGTCACGGTCGCGCACCAGGCGCGGCATGTCGCCGCCCCATTCCGGGAGTTCTTCGAGGCTGACGTCGAGTTTGCGCGAGCCGGAGGCCGAGAGGGTCCAGTTGACGCGCCGGTAGACGGAATCGGTGGGCAGGTGCATGAGGAACTGCTCGGCCCGGCTCGTGAGCCCCTCACCGGTGAAGCGGGGCACCGGACCGTGGATCTCCCGAAAATTCATCCCAACGTCAAAGCTCACCGACCAGGCTGCGGCAAAGGTCACGAGGCCGGCGTCGAAGAACAATTGCCCGTCGCGTTCCTTCACCAGGAGCAGATCGTCGGGAATCTCTCGGCCGAGAAAACTCAGCGGATCGTACGGCAGGGTGGTGAGGTCGCCCAGCACAAAAACCTGATCGGTGCCGAGCAGATCGTTGCGCCAGTGGAATCGGTCACCGTTCTCCGCGAGGTGACAGCTGAGCGGATACGAGAGGGCGAGGTCTCGCAGGTAGTAGACGAGGATGTCCCAGCAGGCCGGCATCATGCCGTCAAGAATCTGGGTGCGGCCGGGATCGGCGTCGAGGATGCGGCGGCGCTCGGCCATCACCTGCGGGTAGTCGGCATTGGTGAGGTCGACGATATGGGTGCCCCAGGATCCTCCGGCCGTTGTGCGCATCACCCGGGCCGGCTCCACGTTGACCGAGTAGCGAAACGCCGTGAGGTCGTCGGGAAACGGCCAGGGCAAATTAATCGTGTGGCTGAATGGTTGGGCCACGCTCGTATTGGGGTCGGTGATCGTCACAGGTCTACCTCGATTTCAGCGCCGCGCGAGACGCAGCAGAGCATGGTGGTGTTATCGGCTTTCTCCCGCTCGGAGAGTACGTGGTCGCGGTGTTCGATCTGTCCGGATCGCACCGGAATACGGCATTCGCCGCACACCCCCTGGCGGCAGAGGTTGGCCACATCGTGGCCGTTCTCGAGCAGCGTCTGGAGCAGGCTGACGCCGGCCGGCACCGCCAGGCGCGCGCCGGTCGAGGCGATGATGGCGGTGAACGGCAGGCCGGGGTCCTGCGGCGGCACCTCGAAACGTTCGGAGTGCAGGCGGTCGGGGGGCCATCCGGCCGCTTCGCCGAGCAACAGATAGCTGTCGACGAGTTCGGGCGGTCCGCAGGCGTAGGCGTGGGTGCCCATCGGCTGGGTGGCGAGGCGCTCGGCGAGCAGAGCGGCGGCATCCGTTCTGTTGTGCACTTCGAACAGGGTGATCGCCCCGGTCGCGGCAAGCGCGCGCAGGTCGGCGAGGTGCGCGCCAGAGCCCGGTCGGTAGCTGTAGATCACCTCGGCGGGGCGCCCCCATCGTGCGGCCGCGCGGGCGTGCGAGAGAATCGGCGTGACCCCGATTCCCCCCGCGACGAGCAGTGCTTTGCGCTCGGTCGTGACCGGCGCGAACAGCGATCGCGGTCCTTCGATTTCTACCCGCTGGCCGACTCGAACGTTCTCGTGCAGCCAGGCCGACCCGCCCGAACCGGCCGATTCAGCAGTGCCGTTGCGCCGCAGCACGGAGATCGCGTAGCGGTTCGGATTGACGCCGTCATCGACCAGAGAATAGGTGTTGCGCACCGGACCGGCCTGCACGATGAGGTGACTACCGGGCTCATACGCGGCGAGCATGCCCCCGGCCGGGTCTTCGAACACGATGTGCACGATCGCCGCGGTGAGCTGGAGCACCGCGGTCACCACGAGCGATCGCACGCCGGTATCGAAGGACGGATGCTGGTGGCCCGGTTTGCGCGGATCCAACGTGCGCGCCGGAGCAGGGCTGATAACCGTCATGCTGCCTGCGCCAGGTCGTTCGTGGCAGCGGCCTGCGAGGCGAGGAAGCTGCCGCGGACCTCCGAGGTGTGTTCGTGAATTTCCAGGGTGCGCCGGCAGCTCGGGCACGAGACGATGGCGCCGGGTGTGGCTTCGACCCGGCTGGTGGCCCGGCAGTGCGCACAGAACATGGGGAGGTCACGGGTGTGGGTGAGGATGCAGCGGAGTTCCGGCGGCAACAGTCCAGCGCCGCGGGCCGCGGCGAGCGCCTGGAACACGTCGAACTGACCGCCGATGATGAGAACGCGCAGCCCGACGCGGGCGCTGCGGTACGCCGCGTTCAGAGTGGCAGCCTCGGTCGGTCCGAGGGCGGCAAAAGCCAGAAGGGTGGTCGGCGCGAGCTGCTGCGCCTGGCGCAGCCGTTCGTGCGCCAGGTCGGTCTCGGCCCGCCCGCCGATGCGCACGATGAGGTGCGAACGCGCGCTGGTGTCGAGGTGGCCGGCGGGCCAGAGCGGCAGGCTGCGGGCCGGTGGGTGGACGTACGCGCTGCTGGGCGTGGGCACGGCTTCTCCAATCAATCGGTGACGACCTGAGGCGTCGACTGTGCTGTGGTTACTGTGGTGCAACTATGTTTACCGGCAATAAACCCGACCGATGTTTCACGCACGTAAAATCGCCGCGTCGATCTTCGGCACTGACCCGAACGGGGCTGCCCAACCAGACGAAACGTGCATTTAACATTTTGGAAACCAGATTTGGATTTACTGCGAGTAATCATTGGGTAAGCAAATTCACCGCCTGCACGACCCACTGCACGACCGCAACAAGGAGACCACGATGACCACAACCCTCAACGGCACGCTCACCAAGGCCGGCTCGATCCACAAGGTCGAAGGCGCCTTCCTCAACCTGCCGAGCATGAACACACCGGGGTCGGAGGCCTTCATCGGCGACGCCCTGGCCAACCCGGCCGGGGCCGCGATCTCCTGCGGCTTCTTCGAGCTCACGGCTTCAGAGCCGCTGATCTACGAGTACACCTACGACGAGATGAAGGTCGTCGTCGAGGGCGAGTTCATCCTGACCGACCAGGCCACCGGGGAGGTCACGCACGCCGTCGCCCGGGACGTACTGTTCTTTCCCAAGGGCACCACGGTCAAGTTCGAGACGCTCGACTACGCGCTCGGATACTACGTCGGACACCGCTCTTTCGCACCCTAGGCCGGTCAGAACAAACATGACCGCCGCCAACGCCGTGTTCGCTACCAACACCGTGCTCGCGACCAACACGAGCGTTCCCCGGGCCGCGACGAGCACTGCTGGCACCACCAGCGTGCTCGTCGCGGCCCGCGAGTGCATCGTCTACTGCTTCGGACCGGCCGCACCCGCTGCGGCCCGCATAGCCTGGCCGCGCACCAGCGCCCCGGCCGCGCTCTGGCGGGAATTTACCGCGCCGAGCGCCGACACGCCAACCCTCACCCATCTCGGCACCCTCCTCGCAACCGTGCACGTGGGGTTTCGGCTGCTTATTGCCGGCCCCGAAACGGATGTCTACCAGGCCCGTTCCGAGGCACTCGCCCGCGGAGCCCTCGACGAGGAGATCGCACTCTGCGTCACCGACCGCAGCAGTCGTCGGGTGCACTGCGCCCACTGCAAGACGGTGACCGAGACCGGAAATCCCGTCGGCGGCGTCGTGTCCTGTCTCGGGTGCGACCGTTCCCTGCTGATCTATCACCACTTCTCCCGGCGCAGTACCGCCTACCTGGGGTTCATGGTCAACGCCGAGATTGTCAATGCCGAGGCGGCGCCGTGAGCTCCGCCCTGCTCGACCTCGTCGTGCGCGATGTGACCGTGGCGGCCCCTGATATCCGCTCTCTGGCGTTTGAGGCGGCCGACGGCGGCCTGCTGCCCGCCTATGTGGCGGGCAGTCATATCGTGGTGCACCGTGGCGGGCGCACCAACTCGTATTCCCTCACCGGATCCGGCAGCAATCCGAGCGACTACACCATCTCGGTACTGCGCCAGCCGGACGGCGCCGGCGGCTCCCTGGCCCTGCATGCCCTCACTGTCGGCGACACAGTCCGCGTGTCTGCCCCGCGCAGTGCCTTCGCGCCGGTCACCACGGCCAGGCGACACCTGCTGATCGCCGCCGGAATCGGCATCACCCCGATGATCTCGCACCTCAAGGCCGGCGGGGAATGGCAACGCCCGACGACCCTGCTGTATCGCTACCGTCCCGGCGCCGCCGCCCACCTCGACGAGGCACGGGCCCTGGCCGGCGCCGCGCTGGTGGAGAGCACGAGCCGCGAACGATTCGCCGTCGTGCTCGCTGAGCACCTGAGCAGCCAGCCGCTGGGCACGCACCTCTACGTCTGCGGGCCTGCCGGGTTCAGCGCGAGCGTGCTGCAGGCGGCAGCGGATGCCGGCTGGCCCGCCTCAAGGCTGCACTCCGAGGCGTTCGCTGCCGCCGATCTAGGCCCGGGCGAACCATTTCGGGTGCACCTGGCACGAAGCGACGTGAACGTCGACGTACCCGCCGGGGTGTCGCTGCTCGAAGCCCTGGAGGGCGCCGATCACGGGGTGCCGAACATGTGCCGCAGCGGAATTTGCGGCGAGTGCATCGTGCCCGTGCTCCGTGGCCGTCCAGAACACCGAGACCTCTATCTGAGCGACGACGAGAAAGCCGACAACGCCAGCATGATGTGTTGCGTCTCGCGCGGCCACGACAATGAACTGGAGCTGGATCTATGACACCTGCACCCTTTACCGACACGGCGCCGCCCCGTGCCACGGCGTTCGGCGACGGCATCGTCGAACGCGCCCGGCACCTGCCGTTTCCTTTCTCGTCCGACAGCTACCGCTACAGCGCCAACGTCGAGCCGGCGCCCGGGCGGGTCGACACCGATGCCGGCCACTGGGGCGAGAACATCATCGACATCGACGGCGACTACCGCAGCGACCTGGCCGAGCGGGCCGAGATCCTCGCGCGCGATCCGTCGCGCTGCCAGGCCCTGTCTCACATGCGCACCGCGGTCTGGGACGTGATCGAGACGCTCCTGCCGATCATGGCCACGGACTATCCCGAGGTGATGGCCTTTCAGCGCGACGGGCTCCACTGCTCCTGGCGTAACGACCTGCTGGGGCTTCAGCTCGACTTCGTGATCGGCGATGATTCCTCGCTCGGCATGGACCCGCTGGTATTCATCGGCGGTCAGGTCCAGGACGACATCGCGCTGCTCGACGCGCGCGACGGCGCCCTCTGGCTGGATGCCGGCCTGGTCACCTTTGCCGCCGACTGGTGTCTCGGCTTCGACGTCGGCATGCGCTTCACCGAGATTCACGGGCCGGTCCCCCGCGTGCACGAAGAACGCATCGTCAGCCGGGCCGAACAGTTCCTACTGCGACTGCAGCCGGGCGACAAATTTCGGCGCACCAACTGGACCATGACCGTGGATCGCCGCCTGGACACCTCCACCGACAGTTACCCCGAGTGGGGCGCCGACCGCCGCCTGGTGCTCCTCGACCCGACCCTGCCCGATCGGCTACACCTGCGGGTCGAGGTGCAGCACCTCATCCGTCTGCCACGCACCGGTGCCGTGCTCTTTCTGGTGCGCAGCTACCTTGTCTCGCTCACCGAGCTCGCGACCGTTCCCGCCTGGCGGCAGCGACTCGGCCAGGTGTTAGCCGAACTCCCGCCGGATATGGCCGAATACAAGGGCATCGATCGGTATCGGGCCGCGGCATCCGCCTGGCTGCTGGGGACCTGAGCTACTTGGCCGTGATCGCCAGAAAGGTGATGGGCAGTTCAAGCAGTTGCAGCGGGCCATGCGGGCCCTCGCCGTCGAGCAACAAGGAGTCGCCGGGTACCATCGTGTACTCGTAGGCACCGTGCCCGTAGACCATCTTGCCGGTCAGCAGGTAGAGAAATTCGGTGCCGGCATGCTGGAACAGCGGAAAGATGTCCGAGGCGTCGGTGAGCGTGACCAGGGTCGGCTCGATGGCGTCGGTGCGGCCCTTGAGCGAGCCGAGCACCCGGTACTCGTGGCCGTGTTGGGTGCCGCTACGCACGCTCAGGCTACCCTCGCCGCTCTTGGTGAAGGTGGCGTCACGGTCCGTGTCGGCGCCGCGGAACAACGCCGTGACCGGAACTTTCAGCCCCTCGGCCAGGCGCTGCAGCGTGGTGAGGGAGCAGGACGTACTCGCGCTCTCCACCTTGGAGATCATGGCCTTGGACATACCGGTACGCAGCGCCAGGTCCGCGGAGGACAAACCGCTCTCGGTGCGGTATTTGCGCACCTGGGTGGCGATGATTCGTTCCAACGCTCCGGGCGTGGCGGGGGTTTCAGCAGAGTGGGGCACCGTGCAATCTTACGGGCCGGTCACCACCAGGAAGCGGAACACACCAGCGGTAAATACCCCAGTGGGTATAGTTGGATCGTCAGGTGAACAGCGCAGTTGCTGAGATAGTGAGGTCTGAAATGGCACGTGTCACCACTGAGTGTGGACTAATCCTGGGCGAGCCCGACGAACATGGATTCGTGCAGCACCGACACGTGCTGCCGGATGATGTCCACGGCGGCCACCGGGTCGTGCTCGCGCAGGGCTGCCACCAGGCGGGCATGCTCACGGTTTACGCCGTGCAGGTAGCTCACCGGGTAGGGCAGAAAATACCGATACAGTCCGTTCAGTGCGGCAGCGTACTGCGGTAGCGCCCAGTCCAGCCCGCTGGCCGCGGCCACGCCGAGGTGGAATTGCACATCGGCCGCGTGGTAGTCGGTCCAATTCTGCGCCGCCGCCGCCTTCGCCACCGCCTCGTCGAGCGCGTCGAGTTGCCCGGCCGTGATGTTCAAGGACGTGTGGTGCACGAGCGCGCACTCGAGCAGCACCCGCTCATCGATGAGCCGGTGCACGTCGGCAGCATCGGCCAGGTAGGCGGTAATCGGCGCGACCGAAGCGGATGCCCCAGGGTCGGCCACGAAGGTTCCCCCGTTGCGTCCGCGCTTGCGGGCCAGTACACCCTCATCGGCGAGGCTTTTCAAGGCCCGGCGGGCCGTGATCTCGCTGACCCCGAGAGCGGCTGCCACATCATGTTCGGACGGCAGCTGCTCCCCCACCACCATGAGTCCAAGCTCAATGGCGAGGGCGATGCGGGCACGCACGGTGTCGGTGGCGCTCAGCCGGGTAATGCCAGAGACCGCAGGGTTGGCGAGGGCGGTCACCGCCCCCCTGGTGTCTTTTGCATCAACCATCACGCACCTACAGTAGCTTCCCGCCCCGAAGTAGAGCCTCGGACTAGACAAAAACGATCATTATGATCTATTTTATTTCTTGCAGACACGGTTGTCCAGATCGAAGGAGTCACCATGCCACGAGAAGTGCGCATCATTGCCGTTCAGGCAGCGCCACATGCCCTCGGAGCGTCGCTGGACGATTTCGCGGCCGAGCTCCGGCGCGTCCTCGACGAGGACCCGAGCGCACAGTTCGTGGTGTTTCCCGAGTTGCACCTCTTCGGCAGTGAAACCGAACCACCCCGGAGCCTGGAGCAGCGCAACGACGCGTTGCGGGCATCCGCTGTGCCGCTGGATGGTGAGCTGGTCAGGGGGCTCGGGGCGATCGCCCGCTCGGCGAGCGTCTGGTTGTTGCCGGGGAGCATCTGTGAACGTGGGCCTGGCGGCGAGCTGTTCAATACGGCCGTGGTGTTCTCCCCCGAGGGTGCGCTCGTGGCGAGCTATCGCAAGATCTTTCCGTGGCGACCCTACGAGCCCTACGAACCCGGCGACCGTTTCGTCGTGTTCGATGCCCCCGGCCTCGGCCGGTTCGGGCTGTCGATCTGCTACGACGCCTGGTTTCCCGAGGTGACGCGGCACCTCGCCTGGATGGGCGCCGAGGTCGTGCTCAACATCGTCAAGACCACTACCCCCGACCGCGCCCAGGAAGTCGTGCTCGCCCGAGCCAATTCCATCGTCAACCAAACCTTCACCGTGAGCGTGAACTGCGCCGGACCCCTCGGCGAGGGCCGCAGTCTCATCGTCGACCCGGAGGGGGCCACCCTGGCTGAATCAACCGACTCCGCCGCTGTCGTGCTCGCCTACACCCTCGACCTCGACCAGGTCACTCGGGCGCGTGAATACGGCACGGCCGGGACCAATCGCATGTGGGAGCAGTTCCTGCCCACCGACGCGCCCCTCGCCCTGCCGCTCTACGCCGGACACATCGATCCACACCGTTGGACCCCGCAACCCGCCCCCATCTTCGCCACTTCCCTGGAAACGGACTCCTGACATGACCGGCACTCCCGCCCTCGCGCGCACCCTCGGCCTGCGCTCCCTCGTATTGTTCGGCCTGGCCTACATGACACCGCTGATCGTGCTCGGCATCTTCGGCGTCGTCGCCGAAACGACCGGGGGTGCGAGCGGCTCCGCCTACCTTGTTGCTCTCGTGGCGATGCTGTTCACCGCATCGAGCTACGGACGCATGGCCGCCGCCTACCCGGTAGCCGGCTCCGCCTACACGTATGTGCGGCGCACCGTCGACTCCCGGGTGGGTTTTCTCGTCGGCTGGGCCGTGCTGCTCGACTACCTCTTTCTGCCCATGGTGATCTGGCTCATCGGTGCCGCCTACCTCGAAGCCCAGTTTCCCGGGGTGCCGGCCTGGGCCTGGATCATCGGCTTCGTCGTGATCACGACCCTGCTGAACATTCTCGGCATCAAGGTTGCCGACAAGGCCAACTTTCTGCTCATGGCATTTCAGGTGCTCGTCATCGGCGCCTTCGTGGCGCTGTCGATCGCGTCGATCGTCGCCAGCCAGGGCGCCGGCGGCCTGATCGACTGGTCGCCGTTCGCCAACCCCACCTCCACCTTCGCGGGCATCACCGCCGGCGCGGCGATCGCCGCCTACTCCTTCCTCGGTTTTGACGCCGTCACGACCTTCACCGAGGAGACCATCAACCCGCGCAAGACGGTACCGCGGGCCATCCTGCTGGTCGCCCTCATCGGCGGGGCCATCTTCGTGCTGGTCTCCTACACGACCCAGCTCGTACGCCCGGGCGGAGTCTTCACCGACTCGTCCTCGGCCGCGTTCGACATCGCCATGCAGATCGGCGGCAACGTGTTCGGCGCCGTGTTCCTGGCCGGCCTCGTCATCGCCCAGTTCGCCTCCGGCCTCGCCGCCCAGTCCGCAGCCTCCCGCCTGCTGTTCGCCATGGGGCGCGACGGTGTGCTCCCGCGCCGTATCTTCGGCGAGGTCAGCAAGCGCTTTCGCTCACCGGTGTTCAACCTGGTCATCATCGGCGTGGTCGGTTTCATCGCGATCTTCCTTGATGTCGCCACCTCGACCTCGTTCATCAACTTCGGGGCCTTCGTCGCGTTCACCATGGTCAACCTGGCCGTCATCTTCTACTTCGTGCGCCAGCGCCGGGAGGGCAACCACCTCAATCCCGTGTTCTACTTCGTCCTTCCGCTGATCGGCGGCCTCATCACGCTCTACCTGCTCACCCGCCTCGATGCGAACGCCATCGTGCTTGGCCTGAGCTGGCTCGCCGTCGGCGTCATCGTGCTCGGTGTACTCACGCGCGGCTTCCGCCGTCCGCCGCCCGAAATGGACTACGTCGAAGCGGATGACGCTGCTCTCGTCACCGAGACCCGCTGACGGCGCTCGGGCTGGCAGCGTTTAGGCTGGCGAGACAGGCGTGACCGGCACGCGGGAGGCAGGGTGAGCGTGAGTGTGAGAGTCACCCTCGCCCAGATCGCGTCCGGCACGGACGTCGACCGCAATCTGACGCTGCTTCAGCAGGGCGCTCAGCGTGCAGCCGCTGATGGTGCCGACCTCGTCGTGTTTCCGGAATACGCCATGTACGAAAAGAAGATGGTCGATGCCACCTTCGCGGTCATCGCACAGCCGGTGACCGGGCCGTTCGTGGCTGCGCTCGCGGCGACCGCGCGGTCGCTTCGCATCACCCTCGTCGCGGGAATCGTCGAAACCAACGACCACGGCGCACGCCCGTACAACACCATCGTGGTTCTCGGCCCCGACGGAGTACTCCAGACGCGGTACCGCAAGATGCACCTGTTCGACTCCTACGGCTTTCGAGAGTCCGAGTGGATCGCCCCGGCGACCGACCTGAGCCCGGTGGTGTGTGAGGTTGTGGGGCGGTCGGGCGAGCGGCTGCGAGTCGGCCTGATGACCTGCTACGACCTACGTTTTCCTGAACTCGGCCGCGAGCTGGCCGACGCCGGCGCCGACCTCGTTCTGGTCTGTTCCTCCTGGGTTCCCGGGCCAGGCAAGGCCGAACAATGGCGTGTTCTCGCCCAGGCGCGAGCCATCGAGAACTCGTACTTCGTCGGCGCCGTGTCGCAGTGCCCGCCGATCTCGATCGGGCGCAGCCTGCTCTCCGATCCTGCCGGTCGGGTGCTCGCCGAGCTCGGCCCGGAGCCAGACCTGGTCACCATCGACGTCGATCCCGATCTGGTGCGGCAGGCGCGCGTGCGCACTCCCGCCCTCGATCATCGGCGTCACACTGTTCAACCGCGCGCACAGTAGATGCCCGCTTCACTCATCCTTGGGTCGAAATATTGTCCGGCTCGAGGCACAGCTCGACGGCACGGCCACCCTGTGGTTGCGCGCCGAGAATCCTTGGGTGGGTGGTCGCGTCGATTTTCTGCGCGCCACCCAGCGGGAGTACGGCCAGTCGAACGAGGCCTTTGTGGCCTCCGGTACCTGGGGACCCAGCGGGCGCGAAACCGTCAGGGCCAGGCTCAGCGTCGGTACCCCGCGCCAGCTGCGTCTGCACTGGCTTCGTACCTCAGCGATGGGCGCCTGGCACTGTTCGGGCTGGCGCTGGCGATCATCGCCGAGGGCATCAAACTGTCCCTCACCATCGGGCAGAGCACTCCGCTCGTGGCCATCGGAGCGGTGGGCGTGAGTGTTCTCAACGTTCTGGCCGTGCTGCTGACGGCGATCGGGCTCGTGCTCGTGGTCTGGAAAGGAGTGCTCGCGGCAGGAGGTTGAGAAGCTGGCCGTGGTTGGAACACGGGCTGACTTCCCCCGCACGTGCCACGAGACGGGCCGGCCGCGTCAGGAGGCTGAGCGGGCCTGCTTCGCTGCCGGCTTCGGCTTGGGCTTGGCCCGGTCACGACTGGCCTCGACGCTGCGACGCAGGGCCTCCATGAGGTCGAGCACCTCGCCGCCCTCGCCCTCGTCCGGCGTCTCACCGAACGTCACCTCGGTCGACACGGCATCGCCGCTTTTCAGCTTCGCCTCGATCAGGGCGCGCAACTCATCCTGATAGTCGTCATTGAAGGCATCCGGTGCGAAATCGGCCGCGAACGACTCGACCAACGCGGCAGACATGTCCAGTTCCTTCGCGCTGACGTTCACCCGCTCGTCGAGGGACGCAAATTTGGCCTCACGTACTTCGTCGTCCCAGAGCAGAGATTGCAGCATGAGCACGTCCCCGTGCACGCGCAGTGCGCCGAGTCGGGTCTTCTGCCGCAGCGCGAAGTGCACGATCGCGGTGCGATCAGTGGCCTCGAGCGTGCGCCGCAGCAGCACGTAGGCCTTGGCAGATTTGCCGTCGGGTTCGAGAAAGTAGCTCTTGTCGAGCATGATCGGGTCGATCTGGTCGCTCGGTACGAACTCGACCACGTCGATTTCCTTGCTGTGCTCTGCCGGCAGCGACGCGAAGTCCTCGGCGGTGAGTACCACGGTCTGCTCGCCGTCGTCGAAAGCCTTGTCGATATGGTCGTAGGGAACAACCTTGGCGCAAATCTCACACCGTCGCTGGTAGCGGATGCGTCCCCCATCGGCATCGTGCACCTGGTGCAGGGCGACGTCATGGTCTTCGGTGGCGCTGTACACCTTGACGGGCACATTGACGAGCCCGAAGGTGATCGCACCGGTCCAGATGCTTCTCATGCGACCAGTACACACCCGAATGAGACATTCGTCGCCTAGTAGACCCATGGTTTCCGCGGCACAGTTGACGCATGAACGCCAGCAGACAGGTGGCTTCCGTTGAGGGCCACCGCATCACGCTCACTCACCTGGACAAGGTCTTGTACCCGGAAACGGGCACCACCAAAGCCGATGTGCTGGCCTACTACGCTGCGGTCGCCGACGTGCTCATCCCTCACGCCGCGAACCGCCCGGCCACCCGCAAACGCTGGGTGCACGGCATCGGCACCACCGAGAATCCCGGACCAATGTTCTTCCAGAAGAATCTGGAACCGTCGACGCCGAGCTGGGTGAAACGGCACGCGATTACGCATAAGGACCATGTGAACACCTATCCGCTCGTGAACGACCTCGCCACCCTCACCTGGCTCGGGCAGATGAGCGCCCTTGAGATCCACGTGCCGCAGTGGCAGTTCGGCCGCACCGGAACGCCGCGCAATCCCGACCGGCTGGTGCTCGACCTCGATCCCGGTGACGGGGTGGGATTGCTCGAGTGCGCCGAGGTGGCGCGGTTCGCCCGGGTGATTCTGCAGCACATGGGGCTGGAGCCGATGCCGGTGACCAGCGGGAGCAAGGGCATCCACTTGTATGCGGCCCTCGACCTGTCGTACACCTCCGACCAGGTTTCGGCCGTGGCGCACGAGCTGGCGCGGGCGCTCGAAGCCGACCACCGCGACCTGGTGGTGAGCGACATGAAGAAGAGCGTGCGCCCCGGCAAGGTGTTCGTGGACTGGAGCCAGAACAGCGCCGCGAAGACCACGATCACGCCCTATTCGCTTCGCGGGCGCAGCCACCCGATGGTCGCGACCCCGCGCACCTGGAAGGAGCTGGCTTCGGCCGAGCTTGAGCAGCTTGACTACAAGCAGGTGCTCGCCCGCCTGAAACGCCGGGAGGATCCGCTTGCCCTGCTCACGGCAGGGTCATTCGAGCACGCTGCGAATGACGCCGGTGTACCGAACCAAGGCTCAGCCCCGGCGCTCGTCACGCCGGACCGGCTGACGGTGTACCGCGGCAAGCGGGACGCCACGAAGACGCCCGAGCCGGTTCCGGCCTCCCCCGCCGCGGCATCCGCTGGCACGTCGTTCGTCATTCAGGAGCACCACGCCCGCAGCCTCCACTGGGATTTTCGGCTCGAACACGACGGGGTGCTCGTGTCGTGGGCGCTGCCCCGCGGCGTGCCCGTGACGCCAACACAGAACCGGCTCGCGGTACAGGTGGAGGATCATCCGCTCGAGTACGGCAGCTTCGAGGGAAATATTCCGGTCGGAGAATATGGTGCGGGCGACGTCTCGATCTGGGACCGCGGGGTGTACGACCTCGAAAAGTGGCGGGACGACGAAGTGATCGTGACCCTGCACGGAGAGCCGGACGCCGGGCTCGGCGGCACCGCCCGGTTTGCCTTGATTCGTACGAGCGACAATCACGGCAGCAAGCCAGCGAACAACTGGCTGATCCACCGCATGAAACCCAGCGGCGGGGCCTCGGGCGCCTCACGCACGAACGCTCGACCCTCCAGCGGCCCCGCAGCCGAGATCACTCCCCCGCCGCCGAAGAACGCCTACTCCCCCATGCTCGCCGCCGCCGGTTCCGAAACGGACCTCGGCGTCGATCTCGGAGCCGACGAGTGGGCGTTCGAAATGAAGTGGGACGGCATGCGCGCGCTCGCGTATGTGTCGCTCGCCGAGCAGAGCGTTCGCCTGGTCACGCGCAACGGCCACGATGTGACCGCGTCCTACCCGGACCTCGTGGTCGACCTGCTCGCGGCACTGGCGCCAGGAACAGAGACACCAGAAACGGATGCCGCGGTTCTGGACAGCGCGGTGCTCGACGGCGAGATCGTGGCCGTCGACAAACGCGGACGCCCCGATTTCGGCCTGCTGCAGACGCGGATGAAACTCACCGAGGCCCGTGAGGTCGCCTCGGCGGCCAGGAAGGCCCCGGCGCAGCTGATGCTCTTCGACCTGCTCGAACTGAACGGCCACTCACTCACCGGGCTGACCTATACCGCGCGCCGGGACCGATTGGAAGCCACGGTGACCGCGACCGGCTCCACCCAGGTACCACCGCGTTTCGACGGGGACTTCGCCGAGGCCTTCCAAACCAGCCGCCAGCTCGGCCTGGAGGGCGTCATGGCCAAACGTCAGGATGGCCGCTACACGGTCGGGCGCCGGTCCAGGGACTGGGTGAAGATCAAGCATTTTCGCACCCAGGAAGTGGTGGTGGGCGGTTGGCGCCCCGGCCGCGGCAACCGGTCCGGCGCGATCGGCTCGCTGCTGCTCGGGGTCCCGACCGAGGGGGGCTTGCGCTACGTCGGTCGGGTCGGCACCGGGTTCGGAGAACGCGACCTGGCCGACATCCGCTCGAGGCTGACCCGGCTCGTGCGCAAGACCACCCCGTTCAGCGACATTCCGTCAACGGATGCCCAGAGCGCGGTCTGGGTGCGCCCCACCCTCGTCGCCGAGGTCGAGTTCGCCGAGTGGACCGCGACCGGTCGGCTGCGCCAACCGTCCTGGCGGGGCTGGCGGCCCGACAAAGTGCCGGGCGATATAGCCTCCGAATGACGCGCGGTGGACCTAGCATTACCCCATGGTGAGTGATCGACATCCAGAACGCTCGGCGACACCACGCGCAAAACGCGTCACGCGCCGCTGGCCGCTGATCAGCGGTCTCTGTGCGCTGGCCCTGACCCTTGGCCTGGGCTGTCTGGTGCTGCTGCGCGGCACCGCTGAATCCACCGCTGCAGGGTCGCTCGCCCTTGACCGGTCCTGGCTGGCCTGGATCGACCGGCTTCGAGGACCCGTTCTGGATGGGCCCGCGCTGGTGCTGAATTACCTCGGCTTCGGGCTCACGGCCTCGCTGCTGATCCCGGCGCTGATCGTGGGCGTTCTGCTTGTGGCCCGGCGGTATTGGGCGGTCGGTTTCTATCTCGCGGCGACGATGCTCACCGGCGGCGCCGTGCAGATACTCAAGAATCTGTTCGCGCGAACCCGCCCCCAGGACATCCTGGTGACTGTCGACTTTGGGTCGTTTCCCTCGGGGCACGTGGCGAACGCGGCCGTCATGGCCACCATTTTCGCTCTCCTCTTTCCACGGTTGTGGGTCTGGGCCCTCGGAGCCGCCTACACTCTGGCCATGATGATCAGCCGCACCTACCTGGGAGCGCACTGGTTGACCGACACCATCGGAGCTCTGCTGCTCGGCGTGGGCATTGCAGTTGTAGTCTGGGCGCCGCTGGCAGCAAAACTCGACGGTGAACGTCGGCTGCGACGCGACGAGCGTGTCGCCCGGCACTGACCACGTTTTTCCCGCACTACCGAAAGGACGCGCAGATGAGTGGTACCCGGCCCACAACGACGTGGCGCTCACGTTATGAGAAGCTCGTCGTCGAGCCCCGACCGCTGTCCGAGGCCGGTCGGCGGCACTTGCGCGTGATGGCAATCGCGCTCGTGAGCGTCGGAGTCATTCTGTTCGCCTGCGTCGTCGTCGACGTGCTGCAGCCGGACCGGTCGTCGTTCTACGATTCTCCGGTTCGTGAGTGGCTCGTAGACAACCGGTCGCCGACCCTGACGGTACTGATGATCGGTTTGGCCATCGTTTTCGGGCCGGTGGCGCTGCCGATCATCGTGCTCGTGCTCACCGTGGTTTGGGCCTTCACCGGAAAGCACGTCTGGCGGCCGCTCCTGCTGGCCATTGCTATGCTGACCGGCGTCATTCTGGCTCAGATTTTGGCGCCACTCGTCGCCCGCACCCGACCACCCATCGAGCTGATGCTGTTCGGCCCCGACCACTCGTTCTCGTTTCCGTCGGGGCACGTTCTCGGCGCGGCCGATTTCGTACTGGTGCTCACCTACCTGATCGTGTCCCGACGGCACAGCCGTCGGGCTGTCGTCGTCGGGTTCAGCATCGCTATGGTCTGCATTGTGCTCGCCGCGATCAGCCGTCTCTATCTCGGTTACCACTGGGCAACGGATGCCCTCGCCTCACTCTCGATTTCGTTGGTGGTGCTCGGCGGCGTCATCGCCTGGGACACCCGCCACGCGTCCCGCAGACTACAACCGGGCGCGCCGGGCCCTAACAAAGCAGTACAGGCCGTAGGAGATCAGGCCGATCCCGATCAGGATCAGGGCGATCGTTCCGAACGGCAGGGCGGCGAGGGCTTTGAGCGCCCCGTCGAGTCCGGTGGATTTGCTCGAATCGTTGGTGAGCGCGGCGACGCCGGCGAGGACCGCGACGACGGTGAGAGCAATACCCTTGGCGACGTAGCCGACGACGCCGAGGGCGATGACAGCGCGGCCGGCCGATCCGCTCGGCACGGCGAGGTCTGACCGGAACTTCTGCGCTGCACCCTTGTAGATGAAATAGCCGCCGACGCCGAGCACGGCCACACCGGCCAGAAACAGCACGATGACACCGCCGGGCGAGGACAGCAGCGACGAACTGGCACTCTGGGTACTGTCGGCCGAACTGGACGAACCGCCCTGGGCGAAGGTCAAGGCCGTGGCGCCAAGGGCGATGTAGACGATGGCTTTGGCAACGTTGGCCAGACGACGCGACCACTTGCGTTTGGACTCACCCTGCATCACGAAGGCGGAGACGAGCAGCCACAGCCCCAGGGCGAACATGCCGACCACGACGGTCCAGAGCAGAAACACGCCGCCCGGGCTCGACGAGAGTTGCGCGAGCGCCCCACTCTGGTCGGCGGAGCCGCTGCCCGCACCGACCGCCACGGTGATCGCGATCGACCCGATGAGGATGTGCAGCAGCCCGTTCACGGCGAATCCCAGCCGGGCCAGCAGCTGCAGAGTTGAACTGTTGCTCGCGTCGCGAGCGATGTGTGTCGCCGATGCATTCATCACGGGCTCAGCATAGGCGCACACACACCGTCACGCGCAGAATTAAATTAGCGGGCGCCCCGAAACGTCACCGAGCGACGTCGTCTCGTAATGTTGCGTCACCGGACTCGGAGGCGACTGCGGATTCGGCAACAGCGCCGGTGATGTTGACCATCCAATTCGTGCCGAATTTGTCGACCACCATGCCGAAGCTGTCGCCCCATGGTGCTTTGTTGAGCGGCATGGTGATGGCGCCGCCCTCGATGAGCTTGTCCCAGTAGCCGGTCAGTTCGGCGTCATCCTCGCCGCTGAGGGAGACGGTGACGCTGCTGCTCGTGGGGAGTTCCATGCTGTTGGGGGTGTCGGAAGCCATCAGCGAGAATCCGCTCGGTGTCGTCAGTTCCGAGTGCATGATCTTGTTCTGCTCGGCCGGATCTTCGCTCGCCTGGTATTCACCGAACGTGCTGCGGGTGACCTCGCCGCCAAAGACGCTCTGGTAGAAGTCCATTGCTTCGCGGGCGGAGTCGCGAAAGCCGAGGTACGGGTTGAGACGACTGCTCATGGTTGGTTCTCCTTCGTTTTTCGGGGTGATGCTGTGAGTATTGCCCGGATCGATCCATCTGACGAGTCGTGAGCCCGCCCACGTTGCCCCAACGTCACGGGCGCGCGCCAGCGAGCACAACCAAGACCTCGTCGGCGTCGGTCACCGCGATCGCGGCGGTCGTGGAACTCGACACGTCGACGCCGTTCAAGGAAATTCCTCGGCGGGTACAGTAACGGACATGAAGCTGATCGCTATCACCCCGCCCACCCGCAGCTTTTCGCGCTGGCTGACCGACGAAGAAATCGGTCGGGTGATCGCCCACAAACGCGGCTGGCGCCAGGCGCCGGACGGCAGCGTTTTGGCCGGCAAGATTCGCAAGACCCGCATTAGCGCCTCACTCGAACAACTTGGCGCGACCGCCGTCGCCCGCGGCTGGGCCACCCGGCCGCGGGTCGAGCCGAGCGACAGCAGCGGCCCCACCCACATGATGTGGGGCATCATCGACGCGCGCACCGACGCCGAGATCACGGATCAGCTCGGCGGGGAGTTGTAGGGTCTTGTCGCGTAGCGTGGACGCATGAGCCTCGACCCCAGTTACATCAAGCCCGGCAAAGATTTCGACCGCGACACCAATTACATCGAGGACCGCATCACGCAGGACGGCCGTGACGGCTGGCCGGTCGAACCTGGCCGCTACCGGCTGGTCGCCGCCCGTGCCTGCCCGTGGGCCAATCGCACCACAATAGTGCGCCGCCTGCTCGGCCTCGAGGGCGTGATCTCGCTCGGCCTGCCCGGCCCCATCCACGACAAGAACAGCTGGACCTTCGACCTCGACCCGGGCGGGCTCGACCCGGTACTTGGCATCGAGCGCCTGCAACAGGCCTTCTTCGCCCGCTTTCCCGACTACCCGCGCGGCATCACCGTTCCGGCGATCGTCGATGTGCCGACCGGTCAGATCGTCACCAACAACTACCCGCAGATCACCCTGGACTTTTCGACCGAGTGGACGGCCCACCACCGCGTAGGCGCTCCCGACCTCTACCCCAAAGCTTTACGAGCCGAGATCGACGAGGTCGCCAACCTGATCTTCCACGACGTGAACAACGGCGTCTACAAGTGCGGCTTCGCCGGCAGCCAGAAATCCTATGAGCGGGCTTACACGGCCCTGTTCGCCCGGCTGGACTGGCTGGAAGAGCGTCTGGCCGGGCAGCGGTATCTCGTGGGCGACACGATCACCGAGGCGGACATCCGCTTGTTCACCACGCTCGCGCGCTTCGACGCGGTCTACCACGGGCATTTCAAGTGCAATCGCAACAAGCTCAGCGAGATGCCGGTGCTCTGGGCCTACGCGCGCGACCTGTTCCAGACGCCCGGTTTTGGCGACACGATCGATTTCGACCAGATCAAGAAGCACTACTACGTGACCCACGTGGACATCAATCCCAGTGGCATCGTGCCGACGGGACCGGATGCTGCCGCCTGGCTGGCCCCGCACGCTCGCGCCGACCTCGGCGGCCGTCCGTTCGGCACCGGCACCCCGCCGGAGGCCCCGCTGCCCGCCGAGCGCATTCTGAACTGACTGCGAGCCGTTCCCGCACCTCGCGACGCGCTGGAGTTGCGCCAGTGGGCGGGAGGCGCAACTCCCGCGCACTGGCGCAGGTCCCGCTTACGGGCGCAGCCCCCGCGCAGCCCGCCGCTAGTCGGGGTGGCGAGCGCGGCTCGGCTGCACCCGCGGAGGCTCCCCCGGCATCTTGGGAAAGTCGGGCGGAAACGGCAGCTCGCCCAGGCCGTCGGCCAGGTCGCGCTCCCACCACGAATACAGGGTGTCGATCGAGCCGGGCTGCTCGTGCATGGCCGCCCACGGGTCGCCCCTCTCCCGCAAACGGGTCGGCACGGTGAGAATCGTGAACGCGTGCGGGTTGGCGCCGGCCAATTCGTCCCACTCCAGCGGGCAGGAGACCGGTGCGTGCGGCAGCGGCCGGGGGCTATAGGCGCCGGCCATGGTGCGGTCACGGTTGGCCTGGTTGTAGTCAATGAAGATGCGCTCGCCGCGCTCTTCCTTCCACCAGTTCGTGGTGACCTGGGTGGGCATCCGTCGCTCGAGTTCCCGCGCCGCGGCGATGACCGCGTGCCGCACGTCGAGAAATTCGCGGGTCGGGGTGATCGGCGCGAACACGTGCAGCCCTCGGTTGCCGGAGGTTTTCACAAATGCGGTCAGACCGGCCTCGGCCAGCAGGTTCTTCAGTTCAACGGCGACCGGAATGGTGTCGGCGAAGTCCGTGCCGGGCTGGGGATCGAGGTCGATTCGCAGTTCGTCGGGATTGTCGGCCAGTTCGGCCCGCGATGGCCAGGGGTGGAACACGATCGTGTTCATCTGCACCGCCCAGACCGCGGCGGCCGGTTCATCGATCACGAGCTGCGGATGCGTGCGCCCACTCGGGTAGACCACCGGCACGGCCCGCACATAGTCCGGCGCACCCTTCGGCGGGTTCTTCGAGAAGAACTGCTCGCCGTCGATGCCGCCACTGAAGCGTTGCAACGACACCGGACGATCACCGTTGGCCCGCACGAATGCCTCACCCACAGCGATGATGTAGTGGGCGAGGTCGAACTTGGTGATTCCCGGTTCGGGCCACAGCACCCGACTCGGGCTCGACAGGCGCACCTCGCGCGCACCGTGCGGGCCGTCGACCGTCAAAACCTGCGCGTCAGAGCTCATGCGCACACTGTAGCCAGATTCGTCAGGGGTCGATGCCGAGCGCGCGTACTCTGAACATGTGCCCCCAGTCGTGACCACCACGTGATGACGCCCGCGCATCCGGGCCGCGGGGCGGCATCCGCTGGCTGGAACGGCCACTCTCACGGCAGCTCCGACTACCGCAAACTGCTCGCCGGACTGTTCTTCGCCGGAATCGCCACCTTCGCCCAGCTCTACTCGCCCCAGGCCGTGCTCGCTCACATCGCCGACGATGTCGGCGTCAGCGCAGCGGATGCCGCCCTCGTCGTCTCGGCATCGACGCTCGGCCTGGCCGTCGGCGTGATTCCCTGGTCGCTCGTGGCCGACCACCTCGGCCGGGTGCGCGCCATGTCGATCGCCGTGATCGCGGCGACCGTATTCGGGCTGCTCGTGCCGTTCGCTCCGACCTTCTCGCTGCTGCTCACCGGTCGTTTCGTCGAAGGGCTCATGCTCGGCGGGGTGCCGGCGATCGCGATCGCCTACCTGAGCGAGGAGATCGAGCCGCGTCACGCCGCCCGCGCGGCCGGCACCTATGTCGCCGGAACGTCGATCGGCGGTCTGCTCGGGCGCCTGGTCGCCGGGCCGATCACCGAACTTGCCAACTGGCGGGTCGGCGTCTTCACGGTCGGAGTGCTCTGCGCGATCGCCGCCGTGTTGTTCATCACGTTGATTCCGGCGCCGCGCGGCTTCGTGCCCCGCCGGGCATGCAAGCGCGCCACCGACCTGGGGCTGTTGATGCTGTTACGCGCCAACCTGACGTCACCGCGCCTGCTCGCGCTCTATGCCCAGGGATTTCTGCTGATGGGAGGGTTCGTCGCCCTCTACAACTACCTCGGTTTTCGCCTGGCCCAGGACCCGTTCAACCTGCCGCAGGCCCTGATCAGCCTGGTCTTCGTGGCCTACCTGGCCGGCACCTGGTCGTCGGCCCAGGCCGGCATTCTCGCCGCCCGCTTTGGCCGCTGGTGGGTTCTGCTCAGTTCACTGGCGTGCATGATCGCGGGAGTGCTGCTGACCCTGTCGACCGTACTGGTGCTCGTTCTGCTCGGCGTGCTGCTGGCCACCGCCGGGTTCTTCGCCGCGCACGCCGTCGCCTCCGGCTGGACCGGGGCCGACGCCCGGATCGGTCGCGCCCAGGCATCATCGCTCTACAACCTCGCCTACTACGCCGGGTCGAGCCTGTTCGGGTGGCTCGGCGGCGTGTTCTTCGTGCAGTGGGGCTGGGGAGGCACCGTCGTGATGGTCGCCGGACTCGCGGCCGTCGCCGCCGCTCTCACCGTGGCCCTGCTGCGACCTTCGAACCCGGCGCAGGTGTGACTGGTCTTCGCAGGTAGCCGATCTAGCATCGGATCATGATTGAGCGAGTGCAACGCGACCCCATCCGCCCTGGTCAGGAATCCGTCTGGGACTACCCCCGCCCGCCCCGCGTCGAGCACACCGGGGAACACGTCACCGTCGAACTCGACGGAGTGATCATCGCCGACACCTCCGACGTCGTGCGAGTGCTCGAGACCAGCCATCCACCGGTCTACTACCTGCCGCGACGTGCCTTCGCCGTGGGCGTGCTGCAACCGGAACCGGGCCACAGCTACTGCGAATACAAGGGAGTCGCCGGTTACCTCTCGGTAGGCGCCCGCGCGCGTGCCGCCTGGTTCTACCCGACACCGACCCCGGGCTTCGAGACGCTTTTCGATCGCGTCGCGATCTATCCGGCAGCCATGCAGCGGTGCACCGTCGATGGTGAAACGGTGCGGGCGCAGGACGGCGACTATTACGGCGGCTGGATCACCGAAAAAATCGTCGGGCCGTTCAAGGGGTCAGCGGGCACCATGGGTTGGTAACTGCCGGCTGGCACGGTTGAGTCAGCCGGCCGGCTCCAGTCGAATGATGACGGCCTTCGACACCGGCGTATTACTGTCGTCGGCGACACTGTCGAGCGGAACGAGCACGTTCGCCTCCGGATAATACGCGGCGGCGCAGCCGCGTGGCGTCGGGTAGGCCACCAGACGGTAGCCCCGCAGCACCCGGTCGACGTTGTCACTGAACTCGCTGTGCACGTCGACCAGGTCGCCGTCGGCGAACCCGAGGGCAGACAGGTCCTTCTTGTTGATGAAGATCACGTGCCGCCCCTTTTTGATGCCGCGGTAACGGTCGTCGAGGCCGTAGATGGTGGTGTTGAACTGGTCGTGGCTGCGCAGGGTCTGCAGCACCAGGCGCCCGGGCGGTACCTCGAGGTGCTCGAGGGTGTTCGTGGTGAGCAGGGCCTTGCCGGTCGGGGTGTCGAAGGTGCGGGAGTCGCGTGGGCCGTTCGGCAGCACGAATCCGCCCTCCCGACGGATGCGTTCGTTGTAGTTTTCGCAGCCGCCGACCACGTGGGCGATGTGGTCGCGAATGCGATCGTAGTCGGCTTCGAAACCGGCCCAGTCGACGGCAACCTTGTCTTTCAATACGGCGCTGGCCAGTCGCGAGATGATCGCGACCTCGGAGAGCAGATTCGGGGACACCGGCTTGAGCTTGCCCCAGGACGGATGCACCGCGCAGACGGAGTCCTCGACCGAGACGAACTGCTCCCCGCTGGCCTGTTCGTCGATTTCGGTGCGCCCCAGCGTCGGCAGGATCAGCGCCTCCTCGCCGGTCACAGCGTGCGAGCGGTTCAGTTTGGTGGAGATCTGCACGCTCATTTCGGTGCG
This sequence comes from Cryobacterium glaciale, assembly GCF_004402535.1. GTDB lineage: Bacteria > Actinomycetota > Actinomycetes > Actinomycetales > Microbacteriaceae > Cryobacterium > Cryobacterium glaciale. The sequence continues at coordinate 22,704 of NZ_SOEY01000030.1, read as the reverse complement.
CGCCATGGCGGCCTCGGCAATGCCGGTATCGCTCATCGCGGCAACGAAGTTGCCGCCGAGCCCCATCCATACCTTCATCGTTCCATCGCGCATGGCACGCACCCCGTCGACGGAATCGACGCCGTGTTCGCGGGGCGGATTGAAGCCGAACTCCTGCTGCAGGGCGTCGAGGAAGGCCGGCGGCATCTGCTCCCAGATGCCCATGGTGCGGTCGCCCTGCACGTTGCTGTGGCCGCGGATCGGGGAGGCCCCGGCACCGGGTTTGCCGATGTTGCCGCGCAGCAGCAGCAGGTTGATGATTTCCTTGATGGTGTCAACGCCCTTCTTCTGCTGCGTCAGGCCCATCGCCCAGGTGATGATCACCCGGTCGGCGGTGAGGTACCGCTCGGCGAGTTCGTCGATTTGGGCCGCGCGCAGGCCCGTCGCGGCCAGCACCATCCCCTCGTCGAGCTGGGCGAGATGCTGCCGCAATTCGGGCAGCCCCTGGCAGTGTTCGTCGAGAAAGGCCTGGTCGAGCACGGTTCCCGGGGCGCACGTCTCGGCGTCGAGCACCCGCTTCGAGACGGCCTGCAGCAGCGCCATGTCGCCGCCGATGCGAATCTGCAGAAACTGGTCGGCGATGTCGGTGCCGTGGCCGATGATTCCGCGCACCCGTTGGGGGTTCTTGTAGCGGCGCAGGCCCGCCTCGGGCAGCGGGTTGACGGCGACGATCCGGGCGCCGGCATCCTTGGCTTCTTCGAGCGCGGTGAGCATGCGCGGGTGATTGGTGCCGGGGTTCTGGCCCATGATGATGATCAGGTCGGCCTTCGCGAAGTCGTCGTAGCTGACCGTGCTCTTGCCGATGCCGACGGTCTGGCCCATGGCCCAGCCGGTGGATTCGTGGCACATATTGGAACAGTCCGGCAGGTTGTTGGTGCCGTAGGCTCGCGCGAACAGCTGGTAGGCGAAGGCTGCCTCGTTGGAGGCGCGGCCGCTCGTGTAGAACGCGGCCTGGTCGGGCGAATCGAGGGCGTTGAGTTTGGCGGCAATCACCCGAAAGGCTTCGGGCCAGCTGACCGGGCGGTAGTGGTCGCTCCCGGCCGGCTTGTGGACGGGTTCGACCAGTCGGCCCTGCATGCCGAGCCAGTATTCGCTCTTCTCCCGCAGGTCGGCGAGCGAATGCTCCGCCCAGAAGCTCGCCGGAATGGTGATCGGGGTGGCCTCCCAGGTGACGGCCTTGGCACCGTTCTCACAGAATTCGAAGGCCTTGCGCTGGCCGGGATCTGGCCAGGCACAGCTCATGCAGTCGAAGCCGTCCTTCTGATTCATCGACAGCAGCGCCCGCATCCCCCGCAGGGCGCCCATCCCGGTGACCGCCGGTTGCAGGGAGTGCAGCACGCCGGGCACGCCGGCAGCCCAGGCCTTGGAGTGCGTGACCTCGATGTCGTCATCGGTGACGTCGTCGATCGGGGGTTCACTGCTCATGTTGCACCGCTCTTCCGGGGTTCATAGGCGCGATCAGCCAGCCGCACGCGCGTCGCTGGCACGATACACCGGCGGGGGCGGGAGCATCCGTTCGCACCACCCGAATGCGGAATATACCCCCATGGGTATAGTGTGGAGGTACTTCCTCCAACGAAAGGCATTCACCATGTGCAGAGCTGTCACCTGCAAGACCTGTCAGAAGACCACCTGGGCCGGCTGCGGCCAGCACGTCGACCAGGTCATGAAGGGCGTGCCGCGCAATCAGCGCTGCGAGGGCCATGTCAAGGAGAAATCCACCGGCGGCTTCTTCGCCCGTCTGCTCGGCCGGTAGCGTAAGACCCAGCCGCATTCGACGTCCGCCTGACCCTGCTTGGGGGCGCGAATGAGCAGCACGGCACGGACGAATGCGCGGAGGCCGCTGCTCTCCAACTTCGTCTGCAAGACCGTCATGGCCGTCACCGGCCTGATCTTCTCGGCGTTCGTGCTCGTGCACATGTTCGGCAACCTCAAGGTATTTTTGGGTGCTGGGCACTTCAACGACTACGCCCAGTGGCTGCGCGAAGCGTTTGAACCGGTACTTCCCTATGAGGGACTGCTCTGGGTGCTGCGTCTCGCCCTGCTCGCGAGTCTCGCCGGGCACGTCACCTGTGCGGCACTGCTCTGGCGGCGCGCCCGCTGCGAGCGGGGCCTTCGAAGCGGCGACGGTCGACACGAGCCACGCCTACGAAAATCTCATGGCGAGCTTTCAACGCCCGCTGGCCGGCCTTTTCTACGCCCTCGCCATGATCGTGCTTGGCCTGCACGTGGCCCACGGGCTCTGGGCCGCAGCCATTGATCTCGGCGCGACCGGTCGACGGTTTCGCCAGGTGGCCGCAAGCGGATCGAACGCCTGGGCCGAGCGCAAGCTGCACTACAAGCTCGTCTCGCCGCTGAACCGACGCAAATTCCGGGTCATCGTGGTGGGCACCGGACTGGCCGGAGCGGCCTGCGCGGCCGCCCTCGGTGAGCAGGGTTACGACGTGCACGCCTTCACCTTTCACGACTCCCCCCGCCGCGCGCACAGCGTCGCCGCGCAGGGCAGCATCAACGCGGCCCGCGCCCGCAAGGTCGACAATGACAGCCTCGCTGCGCGCCTACGAACTCAGCGCGAAGGTCGGCGCGATGATCAACGCGGTCGAGCGAGCCATCACGGTCAAGCCAGCGCACCCGGTGGTCATGCTGACCAGCCCCGTTTGCGGCGATGTCGTCGCTGCCGGAGGCAACCTCGCGATCGCGGGGCTGGCCACGGTTTTCGAGGCCGCTCTGACCGTCGAGCTGCGCGACCAGGCCGGCACCGTGGTCTTCAGCGCGAACCTGCTGACCGAGGAAGGCGGCGTGGAATCGCGGTTCAGTACGATCATTGCGGTGCCGTCCGAGCTGACGGCGGATTCTACGACGTGGTGGGCTTCACGCACAGCGAGCGCGACGGCAGTATCGAGCACGAGTTCTCGGTGCAGATCGAGGTGCGACCCTGAGCGGTCGCGACCCGAGCATTTGGGGGCGCTCAGCGCTTCAGGGCGCGGTCGTGACGGGGCGGGAGCGCAACCACACGCCCGATTCGGGATGAAAGGGCAACAAAACGTGCAGGAGCAGCCCGGACAGGGCGGTGAAAGTCACCGCTCCGATCGCGCCGAAGTTCGTGAACTGTGCCTCGACGTTGACCCCGGCCAGCGTCGTCAGGGTCCAGCCGAGCGCCCACAGCGCGCCCACGCCGAGGGTCCACAACCACCGCCGCCGGGTGCGGTGCGGCAGCGCGACGGCTTGCGCCGCACCGAGCACGAGTCCGGTGATCGCTCCCATTAGGGCCAGCTCGGCCAGCGTCGTGCGATAGTTGACGGCGGTCGAGCCGAGCAGCAGGCCGATTCCCATGCCGATCCCCGTCAAGGGAATCCAGATCAACGGATCGAGGCGTCGCCGACTGACCAGCACCTGTCCGACGCCGATGACAACCCCATAGACCGCACCGCCGATCAGGGCCGAGACGGGGTTGCTGACCCGACCGCCCACCGCCGTGCCCGCCAGCCCTGCAATCGGAAAAGCAAGAAACCCGACCAGCCACAGCAGCCACGTGGAGAGGAAGGTGGGGTTGCGAAAGCTGGGATTGCGATGGAGGCGCCGCGTGCTGGTCACGATTCTGCTCCAGTCCCAAGCGCCTGTCGGTGGGTGTGCTTCGGTCAGCCAGAAGAGTTCAGGACCGACACGCAGACATGTTACGCTCGCGCCGGTGCGCCCCGACAGCCCGCAGGCCCGGACGAAACTAGGCCGCGGCTTGCGGCGACGCCAACGGGGTGATGTAGGAGTAACCGGTGGCGGTGTTCTTGGTGATCGACAGCACGAGCTGCATGTGCGGCTCGAGCGCGGTGACCTTGTCGAGCGGCGCACCCACGATGAGCTGAAAACCGAGGCCCTTCCACGCGGCAACGGCCCGGCCGGCGAACTCGGCGTCGGATTTCACAAAGCCCTCGTCGAGGAACACCGGGGCGAAGCGTGGCCGGGTGCGGCTTTCATCGCCGAGCTGAAAGCGCAGGGCAGCGCCGACCACGAACGCCACAAGCTCCTGCGACTCGCCACCGCTCTTGCCACCGAGCGAGGAATACGTGCTGACTTCCACTCCCTCCTGGGTCACACGCACTGCGGTGATCTCCACGTGCGCACGCACATCGAGCAGCAGGTCGCGCTGCGCGGTGCTTGAGCCATTGGAGCCGTTGAGACCGTCGGGCCGACGAATCAGACTCATGAACTGCTGCAGCCGGGTGAACCGGTCTTCCGTTTGCTCGTCGGTGAACTGCTCTGTCGACCCCGAGGAGAGCACCTTGAGCTCCTTGCGAAACGCGGTCGCGTCATCGCGGTGCAGGCGGCGCAGCGAAATTTGCAGGCGGTCGCGGGTGGCGCCGAACGGCAGGGTCGCGAGGATCTCATTGATCGGCCGCAGGCGATCTTCGATCTCCTCGATCGCCGTGTTGAACGCCCCGGTGAGCGGTACGAGGTCCTGCCCGCTCCACGCCTCCAGGTGACGCTTCCACTCCTGACGACGCTCGGACAGGCCGAGGGTGCGGATGGCATCGAGAATGTCGGTGTAACTCGTGACCGACTCGAGCGCCACACCGATGTTCGGGTCGGGCCAGCGAGCCTGGTAGCTCTCGAAGATACCGATCATCGTGGCACGGTCGCGGGCGGCGACGCCCCGATCCTGCGCCGACTGGGCAATGAGTCTCTCGCGCAGGCGCTTCAGGCCGCCGGGAAAGCCGGCGAGATCGTTCTGGTCGGTGACCAGCGCAAACTGCTCGCTGAGGTGTCTGGAATGCTCCTCCGACAGTGTCAGGTTCGCAGTCCGTTCGATCTGCTCGAGCCGGTCGTTCACGGTGTCCTGCGCGTCGACGATGCTGCCCTGTTCGTCACCCAGCACCGCGCCGGTCTGCTCGGTCGTGTGCTTGAGCTTCTGGGCCGCATCGAGTTCCAGGGTCAGCCGGCCCTCTTCGTCACTCAGGGCGCGCAGAATGTCGCTGCCGGCCAGCATCCGTTCTTGTTCGGACTTCTTCTCAAGAATGCGGGCTGCAGCGGCCGCGACGTCGATCGACGACCAGTCGGTGTCGAGAATGTGCTGGTGAGCGGCCTGCTGCTCGCGCAGGTCACCGAGTTGCTCAGCGACAGCGGATGCCCGCCCCGCGGCAGCGTCAGCCACCAGCCCCTGCGCGGTCAACTCCGCCGCGATGTCGTCGAGGCGGGCGCGGCTGGAAAACCCGATGATCGATTTCTGTCCCGCGTTCGCGCCGTGGGCACCGCGGGAACCGTTGCGGGTCTGCCCGCTCGGGGTTACCCGTGCGCCTGCGCCCCGCAGCTCGGACGGGCTGGCCACACACAGGGCGTCGAGGTTCGATGACCGCAGGCGCGCCTGCACCCAGCTGCTGAACGGCGAGTCCTTCACGTCGAGCTTGCCCGACACGTAGCGGGAATCACCGGCGAGGTGCTGGTGCGGCTGCAGCGCCACACCCTCGAAGTGGATGCGCAGCGGCAGCTGCAGCGGATCGATCGCCGCGCTCAGGTGCGCGAGCCGGGTCTCGTCGACGAGCAGCACCCGCACGACCGACGCGAGGGTCACCTCGGCGGCCTGACGCCACTGTTCTTCGCCGGCCGCGAGGTCGATCAGTTCAGCGACGAACGGCAACTCCTCGACCGGAATGCCCGCAGCCTCGGCGATCATCAGCCGGGCATTGTGCAGGGCGAACGGCACCAGGCTCTCCCGCCCGGTCAAAAACGCCCGTTCCTGCTTGAGCGAGCGGATGCCCTCCTCCACCGGGTACGACTCGCGTTGCAGCGCCGTGCGGGTCGTCTCCAGGGCCGTCTGGGTGGCCGCGAACCCGGCGGCGAACCGGTCGGCGCCCTGCCGGGCGGCCGCAAACGCGGCGGCGGAATCGATCGGCGCGGCATCGATCGACGCGGCCAGCGAACGCACCCGGTCGTCGAACCCAGCGCGCTCGCGAGCCACAGTGTCGTGCTGGTCGCCGAGGCGCGCGAGTTCGGCCTGCAGGCGTTCGAGCACGTCGCCGCCGTTGTCGCGCTGCTGCTGTTGCAGCTGCGCGACCCGGGTCTTCAACGCCGTCTCTGCGTCGCGGGCCTGCGCCCGGGCGGTCTCGTTCCTGCGGCGGGCGGCCCGGTTTGTGTCGGCGGCGTTCTCGAGCAGGGTCTGCTCGGTCTGCAGCTGCCAGAGCACGAAGGGGGTGTCTCCTGCCCGGTGCACCCCGAAGGTGTCGACCAGGTCGGCCTGGGCCGTCGCGGCCTCGTACGACTGGTGGAGTTCGGGCAGGCGTTGGAGCACCTGGGCCTTCTGTGCCTCGGTGACCATCGCGCCGTAGGACCGTTCGAGATCTTCGAAGTGGTCGACCGCCTTGTCGGCCGCAGCAAAGGTCGCGGGCTCTTCAAGCACCATCGACTTGTAGAGCCCGTCGACCGTTTTCACCTGCTGGCCGGCCTGGATGCGGGCGAGCAGGCGCAGGGCTTTGCCGCCCTCGCCGTTGGCGCCGATACCGAGGCGCGTGTACAGGGTTTGGGCGAACGCCGCGTAGGTGTCGAAGACGTCGAGCCCCTCGAAACGGGCCTTGAGCGCGCGTTTGTCGAACCGATTCTCGGCACAGGCTGCGAGGTCGCGCAGGTCGAGGCTCCCGTCGGTCGTGGCCATTTTCATGGTGACGTCGGCGAATTTGTGGGCGCCGCGCGGCACGAAGTAGGTCCGCAGCACGGTGAAGCGGCGCTGGTTGTCGTCGATGAAGGTCAGGGCGACGGCGCCCCAGGTGGCTTCGTGCGCCCCGCGCAGCACCTGGTCGGTCAGTTCTCCGGTGCCGGCTTCCCGGTTGGCGTCGGTCTTACCGCGCAGGTAGGTCATCAGGTTGCGCTGATCCACGCTGCGGGCGCGACCGGAACCGGCATCGTTGGAGGCCCCGTTGAACGGGGTGTCTGAGGGCATCATGAGGGCGAGGTAGGCGTCGAGCAGGCTGCTCTTGCCGGTGCCGGAGGCACCGGAGACGAGCGTGGCCTGCCGGGCGAAATCGATCTCGTGGTGGCCGTGAAATCCGCCCCAGTTGACCAGCTGCATCGATTCGGCTCGCCACTGGGTGGTGCCCTCGGTGGCGCCATCGATGTAGAACAGCGGGGAATCATTCATGCCAGGGGCTCCAAAAGTGGTTCGTCAGCTGCGTCGCGGTTTTCGTCGCTGTTTTCGTCGCGCAACCAGTCGAGCAGTTCACCGAGGCGTTCGACCGACAGCAGCACCTCGATCACCGCCGAGATGCGAAACCGGTCTGGGTCGCTGGTCTTCAGTAGCACCCGCGCCTTGGCGAGGCTGTCGACCGCGGCCGCCGCCTTGCGGGCGTCACCGGAGAGGTCGGTGGCGTGCTCGGGGCGAAAGTGCGCGACGTTCTCGACCAGGTTGTCCCGGTCGACCAGCACGATCTCCTGGCCATTGGCGCGTTCGCTGCGAAAACGCTGGCGCAGCAGCACGAGCAGAATGGTCTCTTCGCGGGTGTAGGCCACATCATGCAGCAGGGTCGGAAACCGTTCACCGCCCTCGGCGAGGGCCTGCCTCTTGAAGGCGACTTCGTAGTGCAGGTCAACGTGCAGGTCGAGGAAGACGTCGTTGAGGCGGGACTTGAGGAGGCTCTGCGATTTGAGCAGGGTCTGCCATTCGGCTGGCTGCAGGGCCGCCGAGATGTAGCGGTGCTTCAGCAGCAGCACGAGCGTGCGGCGCTGTTCCACGCTGAGTCCGCCCTCGTCGCCCTCGAACAGGGACAGGCTGGCCGGTTCACTATCGATACCGAAATCGTCGGTCACGTCGTCAATCACGTCGTCATTCATGCTCGGAACCCAAATTCTGGGCGGCCAGGGCCGCCGTATCGTCGTCGGTCAGGGTGCGGTGCGGCAGGTCGAAGAGCCGCACCGTGCCATCCGGTCGCACCGTTTCGAAGCTTTCCAGGCCGGAGGGACCGTTAGAAGCACTCAGCTGGGCGGCGAGCTGCAGCAGGCCGAGAATCTCGACCGGCCGGCGCAGACTCGCGTCGAACCCGTTGAACGCGCTGCCAACGGATGCCGCCTCCCCCGCCGCGAACGCCGTCACGAGGGCGTCGCGCAGCTCTTCGAGCAGCGGACCGCCCTGCTGGCGCAGGTCGCCGAGGCTCGGCCCGGCCGGAGCCGCGTCGGACACATCGGCGAGCGCGGGCGGACCCCGGTGGGCGACCGGATCGTAGAATCGCTCGCGCAGGTGCTCCACCTCGAGGGTGCCGGGCATGAGCTCGACGGTGACCGTGGAGCGCGGGCCGGCGGTCTGCATCCAGGTGGCGAGTTCGCGGTTGATGTCGCGCAGCACATGTTCGAGTTCGCGGTCTTTCACCACGTCGTGGTTGACGATGTGCTCGCGCAGGGTCGTCGTGAGCCCCTTGCGCTGAGTGAGCACGTCATCGATGCCCTTGCGCAGCAGGGTCACCGTGCTCATGAAGCTGCGGCGTTCGTTCAGGCTCAGTTCGAGAGCGAACGGATGCAGCAGGATCGTCTCGAGGTCCGCCTTCAGCCCCTGCATGAGTTCGTCGTTGCGCAACAGGGTAAACGCGCCCTCGAAGGCGCGACCCTCCGCGGTCGACGACATGAGGGCATCCGTTTTGGCCAGGTAATCGTCGAGAACCTCGCTGATTGGTCGTTCCTCGCCGCGAAAATCGTTGACGATCTGCCGGTGCATGGCCGCGACCGACTCCTCGACCCGTTTGAAGTCGCTCGGCAGCTGCTGGATGAGGTCGATCAGGTTGGCGTAGCCCTCGTGCATCTGTTCGTTCGAGGCCGGCGCGATGTCGCCGCCGCCGGCGAGCCGGTCACGTTCGCTGGTCAGTTCATCGATCTGCCGGTCGAGCCGGCGCACCCGCTCCTCGCGATCGGGGTTCGCCTCGGTGGCGCGGTGCCGCACCGTGTCGACGATCGTTGCAAGGCGGGACTCGCTGATCAGCGCCCGCGAGCTGGCGAGACCGTCGACCAGCAGCAGGGCTTCGAGCGCGTGGCTGGTGAGCGAGTAGTGCTCCACGTTTGCCTGACCGCCGCCGTCGTCTCCAGCGTCGCGGAGCTCCCGGTACAGCCAGAGGTCGTTCATCCACTGCACGCAGAGGGCCCGGCCGGTTTTCTCGGGGGCGTCGATGCCGGTGCTGCGGAGGTCGGCGAGGTAGGCATCCACTTGCGTGTGCAGCAGTTCGCAGGGAACGCTGCGGCGCTCGCGGCTGAACGAACTCTTGAATACCGCGAGCACGAACGGCGCCCATTTGCGGTCGAGCAAGCGCAGGGTGGGTTTGTCGAAGGCTTCGCGCACCCGCGCCAATTCGCCGGCAATATCACTCAATGGCTCGCCCGTTTCCGAGCGGCGCGTCGCCCACCAGGTACAACCGCTGAGTCGCCCGAGTCATCGCGACGTACAGCGCTCCGGCGCCACGCTCCGAGGCCGCGAGAATCGCCGCCGGGTCGACGACGATGACCGCGTCGAACTCGAGCCCCTTGGCATCCCGCGGGGTGAGCAGCGCAATCTCGCGGCTCAGGCCGAGTGCGCCGACGCCGAGCAGGTCGCCGAATTCGGTCCGCAGCGACGCTTCGAGCTCATCGAGACCGGCATCGACGACGATCACGGCGAGGGTGCCGCCCGCCTCCAGCGCGCGGTCGCGGCGCACCGCGGTCGCGGCATCCGCTACCGTTTCGACCGGCCACTGGCTCGACCGCACCGTGCGCGAGGGGGTGATCGACAAGCGGTGCGAGATCGCCACGGTCTCGGCCGCCGTCGCGATCTGGCTCGGGGTGCGATAGTTCACGGTGAGCTCTTCGAGCCGCCAGCGAGCGGCTTCGGGCGAACCATCGAGCACCGGCTGCAGCGCCTCTTTCCAGCTAGCGGATGCCGCGGCGCTCGCCGCCTGCGCGATGTCACCGACGATCGTGAACGACCGGCGCGGACCCCGCCGCAGCACCAGCCGCCACTGCATGGGCGAGAGCTCCTGGGCTTCGTCGATGACGACGTGGCCGTAGGTCCAGCTGCGGTCCCGCGCGGCACGCTCACTGGTCGTGGCCCGTTCGTCGAGTTCGCCGGCCCGAGCGGCGAGATCCTTCGCGCTGACGAGGCCCTTCACCTGCATATTCTCGATGGCCGTTTCGGCGTTCTCCACGTCGCGCTTGCGTTGTTCCTTGAGCGCGCGCTTCTTGGCCTGGTCGACCGCGTTGTACTCCCCGAGCAGCTCGGCCGCCTCGTCGAGCAGCGGAATGTCGGCGATCGTGAACGCGGCGTCGCGCGGGCGGGCCAGCAACTTGCGTTGGGCGTAGCGCCAGCGCGGGGTCAGCTCGGCCAGCCACTGCGGCCGGGCATAGAGGTCCTGCACCAGTTTTTGCGGGGTCAGCGGCAGCCACGCTGTGTTGAGCGCCACCCGCACATCGTCGGCCAGGCGCAGGTCTTCGCGCAGCATCGGCAGGTCGGTGTCGTCCATCGACCGGCCCTGCTTCTGCAACTGCTCGAGCCAGACCCGGGAGAGCGCGTTGATAGCGGTCTTCACAAATGTGACCCTGGCCTCGTTGTGGGTTTTGCCGGTGCCGCGGGCACGCGCGATGGCGTGCGCCACGAGCTCCGGCTGAAGCACGATCCGGTCGCCGTTCACGACCAACACCTGCGGGGCCGACGGGGTGCGCTGCCGGGAGTGCACGGCCCGGGCGATGAGGTCGGCCATGAAGGCCTGGCCTTTGAGGGCCGCGACGGCCGGGGCATCCTCTTCGGTCGCTTCGACGCCAGGAAACAGCTGGCCAACCGTATTGAGCACGACGCCGGTCTCGCCGAGGGACGGCAGCACCGCCTCGATGTACTGCAGAAACGAGCGTGACGGGCCGATGATGAGCACGCCGCTGTCCCGCAGCCGATCCCGGTGCGTGTAGAGCAGGTAGGCGGCCCGGTGCAGTGCCACGGCGGTTTTGCCGGTGCCTGGACCGCCCTGCACGACCAGAACACCGGCCAGTTCCGAGCGGATGATGCGGTCCTGCTCTGCCTGGATGGTCGAGACGATGTCGGACATGTGCCCGGTGCGCTGCGCGGTGAGCGCCGCGAGCAGGGCGCCCTCACCCTGGTGTGTGGTGGCCGATGGATCAGCCAGCAGGGCCGCATCGAGAATCTCATCTTCGATGCGGATGATGCTGCGCCCCTTGGAGAGCAGGTGGCGGCGAGCCCTGGCGCCGAGCGGCGTGGCGGCGGTGGCCTGGTAGAACGCACTCGCCTGCGGCACTCGCCAGTCCAGCAGCAGCGGTTTGTGGTCTTCGTCGCGCAGGCCGACCCGGCCGATGTAGCGATAGACCGAGTCGCCGGAGTCATCCGGCATGGTTTCCAGCCGGCCGAAGGCAAGCCGGTCGTCGACCTCGCGCAGTTGCACGATGCGGTCCTCGTAGAGACGGGCGAAGGTGTCGCGTTCGCTGCGGCTTTGGTGATTGCCGCCGACGTCGAGCCGACGCACCGCGATCAGCTGATCTTCGGCCTCTGACGCCAGCGCATCCAGCCGCGCATACAGCGCCCGGACATAGGTCTGTTCCCGAACAAGCTCCTGGTCGATCACGAACACCCCTTAAACCGAAGTCCCTAGTTTAGTCGCGGTCGGTGTGGGCCTTGCTGTGTGTATTGAACCGCTCGGAATGCCTGGCCGGGCACGCTTCGTTCCGGTGAGGTTGACAGGTGAACTTCACCTCCGGCCAACCGTTCAACGAACGCGACCGTCTCGGCCGAGGGTCCGGCGGACACCCTTATCGGTGCGCGGATGAGGATCGAGGGCCGAAACCCCCCTCCCCGGTAGAGCTGGTTCCAGCGTTGCAGGGTCCGAGCCGGGATCCCGGTCTCCCGGGCGAGGGCGGCGGTGATCCCGGCGTTCACGCGTTCCGTGATCAGCTCGCGTTCGTACCCAGCCAGGGTGGCGAGCATGTTGAGCATCAGCCGGCCCGAGGTCGTCGACGGGTCGATGCCATCCGAGACGCTCTTCACCTGCACGTCCCGCTCTCGAAGCAGCTTCACCGTGTTCAGCACATCGATGAGTGACCGGCCAAGCCGATCGACTCGCCAGACGACGACGGTGTCACCGGGCTTGGCATAATCGAGGAGCTTCTTCATCCCCGGGCGGAAGATCGCGGTCCGACTGCCCGAGGTGACGTCGGCGAAAATGTCACGCTCCTGGACACCGGATTTGACCAGGGCGTCGACCTGCAGCTTCGCGTCTTGGCTTCTGGTGCTGACCCGTGTATACCCGAGATGTCTAACCAGGCCATGCTGCCTCAGAAACTACTAGAAGCAGCGAAGCAAAGGCACTTTGCGGTAAGACATGTTTCCAAGACAAATCGAGCCCCGGAAATCCACCACTTCTTTCCGCGACTTCGGACACGTTTCGCGTGCCTCAGAAAGCTTTAGCTTTCTGCGACAGCAACTACAACACCCGCCGCTTATCGCGGGCGACTGGGACGCCGTATCCGACGTAATCAAGCGTTCTACGGACGCCGTCGCTGCCTACGTGTCACGTCGTCCTCAAAAAGCCTAATTGCCCTCTCACGAGACTCTCGTATCCTCGTTGTTGGATCCCGCAGCCGTGGTGGCCTCGCGGGGATGCCGCTTGGCTCTGTAAGTGAGCAGTGCGTGCGGCACGCGACGTGCCCGGTTCTGGTCGTGCGGCAGCGCGATCTGAAGGTGGCACACGTTTAAAAGCGATTTGTAATACATGGCCACTGTCCATCGGCGGACACCCACCCCGCAGCCAGTATCACCGGTGGGTCTAGCGTTGGGTCTCAGAATTTCTCCGGTCGGAGTACTTCGATATCGCTCATGAAGAGGATCATGGCGTAATTGTCGTAGTAATGCTCCTGCAAATAGGCGGCGATTTCGCCAGCCGTCGCTGCGTCGCACACCACCTCGATGCGGATGTTGCCACTGGCCTCCCAGCCGGCGTTGCGAGTACCTCGGCTCCCCTTGCCACGAGCGTCGGTGATGGTATACCCGTGGGCGTGAAGCCGATCGATATCCCGGACAAGAGTTGCCTCGAGGGCGGCTTCGGTAACGACGGTCAGCAGCTTGCGTATATGGCGTTGCATCGGGTTCAACCTTTCGCGAACGTATGAGCCCACACGGCGAGGGCGTGGTAGAGCGGGATTCCAAGCAGGACGTTGAACGGGAATGTTATGCCGAGGGCACCGGCCAGTGACAGGGTGGGGTTGGCCTCGGGTACGGAGATGCGCATGGCCGCCGGTACCGCGATGTAAGACGCACTCGCCGCCAGAGTCGCCAGGATGGTCGTTCCGCCGATGGAGAGGCCCAAAGACCACCCCAGCCACGTTCCCACCAGCGCCGAAAAGAGCGGCATTACGATTCCGAAGACGACCAGGAATGGGCCGTGTCGGCGCAGGCTTCCCATCTGTGTCGCCATAATCAAGCCCATCTCCAGGAGAAAGAGGGCGAGAATTCCCTTGAAGAGATCAACGAACAGCGGTTCGATCGACGACAACCCGTCCGGGCCAGCTACCCAGCCAATAAGCAGCCCGCCCAGTAGCAGCACGATGCCTTTCCCCAGAAAGACTTCATGGGCGATCGACTTCCAACGTGTCTGACGCGAGAGGCCTCGGGCGAGAACAATTCCCACCAGAATTGCTGGCACTTCCAACAGCACCAGAAGCAGCGGCATGTGTTCTTCGAACGAGATCTGTTGGCTGCCGAGATAGGCGACGGCCACGGCGTAGGTGCCCACGCTCACGGAGCCGTAATGGGCGGCGATAGATGCCGCATCCGCTCGTTTGAATCGGCCCAGATAACGCAGCACGGGGAACGCGAGCAGGGTGAGGCCAAAGCCCATGGCCACCACGGTGAGCATCTGTGGCAGCAGGCTGGCGAAAGGCTGCTTGGCGAGTTCCACGCCGCCCTTGAGCCCAATGGCGAGCAACAGCACGATACTGACGAACTCGTAAATCGCCGCCGGAAGGCGCAACTCCGAGCGCAACAGGCCGGCAACGGCCCCGAGCAGAAAGAAAAGGATGATGGGATCGATCACATTGTTGCTCTCTGATTTGTCCTGCTCGTAGTCCGAAGTGACCAACCCTTCGATGCACGCTGACTAATGCATGCTAACAGTAGCGTGTTTTGCGGAGCGTGTGTCGTCTATGATGAGACAATGGCCGACTGGACCTTTCTCACTAATCACGCACATGTTCTGCTCTGCGTCTCCCAAGACTCCGGGATGCGGTTGCGCGATATCGCAGTGCACGTGGGCATCACCGAGCGCGCCGCCCAGCGCATCATCGCCGAACTCGTCGCAGATGGCTATCTCACGCGTCGACGCGATGGACGGCGCAACAGCTATCAGCTCCACCCAGAGCTGCCTCTCAGGCATCCCCTGGAACGCCACCACCAAATTGGCGAGCTTCTCAGAGCGCTTGGATCCTTGGGCCGTGAATAGTCACCGCGATCGAAACCGCCAGCCCTTGTGGCCCCGTCCTCGAACAGTCTGTGCCAACACCTCGTGCTCAGCAGGGCAGGTGAGTTGTGGTCTGCAATGATTCAGACAATTCGGACTCGATCTCCATCTACTCCGGTAAACGGGTCGCTCTGCTGACCCAGCATGGCAAGGAGCGCGTGGTCGGTCCTGTGTTGGAGCGGGAGCTTGGTTGCCGGGTCGAACACACCGTGGGCTACGACACGGATCTACTCGGTACTTTCACCCGCGATATCCCCCGCTCCGGTACACAGCTTGAGGCAGCACGCAAGAAAGCGCGCGTCGGTATGGAATTGTCGGCACTATCTTTGGGCCTTGCCAGCGAGGGGTCGTTTGGTCAGGATCCGTTTATGGGAATGTTCCCCTGGAACGTTGAACTCCTCGTCTGGATCGACCGTGAGCGCGAGTTGGAGGTCGTCGGTATGGCGCAAGGCAAGGCGAATTTCTCCCACCTGCTGACGGCGGACTGGGCAACGGCCAAAACGTTCGCCCGCAAATTGAGGTTCCCCGAACACCACGTGGTCGTACGCCCGGAAAGCGAGCACGACCCCCGCATTCGCAAGGGAATCGCCACCTGGACGGAACTGGAAATCACCTTTGCGTGGGCGCTGGCGCAATCGGAAAACGGCCACGTTTTTCTCGAGACAGACGTGCGCGCGCATGCCAATCCGATGCGTATGGAAAACATCCGTCTCGCGGCCGAAGACCTCGCACAGAAGCTTCGCTCGTTGTGCCCAGCCTGCGGAACTCCAGGTTTCTGGAAGGTAGAGCGGGTGGCAGGACTGCCCTGCAGCGTCTGCCACGCGCCTACGAACGAGACCCGCGCTGAAACTCAGGGATGCCTCATCTGCCCGCATCGCTACACTCGCGAGCTCACCGACCGAAGCTACGCCGACCCGCGTTTTTGCGACAACTGCAACCCGTGACGTTGCCCATGCCCTCAACACGCTGGTCGCGCAGATGATGTGCGACAGGTGGGCTGCCACGAGAGCCGCATCGGGGCTTAGGCTCAATACCGTTCAGACAAGCGTTTGAACGGTGATTCCTGGGGCGCGGAGGGATTGCGGCCATTGGGCGTAGTGGAAGCGTTTGGCTCGCCACTTCGAGATCTTGCGATTGATAAGTTAAGGGCTTTATCGCCGTCGTCGAGCGCGGTTCAGCCGCCGGACCAGGACGAGTATCGCGTGCTCTCGCCCCGGTCGCGACCGGTTCAGTCACCGTTCTTCTTTTTGTTTTGTACCTGCAGTCCGCCGGAGGGTCGGGTCTCGATGAGGAAGAGTTCCGTCGCTCGAACCAGGTCGGAAAGTTTTGTGTAGCCCCAGTTTCGTGAATCGAAGTCGGGCTGTTGCTTGCGCATTAGCTGGCCCACCGTGGCAAGGTTCGCCCATCCGTCCTCTCCCGATGCGGTGGTGACGCTTATCCGTAGCCCGGAGATAAGCTTCGTGTCGCTGCGCAGTTTCGGGGGGCTTCCAGCTGCTTAAGTTCGGCTTGGTCCAATCGCCGTAGACCCGCTTGACCGAGGCAGTGCCGAAACGTGCGACCTCGGCGAGAATGGCGCCGATCTTTGCAGGCGGCACATTGTCAGCGTCGACAAGGACGGCGAGGAGATCGTTCGGCTGCACCATGTGACAAGCATGGCAGTCAGCGCTCAACAATTGGCCCTGCCCGCTCGGGGTTCCCCTGCGGGCGGCGGTCCGTGTGAGATTTTTGGGCATTTCGGGACCGAGGCGGTGTCCAAGTTCATTGTGTCGAATGTTTACGTGCGTGTTCGCTTATTCGCGCTCGCGGGAACAAGCTGTGGTCATGTCAGTCATCACGGTCGCACCGCTGGAGCATATCCGGCGCGAGCGCAGCAGCATCAAGTGGACTCGGTTTCCCGCCGACGTACTTCCCTTGTTCGTTGCCGAGATGGACTACCCCCTCGCTCCCGCCATCGTCGCCACCCTGGTCGAGCGCGTGCAAGCCTCCGACACCGGCTACCTCGACGGTCCCGGTCCGCTCGCGCCCGCTTTCGCCGCGTTCGCCCTGAATCGCTGGGGCTGGACCGTCGACCCGAGCCACGTGCACCTTGCGACCGACGTGAGCGTCGGCATCGTCGAGGCTTTGCGACTGGCCGTGCCTGCTGGCGGACGGGTAGCGATCACCCCGCCGGTCTACCCGCCGTTCTACGAACTCGTCGAAGAGGCCCTCGCGACCGTCGCCCTGACCCCGCTGATCGAGCACGGTGACACCTGGCTGTTCGACTTCGCGGCGCTGGAACTCAGTTTCGCTGCCGGCGTCGATGCCTTCCTCCTGTGCAACCCGCACAACCCGCACGGCATCGTGTGGGCCAGGGCCACACTCGAAGAACTCGCCCGGCTCGCGGCCCGGTATGACGTCTTCGTGATCTCCGACGAGATCCACGCCCCGCTCACCTACCCCGGCGCCACCTTCACTCCGTTTGCCCCGCTCGCCCTGGCCGCTGGCGCGCGCGCGGTGACCGTGACCTCGGCGAGCAAAGGCTGGAACGTAGCCGGGCTCAAGTGCGCCATCATCGTCGCTGCCGATGACGCCACCAATGAGCTGCTCAACTGCCTGCCGGAGGAGGTCGCCTGTCGCACCAGCATCCTCGGACTGCACGCGAACATCGCCGCGTTCGGTTGTACCGACTGGCTCGACAATGCCATCGAACAAATTGTCAGCAACGATGCTCTGTTGGATTCCCTGCTCCGCGAACACCTGCCCGCCGTGATCTATCACCGGCCGCGCGCCAGCTATCTTGCCTGGATGGATCTTCGCCAGATCGGTCTCGGGGACAACCCCTACCAGCGAATTCTCGACGATGCCCGCGTCGCCCTCAACAGCGGTGAGTCGTTCGGGCTCGGCGGCCAGGGCTTCGCCCGCCTCAACCTGGCATGCTCCCCCGACACCCTGCGCGAGGCCGTGGCCCGCATCGCGGCGCTCGTCGCGAGGGAAGCCGCCGCCGCACCGCCGAGCGCGGCCGCCTGATGCCCTCCACAACGGATGCCCATCCGCAGCCCCACACGAAATCACCGCCCGACGCAACAGGAAGTTCCATGCCAGCACCAGCATCCGCTTCGCTACTCAAATCTGACGCCACCGAGGTCGTCGCGCCGATCACCGACTGGGACGGCTTCAGCTTCGATACCCGCCAGGTGCACGTGGGCGAATATGCAGATGAGAACCGCGGCGCGCGCATTCCGCCGCTCACCCTGAGCGCCGGCTACGTCTTCGACTCCTTCGATGACGGGGCCGCCCGGTTCAACGGCGGTTCACGCGAACCCATCTACTCCCGGCAGGGTAACCCCACCAACGCGGTCGCCGAGCAGCGCCTCGCGTCGCTCGAGGGCGGCACCGCCTGTGTCGCCGTGTCGAGCGGGCAGGCCGCGATCAGCGCCGCCCTGTTCGCCCTGGCCGAGTCGGGCGAGCACATCGTCTCGACCGCGAGCATCTACGGCGGTACCCGCATTCTGCTCGGACGCAGCTTTCGCCGCATGGGCATCGAGGTCGACTACGTCTGGGACACCGATTCCGACGCCGCCTGGGACGCAGTCATTCGGCCGGAAACCAAGGCCATCTTCACCGAAACCATCCCGAACCCGCGTAACGACGTCGTCGACATTGCCCGCATCGCCGCCGTCGCCCGCCGCCACGGCATTCCGCTCGTCGTCGACAACACCGTGGCGACGCCCTACCTGATTCGCCCGTTCGAGCACGGCGCCGACATTGTCGTGCACTCGACCACGAAGTTTCTCAGCGGCCACGGCGCCGGGGTATCGGGCGCCATCATCGACGGCGGAACCTTTGACTGGGCGGCGAGTTCACGCCGCTACCCGCTGCTGACCGACTCGCTGCGCCCCGGCCTGCCGTCGCTGCTCGAGCGGTTCGGCCCGGCCGCCTACGCCCAGTATGTGCGCGAGGCCGTCGTCAACGATGTCGGCCCGTCACTCTCACCGTTCAACGGATTCTTGCTGCACCAGGGCATCGAAACCCTATCGCTGCGCATGGAACGCCACGTCGACAACTCCCTTGCCATCACGCACTGGCTTGAAGAACAGCCCGAGGTCGAGGTCGTCGACTACGCCGGCCTGCCCAGCAGCCCGCTGCACGACGTCGCGCAGAAGTACTACAACGGCCGCACCGGATCGGTCTTCGCCGTCACCGTCAAGGGCGGGACCGAGGGTGCCCGCGCCTTTACCAACGGCCTGCGCGTGTTCAGCCGCATGACCGGCATCGGCGACACCCGCTCCATGGTGCTGCACCCGCTCACCACCACCCACGCTTCGTTCGCCCCCGATCTGAACGCTCGCCTCGGCATCACCGCCGGAATGCTGCGCCTGTCGGTCGGCATCGAAGCGCTCGACGACCTTCTGCTCGACCTCCGCGGGGGGCTCGACCGAGTCGCCGGCATCCTCTAAACGCTAGGTATTCTGGATTCATGAACCTCACTTCGCCATTTTTCACCGCGACCACTCGCACCGTTTCAACACTGGGTGCCCTGGTGCTGCTTGCCGCCCTAAGCGGATGCGCCACCGCTGATTCCGGCGCTGCTGCCAGCTCGTCGGCATCCGCTGCCGCGACCGCCACGGCTGAAGCGGATGCCGCGGCCGGCAATTGCGCCGGCGTCACCGTTGTCGTCGACTTCGGCACCCTTGACGCCGATACGGTCACCGAGTGCGTCGACGCGACCGAGCCGATTGCCGCGAGCCAGACCCTCGCCACGACCGGCGTCACGACCGAGGGCAGCGTCGAATACGGCGACCAGATCGTCTGCCGCGTCAACGAACGCCCGGCCGCCGACGAAACCGTCGTGGTGGAGGGCGAGGAATCTTTCACCGAAACCTGCGCGTCGATGCCGCCGGCCTACGCCTACTGGGCCCTTTGGGTGAAGGCCGCCCCCGACGCCGACTGGGACTATGCCATGGAGGGCCTGGGCACGCTTGAGGTCGAACCCGGCCAGTCGGTCGGCCTCGTCTACACCACCGGCATCGAGACTCCCACGCCCGGCAGCTAGTGTTGCGCCTGCGCCTGGCCCCGCTGCGCGCGGCAGTCGTGCTCGCAGTCGGCTTCGTGCTGCTGCGGGTCGTCTACCGGGTGGTTTTCGGCGGCGCCGGCGCCGGCACGGGCGCACTGCTGCTGGATCTTCCGCGGCTGCGGCTGGACGGACCGTTCAGCCACATCACCCTGCTGGGCCCGATCACCCTGCTCGGGCTCGGCAACGCGGCGCTCAGCGCACTGCCGGTCGCCGCCGTCATCGTGTTCTTCGGCCTGCTCAACGCGGTCATCAACGTGCAGTCGCTGTTCGCCCGCGGTGCCGGCCGTGGGCCGTTGCGGGCCATTTCACGCTCCCTCGTGATCGCCTGGGCCACCTTTCCGGCGCTTCTGGAATCGGTGCGGCGGGTGCGGGTCGCCCGTGCCCTGCGCGGCGAGCGATCCATCGCGTCGCTGCTCGTGCCCATCTTTGAGCAGACAATAGAACGCGCGCTCGCGTTGGCCACGTCGATGGAGACCCGCGGATTCGCGGCCACCCGCGTCGTGACCGGCGTATGTGAGGCGCCGGTGGTGCTCCGGGATGCTGCGCTGAACTTCGGTGCCCTGCCGGGCGACACGAACTGGCACCTCGACGAACTCAACGTCACGCTGGCGCCCGGCACCCTCACCGTGATCGTCGGCGCCACCGGATCGGGAAAGACCAGCCTGCTGCACAGCATGAGCGGCCTGTTCCAGCACTTCTACGACGGCGTTCAGCACGGGCGCATCGACATCGCCGGCGCCGACCGGGCGTCGACTCCCCCGCGTGACACCGCGGGATTCGTCGGGCTCGTCGCGCAGAACGTTCGGCTCGGCTTCGCGTCCGAAACGGTGCACGACGAGATCGGCTTCGCCCTCGCCGTGCGCAACGTGGCCGCAGAAATCGTGCATGCCCGCGTTCTGGAGGTCGCCGCCCGGCTGAAAATCGTTCCCCTGGTCGACCGTTCGATCGAGCAACTCTCGGCCGGTGAAGCCAGCCTCGTCGCGATCGCAGCGGCCCTGGTGAACCATCCCATCCTGTTGCTCGTCGACGAACCCCTCGCCGACCTCGACACGGCCGCCCGCGAGCGGGTCTGCACCGTGCTCGGCCAGCTCGCCCACGAGGCCGGCGTCTGCGTCGTCATCGCCGAACACAACACGCGCGAGTTCGCCGGGGTAGCGGATGCCTGGCTCCAGATTCGATGCAGCCGCCTGCACGAGCTCTCGCCGGACGAAATCAGCACGACGGTAGCACCGGGGAGCAACGCAGACTCGGATGGCCCGCGCCCCGCCGATTCGCCCGCGTGGGCCACAGCACTCGCATCGGTGGGAAACGTTCCTGGCCTCGCAGCAGGCGAGGCGGACGCGACTCGAACTACCGGAAACAGGCCTGCAGAACCGCTCGCGAGCATCCGTCGGCTGAGTGTGCGGCATCAGGCTGATGTGGTCGTGAACGACGTGTCCTTCGAGGTGCAGGCGGGCGAGCTGATCGCCCTGCGCGGCAACAATGGTGCCGGCAAGAGCAGCCTGCTGCGCGCGATCGCACTGCCGACGGCTGCTGACACCGTCATCGTCACCGGTCATGATGTTCTCTCGCTCAAGCGGCGGACCCGCCGGCAGGCCGTGGCCCTCGTGCCGGAGAACTTCGACGACCTTCTGTTTGCGATCACCGTGGCCGAGGAATGTCGCCGCGCCGATCGCGGGCTGGCCGGCGCTGACACAGCACAGACTTTTGCGCACCTGCTCGGCTTCGACACCAAAACGGATGCCGGGCGACTGCTCGAGCGCCACCCGCGCGACCTCTCGGCCGGCGAGCGTCTCTGCCTCGTGATGGCCATTCAGCTCGCGGCCCGGCCGGCCCTGCTGCTCGTCGACGAACCCACCCGCGGCCTCGACCGCGCGGCGCGCACCCTGGTCAGCGCGGCACTGCTGACGGCCGCAAGCCACAGCGCCGCGGTCATCTTCGCCACCCACGACGACGACTTCGCGCGGGGGTTGGCCAAGCGCACCCTGCGGATGCAGGCCGGCCGGCTGTCTTCGCCGATCGAGGTGCGCCGGTGACAGGGCCGCGCGGGCCCCGCGGCGATGTCTCTGGCACCCCAGGCGCCAGGGCTTCGAGCGGGATCGTACTCAGCGACCGTTTACGTGAGCAGGCGGATCGCGCACAGCCGCGCCGCAGCATCCGCTGGACCGAGTGGATCCTCGGTGGCGGCAGCGTGCTCGCCGCGGCCGCCTTCGCCTGGCCGTTCTTCGTCGGGGCGGTGCCGGCCGACGCGCAGGTCGCGGTTCCGATCGTGGCGTTCGCACTGATTCCGGCGCTCATCGTGGCCCTCGCGCTCACCCTCGACCGGGAGATGTACACGGCGAAGACCGTCGCGCTGCTCGGCGTGCTCTCGGCCGTCGGCGCCGCGGTGCGCATCGCGGGCGCCGGCGTCGGCGGGGTCGAGGCGGTGTTCGTGCTGCTGATTCTGGCCGGCCGGGTCTATGGCGCCCGGTTCGGTTTTCTGCTCGGTCTGCTCACCATCGCGGTGTCCTCGGTGCTCTGGGGCGGCTTCGGCCCGTGGACCCCGTTCCAGATGTTCGCTTGCGGCTGGGTCGGTGCCGGAGCCGGGCTGCTGCCGCGCAGGACGAAGGCGTCTCCCCCGATCGAACCCGGGCGGCGTGCGACCGCGCAGCGCTCGCGCCGCCGCTGGGAAATCGTCGTCCTCGCCGCCTACGGCGTGGTCGCCTCGTATCTGTTCGGGCTCATGATGAACCTCTGGTTCTGGCCGTTCGCCGTCGGCAGCGGCACCGGCATCTCCTACGCGGCTGGCGCCGACGCCGGCCAGAACCTCGCCTCGTTCGCGCTGTACTCGCTCGTCACGTCGACCCTCACCTGGGACACCGTTCGCGCTATCACCACGGTCGTCGGCATCACCCTCGTCGGCCCGGCCGTGCTCGCCGCCCTACGCCGCGCCCGCCTGAGCCCACGCCGCTGACCCGTCACCCGTTTCACGCTGCGCGGGAGTTGCGCAGCTGCGCGGGAGGCGCAACTCGCGCGCACTGGCTGAGGTCCCGCGTTGCGAGTTGCGCGGGAGTTCCGGCCAGAACCGATCTCCCGCGTACCCTCTGCGTCAGGCTGGTTGTGAGTCAGTTCATGATCAGTAGGAGGCAGGGAAATGTCTATTAGTTCAGGGTTCACGACGGCGGA
>NZ_SOEY01000022.1 GCF_004402535.1 Cryobacterium glaciale | reverse complement strand
ATCGACCTGTACTCGCGAGCGATTGTGGGCTGGCATGCGTCAACGATCAAGGACACACCGTTCGTTGAAGCCTGTTTGAATATGGCGCTCTGGCGCCGCGACCATGCCGGCCACGCGGTGCGACCAGGGCTGATACATCNCAAGGACACACCGTTCGTTGAAGCCTGTTTGAATATGGCGCTCTGGCGCCGCGACCATGCCGGCCACGCGGTGCGACCAGGGCTGATACATCACTCAGACGCTGGCTCACAATATACGTCCATCAAGTTCACAGAAACCGTCGCGCTCGAGGGGCTCGTCGCCTCGATCGGGACCATCGGCGACGCCTATGACAACGCGGCTGCCGAGACGNACCGTTCGTGACGGGCCCGTTGAAGACCCTTGCTGACGTCGAAAAGCTCACCTTCGATTGGCTGGATTGGTACAACAATCGGCGCCTGCACAGCGCGCTCGGGAACATGCCGCCCGAAGAATATGAACGCAACTACTACGCTGAAACAAACGGCCCGATAAATGTCGAAGCCGCCAACAAAACGGCGGCATGAAACCCGGGACGGTTCAATACTCCCTGGGCATGCGGCTGTGGGAGGTGGGTGTGCAGACGCCTACCGCCCACAATCTGCGCACGATTGCGCTTCCGTATCTCGAAGACCTCTACGAAACCACCCGCGAACACGTTCACTTGGCCATTCGTGACGGGCGCGATGCCCTGTATCTCGAGAAACTCTCCGGCCATCACGCGGTGCGGGTGATTTCCCGCGTGGGTGGTCGGCTCCCGTTGCACTCCACCGGGGTGGGTCTTGTGCTGCTGGCCTATGCGCCTAATGACTCCGTGCAGGACTACTTGGAGTCGTCGATGCAGCGTTTTCTACCCATGACGGTGACCGATCCCGACCTCCTCCGTAAACGTCTCGCGGGAATCCGGGCCGAAGGAATGGCGTATATGTCGGAGGAGATGACGGTGGGATCGAGTTCGCTGGCAGCTCCCATTCGTGACCGAACCGGGCAGGCGGTGGCTGCGGTGTCGATCGTTACGAGCACGGCCGAGAAACCGTCTCCCGAGAACGAACAGGCCGTACGACAGGCCGCGCGGGGTATCAGCCGAGCACTCGGTTATCGGCGCGCCACGGCCTGAAATGCGCAATGCCCCCGACCCGAGCCTGAGCGGGAACTGGGGGGCGCGTCCAGGGGCTGGATGCAGCGGGACGAGGTGCCCTGGAGTTGTATCTCTCCGGCTGCGGTCTGCGAGGCTGGCAGCGCCCGGCCCGGTTCGACCTGCAGCGCCACGGCCCCGAGCAACTCGGCGGAAGGCAGCTCGACTCCGTCACCCCCTCGCCGAGCAGTACACCGGACTCCGTTGGACGAATCCTTGAGAGGGCTGACGCCTCCATCCGCAATGTACTAACTGGTACGTTCCATCGAGGAAATGAAATCAACGATGATGTCACAAAATGCAGAACAACCACTCGTGCTTGTGGTCAACGGGCCAAACCCTCTGCCCGCGCGCACTCGGGAACCGGAGCGTTACGGCTTCGAAAACCTGCCTGAGCTTCAGCAGCATGTCGTAGCTGTGGCGACCGCCAGAGAGACCTTCCGGGTGCCGATGGCCCAGTTGGGCACCACGCAAGGCAAGACTGCTCGGGAGCAGGTACCGGCCGCTCAATAGGCCCGTGGCACACCGGATAGGGTGGGCTGTGAGCGACTGTGCACGGCCCCACTCTGTGCTGAATTCCACGCACGGCCAGCGTTTCATAGTTGAAGGAGCATCCCGACCGCGAGAGACAACGCGGACAACGGGCGGCGCCGGGACGCTGAGCGCACCCGGGACAACATCCTTCAGGTAGCCACGGTCGAGTTCGCGGCGAGCGGGTTCGCCGTCGCGCGAGTCGACAGGATCGCGGAACTGACGCGCACGACCAAGCGCATGATCTACTACTACTTCGATTCCAAAGAAGATCTGTACAGGTCATGGAGGCCGCCTACGCCATGATTCGGCGAGTCGAGCAGGAACTCGATGTGGGCGGGCTCGACGCGACCGATGGCCTGCGAGCTCTGCCCGAATCGACCTATGACCACCGCTGCGACCTCGGTCAGTCAACGGTGGGAATCGACCGGGTGCTCGAGCGCTACCGCGCGCAGTGCGATCCGGCCCTTGCCCCTGAACCACTAAGGACAAACACCTAATGATTGTGCCACTTATGACTGTTCCACTGACGACCGTGCCGGCCCTGATCGGAACGGTCACGCCCGTTCGGGGCCCGGCACCCGCAGCGCCGCTCGTGGTGCTCGGCTCCTCCCTCGGAACCACGACCTCGCTCTGGGACGGCGTCGTTGGGCCGCTCGCCGAGACCTACCGGGTTCTGCGCTTCGACCTGCCCGGCCACGGGGCCAGCCCGGCCGCCTCGCATCCGTTCACGCTCGCCGGACTCGCTGACGCCGTGATCGCCCTCGTCGATTCGGTCGGCGGCGGCTCCTTCCACTACGCCGGCATCTCCCTCGGCGGTGCCGTCGGGCTTGAGCTGGCCGTGCGGCACCCCGACCGCCTGTTGAGCCTCGGCGTGATCTGCTCCGGTCCGAAGATCGGCACCCCAGAGGGCTGGCGGGAACGGGCCGCGCAGATTCGCGGCAGCGGCACCCCGAGTGTGGTCGTCAGCAGCGCCCAGCGCTGGTTTGCGCCGGGGTTCCTTGAACGCGATACGGCCGCCGGTTCCGCAGCCCTGAACGAACTGAGCGCCGTCAACGACGAGTCGTATGCGCTCTGCTGCGAGGCACTCGCCGACTACGACGCGACGGATGCCGTTGGCGGCATACACACGCCCGTGTTGTGCGCCTCGGGCGAGTTTGACGTGGCCACGCCCACGGACATACTCGTGAACCTGGCGGCATCGATCCCCGCGGCCCGCCACGAACTCATCCGCGGCGCAGCCCACCTTCCCGCCCTGGAGCGCCCGGCGGAGGTCGCCGCGCTACTCCTCGACCTGTTCGGCCCTCTGGCGGCCTCCCGCACTGCAAACCAGACCTACGAGGACGGCATGGTGGTTCGCCGGGAAGTGCTCGGTGACGCCCATGTGGACCGGGCGACCGCCGCGATCACCCCCGAAACTGCCGTTTTTCAGGACTTTATCACCCGCTATGCCTGGGGCGAGATCTGGACCAGGCCCGGCCTCGACCGGCGCACTCGCAGCTTTCTCACGATCGCAGCGCTCATGGCGGGCGGTCACGAGGGTGAACTCGCGATGCACGTGCGGGCGGCGTTGGCCAATGGGCTGACCCGCGCCGAGATCAGCGAGGCCATACTTCACACCGCCATCTATGCCGGTGTGCCGGCCGCGAATACAGCCTTCGCCGTGGCCCGCGACACGTTCGCGGGGCTCGATGCCGATACCCCCCCGACCGTTTAGAGGACTAACAACATGGATAAGACGTTTTCTTCTGCCGCGGCCGCCGTGGCGGATATTCCCGATGGGGCCTCGATCGCTGTCGGTGGTTTTGGTTTGGTCGGTGTGCCGATTGTACTGATTCGTGCGCTGCTTGAGGTTGGCAGCACGAACTTGCATGTTGCCTCTAACAACTGTGGTGTCGATGGGTGGGGTCTTGGTGAGCTGTTGCGGGAGGGTCGGATCAGTAGGGTGATCGCGTCGTACATCGGTGAAAATAGGGATTTCGCCCGCCGCTATCTCGGCGGCGAACTTGAGGTGGAGCTGACGTCGCAGGGTACCCTTGCCGAGCGGCTGCGCGCCGGCGGCACCGGTATTCCGGCGTTCTTCACAGCGAGTGGGGTGGGCACGATGGTCGCTGATGGCGGTCTGCCGTGGCGCTACGGGCCGGGCGGTGAGGTGGTGGTGTCGTCGCCGCCGAAGGAGACCCGCCGTATCGGTTCGCTCGGGTCGGAGAAGGAATATGTGCTCGAGGAGGCGATTGTCACGGATTACGCTCTCGTGCGCGCCGCTAAGGGCGACCGGCACGGCAATCTCGTGTTTGAGAAGTCCGCGCGCAACTTTAACCCCGTGGCTGGCATGGCGGGTCGCATCACGATTGCGGAGGTCGACGAGCTCGTGGAATCGGGTGAGATCGACCCGGATCAGGTGCACCTGCCGGGCATCTACGTGAACCGTATCGTGCGGCTTGGGGCAACGGATGCCGCCGACCTGCCGATCGAGAAGATCACGACCCGCAAGCGCCCCGTATCCGCTGGTCTGGAAGGAAAACTCTGATGGCTCTCACTCGTAACGAGATGGCGGCGCGCGCCGCCCAGGAACTCGCCCCCGACTCCTACGTCAATTTGGGTATCGGTTTGCCGACGCTCATTCCGAATTTTCTGCCGGAGGGCGTGCACGTGGTGCTGCACTCCGAGAACGGTGTGCTCGGCGTGGGCCCGTATCCGTGGGAGGGCGAGGAAGACCCGAAGCTGATCAACGCCGGCAAGGAGACAGTCACCGTGAATGCGGGGGCGGCGTACTTCGATTCGGCGCAGAGCTTCGGCATGATTCGTGGCGGCATGATCGACGTGGCCGTGCTCGGTGCGATGCAGGTGTCGGTGGCCGGGGACATCGCCAACTGGGCGGTGCCGGGCAAGATGATCAAGGGCATGGGCGGCGCGATGGACCTCGTGCACGGCGCCGATACCGTGATCGTGGTGATGGAACACACGACCAAGACCGGCGAGCACAAGATCAAGAATACATGCGACCAACCGCTGACTGGCAAGGCCGTCGTGACGCGCATCATCACCGATCTCGCCGTGATCGACGTCACCCCGGCCGGACTCGTACTGCGCGAGGTCGCGCCGGGCGTCACCGTGGCTCATGTTCAGGCTGCTACAGAGGCGACGCTGCTCGTGCCGGAGTCGCCGCTGACCATTCGCACACTGCTCAGTGCACCTACACCGCTCAGCGAACCGGTTTCCGCATGAGGGCGCTGCGCGAGGTCGTCATCTGCGAACCTCTCCGCACCCCGATCGGCCGTTTCGGCGGCGCGTTTAAGGCCGTCGCGCCCGCCGACCTCGCCGCGACGGTGATCGCCGCGCTGATCGAACGCACGGGACTGGACGGTGCGCTGGTCGACGACGTGATCTTCGGCCAGGCGTATCCGACGGCCGAGGCCGCCCCGGTCGTCCGGGTCGCCGCCCTGAACGCGGGCCTGCCGGTGACTGTCGGCGGTGTGCAAGTCGACCGCCGCTGCGGCTCTGGCCTGCAGGCGATGCTTGACGCCGCGATGCAGGTGCAGACCGGCGTGAGCGACCTCGTGATCGCCGGTGGCGTGGACGTGATGAGCCAAGCCCCGTTCTATACCGTCGACTCTCGCTGGGGCGTGGGCGGCACCGCCGGCATGCTGCTGCGCGACGCCCTCGGCCGCGGCCGCGAAACAGCCGGCGGACAGCACTTCCCGGTGCCGGGCGGCATGCTCGAAACCGCCGAGAACCTGCGCCGCGACTACGCCATTACCCGCGTCGAGCAGGACGAACTCGCCATGCGCTCCCAACAACGGGCCCTCGCCGCCGTTGCCGACGGCCTGTTTGTCGACGAGATCGTGCCTGTCACGGTGCTCGGCCGCAAGGGCCCCGTCGTGGTCTTCGCCGATGAGACCCCGCGGCAGACGAGTGTCGAGGTGCTGGCGGGCCTGAAGCCGATTTTGGCGAAAGCGGATGCGGCATCCACTGTCACTGCCGGAAACGCGAGCGGGCAGAACGACGCGGCCGCCGCCTGCCTCGTGACCACCCCCGAACGCGCCGCCGAACTCGGGCTCACCCCGCTCGTGCGCCTCACGTCCTGGGCGCGCGCCGGCGTCGAGCCCCAGCCGAATGGGCCTCGGACCCGTGCCCGCGACCAAGCTCGCGCTCGCACGTGCGGGCCTGAGCATCGCGGACATCGACCTGATCGAACTCAACGAGGCCTTCGCCGTGCAGGTGCTCGCCGTCAGCCGGGAATGGAACTTCACCGACGCCGACTGGGAACGCACCAACGTGAACGGCTCCGGCATCTCCCTTGGACACCCGGTCGGAGCGACCGGCGCCCGCATCCTCGCCACCGCCGCCCGGCACTTGCAGCGCACCGACGGCCAGTTCTTGCTCGAAACCATGTGCATCGGCGGCGGCCAGGGCCTCGCCGCGATCTGGGAACGCGTGTAACCGAATCGGATACGACCCAGCATCCGTTCACCTGCCCCGTGGCCAATTCAGGAAAAGGGCTTTCTATTTAGGTGCACCGGTTTACGGGGATGTGGCGGAGGCGATTTGAGTTGGTTACCGTTGTTGTGTGGCTGAAAACCGTCGTGCTGGCTAGGATTTCCCCCGGTCGTATGCACAAATGCACTCGTGGTTCGACGAGGACTGGAAATGCCTGGATTATTTGGACTGGCTGCGCTGGCCGGATGGATTTGTGTGCCCGCATTGTTCAAGCCTGACGGGGTGGCGGTTACCGGACTCTAGATGGAAGTGTGGCGGCTGCAACCGGCGAGTATCCTGACCGCAGGGACGGTTTTCGATAAGACGCGAACACCGTTGACGGTGTGGTTCGCCGTGGCTTGGCGGATGGTGGGGGACAAAATTGGGATCTCGGCCACTCAGGTGCAGCGCGAGATGGAATTGGGCTCGATCCAGACGGCGTGGATGATGCTGCACCGGTATCGATCCGTGATGGTGCGTCCGAGTCGTGACAAACTCCGTGGCGACGTTGAAGTCGACGAGACCCTCCTCGGCGGCGTCGAGCCCGGCGTCCGGGGCCGCGGTTCGCAAAAAAACTCCTGATAGGAGGAGTCATCGAGCGAGATCTCGGGCGCTTCGGTCGCGTTCGCCTCAGCGTCATCCCCGACGCCAGCACAACCAGTCTCGCAGCCTTCTTGGACGTCAATGTTGAGCCCGGCAGCAACGTGATCACCGACGGCTGGTCTGCCTACTCGGCTGCGACGCAAGGACTTTACGACCACACGAGCACGTCCATCAAGGCCTCCGGATTGGCCGCGCACGAAGTCCTCCCCGGAGTCCACCGCGTGTTCTTGAGTATTAGCCCTGCTGGGGGCCATCGATATTGACCTCGGGGGCCACGGAGTGATGCGGTCAGTAGCGCGTTTCGGGGCCGCCGAATATTTCTGTTGGGGGCCATCTG
>NZ_SOEY01000019.1 GCF_004402535.1 Cryobacterium glaciale | reverse complement strand
CCGAAGTCCACCACGTCCACCCCGCCGGACAAGGCGGACCAACCAACGTCGACAACGGAACACTCTTGTGCTGGTTTCATCACCACACCATCGACACCAACGGCTGGCAGATTCGCATGGTCGGCGGAAGGCCCCAAGTACTCGGCCCACTCCTCTGGGACCCCACCCAAACCTGGCGCCCCGCCCACAGCCACCGAGCCAACACCCCCAGCCCCGAACCGCACTGGCGCACCTAGCTAGACAGGGCTGCAACGAGCTGAGCGCATCAACTCAGACCAACTGTTCCAGCCAGCTGCGCATCAGGGCGATGTCGTCGACGGTGATGCCCACTTCGGAGTGTGGCGGAATCAGCAGCGATGGTGTTTCCTGAGTGACGCTCCGCACCTTTTCGCCGTGAATCTGAACGTCGGCATCGTCGATCCAGATGAATGGCGCCGGCACGTTTTGATCTTCCTCGATGCGCTGTGACTTCCACAGCCCCGTCTCGCCATCAGTCTTGCCGGGGCTGATCGGCGGGGTGGTGACGTCGAGCATGCGGCCGCCGGCAAGCCCGTGCAGCGCGGGTACGAGAAGCTGGCGGGTGGCATCGAGCTCGTTCCACGAGGTGAGCCAGACCAGTTCAACGCCATATTGCATAAGCAAGGAGTCAAGGGCGGTGATGAGTCGGGGAGCCCAATGCACGTCGTGGGTGGATGCCTGGCCGTCACCATGGTCAATGCTGATCGATGCTTTCGCCACGTCGCCCCAGGCCGGGTCCGGTTCGGAACTGGGGCAGAGGCATCCGTTGACCGAGAGATAGAGCCGGGGAACGCTCATTTGCTCTGCCCGCCCTGGCGGGATTCGTTGCCCGCAATGGCCTTGCGCGCTCGTTGGTGCATTTTGCCCATAGTGGTATCGCTTTTCCGCGTGAGATTGTGGATTGTACTGCCCCCAGAAATGCTTCTGGTTTAGCTAAGCACGTGCCGCTACAGTGCGGCGCCCCACGAACTGGGTGAACTTTTGGTGCCGTGTCGCTGCGGCGATTCGTGCCATATGTGCATGACGACAGCGGGGCATTCGCTGGATACTCAGACCAGGGTCTTGCGCATGAACTCCTGAGTGCGCGGTTCCCGCGAGTGGTCGAACACCTCGGTTGGCGTTCCCTGCTCCAGAATGACGCCGCCGTCCATGAAGACAACACGATCGGCGGCGGCCCGGGCGAAGCCGAGCTCGTGGGTGACCACGAGCATAGTCGCCCCGCTGGCCGCCAACGCAGCCATCACATCGGTGACCTCGCCGACGTTTTCCGGGTCGAGCGCCGAGGTCGGTTCGTCAAACAGAAGCACGGCGGGTTCGAGGGCCAGAGCCCGAGCGATAGCGACCCGCTGCTGTTGTCCGCCAGACAACTGGCGGGGGTAGGCCTGCGCGCGGTCGGCCAGTCCAACCCGGGTGAGCAGCGCCATGCTGCGCTCGATGGCGTCGGCCTTGCTCAGTTTTAGAATGGAGCGGGGTCCGTCGGCGATGTTCTGCAGAACGGTCCAGTGCGGAAAAAGGTTGAAGTTCTGAAAGACCATCCCCACCTTTCGCCGCTGCACGGCAATCTGGCTTTCGGTGAGCCGACGCACGGTGCTGCCGGATTCCTGCCGGTAGCCCATGAGCTCCTCGCCCACCCAGATCGCCCCGCCGCTGGGAACCTCGAGGCAGTTCACGCAGCGCAACAGGGTGGACTTGCCTGACCCCGACGAACCGAGGATGGCCACGGTTTCGCCAACGTGAACGTCGAGGTCGATGCCCTTGAGAACGTCGACGCCGGAGAATTGCTTACGCAATCCGCTGATGCGCAAAATGGGTTGGGTCATGATTCCATCCCTCGATTCAGGTTGCGTTCGGCGGCCCGTCGATCGAGAAACCTGGCGACCATGGAGGAGCTGCCGTTGCGGCTGGAACCCCGGCCGTAGTGACGCTCGATGAAGAATTGCACGCCGTTGAGCACGGTCGTGATGAAGAGGTACCAGATGCTTGCGACGATCAGCAGCGGCACGGTCTGATAGGTCTGGCTGTAGATCTCCTTGACCGAGAACAACAATTCGGCGCCGCCGATCACACTGACCAGCGAGGTGCCTTTCACCAGCGCGATGATGGAGTTGAAGGTGGGAGGAACGATGAACCGCATCGCTTGCGGCAGCTGGATTCGAAAGAACACCCGGGCCGGCTTCATTCCCAGCGCCTTGGCTGCCTCGAGCTGTCCCTCGTCAACGGAGATCAGCCCGGCGCGATAAATCTCGGCCTGGTAGGCCGCGTCGTGCAGGCCGAGGCCGACGATGGCAGCCAGCAGCGGTGTGATCAGGGTATTGGACTCGATGGACGCGAATGCTGGACCGAACGGGATTCCGATGCTCAAGACGGGCACGAGCAGGCCGATATTGAACCAGAAGATCAGCTGCACGAGCTGCGGTGTGCCGCGGAAGAACCAGATGTACGAGGAGGCCAGCGTGCGCAGGAGTGCGTTGTCCGACAATCGGCACACCGCCAGAACGCCGCCGAGAACCAGACCGATCGTCATCGCCGTTACCGTGAGAAAGAGGGTCATGACGACACCCTGGAGCACGGTTTCGCTGTTGAGATATTGCCCGACAACGTCCCACTCAAAGTTCGGGTTCGTCACCAGCAGTTGCACGAGTTGTGCGACGACGACCACGGTGATGATGGAGAGCACCCAGGTAGCGGGGCGTCGGGGCGAGAGCGCCCCGGCCACGTCCACGGGGTGTTGCGCGACTGGCAGTTCAATGTCGGCCTGGTTACTCGGCAGCGTTGCCAAGATTACTGCGGGTTCTCGACGAGCCAGTCGGCGTAGAGGTTGATGCCGGGCTGGTCGATGATCTCGCGGTCGAGGCCGTACTTGGTCATGATCTTCTCGTAGTCACCGTTGTCGAACAGCACCTGAAAGCTCGCGAGCAGTGGATCGGAGAGTTCGGAGTCCTTCGGGAGCAACGCTCCCATGAACTGACCGGCGAACCCGTTCGCAAAATCGTCCCCCACGACTTCCAGCTCGCCGTTCGACTCCTTGGCCGCGTGGAACAGTGAAGCTCCGCCGGTGAAGAAGGCATCCGTTCGCCCTGATCGCAGTGCCAGCACACCGTCGGGTACGCTCGCGACGCTGAGTACGGTCAGGTCCTTGCCCTGCTCCTGGCATTTCACTGCCTGGGCCTCTGCAACCTTGTAGGTGGCGGCGTTGGCCAGCGCTGCAACGGTCACGTCACATAATTCGTCCATGCTGGTGACGTTCTTCGGGTTGCCCTTTTCGACCAGGAATGGCACGACCTCCTGCAGCACGTCCACGAATTCGGCGCCCGGTCGCTCCTTCGGCCCACCGACCGAGTCGGCGTAAGGAAAGAACCCGAAGGCGTAGCGCTCGGCGCTGATCGCGGCAAACGCACCGGAGATATCCGGCACGGTAGCGATCTTGACCTCAATGCCCATTACTTCGCCGACGGCCGCCATGAGTTCGGCGCCAGCGCCGGTATACTCGCCGGTTTCACCGGGCACCGTCACCCACCAGGGCGGGTTCGCTCCGCTCGTGACGACGGTGAGCTCGCCGGCGTCCTGAATGGCCTGGGGCAGGGCGTCATGAATGCTTTGGTCCAAAAGAGTGGATGCTGCCGGTTCCGCAGTCTTCTCTGGTTCGACCGTTGCGCTGCAACCAATCAGGAGCGAAACCGAGAGGGCCAGGCAGAGGGTTGTCGCGACTTGGATACGTTTCATGGTCGGTACTCCATTACTCTGGGCGGCTGGGCAGACCGCAACGCGCCAGAACTAACACTATTTGTCCTGAAAGCCAAGAGTTACAGAAATGCGGTGGGCGGCGCTGACGACGAGCTCTTTCCAGACACCGTCGAGATTCGCTGATACGCGCGCCATAGCGCCGCCAATGACCAGCGCCGCAATCATCACGCCCGAATAGTCGTAGACGGGCGCGGCGACAGCCCCGGCCCCAGCGTCGACCTCACCGAGGCTGAGGCTGTAACCGCGTTGGCGAATCTCGTCGAGCTGATGTCGCAGCTCGCTTTCGTCGGTGATGGTGTGTTCGGTGAAGGCAGGTCCCCGGTGACTGAGCACTTGAGCCAACCGTTGCTCGTCCTGACCGGAAAGTAACATCTTCTGCCCGGCACCCGAATCCAACGGCCGTTTGGCCCCGACGTCGACCGAGATGCGCAGGGAGTGCGTGCTCTCGATGCGGGAGATGCAGATCGCCTCGTTGCCGACAGGCGTGATCAGATAAACCGTTTCGTTGGTCTGAACCTGTAATGCCTGTAATTCGGGTTGCGCGGCCGCACGCAGCGCCTCGATCGGTTTGGCGGCGACTTCGCCGAGGGTGAGGAGACGGCTCCCGACCCGGTAGTGGTCGCCCATGCGTTGCAGAAAGCCGCGGGATTCGAGAGTCTTGATGAGGCGGAATGCCTTATTCCGGGTCACGCCGATGCGCCGGGCAATGTCGGCTACCCGCAGCTCGCGTTGCCCGTTCTCGAACTCCAGCATGATGTCGAGGGCTGCTGCAACCGGACCGATCATGTAGTCCGTGGTGTGAGCGGCCGCAGGGGGTGGGGCGGGAGCGTCAGCGTTTATGGCGTACTCCGCGGGGTTCGAGGTCATGCGGCTTCCGCGATTGATTGGCGACTATGGGCATCGGGCGCGTGGGTGCGCACGAGCTGCTGTGACAGGGTGCTGTGCCAGCTGGAGATGCACATTATTGGAACATACCATGCCGCGATCAGCTCGATCGCGCTCCCTCCTTGGTGGGATGCTCAGCCAGATTCTTGCGTCTTGCATCGCTGAATAAACCATCTATCTATATGATGAACACCATTGGTCGTCGATCCTCGCCAGAAAAGGTTGCGCAATGCTCACGACACGACAGGACTCTGAGAGCCTTCGAGCCGGTCCAGTCACGCGCCTTGACGATGTCTACGGTCAGATCGACTCCGGATTTGCCGCTGCGCTCGAAGAACTCGCCTACCTCGATAGCATCGTCTGCGGCGGAGTTTCGCCCACGTACGACCTCGCCTTCTGCGCCCAGGTTGTGCAGCACAGCATGTGCACGAGTGGTCTGCGCACACACCTGGTCGAGGGATACGGGCCGCCGGCAGTGTATGGCGAACGACTTGTCGATCCAAACCAGCCGACCGTGCTCATTTACGGGCGCGGCACATGCGATAACAAGCGACGGCACCTCGCGCAGCTCTGGGCGTTGCGGGCAACGCTCGCCGCACACGGCGAGCTGCCGGTCAACGTCAAAGTGCTCTTTATGGGAGAGGTAGTGCTAGGCAGCCCGCACCTGGAC
This sequence comes from Cryobacterium glaciale, assembly GCF_004402535.1. Taxonomy (GTDB): domain Bacteria; phylum Actinomycetota; class Actinomycetes; order Actinomycetales; family Microbacteriaceae; genus Cryobacterium; species Cryobacterium glaciale. The sequence continues at coordinate 290,998 of NZ_SOEY01000019.1, read as the reverse complement.
CTCGTGCGGCACCATCAAGACTTATTGACGGCGGATCTCGCCATTACCTCAGATGGCTATGGATGTGGAAGCGGCACGCCCCAGCTCGTGCTGGGCGCGCTCGACAGTCCCTTTGCTGCGATTCTGGCCGGTGCCGTGCAGCAGGCGACAGGCGTCGAATCTTTCGTGGCGCCAAGCCTTGGCAGCTCGTTGCCGAACTATGTCTTCACCGATATTCTCGGCATCCCGTCGGTTCTGGTGCCCTATGCCAACGCCGACCAGAACAATCACGCGGCCAAGGAGAACTTCGAGCTGTCTCGGTTCAAAGACGGGATGAGAATCTGCGCGACGATTCTCGACCACGTCGGGCGCGCGGGCATTCCGTCGGATTGACCGTCGCAGTCTGGTGCCTAGGTGCTAGCATTGATAGCAATCTGTGGAAGGGATTTCTTATGGCCGCTATTACCGTTCGCAATCTGGATGATGAAGTACAGCGACGCCTCAAGCGTCGCGCGGCAGCCAACAATCAGTCCATGGAAGCAGAAGCACGATCGATATTGAGTGCGGCCGTGACGGGCGGTGACTTCGCCAGAGCATGGGTCGCCGCCACGGCGGAATTTCGCAGCGACGACCTGAAACTGCCGGCGCGCACTTTGGGACGCGAACTCGATCTCTCATGATCGTGCTGGATACCAACGTTGTTTCCGAGCCCCTGCGAACGCGGCCGGAACCCGCGGTGCTGGCCTGGTTGGATGGAGTCGCCGACAACGTTGCGCTGACGTCTGTGAGCGTTGGCGAGATCTTCACCGGAGTTCGAATGCTCCCCGCTGGTCGTCGCCGAGACGGCTTGATGACCGCAATAGAGCTCGCTCTAACGACCTATGCCGATCACGTGCTGCCCTACGACGAGCCCGCGGCGCGTATCTACGCATTGATGCAGGATTCTCGACGCGCGAGCGGGCATCCGCTCAGCGTGGAAGACGGCATGATCGCGGCGATCTGCCGGTGCAGGGGGATGGCGCTCGCCACCAAAAATATCAGCGACTTTCAGGATCTCGGAATCACCTTGATCAACCCATGGACTGATGTGCCCCTCTGACTGTCGGCCCGAGCTCCGCGGCCGGGTTCCGAAGGGGGCACGGCTGAAACAGACGACCAGTACCCTTGAAGCGAGTCGAAGGAGGTCTGCCGCGTGTCCGCACTCAGTCAGACGCATGCCCTGCGGCAACTCATCGAAACGGATGCCACGTGGCGGCTCCTCCGCGCCGCCAACGCCCCCGTCATCGCCGCATTACTGAGCGAGCATCTCGGGGGAGAGAGCCGGCGTCTGGCCACGGCCGAGCTCTACGAACGCATCGACCACGACCTCGACGCCCTCCGCGGCCACGGTTTCGACCTGCCCCAGAATGCCCAGGGCTACTGCGCGGAATGGCGCAAGTCAGGGTTCCTCACCCGCCGGGCCGACGAAGACACCCGCGGTGAAACGTTCGAGCTCGCCGCGGGCGCACTTGGCGCCATCCGCTTTTTAGAGCAGCTCGCCGCACCGCGGCAGACCGTCACCGAATCGCGACTCGCCAGCATCGGCGTGCAGCTGGGCCAGCTCGCCATCGACACCGACCCCGACGTCACCCGCCGCCTCGAACAACTGCACGCCCAACGCGACCGCATCGACGCTCAGATCGAGCGCATCCACGCCGGCGACGTCGAAACCCTCGACCCGGCCCGAGCCCTCGAACGCGTGCGGGACATCCTGGCCCAGGCCGAGGAGATCCCATCCGACTTCGCCCGGGTGCGGGCCGAGTTCGAGAACCTCAACCGCGACCTGCGAGCGCGTATCGTCGAGAGCGACGACACCCAGCGCACCGTGCTCGACGAGGTGTTTCGCGGCGTCGACCTCATTGCCGAATCTGATGAGGGGCGCAGCTTCGCCGGATTCTCCGCCCTCGTGCTCGACCCCGCCGTTGGCAGCGCCTTCGATGACGATGTGGCCCGTGTACTGGCCGGTGATTTCGCGGCTGACCTCACGCCCGCCCAGCGCCAGTTTCTGCGCCGCTTCATCGGCACGCTCAAGGACCACAGCGGCGAGATCCACGAGGTGATCACCGCGTTCGCCCGCGGCCTGCGCCGCTATGTGCAGTCCCAGGACTACCAGCGCGACCGGGTACTGCGCTCCCTACTGCGGGGTGCGCTCGCCACCGGAGTGGCGGCATCCGCTCACACCAAGCCGTATCAACCAACCACGCTGCACCTCGAGCTGTCGGCGGTCGCGCTGCGCAGCGTCGGCGCCGTGCGTTTGCACGACCCAGCCGAACTCGATGCGACGGCGCCTATCGTCGAACATGTCGCCGGTACAGCCGACCTCGCCGCCCTGCGCGCCCTCGCCCGGGAGACCGAGATCGATTTCGCAGAACTCATCGACAACGTCAACACCGTGCTCACCGAACTCGACGTGTGCACCGTGCGGGAGGTACTGGAACGTCACCCGGCCAGCCAGGGCGTCGCGAGCGTCGTGGGCCTGCTCACCCTCGCCGCCCACCAGGGCACCATTCCCGGCGGCGTCGAGACCGTGCGCTGGCAGGGCAGCGACCAGGCCGCTCGCGCCGCCGACATTCCGATCTACCGTTTCACGGGGAGACTGCTGTGACCGACACCACCGCAACTATTGGCGAAGCGCAGGATCTTTCCGCGCCCGGGCCCGCTCTCTGGGCGCAAGACACCGGCATACTCGGAGAGCTATCCCGGCGCGCACTGCTCGAGCTGATCAAGGGGCCCTACCTGTCGGGCGTGAAGGCGCCAGCCCTCTGGTCGGCGTTACTGGCCGATGAAATCGCCCTGCGTTCTCGCCTGCACGAGCTGTTCCTCGATCTCGTGATCGACCGCGTCGGTGAGTTCGCCTTCGTGCGCAACGTGAGCACGACTGAGCTGAAAACTCCGAACACGGTTCGGACCGCGGCGCTCACCTTTCTCGACACCGCGATGCTGCTGGTGCTGCGCCAGATGCTGCTTGCCGGCGAGGGGGAGGGTCGGGTGATCGTGGGCCAGGACGAAGTGTTCGAGCAACTCTGGGTCTACCGCACACCTGACCGCGACGAAGCCGACTTCGCCCGGCGCATGAATTCTTCCTGGCTGAATATGAAAAACAAACTGCGCGTGATTCATCCGGCCGGCGCCGACGACCGGGCCGAAATCTCACCGGTGCTGCGGCTGATCGTCGACGCCGACCAGATACAGGCCATCGGCGCCGAATACCGGCGGATCGCCGACGGCGGCGGGGGATTTGCAAGCGGCGCTGAGACCGATGATGACTCCGACGAGGACGTGACCGAATGACACTGCTCGAAATGCCCGGCTTCGACGACGTCCCCGACACGGCGGACCAGTCGACGATCATCGGGCCCATCCACGTCGGGCAGTGGCGGCTGGCCCGCGTCGAACTGCTCAACTGGGGCACCTTTGACGGATTTCACCCCATCGATATTGCCCGCAAGGGGCACCTGTTCACCGGCGCCTCTGGCTCCGGCAAGTCGTCGCTGCTCGATGCGATCGGTACTGTGCTCACCCCCGACAAGTGGTTGCGCTTCAACGCCGCCGCCCAGGACGCCGCATCGCGGAACGATGACCGCAGCCTGATCAGCTACGTGCGTGGCGCGTGGAGCAAAGAGGCAGACGAAAACCTCGACCGCGCCGTGAGTACCTACCTGCGAAAAGGGCCGACCTGGAGCGGCATTCTGCTCGGCTTCGACAATGAAGTGGATGCCCCCGTCACCCTCGCGCGCCTGTTTCACCTGCGCGGGACCAGCGTCGACAAAGCAGACCTGAAGGACGTTTGCTTCATCGACCGCGGCCGGGCGACCCTGCTCGATTTCAAAGAATTCGTCGCCTCGGGAATTGAAACCAGGCGCATCCAGAAAGCGTGGCCGGAGGCGGTCATCACGACCACGGGCAGCCACGCCCGGTTCTACTCACGCCTCGGCCGGGTGCTCGGCATTAAGAACGAGAACGCGCTGCACCTCCTGCACAAGACCCAGTCGGCCAAGAACCTCGGCAGCCTCGACCAGCTGTTTCGGTCGTTCATGCTCGATGAGCCCCCCACCTTCAAGCGGGCCAAAACAGCGGTCGAGCAGTTCGGCGAGCTGAACCAGGCCCACCAGCACGTTGTCGAGCTGCGCCGCCAGGCCGAGCAGCTGCAACAACTTGAGGCCTCGATCGTCGACTATGAAACGGCCTCCGCCACGGCCGCCGAAACCGCACGGCTGGTCGAACTGATCGACCCGTTCCAAGACCAGCTCACCCTGCGCCTCGCCGGCGACGAACGGGGAGCACTGCGTGCCCAACAGGCTCGCGCCGAGGCAGAATCCGGCACAGCGGATGCTGCTCGGGACGACGCGGACGAACTGCTGCGCGTCGCCGAACGTCGGGCGCTGCAGCTGGGCGGATCTGACGCGGCGCTCATGCAGGCCCGCGTCGCCGATGCGGTGACGAGCTACGAGGCGACGGCGAAGCGCTGGCAATCGTTCAGTGACGATCTCGCCGGGGTCGGCGTTGCGATTGCACCGCAGGATAACGCCGAATTCGTCGAATTCCAGGAGTCGAGCCGCCGGGTGCTGGCTGAATCCGCACCGCAGGCAGCGCACGATCACGACGACAACGAGCAGTACTTTGCCGCAAAGGCAGAACTCGACCGGGTCGACCGGGAACTCACCGAGCTGCGCACCCGCAAGAGCAACCTGCCGGCGGCGCTGTTGCTCGCGCGCAAACGGCTCGCCGAGGAACTCGGCGTCACCGAGGCTGCGCTGCCGTTCGCCGGTGAGCTGATTGAAGTGCTGCCGGAGTTCTCTGCCTGGAGCGGTGCGATCGAGCGAGTGCTGTATCCGCTCGCGAATGCCCTGCTGGTGCGCGACGACTATCTGCCCGAGGTGCGCCGCCGCGTCGAGTCACGTAACCTCGGTGCCCGGCTCGTGTTCGAGGCGGTTCCGACGCTCGCCGACGCACCCAAGGCCGCCCGAACCGGCCGGTCGCTGCTGCACCGTATTCGCGTGAGCGACGGCCCTTTCCACGACTGGTTGCAAACGCGCACCGCCCAGGAATTCGACTACGCCTGCGTCGACCATCCCGATGAGCTCGACGAAGTTGAGAAGGGCGTCACGATCGGTGGGCAGGTCAAGAAAGGCGCTCGTCGGTATGAGAAGAACGACCGCCACCGGGTAGACGACCGTAGCCAGTGGATTCTTGGAGCCGACAACGAAGCCAAGATCGACCTGTTGCTGGAGCGCCGCCGCCAGGCAGACCAGCGGCACCGCGAGGCCGACAACAGGCTCAAGCAGGCGCAACACGTGCGAGACTCCGCCACCCGACGCCGCACCGTCCTGGAGCGTGTGCTCGGCCAGGACTGGTCAGAGCTCGACCGCATAGCGGCTGATGAACTCGTGCGTGCGCGTCGCCGGCAGCTCGAAGCGCTCACCACCGGCAACCACGAATTACAGGGAGCGATCGCCGTCGAAACGGATGCCCGTGCCCGGCAGCACGCGGCCGAAGCCACAGCCAGGGCGCGCGCCCTCGAAGTGAGTCAGGGCGGGGCGATTCTGCGCGAACTCGGGCAGCTCATCGACAACATCGGTCGACGGGTGCAATCGCGCAACACCGACGAGGAAGCCGCACTGTCGGATGCGGACACGAACCTGCTCGAGACCCGTTATCGCTCCGAGCGACGCAAAATCGATCGCAAGAACATAGAGGAAGTCGGCCGTAAGGTCAGCGAAGCGTTGAATCGTGAGTGGCGTGCCGCACAAGATGTGATCGGCCAGGCGCAATCGGCCTTCGTGTTAGGGGCAGGAGCATTCAAAGCGAACTGGCCTGCAGCATCCGCTGACCTGAGCCCTTCGATCGACGACCGGGCAGGCTATCGCGCCCTGCTCGAGGGGATCGTGGCTCGCGGTCTGCCCGAGCACGAGGGCAACTTTCTCAAGCTGCTGCGCGAAAAATCGCGTGATCTCATCGGCCACCTCGCCTCGGATATTCGCGATGCCCCCAAACTCGTCGTGGACCGAATCGACCCGGTCAACGCGTCGCTCGGCCGTTCCCGATTCGATGTGGAACGCTATCTGCGCATTGAGGTGAAGACGCGGCGGGCTCCCGAGGTGCTGCAGTTCATGGCCGACCTCAAGACCGTTGCCGACGGCGCCTGGAACGACGAAGACCTCGCTGCAGCCGAACGAAGGTTCATTGTTCTCAACCAGATCATGCAACGTTTGGCGTCGAGCGAGAACGCCGACGTCGCCTGGCGCCGCCGCTGCCTCGACACCCGCGAACACGTCACCTTCATGGCCCACGAAGTCGACCTGGCCGGCCGCACGGTGAACGTGCATGACTCCAGCGCCGGTCTCTCGGGCGGGCAGCGGCAGAAGCTCGTCATTTTCTGCCTCGCGGCGGCCCTGCGCTACCAGCTTGCTGCCGACGAAGACGAGCTGCCGACCTACGCCACAATCATCCTTGACGAAGCGTTCGACAAGGCCGACAGCCGTTACACCCGCATGGCGATGGACGTGTTCGTGGAATTCGGATTCCACATGATCCTGGCCACCCCCGAAAAACTGCTCCAGACGATCGAACCCTACGTCGGAGGCATCACCTCCATCACCAACACCAGCCGCAACGATTCCCGCACCGCGAGCGTGGTCTTTCGCGCCGACGACGAGGCCGAATGAAGCAGCCTCGCGGCATGGTAACGGTCGCCGAAGCCCGCGAGCGGGCCCGCAAGCGCGTCACACAGGACCAACGCGATTGGGCCGCGCTGGGCGGTGAGACCGCGCTGCTCGAGATCGTGCTGCACCCGCCGACCGAACGCGCAGCGCTCCTCGGTCAGGACGCCGCGATCGCCTGGCAACGCGAGTGGCGAGCGATCGCCGATAGTTTCCCGAACATCGATGTGCCCGGTGTTTATGTGACGTGGGGTGAGCGGCAGTGGTCGCGGGTTGGCGCGCAGACGGTGCCTGAGCGCTGCACGCTGAGCGGAGCGGATGCGATCGCCGCGTTCGCCGGCGCCGCCACCGCCCGGGAGTGGCAGGCTCTGCAGCGCCGCGCCGCCCAACTACGGGCGGCATTCCCCAGCATGATCGACTCCGGAACGATCGATCCGCTGGCCGCCGCGATCCGCGGCCATGCCCGCACCCTGCAGGCCCTGACCGATGCGAACTTTGCGACCCTGCTGCATGTTGTGGCGTGGCTGACCGCGCACCCCGCATCCGGTTGGCGCATTCGGCAGTTGCCCATTCGGGGGATCGACACGAAATGGCTCGAAGCGCATCGTGCAGTCGTCGAAGGGCTGCACGCGGGGGTGAGCGGGCGTCTCTCGCTCGGATTGCAGGGTGCACCGAACCTCGTGCGGGTTCGCTTTCTCGACCCGCAACTGCGGCCTGGGGGGCTCTGCGATGTGATCGCGCCCGTCGAGGAGCTCGCCGCTCTCGCCATCCGCCCGACGACCGTGTTCGTATTCGAGAATCTGGAGACCATGTTCGCGATGCCCGACCTGCCGGGCGCGGTCGTCGTGCACGGCGGCGGCTATGCCGCGCCGCGCCTCGGTGCCATCCCCTGGATCCAATCTGGCCGCGTCATCTACTGGGGCGACCTCGACTCCGACGGATTCGCTATTCTGCACGCGCTGCGCAGCACCTGCGACGACGTGACGAGCGTACTCATGGACGAAGGCGTTCTGCTGCAGTTTCGTGACCTCTGGGTGCCCGAGCCGAAAGCGGCCAGCGGAACCTACCCGACGCTGACGCCCGATGAACAGGTTGCGCTCACGCGCATCCGTTCGGAGGGAAACGTGCGCCTGGAGCAGGAGCGCATCGAGTGGAAGTATGCACTCGGGCGCCTGCTCGCCGTCGCCGCGCAGATTTAGTCACGACTTTCTTTCGGCTCGCCTGGCTGCGCTCCAGCAGGCGGATTGTGCGGGTTATTGCGCCGTTGATCAGCTAAATCATCGGATTTCGAGGGTGCGCCAGTCTGCCGTTGGTCGCAAAGTATGCCACGGCGCAGCTCGCATGACCGAAAGTCAGGAGATTCGGAGAAAATCGTGAGGATTCGTTCAAACGGGCCGGGCATGCTGGCGGACTCGCCCGCGCCACCCCGAAGTGCACGGGCCAAAAACTCAGCGAACGGGCGTACCTAGCGCCCAGCACTCGCGCCAGATGAAGGACATGCGCCCAAAACACACTGAAACGCCCCGTGCCCACCTCGCCCCCCGAAACCTCGGAAACACACGCAAGCCCCGCAGGCCACGCACCCGCCGGCACGAGATTGCCGTTGCCACCGGTGCCGCACTCGTTATCGCCGGCCTCGTCGCCGGCAGCGGATTCGCCGCACAGTCCGCCGATGCCCGGCAGGACAGCATCGCAGCCACGACCGCACTGGCCGAAAGCTCGGGCCTGCAGAGCGACCAACTCGACTTCTACGCCGCGCGCGGTGAATCGATCACCCGCGGCAACGCATCCGCTGCCCTGAATGCAGCCAACCTGGTCATCGCTGCCAGCGTCAGCAAAGTGGATGCCACGGCCCTCACCTCGGTCGCCAGCTCCCTGGCCAGCTACAACATCCTGCCGATCGAGCAGGTCGAAGACCTCACGGCCGAGGCGAAGGCCCAGACCGCGGCGGTTGCTGCCGCCACCGCCGAAGTCGACCGCGTTGCCGCCGAGGCAGCTGCGGCGGCTGCGGCGGCAGCTGCCGCTGCTGCTGCCGCAGAGGCCGAAGCCGAAGCCGCTCGCGTTCAATCCCTCGCCGGAGGCAACAACGTCGACGGCGCGCGCGCCACGGCACGTTCGATGGCCGCCTCGCAGTACGGCTGGGGTGAGGACCAGTTCAGCTGCCTCGACCGGCTCTGGCAGAAAGAATCCGGCTGGAACTACGCCGCCATGAACTCCAGCAGCGGCGCGACCGGAATTCCGCAGGCGCTGCCCGGCAGCAAGATGGCCTCGGCCGGCACCGACTGGGCTACCAACGCGACCACACAAATCAGTTGGGGGCTCGGCTACATCAAGGCATCCTCCTACGGAACGCCGTGCGCCGCGTGGTCGCATTCGCAGGCCGTCGGCTGGTACTGAATTCGATAGTTCCCGGCGGTTTATGCCCCGGTCACGACCGAATCGACGAGTAGCAGGCTGTTTCGCCCCGGCTGGCCGCAGGTTCTGCGGCGGCCAGCCGGGGCGGCGGGCCCGGCGGTACGATGGGCGAGCACGGGCTCTGCAGGTTTGAGTTCGGCGAGGCACACCGACGTGCCCGCCGCGGGAGTCCGCACACCTATCTTTAATGGAGGCGTTTTTTCGATGTCGTCTGGTTTCACCCGAACGGGTCTGTCCCCGTCAGATCCCACGCTCGAAACGTTCATAGTTGATTACTATGAGCATCTAACAGACGAAGATGCGGTGAACTACACCCCGGAGCTGCTCGAAGCCCGGGCGCGTACGCACTGGCAGGTCGCGCAGCGTCGGGAGCCGAAGACGGCCACGATCGAGATTCACAATGAATCCGGTCGCAGCGTCGTCTATATCGTCACCGACGACATGCCCTTTCTGGTGGATTCGGTCACGGCCGAACTCGTGCGCCAGCATTCGGCCATCCACCTGGTCGTGCACCCCCTGCTCATCGTGGCCCGCAGCAAGGCCTCGAACGACCTCGTCGACATCAACCGCATCCCGGCCAGCGCCGGCGTCTCCAGCGGTGACACCTCGGCCATGCCCGACATCGCACACCTCATCGCGACCGGTGATGACGCCTCACACCTCGAATCCTGGATCGCCATCGAGATCGACACCGCGAGCGAGGGGGAACAGGCCAGCCTCGTCGCCGGGCTGACCGCCGTTCTTGGCGACGTGCGTGCCGCCGTCGCCGACTGGCCGCTCATGCGCACCAAGGCCATGCAGATCGCCAACGCCCTCGACACGATCGCCGGCGCCGAGCAGATCAAAGATCTCCGCCAGACCCAACAGCTGCTGCACTGGCTCGACGAGGGCAACTTCACCTTTCTCGGTTACCGCGAATACAACCTCGAGACGCTCGACGGCGAAGACGTGCTCTCCCTCATCGAGGGCAGTGGCCTCGGCCTGCTGCGTTCCGCCGATGATCGCCACCAGATTCAGCACCTGACGGATGCCGGCCGGCAGAAAGCGCGCGAGCGCACCGCACTGGTCATCACCAAAGCCAATTCCCGGTCCACCGTGCACCGCCCCGCCTACTTCGACTACATCGGCATCAAGAGCTTCGATTCCGCCGGCCAGGTCAACGGCGAGCAGCGATTCATCGGACTGTTCGCTGCGAGCGCGTATACCAGCTCGGTCACGGCCGTGCCGGTACTGCGTGAAAAGGTCCAGGCCGTTATGACCGAGGTGGGTTTTCCGCCCGAGTCGCACAGCGGCAAGGACCTGCTCGGCATCATGGAGACCTACCCCCGTGATGAGCTGTTCCAGATCGAGGTCCCCGCCCTCGTCACGGCATCGCTGGCTATCCAACGATTACAGGAACGTCGCCGGACCCGCCTGTTTTTGCGGCCCGACATCTACGGCCGCTTCATGTCGGCCCTCGTCTACCTGCCGCGTGACCGCTACAACACCGCTGTGCGGCTGCGGATCGAGAAGGAACTGCAGGAGACGTTCAACTCGGAATCGCTCGACTTCGAAGCGCGCATGACCGAATCCGCGCTGGCGCGACTGTTCTATCGCATCCGCTTGCCCAAAGAAGTGTCCGCCGACTCCGTCGATGCCGCCGATCTGGAACACCGCCTCGCGATGGCGGTACGGTCCTGGCCCGAGGGCATCAGCGACGAACTCCGGGAAACCCACTCGGTTGAAGAAGCCGAGCGGCTGTCCGACGTGTGGGCCGAGGCCTTTCCCGACAGTTACCGGGTCGACTACGAAATCACCGACGCCCTCGAGGACATCGGCCGGTTCGAGGCCTGCGCCGCGCAGGTGGGGGCATCCGCTGACCCGCACACCCGCCCCGGGCTGCACGTCTACCTGCCGAAGACGGCCGGCGATCCCGGCGAAGACGCTCGGATCAAGCTCTACATGACCGAACCGAAGAGTCTGAGCCAGATTCTGCCGTTTCTGCAGAACCTCGGAATCGAGGTGCTCGATGAGGTGCCATTCGAGATTCAGACCACCGATGGGCGCCGCTTCTACCTCTACGACCTCGGCCTGCACTACCCGGCCGGAGTCGACCCGGTCGCGACCGGCGCGCTGCTGGCCGACTCCTTCGGCGCGGCCATCAGCGGCGCCATCGAATCTGACAGCCTCGACCGCCTGGTCTTACAAGACGGCTTGCCCTGGCACCGTGTGGTCATTCTGCGCAGCTACGCCAAGTATCTGCGCCAGATCGGCAACACCAACTCCTACGGCTTCGTCGCGAACGCCTTGCTGGCCAATCCGGCGGTCACGCGGGGCCTCGTCGCCCTGTTCGAGGCCCGGTTCGATCCGGACCTGGCCGATGACGAGCGGATGCTCCGCGTCGCCGACGTGCGCGAGCAGCTTCGGGTCGCGATGGAGCAGGTTGCCACCCTCGACGCCGACCGCGTGCTGCGCTCGCTGATCACCCTGATCGAGGCGTCGCTGCGCACGAACTTCTTTCAGTACAAGCCGTACCTGAGCATCAAGCTCGACCCGTCGCAGATCGGGCAGATGCCCTCGCCCAAGCCCAAGTATGAGATCTGGGTGTACTCTCCGCGGGTGGAGGGCGTGCACCTGCGGTTCGGCAAGGTCGCTCGCGGCGGGCTCCGCTGGTCGGACCGCCGCGAAGATTTTCGCACCGAGGTGCTCGGGCTGGTCAAGGCCCAGACGGTCAAGAACGCCGTCATCGTGCCCACCGGCGCCAAGGGCGGCTTCTTCGCGAAGAAGCTTCCCGACCCCGGCATCGACCGTGCGGCCTGGATGGCGGAAGGCATCGACAGCTACAAGACCTTCATTCGCGGGCTGCTCGACCTGACCGACAACCTGGTCGCCGAAGCGGATGGCGAGCACGTCGTGGCACCGCACCGCGTGGTGCGCCACGACGATGACGACAGCTACCTCGTCGTCGCCGCCGACAAGGGCACGGCCTCGTTCTCCGACATCGCCAACGGGCTGGCCGCCGAGTACGGTTTCTGGCTCGGCGACGCCTTCGCCTCCGGCGGCTCGGTCGGTTACGACCACAAGGAAATGGGCATCACCGCCAAGGGTGCCTGGGAGTCGGTCAAACGCCACTTCAGCGAACTGGGTGTCGACACCCAGACTGAAGAGTTCACCGTCGTCGGTGTCGGCGACATGTCGGGTGACGTGTTCGGCAACGGCATGCTGCTCTCGAAGCACACCAAGCTCGTCGCGGCCTTCGACCACCGGCACATATTTCTCGACCCCAACCCCGACCCGGCGCTCTCCTTCGACGAACGGGCCCGATTGTTCGAACTGCCGCGTTCGTCCTGGGCCGACTATTCGACCGACCTGATCAGCGCCGGCGGCGGCGTCTTCCCCCGCCAGGCCAAGGTCGTTCCGATTTCGGCCGAGGTTCAGGTCGTGTTGGGACTGCCCGAGGGAACCACGGAGCTGAGCCCGCCCGAACTGCTGCGTGCCATTCTGCTGGCGCCCACCGATCTGCTCTACAACGGCGGCATCGGGACCTATGTCAAGGCGAGCAGCGAGACCGCTGCGCAGGTCGGAGACAAGGCCAACGACGGCATCCGGGTTGACGGCAGGGACCTTCGGGTCAAGGTCGTGGGAGAGGGCGGCAACCTCGGCTTTACCCAGCTCGGCCGCATCGAAGCCGCACTCGCCGGCGTCATCCTCAACACCGACGCGATCGACAACTCGGCCGGCGTGGACTGCTCAGACCACGAAGTCAACATCAAGATCTTCGTGGACCGCATGGTCGCCGCCGGCAAGCTCGACCCCGCAGAGCGGGCTGAATTCCTCGCCGAGATGACCGACGAAGTGGGGCGTCTGGTTCTGGTGGACAACGTCGACCAGAATATCCTGCTGCTCAACGACCGGGTGCTCGTGAACAACTGGAGCCCGAGCTACGAACGCCTCATGAACTGGCTTGAGGAATCGGGTGATCTGCAGCGCGAGCTGGAGGCCCTTCCGACGACCGCCACCCTGCGGGAGCGTCTCGACCGCGGGCAGGGCCTGACCAGCCCCGAGCTGAGCGTGCTCGCCGCCTACGCCAAGATCGAGCTGGCCACCGCGCTGCGCGACAGCGATCTGGCCGATGACCCGTGGTTCGGCGGTACCCTGCGCCGGTACTTCCCGACCCATCTGTCTGAGCGTTTCGATGCCGAGCTCGACACGCATCCGCTGCGCCGGGAGATCATCGCGACCGTCGTCGCGAACGACATGATCAACCTCGGCGGCATCACCTTCGCTTTTCGCACGATGGAAGAGACCTCGGCCAGCCAGGCGACGATCGCGCGGGCCTTCGTGGCCCTGCGCGAGGTCTTCGACATCGACACGATGGTGGGCGAGCTCAACGCGCTCCCGTCGTCCTTCCCGACCGAGAAGTGGACGGCGATCCACCTCGACATTCGCCGGCTGCTCGACCGGGCAGTGCGCTGGCAGGTCAACCACGGTGGCAACATGCCCGTCGGCGCCGTGATCGCCAAGTACAAGCCGCAGATCGCGCTGATGCGGGAGCACCTCGGTGACTACCTGCAGGGCACCGACCGAGGGCGCCTCGAAACGCAGGAAACGAAGGCTCGGGAATGGGGCCTGCCCGACGATCTCGGTCGCCGCTGGTCGGAACTGTTCGAGGCCTACGCGCTGCTCGACGTGGCCCAGGTCGCCGCCAGGGCCAACGTGCCGGTCACCGAGGTTGCCGCCATCTACTACACGGTCTACAACCGGTTCGGCGTCGACAACCTGCTGGAGCGCATCACGAAGCTGCCGCGCAAGGACCGCTGGCAGGCGCTCGCCCGCGCAGCCCTGCGCGACGACCTGTATTCGACGGTCGCCGATATGGCCCGCGCGGTGCTCGACGAAACGGATGCCGGCCCCGCCGACGAGCGTCTTCTCGCCTGGGAAGCACTCAACGCCGAACAGCTCGGCCGGGCGCGCAGCGTGTTCGAAGAGGTCAACTCGCTCGCGCAAGACGACATGGCGTCGCTCTCGGTGGCCGTGCGCCTGCTGCGATCCATCGTGCGCCGCTAGTTGCAGCAAAGAGGGCGTCCCGAGTGCGGGGCGCCCTTTTCACCCAAAACGGCCCATGCACAAGATCCCCGCCTGCAGGTCAAATCAGTCGAAACAATCGTCGGCTAGGGCAGCGTTGCGACCGCGAAGGCGATGGCCAGCCAGAGCGGCATCGCAGCGGCCATGAGCGCGAGGCCGACCCACTGCAGCCGGATGTAGGCCGAATCGGCGCCGCCGCGCTTGCGGGTGCGCACGATGTCGACCACGGACACGACCATGCCCACGAACATCAGGGGCGACACGGTCAACAGGGCGATGATGTTGAGCGCATCGTTGCGCACTTCGAGGCAGACGGCCACGCCGAGCACGCTGTACAGCAAAAAGAGCGCCACGCTGACCCACAGCGAGACGGGAAAGCGCCGCGTCGACGGCGTGACAGTTGCGTGCATGGTACGACCCCCGTTGGTATCTGCGATTTCTGACAGTAGCACGGGGGAAAGCTCAGCGGTCGGTCAGCCTCAAGCTGCCGAGCTGCGTGAGCTTGGTGCGTACCTCGGCGTCGCTCGGCTCGACCAGGTGGCTGTCGTCGGGAAACACGATGACGGGAATGTTGGTGCGGCCGCTGATGGCGCGGGCACGGTCGGCGCCATCCTCGACCAGCAACAGGTCGACGTAGTCGTAGTCCACCTCGAGTCGGTCGAGCAACGACTTGGAACGACGGCAATCGCCGCACCACTCCGCCCCATACATCGTGATGCGCGGTGCGGTGGCAGTCGTTTCAGTCATGCCAGCGATCTTAGGCGGCGCGCCTGTGTGCCGCGGGGTGGGCATCCGCTTCAGTCGTGCAGGTGATCGATGATGACCTGTTCAGTACAGCAGTACCCGTACCCTGAAGCCATGCCTTCTTATCGCGTCACCATGAGTATCGAAGCCCTGCACCCGGGAACCGCGCCCGCCTCGGTCGTGCCGCGGGCCGCAGCCAAGGCTGCCGAGCTCACCACCGTCGAGGCCTCCGATCTCACCATCGTCGCCGGCGCAGCCCGGGTCATCGTGCGCTTCACAGCGGATGACGCGGCGTCGGCCCTGCAGATCGGCGCCCAGGTGGTGGCCGACCTGCGGGTCGTCGCCGAGCTGCGGGCGTCGCTCGTCACCGAGCGGGTCAAGGGAACCTGGGTTCCGGTGCACTGACGTTAAAACAGAAAGGCGCGGGTGACCAGAAGTCACCCGCGCCTTTCTCGTGTGCAGCGCTACCCGACGGGCGCAGTGACCGTGTTGCTTTGCAGTGTGACGGCTGTCTGGGCCAGGAGGCGGCCGTTGATGGTCGCTCCGGTCTTCATGGCGATCATGGTGTGGCTGAGAATGGTGCCTTCGAAGTGCGCGGTCGTGCCGATGGCGACGGATCCGGCAACCTGCCAGAACACGTTCTTCGCCTGAACATCGCCGGCCAGGACAACGCGCTTGGCGGAGGCCTGATTCAGGTCATTGGAGATCTGGAAGATGAAGACGTCATTGATGCCGCCGGTGAGTGTGACATCGGTGGAAATGGTCACGTCGGTGCCCCACGTGTAGAGGCCCTGGGTCAGGGTGAGGCCGCCGATTTCGCCGGCACCCAGGTTGATGTAGTCGGGAGTGGTGCGCCCGGCTGCATCGGTGTAGGCGAGTTCGAGGTCGCTGACGGCCTCGGTGAGGTACGTTGCGTCGGTCACCGTGCAGGAGGGCCCCGCGGCGTCGACGCTGTAGATGGTTCCGTTGGTCACCTCAGGGCAGGTGAGGTGAATAGCGGCACCGGTGATGGGGCTCGCGCCGACGTTTCCGCTGACCGACGAAGCGTAGACATTTGTGATGCCTGCATTCGAGAGAACGGCGAAGGTGCCGGCCTCTCCGAGGTCGACCGTGGCCCGCGGGATCGGCTCGGAGGCGACGGCTCCGCCGATTCCGATGCTGCCAACGCCGACGATGCCGACGGCGAGCAGGATGCCGATAAGTCGCTTGCGCGACGGTGAAAGCTGCGTGAAAGTACTCATGTTTTCTCCTTCTTCAAGGACCCACACGATGCGGGCCGGGGCAGGACCACGGCGGTCGTGGTCGCCGATGCTGCACATCGGATATCTCCCGTTGACCGAACTCGCAAGCATGTGACGCCCCCAAGCCCCCACCGTCGTGCCCTCAGGGCGCAATCCGCACGTTCGTTCGTGCGCCCCCACGACCGCGGTTCCAACGAATAGAACCTGTCTAACCTCAGACTAGGGGTAGTTCGGCCGTTCGGGGGGTCTAAACGACGGGGTCCATCGAGCTCAGGTGACAGGCGTCGTTCCACATTTGCAGAACGCGGTTCTCGCGCTCCCAGCTGAGTGTCGATACCGTGGCGGTACCGAGGCTGAGGCTCTTGCCGGCTACGGCGGGCAGCCCCATCCAGCGGGCAGTCATGATGCGCAAAAAGTGTCCGTGGGCGAACACGGCCACGCGCCCCTCGGCTTCGAGGCACTTCTCAATGGCGAGGTCGGCGCGTGCGCCCACTTCGTCGACGGATTCGCCCCCCGGAATCGGGTTTCCCCACACCGTCCACCCGGCAATTTCCGAGCGGATGTCCACGGTGCGACGCCCCTCGTACACCCCGTAATCCCACTCCAGCACGTCGTCGCTCGCCACGCCCTGGGCGCCGTAGCCGGCTCGTTCCATAGTCTCCCACGCCCGCACGAGCGGGCTCGAGTAGACCCGATCAAAGTGTTGCCCGTCGAGCATCTCGCCGAGAGCATCCGCTTGCTGGCGGCCGAAATCGGTCAGCGGAACGTCGGTGCGCCCGGTGTGCTGGCCGGAGATGCTCCACTCCGTCTGGCCGTGGCGAATAAGAACGATGTCGTTCTGGGTCATGCAGCTCCCTCAAATTTGCCGAAGACGCGCTTCGGCCCGTCAAGTCTACGTTTCACCCGGCCACTCGCCTGTTCCGGCATCCGCATGCGTACTGACGAGTCGACGCTGCGGACGACGTGAGGCTGGATGCCACCTGCGCATGTTCCAACTGGCCCCCGATGTTCAATTTCGACCCGCGCGCAAGTCGTAGGCTGGACGCATAGCCATCAAGTCTGAGACGGGTGCCATGAGGGTCATTAGTTACAACCTCCGCAAGAATCGTGCCAGCGGCGAACTCGTCGCTCTGGCCGAGCGTTACAGTCCCAACATTCTCTGCCTGCAGGAGTGCAACACCATCGATCTGCCCGCCGAGGTCGGCAGCCTGCACCTGGCCGATTCCACCCGGCGTAACCGGCTCGGCCTCGCCATCTACTACAACCGGGACCGTTACACGGCGGTCAAGACCCAGACCTTCGCCCTCAAGAAGTCCCTGCACGACCATCTCGCCGCGCCTGCGCACGAGCGACTGATCGCCACCCGACTCATCGACAATGTCGCACAGCGGGAGCTCGTCGTCGCGTCCTTTCACGCCGCGCCGCTGACCGCGCTCAATTCCCTGCGGCGCAACCAGATTCGCACCGCCCACGAAGAGTTGAGCCTGCTCGGACCGGGCCTGCCCACCCTCATGGTCGGCGATTACAACTACCCGATCTTCCAGGGCAAGCTCGGCAACAAGGTGAACCAGTCCGGTTACGACCTCACGCTCAGCGACACGCGCACCTACACCCGCTACAAGTTCTTCCGCGGGCACTTCGACCTCGCTACCTCGATGGGGTTGGCCATCACCAATGTCGAGACGCTGCCCCAGGGTACCTCCGACCACATGCCCATTCTTGTGACGGCGACCTACCCCGACGAGCAGATGATGCAAACGGATGCCGCGCACCACATCACGAATCCCGCTGAGGCAGTTTCGGTGTCCGTCGACGGCGTCGACTTCAGCATCTGAGCCACGGATGCCCGCTGGGCTGATTGTTCAGGTCGTGGTGCCGAAAAGCCAAGAACGGTCACCGCTGCCACCCAAATGAACGTAACGTTGATAGGCGGTATGCACGTTCGGCTTTTCCGGGTGACGCGAGCCGCGAAACGAAAGGTTTTCCCTCTTGGACGACGAATGCATCCACGGACTCGAGGGCCAGTTGTGCGCCCTGTGCTATCCCAAGGTGGTCACTGAGCCGGCGACGCCGGTGAAGAAGACCCGCGCCCCGAAGCTGTCCTCGCTGCGCGACCCGTTGCCGACCGCGGCCACCCCGGCCGCCCGCACGGCTCGCCCGGTTCGCGTCGCAGGCGCCCCCCGCCCGGTGCGTGCCGAGAAGGCCTCGACTGACAACGTCGGCGAGCAGCGTGTCTACCACCTCACCCACATCAGCAACCTCGCTTCGATTCTTCGCGACGGACGCCTGTGCTCCAACGCAGCGCTCACCGCGCGTCCCGCGGTGGACATCTCGGCCGCATCGACGCGGGAAACCCGTCGGGACGCCCGCGTCGCGGATGCTGACCGCAGCGTCGCCGAGTACGTGCCGTTCTTCCTGTCGCCGAATGCGACCGTGTGGGAAAGCGTTCGCGCTGAGCAGGCAGACCCGCGCCTCGCGCTCGACGCCCATGGCTCGGAAGCCTTCGATTTCGTCATGCTCGTGAGCACGGTCAAAACGATCAACGACGGGCTCGCGGCCCTCGCCGCGGCACCTGCTGACGCCACCGACGACGAGACCCCGCGCGTTCCCAGCCTGGTCGCCGTCACCAACGGCGACGCGGCCGGAACGCTCACCCGGTTCGGCGCCACGCCGGCCACCGCCGAGCGCATGCTGCAGACCCTGCGCGCCGAGAGCGACGGCGCCATGATTCTCGAAGCCGAGCTGCTCGTGCCCGACGCGGTTCCGATGGAACTGATCACCCTCATCGGCGTCTGCAATGACAATGTGCGCGAGTCCGTGCGCGGCATTCTGAAGTCGAGCGCGTTCAAACCCAAGGTCGCTGTCTACCCGCCGTGGTTCCACACCTCCGCTGACCCCCAGTAGTTTTACTTCCCGGGACCGGGCCCGGAAACTGGGCCCATGATCTATCGTGGGCCCAGTTCCCTAAAGTGGGCCCAGCGTGCGGTGGGTCGGGCTAGACGACACCGAGGGGCAGATGTTCGCCGATGGGCAGCTCCACCCGGATGCCGTCACCCGGGTTCACGACGCCACCGGTGACCACGATGCCCATGATGCCGCCGCGGCGCTGAACGGTACCGGCGGCATCCGTTCTGATGAGCTGCTTCATCAGGCCTTTTTGGTAGCCGTTGATGAGCGAGCACGGGCTGCGCATGCCGGTGATCGAGACCACGGCCTCAGCGCCGAGGTGCAGCCGGGTGCCGAGCGGCAGAGTCATCAGGTCGATCCCGGCGGTCGTCAGGTTCTCGCCGAGTTCTCCCGGTGCCACGATGTAGCCGGTGGGCACCAGATCATCGAACAGCTCGGCGGCCATGAAATGCACCTGGCACAGGTTCGGCGCTGAGGGATTGCGCTTCTTCGCATACAGGTGCTGAACCGTCGCGCCGGCGTGCGAGTCGCCCTCCACGCCGATTCCGGCCAGCAAGCGGATGCTGCTCACCACCGGCTTGCTGAAACGGTGCGCGTCGTCGCGGCTGACAGAGATCACCGTACCGGCAGGTCTGTCGAGTGTCATGCCAACGAGTCTGCCACAGCGCACGCACGTTCGAACGGATGCCTACGACACCGACAGTGCAGGCGTCACCGTGTTTGTGTCAAGTGGTTGACGGTACAGTGCGCTGGGCCTACATTACATCAGTGGAAAGGATGCCGATGAGCAGTGTTGTCCCTGACAGTCTCGACCAGAGCGACGAACCCGCACCGCACGTCGCCCGGCCCTACCGGGCACTCGAACGGGAACTGGAACGGGCCGTGCGTGACCGGGTGGAGGTCAACCTGCGAGTCACCGCGGCGGTCAACGCGATGCGGGATGGTGGCAGTTCCTGGGCCGTCATCGCGCGCATCCTCGGTACCGCTCCGCAGACCGCGCATAAGAAGTACAGCAAGCCGAGAGCGCCGAAAGACGCCTGAGCGAGCGCTCGGCATCGTCCAGGCTGCCGGGGGCCGCGCCTCGGGTCTGCGGCCCTCGGTCGGGTGCTGGCATTGTGGCTCGGATCGGTCCGCGGTGATATGGTCTCGAGGCAAATTCTCCCTAGTGAAAGGTCACCATGCACGCCTCCGAAACACTCAGCAACAACCTGCAGTCGGTTCTGGTCGACCTGATCGAGCTGCACGTTCAGGGCAAACAGGCGCATTGGAGCGTCGTCGGCAAGAACTTTCGTGACCTGCACCTGCAGCTTGACGAGATCATTCTCGACGCCCGCGAATTCTCCGACGAAGTCGCCGAACGGATGCGCGCCCTCGACGCCATGCCGGACGGCCGCAGCGAGACGGTCACCAAGACCACCCACCTGCCGAAATTTCCCGATGGCGAGGTGGACACCACCGAGACGGTCACGCTGATCACCGAACGGCTCGATGCGACGGTCGACAACATGCGCAAGGTGCACGATGAGGTCGATGCGGAAGACCCGACGAGCGCCGACATCCTGCACGCCTTCATCGAAAAACTCGAGCAGTATTCCTGGATGGTGAGCGCGGAGAACCGCAAACCGCGTAAGCGCTCCGCGGCGAAGTCCAAGTCCTGACGCCGGCTGGACACGACGGGGCGTCATGAGGGTTGAATGGAACGTGCGACCAACCGGGCTTCGCCATGACCTCGCGGATGCCGCCGACGCGGTCAACGGTGACGCGCGGCGGGCGCTGGTGCTCGCGAGCGGTCTCGCATCCGTTCCCTTTGCGGGGGAGGGGCACACGGCGCAGCTCTTCGACACCCTGTCGACGCTTGCGGCGGCCGACCTCACCGCAGCTCGGGTCGCCGAGGCGCACCTCGACGCCCTTGCGATACTGCATCAGGCTGGCCACCCGGCCGGGGCGGACCAGACCTGGGGGGTGTTCGCGGCCGAGGGCCCCGGAACAGCGCTCACGGCCACCCGAACCGGCGACCGGTGGCGGCTCGACGGCATCAAGCCGTGGTGTTCGCTCGCCGGACTGCTCAGCCACGCGCTCGTGACGGCGCACGTGGCGCGACCGGCCGCTGACGGGGGTCGCCGACTCTTCGCGGTCGACCTGCGCCAGCCCGGGGTCACCGTGCACGACGACGCCTGGGTGGCTCGCGGGCTCTCCCAGGTGTCGAGCGGCCCGGTCGATTTCTCAGCCGTCGTCGCCGATGCGGTCGGTGACGAGGGATGGTATCTGCGTCGGCCGGGGTTCGCCTGGGGCGGCATCGGCGTGGCCGCCGTCTGGTGGGGTGGCGCCGTGGGCATGGCCCGCACAATGTACGCCTCCGCCCGGGGCCGCGCCCCCGACCAGATCGCCCTCGCCCACCTCGGCGCTGTCGACCTGGTCGTGTCCGGGGCTGGACACTCGCTCGCCGCTGCGGCGACGGCCATTGACGCCGGCGAGGCCGACGGAACGGCCGGTTCCCTGCTCGCCGCGCGCGTGCGCGGAATCGTCGCCCGAACGGTCGACGAGGTCATATTCCATGTCGGGCATGCACTCGGTCCGGCCCCGCTCGCGCTCGACGCCCGGCACGCCCAGCGGGTAGCCGACCTGCAACTGTATGTGCGCCAACACCATGCCGAGCGCGACGACGCCGCGCTCGGCCAGATGCTCGTGACGAGGGGGAGTGCGCCGTGGTGACATTCAGTCATTCCGACAATGGAACGCCCGAGAAGGTCTGGGAGGCAGCCCACTGGCCCGATCGGTTCAGCTCGCTCGGCCTCGACGCACTGGAGCGCCTGGTCGTGGTGTCGGCGCACCCCGACGATGAGAGCCTCGGCGTCGGCGGCCTCATCGCCCACGTGGCCGGACTCGGGCTGCCGATCGTCGTCATCGTGCTGAGCAACGGCGAAGCATCGCACCCGCAGTCCACCACCCACGATCCGGCCAGACTTGCGCAGATTCGCCGCCTCGAAGTGACGGATGCCCTCGCTCACCTCGCCCCCAACGCGGAGATTCACCTGCTGGAACTTCCCGACGGCAAACTGGCAGAGCACGTGGACCTGGCCGCAGGAGCGATCGCCGAAGCGATCGGCAATGCGGGCGACGGAGCCTGGGTTGTGGCGCCGTGGCGGGCCGATCGGCATCCAGACCATGCCGCGGCCAGTGCGGCCGCCGAGCGGGCGGCGCGAGAGCGACGTGCGCGCCTATTCGAGTATCCGATCTGGGCCTGGCACTGGTCGACCCCGGAGGACTCGGTCTGGTCCGGCGAATCTGTGCGGTTGTTCGACCTGATCCCGGCCGAGCGCAAGGCCAAAGCTCGAGCCCTGGCCTTGCATCGCAGCCAACTGGGGCCGCTATCGGATTCCCCCGGTGATGAAGCCATCGTTCCGGCCGACTTTCGGGCGCACTTCGCGCGGGACTACGAGACGCTTCTCGAAATGACGTTGCCCGCGACGGTGGACACCGTTCCGCGTGTACCTCGCGCCCGGCGGCCCGCGACGAGCGACGCTCCCGTGCAGGCCGACCCGAACCAGACCCTCACCGCTGGCTACTTCGATGAGGTCTACGCATCCGGGCCCGACCCGTGGGGGTTCGAATCCCGCTGGTACGAGAAACGCAAACGCTCCGCATTGATCGCAGCCCTGCCCCGGCAACGGTTCTCGGCGGCACTCGAACTGGGCTGCTCGACCGGCGTGCTGACGGCCGAACTGGCCGACCGCTGCGACACCCTGCTGTGTATCGACCTGGTCGAACAACCGCTCATCCTGGCCCGCGAACGGCTGGCGGGTCGCCCGGGGGTCACCTTCGAACGGTGCACGGTACCGGGGGAGTGGCCGGACGGATCCTTTGACCTGATCGTGCTGTCCGAGGTGGGGTATTACTGCTCGACGGTCGATCTGCGCCGCCTGCTGGAACGGTGCCGAGCCAGCCTCGCGCCGGGCGGAGCGCTCGTGGCCTGTCACTGGCGGCATCCGGTCGCCGAATATCCGATCACCGGTGATGCCGTGCACGCCCAGCTCACCCACGTCGTGGGGCTGCAGCGCACCGTGCACCATCTGGAACGTGACTTCGTGCTCGAGGTCTACGAGCCGCGGCCCGCCCAGTCCGTGGCGCAGCGCGACGGACTGGTTCCGTGACTGGCGCCGCGCAGATCCCGATCGAACACGTGGCCATCGTGGTTCCTGTGCGCGATGAGGAAGTGCTGCTGCCCCGCTGTCTGAGCGCGCTCACCGCAGCGATTGACGCGCTGAGCGCCGTGCCCGAACCGGACCGCCCGCGAGTTACCGTGCTCCTGGTTCTCGATCGATGCACCGACCTGTCAGCGCGAGTCGCCGCACACTGGACCAACTTCAGTCGCTGTGAGATCGACGCTGGAGCGGTAGGTGTGGCCCGCCGCGACGGTATCCGGCACGCGCTGGGACGGTCGCTGCGCTCGCGAACGGATGCAGCGGCATCCGCTTCGCAGATCTGGATCGCCACCACCGACGCGGACTCGGCCGTGCCGCCGAACTGGCTCGTCACCCAGCTGGCCCTGGCGCGCAACGGCGCCGAGCTCGTGCTCGGAACGGTGCAGCCGGACGACGATCTGGCCGCCCACGAACTGCTGTGCTGGGAAACGCTGCACACCATTGGTGAGGGACATCCGCACGTTCACGGCGCCAACCTCGGGGTGCGAGCCGACCGCTACCTCAACGCCGGCGAGTTCGCGCCGGTGGACCGCGATGAAGACGTACTACTCGTGGCCGCGTTGCGCCGTCTCGCGGTCACCGAGGCGCGCACAGCGCTGATTCCGGTGCTGACGTCGGGGCGACGGGTCGGGCGATCCCCAGCCGGGTTCGCCGGTTACCTGCGCGATCATGTCGACGTCGACCAGAAGAATGGGATCATGAACAGATGACGTATCTCCCGAATGAATCTCGCTACGAGTCCATGCCCTACCGTCGCGCCGGGCGCAGCGGCCTCAAACTCCCCGCCATCTCGCTCGGCCTCTGGCAGAACTTCGGCGATGACAAGCCGCTCGCAACGCAGCGGGCCATTCTGCGCCGGGCCTTCGACCTGGGCATCACCCACTTCGATCTGGCCAACAATTACGGGCCTCCCTATGGCTCCGCTGAGACGAACTTCGGCCAGCTGTTCCGCGAAGACTTCTCGGCGCACCGCGACGAGGTCGTGCTGTCGACCAAGGCCGGCTACGACATGTGGCCGGGCCCCTACGGCAATTTCGGCAGCCGCAAGTATCTTCTGTCGAGCCTCGACCAGTCGCTCGGCCGCATGGGCGTGGACTACGTCGACATCTTCTACTCCCACCGCGCTGACCCCGATACCCCGCTCGAAGAGACCATGGGCGCACTGCACACGGCCGTCACGAGCGGCCGGGCCCTCTACGCCGGCATCTCCTCGTACTCGCCCGAACGCACCCGTGAAGCCGCGGCGATCCTGGCCGACCTCGGCACCCCGCTGCTGATTCACCAGCCCTCATACTCGATGTTCAACCGCTGGGTCGAAGACGACCTGCTCGACACCCTCGAAGACATCGGAGCCGGCTGCATCGCGTTCTCCCCGCTGGCCCAGGGACTACTGACTGACCGTTACCTCGGCGGTATCCCGGCAGACTCCCGGGTCGCCCGCGACGGATCGGCGAACAAGTCCATGGTGAGCCCGGAGGCGCTGACCCACATCCGGGCCTTGACCGCGATCGCCTCCGAGCGCGGTCAATCCCTCGCCCAGCTGGCCCTGGCCTGGATCCTGCGCAATTTTGAGGTGACCAGCGCCCTGATCGGGGCGTCGTCGGTGCAACAGCTCGAAGCGAACGTGGGAGCGCTGCAGAACCTCGAGTTCACCCCCGAGGAGCTGACCGCGATCGATGAGCACGCCGTCGACAACGGCATCAACCTGTGGGCGGCTTCGAGCGCGGTCTGATCAGGGCTCGAGAAGGCCGCGAATGTCGTCGGCGGTGAGCGCGGTGCTGAACATGGCGTCGTCGTCGAGCACCGCGGTGAACAGTTGCGCCTTCTGCTTCTGCAGCGCCACGACCTTCTCCTCGATGGTGCCCGTGGCAACCAGCCGGTAGACCATCACGTTGCGGGTCTGCCCGATGCGGTGGGTGCGGTCGATGGCCTGCGCCTCGGTCTGCGGGTTCCACCATGGGTCCAGCAGAAAGACATAGTCGGCTTCGGTGAGGTTGAGGCCGAAGCCGCCGGCCTTGAGGCTGATCAGAAAAACCGGGGCTGCTCCGCTCTTGAACCGGTCGATCACGTCGCTGCGCCGCAAAGTCGACCCGTCGAGGTAGCAATACGGAACGCCCTGCGCATCGAGCCGGGCAGCGACGAGCTTCAGAAACGAGGTGAACTGGCTGAAAATGAGCGCCTTGTGCCCTTCGGCGATCACATCGTCGAGCTGCTCGAACAGGGCGTCGAGCTTGCTCGAGCGCACGGCGGCATACTTCGGGTCGACGAGGGAGGCATCGAGACTCAGCAGCCGCAGCAGGGTGAGCGAGCGAAAGATGATGAACCGGTTCTTGTCGAGCTCCTCGATCAGTCCGTAGAGTTTCTGCCGTTCGCGCTGCAGGAACGTGTCGTAGAGCTTCTGGTGCGCCGGGTTCAGCGCGATCTGCAATTCCTGCTCCTGTTTCGGCGGAAGGTCTCGAGCGACGACCTCCTTGGTACGCCGCAAAATCAGCGGGCGGATGCGCCGGCGCAGCTTCGCCAGCCGCTCCGGGCTCGACGCAAGGGTCACCGGCCGCACGTAATCCTCCAGGAACTTGCGGGACGACGCGAACAGGCCCGGCGCGACGATGCTGAACAACGACCACAGGTCCATCAGGTTGTTCTCGAGCGGAGTGCCCGTGATCGCCAGCTTGAACGGCGTGTCGAGCTCTTTCGCGCAGGCATAGGCCCGACTGGTGCGGTTCTTCACGAACTGCGCCTCGTCGAGGATGAGGCCGGCCCAGGTGACGGCCTGGTAGGCGTCGAAGTCGAGACGGAACAGTGCGTAGGAGGTGACGAGCACGTCTCCGGTGGCGGCGGCGTCCGCTATCAGGGTGCGACTTTTCGCCTCGGTCGCCGTGAGCGTGCGCACCCGCAGCCCGGGCGTGAATCGAGTCGCTTCGTTCAACCAGTTCGCCACCACGGAGGTCGGCGCGACGACCAGAAACGGCCTCGAGGTGCGCGCGTGCACCAGCAGTGCGAGGGTCTGCAGCGTCTTGCCCAGCCCCATGTCGTCGGCGAGCACCCCGCCGAGCTGGTGTTTCCATAGGAACGCGAGCCAGGCGAACCCCTCCTGCTGGTACGGGCGGAGGGTTGCGTGCACGGTGTCAGGCAGCGCGACCGGGGCGATTCCGGCCAGGTCCTTGAGGCCAGCGGCGGCTGCCCGCCACGACACGGCCGGCACGGTCTCGTCGGCGAGATCCTCAAAATCGCTCCACAGGCTGGCCTGGTAGCGGCTGATGCGCAGGCCGGTCTCCCATTCCTGTAACGCGCGGGCCTCGTTGATGAGGTCGTGCAGCTGCTCGAATTCGGGGCTCTGCAGCGAGAGATAGCTGTTGTCGACCAGCTTCAGCCGGGTCTGGCCCTTCGCGAGGGCCTTGAACAGCGGGCCGAACGGTACCGTGATCGCGCCGACCGTGACGATCACGCCGAGGTCGAACCAGTCGCGCTGGTCGGTTTCCACGGTCGTGATCACGAGGTGGGGAGTGTCGGTGCGCTCGAAGTCGTCGGGCAGCACCTCGGGAAAGTGCACCGATGAATCGGTGCTGGTGACGGAGACGCTGCGCTGCAAGGCCGGGTAGACCGTGCCGAGGAACTCGGCCGTGTCGGCGGCGGGAACCGTCGCGGCCTCGATCTGCCCGAGCAGATGGCGCTGCTCCCCGCTCAGGGGGCCGGCGCTCGGCGCGAGCGTGAACACCGTCGGAGCGCCGAAGCGCACGCTGTACACGCCGTGGCCGGCGATGGTTCCGGCGGCCTCGAGCGGGTGCGGGGCACCGTCGATGTGCAGGCGGGCCTGCAGCAGCAGCGGGCCGGCATCCGTTTGGGAGGCGTCGAGACTCACTTCGGCGAGCGACCCGACCCGCACAGAGACGTCCTTCTTGTTGCCGACGAAGCCGATGCCGAGCTGCTCGGCTTCCCGCAGCAGCGGCCAGAGCAGCGGACTGGTGAAGTTGTCGAGGTAGATCCAGTCGGTTTCCTGGCTCGTGTAGACCTCGCGCACGGCCTTGTACAGGGCCGCGAACTGCGAGATCCAGCGGTGATGTTCCGGGTCGAGGTTGAACCGGTTCAGCTGAAAGGTGAGGTGGCTCCAGGTGACGTTGCTGCGCACCCAGTTGCCGTTCGCATTCTGAATGACC
This sequence comes from Cryobacterium glaciale, assembly GCF_004402535.1. GTDB lineage: Bacteria > Actinomycetota > Actinomycetes > Actinomycetales > Microbacteriaceae > Cryobacterium > Cryobacterium glaciale. The sequence continues at coordinate 263,594 of NZ_SOEY01000019.1, read as the reverse complement.
GGTCGCACGCCGAGCCGGTACTCGCCGTGCCCGGCCGTGAGAGCCTTCACCGGTTTGGCGGTCGGCCCGCGCCAGCGGTCATTCGTGCGCGGAGTCTGCTCGCGCAGCTCGAATTGCAGCCCCATCGGCACCTTCGGCCCGGTGGGCAGGGCACGCGGCTGCCCGAAATTGCCGATTCGCGGCAGAGCGGATGCCGGCTGCTCCGGCGGCAGCACCAGCTGCTTCCATGCGGGGGTCGAATCGGCCCCCTGCGCCGGGGCACCCGCAGAATCCGACATTCCCCTATATTCTCACGCTGGTGCACCGCGAAGAGACTGAAGGTTCGAACTGCCCCATGATTCTCCAGGCCATAGTTCCGTGCCCCCTGCGCAGGCTTCGGGACGTAGGCTCGGTGCATGACCGACTCGCCCCCACGCCCGGAAACCGCGCCGCGAAATCATCGCGCGCTGGTAGCGGTCCCATGCCATTTGTGAATCGGCTTCAGCACTGGGCCCAGGTGCAGCCTCAAGCGACGGCGGTCGAGGTGGGCGCGGATCGCCTCAGTTTCGCCGAGCTGCGGGACCGGGCGGCCTCCCAGGTCGGTGTCGAGCCTGCGCTCACCGCGCTCTGCCTGCCCAACGGGATCGAGTTCGCCGTCGCCTTCGCGGCCGCCGTGGCCGGCAGCGGCGTGTGCGCCGTGCTGGACCCCGGGTGGCCGGATGCGCAGCGCTCGGCCGTTGAGGAACGCCTGCGTGGATACGTCCCGGGCGGGGTGATCGCAGGGTCGACCCGCGGTTCGCGCGGTGAGACCGGCGCCGAGTTCGTCGACGGTCCGGCCGACTCCGTCTTCCTGCTCGGCTTCACCTCCGGCACCACCTCGCTGCCCAAGGCGTTCACCAGGGTCAGGCGGTCTTGGCAGTACTCCTTCGACCACAGCACCGGGTTCTTCGGCCTGACCCGAGCCGATCGCACGCTGGTCCCCGGCCCGCTCTCGGCCAGCCTCTCCCTCTTCGCCCTCGCCGAATCCTTGCACGCCGGCGCCGCCTTCTTCGCGCTGCCGAGCTTCGACGTCGGCGCGGCCATCGCCTGCGTCACCGAGAGAAGGATCACGCGGATCGTGTCGGCTCCGGCCGCCCTGCGCCTGATCAGCGAGCGCGGCCTGGCCTCCGGCGCCGACGGAACAGCGCTGTCCGGGATCGTCAGCGCCGGCGCCAAACTCGACGCCGTCACACTGGCGCTGGTGCGTCGCTGGGCGCCCAACGCGACCGTGTACGAGTACTACGGTGCCGCCGAGCTCAGCTACGTCACGGCCGCGGCCCTCCGCCCCGGAGACACGTCGGAGGCGCCGGGGCGCTCGGCGACCGCCGTCGGCCGCGCCCTGCCCGGCGTCGACATCCGTATCCTCGATCCGGACGGCCACGAGCAGCCCGCGGGGGTCCCCGGCGCCATCTTCGTGCGCAGCCCGCTGGTCAGCGACGGGTATGCCTGGGGAGACGACGGGGAGGCCTTCCGCCGCGACGGTGACTGGTGCACCGTCGGCGACGAGGGTTTCCTCGACGCGGATGCCGTGCTGCACCACCAGGGCCGCCGCGCCGACATGATCATCACCTCCGGCCACAACGTGTACCCGCACGAGGTGGAGGTGGCGATGCAGGACGTCCCCGGCGTGCGCACCATCATCGTCACCGGCCTGCCGGACCCGCACCGGGGAACCCGGCTCGTGGCCGCCGTGATCGGCAGCGGCGAAGCGGATGCCGCCAGCCTCCGGTCGGCCAGCGCGACCCTGCTCGCCGGGCCCAAACGCCCCCGCGCGTGGTTCGCCCTGGCCGAAGCGCCCGTGACCGCGACCGGCAAGATCAGCCGCCGACTGCTCAGCCAGTGGATCCTGGCAGGGGACGACCGTGTCCGACACCTGGGATAGCGCCCCCGCCGGCCTCTCCGCCGGCGTCCACGACAGCGCCGACCGGGAGCCGGTGATCGTGCTCGGCCGCCGCACCGCGTTCGGACGCCGGAACGGCGTTTTCGGACGGCTGCTCGCCGACGAGCTGCTCGCACCCGTGCTCTCCGCCGTGGTGGCCGACAGCGGAGTTCCCGTGGACCACATCGACGACGTGATCATCGGCAACGCGGTGGGCGGCGGCGGAAACGTGGCCCGACTGGCCGCCCTCGGGGCGGGGCTGCCCAACCGCGTGCCCGGCCTGACGATCGACCGGCAGTGCGGCTCCGGACTCGAGGCCATCGTGCTGGCCTGCCGGCTCGTCGCCGCCGGGGCCGGCAGTGCCTACCTGGCCGGGGGAGTGGAGAGCTGCAGCACCGCGCCGCTCCGCGCGCACCGGCTGACCTCGACTCCGGGGCATCCGGACTTCTTCGACCGGGTGCGCTTCTCGCCCGACGCGGTCGGCGACCCCGACATGGGCGTCGCGGCCGAGAACGTGGCCGAGCGGTTCGGCATCACCCGGGAGCGCCAGGACGCGTTCGCGCTGCGCAGCCACCGGCTGGCCGTCGTCGCCCAGGACACCGGCGCCCTGGCCGGCGAGATCGTGCCGCTGCACACGGAGACCGGCCGGGTCGCGACTGACGAGGGTCCCCGGCGCTCGCTCACCGACGGCCTGCTGCGCCGCTTTCCGCCCGTCTTCCGGCCCGGCGGTACCGTCACCGCGGGCAACTCCTGCGCCGATGCGGACGGCGCCGTCGTCGTGCTGGTCACCAGTCGACGGGTCGCCGAGAGCCTCGGCCTCACCGGCTATCTGCGCTTCGTCGATTCGGCCGTGATGGGCACGGACCCGAACCACCTCGGCGTCGCCGGCGCCGAGGCCGCCCGGCTGGTGCTCGACCGGCAGGGCTTCGCGGCGGCTGACCTGGCGCGGATCGAGTTCAACGAGGCCTTCGCGGCCCAGGTGCTCGCCTCGATGGACATCCTCGGCATCCCGGAGGAGCGCGCCAATCTCCAGGGCGGGGCGCTGGCGCTCGGGCACCCCTTCGGCGCGAGCGGCGCCCTGCTCGTGCTGCGGCTTCTGAAGCAGGGCCGGGCATCCGGCTCGGCGGGGGAGCTCTCCCTCGCCGCCGTGAGCATCGCCGGCGGACTGGGGGTCGCGGCGTTGTGGCGGTGGGACGGCTAAGCCGATCTAGTTCACTCGACCGGCGCGTTCAAGCCGGCGGCGTCGAGTACCCAGGCGTAGTTGAACGCGCGCTCGTGCCAGGCACTGTACCGCCCGGAAACTCCGCCGTGGCCGGCCGACATTTCGGTCTTGAGCAGGGCATCCGCGTGCACTTCGCGCAGCCTGGCCACCCATTTGGCCGGCTCGACATAGAGCACGCGGGTGTCGTTCAGGCTGGTCACGGCCAGAATCGACGGGTAGTCGACAGCGTGCACGTTCTCGACGGGGGAATACGACTTCATGTAGGCGTACACGTCGGCGTCGTGCAGGGGGTCGCCCCATTCGTCCCACTCGATCACGGTCAGCGGCAGGGAGGGGTCGAGAATCGAGGTGAGGGCATCGACGAACGGAACCTCGGCGAGGATGCCGGCGAATAGTTCGGGCGCGAGGTTCGCGACGGCGCCCATGAGCAGTCCGCCAGCGCTGCCGCCCTCGGCGACCAACTGGTCGGGGGTGGTGAAACCGGTGTCGATGAGGTGCCTGGCGCAGCTCACGAAGTCGGTGAAGGTGTTGCGTTTGGTAGTGGTCTTGCCCATTGAGTACCAGGTGCGGCCGAGTTCACCGCCGCCGCGCACGTGCGCGATGGCGAAGATCATGCCGCGGTCAAGCAGGCTCAGCCGGGCGATGCCGAAGCCGGGGTCGATGCTGTGCTCGTAGGATCCGTAGCCGTAGAGCAGGGTCGGTGCCGGCGTGCCTGGCGTGACCAGGTCGCGGCGGTAGACCAGCGAGATCGGTACGCGGGTACCGTCGGCGGCAGTCGCCCATTCGCGGCGCTGCTCGTAGAGCTTGGGGTCGTAGCCGCCGAGAACGGGCTGCTGCTTGAGCAGGCGTCGCTCGCCGGTTTTCACGACGAGGTCGTAGACGGTTGACGGGGTGACGAAGCTCGTGAAACCAAACCGTAGGGTCGGTTGTGCCCACTCTGGGTTGCCGGCCGAGCCGACGGCGAATAACGGCTCGTCGAAGTCGAGCTCGGTCAGGCCGCTCGCGTCGTGCCGGTCGATGGCCAGGCGGGTCAGGCCGTCCCGCCGATACTCCACGACGAGAAAGTCGGCGAAAGCGTCAACACTTTCGAGGCGGATCTGCGGGTCGTGCGGCAGCAGCATCCGCTTCTCGCCCTGCGGGTCTTCTGCCCTGACGCTGACCAGCTCGAAATTGACCGCGGTGCCGCCGTTGTGCACGATCAGCAGGCGGTCTTCCGCAGCGATGACGGCGTGCTCGACGTCGTATTCCACGTTGTCCTGCCGCGGCCAGACCACGGTGAACTCGCCGGTGGGGTCGCTCGCATCGAGCACCCAGGATTCGGTCGTGACGCTGGAGCCGGCTTCGATCATGAGAAATCTGCGGCTGCGCGTGATGCCGACGCCGACCCAGAACCGCTCGTCGGGCTCGTGAAAAATGCTGGCGTCGGCCTCTCTGGCCGAACCGATCTCGTGCCGCCACACGGTGTCTGGACGCCAGGCGTCATCGACGGTGGTGTAGAAAAGGTAGCGTCCGCTCGGGTCGAACAGGGCGCCGGCGCTCGTGTTCGGGATGGAGTCGGGCAGGTTTTCGCCGGTCGCAATCGTGCGCACGCGGATCGTGTAGCGTTCGTCGCCCTCGACGTCGACGGCGTACAGCAGCTGGGTTCCGTCTTCGCTCAGGTCGAAGCTGCCGAGCGAGAAGAACTCGTGGCCCTCGGCTTCAACGTTGTCGTCGAGCAGAACCTGCTCGCCGGGCACACCCTGGCTGACGTTGTCGAGAATAGGCGCGGCCCAGTCATCGGGGCCGCTGATGGGTGCCCGACAGTGGATACCGTATTGCCGGCCCTCGACGGTGCGGGTGTAATACCAGAACGCGCCGCGACGCACCGGAACGCTCAGGTCGGTTTCCTGGGTGCGGTTCTTGATCTCGGTGAAGATCTGCTGCCGCAGGTTCTCCTGGTTGGCGGTGCGGGCCTCCGTGTAACTGTTCTCCGCTTCAAGGTGGGCGATGACCTCGGGGTTATCCTTGTCGCGCAGCCACTCATAATCATCGATGTAGATGTCGTTGTGGTGCTCACGATGCTGCGGCTTCTTCGCTGCCAGGGGAGGGGTGATCGGGCCAGAGGTCATCCCCCCAGCGTAGTTTGTGCGCGTTCGTACCGTGCTCAGACTGCCGGGGATATGTGGGCGACAGCGAGTTCGCCGATACCGGTCAGGGTCAGGGCGTCGAGGTTCGCGTCGAGCCGAACCGCGTCGAGCACCGCCAGGGGCTGGGCGCCGAGCGAGAACAGGCCGCGCGCGATCACCACGACGACGATCTCCCCGGCCCTGGCGGTGATCGACCAGGTGTCGGCCACCCGGTGTGATTCGATTGTGCCGCTGCACCGACCGCGTCGGGTCATCAGGTTCAGGTCGAGGGTCGGCCGGGCGACGTTTGCCGATGCGACCTCGTTCTCGCCGGCAAAACTGTGGGACTCGAATTCGCCGAGGCGCACCAGTCGGCCCTGGTCGATTAGGTCGAGCCCCTGCTCCGAAAGCGCGAGCAGGCACCGGTCGACGCCGGCAAAGGTCGAGAACGGTGCCGTGGAATCAACGGTCGCGATGCTGAGCCGCCAGTCGAAATCGCCGACCGCCGGCGACACCAGAATCTCGCTCGTCACGCCGGCGCCGTTGCGCCAGGGCACGTCGACCCGATGGGCCGCCCACAATATGTCAGTGCCCAACGCGCACACCCTCTCGCCAGACGGCATCGGTCAGGGGTACCCCGGGGCGGTAGGCCAAGTGTGAAATCGACGGAGCGTTCAGAACCTGCAGGTTGGCGCGGCCGCCGACCTGCAGGGAGCCGACGGCATCCGCTCCCTGGTCGCGGCCGAGCGACCGGGCCGCACCGCGCGTGGCCGCCCAGACGGCTTCGCCGACGGTCAGGCCCATCTGCAGTACGGCGGTCGCCACGCAAAACGGCATCGACGTGGTGTACGAGGTTCCCGGGTTGCAGTTGGTCGCCAGGGCGATGGTCACTCCGGCATCGAGCAACTGCCGGGCCGGCGCAAACGGCTGCCGGGTCGACAGGTCGCAGGCCGGCAGTAGGGTGGCAACCGTCGTTCCGGCGGCCAGCGCGTCGATGTCGGCGGGCTCGAGGAAGTTGCAGTGGTCGACGCTCGCGGCGCCCAGCTCGGCCGCGAGTTGCACGCCGCCGCTGAATCCGAGCTGATTGCCGTGCACGCGCAGTCCCAGGCCGGCGGCGCGGCCGGCCAACAGCACCTCCCGGGTTTCCTCCACGTCAAACGCGCCCAGTTCGCAGAACGCGTCGATGAACTGCACGTAGGGTCGCACGGCAGTGAGCATCGGCCCGGTCACTAGGTCGAGGTAGTCGCGACGATCCATCCCGGCCGGCACGATGTGGGCGCCGAGAAAGGTCACCACATCGGCCACCTGGGCGGCAGCGCGCGCCGAGCGTGTTTCGCTCGCGACATCGAGCCCGTATCCGGTCTTCGTTTCGAGAAAGGTGGTGCCCTGCGCTTCGGCCTCGTGGCGCAGACGCCGTGCCGTAGCGACGAGCTGTTCCTCGGTCGCGGCCCGCGTGGCGTCGACCGTCGTGGTGATGCCGCCCGCGGCATAGGCCTGACCATTCATGCGGGCTTCAAACTCCGCGGAACGATCCCCGCCGAACACGAGGTGGGTGTGCGTGTCGACCCAGCCGGGCAGAACGGCGCGACCGTCGACATCCGTTTGACGATCGGCTGCGGGAGCCTTCGCGGCGGAGCCGATCCAAAGGATGCGACCAGCGCCGATCACGAGGGCGGCGTCGCGGCGCCGTTCGCCCGATTCATCGTGGGTGGTGAGCTCACCGATGCCCGTCACCAGCTCAGTACCGGTCAGTTCGGTCGTCGTCATCTGCTGAGCCTAGCGAGCGCCTCGGTCATCAGCGCTGCCGGCCGCTCGCCGCCGACCAGCTGGCCACCCTCGGCCACCAGCCGCCCGCCCACGAAAACGCGCAGCACATCGGAGGCCGTCGCGGTCAGCGGAAGCTGCCCAGCGAGGGAGCCGACCGTGCGCACCCCGGTCGTGCTGATCTCGACGAGGTCGCACGGGTCGCCCGGTTGCAGCCGATGACGGCCGAGCCCGAGGGAGGCATAGCCGGCGGTCGACGCGGCGGCCAGGAGCGCGGCCGGGGCGAAACATCCGCGCTTCTGTGAGGCGAGCCGTTCACCCATTTCGAGGCCGCGCATCTCCAGGAATGGGTCGATGACCGCGTTCTGATCGGAACCGAGCGCAATCGGCGACCCCGCCGCAGCGAGGGCGAGCGCCGGGCCGATGCCGTCGCCGAGGTCGGCCTCGGTGGTGGGACACATCACCACGGTCACCGCGGCGTCACCGAGCCGGGCCCGGTCGGCGTCGCTGAGATGCGTCGCGTGCACGACGCTCAGTCGCGGCGCGAGCGCCCCGAGCGAATCGAGCAGGCCGGTCGGGGTCAGGCCGTAGGCCGCGAGGCAATCGGCGTTCTCCTGCGACTGCTCGGAGAGGTGAATGTGCAGGGGAACCTCCGGCGGCAGCCCGCCCTGCACCTCCCGCATCGCGTCGGGTGTGACGGCCCGCACCGAGTGCAGTGCCGCCCCGAGAGTCACGAGACCGTCGCCGTCAAGCCGCGCGCGCAGCGACATCCACCGGGCCAGCCAGGCAGCGGCGCTGCCGTCGCCGAACGCGAGCTGCTCCGGCGCCAGCTCCCGACCGATTCCGCCCTGCAAATACACCGTGTCGAGCAGCACCAAACGGATGCCGACGGCGCGCGCCGCCGCCGCGATCGCCAATTCCATGGCGTGCCCGGGTTCATAGGGTGCGCCGTCACGGCGGTGATGCACGTAGTGGAACTCGCCGACGGCCGTATACCCGCTCACGAGCATCTCGGCGAACACCGCCGTAGCCAGCGCCTGATACTTGCCGGGGTCGAGCTGGGCGGCGACCCGGTACATCCGCTCGCGCCATAGCCAGAAATCGCCGCCGTCACCGTGGGTCTGGCCGCGCAAGGCCCGATGAAAAGCATGTGAATGGGCATTGCCGAACCCGGGCATAACCGTTCCCAAACGGATGTCCGCAGCCTTCGCCGCTTCAGGCTGAACGCGCGTGATGCGACCGGCCGGGTCGACCTCGAGCCGCACCCCAGCGACGGCGATCCCGTCGATCAGCAGGGATTCGCACCAGAACCCGGCCGACACCTCACACTTCCCACATGGGTACGCGCAGTCCGCGTTCGCGGGCTACTTCGTCGGCCCGTTCATAGCCCGCATCCACGTGACGCATGACGCCGGTACCGGGGTCGTTGGTCAGTACACGCTCGATTTTCTCGGCGGCCAGTGGGGTACCGTCGGCGACGATGACCTGCCCGGCATGGATGCTGCGGCCGATACCGACACCGCCACCGTGGTGAATCGACACCCAGGTCGCGCCCGAGGCGGTGTTCAGCAGGGCGTTCAGCAGTGGCCAGTCGGCGATCGCATCTGAGCCGTCTTTCATATCCTCGGTCTCGCGATAGGGCGAGGCGACCGAGCCGGAGTCGAGGTGGTCGCGGCCGATCACGATCGGCGCGCTGAGCTCGCCGGAGGCGACCATCTCGTTGAACCTCAGCCCGGCGAGGTGACGTTCCTTGTAGCCGAGCCAGCAGATGCGTGCCGGCAGTCCTTCGAACTGCACCTTCTCTTCGGCCTTGGTGATCCAGCGGTGCAGCCCGGCATCGTTCGGAAACAATTCGAGAATGGCTTTGTCGGTGGCCAGGATGTCTGCTGGGTTGCCGGACAGCGCGACCCAGCGGAACGGGCCCTTGCCCTCGGCGAAGAGCGGTCGAATGTAAGCGGGCACAAACCCGGGAAACTCGAAGGCCCGCTCGTAGCCGCCGAGTTGTGCCTCGGCGCGAATGGAGTTGCCGTAGTCGAAGACTTCGGCGCCGGCGTCCTGAAATTCGACCATGGCCTGCACCTGTTTGGCCATCGCGGCGCGGGCGCGCACGGTGAATTCTTCGGGGTTCGCGGCCGCGTAGCTGTGCCATTCTTCCACGGTGACGCCCTCAGGCAGGTAGGACAGCGGATCGTGCGCGCTGGTCTGGTCGGTGACGATGTCGATCGGCACCTTGCGCGCCAGCAACTCGGCGAACACGGTCGCGGCGTTGCCGACCAGGCCGACCGACAAGGCACGACGTTCAGCCTTGGCCGCGAGCACTCGTGCGATGGCATCGTCGATGTCGTCGGTCATCTCGTCAAGGTAGCCGTGGTCGACCCGGCGTTGCAGCCGGGCCGGGTCGACGTCGACGATGAGCACGACGCCGTCATTCATCGTGACGGCGAGCGGCTGCGCGCCGCCCATGCCGCCGGCACCGCCGGTCAGCGTGAGCGTGCCGGCCAGGGTTCCCTCACTGGGCCTATCGTGCCCGCCCTTGCGGGCGGCGATTTTCGTTGCGACGGCGCCGAAGGTCTCATAGGTGCCCTGCAGAATGCCCTGGGTGCCGATGTAAATCCACGATCCGGCGGTCATCTGCCCGTACATGGTGAGTCCGAGGTGCTCGAGGCGGCGGAACTCGGGCCAGGTGGCCCAGTCGCCGACGAGGTTGGAGTTGGCGATGAGCACGCGCGGGGCCCATTCGTGGGTGCGGAAGACGCCGACCGGTTTGCCCGACTGCACGAGCAGAGTTTCGTCTTTCTCCAGGGTTTCGAGGGTGCGCACGATCGCGTCGTAGCATTCCCAATTGCGGGCGGCCTTGCCGGTGCCGCCGTAGACGACGAGGTCGTCGGGGCGTTCGGCGACTTCGGGGTCGAGGTTGTTCATGAGCATGCGCAGCGGGCCTTCGGTCTGCCAGCTCTTCGCGGTCAGTTCGGTGCCGCGGGCGGCGCGAACGGGGCGTACGGTGTGGGGGGTGCTCATTGGTATCTCCCTCGATAACAGATCTAAGCGGATGCTTCGGCGCGATACAGCGCGCGGCTTTCAGCGAGCAGAACGTGGGCCAGCTGCTCGATACTGGTCGGTGTGACTCGGTAGCTCGGAACAACCACGCTGAGGGCTCCCACCACGCGGTCGCCCACCCGGATCGGCACGGCGATGGCGGTCACGTCTTGCTCGACCCCGTCGCTGACGACGCAGTATCCACTCGCGTCGACGGCGCCCTCAAGCACCCGGCCCGATGCGCTCGACTCCACCGGAAACCGGCGGCCGACCCAGTTTGCGTGGCGCACGGAATGGGTTCCCTCGACGATTGCGATGTAGAGCCCCTGCCGACCGGGGGCCGGAACGCTGAGGTAAGCCGATTCCCCGGTCTCTTCCACCACCCGGTTCATGGGCGCCCGGCAAGTGGCCACGAGTGATTCCTGGCTGAGCGCGAGAACTCCGAGTTGCACGATGGCGACGCCGGGGCGATAGGTGCCGTCGTCTTCGCGACGCACAAACGAGGCGGATTCGAGCGTGCGCAACAGGCGCAGAGCGGTGCTCGGCGACAGGTCGGCCGCTTTCGCCGCGTCCCCGAGGGTGACCGAACCGCGCTCGCAGACCACGCTCAGCAGGGTGAGGGCACGCTCGGCGGTGCGGGTCGTGCTGTCGGTCTTGCTGGGCACATCGACCTGATTCATAGAGCACCGCCTTTCCTGCGCACCCAGTAAAACACCAATTTCATTAGATGGCAATGCCGACGACCACGGTCGCGTCCAGCTCCTCACGGCGCACGATGCGGGGAAGCAGCCCGTTCAGGGAAAAGATCTCGGCCGTCTGCGCGGCCTGGCGTTGCCCGGTTTCGACGAGCAGGCATCCGCTCGGCGAGAGCCATTGGGATGACGTAGCGGCAATACGCCGCTGCACGTCGAGGCCGTCGTCGCCGCCATCGGCGGACGCGCGCGGCTCGAAGAGCCGGGCTTCGACCGGCATGAAAGCGACCTCGTCGGTCGGCACATAGGGTGCGTTGGCGACAATGATGTCGACCCGACCCGTGAGCGACGCCGGGAGAGGCGCGAACAGGTCGCCCTCGAACACCAGCCCACGGTCGGCCAGATTGCGGCGGGCGCAGGCCACCGCGATCGGATCGATGTCGACCGCGAACACCGTGGCATCCGGCCGGACGGCGGCCAGCGTGGTCGCCACCGCGCCGGATCCGCAGCAGAGATCGACAATGACGGCATCGCTCGGGCAGAGCCCCAGGGCCTGCCGAACCAGAAACTCCGTGCGCCGCCGCGGCACGAACACCCCCGGAGCCACCAGAATGCGCAGGCCGCAGAATTCGGCCCAGCCAATGATCTGCTCAAGCGGCACCCCCGCGACCCGGCGGTCGACCATGGCGGTGAGCTCGGCGGGCGACTGTTCAACCGACAGCAGCAGGCGGGCCTCCTCGTCGGCGAAGACACAGCCGGCCGCGCGCAACCGTGAAGCGATGCTGACGAGGTCGGGTGCGAGCATGGGACGTCTCCTGTCGAAGCCGAGCAGGGGCATCCTACGCCCGGGTCTTGAAGGCTGCGCGACGCGTGATTACCCTGAAAGCATGTGCCGAAACATTCATGTCCTGCATAACTTCGAGCCCGCTGCCACCGACGATGAGGTGCACGCGGCAGCGCTGCAATACGTGCGCAAGATCAGCGGGGCGACGCGTCCGTCGAAGGCGAACGAGGAGGCGTTCGAGCGTGCGGTGCAGGAGATCGCCCACATCTCGCGGCACCTGCTCGAAGACCTTGTGAGCACAGCGCCGCCTAAGAATCGGGAGGTCGAGGCCGACAAGGCCAAGGCGCGCTCGCAGAAGAGATTCGCTGCTGCCTGACGCGACCTGCCCGTTCACAACCGCGGAGGTCTCGCCGACTCCGGTGCAAAATCAACGTGCGGTGTCCCGGCCAGGTGATTTCTAGTGCCTGCCCGTAGCCGCAGATCGCGGGCGTTGGCTCTGCCGTTCCGCATAGAGCACCATGATGGCCGCCATGACGCCGGCCGCCAAACCGAAAATCAGGCCGAATGCCAGGGTGATGCCGGCGTAGAGTCCGTCGTCCAGCATGGTCAGCACGATGGCCACGACACCCGACAGCAGCACCACCCCGGCTATCGCCCCGACGGCGGCGAGCGTGGTGCGCGCACGCGTCGATTTCGTGAGGTGCCGATCGAACAGGACCATCGCGGCGACACCGCCGAGCATGCCCGCCACCGCTATGACGAGGCCGATCACGCCATAGTTGGCCATGGATCGCACCACAAACCAGAACCGATACTCGGTTTCACCGCTTCCGGCGTCGGTCATCACGACCGCCACGGCTGCCGCGATCAAGAACCCCATGAACGGCGCAAACACGGCGATGCGCCAGTAGCGCCGAATAATCATGTGCCAACCCTACGTTCTAGAACTCCACCCAGGCGCTGGGCAGCGGATGCTCCACCCGCTCCGGCCAGGTTCACCAGCCCGAACACGACGGCCCCGAGCAGAAAGCCGAGGACCGGGGCCAGAAGTGCGATGCGCCAGTATCGGTGGATCATCATGGCTCCCACCCTATGGGGCGGTCGGCATCCGTTCAGTCGGTGACCGGGTCGATGACCAGATCCGTCCGGTGCGCGCCGTAGTACTGTAGCGATCACGTCGTGGCCAGCACCGGAAGGACACGAAAATGATATTTGTTCGTGCCTTGAAGCCGTTCCGCATCCTTCGTCGTACCCTCGCCGCGCTCGCCGTGGGGCGCGATTGTCGCCACCTCGTCTGCGCTGCTGCCGACGAATGACGCTGACGCCTTTGCGTTGCCACCATCCGCCCGGGCCGTCGTGCAGACCGCACCCGACCTCGCCAAGATTTGCGCCGGATGTCTATCCTTTTGGTGGGCAGGGTGAGCTATCGATCGATGACCAGCCGAGTGCCGCGGCGAACGCCAACAATGATTCGCGACCGCGCTATTCCATGTCGGCCTACCTGGACCTGCCCGTCATCGCGCACGAGGTCGGCCACAACATCGGGGCCGTGCAGGATTCGGCTCCGCACTCGACCAGGGGCGGCCACTGCTACGACGAGGCCGACCTCATGTGTTACGACGACGGCGGGCTGTATTTCGCCGCCGGCGGCACGCTCACCTTCACCTGTGCGGGGCTCGACTCGGCCATCGACTGCCATGACGAGGACTACTACTACCCGGGCACGCCGCCCGCCTCGAACTATCTCGCCACCCACTGGAACACCTCCAACAGCGGGTTCCTGACGCCGGTCGCGTCGTCGGCGGTCCCACCGACCGTCACCGCGAAATCACCGCTGACCCTGGCCACTCGGGTTGCGCAGACGGCCAATGTGACGGCCACGTTCAGCACAGCCGTGCAGGGCCTCTCGTCGACCACGATGCGGTTGAAAAACCCCGTCGGCACGGTTCTCGCGGCGACGGGGTGGAGCTTCACGACCGGGCCGGCGCCCACGATCAGCGTTCGCACCCCGGCGAGCGGGGCAACGGGCGCCAGCCGCACCGCGAGTGTTTCGGTTACCTTCAGTGAGGGGATGGCCGGGGTGACGGCATCCACTTTCAAGCTGAAGAACACGACGACGGGCGCGGCGATCAGCGCCGTCGTCTCGCGTAGCGGCAGCACCAACCAGTGGATTCTGAACCCGAGCGGCACGCTTGCCGCCAACACCAACTTCACCGTCACGGTTACCGGCGGCGCATCGGCCGTGCGCGACCTGGCTGGCAACCCCGTCTCGACGAGCGTCTGGAAGTTTTCCACGGGCAGTTGATGGTGCGCCAGCTAGTCTGAAGCGATGCCCGACCTTGTCTGCTCCGAATGTGGCACCAGCTATCCGGTCGAAAGCCTGGCCTGGCGGTGCACGTGCGGTGGCCTGCTCGACGTCGCCGAGTTCGCCCGGACAGTGGATGCCGCGGCGCTGCCCGGCCGCGCCCCCTCCCTCTGGCGCTATTTTGAAGCGTTGCCGATCGAGGTCGACCCCGCCATCACCCTGGGCGAGGGATTCTCACCACTCATCCCCTCCCGGGCGTTCGCGCCCGTGCAACTCAAACTCGATTTTCTGCTGCCGACGCTCTCGTTCAAGGACCGCGGCGCGGCAGTGCTCGCGACCCTCGCCAGGCGGCTGGGCGTCACAGACGCCATGGTTGACAGCAGCGGGAACGCCGGCACGGCGATGGCCGCCTATTTCGGTCGGGCCGGCATCCGCTGCACGGTGTACGTCCCCGAAGCCACCTCGCCCGGCAAACTCGCCCAGATGCGCGCGCACGGCGCGACGGTTGAACTGGTGTCCGGTTCGCGAGCTGACACCTCCGCCGCGGCCCTGCAGGCCGCGGGACAGCCCGGAGTCATGTACGCGAGCCACGTCTACCACCCTTACTTTCTGCACGGCGTCAAGACCTACGGCTACGAGATCTGGGAACAGCGCGGGCGCTCGCTTCCCGAGACCGTCGTGGTTCCGGTCGGCAACGGCACGATGTTGCTCGGCTGCTACCTCGCTTTCAGCGAACTGGTGGCCGCTGGGCTCGCCGAGCGGATGCCGCGGCTCTGCGCGGTGCAGGCATCCGCGTGTTCGCCGCTTGAGCAGGCCATGGCGCAGGGACTCGACGCACCCGTGGCCGTAGAGAACGGCGCCACGATCGCGGAGGGCATCGCCATTGCTGCGCCGCCCCGGGGGAAGCAGATCCTGGCGGCCGTGCGCGCCACCGGCGGCACCATCGTCTCCGTCACCGACCAGCAGACGGCGGCCGCACGCCAGGAGCTTGCCGACGAAGGTCTCTTTGTCGAGCCGACCTCTGCCGTCTGTTTCGCCGCGGTGCGCGCCGCCGTCGACCAGACGTTCGACTCCGCCAACCCCACCTGGATGAGGGCTGCGAGCCTGCTCACGGCCGAGTCTGTCGTGGTGCCCCTGTGCGGAGCCGGCCTGAAGTCGCCCGCATAACGTCGAATAACTTTTCAATTGCAGAAGAATCGCACTTCTTCTGGCCAACATTCTTGAGAAGAGCGGTTGTTCTTGCGCCAATCTTGATTCAACAGCCGATAGCGGCCCGTTGAGTCAGTAGTCCCGGCTCAGCCCAACTCATACGTCGAAGGAATGAACATGACTGCGTACCAGAAAGACATCGAGGACATCGAAGCCCTCAAACAGCAGGTTGGAAGCAGCTGGGACGCCATCAACCCCGAGTCCGTCGCCCGCATGCGGGCCCAGAACCGGTTCAAGACCGGCCTCGAGATCGCGCAGTACACCGCCGACATCATGCGCAAGGACATGGGGGAGTACGACGCTGACTCCTCCATCTACACCCAGTCGCTGGGCGTCTGGCACGGATTCATCGGCCAGCAGAAGATGATCTCGATCAAGAAGCACCTCAAGACGACCAACAAGCGCTACCTCTACCTGTCCGGCTGGATGGTTGCCGCGCTGCGCAGCGAGTTCGGTCCGCTCCCCGACCAGTCCATGCACGAGAAGACGACCGTTCCCGCTCTCGTCGAGGAGATCTACACCTTCCTCCGTCAGGCCGACGCCCGCGAGCTCGACCTGCTCTTCACCGGTCTCGACAACGCCCGCATCGTTGGCGACGACGCCAAGGCCGCTGCAATCCAGACGCAGATCGACAACTTTGAGACCCACGTTGTGCCGATCATCGCCGACATCGACGCCGGCTTCGGTAACCCCGAAGCCACCTACCTCCTGGCCAAGAAGATGATCGAGGCCGGCGCCTGCGCCATCCAGATCGAGAACCAGGTGTCGGACGAGAAGCAGTGTGGCCACCAGGACGGCAAGGTCACCGTTCCTCACGAAGACTTCATCGCCAAGCTGAACGCCGTTCGCTATGCGTTCCTCGAACTCGGCATTGAAAACGGCATCATCGTCTCGCGCACCGACTCCCTCGGTGCCGGCCTCACCCAGAAGCTCGCCGTGACCTACACGCCCGGCGACCTGGGCGACCAGTACAACTCCTTCCTCGACGTCGACGAGATCACCGAGGCCGACCTCGGCAACGGCGATGTCGTCATCAAGCGCGACGGCAAGCTGCTTCGCCCGAAGCGCCTGGCCAGCAACCTGTTCCAGTTCCGCGCCGGAACAGGTGAGGCGCGCTGCGTGCTCGACAGCATCACGTCGCTGCAGAACGGTGCCGACCTGCTCTGGATCGAAACCGAGAAGCCGCACATCGGCCAGATCGCCGGCATGATGAACGAGGTTCGCAAGGCCATCCCGAACGCCAAGCTGGTCTACAACAACAGCCCGTCGTTCAACTGGACCTTGAACTTCCGTCAGCAGGCCTACGACGCACTCCTCGCCGAGGGCAAGGACGTCTCCGCTTACGACCGCGCCAAGCTCATGAGCGTCGACTACGACGAGACCGAACTGGCTCAGAACGCCGACGAGAACATTCGTACCTTCCAGCGCGACAGCTCGAAAGAGGCTGGCATCTTCCACCACCTCATCACCCTGCCGACGTACCACACGGCCGCGCTGTCAACGGATGACCTGGCCAAGGGCTACTTCGCCGACCAAGGCATGCTCGCCTACGTCAAGGGTGTGCAGCGTCGCGAAATCCGTGAGGGAATCGCCACGGTCAAGCACCAGAACATGTCTGGATCTGACCTCGGTGACAACCACAAGGAGTACTTCGCCGGTGCCGCAGCCCTCAAGGCTGGCGGCGTGAACAACACGAGCAACCAGTTTGACGAGCCGGTTCTGAGCAGCCACTGACTCCAACGGCAGTAACGAAGAAGCCCCGGTCACATGACCGGGGCTTCTTCGCGTGCTGAAGGATTACGACAGCCCTCGATCAAGCCCGAATTCAGGCCCATCATGGCACCATGCTCTCTCTGACGGTGCCCCCAGGCAGATTCGAACTGCCGCCCCTGCCTCCGGAGGGCGAACCAGACACCTTTTCCAGTCGTCCTCCTGACGGTAAATAGCCGATCAAGAGTCGTTTTTGCTCACGATAGTGATCATGATTGAGCAATGATTGCGCTATGATTGTGGGCAAGAAATGGGCCCGTGCCGCAGGTGACGACAGTCGATCCTTCCTCGATCAGAGATTCCGCTCATGACTTCGTCATGGGTATCAATGTCCTATCAGCGGTCACTGTCGCTGGATGACTGTGGCTGGTCCAGAGCGATCATGACGGATACGCAGCGCCGGTAGTGTCTGGACTTCCGAATGCATTCCGAATACGATGATCACATGACTCTGATCAACGACCTTCGTGCCACGACTCGGCGATCATCAGACCTGAGCAAGCACTCGGCCGACGTGTTCGCCGAGGCTGAGGATCACACTGTCCAGATCACGCGCCGCGACGGTGAGCCGCTGGTGCTGATGTCGCAGCGCGAGGCCGACGCTCGGGCTCTACTTCTGCAATTCGCAGCAGACCTCATCACGGTCACGCTCGATGACGAGGGCACGCTCTCATCGAGAATGGCTGACCGGTTCCCGTGGATGCTGGCGCTGTCGCCGGGGGATCAGGCACAGTGCGCGAAAGATCTCGTCAACGCTGCTCGAGCGTCTTTCGCTACAGGCCAGGCGCACCTCGCCATCGCCGAGCTCACCTCTTGGCGCGAGACCGCGACCGCGCTCGCTGCTGGGCTGGCGAGCTACCCGGTCGAGAGTCTCGAGTGGCTCGAGGACGCTGAACTGGTTGAGCGTCCCTGACGGTGGCGAAAGACGACCTGGTCGCCAGGCCCACGAAGAAGACCGAGTACGCGAGTGGGAGGACGATTCCGAACGGACTGGCCCGCGGCGACGCCTATATGAGCTGACTTCGGACGGAACATCAGCCGCGAGGGAAGTGGTGGCCGCGGTCGCAACGCGGAGTCAGGCCAGGATGGCTCGGGTCGTCGTTGCCCCGAATGCGATCGCGACTGGAACCGTCGCATGAACAGCGATGTGTTCCTTCATGTCCTTGCGCAGATGCTGCCCTGCGCAGTCCGCGCCCGCTATCTGGAGGAATGGCGCGCAGACTCATTGGCCGCGGCAGAAGCCGGCCTCCGGCGGCGCGACATCGCTCGCGGAGCCGCAGCGCTTACCTTGACGATTGACCGCGATCTGCCAGCGAACACTAATGAGCCTCGCGGCGCAGTGCCGCGCCGACTCGCGCGCCGCGGGCTCGGTCTCTTCGCTGCTGCGGCGGTTGTTCTTGCCGGGGCGTGGCTCACTAACGGTGGAATCGTGCCCGAAAGGCCCAACACCTCCCCACGGGCGCTCGACACGCTCAGCGCAGTTGCGTGGATCAGCCTTCGCCTTGCGATGCTGGCGGTCTTGGTCGGCGTGCTGTACTTCGGCCGCGCTGCGATCATGGCCAGATCAACCCTTGCCAGAATTGCCACGGCGGCTGCAGTGACGGGCCCCATAACAATCGCCCTTGCCGTCCCCGTTCTCACTCGAACGGCGTGTAGCCAGCCGTTCGAAGAGGATCCCAACCGCTTTGTTCGGTGTTGCTGCGGTTGGCGTGGTGATCGTGATTGGTGCGGTCGATCTCCTTGTGTGGAACCCGCAGGCGAAAGTGCCGGCGCTGAGTTTCGACGCTATCTGCTCGCGGATGATAGAGGTCGATCAGTTCACTCCATCGGCGGCAATAGTCGGCGTGACGTTGTGGGCGGCATTCTGGGGTGGTTTAGCGGTGACTGTTTTTGTTTTCGCGGCCCGACGTAGTCAGACGTGGATGACACCAAGACGAGTGTCGATGCTCTCACTCTGTCTGGGCGTTGAACGCGATGAACCGTAACTATGCCGGTTCACAAGCCAAACTTGCCAACAGGCTCGCCTTCCCTGGTGGCCACGACCTTCAAAAGTTTCCGAGAACCCTCTCAATCAACGCAGAGAGGGACAACATGCGAGCGTCCGGTGACGCATTCGTATCAGAACTCTCCAGCTACGGCGTGGACGTCCAGCGCCACGTCCTTCAGGGCACTCGGCACGCATTTCTGAACAGACCCGACAACGACGCATTCTCGAAGGCCGTTGCGTTGATCGCCGAGTGGACCCTCCGAAAGTAGCTCAATTCGATTTTTCAAATATCAGGGCGTCTGGGCTGGAAGTTTTACCCATAATGAGTGGACGGACACGAATCAATTGTGGGCACGCGTGGGCACAAGACGCTCGCGAGACCGAGATGTCCGCCCCAGTATGGCCCTGGAAATTCCTCTGATCAGAAATTTCTGCGGTGTGAATGGTGTGCCCCCAGGCAGATTCGAACTGCCGCCCCTGCCTCCGGAGGGCAGTGCTCTATCCCCTGAGCTATGGGGGCCAGGGTAGTTCAAGGTTAGCATCATGACTCACTCACCAAGAACCTGCCAGCCGAGGTGCCGGCTAGCCCAAATGCCCGAGTACCGCCGACATGAGGCCTTCGGCAGCGCCGGGCTCGTTGTAGAACGCGGGCGAGCTCAGGGTCACCCAATAGGTTCCGGTGAAGACCTGGGCCTGGCCGCTGCCGCCGGCGTAGGTGAAGAATCCGTCGACGGTCGGCGGAGTGCCGTAGGTCGGCACGGCCTGGCTGTCGGCATCCGCTTGCTGCTTGAGCGTGGTCATCAGCACGGCGTTGGGGGCCACGAGTGAGAGTTCGATGAGCTCGCCGCTGGACTGATTCGAATAGCCGCAGGTCAGGCCGTTGTAGGTCGCTGCGGTCTCGGCCAGGCTGTCAGCACTGGGCGAATAGTCGGGCGCGGTGCCGTAGTTCGAGTTGAAGTCATAGACGTCCTGCAGGGTGAGAAGGTCACCGCAGGTCTGCGCGATCGGTGAACCGGTCGCTTCCGGCGTCGGCGATGACGTCGGCTGCGCGCTCTCGGTCGGGTCAGCGGATGCCCCGCTCGTCGCGGCCGCGGAATCCGTCGGCGTCGGCTCGTCGCCGGTGCTGCAGCCGGTCAGAACGAGGGCGAACAGTGCGCCGCCGGCGAGCACCAGGCCGGCTCGTCGCCGCGCAGACTGAGCGGCAGAACGAACCGTGGTACGAGTAGAAGAGGGGTAGACGCGTGTATCAGTCACGCGTTGACCTTACCAACAGGAGGGGGCCGGTACGATTGACCAGTGACTCCTGCCGAACTCTCCCAGTCCCTTTTCAACCTCATTCAGGACGTCAGTGAACGCCGACGCGAGGCGGACACGGCAAGGGTAGACCTCGGACTCACCCTCGCCGACGTCGCCGTCGAACGCCCGCGCAACCGCGACCACGGCGACTGGGCCTCGAGCATAGCGCTGAAGATCGCCAAACCGCTCGGCGCCAACCCCCGTGAAATCGCGGCGGAACTGGCCGCTGGTCTCGAACAGCTGGCGGAGGTCGCATCCGTTGAAATCGCCGGCCCTGGCTTCATCAACATCCGCCTCGAAGCGGCGGCTGCAGGCGCGCTCGCCAGGACCATCGTCGACCAGGGGGCCGTGTACGGCACCGGCCACCTCTATGACGGCCTCAAGATCAACCTCGAATTCGTCTCGGCCAACCCCACCGGCCCGATCCACATGGGCGGCGTGCGCTGGGCCGCAGTCGGCGACAGCCTGGCCCGCGTGCTGCAGGCCGAGGGCGCCGACGTCACCCGCGAGTACTACTTCAACGACCACGGCTCACAGATCGACCGCTTCGCCCGCAGCGTGCTCGCCAGCTACCTCGGCGAGCCCACCCCCGAAGACGGCTACGGCGGAGCGTACATCGGCGACATCGCCGCGAACGTGCTCGCGAAGTACGACGGTGACGTCGCCGCCCTGCCCAGGGACGAGCAGCAGGAGGTGTTCCGCTCCATCGGCGTCGACCTCATGTTCACCGAGATCAAAGACAAACTGCACGGCTTCGGCGTTGACTTCGACGTGTATTTTCACGAAGATTCGCTGCACGAATCCGGCGCAGTCAACCGCGCCATCGCGCGCCTGCGCGAACAGGGCCACATCTTCGAAGCGGATGGCGCCATCTGGCTGCGCACCACCACCTTCGGCGACGATCGTGACCGGGTGATCATTCGCTCGAACGGGGAACCGGCGTACATCTCGGGTGACCTCGGCTACTACCTCGACAAGCGCGAGCGCGGATTCGACCAGTGCCTGATCATGCTCGGCGCCGACCACCACGGCTATGTCGGCCGCATGATGGCGATGGTGTCTGCCTTCGGCGACGAACCCGGCGTGAACCTGCAGATTCTGATCGGCCAGATGGTCAACCTGCTCAAAGACGGCGAACCGGTGCGCATGTCGAAGCGCGCCGGCACCATCGTCACCCTCGACGACCTCGTCGACGCGGTCGGTGTCGACGCCGGTCGCTACGCCCTGGTGCGCTCGAACAGCGACTCGCAGCTTGATATCGACCTCGACCTGCTCGGCAAACGCACCAACGACAACCCCGTCTTCTACGTGCAGTACGCCCACGCCCGCACCTGCTCGGTCGCCCGCAATGCGGCAGCGAGCGGCGTCGAACGCACGGTGTTCGCCCCCGAACTGCTCGTGCACGACAGCGAATCCGCGCTGCTCGGCGTGCTGCAGGAATTTCCTCGCGTTGTCGCCCAAGCCGCCGAACTGCGGGAGCCGCACCGCGTGGCCCGCTACATCGAAGAGGTCGCCGGCTACTACCACCGCTGGTACGACAACTGCCGGGTCATTCCGCTCGGCGAAGAACCGGTCACCGACCTGCACCGCACCCGCCTGTGGCTCAACGACGCCACCAGCCAGGTGATCCGCAACGGCCTCGGCCTGCTCGGCGTCACCGCCCCGGAGCGCATGTAGCCGCCGTGAATGAAACAGTGGCCAGAACCAAACGGCGCGGCCTCGTTCCACTCATCATCGTGGGCGTGCTCGCCATTCTGCTCGTCGTCGCCTATTTTCTGGTCGACAGCGGTCTGCGCGCGTTCGCCGAGGATCGGGCTGAATCCGAAATCAGCAACCGGATGCCTGCTTCCGTGACCGGCGACATCGACGTCACCATCGGCGGCACCTCCGTCATCGCCCAGTTCATCGCCGGAAACTTCGACCAGGTTGAGCTGACCGCGCCGAACCTGACGGTCGACGGTGTGCCGGCATCCGTTCACGTCATTGCCCGCGACGTGTCGACCAACAGCGCCAAGGCCATCGGCTCGCTCACCGCCACCCTCGACCTCGATCAAGCCGCGCTCACCCAGCTCGTGCTGGCCTCCGGCACCGCGCCCGCCGATGCCGTGATGGCCCTCGGCGACGGCGTCGTCACCTATACCGGCACGGTCAAACTGTTCGAGTTCAATGTCGGCTACAGCGCCACGGCCACGGCCAGCGCCGCCGGGAACACGCTGAACTTCACCCCGACCGAGGCCGCCGTGACGAGCGGGGTCGGTGACATCGACGCGACACCCCTCGTCAACCTCATCCTGCAGCAGGCCCCGATCGGGGTTTGCGTGGCCGGCTACCTGCCCGAAGGCGTCGAGCTGAGCGGCGTTGACATTTCGCCTGAGCGAGCACGCGTTACGCTGGAGTCGAGCAGTTTACGGCTCACCGCGCAGTCGCTGACCACCCTCGGCAGCTGCTCCGGCTGATTCGAACCTCGCCACTCGCGACGGTAGAATACGCCGTAGGCAGGCCCATTCGCTCGGGCTGCCCACTTTCCGGCTTCAGGGACCAATCCGGGTTCGCTCGCTGAGATTCCCCTTCGACTCTCGTGAGGTACTTCCCGTGACAGCTGCACCAAACCCGCTCGCGCCCGACTGGCTGCGCCTGCCCGCCGACGCCAACGCGCTCGCGCCGGGACTCTGGCCCACCTCGGCCTCCCGCACCAGCACCGGCGCCCTCGTGATCGGCGGAGTGAACGCCGCCGACCTCGCTGCCGAATTCGGCACGCCCCTCTACGTCATCGACGAAGCGGATGCCCGCGCCAGCGCCGCCGACCTGCTCGCCGTGTTCCAGGCCGAGTTCGCCCGCATCGGCACGAGAGCCAAGGTGTACTACGCCGGCAAGGCCTTTCTCTCCACCGAGGTCGTGCGCTGGATGATCGCCGCCGGACTGAACATCGACGTGTGCAGCGGCGGCGAACTCGCCGTCGCGCTGGCCGGTGGAGCCGACCCGGAGCGGCTCGGTTTTCACGGCAACAACAAGTCCCTGGCCGAACTCGATGAAGCCACCCGGGTCGGTGTCGGCACGATCGTGATCGACAGCGAAGTCGAGATCGGCCGCGTCGCCGCAGCCGCCGCCCGCAATAACCGGGTGCAGAACGTGCGCCTGCGCGTGAACAGCGGCGTGCACGCCCACACCCACGAATTTCTGGCCACCTCCCACGAGGACCAGAAATTCGGCATCGTGCTTACCGATGCGCCGAGGCTGGTCGGGCTCATTCGTGCCGAGCCCGCGCTGAACTTCGTCGGGTTGCACTGCCACATCGGCTCGCAGATCTTCGGTGCCGACGGATTCGCCGAGTCGGCCGCCCGGCTGCTCGATGTGCACGCGGCCCTGCTTGTGAATGGGCCGGTACCCGAACTCAATCTCGGCGGCGGATTCGGTATCGCCTATACGAGTGCCGACGAACCCACCCCGATTCGCGAGCTCGCCGTGGCCCTGGCCGACATCGTCGCCGCCGAGTGCACGCGACTGAATATTCCGCTTCCGGTCGTCGCGTTCGAACCCGGCCGCGTCATCATCGGTCGCGCCGGCGTGAGCCTGTACCGCGTCGGCACCACCAAGGCCGTCGACGTCTCCGGCACCCCGCGGCTCTACGTCAGCGTCGATGGCGGCATGAGCGACAATGTGCGTCCGGCCCTGTATGGCGCCGACTATGCCGTGCGTCTCGCCGATCGCGCGTCGACCGCAGCGCCCGTGCTCGTGCGTATTGCCGGCAAGCACTGTGAGAGCGGCGACATCGTCGTCGACTCCGACTACCTGCCCGGCGACGTGACCCCCGGCGACCTCCTCGCCGTGCCCGCCACCGGCGCCTACTGCTGGGCGCTCTCCAACAACTACAACTACCAGGGCCGCGCACCCGTCGTCGCTGTCGTCGACGGCTTGGCACGCGTGCTCGTGCGCGGCGAAACGATTGCCGACCTGCTCGCGCGGGACACCGGGGCGCAGTCGCCCACTGAAGGAGAATCTTGAAGATCGAATACCGCAATCTGCGCGTCGCCCTCCTCGGCGGTGGATCAGTCGGTGCCCAGGTGGCCCGGCTGCTGCTCGAACAGGGCCCGGAACTCGCCAACCGGGTCGGAGCCACCCTCGAACTGGTCGGCATCGCCGTGCGCGACGTGAACGCCGAACGCACCGTCGACCTGCCGCGTAAACTGTTCACGACCAACGCGGAGGAACTCATTCTCGGCGCTGACATCGTCATCGAACTGATGGGCGGCATCGAGCCGGCCCGCAGCCACATTCTGCTGGCGATCAACAGTGGAGCGGATGTCGTCACCGCCAACAAGGCGCTGCTCGCCCTCCACGGACCCGAGCTGTTCGCGGCCGCGAACCAGGTCGGCGCCCAGATCAACTACGAGGCCGCGGTCGCCGGGGCCATTCCCATCGTGCGTCCGCTGCGGGAGAGCCTCGCCGGGGACCAGGTCAAGCGCATCCTCGGCATCGTCAACGGCACCACGAACTTCATCCTCGACCGGATGGATACCGAAGGGTCCAGTCTTGAGGACGCGCTGGCCGAGGCCACCGCGCTCGGCTACGCGGAGGCCGATCCGACCGCCGACATCGGGGGTTACGACGCCGCGCAGAAGGCGGCCATTCTGGCGAGTCTGGCGTTTCACACGACGGTGCCGCTGGCATCCGTTTATCGCGAGGGCATCGAGTCGATCACGCCGGCTCAGATTGAATCGGCCCGCAAGGCCGGTTACGTCGTGAAGCTGCTCGCCATTTGCGAACGGGTCAGCGACGAGAACGGCGTCCTCGGAGTGTCGGCGCGGGTCTACCCGGCGATGGTGCCGCGCAGCCATCCGCTCGCCGCGGTGCACGGGGCCAACAATGCTGTTTTCGTCGAGGCGGAATCCGCCGGCAGCCTCATGTTCTACGGCGCCGGCGCCGGGGGAGTGGAGACCGCTTCGGCCGTGCTCGGCGACGTGGTCTCGATAGCGAGGCGCCACGTCGCTGGCGGCCCGGGGGTGGCCGCGTCCAGCTACGCCGCGCTGCCGGTCTTCGACATCGGCCGGGTCACCACCCGCTACGCGGTGACCCTCGAGGTCACCGACGAACCCGGCGTGCTCGCGACCATCGCGAGCGTGTTCAGCAAGCGCAAGGTCTCGCTGGCGCTCGTTGAACAGTCCATGACGCCGGCCGTGATGGCCACGAAGAGTCGCGCAGCCCGCTCGGCCACGGCTACCCTAGTAATCGGGACCCATGACGCAACGGAGGCCGCACTCGCCGCCACCGTGCAGGACCTGGCCACCAACAGTGTCGTCAGCGAAGTCGCATCCGTTTTGAGAGTTGAAGGAGCCTGATGTTTAGCCCAAGCGAGACCAGTACCAACCTGACCACACCCGGCGCGATTGTCAGCCGCCAGTGGCGCGGGGTGCTGAACGAATACTCCGACCGACTCAACATCTCGGCCGCGACCCCGATCATCACCCTGGGTGAAGGCGGAACACCGCTCATTCCGGCCGCCGCGCTCTCCGCACGCACCGGGGCCAAAGTCTGGATCAAATTCGAGGGCATGAACCCGACCGGTTCGTTCAAGGACCGCGGCATGACCATGGCCATCTCCAAAGCGATGGAAGACGGCGCGAAAGCCGTCATCTGCGCCTCGACCGGCAACACCAGTGCGTCCGCTGCCGCCTACGCCACCCACGCCGGCATCACCGCCGCGGTGCTCGTGCCCGAGGGCAAGATCGCCATGGGCAAGCTCAGCCAGGCCGTCGCACACAACGCACACCTGCTGCAGGTGCAGGGCAACTTCGACGACTGCCTCGACATCGCTCGCGACCTCGCCACCAACTACCCGGTGCACCTGGTCAACTCGGTCAACCCTGACCGCATCGAGGGCCAGAAGACCGCCGCTTTCGAGGTCGTCGAAGTACTCGGCGACGCCCCCGACTTTCAGTTCGTCCCGGTCGGCAATGCAGGCAACTACACCGCCTACTTTCGCGGTTACAGCGAAGAGGTCGCTCGCGGCGCCACCACGAAGCTGCCGCGCATGTTCGGCTTCCAGGCCTCCGGCAGCGCCCCGATCGTGCTCGGCCATCGGGTGGACCACCCGGACACCATCGCGAGCGCCATCCGCATCGGGAACCCGGCGTCGTGGGACCTTGCATTGAATGCGCGCGAGCAGAGCGACGGCTACTTCGGTGCCATCACCGACGCGAAGATTCTCGAAGCGCACCGCATCCTCTCGGCCGAGGTCGGCATTTTCGTGGAACCGGCATCCGCCATCGGCGTCGCCGGCCTGCTCGAGCGGGCCGAAGCCGGGTTCATTCCGAAGGGCTCGACCGTGGTCATCACGGTCACCGGGCACGGTTTGAAAGATCCGCAGTGGGCGTTGCGCACCGCCGACGGCTCGGACGTCGTGCCCACCATCGTTCCGGTGGACACCGCTGAAATCGCCAGCGTGCTCGGCCTGGCCAAGGCATGACCAGTTCCGTATCGCTGATCGGCCGAGCAGTGTCGGTGCAGGTGCCGGCCACGACGGCCAACCTTGGCCCCGGCTTTGACACCCTCGGTCTCGCGCTGGCCAAGTACGACCAGCTCGACGTGACCGTGCGGAGCGCTCCCGGCGTGTTCGTCGAGGTGCACGGCGTCGGTGCCGGCCTGGTGCCCACCGACGAGAGCAACCTGGTCGTGCGGGCCATCATCCACACCTTCAAGGCCGTGGGCCAGCCCATGCCCGGGCTCGACATTATTGCGCACAACGTGATTCCGCATGGGCGTGGTCTTGGGTCGTCCGGCGCGGCCATCGTGTCGGGCATCATGGCGGCCAAGGGGCTGCTCGAGGGCGTCGTCGACATCGACGCTGAGATGCTCCTCGTTCTCGCCACCGAGATGGAAGGCCACCCCGACAACGTCGCCCCCGCCCTGTTCGGCGGCCTGACCATTGCCTGGACCACTCCGGAGGGTCCGCGTCACAAAAAGCTCATGGTGCACCGTGGCGTCAAGCCGCTCGTATTCGTACCCGAGCAGGAGATGTCCACCGCGCTCGCGCGCAGCCTGCAGCCGGCCTCGGTGCCGCACGAAGACGCCGTCTTCAACGTGTCCCGGTCTGCGTTGCTGATCGCCGCGCTCATCCAGAGCCCGGAGCTGCTGCTCGCCGCGACCGAAGACAAGCTGCACCAGAGCTACCGTGCCGCCGCGATGCCGGAGACGAACAAGCTCATCACCCTGCTGCGCGCCGCCGGATTTGCGGCCGTCGTGTCCGGTGCCGGGCCGTCCATTCTCGTGTTGGCGAGCGACCCGGGCCAGCGCCTGGTCGCTGCCGAACTGGTCGCGAGCCAATCCGACACCCCGTGGCGGGCCCTGATGCTTGCCGTTGACATGCAGGGTGCCACCGTGCATCCGCTCACCGCGGACACTGTTGGGGAGAGCGCCGCCTAACGAGCGCCCCGATCGGGCCGACCTGCCGCGCGCGGGTCGGCCGGACTGGCGGCCCCACTGTTTGTGGGGTGCTATGGTTGATGTGCACCCGATAGAGACCGCCCACGGCAACATCTTCTCCGGTGCATTCCCTGTACCTCACTGCTATTGCGATTCGTGCGTGGCTGTGTGTGTTTACACCAATCCCCTCCATTTCTCGGATTGGATCACCCGCAGCGCGTTCGTCGCTGCATACATCTCTCCTGGCCTGAATTTCTGTTCGGCAGGGGAAAGGAACCCCCTTCGTGACTGATGTCAAACTCCGCGCCACTGGCTCGGATCTTCCCCGCCTGAGTACCCTTCGCGTGTCCGAGCTGCAGGCTCTGGCCCTCGAACTGAAAATCCCCGGCGCTTCCAAACTTCGTAAAGGAGAACTCGTGGACGCAATTGAAACGGCTCAGGCCGGCACCAGCACCGCTGCTCCGGTTGAGGCGCCCGTTGCTGAGTCTGCTCCGGTTGCTGAGTCTGGTCCGGTAGCTGAGACTGCGCCGGTCGAGGCCGCACCCATCGAGAGCCTCGCTGAGGCGATCGACACCGCTCCCCGTAAGCGTGCACCGCGTCGTGCCAGCACCAGCACCGCCGCTCCCGCCAAGTCCCACGTCAATGCCGACGCCAGCACCGGATTCGGCATCATTCTGCCCGACGCTCCGGCCGCCGGTTCCCGAATCGCGCGCAACGCCCGCGGCGCGGCATCCGCTATCGAAAGCACCACGACCGACACCGCACCCGACGCTGCGACGACGGATGCCGACAAGCCGGTTCGCCAGGCGCGCAAGCGCGTGCAGGTTGCACCGGTGCAGCTCGACGAAGCGGCCGCCGTGGTCGCCGAGTCTGCTGACGCGCCGGTCGTTGCGCCGGTCGACCTGGCCACTGAGGACGCACCTCCTGCCCGCCGTCCGTCCCGTCGTGCTTCGTCGCAGCGCACCGCCGCCGCGCCCGCAGAATCTTCGGCGCCTGACGGCGTGGCCGTCGAGGTCGCAGTTGCCGATGCACCAGAAGCAGTGGCCGACAGTGCCGACGCCGCAACCGACGACGCGAACGACTCTGGTGCACCCCGTCAGGGACGCAGCCGCAGCCGCAGCCGCGGTGGTGACCGTGCGCAGGGCGCCGATCGCAACCAGAGCGAGAACGCCCCGGCCGTCGAACGCCAGGCCAATCAGAATGACCGCGGCCAGAATGAGCGCGGCCAGAACGACCGCAACGATGAGGGTATGACGCGGGCGCAAAGCCAGCGCCAGGCTCGCAACGAACGCAACCAGGAACGCAACCAGGAGCGTGCTCAGGCTCAGGCCGACCGCAACCAGGGCCAGAACGATCGCGGCCAGGACCGTGGCCAGGGTCAGAACGACCGCGGACCAGACCGTAACCAGGACCGCAACCAGGGTCCCGATCGGCTCGACGATGACCTGAACGGCCGCGGCAACCGCAACCGGTACCGTGACCGCAAGCGCCGCGGCCCGAACCAGGGCGATGACTTCGAACCCGAGGTCAACGACGACGACGTTCTCATTCCCGTCGCCGGTATCCTCGACGTGCTCGACAACTACGCGTTCGTGCGCACTTCCGGCTACCTGCCCGGTGCGAGCGACGTTTACGTCTCGCTCGGTCAGGTCAAGAAGTACAACCTGCGCAAGGGTGACGCCGTTGTCGGCTCCATCCGCCAGCCGCACGAGGGTGACCAGTCCGGGCGTCAGAAGTACAACGCCATCGTCAAGGTCGACTCGATCAACGGCCAGACCGTTGAGGAAGCCGCGACCCGTGTTGACTTCCACAAGCTGACCCCGCTGTACCCGACGGAACGCCTGCGCCTCGAAACCGAGCCGGGCAAGCTCACGCAGCGCATCATCGACCTCGTCGCCCCGATCGGCAAGGGCCAGCGCGGACTGATCGTGGCACCGCCCAAGGCCGGCAAGACCATCGTCATGCAGCAGATCGCGAACGCTATCGCTACCAACAACCCCGAGGTCCACCTCATGGTCGTTTTGGTCGATGAGCGACCCGAGGAAGTCACCGACATGCAGCGCACGGTTAAGGGTGAGGTCATCGCCTCCACCTTCGACCGTCCGGCCGAAGACCACACCGTTGTCGCCGAGCTCGCCATCGAGCGCGCGAAGCGTCTGGTCGAACTGGGCCACGACGTCGTCGTGCTGCTCGACTCGATCACTCGCCTCGGTCGGGCCTACAACCTCGTTGCCCCGGCCTCCGGCCGTATCCTCTCGGGCGGCGTCGACGCATCCGCTCTGTATCCGCCGAAGCGTTTCTTCGGAGCGGCACGCAACATCGAGAACGGTGGTTCACTCACCATCCTCGCCTCCGCGCTCGTGGAGACCGGCTCCAAAATGGACGAGGTCATCTTCGAGGAGTTCAAGGGAACAGGCAACATGGAACTGCGCCTGTCGCGCCAGCTGGCCGACAAGCGCATCTTCCCCGCCGTTGACGTGAACGCATCGGGCACCCGCCGCGAAGAAATGCTGATGAGCGCCGATGAGGTCAAGGTCACCTGGAAGCTGCGCCGCGCCCTCGCCGGGCTCGAGCAGCAGCAGGCCCTCGAACTCATCCTCGGCCGTCTCAAGGAGACGTCGTCGAACGTTGAATTCCTCATGCAGGTTCAGAAGTCGATGCCGACCCTGAACGGGTCAGACAAGGACAAGTAATGTTCGAATCCGTCCTCACGCTGCTGGCCGAGCACGACGACCTGCAGTCGCAGTTGGCGGATCCGGAGCTGCACGCGAATCCGGCCCGTTCGAAGAAGGTCAACCGGCGCTATGCCGAGCTGAGTCGCATCATCGCGGCGTACCACGAGTGGAAAGAGGTTGACGACAACCTCGAGGCCGCTCGTGAACTCGCCGACGAAGATGCCGCCTTCGCCGAAGAGATCCCGGATCTCGTGGAACAGCTCGATGTCACAGCCGAGAAGCTGCGACGCCTGCTGATTCCTCGTGACGAACTCGACGCCCGCGACGTGATCATGGAGATCAAGATGGGGGAGGGCGGTGCCGAGTCGGCACTGTTCGCCGCCGATCTGCTGCGCATGTACCTGCACTACGCCGAGTCGAATCGCTGGAAGACCGAGATCATCGAGCAGACCTCGAGCGACCTCGGCGGCATCAAGGACATCCAGCTCGCGATCAAGGGCAATTCGAGCGACCCGGCCGAGGGCGTGTGGGCGCATCTGAAGTATGAGGGTGGCGTGCACCGCGTGCAGCGAGTGCCGGCGACCGAATCGCAGGGACGCATCCACACGTCCGCGGCCGGCGTGCTCGTCTTCCCCGAGGTCGACGAGCCCGAAGAGGTTGAGCTGCACCCGAACGATCTCAAGATCGACGTCTACCGCTCGAGCGGTCCCGGTGGCCAGTCGGTGAACACGACCGACTCCGCCGTGCGCATCACCCACCTTCCCACCGGAATCGTGGTCGCGATGCAGAACGAGAAGTCCCAGCTGCAGAACAAGGAAGCCGGTATGCGCGTGCTGCGTGCCCGGGTCCTGGCCCGCCAGCAGGAAGAGATCGATGCGGCCGCTTCGCTGGTGCGCAAGGGTCAGATTCGCACCATGGATCGTTCGGAGCGCATCCGCACGTACAACTTCCCGGAGAACCGCATCGCCGATCACCGCACCGGTTACAAGGCCTACAACCTCGACGCCGTCATGAACGGAGCCCTCGGCCCCGTCATCGACTCCTGCATCCACGCCGACGAGGAAACCCGTCTGGCCGAGCTCGGTGACCCCGAGTAGCACCCGCATTAACTGAACCGGGCCCGGGCCCGGTCGTATTTCTAGAGGTAGTACTCGGGGTCGAGAGTGCCGCCGCGCGCGGACTCCACCGTCTCCGGAGTTTGCGGGCGAACCGTCGCCGGCACACCCACGAGCAACGACCGCGGCGGGGCGTCCTTGGTCACGACGGCATTCGAGCCGATCGTGCTCCAGGCCCCGATAGTGATCGGGCCGAGCACCTTGGCGCCGGCCCCTACCGTCACTCCGTCATCAAGAAACGGATGCCGCCGCACCCCCCGCGCATGCCCGTGACGGCTCTTGCCACCCAGCGTCACCGCGTGGTATAGCATCACATCGTCGCCGAGCACGGCCGTCTCACCGATCACGACGCCCATGCCGTGATCGATGAACAGCCGGCGCCCGATCGTCGCCCCCGGGTGGATCTCAATCCCGGTGAGAAACCGGGTCACCTGCGACAGCAGGCGGGCAGGCAGGTGCAGCCCGGCACGCCACAGGCGATTGGCAACCCGGTACGACCAGACCGCATGTAACCCGCTGTAGGCCAGGAAGACCTCGGTGTTGCTGCGTGCGGCCGGGTCGTGGATGCGCGCAGCCGCGATGTCTTCGCGAAGGCGCAGGAAGGGATTCATGTAGGGGCAGACTACGTTCTCTTAGTCCAGCAGGTCTTCGTACAGCACGGTCGAAATGTATCGTTCACCGAAGCCGGGAACGATGACGACGATGGTCTTGCCGGCGTTCTCGGGCAGTTTCGCCTGCTCGAGCGCCGCCCAGACGGCGGCGCCGCCGGAGATGCCGCCGAGAATTCCCTCGTCGGTGCCGAGTGAGCGGGCCGTGGCGAGCGAGTCGGCCAGGGTCACATCGGTGATGGAGTCGTAGACCTGGCGGTCCAGCGTCTCGGGCACGAAGTTCGCACCGAGGCCCTGGATCTTGTGCGGGCCGGGCTTGCCGCCGGTGAGGATGGGGGAGTCGATCGGCTCGACGCCGACGACCTTGAGGCCCGGCTTCTGTTCCTTGAGGTATCCGCCGGCGCCGGAAATGGTGCCGCCGGTGCCGATGCCAGCGACGAGGATGTCGACGGATCCGTCGGTGTCGTTCCAGATCTCCACGCCGGTCGTGGCGCGGTGGATGGCCGGGTTGGCCGGGTTGGTGAACTGGCTGGCCAATACGGCACCTGGCGTGTTCGCGACGATCTCGGCGGCCTTCTCGACGGCGCCGCGCATGCCGTCGGCACCGGCGGTCAGCACGATTTCGGCGCCGTAGGCGCGCATCATGACGCGACGTTCCTTGCTCATGGTCTCCGGCATGGCCAGGATGACCGTGTAGCCGCGGGCTGCGCCGACCATGGCCAGGGCGATGCCCGTGTTGCCGCTGGTGGCTTCGACGATGGTTCCACCCGGCTTCAGCGAACCGTCCTTCTCGGCGGCATTGATGATGGCAACGCCGATGCGGTCCTTCACGCTGCTGGAAGGGTTGTAGAACTCGAGCTTCGCGAGCACGGTGGCGCCGAGGCCCTCGGTCAAACGGTTCAGCTTGACGAGGGGGGTCCCACCGACGGCTTCGGTGATGTCGGAATAGATCTTAGGCACGTGAGCAACTTTCGTTCGGTGATTTTCGATATCAGGGCCGTCTCCAGCCTAGGTCTCCCGGCCGATAACGGGTTGGTGCGTTACATTTCACTACGTGCCTTCTTCAGATGCTGCCCTGCCCTCCACCGTGACCGTCCTGCGAAACCGCGCGATCAGCCTGCTCACAGCCGCCGGCGTAACCGATCCCGAAGTCGACGCCGACCTGCTGATCGGCCACGTGCTGGCCCAGAGTCGCGGCGAAGTGCAGGCGGGCAGCATCCTGAATCGACCGATCAGCGAAGCGGATGCTGCCGCCATCGACACCCTGCTGGCACGGCGGAGCACACGGGAACCCCTCCAGCACATCACCGGACGTGCGCCGTTCCGCTCCCTGTCCCTGAACGTGGGGCCCGGCGTCTTCGTGCCCCGGCCGGAAACCGAGCAGGTCGCCCAGTTCGCCATCGACGCACTCCGGTCCATGCCCGATCCCGAGCCGATCGGCGTCGACCTCGGCACCGGAAGCGGCGCAATCGCCCTCGCTCTGGCTACCGAGGTGCCGCACGCGCGCATCTTCGCGATTGAGAACTCGCCCGAAGCCTTCCCCTGGACCACCCGCAACTTCGCAGAGGTCGCCGCCGGCAACGCCACCCTCGCCTTCGGCGACCTCGTCGACGCCTTCGTGGAACTCGACGGCACGGTCGCCGTCGTCATCTCGAACCCCCCGTACATTCCAGCGGATGCGATCCCGCGCGATCCCGAGGTGCGCCTGTTCGACCCCGCCCACGCACTCTTCGGGGGCCCGGACGGCCTCGACGTGGTGCGCAGCGTGTCGGCCACCGGCCTGCGCCTGCTGCGCCCGGGCGGTGTGCTCGTGATCGAACACGGCGAGTTGCAGGGTGGCGACATTCGTGCGCTGCTGACGACTGACGGCTGGCGGGCTGCGGCCACGCACCGCGACTACACCAGCCGTGATCGGGCCACCACAGCGCTGCACCCCTGAACGTGCCTTTGCGGGCGCCCGCGCGCGCATCCGTTCTTCACAACCGCGCTGGGTTAGAATTACCGGAAATGACACGTATCTACGATTGCACGAGCGAGTCGGACACGAGCCACTCCGACTACCAAGCGCACATATCACTGGCGCGCACGGCCATCGGCCGCGGGGCGCTCGTCGTCATCCCCACCGACACGGTCTACGGCGTCGCGGCTGACGCCTTCAACGCCGAGGCCGTGCAGCTGCTCCTCGACGCCAAAGGCCGCAGTCGCCAGTCCCCGCCGCCCGTGCTCATTCCCGGAATCCCCACCCTCGACGCCCTCGCGGTCGACGTCCCCCAGCCGGTACGCGACCTCGTCGCGGCGTTCTGGCCGGGCGGACTGACCGTCATCGTCAATGCCCAGCCGTCACTGGTCTGGGATCTCGGTGAAACCCGCGGCACCGTCGCGCTGCGCATGCCGAGCAATCAGATCGCGCTCGACCTGCTTGCGGCAACCGGCCCCCTCGCCGTGTCGAGCGCCAACCTCAGCGGGATGCCCGCCACCCGCGACGCCCAGGCCGCCGAAGCGGCGCTCGGCGAGAGCGTCGAGGTCTACCTCGACGGCGGCACCGCCGGCAGTACCTATGAGAGCGTGTTCGGCCAGTCCGGCGACGGTTCCTCGACGATCGTCGACGCCACCGGCTTCGACACCAATGGCGGTTTTCTGCACATCGTGCGCAGCGGCGTCATCTCCCGAGAGGCGATCGCTGCGGTCGTCGGTGACGTTCTCGCGGCCGCACCGGCCATCCCCGGAGTACCGGCAGAACCAAGTGAAGCGGATGCGACTCCCACGATCGCCGC
Source organism: Cryobacterium glaciale (assembly GCF_004402535.1). Taxonomy (GTDB): domain Bacteria; phylum Actinomycetota; class Actinomycetes; order Actinomycetales; family Microbacteriaceae; genus Cryobacterium; species Cryobacterium glaciale. The sequence continues at coordinate 228,936 of NZ_SOEY01000019.1, read as the reverse complement.
CCCGTCCCACGACGCCGCCGAGGAAGACGCCGCCGAGGAAGACAAAGCCGAGGAAGACACCCGGAACGAAACGGATGCCGGTCGGTAGCCCATGACCCTTTTCTTCCTGCTCGCGCTCGTCACTGCAATCGTCACGTTCGTGCTGTCGATCGTGGTCTACAAACTCAGCCACAAGTACCGCCTGTACCCGAAAATTCGCGAACGCGACGTGCACACCCGCCCCACCCCGCGCCTCGGTGGCATCGCCATGTTCCTCGGCATTCTGGTCGCCTTCGGGATCGCTTATCTCATCGCGGGGGCCTTCGCGCCGCTCCGACTGGTGTTCGCCGATCCGCAGCAGATTCTCGCGATTCTGGGCGCGGCCCTGCTCATCGTGCTCGTCGGTGTTGCCGACGACATCTGGGACCTCGACTGGATGACCAAACTCGCCGGTCAGTTCATCGCCGCCGGGCTGGTCGCCTGGCAGGGCGTGCAAATTTACTCCCTGCCGATTGGAGGGCTCACCGTCGGCAGCGGTTGGATGTCGATCGTGTTCACGGTCGTCGCCATCGTGGTGGTCATGAACATGATCAACTTTATCGACGGCCTCGACGGCCTCGTCACCGGGGTGGCCCTGATCGCCAACGGCGTGTTCTTTCTCTACAGTTACCTTCTCGTGCGCGACACCTCGCCGACGAACTACTTCAACCTCGCCTCGCTCATCGCCGCTATTCTGGTCGGCGCCTGTGTGGGGTTCCTGCCATTGAACTGGCACCCGGCCAAAATGTTCATGGGCGATGCCGGTGCCCTGCTCGTCGGTCTGCTCATGGCCACGAGCGCGATCGCCATCACCGGCCAGATCGACCCGACGGCCATCAACCGGTCACAGCTGTTCCCGGCCTTCATTCCCATCCTGCTGCCGGTGGCGATCATGATCATTCCGTTGCTCGACTTCGGGCTGGCCGTGTTCCGGCGGGTGCGGGCCGGTAAATCGCCATTCAGCGCCGACCGTAAACACCTGCACCACCGGCTGCTCGATATGGGACATTCCCACCTGCATGCCGTACTGATCTTCTACGGGTGGACGGCGGCAGCATCCGTCGGGTGCCTGCTCTACTACATCCTGCCGGTCTACTTCGCCCTGCCGACCTGGTACGCCACCATCTTCCTAGTGACCTCGCTGCTCATTTGCACGATCGTCACGCTCGCCCCGCTCGGCCGCCGCAAGACGGGTGAATGGGCCAGCCAGTCGGCACCGGCCCAGATCGCTGTCCTCGACCAGTTCGACCCGCTCGACGAGGCGGCCGCGCCAGCCACAACAGACCCAATACCGACACGAGCGACCGCCCCCGCGGCGGCACCTGCCGAGGAGAACGTATGACCAGCGTCACCCCATCAGCTTCAACACCATCAGCGTCTACCCAGGCCACGTCCATCCCTGTCCTGCGTCGCATCCTGGTCTACGGGGGCTGGGTCGCACTCGCCATCGCCGTGGTCGGGTCCGTCATCGGCTATCTCGTCGCCGGTGGAACCGGCGTGCTCAGCGCCCTGATCGGAACGGCCATGTCCGTCGCCTTCATGGGCATCACGGCCGGCAGTATTCTGCTGGCCAACCGCGTCGCCGGCAACGAATCCGCGATCGGTGGCTTCTTCGGCATCATCATGGGCGGATGGCTGCTCAAATTCGTCGTGTTCCTGGTCCTGCTCGTCGTGTTGCAGGACCGCGAGTGGATCCAGCCGATGGTGCTGTTCCTCTGCATTATTGCGGGGGTCGTCGGATCCCTCGTGGTCGATGCCGTCGTCGTTATGAAGAGCCGGATGCCCTACGTCAGCGACGTCACATTGCCCCCCGCCCCGGTGGACGAGTAACCCTACGGCCCATCCACCCACGGATACCGCTCTCGATTCGGTGCAACGCCTGATCTTTGCTAGAGTAAACACCGATCCCACCCCGGTTTGCACATGCTTTACAGCGTCGTAAACCTGCCCATATTCGTCGTTGCGCGAGCAGAGCTCACCGCCCCGAAACAGGAGAAAGCGCTGCTAGAAATCGCCGTAAACCTGATGGTCCCGTCTGCCACCGGCGACGGTGAATTTCACGGTCCCTCCATCAATGAGTTCTTTCCCGAAGTAATTTTCTTCGCCGAAACTCCGTTCGAGATCAACCGCATCATTCTCATTCGCTTCCTTGCGGTCGCGGTGCTGATGCTGGTTTTCTGGCTCGGCACCCGCCGCATGAAGATCATTCCGACGCGAGGCCAGAGCCTGGCCGAAATGGGACTCGACTTCGTTCGCCTCAACATTGCCGAAGACCTGCTGGGTAAGAAAGACGGCAAGCGTTTTCTGCCGCTTCTGACCACCATCTTCTTCATGGTGTTGTTCATGAACATCACGGGCATCATTCCGTTCCTCAACATCGCCGGTACCTCGGTGATCGGGGTTCCGCTGCTGCTCGGTGTCATCTCCTACGGAACATTCATCTACGCGGGAGTCAAGAAGAATCCGGGCAAGTTCTTCCGCAACTCGCTCTTCCCGCCCGGAGTGCCGCCGGCCCTGTACATCATCGTGACGCCGATCGAGTTCATCTCGACGTTCCTGGTGCGACCGGTCACCCTCACGCTCCGACTGATGATGAACATGATCGTCGGACACCTCCTGCTCGTGCTGTTCTTCAGCGCCACCCAGTTTTTCTTCTTCACTGCGGATGGCGGGTTCAAGCTCTTCGGCGCTGGCACCCTCGTCTTCGGCTTCGCCTTCACGCTCTTCGAAGTGCTGATTGCCGTCCTCCAGGCTTACATTTTTGCCCTACTCACCGCCGTCTACATCCAGCTCGCGCTGGCTGAGGAACACTAGACACTTTAGGAATCCGGCACTCGCCGAATTCACCACTACGGAAGGAAACACACGTGGACGCAACAACCGTTCTCGCGGAAATCAGCGGAAACATCGCGACTGTCGGTTATGGCCTCGCAGCCATCGGCCCGGCAATCGGTGTTGGTATCGTCGTTGGCAAGACCATCGAGGGTGTCGCTCGTCAGCCTGAACTGGCCGGCCGCCTGCAGGTGCTGATGTACATCGGTATCGCATTCACCGAGGCGCTCGCCTTCATCGGCATCGCGACCTACTTCATTTTCACCGGCGTCTAAACCTCTTCACTACTTAATTAGGAGGCATGATGCTTCACGCAGTAATTGCAGCCGCGACGGAAGAAGCGGCGCCAAACCCGCTCATCCCGGAGATCTACGACATCATCTGGTCGGCGGTCTGCTTTGTCGTGATTTTGTTCTTCTTCTGGAAGCTCGTGCTCCCGAAGATGCAGAAGCTTCTTGACGACCGTGCAGAAGCCATCGAGGGCAACATCGCCAAGGCCGACGACGCCCAGCGCAAGGCCGAAGCTGCACTCGTGCAGTACACGGCCCAGCTCGCTGATGCTCGCGCCGAAGCAGGTGCTATTCGGGACCAGGCCCGCACCGACGGCCAGCGCATCGTCGCTGAGCACAAGGAGCAGGCTGCGGCCGAAGCCGGTCGCATCGCGGCCAGTGCCAAGACGCAGATCGAAGCCGAACGTCAGGCTGCCGTCGTCTCGCTCCGCAGCGAGGTCGGCACCCTTGCCATTGACCTCGCCTCGGGTGTCATCGGCGAGAGCCTGTCCGACGACGCCAAGGCCAGCGCCATTGTCGATCGTTTCCTGGCAGAACTGGAAGCCAGCGAAGCGGCAGCCCCTACAGCCGGAAAGATTTAGCACATGGGAAGCGCCACCAGAGAAGCACTCGCCACATCGAGGGCGGCATTGTCCGTCCCCGGCGGCACGACTGATCTGGCGACGGGCGAAAGCCTCTTCGGCGCCGGTCGAGTGATCGGGTCGTCGTCTCAGCTTTTGTCGGCACTCGGCGACGCGTCAGCGGATGCCGCAGCCAAGGTCGCTCTCGTACGTGCCGTCTTTGGACGCCAAGTGACACCTCGGGCGCTCGACCTGCTCGCAGCCGCCGTGTCCGAACGCTGGTCCAGCCACGACGACCTGCTTGCCGGGATCGAGGAACTGGGCCTGCGGGCATCCGCCCTTTCTGTTTCGGCGGATTTGGCTGGTTCGGTCGACACATCCATCGAGGGCGAGCTCTTCGCCTTCGGTAACACGGTTTCCTCAGATGCCGAGTTGGAACTGGCCCTGGCCAGCAAGCTCGGCAAGGTTGAAGCCAAGGCCGCACTCGTCGAAAAGCTACTGGCCGGCAAGGTATCCGGTCAGACGCTCGCCATTGTTCGGCACCTGGTGCAGCAGCCTCGCGGCCGCCGCATCGGCGAACTGCTGCGACACGCAGCAGCCGTCGTCGCCGATCAGTCGGGAACTTCGATCGCGACCATCACTTCGGCGAGCGTTCTCACGCCCGCCCAGCTCGCCCGCTTGCAGAAGAATCTCCAGGAACGCCACGGACGTGCACTCACCATCAACCGGGTCGTCGACCCGGCACTGGTCGGCGGAGTGCGCGTACAGATCGGCGACTTGGTCATCGACGGCAGCATCGCGACCCGCCTGGCCGATTTGAGACTCCAGCTCGCTCGCTGATTCTGGCGCAGTCCAGCAGAACCAGCAGCACCACAAACCCAGCAGTACCAGATGACTCAGGGCGGCAGCGTCCTCGAACAGACAGAACCTGTACAGCCGTACAGAAAAGGGAAGATGATGGCAGAACTAACGATCAGCCCCGATGAGATCCGTGGCGCTCTCCAGGACTTCGTGAAGTCCTACGAGCCGAACAAGACGTCAACGACCGAGGTTGGCTACGTCACCACGGCCGGCGACGGTATCGCCCACGTTGAGGGCCTGCCCGGCGTGATGGCCAACGAGCTCATCAAATTCGCCGACGGCACCCTGGGCCTCGCCCAGAACCTCGACGAAGACGAGATCGGCGTCGTCGTGCTCGGCGAGTTCGGCGGCATCGTTGAGGGCATGGAGGTGCACCGCACCGGCGAGGTTCTCTCCGTTCCCGTCGGCGACGGCTACCTCGGCCGCGTCGTCGACCCGCTCGGTGCCCCCATTGACGGACTCGGCGACATCGCAACCGAAGGCCGTCGCGCCCTCGAGCTGCAGGCCCCCGGCGTCATGAGCCGCAAGTCGGTTCACGAGCCGATGCAGACCGGTATCAAGGCCATCGACGCCATGATCCCGATCGGCCGTGGCCAGCGCCAGCTGATCATCGGTGACCGCCAGACCGGTAAGACCGCGATCGCGATCGACACCATCATTAACCAGAAGGCCAACTGGGAGTCGGGCGACAGCAACAAGCAGGTTCGTTGCATCTACGTCGCCATCGGCCAGAAGGGCTCCACCATCGCTTCGGTGAAGGGTGCGCTCGAGGATGCCGGAGCGATGGAGTACACCACCATCGTCGCCGCCCCAGCCTCTGACCCGGCCGGCTTCAAATACCTCGCCCCGTACACCGGCTCGGCCATCGGCCAGCACTGGATGTACGCTGGCAAGCACGTTCTCATCGTCTTCGATGACCTCTCCAAGCAGGCCGAGGCCTACCGTGCGGTCTCCCTGTTGCTGCGTCGCCCGCCGGGACGCGAAGCATACCCCGGCGACGTGTTCTACCTGCACTCCCGTCTGCTGGAGCGTTGTGCCAAGCTCTCCGACGAGCTCGGCGCCGGATCGATGACCGGACTTCCGATCATCGAGACCAAGGCCAACGACGTTGCCGCCTACATCCCGACCAACGTGATCTCGATCACCGACGGCCAGATCTTTCTGCAGTCCGACCTGTTCAACGCCAACCAGCGCCCCGCGGTAGACGTCGGCATCTCGGTCTCGCGTGTCGGTGGCGACGCGCAGGTCAAGTCGATCAAGAAGGTCTCCGGCACGCTCAAGCTCGAGCTGGCCCAGTACCGTTCGCTCGAAGCCTTCGCCATGTTCGCCTCGGACCTCGACGCGGCCAGCCGTCGTCAGCTCGCCCGTGGCGCCCGCCTGACCGAACTGCTGCGTCAGCCGCAGTACTCGCCGTACCCCGTCGAGGACCAGGTCGTCTCGATCTGGGCCGGCATCAACGGCAAGCTCGATGAGGTTCCGGTTCCCGACGTGCTGCGTTTCGAGCGTGAACTGCTCGACTTCCTCGGTCGCAACACCGAGATCCTGAAGACCCTGCGCGAGACCAACGTTCTCTCCGACGAGACCGTTGCCGCCCTTACCGCCGGCGTCGACAAGTTCAAGCTCGAGTTCCAAACCGGTGAGGGCAAGCCGCTCGCCTCGGTCGGCAAGGAAAAGTTTGAGGCGATTGCCGTCGAAGACGTCAACCAGGAAAAGATCGTCAAGCACCGCCGCTAGTCCTCGCCGATTCGCGCGATGCAGAACCACTGACGAAACCACACTGAAAGACAAGGAAGCAGACACATGGGAGCGCAACTTCGGGTCTACCGGCAGAAGATCAAGTCTGCCCAGACGACCAAGAAGATCACTCGGGCCATGGAGCTGATCTCCGCCTCGCGCATCCAGAAAGCGCAGGCGCGAGTCGCTGCGTCAACCCCGTACTCGCGCGCGGTGACGCGCGCCGTTTCAGCGGTGGCCACGTACTCGAACGTCGAGCACGTGCTCACCACGGAGCCGGAAAAGATCGAGCGCGCTGCGGTCGTCATCTTCGCCTCCGACCGAGGCCTGGCCGGCGCGTTTAGCTCGCAGGTTCTGCGCGAGGCGGAGTCGCTCAGTGAGCTGCTCCGTGGCCAGGGCAAAGACATCGTCTACTTCCTGGTGGGCCGCAAGGCCATCGCCTATTTCAGCTTTCGCAACCGCACGTCGGAGCGAGTCTGGACCGGCGGCACCGATCAGCCGCAGTTCGAGACGGCGAAGGAAATCGGCGAAGCACTGCTGGAGTCATTCCTCACGGACTACTCCGACGGCGGCGTCGACGAGATCCACATCGTCTACAACCGCTTCGTCAGTATGGTCACCCAGGTGCCCGAAGTCGTTCGGCTGCTTCCCCTCGAGGTCGTCGAGGGTGTGGAAGAACCCGGCGACAACAAGGTTCTTCCGCTCTACGAGTTTGAACCCGACGTTGAAACGGTTCTGGACAGCCTCCTCCCGGTGTACATCGAGAGTCGCCTGTTCAATGCCATGCTGCAGTCGGCCGCGTCTGAGCATGCGAGCCGCCAGAAGGCAATGAAGTCGGCGAGCGACAACGCCGACAAGCTGATCACGGACTACACCCGCCTGTCGAACAACGCGCGTCAGTCCGAGATCACCCAGCAGATTTCCGAGATCGTGGGTGGAGCCGACGCGCTCTCATCCGCTAAGAAGTAAGACCAGAGAAGAGAGAGCTATGACTGACACCGCAACCGCGCCAGTCCGGGCGGAGGACACGGCCGGCTCTGTTGGCCGCATCGCGCGCGTCACGGGCCCCGTCGTCGACATCGAGTTTCCGCATGACTCGATCCCCGGCATCTACAACGCCCTGAAGACCACGATCACCATCGGTGACGATTCGAACGAAATCACGCTCGAGGTAGCACTGCACCTCGGTGACGACCTCGTTCGTGCCATCGCGCTGAACCCGACCGACGGACTCGTTCGTGGCCAGGAAGTACGCGACACCGGCAGCCCCATCACGGTTCCGGTCGGAAACGTCACCAAGGGCAAGGTCTTCAACGTCATCGGCGATGTGCTCAACGCCAAGCCCGGCGAGAAGATCGAGATCACCGAGCGCTGGCCCATCCACCGCAAGCCGCCGGCCTTCGATCAGCTCGAGTCCAAGACTCAGCTGTTCGAAACCGGTATCAAGGTCATCGACCTTCTCACGCCGTATGTTCTCGGTGGAAAGATCGGCCTGTTCGGTGGTGCCGGAGTCGGCAAGACCGTCCTCATCCAGGAAATGATCCAGCGCGTTGCGCAGGACCACGGTGGAGTATCGGTGTTCGCCGGAGTCGGTGAGCGTACCCGTGAGGGCAACGACCTCATCGCCGAGATGGAAGAAGCCGGGGTCTTCGACAAGACCGCCCTGGTCTTCGGCCAGATGGATGAGCCGCCGGGAACGCGTCTGCGCGTCGCGCTTTCTGCCCTGACCATGGCTGAGTACTTCCGCGACGTTGAGAAGCAGGACGTCTTGCTCTTCATCGACAACATCTTCCGCTTCACCCAGGCCGGTTCCGAGGTGTCGACCCTGCTGGGCCGCATGCCGTCCGCCGTGGGCTACCAGCCCAACCTGGCCGACGAGATGGGCATCCTGCAGGAGCGCATCACGTCGACCCGCGGCCACTCGATCACCTCCCTCCAGGCGATCTACGTCCCCGCCGACGACTACACCGACCCGGCACCGGCGACCACCTTCGCCCACCTGGATGCCACGACCGAGTTGTCGCGCGAAATCGCGTCGAAGGGCCTCTACCCGGCCGTCGACCCGCTCACCTCGACCAGCCGTATCCTCGACCCCCGCTACCTGGGTGCCGATCACTACAACACGGCTGTGCGCGTCAAGGCGATCCTCCAGAAGAACAAGGAACTCCAGGAGATCATCGCGATCCTCGGTGTCGACGAGCTCTCTGAAGAAGACAAGGTTACGGTTTCCCGTGCCCGCCGCATTCAGCAGTTCCTCTCCCAGAACACCTACATGGCGAAGAAGTTCACCGGTGTCGAGGGTTCCACAGTTCCGCTCAAGGACACCATCGAGTCGTTCACGGCAATCGCCAACGGTGACTTCGACCACGTCGCCGAGCAGGCATTCTTCAACGTCGGTGGCATCAACGACGTCGAAGAGAAGTGGGCTCAGATCCAGAAGGAGAACGACTAAGCATGGCGAAGTCGCTGTCCGTCAGCGTTGTGTCGGCCGACCACCAGGTCTGGACCGGCGAAGCGACGATGGTTGTAGCCAAGACCGTCGAGGGCGAGATCGGCATCCTTGCCGGTCACGAACCGATGTTGGCGATTCTGGCGCTGGGCGACGTTCGTCTCACCCTGGCCGATGGCTCCAAGGTCGTCGCCAAGGCTGAAGACGGTTTCCTGTCGGTCGACAACGACATGGTCACCATCGTGGCCCGCAAGGCTGAACTCGTCGGTTCATAACCCGCGGTTCTGCAAGACCAGTGCTGATACTGCTTCCGCCGTCGGAGACGAAACGCTCCGGCGGCGAAGCTGTATCCCTGGACCTCACGCTCCTGGCGCACCCGAGCCTGAACGTGAAACGTCGGGTACTCGCGCGGGCGCTCGTCGCCCTCGCGCGGCATCCGGAAGAAGCCCGCAGCGCCCTTAAACTGGGCCGCACTCAGCTGTTCGAGATCGACCGCAATCGCGAACTCTTGTCGTCTCCGACACTCCCGGTCATCGATCGGTATACCGGGGTGTTGTTCGACGGGTTGGATGCTGCCACCCTCTCGATCGGCCAGCGCGAGTTTGCGCGCGTCCACCTGGCCGTGCACTCTGCACTGCTCGGACCGCTCGCCGCGCTCGACCCGATTCCGGCCTATCGGCTGTCGCACGATTCGCGCGTGCCGAACCTCACACTGGCCAGCCTCACGCTCAAGCAGCATTGGAGCGCGGCTGTCGCGAAGGTGCTCGGTCAGGCTGAGGGGCTGTTGCTCGACCTCCGGTCAGAGGCGTATGTCGCCCTCGGCGCCCGCCCCCTGCGCCCGGACTCGCTCTATCTGCGAGTCGTCGCCGACGCTGGAGACGGTCAGAAGCGTGCCCTGAATCACTTCAACAAGAAGTCCAAGGGTGAATTCACCCGAGCCCTGCTTGACCAGCAGCACGATTTCAGCAGCATGTCGGAACTCATCGACTGGGCAGGATCGGTCGGAATCCGCCTTGCGCCGGGTGCGGCCGGCGAAGTCGAGCTCACTGTCGAGCAGCACCTCGCCTCGGCGGGCCGTGCCGCGGCGTCGACGATCTATACCGGGGCGGATCTACAACGGAGTTGATCTACACCGGGGTTAGGCTGGGCGCGTGAGTACAGACGCCAGCACCTTCCCCGCATCGGCAGCCCAAGCGGCATCCGTCAACGTTCCGATCCTTCGGCAACCGGTCAACGTGACCGTCACCGGGGCTGGCGGACAGATCGGCTACGCGCTGCTGTTTCGCATCGCGGCCGGCGCGCTGCTCGGGCCGACGACGCCGATCCGACTGACGCTGCTGGAGATACCTCAGGGCTTGAAAGCCGCCGAGGGTACCGCTCTCGAACTTGAAGACTGTGCCTTCGATCTGCTGCGCGGGGTGACGGTGACCGATGACCCCGCCGTCGCGTTCGTCGGGGTGAATATTGCGCTGCTGGTCGGATCCCGCCCCCGCGGGCCGGGCATGGAACGTGCGGATCTGCTCGAAGCCAACGGTCGTATTTTCGGCCCGCAGGGCGCCGCCATCAACTCGGGGGCCGCGGATGATGTGCGCGTGCTCGTGGTGGGCAACCCCGCCAACACCAACGCCCTCATCGCTGCCGCACACGCACCCGACGTGCCACCGGAGCGTTTCACAGCCATGACCCGGCTCGACCACAACAGGGCTGTCGGGCAACTCGCTAACCATCTCGACGTTGCCGTCGGAATGATCCAAGGCCTGACCGTGTGGGGTAACCACTCTGCCAGCCAGTATCCGGATGTCTTTCACGCCACGGCGGAAGGCCGGGCCGTTCGCGACCTTGTCGATGAGCAGTGGCTGGCGCAAACTTTCATTCCGCGAGTCGCCCAGCGAGGGTCGGAGATCATCGCCGTGCGCGGAGGATCGTCGGTGGCCTCCGCCGCCAACGCAGCCATCGACCACGTCGCTGACTGGGTCAACGGGCGCGGTACGGACTGGACCAGTGCCGGGGTGGTCTCGGACGGTTCCTACGATGTTCCGCCCGGTTTGGTGTGCTCGTTCCCGGTGCGCTCCGTTGATGGTCAGTGGCGCATCGTGACCGGGCTGGAACGCAACGAGTTCTCACGCAGCAGAATCGCGGCTTCCGTTGCCGAGCTGGTCGAGGAACGAGATGCGGTGCGGGCGCTCGGCCTGCTGCCGCCGCGTCGCCTCGCCTCACCGCGCCAGACGACGCCAGGGATCGGCAGCACCGCTACCGGTGCAGGATTCCTTCATGATCCAGCAGCCACGCTTTGGTCGGGATGCCCTGGCCGGCGCTGTAGCCGGTGATCTGGCCGCTCGAGGCGAGCACCCGGTGGCAGCCGATGATGATCGGCACCGGGTTCGCGCCGACCGCCCCGCCGATTGCACGGCCCGAACCGGTGCGACCGATCGCGCTGCCGAGTGCCCCGTAGGAGATGACATCACCGAAGTTGAGGGTCGCCAGCCGCGCCCAGACGCTGCGTTGAAACTCGGTCCCGCGAGTCAGATGCACGGGAAGGTCGAAGGATTGCCTCGTTCCGGCGAAGTACTCGTCGAGTTGTTCGGCCGCCCGCCGCAATACGGGGGAGGGCGTCTCGGGGGTCGCCTCGAGCGGCAACCTGCCGTCGGTTTCGATGGAGAGGGAGAGGACGCCCTCGTCGTCGGCGGTCAGCTCGAGCCGGCCGATGGGGCTGGGAAGACGAAGGAGCGCGTTTGGTGTCGTTGAACGCGAGGGTTGCGTGTGGATGCTGTCCATGATTCGACTGTAGCCGCCGCCTCCACCGGGGCCTCGCGGGTTTCGGACATCGGTGCCCAAGCAGCGCAGACCTGCGCCTGTGCAGGAGACGGCAGCAGCCGTATTCTGTAGGGATGGCTCAGATTGAATATCGCAGACTTGGCTCTTCCGGACTGACCGTGTCGACGATTGGGCTCGGGTGTAATAATTTCGGTCGCACCGGGACGGCGTCAGAGAGCCAGGACGGCACGACTGCTGTCATCGACGCAGCCTTCGAAGCGGGAGTAACGCTGTACGACACCGCCGATATCTACGGTGCCGAGCGTGGATTGAGCGAAACGCTCATGGGCCACTCCCTGCGCGGCAAGCGCCATCAGATTGTGCTCGCCTCCAAGTTCGGCATGGACATGGGCGGGTTGAACGGTCCGGACTGGGGCGCGCGTGGCTCGCGCCGATACATCCGTCTGGCCGTCGAGGCGTCCCTCCGACGGCTGCAGACCGATTGGATCGACCTGTACCAGTTGCATGTTCCCGATCCGTCGACGCCGATTGAGGAGACCCTGGCCACGCTTGATGACCTCATCACGGAGGGCAAGATTCGTTATATCGGTCATTCGAATCTGGCCGGCTGGCAGATCGCCGAGGCCGAGTTCACGGCCCGCATGAACGGACACCCCGCGTTCATCTCCAGCCAGAACGAATACAGTCTGCTCGTGCGAGACGTCGAAGACAAGGTATTGCCGGCTGTCAACGCCTACGGCCTGGGCTTTCTGCCGTTCTTTCCGCTCTATAACGGTCTGTTCACCGGCAAGTTCTCCCGTGCGGGCGGGCCGGCCGACAGCCGGATCATGATGATCCGGCGCCATCTCGTTGACGACGCCCCGTGGGACCGGATCGAGCAGTACCAGGAATGGTGCGACGCACGCGGGATCACCATGTTGGCGGCGACGTTCGCCTGGCTTCTGGCCCAGCCGGGGCTGACCAGCGTCATTGCGGGTGCTACCAAGCCGGAACAGATCGTGCAGAATGCGGCCGCGGCAACGTCCTGGCAGCCCGCCGCCGACGAGGTCGCGTACATTTCGAACCTGTTCGCCTGACCTCTCACCCAGGAGAATTTTGTGCTGTGGTCCCTGCTCGTGCGATACCTGCGCCCATACTGGCAGTTGCTGACCTGCGCGGCGCCGTCTTCAGCCGGGTCGGCGAATTCTCTGAGCAGGAAGTCACCCGGTTCGGAGCTCCTTCCCTCATCACCCGCTCCACCAATGATGTGCAGCAGGTTCAGATGCTCGTGCTGACCACCTGCACCCTGCTGGTCTCGGCGCCGATCCTCAGCATCGGCGGCGTGATCATGGCAATCCGCCAGGACGTGCAGCTGTCCTGGCTCATCGCAGTGAGCGTGCCGATCCTGCTCCTTGCCGTGGGACTCATCGTCGTGAAGATGGTTCCGCTGTTTCGCAAGATGCAGACCCGCATCGACACCGTCAACCAGGTGCTGCGGGAACAACTCACCGGTATTCGGGTGGTGCGCGCGTTCGTGCGTGCGTGAAGACGTCGAGGTTGCCCGGTTTGCGAGGGCCAACCAGGACGTCACCGAGGTAGCCCTGAGTTCTGGTCGTCTGATGGCGCTCATGTTCCCCATCGTCATGCTCGTCCTCAACGTCTCGAGCGTGGCCGTGATCTGGTTCGGAGCGTTCCGCATCGAAGACGGTTCGATGCAGGTGGGAACTCTCATCGCCTTCCTCAGCTATCTCATGCAGATCGGTTGCAGGACACCTGGCTATTCGGCGGCACGATTCGCGACAACATCGCCTACGGGCCGACCGCACGAGCTTCGTCATCGCCCACCGCCTGTCGACGATTCGTGACGCCAACCTGATACTGGTGATGGAATCGGGGCGCATTGTGGAGCAGGGCAACCACGTGCAGCTCCTGGCCGCGAACGGGGCTTACCAGGCGCTGTACGCCGCACAGTTCGCCGCCCCTGTCGCTGACGAGGTGTAGGGTGCCTCCTCCCCAACCGGCCGCCGGACCGGATCAACCCCAGATTCAGTCCGGCTCAGATCCGGCGCGCGACGGTGCTGGCACAGTGGCGGCATGCATCCCACCATTGTCAAAGCCCAGAAGGCCCAGGACTTTCTGGCACTCGTTCCCCAGCTGCTCGGTTTTGCTCCCGAGGCCAGCGCCGTGCTCGTCGCGTTTCGCGGCAACCGCACCTGCGGTGCGCTCCGTTTCAACCTGCCGGACGACGGCGCACCACACAAGGTATACAAACGCATCGCGACGACCCTCGCCGGGATGCTGTGCAAGATTCCCGGAGTCGACGCAGTCGTTCCGGTCATCTACACCGATGATTCCTTTCGGGATGCCACCGGCGTGCCGCGCGAACGGTTTGCCGAGATTCTAAACCGGCGACTCGAACTCAGCGGCTTTCTGCTGCGCGATTCCCTGTGCGTGGCAGCGGATGCCTGGGGAAGCTACCTCGACCCGGACTGCCCCGCTCCGGGGCATCCACTCAGCGATATTGCGGAGTCACCGATTTTCGAGGCGGTGAGCCAGGGATCAGCGGCCGAAACGCCGCGTCCGCTGGGCACGCTCCAGAATGGCCCGGACCCGATCGAGGTCAGTCTGGCGGCCCGGGAACGTGTGGCTCGGATCTACCGGCGGTACCGCCACCTGATCGCCCGGGCTGAAAACGCTCCGGAACTGTTTCCCACCCTCGGTTTCGTGTTCGACCCGGTCGCGATCGCTGAGGCGGCGCTGACCTGGCCGAATCCGCCCACCGAAGAAGACGCTGCGGCACTGCTCGTACTCGTGCAGGGCCCACCCAACCGCGACCAGATCATGGTGCAATTCGCGTTCGGGCGTGACGAGGGCGTACGCGCCCACGAGATGAATCATCGTTACGCTCGGCTTCAGGACGATACCGGCCGGAGGCTCGACGATCTGGTGACCGAAGAGCTCAACGTCGGCGAGCCGACCGCCATCCATGCCAGCGACGTCATGTTGGGCTTGCAGAGTGAACGACCCGACGTTGACCGCATCCGGGTGGCGATCACCCTGCTGCGCACCGTCGTTGCAATGGCGCCTCGATCGGCCAGACCGGCGCCGCTCTGCATGCTGGCCTGGCTGTCGTGGGCTCTCGGCAGTGGATCCGTGGCCGGATTCTTCGTGGACCAGGCCCTCGCCATCGACTCGCAGTACAGCATGGCGATCCTGCTGGATTTGCTGCTCAAGTCCGGGCACCTGCCGGAGTGGGCGTTCGCGGTCCCGCGCGACGACGACCGGGACGATGAGGAGGGCGACGGCTACGAACTCGATGAAGACTGGGGTGATGATTTCGACGAGTTCGCAGCCGACAAATAGCGCCCTACATGTACTTCGGCGCCTCCGACAGCACGCCGTGCAGAATCTCGCCGATCTCGGCGAACTCCTTCGGTCCGATGGTCAGGGGGGGAGCGAGCTGAATGACCGGGTCGCCACGGTCGTCGGCGCGGCAGTACAGGCCGGCCTCGTAGAGAGCCTTCGACAGGTAGCCGCGCAGCAGCCGCTCCGACTCCTCGTCGTTGAACGTTTCCTTGGTGCCTTTGTCCTTGACCAGCTCGATGCCGAAGAAGTACCCGGCGCCGCGCACGTCGCCGACGATCGGCAGGTCGAGGAGTTTCTCCAGCTCTTGGCGGAACAGCGGCGAATTCTCGCGCACGTTCTCGTTGAGTGTTTCCTCTTCGAAGATGTCGAGGTTGGCCAGGGCCACCGCGGAGGAGACGGGGTGTCCGCCGAAGGTGTAGCCGTGGTAGAACGTCGTGTCGCCGTGCTTGAACGGTTCATAGATGCGGTCGCTGACGATGGTCGCGCCGATCGGAGAGTATCCGCTCGTCATGCCCTTGGCGCAGGTGATCATGTCGGGCTGGATGTCGTAGGTTGTCGACGCGAACATGTTTCCGATGCGACCGAATGCCGTGATGACCTCGTCCGCGACCAGGAGCACGTCGTATTTGTCGCAGATCTCACGCACGCGCTTGAAATAGCCGGGGGGCGGCGGGAAGCAGCCGCCGGAGTTCTGCACCGGCTCGAGGAACACGGCGGCGACGGTTTCGGGGCCCTCGAACTCGATCATCTCTTCGATGCGATTCGCGGCCCACTGGCCGAACATTTCGAGGTTGTCGCCGAGGCCGAGGCCCGGGCTCATCTCGTCGGCACGATAGAAGTTCGTATTGGGAACACGGAAACCACCGGGGGTGACCGGCTCGAACATCTCCTTCATCGCCGGGATGCCGGTGATGGCGAGCGCGCCCTGCGGGGTGCCGTGGTAGGCGACGTTGCGGGAGATGACCTTGTGCTTGGTGGGGCGACCCATCAGCTTCCAGTAGTACTTGGCGAGTTTGAACGCCGTCTCGACGGCTTCACCGCCACCGGTGGAATAAAACACCCGGTTGAGGTCACCGGGAGCATAGGATGCGAGCCGGTCGGCGAGTTCGATCGCGTTGGGGTGGGCATACGACCAGATCGGGAAGAACGCGAGTTCCTCGGCCTGCTTCGCGGCGACCTCGGCGAGACGCTTGCGTCCGTGGCCGGCGTTGACCGTGAACAGGCCGCTCAGGCCGTCGATGTACTGCTTGCCTTTGGAATCCCAGATGTGGTGGCCTTGGCCCTTGACGATGATGGGCACTCCAGCGCCGGATTCCATCACCGACTGACGGGAGAAGTGCATCCAGAGGTGATCCTTGGCCTTCTGCTGTAGTTCGGCGTTGTGGGCGTCGCTGTAGGCAATGGGCGTTTCGGTGGGTGTGGTGAGACTCATTTTTCTACCGTGTTCCCCAGTTATAGAACTGTTTGTGGAGTTTGAGATAAACGAACGTCTCGGTGGAGAGGACCCCATCGAGATTGCGGATCTTGGAGTTGAGCAGTTCGAGCAGTTCGTCGTCGTCTTCGCAGACGACCTCGGCGAGAATGTCAAAAGTGCCGGCCGTGAGCACGACGTAATCCACGGCGTCGATTGCGGCCAGTTGCTCCGCCAGCACGCGAGTGTCGGCCGAAGCGCGAATGCCGATCATGGCCTGCCGAAAGAAGCCCAGCTGCATCGGGTCCGTCACAGCGACGACCTGCATGACGCCGGAGTCGGTGAGCTTCTGCACCCGCTGGCGCACGGCCGCCTCGCTCAGACCGACGGCTTTGCCGATCTCGGCGTACGACCGACGGCCGTCGGCTTGCAGCTGTTCGATGATCTTTTTTGATACATCGTCGAGCGGGGTCGGCTTGGGCGGGTGACCGCGCCTTTGTCCATTCATGCATCGATTCTGTCAGTCCAAATGCACTTCGGCAAGCGAATCCGTCGCACATTATGCAAATCACTGCGCATTTCATTTGTGAATTTGGGGGCATATGAAATTGAAATAGGTACACTGGGCCGCATGAGCGCCCCCGAACTACGTAACTTCATCAACGGCCACTACGCCGAGTCCACATCGTTGGAACGCTTCGACCTCATCGACCCTGCGACCGAAACGGTCTACGGCAGCAGTCCGGTGTCGAATGCGGCCGACGTGGATGCGGCCTACCGTGCTGCCGCATCCGCTTTCGAAATTTGGGGTGAGACGACCCCGGCGGTGCGGCAACTCGCGTTGTTTCGCATAGCGGATGCGATGGAGGCGCGAGCCGACGAATTCGCCGACGCCGAGTCACTCGACACCGGCAAACCGCGTTCCACCCTCGTCGACGACGAGATTCTACTGTCGGTCGACCAGATTCGTTTCTTTGCCGGCGCCGCCCGCAACCTCGAAGGCCGAGCGGCCGGCGAGTATCTGACCGACCACACCTCCTTCATTCGGCGTGAACCGATCGGTGTCGTCGGCCAGGTCACCCCCTGGAACTATCCGCTGAATATGGCGGTCTGGAAGTTCGCTCCAGCGCTCGCTGCCGGCAACACCACGGTGCTCAAACCGTCTGACACGACCCCGAGCGCGACCCTGCTGCTCGCCGAGATCGCCGCAGAGTTCCTGCCAAACGGCGTGCTCAACGTGATCACCGGCGACCGCACGACCGGTGCGGCCATGATCGACCACAAGACCCCGCAGCTCGTGTCGATCACCGGTTCGGTGCGGGCCGGGATGGCCGTCGCCGAGGCCGCGTCCCACGACCTGAAACGGGTGCACCTCGAACTCGGCGGCAAAGCCCCGGTGATCGTGTTCGATGATGCTGACATCGAGCTCGCCGTCGCCGGGATCGTCGCCGCCGGCTTCTTCAACGCCGGCCAGGACTGCACCGCCGCCACCCGACTGCTCGTGCAGGCCGGTATCCACGACGAATTCGTCGCCGCGCTCGCCGCCTATGCCAGGGACAACGCCCGTACCGGAGCCCCCAACGAGCTGGGAATGCTGTTCGGACCGGTCAACAACGTTAACCAGCTCGCCCAGGTGTCGGGCTTTGTCGACCGGCTGCCCGACCACGCCGTGCTCGAACTCGGCGGCCATCGCGTTGGCACCGCAGGATATTTTCATGAAGCGACCATTGTCAGCGGCCTGAAGCAGACCGACGAGGCGGTGCAGCAGGAGATCTTCGGCCCTATGATGACCGTGCAGCGCTTCACCGACGAGGCCGAGGCGCTGCGCTGGGCGAACGACGTGCAGTACGGCCTGGCGTCGTCGGTGTGGACCCGCGATCACGGGCGCGCGATGCGCTTCGCTAAGCACCTCGACTTCGGCTGTGTGTGGATCAACACGCACATTCCCATCGTTGCCGAGATGCCCCATGGCGGTTTCAAACACTCCGGCTACGGCAAAGACCTCTCGATGTACGGGTTCGAGGATTACACCCGTATCAAGCACGTGATGAGCTACATCGGACACTGACCGGTGCGGTGGCCGCGAGTGGTGACGTTACTATGGTCCAAGTCCTTCGGTGAACGTTGGAACGGCGGGGCCGAATGCTTGCCCCACACTCGGAAGGCACCACCGTGACCCAGATTGGTCAAGGTTCGACCGAATTTCGTGTCGAACTGCCCAGCGTTGCAACGACGTTGACTCTGGCATGGGCGGCCCTGACCGATGTCGGCCATCGCCGCGAGGTGAACGAAGACAGCCTCCTCGCCGTGCCGCCGCTGTTCGCTGTCGCCGACGGTATGGGCGGCCACTCGGCCGGCGATGTCGCCAGTGCCGCCGTCGTGACCAGGCTCGCCGAGCTCTCCGGATCGCTCGTGGCGGAGGCCGGTTCGATCGATCGGGCGCTCGCTCTTGCGGTGGAAGATATGGCGCAGGGGGTCGGGGTCACCGACCAGGGGACCGGAACCACCGTGACCGGCGTCGCACTGGCGCTCGTCTCCGATGCCGTCAGCTGGATTGTGTACAACATCGGCGATTCCCGGGTCTACCAGCTGACCGGCGGGGTCCTCGAGCAGGTCACCAACGATCACTCGGTCGTGCAGGAACTCGTCGACGCCGGTCGCATCACCCGCGAAGAGGCCGACGTGCACCCGCACGGCAACATCATCACCCGCGCCGTCGGCTTTCACGAACCACCGATTCCCGACTACCGCATCCTGCCGGTCCAGGCCGGCATGCGCATCCTGGTCTGCTCGGACGGACTCACCAAGGAGCTCACCTCCTACGGAATCCGTCACTTTCTGCTCGAGAAGAAGCTCGCAGCGGATGCCGTCGCGGCGATGGTCGAGGCGGCCCTGGAAAACGGTGGTCGAGACAACGTCACGGCGATCGTTGTCGATGTGCTGGCGGTCGAAACCTATGAGGCACCCGCAGCCTGATCGCGCCGCCCGCCGGAGGGGGCGCGTATCATAGAACGAGTGAATGACACCCTGCCTCCGTGCCCTGAATGCTCCAGCGACCTGACCTACGAGATGGGCTCGCTGCTGGTTTGCCCGCTTTGCGCCCACGAATGGTCGAACGAACCGGCCGAAGAAGAGCAGGAGGCTGTTGTCAAGGATGCCTTTGGGACCGTGCTGACCGACGGTGACACCGTCTCGATCATCAAGGACCTCAAGGTCAAGGGCCAGTCGTTGTCGATCAAGGTCGGCACCAAGGTTCGCAACATTCGCCTCGTCGATCCGGTTGACGGCCACGATATCGACTGCAAGGTCGATGGTTTCGGGTTCATGCAGCTCAAGTCCAGCGTGGTCAAGAAGGTCTAGGTCCCGCCGATCGTGACGTGTCAGATTTGCGGTGCCTGGTTGCCGGTCGGGGCAATGTTCTGTGGCGAATGCGGTAGCTCCCGCACCGCCACTGTTCAGTCGCGAAAACGCCCGGACCCCCGCCCGAACGACACGACGATCATTGCGCGCCTGCCACGCCCTACCGTCGTCATCTCCGTACCGATTCCCGGCGTCGTGCCGGTGCCGGTGCGTGCCGTCGCGGTCGTGACCGCAGCACCGATCGCGGCCCTGCCGACGCGCGCGACCTTCGTGCTGACCTTCAGCACTGGACAGCGAGTGTCGGTACATGGTTCCGGCCTGATCGGACGCAGGCCCCTACCCCAACCCGACGAAATCTTCGACGATCTCATCCGGGTAGCGGATGCCGATCGCTCCGTTTCGAAAACCCACCTCGAATTCGGCCAGCACGACGGTGAATTCTGGGCCAGCGACCGGGTGTCGGGCAATGGTACCGTCATCCGCCGTCCCGGCGAAACGGCCGAGCAGCTCGAACCGGGGCGACGGTACGTTCTGCCGCGCGGAACCCGGGTCGAAATCGCCGACCACTCCTTCAGCGTCGCCTGACCGGGCGCCGGCGGCTCCTCCACCGGCGGTGGGAAGGCCGATCGCGCACCGATAGGCCCCTCGACCCAGCTTCTCGATCTGCAATCTGATCTGCTGGACGGGTGTCCACCGTCGATGAGACCCTCTCCCTGCCGCCCGCTCCAGCCGCGCTGCCGCCGGCCGGGTTTCCGCTACTCGCCACAGTGGCACCGCTGGCCGCCGCCGGGCTGATCTGGATGATCACCGGCTCGGCTTTTGCGCTGATCTTCGCGGTCCTCAGCCCGATCATCGCGGTGGCCAGCATGTTCGATTCACGACGCTCGGGCCGCAAACGCCGCCGGGCGGAGACGGCCTCCCAGACCGAGGCGGTGACGCTGCTGCGCACAGTCATCGCCGAGCGTCAATCCCGCTGGCGCGACGAAGCCTGGCAACAGACACCATCAGCCCGAACTATCGTGCGCGGCAGTGCTGCGGCCGCGCGCTGGCGCCAGACGGATGCCGCGCACGTCGCGCTGGGAACGGGCCCGGCCCCGAGCGGAATCCGCCTCGGCGGCGCGAGCGCCCCGAACGAGCACCGCGAACTGCGGGAATGGGCCGCGACCGTGACCGGTGCCCCGATCGTCGTCGACGTGACGCACGGGCTCGGGATCGTCGGCCCGATTCCGCTCGCCGATGCCCTTGCCCGCGCCGTTCTGGTGCAACTCTGCTTCGCCGTGCCGCCGACCGAACTTGGCATCTCCAGCGACACCGGTCCGCAGCCGACCGACTGGAGCTGGGTGGCCCAGCTGCCGCATGCCGCCCCTACGCCGGGCCGGCTCACGATCATGCTTCGAACCGAGACCGCCTCACGACCAGGCACCGCCCCACAACGACGCAGGCTCGAGCCCGATCGTCGGCTGCTCCTCCTGGTCGTGGCGTCGCGGCTCGAAGACCTTCCCCCCGGCTGCGGAACGGTCGTGCGGGTGAACGGGCCGGCTCGAGCACAGATCATCCGATCGCCGAATCGGGCGTCGCCCGTCGATTTCTGTCCGGAATTGCTGGCCAGGGCTGAAGCGTCCGCCTTCGCCGTGACGCTCGCGGAGCAGGCTCGGGCCGCCGGGCTCGTCACGACGTCCGACGCGCTCCCGGCCTCAGTCACCCTGACGGAACTGCTCGAACACGGCACCGGTACCTCGGCGACCCGTTCGGCGATCGACGGGGCGTCTGCCCCGGTGAGCCTTGACTGCCTGATCGGTATCGGCCGAGACGGGCCGGTGCGAATAGATCTCGTTCAATCCGGACCGCACGCCGTAGTCGGGGGAACCACCGGCAGCGGCAAGAGTGAGCTCCTCACCACCTGGGTCGCAGCGTTGGCCGGGACCTATTCGCCCAGCCAGGTGAATTTTCTGCTCGTCGATTTCAAGGGCGGCGCTGCCTTTCAGCCGCTTGGGCGACTGCCGCACTGCGTCGGCCTCATCACCGACCTCGACTCGAACACGGCTGCACGGGCCCTGGCCAGTCTGGGTGCTGAACTTCGCTACCGTGAGCGGATGCTGAGCGACGCCGGGGCGCGAGACCTGACCGACGTTCGCCTGGAGCATCCGCTACCCCGCCTGGTCATCGTCGTCGATGAATTCGCCACGATGCTCGGGGTGTTTCCCGAACTGCACGCCCTCTTCGTTGACATAGCAGCCAGGGGCCGATCGCTCGGCGTGCACCTGATTCTGTGCACCCAACGGCCCGCGGGAGTCGTGCGGGACGCACTGCTGGCGAACTGCAGCCTGCGCCTGTCCCTGCGGGTCAATAATCGTGCCGACAGCCAGGCCGTGATCGGAACGGATGCCGCGGCCGCGCTGGCACCGAATCAGCCCGGCCGGTGCCTGGTCGCCACCGAAGCGGGCGAACCGGCGTTCTGCCAGGTCGCGACGACCGGGGATCGCGACATCGCGAGCATCGCTGCGGCAACGTTGTTCGTGCCGTTCCTGAGCCCCCTGCGACGTCCGTGGCTCGATGCGCTCCCGCCGGTGGTCACCGTGAATGATTTGGAGGTCGCCGACGCCCCGACACCCGGCTATCCGCTCGGATTGCTCGACGAACCCGAGCGCCAGCGTTACCGCGTGTTCGTCTATTCTCCGCAGATCGACGGGCATCTGCTCGTCGTCGGTGGGGCCGGTTCGGGCAAGTCCACTCTGCTGCACACGCTGACCCGCGCGGCCGAAGGGGAGACCGTGGCCCAGCTGGTCGCCGCGGACGTCGAATCAGCCTGGGATGCCCTCGCCAGTATCAGCGCCCGGGTCGAAACCGGTCGGCAGACGCCGGCGTCACCTCGCTTGGTACTGTTCGACGACTTCGACTCCGTGTGTGCTCGCTGGCAGCCCGACCATCGGCTGGCTGCCGTGGACCTGCTTACCGGGCTGCTACGGGACGGTCCGGCCGCCGGTGTGCACGTTGTCGTCGCCGTGCAACGGCACACGAGCGTGGTTCCCGGGCTCGCCGCCCTTTGTCAGAGCACGCTGCTGCTGAAACTGCCCACGGTGCAGGACCATCTCGCTGCCGGGGGACAATCGGCCAGCTACAACGCCTCTCTGCCGGCGGGCGGGGGAGTCTGGCACTCCCTGCGCGTGCAACTTCTGGCTCCCGCACTGTCTCACGTGCCGGCGCCACCCGAGTCGTCCATCCCGGCCCTCCCGCGCTCCGGCCCGCTCCTGATCGTGTCCTCGTCTCCCCGGAGTACAGCAACCCGGCTGCGCGGTGCCCTGGGCGTGGCGGTGACCGAGTTGGCGGGAACGAGCGGGCCGGCAGCTTCCGCCTTGCAGGTCTCGGGGGAAGGCAGCCAACCGGATGCTGCTGGCCGGGTGATCGTCGTCGGTGACCCCGAAACGTGGCAGGCGCACTGGACGCTGCTGGCGAAACTGCGCGGCCAGACCTCGAGCGGTGAGGCGGTGAGTCTGGTCTTCGATCGGTGCAGCCTGTCGGATTTTCGGCTGCTCAGCCACCGTCGGGAGCTCCCACCGCCGCTGGCTCCCGGGCGCGGGCGCGTCTGGGTGCTGCACCCCAACGGCGAGGTGACTCGGGCGATGCTGACGCAACCTGACCGGTGACGCTAGAGCAGAACTTCGGCTACGGGCTGGTGCGGCAATCCGTGGGCGAGCGCCACGGGAGCGCTGGTCAGCCGCCCATCGAAGGTATTGAGCCCCTGGGCGAGCGCGGCGTCCGCGCGCAGCGCGTTGACCCATCCGAGCGTGGCGAGAGCCCGCACGTAGGGCAGCGTCGCATTCGTCAGGGCATAGGTCGAAGTGTGCGGCACGGCACCGGGCATGTTCGCGACGCAGTAGAACAACGACCGGTGCACGGTGAACGTGGGGTCGGCATGCGTGGTCGCGTGGCTGTCGGCGAAGCACCCGCCCTGGTCGACAGCGATATCCACCAATACGCTGCCCGGCTTCATTCGCGACACGAGCTCGTTACTGACCAGCTTGGGTGCCTTCGCGCCCGGAATAAGGACCGAGCCGATGACCATGTCGGCCTCCGACACTGCCTTGTCGATCTCGAAGCTGTTCGAGGCGATGGTCTTGACCCGGCCGAAGTGCAGCGCGTCGATCTCGCGCAGCCGAAACAGGTTCGTGTCGAGCACGGTCACCTCGGCACCGAGGCCGAGGGAGACCTGCATCGCGGCGGTGCCGGCCACACCCCCGCCGAGCACAACGATCTTCGCCGGATGGGTGCCGGGCACGCCGGGCACCAATAGACCGGGGCCGCCGTTCGGCTTGAGCATGGCATTGGCGCCGACGATCGGCGCGAGGCGGCCGGCGACCTCACTCATCGGCGCCAGCAGTGGCAGGGACCGCGAGGGCAACTGCACTGTTTCGTAGGCGATGGCGGTGACACCGCTATCGAGCAGGGCCCGGGTCAGCTCGGGTTCGGCGGCCAGATGCAGGTAGGTGAATAACACCAGATCGGCACGAAAATAGCCGTACTCGCTCGCCACGGGTTCCTTGACCTTGAGCAGCAGGTCGGCGGTCGCCCAGATGCTCACGGCGTCCGGCAGAATCGTCGCACCGGCCGAGGCATACTGCTGATCACTGATCGAGGAACCCACGCCGGCGCCGGCCTGCACGAGAACGTCGTGGCCGTGCAGAACGAGGTCATGCACCCCCGCCGGGGTGATCGCGACCCGAAACTCATTGTTCTTGATCTCGGTGGGAATGGCGATTCGCATGGTGCTCCTCTCTCGAAGCGCGCCCCGCACCCGAAGCAGGCTCTTCCGTCGAAGCGTTCAGTGCCGCTCCTCGCCACCACCCTAGTCGCGTACGAACCGACGATTTCGAGGGCGAATGTTGCAAGATTGTGCTGATTTCGTGACAAACCGATTGCAAGATCAATGTTTTGACCTCTTTTAGGTGTTTCTACCACCGATATGTGCAACTATCGACCAACTCGCAACGCAGCGAGTCTTGACCGTGTGCGTGCCCAGAATGCTAGGAGAACCATGATGAAGTCCAAGCCGCTGCCCGCCGATCCCATGATCCGCCAACTCATCCGCCAGGCGCAGAACGCCCAGATGGGCCGTCGCACTCTCCTGGCCGGTGCCGGTGCCGGTGCCACTGCGCTCGCTCTCGCCGCGTGCTCCTCCGGTGCCGCGGTCAAACCCACTGCCGCCGCCGATACGTCAGCGACGGATAAAATCATTCGTTGGGACAACTGGGCGCTCTACGTCGACGTCGACGACGCCGGCAACTACCCCACCCTTGACGCGTTCAAGGCGCAGACCGGCATCTCGGTCAAGTACACCGAAGCCGTCGACGACAACAACTCGTACTACGGCAAGGTGAAAGACCAGCTCGCCCTCGGCCAGGACATCGGCGCCGACGCCGTGTGCCTGACCGACTGGATGGTCAGTCGTATGATTCGGTTCGGCTACACCCAGGAACTCGACCACGCTAACATCCCCAACCTCGCCAACCTTCTGCCCTCCTTGCAGGACGTCGACTTCGACCCGGGTCGCGCCATGAGCGTGCCGTGGCAGGGCGGGTTCGCCGGCCTGGCCTGGAACAAGGAAAAGTATCCGCAGGGTCTGACCTCCGTCGAAGACCTGTGGGCGCCGGAACTGAAGGGTCGTGTGGGGGTGCTCTCCGAAATGCGTGACACGATGGGCCTGATCATGCTCGACCAGGGCGTCGACATCTCCGGCACCTGGGGCGAAGAGGAATTCACCGCTGCCATCGACGAGTTCAAGAAGCAGGTCTCCGACGGCCAGATCCGCAACATCAAGGGCAACTCCTACAAGGAAGACCTCGCCAACGAGGACACCCTCGCCGCGATCGTCTGGTCCGGCGATATCGTGCAGCTGAACGCCGAAAACGGGGACAAGTGGGGGTTCGTCGTTCCCGAAAAGGGCGGCACGCTCTGGAACGACAACTTCGTGGTGCCGATCGGTTCGCCCGGCAAGAAGAACGTTGAAGAGCTCATCAACTACTACTACGACCCGGCCGTCGCCGCGGAGGTCGCCGCGTACGTCAACTACATCACCCCCGTTGTCGGCGCCAAGGAAGCCATGCTGGCCATCGACCCGACCCTGGCCGAAGATCCCCTGATCTTTCCAGACGAGGCCACCCTTGCCAACGCCTACGTCTTCCGTGGCCTCGACGGCACCGAGGAACAGACCTTTAACGCGCAGTTCCAGGCGATCCTGCTGGGCGCAGCCTGATGGCCGTCGGTGCGTTCGCCGATCGCGGCGCTGACCTGGAACTGGTCGGCATCGAGAAACGTTTCCCCGGGTTCACCGCCATCGAAAATCTCAACCTCACCATTCCGGCCGGGTCGTTCTTCGCCCTGCTCGGCCCCTCTGGTTGCGGCAAGACGACCACGCTGCGGCTCGTTGCCGGGCTGGAAGAACCCACGAGCGGTCGCATCCTCATCGGGGGAACGGATGTGACGACTCAGAAATCCTTCCAGCGCCCGGTCAACACCGTGTTCCAGAGCTATGCTCTCTTTCCCCACATGACCGTGCTGGAAAACGTGGCATTCGGGCTGCGTCGACGCAAGATCGCCGACCCGGTGGCCAAGGCCCACGAGGCGCTGCTGCTGGTAGAGCTCGATCACCTCGCGCACCGCAAACCACAGCAGCTCTCCGGCGGCCAGCAGCAGCGGGTCGCGCTGGCCCGCGCCATCGTCAACCGGCCGGCGCTGCTCCTGCTCGACGAGCCGCTCGGGGCACTTGACCTCAAACTCCGACGTCAAATGCAGCTCGAGTTGAAGACCATCCAGGACGAGGTCGGCCTCACCTTTCTGCACGTGACCCACGACCAGGAGGAGGCCATGACCATGGCCGACACCATCGCTGTCATGAACAAGGGTCGCATCGAGCAGATGGGTGAACCGCAGCAACTCTACGAACTGCCCAGGACCGCGTTCGTCGCGAATTTCCTCGGCCAGTCCAACCTGTTCACCGGGCCGGTCGTCTCCACGACGAGCACCGCCATCGCCGTCGACGTCTCCGGACAGAAGATCGTGGTGCCGCTGGAGCGCGCGCACCGGCTGTCGGGCGAGGTCACGATCGGGGTGCGTCCCGAAAAACTCACCCTGCACGCCGCAGCGCCGACCCACGATGCCGGGCGCAACGTGATGGGCCCGGGCAAAGTCATCGACGTGTCGTTCAGCGGGGTCAGCACGCAATACCTCGTGGCCGTGCCCGGAGTGGGAACCCTGGTCGTGTTCGCCCAGAACATGGCCTTCGGCCCGGCCGCGCATGTCGGTGCTGAAGTTTGGCTCAGCTGGAACGTCGACCACGGCTTCGGTCTCGACGACGATCCAGCTGATGCCCCGCGGTTCGAGGCGGACCTGGACACCAAGACCATCGCACAGCAGCGACGGTCGTCGCTGCTCACGGAGCTCGAGGAGGCGTAACTGTGGCCTTCGCCGCATTCTCGTCCCAGGCCGCGCCGTCGACCGATCCAGTCGCTCGGCGCCGCAGTCCGGTTGCGTTGTTCCTGCTGTTGCCGGGCATCCTCTATCTGGTGCTGTTCTTTCTCACCCCGCTCGTGTCGCTGCTTCTGACGTCGTTTCAGGCACCGCGGGAATTCGGCGACATCGGCCAGTTCGATTACGCTTTTCGCTGGCAGAACTACGTCGAGGTCGTCACGACCTACTGGCCGCACATCGCGCGATCGTTCGGCTATGCGCTTGCCGCAACGTTTTTCGCGCTGCTGATCAGCTACCCGCTGGCCTATTTCATCGGGGTGAAGGCCCGCAGGTGGCCGCTGTTGCAGAGCCTCATGCTCGTGCTCGTGATCGCGCCCTTCTTCATCAGCTTCCTGCTGCGCACCCTGGCCTGGAAGCAGCTGTTCTCGGACGAGTCCTTCGTCGTCCAGTCGCTGAAGGCGCTGTCGCTGCTCGGGCCGGAAGCCCACGTGACCGGAACGGCTTTCTCGGTGATTTTCGGCCTGACCTACAACTTCATCCCGTTCATGACGCTGCCCCTGTACACGACCCTGGAGCGGCTCGACCTGCGCTACCTCGAAGCCGGCAATGATCTCTATGCGAGCCCGTTCCACGTGTTCCGCAAGGTCACGATTCCGCTGTCGATGCCCGGCATCGTGGCGGGAACCCTGCTCACCTTCATCCCGGCCGCTGGCGACTACATCAACGCCAGCCGGGACTTCCTCGGAGGTACCGGCACCCAGATGATGGGTAACGTCATCGAGGCCAACTTTCTGGTCCTGCAAAACTTTCCCGCCGCCGCGGCCCTGTCGATCATCCTGATGACCGTGATCCTCGTGATCGTGAGTATCTACGTCAAACGATCCGGAACGGAGGACCTGCTGTGAAACTCTCCCTCGGCAAATGGTTGCTGCCCGTCTACAGCGGCCTCGCCCTGCTGTTCCTCATGATCCCCATCGGCTACACCTTCGTCTACTCCTTCAACGACTCCCTCAAATCGAACATCACCTGGCAGGGCTTTACCTTCGACAAGTGGCTGAACGTGTGCAACGTGCAAAACGGAGCCGTCTGCCAGGCCTTCGGCAACAGCCTGTTCATCGGAGCCGTCGCCACGGTCGCGGCGACCACCCTCGGCACCATGATCGCGATCGCCATCGTGCGCTATCGGTTCAAATTTCGCTCGCAGACCAGCCTGCTCCTGTTCCTGCCGATGGCCACCCCAGAGGTCGTGCTCGGGGCCGGCCTCGCGGCCCAGTTCCTGTCGGTGGGCGTGCCAAAGGACATGCTGACGATCATCCTCGCGCACACCATGTTTTGCATCAGCTTCGTCGTGGTCACGGTCAAGGCACGCGTCGCGAGCCTCGACCCGGCGCTGGAAGAGGCCGGTCGGGACCTCTACGGTTCGGCGGCGCAGGTGTTCGCTCGGATCACGTTCCCGCTGCTGCTGCCCGGCATTCTGGCGGCCGCGCTACTGTCGTTCGCGTTGTCGTTCGATGACTTCATCATCACCAACTTCAACTCCGGCGCGGTGTCGACGTTTCCGAAATACATCTACATTTCGGCGGCGCGCGGCATTCCGGCGGAAGCGAACGTTCTCGCCTCGATGGTGTTTATCATCGCGATCATCGTGGTCGTGACGGTGCAGGTATCAGGAGCGGCCAAGGCGCGGCGTCTGGCCAAGCTCAGCTGACCGTTTCGGCCCCGTGAGAACCTTCGATCTGCTGATCAACCCGGCAGCCGGCCAGCCCTCAGCCGCCGGTCGGGGCATCGAGGTTGCCCGGCACCTGCGTGAGGCCGGAGCGGCCGTGACTGTGACCCACACCCGGAGTGCCGAGCACGGCTGCCAGGTTGCCACCGCGGCTGCCACGCGCGGCAGCGTCGTCGTCGCGGTCGGCGGCGACGGCACGGTCGGATCTGTGGCCGGCTCGATCCTGGCGGCGAGGGGAATCCTCGGCCTGGTTCCGGTGGGCCGGGGCAACGATTTTGCACGACAGCTCGGTATTCCTAACGATGCGGCGTCGGTGGCCGCTCTGCTCCTGACCGGGCCGGTGCGTTCCATCGATGTGATCGACGTTGACGGTCAGATCGTGGTGGGGAGTCTCTACGCCGGCATTGACTCGCTGACCTCGAAACTCGTCAATCGGTTCCACCAACTGCCGGTCGGGCTGCAATATCCGGTCGCAGCCGTCTGGGCGATCGCCACTCACCGTTCGACCGACTATCGCATCGTGGTCGACGGCGTGAGCCGGAGTATCAGCGCGCACACCGTGATCGTGGCGAATTCGGGCTATTACGGCTCGGGCATGCACGTGGCGCCCTCGGCCCGGTTGGACGACGGCCTGCTTGACATCGTCGTCTTCGCGGCGGCCGGCCGCTCGCGACTACTCAAAGCGTTGCGCATGATCTACAGCGGCACGCACCTGCTGCTGCCCGAAGTCACCGTGCAGACCGGGCGGGTGGTGACGATCGACTCGACCGGGCCGGTCGATGCCTACGCCGACGGCGACCGCGTCGGACCTCTTCCGGTCGGTGCACGGGTGAGGCCGGGCGCGCTCTCCGTGATCGCGCCGCCCGCACTCACCGACTAGACGTAGCTCGCGCGAATCTCGCCGACTGGCTGGCCACCGCCGGTGACAGTGAGGCCGAGCTCGGGCAGTACCTCGGCGACATCCGTTCGCGCGATAGCACCCGCGTCGGCCAGTAGGCTCAGTGCGACTGCCGCGGCGGCGCGCAGGTTGCCGTCGAGGATTTTCAGCGCCACGGTCGTGCCATTCTCGGCGGCGGCGACCATGATGCCCTCCGCACCGCCCTTCATGAACAGACCGAGGCGGTCGATCACGATGCTGTCCGAGTGGCCGGGGCCGGCCACGACCCACCCATTGGCGCGCACCGCTTCAGCGAGAAAACCGGCCTCGCGGTAGATCGCAAACGGTGAGTTGGACTTGCTCGTGGCGATGCGCGCTATGCCGCGGGCGAGCCCGGTGAGGGAGATCGCGTGCACCGGAGCGCCGCACCCATCGATTCCTGAAGCCACCGGTCGTTCGCCCGTGAAACGTTCGAGCACGTCGAGGATGCGTTTCTGCAGCGGATGCGCCGGCTCCAGATAACCCGCCAGCGCCCAGCCGTTCTGCTGGCACGCCACGAGCATCGCCGCGTGCTTGCCCGAGCACTCCATGTAGACCGGTGCCTTGCCGGCACCGAGACGCACCAGAGTGTCGCGGGCGGCCGAGTCGATCGGCCAGGCCGCCGGGCAGGCGAGGGCCGTCTCTGGCACTCCGGCGCGGGAGAGGAGCCCGCGAACGAGATCGATGTGGGCTGCCGTGCCGCTGTGGCTCGCGGTGGCGATGGCAGCATCCGCTCCCCGCAGGGCCACGCCGCTCGCCATGACCGCAACGGCCTGGAATGGTTTCATGGCCGAGCGCGGAAAGACCGGACTGGTCACGTCGCCGAGAGAGCGCAACACCTCACCGTTGGTACCGAGCACGATCGCCGAACCGGCGTGGCGGGACTCGACAAAGCCGCTGCGCTCAATGACGGCGAGCTCGACGGAATCGTCGACCGTGAACGTTTCCGTCACGGCGTCAGTGCGACGACGTAGTGAGCGCGGCCATGGCGTCGTCGATCACCGAGAGGGCGTCGACGATGAGCGCATCGGACAGCGCGAGGCTCGGCAGGAAGCGCAGCACATTGCCGGAGGTTCCGGCGGTGAGCAGCAACACGCCGTGCTGGCCGGCGTAGGTCGAAATGGCGCTCACCGCGGCGGCGTTGGGCGCCTTCTCGCCGTCGCCGGTACCCGGCTGCACGAGCTCGATCGCCATCATGGCGCCGTGGCCGCGAATCTCGCCGATGATGTTGTACTTGTTCTTGAGCGCGGTCAGGCCGGCAGTGAGCGACCGCTCGATGCGCTGCGCCTCGCCGAGCAGGTCGTTCGCCTCGATCGCCTCGAAGACGGCGATCGCAGCGGCGCACGAAACCGGGTTGCCACCGAAGGTGCCGCCGAGGCCGCCGGGCTGGGAGGCATCCATGATTTCGGCGCGGCCGGTGACGGCGGCGAGCGGAAAGCCGCCGGCAATGCCCTTGGCGCTGAGCACGAGGTCGGGGATCCAACCGAAGTGCTCGCTCGCGAAGTACTTGCCCGAGCGGGCCATGCCGCTCTGAATCTCATCGGCGATCATGACGACGCCGTTCGCGGTGCACCATTCCTGCAGGGCGGGCAGGTAGCCATCCGCTGGCACCATGAAACCGCCCTCACCCTGGATGGGCTCGACGACGAGACAGGCCAGATCGGATGCCCCGACCACCTTGTCGAGGTAGGCGATGGTGCGGGCGGCGGCCTCTACACCGGTCAGGCCATCGTGGTACGGGTAGGAGCTCGGGGCGTGATAGACGTCGCTCGCGAGGGGACCGTAGCCGGTGGCATAGGGCATGGCCTTGTAGTTCATAGCCATGGTCAGCACGGTTCGGCCGTGGTAGGCGTGGTCAAGTACTGCGACGGCGCGACGTCCGGTGTACTTGCGGGCGATCTTCACGCCGTTCTCGACGGCTTCGGCACCGGAGTTGATGAGTACGCTCTTCTTCGGGAAATCACCAGGGGTGTGTTCGGCGAGCAGCTCGGCAACGCGCACGTATTCTTCGTAAGGGGTGACGGTGAACAGGGTGTGGATGAAGTCCCGGGACTGTTCGATGGCCGCGGCAACAACGCTGGTCTCAGTGTGGCCGACCGTGGTCACGCCGATTCCGGCACCGAGGTCGATGAACTGGTTGCCGTCAACATCGACGAGGATCGCCCCGTTGGCCTTGGCAATGTAGACCGGAAGCATGGAGCTGACGCCGTCGGAGACGACGGCTCGGCGCCGCTCCTGCAACGCCGCCGAGATCGGACCGGGAATCGCGGTCACGATCTTTCGTTCTTGCGCGACGGAGTACGTGGTCGTGGCGGCAGCGGTGGCAGAGTTTGTGAGGGTGTCAGTCATGATGCATCCACTTTACCGATCCCATTCCCCACGACGCTGGTTGTGCTGTCAGAATTGACGGACGAGACAGCGATTTTCGAGGGGGAACCATGATCGGCGAGCACAATTACGCGGTACGGGTGGACTGGACGGGCAATCAGGGCACCGGAACGAGCAGCTACCGTGCCTACGGGCGGCAGCACACGATCACTCCGCTCGGCAAGGGTGCCGAGGACAAGGCCGTCATCAAGGGCTCGAGCGACCCGACCTTTCACGGCAATGCCGAACGGTGGAACCCGGAGGAGCTGCTGCTCGCCGCGCTCAGCCAATGCCACATGCTGGCCTACCTGCATGTGGCCGTGCGGAACGGTGTGACGGTCGTGGCCTACACCGATTCCGCAATCGGCATGTTGCGGCAGCTTCCGGCCGGCGGAGGCAGTTTCGCATCCGCTACCCTGCGCCCCCGCGTGACCATCACCGACCCGACCCAGGTGGAATTCGCGCAGTCGCTGCACGCGGAGGCGGCCCGCGAATGCTTCATCGCAGCGTCGATGAACTTTCCGGTCGGGCACGAGCCGGTCACCACCGTCTGATCACTTCGCGCCGCGCCGCGGCGTGAGTTTGAGGCGCATCGCAACGCCGAGCCGTGAGTGTGAGGCAATTCTGGAGTGGAAATGGCCCGAAACTCACGGGTCGGCGCCCGAAACTCACGGCTCGGCACGGGTGATCGAAATTACGCATGGCGCGGTAGTGCGGTTTGCATAGTAGTGTGGGGTCCGTTAGAGGCGTGTGTGAGCGCCCTGACCGACCGAAGGGGATGCCATGGATACCACCCAGTTACTCAAGGGGGTGCTCGACATGGCCGTTCTGGCCGTGATCGTCGATGACGACGGTTACGGCTATGACATCGTGCGCCGGTTGCGCGCTGCCGGGCTCGATGAGGTGGGAGATGCCTCGGTCTACGGCACCCTGCGGCGGCTGTACAGCGCGGGAGCATTGTCGAGCTACGTCGTGCCGTCGGATGGCGGGCCGCACCGCAAGTACTACGGAATGAACCCGCATGGCCGCGCCATGCTCGCCGAACAGCGCGCGAACTGGACCCACTTTGCCGACACCCTCACCCAGCTGCTCGATAATCCGCAGCGCACACCCACGATCGGGGCCAACTCATGAGCGACACAGCCACCCAGTCCATTCACGACTTCGCGCTGGCCGTTCGGGGCGCCCTGAGCGATCTGCCGGACGACGAGATCGACGACCTCACCGATGGGCTCGAAGCAGACCTGACGGAGCAGGCGGCCGACGTCGAGGCCGTCGACTCGGCCGCGCCTGGCTTCGAGCTCGGTGATCCGGTCGCCTACGCCGAGGAGCTGCGCAGCGCGGCCGGGCTTCCTGTACGAAGAACGAGCCCCACGGTTCGATTGCCGTGGCTGCGCCGGCTGCGCACTCGGGTTGGTGCGGTGCGGGCGGGCGCGGCCCGGCGCATCCGCTCGAGTGCGGCGGGTGCTGCGGTGCTCGACTTTCTGCTCGTGCTGCGCCCGCTGTGGTGGGTGCTGCGCGGCTGGGTGGTCTATGCGGTCGCGGAGGTCTTTGTGGGCGGCGCGATCAGCACCATGCCGACCAACCCCGTGCGCGCTCTCGCGCTCGCGGCCTTCGTGGTTCTGAGCGTGCAATGGGGGCGCGGCCGGTGGCTGCCCTGGCGCTGGCTGCCCGGCTTTCGCTCCGTGGTCAGCGTGTGCGCGGTCATCGTGCTGCCGCTGATGCTGATTGCCACGGCGAATCAGGCTCGTGCGCTGGCCAGTGCAAACGCCAACGGGAACGGAGACTACGACCCGTACGTCTCGCAGGGACTCATACAAAACGGCCAGGAAGTGACCAACCTATTCGCGTATGACGCGGATGGCCAGCCGCTTCGTGACGTGCAGCTGTTCGACCAGGACGGGCGCGCGCTCAACGTGGTCAATGACCCGGCCAACACAAATTACCTGGCCCCGATAAATGCGACCGACGAGCAGGACGTGGTCGTACCGAGCCTGTTGGTGCCGGGGGGAAGTGGCTGGAACGTATTCCCCTTGCGCCAGGTATCGTCAACGGACATCGACTACACGGTCGATGTTTTCGGGCAGGCCCACCAAACGGATGCCGCGCCCGCGCCGTTCCCGTTCGCCCAGGTGCAGCCGCTGGTGCAGGCACCCGAAGCGGGGGGAGCCGTCGCCCACGCCGTCGCCCACGCCGGTACCGGAGCCGACAGCATCCGCCGCACCGGTAGCCGAACAATGACGGCCGGCGTGTTCGCGGTCATCAGCCCGTCGGCCATCGACCTGCCGCCGACCCACTCCGTCGACATCACGGACTGGGTCGGGGCCGGCGACGCCGAGGACTAGGACCTGGCTACGCGGGGTAGGCGGAGACGAGAGCGGTGAGGGCCTCTTCGAGCACCGTCGCTGCGTCGTCGATGAGCTCGTCGGAGATCACGACACTGGGCATGATGCGCAGCACGGAATCCCAGCTGCCGGCATCCAGCGCAATGACGCCGTTTGTGGTGGCGTGCTTGATCACGGCGGTGAGGGCTTCTGGGTAGGGCTTTTTGGTGCCGGGGTGCACGAGCTCGACACCGAACATCGCGCCCTTGCCGCGCACTTCGCCGACGATGGAGAACTTCTCGGCCCAGTCACCGATACGCGCCCAGAGCGCGGCCTCCACCCGCTTAGCCTCGCCGAGCAGGTCATCCCGCTCGATCAGGTTGAACACCGCGAGGGCGGCAGCGGTCGAGACCGGGTTGCCGCCGAAGGTGCCGCCGATGCCGCCGGGCTGCACGGAATCCATGATGTCGGCGCGGCCGGTGACGGCGGCCAGCGGGAATCCACCGGCGATGCCCTTGGCCGTGGTGACGAGGTCGGGCACGACGTCGTGGTGCTCGATCGAGTACCAGAGCCCGGTGCGGGCAATGCCGGCCTGAATTTCATCGGCAACGAACACGATGCCGTTCTCGGTGCAGAATTCGCGGATGCGCTTGAAGTAGCCGGGCGCGGGAATGACGATGCCGCCGTCGCCCTGGATCGGCTCGACGAAGAACGCCGCGACCTCGGTCGCGCCGATGTGCGTGTTGATGTAATCGATGGTCTTCTCGGCCGCTTCCAGCCCGCTCAGGCCGTCGCGGAACGGGTAGCTCGTCGGCACGCTGTAGATCTCACCGGGAAACGGGCCCATTCCGGCGCGCTCCGGCCAGGGCCGGTAGGTCATCGTCATGGTTAGGTTCGTGCGACCGTGGAAGGCGTGGTCGAGGGCCACAATGGCGCGGCGCCCGGTGAATTTGCGGGCGATCTTCACCGCGTTCTCTACCGCTTCAGCGCCGGTATTGACGAGTACCGAGTGCTTCTCGAAGTCACCGGGGGTGATCTCGGCGAGCTTCTCGGCCACCGCGACGTAGTTCTCGTAGGGCGTGACCGTAAACAGGGTGTGGGTCAGTTTCGCCGCCTGAGCGGATGCCGCGGCCGCGACATCCGGATGCGCGTGACCGATCGTGGTCACCCCGATACCGCAGCCGAGGTCGATGATCTGGTTGCCGTCGACGTCGACCAGGATCGCGCCGGCACCGTGGTCCATGTATATGTTGGCGAGGGTTCCGGCGCCGCGGGCAACCGTCTTCTCACGCCTGGCCTGCAGTTCAACCGACTTGGGGCCGGGAAGAGCCGTTACGAGCTTGCGTTTCTGGGGCACCGAATACGTTGCAGTCATTGCTCCAGCCTAGGACGGTCGGCTGGATCCGCCGACCGCACCAGGCGCAGCCACTACAGACGTTCGCGCGGAAAGACCCGCTGGGCGAGACGGTTCAGAGTGCCGACCGGTGGGGATTCGTTGTAGGCGTTGGCCAACTCCTGGCCGGACAGCTGGTGGATGGCCGCCATGATCTCATCCGTTGCCTGGCGGCGGGCCTTGCCGGAGGTGGCCGGGCCGTGATGGCCGAGGTCGAGCGGCTCACCGAAAGTGACAGTGACCTTGCGGATGCGCGGCACTTTGGTGCCGACGGGCTGAATTTCCTGGGTGCCGATTAAACCGACCGGCACGACGACCGCGCCCGTGGTGAGGGCGAGCCAAGCGACGCCCGTGCGGCCCTTATAGAGGCGGCCGTCGAGGGAGCGGGTGCCCTCCGGGTAGATCGCGAACGCGCCCTCGGTCTCGAGCACGGCCCGGCCGGCGTCGAGTGCGACCTGAGCGGCCTGGCCGGCTCCGCGTTCTACTCCGATAGCGCCGATCGCGGTGAAGAACGTGCGCGATACCCAACCGGTGAAACCGGTTCCGGTGAAATAGGTCGACTTCGCCAGAAACTGCACCCGCCGGGTCGCGACGAGCGGAATAACGATGCTGTCGATGAACGAGAGATGGTTGCTGGCCAGAATCACCCGGCCGGTGGCCGGAATGTTCTCACGATTCAGAATGCGCGGGCGAAACACGACGCGGGCAACGGGCGCCATGATGCCATAGCCGAGAAAATAGACGAATCCCGGACGCTTCACCCGTTCCGGTTCGCCCACCAGATCCGTAGAAACGTCGCGAGGGACGGCTGTGGAATCGCTGTCGCTGATGTCGGTTGCGTCGTCGTCTTTGGGTTCTGCTTTGGCACCAGTCACCCGTTGACACTACGCCACGCGCGCCCTGCACCTAGCATGGAGGGGTGCAGAGCGTAATCATCCTCGGGTCTACGGGCTCGATCGGAACCCAGGCCCTCGACGTCATTCGCGCCAACCCCGAACGGTTCGAGGTGGTCGGTCTCGCGGCCGGCAGCAACCGTGAACTCCTCGATGCGCAGGCCCTCGACTTTCAGGTCGAGCACACCGCTTTAGGAGCGGCTGCTGCCGAGCAGCTCGTGCGGGACGTCGACGCCGACGTCGTACTGAACGGCATCACCGGTTCGGTCGGTCTCGGGCCGACGCTCGCCGCGTTGAAGGCCGGTCGTACCCTGGCGCTGGCTAATAAGGAATCGCTCATTGTCGGCGGTGACCTGGTGAAATCGCTTGCAGCTCCCGGGCAGATTGTGCCCGTCGATTCCGAACACTCCGCCATCGCGCAGGCATTGCTGG
The DNA here is from genome assembly GCF_004402535.1 of Cryobacterium glaciale. GTDB lineage: Bacteria > Actinomycetota > Actinomycetes > Actinomycetales > Microbacteriaceae > Cryobacterium > Cryobacterium glaciale. The sequence continues at coordinate 191,786 of NZ_SOEY01000019.1, read as the reverse complement.
CCGGAACCCCGCACGAGGTGCGTCGACTCGTGCTGACGGCATCCGGTGGGCCGTTTCGTGGGTTCACCCGGGAGCAGCTGGCCCGGGTCACCCCAGCGCAGGCCCTCGCGCACCCCACCTGGAATATGGGACTCGTGGTGACCACCAACTCGGCGACTCTCGTCAACAAGGGCCTGGAGATCATCGAGGCGCACCTGCTGTTCGACGTGGAATACGACCGCATCGACGCCGTCGTGCACCCGCAGTCCGTGGTGCACTCGATGGTCGAATTCGTTGACGGATCGACGATCGCGCAGGCAAGCCCCCCGGACATGCGACTGCCGATCTCCCTTGGACTGGACTGGCCGAATCGGGTCGCCGCTGTCGGCACACCGATCGACTGGACCGTGCCGCACAGCTGGACCTTTGAACCACTCGACGACACGGCTTTCCCGGCGGTTGAACTGGCCAAGAAGGTCGGTCGCAAGGGCGGCACCTATCCAGCGGTGTTCAACGCGGCCAATGAGCAGGCCGTTGCTGCTTTTCACGCCGGACGCATCGGTTTTCTGGACATCGTCGACACCGTGCTGCGCGTGGTCGAATCCCACGAACAGGGCCCAGAGCTAACCAGGGAGTCGCTCGCCGACGCCGAACGGTGGGCGCGTGCCGCCGCCGACAAGCTCATCTCGGCAAACTAACGAACTAGTTGACCCACGTACTGGTTGACCCCGCGCACTAGTTGCACTCGCCCGCCTTGACCTTGTCCGTGTCCGCCAGGCAGTCTTCCCTGGCTTTTTTGGCGTCTTCCGCAGCGTCTTTCGCGGCTTCCCTGGCCTCTTCCGCATCCTTCTGGGCCCGCTCGGCATTCTTCTCGGCGTCTTCGTCGTTCTGCTTTTCGGCGAGGGCTGCTGCCGCTGCGGCTGCCTGCGCTGCGGCTTCGGCGGCAACGACGGCGGCATCGATTTCAACGCTCAAGTCGCCCCGAACCAGGTTGATCGCGGACTGAATCGCTGCTGATCGTTCGGCGCTGACCTGGCCGGAAGCCGCAGCCGTGCGCAGATTCGACTGCATGGCCGTGAGCAGCGACTGAGCGCTCGCGAAGTCCCCGGCGGCTGCAGCCTCACTGATCTCCAGGATCTCACCCTGCAGACTCTCGGCGGTACCCGCCTGCAGGTCGACGGGGTCTGCCGTGCAGCCGGCCAAGGGCAGAAGGAACCCGACGGCGACGGCCGCGATCAGGGTCAGACGATGGCGTCGAATCACGGGTTCACGCTTTCTTGCAGCTCTTGAAGGTGGGTGCCGAGCGTGCCGTCGACGGCCGGATAGCTCGGTGGCACCACGGTGTTGTCGGCGGTGTTCTTGGCGGGGTTCAGAAGGAGCAGGGCGGCGACGGCGAGAGCGATCACGGTGATCCCGGTGGCGAGTAAGACCGGCACGCGCCGGCTCCCGGCGTGGCGCGGCTTGACCGGGACCGCGGTGCTGGCAGCAGGAGCGGTGGCGGGAGCATCCGCTTTCAGAATCTCGGTCGGAGCGGCATCGGCCGCCGCCGCCAGCAGCACAGTCGGCGCAGGGGTCACATCTGGCATCAGCAGCGTGGGCGCCAGGTCCGGCAGCAGAAGGGTGGGCGCGGTGGCGGTGCCGCTCTCGGTGCCGCTCTCCGTGCCGCTCTCCGTGGCGAGAGCGCGCAGCAGCAGGGATGCCTCGGCCGCGGTGGGCCGGTCGGCGGCATCGCGGGCGGTCATGGCTGCGAGTAACTCGGACCAGTCCCGGCCGAGGGCGCTCGGAATCTCCGGCTGCCGCTGCAGACGGGCCATCGCGGACTCCACAGCGGTTCCCGGATACGCCCGCAGTCCGGTGAGGCACTCGAGCAGGACCAGGCCGAGGGAGTAGACATCCGTGGGTGCACCGATAGCGGCGCCGAGGGCCTGCTCGGGGCTGAGATAACTCGCGGTGCCCAGCAGCGACCCGGTCGCGGTGAGTCGGGTTTCATCGAGGAGCCGGGCAATGCCGAAGTCGGCGAGCTTGGCGTGCATGCCGCGGCCGGGAAAACCGGACGGCGCCAACAGCACGTTGGCCGGTTTGACGTCCCGGTGGATGATGCCGCGCTCGTGCACATAGTGCAGCGCTTCGGCGAGGTCGGCGCCCATGCCGGCCACGTCGACGCTGGACACCGGGCCGTCGCTGATGCGGGTACGCAGGTCGGGGCCGTCGACGAGTTCCATCACGATGAAGGTGCGCGGGACGCCCTCGACGGTCGTGGTGCCGGCGTCGAACAGGGTGACCAGGGCGAAATGGTTCAGGCTCGCGAGCAGGGCGATCTCGCCGCTCTGGCGTTCGGGCTCGGATGCGCCACCATCGGCCCGAAAGAGTTTGACAGCCACGGTGCGGCCGAGCGCGGTGTCGGTCGCCCGATAAACGGATGCCATCCCGCCGGTGCCGATCAGGCTAGCGATCAAAAAGCGGTCGGCGAGCAGGCTGCCGACCGGGCCAAGCGGTGGTGGTACCGGCAGCTGCTGCGTGGGAACAGGTTCGTGGGACAAGGGGACCTCCTGGTGCGTCCGCCCTCTAGCAAACCACATGCATCCCCTCTTCGGGAGGTCGGCTGCACGGCCAGCCGGTTTGCAGCTTGGTGCGGTTACTCTACGACAGTGGAAACCGTACTGCTGTTCATTCTGGGTGTCGCGATTGTCGTCGTGGGTCTTGCCGTGTCCATCGGCCTGCATGAAATCGGCCATCTGCTGCCCGCGAAGCTGTTCGGTGTTAAAGTAACGCAGTACATGATCGGCTTCGGACCAACGCTCTGGTCGCGCACCAGGGGCGAGACGGAGTACGGCGTCAAGGCGCTGCCCCTCGGTGGTTATATCGCCATGATCGGCATGTTCCCTCCCTCGAAGAAGGGCGGAGCTCCGCGCAGCACCACGACCGGATTCTTCGATCAGATGGTGCAGGAGGGCGCGCCGGAGAAGAAGGCGAGCGCCCTGTCGACCCTGGTCGACGACGCCCGCCAAGCGAGCGCCGAGACCATCGGTGACGGCGAAGACCACCGCGCGTTCTACCAGCTTCCCGTCTACAAGCGCGTGATCATCATGCTCGGCGGGCCGACCATGAACCTGCTCATCGCGATCGTGATGTTCGCAGTTCTGCTGATGGGATTCGGCACCCCGCAGATCAGCACGACCATCGGCAGCGTGAGTGAGTGCGTGCTGCCGGCATCGAGCGACCGGCAAACCTGTGAGGCCACCGATGAAGCGTCGCCGGGTGCCGCCGCCGGATTGCAGCCTGGTGACCGCCTGGTCAGCATCGGCGGAATCGCCATCACCAGCTGGGAGCAGTCGACCGACGTCATCCGTTCAGCCCCCGGCCGCACCCTCGCCGTTGTTGTCGAACGTGACGGCGCTGACGTGGATCTTGCGCTCACCCCCAAACTCACCGAACGCTACGTCTACACCGCCGCGGAGAAGATCGAAACGGATGCCTCCGGCGCTCTGCTGACCGAAGAGGTCGGTTTCGTCGGCATCGGCGCGGCGAGCGAACTCGTACCGCAGCCGGCTGCCGCGGTACTGCCCGCAGTCGGCGATAACATCAGCAGTGTCGCGCACATGATCCTCAACCTGCCCGACCGGCTCGTGGCCGTCGCGAAGGCCGCCTTCGGCCCGGGGGAGCGCGATCTGAACGGTCCGATCAGTGTGGTCGGTGTCGGCCGGGTTGCGGGTGAGATCGCGAGCATCGACACGATCCCGGTGGCGTCCAAGGTGGCGAGCATGTTCCAGCTGCTCGGATCACTCAATATCGCCCTGTTCGTGTTCAACCTGGTTCCCCTGCTGCCCCTCGACGGCGGCCACGTCGCCGGGGCGCTGTGGGAGGGCATCCGTCGCTTCTTCGCGAAGCTGTTCAAGCGACCCGACCCTGGACCGGTCGATATGGCCAAGCTGATGCCGCTCACGCTGGCGGTCGTGATTCTGCTCGGTGGGATGAGCCTGCTGCTCATCTACGCCGACATCGTCAAGCCGATCAACCTCTTCGGCTGATCAGTCCGGGTGTCACCAAATCGACACCTCGGATAGCTGCGGCGAGGTCGCTGGGCGACAACACTGGTGTTGTCGATCGAAAGGACCCCCATGTTGACCACGGTATTGAATTCGGGCCTACTGACCGCGCTCGCGGCACGACCCGGCCCTGACGACTATGACCACGGCGGAATGATGGGCAACGGTTTCGGATTCGGCTGGTGGTTCCTGCTGATTCCGCTGTTCTGGATCATCGTAATCGCCGCATTGTTCGCCATCTTCGGTCGCCGGTGGCGTCGAAGTATGGGGGAGGGCTGGCACCCGGGCTGGCAGGGCCAAACGGATGCCCGCAGCGCCGAGAAGACCCTCGCCGAACGCTTCGCCCAGGGCGACATCGATGAGGTGGAATACCGCGCCCGGCTGGAAGTGCTGCGAGCCAACCGCCCGGATACCCCGGCCCCGCCCGCCTAGCCGGAGACTGCTGCTACCGGGACAGGAGCAGCGCCTCGCCCTGACCGCCGCCGCCGCACAGTGCGACGGCGGCCTTGCCGGTGCCGCGCCGAGCCAGTTCGAGCGCGGCATGCAGGGCCACGCGCCCGCCGCTTGACCCGATCGGGTGACCGATCGCGATGCCCCCGCCGTGAATATTCACGACGTCGGCGGAAACCCCGAGCACCTTCGACGACTGGGCCACGACCGAGGCGAACGCCTCGTTGATCTCGATCAGGTCGAGGTCGGCCGCAGTCCACCCCTGCCTGGTGAGGGCGTGCAGGATGGCATTGGCCGGCTGGGAGTGCAGGGAGTTGTCGGGGCCGGCGACCTGGCCGCTCGCCTCGATCACGGCGAGCCAGGGCAGGCCGTGCTTCTCGGCCCAGGCGCGGCTGGTGACGACGACCGCGCTCGCGCCGTCGCTCAAGGGGGCGGCGTTGCCGGCGGTGATGCTTCCCGCCGGGTCGAAGGCCGGGCGCAGCCGGCCGAGCGTCTCGGTCGTGCTCTCGGCGCGGACGCCCTCATCGGTGCTGATCAGGCGGGGCTCGCCCTTGCGCTGCGGCACACTGATCGGGGTGATCTCGTCGCTGAACAGGTCGCTCGCGGCTGCGGCGGCGGCCCGCTGGTGCGAGGCAGCGGCGATCTCGTCCTGCTCGAGCCGGGTCTGGCCGAGCTCCGCGTTGGCACGCTCGGTGGAGAGACCCATCGAGAGGCCGTCGAACGCATCGGTGAGGCCGTCGTGGGCGGCGTGGTCGAGGGCGGAGACCGTTCCGTAGGCCCAGCCCTGGCGGGAGCCCGGCAGCAGGTGGGGAGCGCGCGACATGGATTCCTGGCCACCGGCCACCACCACGTCCGCCTCGCCGAGCCGCACCAGACGGGCGGCATCGATGACCGCCGCCAGGCCAGAGAGACACACCTTGTTGAGCGTTACGGCCGGCACATTCCACGGGATGCCGGCAGCCACGCTGGACTGCCGGGCCGGGTTTTGCCCGCAGCCGGCTTGCAGGACCTGCCCCATGAGCACGAAATCGACCTGCTCCGGAGCCACTCCGGCGCGCGCTAGAGCGCCGGCAATGGCGGCGGCGCCGAGGTCAACGGCGGTGAGGGACGAGAGTTGCCCGTTCACGCGACCCTGCGGGGTGCGTGATCCGGCCAGGATTACGACGTCGTTTTCGGTCATCGGGACTCCTTTGTCAATGAGGTGAGGTATTCAGCATATTGGCCACGTCTGGGTATCGGTTTACGCCTGACCCTTGACACTAGCGTCGATCGCCCCTAGATTCCTGATACCTGAACCACCTGTCATGTTTGGGTCGTTTTCTTGGTAGTCCCTCCCCGGCACCTCCTGGCACCACCCCAAATCAACAGCAAGCAACTAAAAAGAACAGAGGCTAATTTCATGCGGGTAACGAAGATGTTCCTGGCCCCGGCGTTCATCGCCGTCGCCGCCCTCACCCTGGTCGGATGCGCACCCACGGCAACGACCGGCGGCACAGCAGTCACCGATTCCACCGACAAGGCCGCCGTGCAGGTAGGCATGATCACCTCCGTGACCGGCCCGCTCGCCGCCTATGGCGCCGCGTACACCGCCGGCTTCGAGGCCGGCCTCGACTACGCGACCGACGGCACCGGCACGGTCGATGGCCGAGAGCTCGACATCACCTGGAAGGATGACCAGGGCAACCCGGATACCGCCGTCTCGGTCGCCAAGGACCTGATCGGACAGGGCTACCAGATTCTGGCCGGTACCGTCGCCTCTGGCATCGCCGTCACCCTGGCCGAGCAGGCCGCGCAGAACAAGATCCTGTACATCTCCGGCCCGGCCGCGGCCGACGCCATCACCGGCATCAACGACTACACCTTCCGTTCCGGACGTCAGACCTACGAAGATGTCGCGACCGCCGGAACCTTCATCGGCGACCCGAGCGGCAAGAAGATCGTAGTCTTCGCCCAGGACAACGCCTTCGGTCAAGGCAACCTCGCCGGTGTCCAGGCCGTGCTCGGTGCCAAGAGCGCAACCGTCGACGGCGTACTCGTCGCCGAAGACGCGACCGAGTTCACGCCGTTCGCTCAGCAGCTATTGGACGCCTCACCCGACCTCATCTTCGTCGCATGGGCCGGTGCCAGCACCGGCGCTATGTGGACCGCACTGCAGCAGCAGGGCGTCTTCGACGCTGTTCCCGTGGTCACCGGACTCGGTGACGTCTCGACCTACGGTGCCTACGGCGAGGCGAGCAGCAAGATCAGCTTCCTGTCGCACTACTTCGCGTCGGCCACCGACAACGAGCAGAGCAAGGCCATGATCAGCTACCTCGAGGCCAACGAAGCGCAGGCCGACCTGTTCTCGCCCGACGGCTTCGTCGCCGCGCAGCTGCTCGTGCAGGCCGTGCGTGAAGGCGGCGGCGACAACGTCGACGACATGATCGCTTCGCTCGAGGGCTACACCTTCGACTCGGTCAAGGGGTCGCTCACCATTCGCGCCGAAGACCACGCCGTGCTGCAGCCGATGTTCCAGGCGACGCTCAAGGAAGGCACCGATGGCACGTGGTCGCCGGAACTGATCGAGACCGTTGACGCGAAGACCGTCGCCCCGCCGGTCACCGCCGCAAAGTAACCCGATGTCGCACCAGCCCGTGCTCAGCATGGCTGTGCTCACCTTAGAGCGTGTCGGACTGCAGATCGGCGGTGCCCGCATCCTCAACGATGTGTCGCTGTCGATCCCGCGGGGCGAGATGCTCGGTGTGATCGGCCCCAACGGGGCCGGTAAGACAACCCTGTTTAATCTGATTTCCGGCGTGATGTTCGCCACGGAAGGTGTGGTGCGGCAAAACGGCCGCGACATGACCCGGGAACCGATCCATGTCAGGGCACGGGCCGGTCTCGGCCGCACCTTTCAGACTTCGAGCCTGTTCAACGGGCTCAGCGCTACCGAGAACGTGCGTCTGGCCGCGCAGGCCAAGGCCGGCGGCGGCAGCCTCGTCACCCGGTTTCCCCGGGTAACGGATGCCGCCACCCGGCTGGCCACTGCCCAACTCGACGAGGTCGGCCTCGCCGACCACGCGCAGAGCCTGGCCGGCGGCCTCTCGCACGGCGACAAGCGCAAGCTGGAAATCGCGATGCTGCTGGCCATGGATCCGAGCGTCATCCTGCTCGACGAGCCGATGGCCGGCGTGGGCTCGGGCGATATCCCCGGCCTGATGGAAGTCATTCGCGGCCTGCACCACGGTGGCTGCACCGTGCTCATGGTCGAACACCACATGGAGGTCGTACTCGGTCTGGTCGACCGCGTTGCGGTCATGCACCACGGCGAGCTGCTCGCCTGCGACACCCCCGATGCCGTGATGAAAAATCCCACGGTGCAATCCGCCTACCTCGGAGACCCGGTATGAGCACCAACTCGAGCACCACCAACATCCTCACCGTGCGAAATCTGTACGGCCGTATCGAGGGGCAACAGGTTGTCGAAGACGTCTCGTTCGACGTGCCAGACACCGGAGTCACCGCACTGCTCGGCCGCAACGGCGTCGGCAAGACCAGCACGATCAAGTCGATCCTCGGCCTGATCGACCGCAGCGGCGAAGTCACTCTGGGCGGACGCCGGGTCGACCGGCTGCCGACCCACAAGGTCGTGCAGCTCGGCGTCGGCTACGTGCCGGAAGACCGTGAGGTTTTCGGCAAGCTCACCGTCGCCGAGAACCTGAAACTGGCTGAACGCTCCGCGCACCCCAACCGGGCCCTGGTCGAGGAACTCTTCCCCGACCTGGTGCAGCGCCAGGCCCAGCTGGCCGGCACGCTCTCCGGCGGACAGCAGCAGATGGTGTCTGTTGCCCGCGCCCTGCTGAACCAGAACCGGCTGCTGCTGGTCGACGAACCCACCAAGGGACTTTCGCCGAAGATCGTCGGCGAGGTCGCCCAGGCGTTGCTCGCCGCCGCGAAAACGGTGCCGATCCTGCTGGTGGAACAGAACCTGCAGGTCATCCGGCAGCTCGCCGACCGGGTGGTCGTGCTGTCCGGTGGTCGCGTCGTCTTCACCGGTGAGGCCACGGAACTGCTCGACGACCCCGAACGCATCCAGCGCTACCTGGGCGTACACAGCGGCTCGGAGCGAAGCAGTGCCGGACAGACGGATGCGACGGTGCGGGCATGAGTACCATCGTTCTGCTGCTCATCACCGGCCTCGGCCTCGGCGCCCTGTACTTTCTGGTCGCCTCCGGCCTCTCCCTCATCTATGGCCTCATGGGCGTGCTCAACTTCGCACACGGATCATTCCTGACCATCGGCGCCTTCATCGGCTGGGAGGTCGCCCGCCGCCTGAGCGACGGATCCTGGTGGGCGCTTGCCGCCGCCATGCTGACCGGAGCCGTCGTCGGTGCGCTCGTCGCCGCAGCGACCGAGTTCTTTCTGATCCGTCGGCTGTACAACCGGCACATCGAACAGGTACTCGTGACCGTCGGCCTCGCACTCGCCTCCGTTGCCCTGTTCGAAGGAATCTGGGGCACCGACCCGACCTATGTCACGAGCCCGTCCTGGCTCGGGCAGACCACCGAGATTCTCGGTGCTCGCATTCCGAACAACCGGTTCATGCTCATTGTCGTGGCGGTGCTCGTGCTCGCGGCGATCGTACTGTTCCTCAAGTTCACCCGGTATGGCCTGATCATTCGGGCCGGCGTCGAGAATCGGCTCATGGTCACCGCGCTCGGCATCGACGTGCGCCGCGCCTTCACCCTGGTCTTCGCGATCGGCGGCGCCGCCGCCGGCCTCGGCGGGGTGCTCGCGTCGATCTATTACGGCTACGTCTCGGCGCACATCGGTGGATCCCTGCTGATCTTCGCCTTCATCGTGACCGTCATCGGAGGTTTGGGGTCCCTTGCGGGGGCGGCCATCGCATCCGTTCTCGTGGCGGTGCTGCAGCAGTTCGCGAACTTCTATCTCGGCGGCACCGGCGACCTCGCCGTGGTGCTCGCCCTCGCCGCGGTGCTGCTGCTGCGCCCGCGCGGACTGTTGGGAGCAAAAGCATGAGATCGATCTGGGCCCGACCGGTCACGAAAATAGCCGCGAGTTCCGCCCTGGTGCTGCTCATGCTGCTGCTGCCGCTGCTGAATATCAGCATTCCCGGGGTCTTTCCAGGCCCGACCTACACTCCGGGCACCCTGCAATTGCTCGCCTACGCCATGCTCATCGCGGCCCTCGCGCTCAGCTACCACCTGCTGTTCGGGCTGGCCGGCATGCTCTCGTTCGGGCATGCGCTGTTCTTCGCGGCCGGGGCCTACGGTCTCGGCATCGTGTTGCGCAACTTCTCGCCGAGCTGGTTGCCGGCCGGCGCGACGTTCGTCGCGGCCATCCTCATCACCGTGCTGATCGGTTTCGTCCTGGCCGCGCTGGTCGGATCGGTGAGTTTGCGCGTCACCGGCATTTCCTTCGCCATGGTCACCCTCGCCTTCGCGCAGGCCGGTTCGGTCGTGGTACGCCGCAACCCGGGCGGGCAGACCGGCGGTGAGGAAGGGCTCACCCTCGACGTCTCACACGTGCCCGACGCTCTCGTTGGGGTGCTCAACACCCGCAACCTGTACTGGCTTTCGCTCGCGGTGCTCGTCTTTGTCTACCTCGTGGTGTTGTGGGTGGAAAAGTCGCGAGCCGGGCACGTCGTGGCCGCGACGCGCGAAAACGAACAACGAGCACGCGTCATCGGCATCCGTCCCTACTTTGTGCGACTGCTCATCTTCGGCATCGCCGGTGCGCTCGCCGCCCTGGCCGGCGCCGCGTTCCTGCTGTTGCAGAGCGGGGTGTCTCCTCGGGTCGCGACGCCGGACTTCACCCTGACGCTGCTCGTGATCGTCGTGCTCGGCGGCGTTGGGCTGCGCTGGGGTGCGGTGCTCGGCGCGATCGTCTACACGCTGCTCGACCAGCGGCTGACCGCCCTTGCCGGGTCCGAGTTCATCGCCCGACTGCCCGACCTGCTGCGAATTCCGCTGTCGCAGCCGTTGTTCATTCTCGGCACCCTGTTTATTCTCGTGGTGTTGTTCCTTCCGGGAGGGCTCGCCGGCCTGACCGAACGCGGCGGGCGGCCGCATCGGCCGTCACGTCGCAGCCGGGAGCGCATGCTTGAGGTGGAGGAGATATGACCGACGACCTGCACACCCTGGGCCGGTGGACCCGGGACCGCGCCAGAGCCACCCCCGAACGCGTCGCCGTCGACGACCGCGGCGTCACACTGCGCTACCGCGACCTCGACGACCGGGCCGGCGACCTCGCCGCAGCGTTTCGCGCCGCCGGATTCGGCGTCGGTGACCGGGTCGCGACCATCACCGGCAACAGCTCGGACCAGGTCGTGCTGTTCTTCGCCTGCGCCCAGGCCGGCATCGTGCTCGTGCCGCTATCCTGGCGGCTCGCGCCCCGGGAGCTCGCCGCGCAGTTGCAGCTCGCTGATCCGGCACTGTTGCTGGTGGAAGACGAGTTCCAAACCCTGGCAACGGATGCCCAGAGTCGACTTCCCGGGCCTCTCCCGTCAACGCTGCTCGGCGTTCGTGGTGTTGAAACGGTCGTGCCGTCCCCGCGCCGCGGCTGGGACGAGCCGCTGGTGACCCGATCCGTGCAGGACGACGACCCCCTGCTGATCGTGTTCACCTCCGGCACCCTCGGCCCGGCCAAGGGCGTCGTGCTGACCCACTCGAATTGCTTCTGGACCAACCTGTCGCTCTCCCGCATCACCGAGATCACCAGCAAGGACGTCGTCCTCTCGGTCATGCCGCAGTATCACGTGGGCGGCTGGAACATTCAGCCGCTATTGGCCTGGTGGATGGGCGCAACCGTCGTGCTCGAGCGCACCTTCGACCCCGGTCGGGTGCTGCACCTCATCGCGGACCGCCGCATCACGACGATGATGGGTGTGCCAGCGAACTACCTGTTCCTCGCGCAACACCCGGACTTTGCCGCGACAGACCTGTCCAGTCTCAACCATGCCGTCGTCGGCGGGGCGCCAATGCCGGCGCCGCTGCTGCGCACCTGGCACGCCCGCGGTGTGGCCCTCACCCAGGGTTATGGGCTGACCGAAGCGTCCCCGAACGTGTTGTGCCTGCCCGACGACGAGGCGCGCAGCATGGTCGGCTATGCCGGCAAGCCGTACCCGCACGTGGAGGTTGCCGTGGCCGATCCGGTCACCGGCGACCTGCTCGGGGGTGCCGCCACTGGCGAACTGCTCGTGCGCGGTCCCGGCGTGTTTTCCGGCTACTTTCGCGCCCCGGAGGAGACCGCCCGAACCCTGCGCGGCGGCTGGCTGCACACCGGCGACCTCGTGCGCCGCGACAAGCACGGCTACTTCGCCGTGCTTGACCGGCTCACCGACATCTTCATCTCCGGCGGTGAGAGCGTCGCTCCCGCCGAGGTGGAAACCGTTGTGATCGAGCACGCCGCGGTCGCCGACGTCGCCGTCATCGGGGTTCCGCACGAGCGCTGGGGCGAGGTCGGCGCCGCTTTCATCGTGCTGGCGCCAGGCTTCTCGCCCGATGAGGCTGGCATCCTGGCCTACGCCCGCACCCAGCTGGCCGCATTCAAGGTGCCGGCGTTCGTGCGTTTCCTGCCGGAGATTCCACGATCCCTCGGCAGCAAGGTACTGCGGCGCCAGCTGCTGGAGCATTGGCACCACGGTCTTGATTTTGAGAAGATAGGACACGAACAATGAGCGCCGGAATGCCGCGCACCGCCAGAGGCGAAGAAACGAAACGCAAACTCATCGAGGCCGCCGAGCAGGTGTTCTCGCGGGTCGGCTACGCCGACGCGTCGATCTCGCGCATAACGGATGCCGCCGGCATCGGCCAGGGCACGTTCTACCTGTACTTCGACTCGAAACTGCAGATCTTCGACGAACTGGTTGAGGACCTGAATCACCGCGTGCGGTTGGCGATGAGTGCGGCATCCGCTGCGACGGAAAACCGCATCGATTCGGAGCGCGCCGGGTTTCGGGCCTTCTTTCAATTCACCGCCGACCACCCGGCCCTGTACCGGGTGATTCGCGAGGCGGAATTCGTCTCGCCTGGCGCCCTCCGCCTGCACTACACCCGCATCGTCGAGGGGTATATCACCGGCCTGCGGGCGGCCGGAGCGGCGGGGGAGATCAGCGACATCGATCCGACCGTCGCCGCCTGGGCACTCATGGGCATCGGTGAAATGATCGGCATGCGCTGGGTGTTGTGGGGGGACGAGGCCAGCGGCGACGAGGGCGTCGAGGGCTCCGCAGCCGATCCGTTCGCGAGCGGAACCCGGGCTGTGCCCGAGCACGTCTTCGAGCAGATGATGCGCTTCATCGAGGGTGCGCTCGGCGCCACGCGACACGCTGAAGTGAGGAACCCGTGAGAGACGAGTATCAGCCGTTCCGTGCCCCGGTTGCCGGGGGAGACCTGTTCGGCGGCCAGTGGCGCGCCGAGCAACCGGGCGAGGACGAGGCGACGGTACTCGCCATCCATGGCATCACCGCCTCCCACCTGACCTGGCCGTGGCTGGCCGACCGCCTGCCCGGCCAGCGGATGATCGCTCCCGACCTGCGCGGGCGCGCTCGCAGCAACGCGCTGCCCGGACCATTCGGGCTGCGTCGCCACGCCGACGATCTGGCCCGGCTGCTGGACTTTCTGGAGGTGGACCGAGCGGTCGTGGTCGGTCACTCGATGGGTGCGTTCGTCGCCGTCTGGCTCGCGCATCTCAACCCCGACCGGGTCGACTCGCTCGTGCTGGTCGACGGTGGCTTGCCCATTCCTCGTGACGCTGGAATTGACCCGCTGCTCATGCTCGGCCCGGCGGCCGAACGACTGTCGCAGACCTTCGAGACAGAGACGGCGTACCTGGACTTCTGGCGCGGTCACCCCGCGTTCGCGTCCGATTGGTCGTCTCGGGTGGCCGATTTCGCCCGGTACGACCTCGACGGTGCCGCGCCGCTGCTGCACCCATCGGCGCGGCTGGCAGCCGTGGCCGAAAACGTGATGGAACTCAACGGTTCCGACGGGTTCGCCGAGGCACTGGCCGGACTCAGCGTGCCAATCGACTTTCTGCGGGCACCGCGCGGGCTGCAGGACGAACCGACCGCGCTCTACGACCGCGCGGCCGCCGCCGACTGGTCGGCGTCGCTGCCGACCCTGACCGTGCACGAGGTCGACGACGTCAATCACTACACAATCGTTATGAGCAACCGTGGCGCCGACCGGGTGGCGCAGGCCGTGAAGGAGCAGATCATGGAGTCAGAGAGGACCCCGACATGACTATATTCGACGGCATCACCGAACGCAGCGTTCTCACCCCGCGGCTGCGCGCCGGCGTGCTGGAACGGCCGGCTACAGCAGCCGAGACCGCGACCGTCGTCTTTGTACACGGCAACGTGTCGTCGTCCCTTTTCTGGCAGCCGCTCATGCTGGCCTTGCCGGCGTCGGTACGGGCGCTCGCCATCGACCTGCGCGGTTTCGGCACCAGTGCGATCCTGCCGGTCGATGCCACGCGCGGTCTGGCCGACTATTCCGACGATGTCGCCGCAGTGCTCGCCGAGCTCGGCGTCGACCGGGCGCACCTGGTGGGGTGGAGCATGGGTGGCGGTGTGACGATGCAGCTGCTGCTCGACCACCCCGGGCTGATTAGTACGCTGACCCTGGTCGCTCCGGTCTCGCCCTACGGCTTCGGCGGTACCGGGGGAGCGGATGGTCATCGGCTCACCCTCGACGATGCCGGCACGGGCGGTGGCGGGGCCAACCCCGACTTCATCGCCCGGCTGCAGAGCGGTGATCGCGGTTCCGACCCGACCAGCCCGCGTACCGTCTACCAGACCACCTACGTCAAGCCGCCGTTCACGTCGGAGCACGACGACATCTGGGTTGAGTCGATGCTCACCACGGCGACCGGCATCGGCAACTATCCGGGGGACTCGATCCATTCCGAGAATTGGCCCGGCTTTGCTCCCGGCGGCAACGGCGTGCTCAATACCATGTCGCCAGGCCACTTCAACACGACCGGCATCGTCGACCTGGCTGAGAAACCGGCCATCCTGTGGATCCACGGCAGCGACGACGTCATCGTGTCGGATACCTCGTTCTTCGACCTCAACTTTCTCGGCCAACTCGGCGTCATTCCGGGCTGGCCTGGCGCCGAGGTCGCGCCGCCGCAGCCGATGATCCAACAGACCCGCGCCGTGCTGGACGCCTACCGGGCCGCCGGTGGAGAGGTGACCGAACTGGAACTGGCCGACTGTGGACACTCGCCGCACCTCGAACACCCGGCGGCGTTCCTGGAGGCGCTGCTGGCCCAGCTCGAGCGCTGAACCGCGGCGGCACTCAGCTTGACTCACACCACGACAACTAAGCTAGGCAAGTGGCTGCAATCAACTTGGGGATGCCCAAAGTACCTGAGGTACTCGCTCCCAGACGTAAATCCCGTCAGATCAAGGTCGGAAAGGTCCTCGTCGGTGGCAATGCTCAAGTGAGCGTGCAATCGATGACGACCACCCCGACCACGAACATCAACGCGACCCTCCAACAGATCGCCGAACTGACGGCGAGCGGATGCGACATCGTGCGCGTCGCGGTGCCCACGCGCGATGACGCCGAGGTGCTGTCGATCATCGCGAAGAAGAGCCAGATTCCGGTCATCGCGGACATCCACTTTCAGCCGAACTACGTCTTCGCCGCGATCGACGCCGGCTGCGCTGCTGTGCGGGTGAACCCCGGCAATATCCGCAAGTTCGACGACCAGGTCGGCAAGATCGCCGCTGCTGCCAAGGCGGCCGGCGTGAGCCTGCGCATCGGCGTCAACGCCGGTTCGCTCGAGCCGAGCCTCATGCAGAAGTACGGCAAGGCCACCCCGGAGGCTCTCGTGGAGAGCGCCGTCTGGGAGGCGAGCCTGTTCGAAGAGCATGACTTTCACGACTTCAAGATCTCCGTCAAGCACAACGACCCGGTCATCATGGTCAAGGCTTACCGGCTGCTCGCCGAGCGCGGCGACTGGCCGTTGCACCTCGGCGTCACCGAGGCCGGCCCGAGCTTTCAGGGCACGATCAAGAGCGCCACGGCGTTCGGTCTCCTGCTCGGCGAGGGTATCGGGGACACCATCCGTGTGTCGCTCAGCGCCCCCCCGGTCGAGGAGATCAAGGTGGGCCTGCAGATTCTGCAATCGCTCAACCTGCGCGAACGCAAGCTGGAGATCGTCTCCTGCCCCAGCTGCGGCCGGGCCCAGGTGGATGTCTACAAGCTCGCCAACGATGTCACCGACGGGCTCGAGGGCATGACCGTGCCGCTCCGCGTCGCGGTCATGGGTTGCGTCGTCAACGGACCGGGCGAGGCCCGCGAGGCCGACCTCGGTGTCGCGAGCGGCAACGGCAAGGGTCAGATCTTCGTGCGCGGCGAGGTTATCAAGACCGTGCCAGAGTCCGAGATCGTGAAGACCCTCATCGAAGAGGCCAACCGGCTCGCCGCCGAGATGCCCGCTGCCGCGCTCGGCAGCCCCACGGTCTCCGTCGGCGCGAACTAGCGGCGCAGCTGCGGGGTTGCGCCGCGGCATCCGCTCGATGCGCGCTCAATTGCTGCTGGCGCGGCCACGAACTGCTCGCGCGGCTGGCGTGCCCGACGCGCGAGCAGAAGGCGGCCGCGCGACTGAGCGTTCTTCGCTGTGCATATACCCTATAGGGTATATGCACACGGTGCTACGGGCACCGAGACGACGAGCGACGTGCGGCCGTATGTGGCCGCCGCTGCCCTGGCGCTGCTGGTCTGGGCGCTGCACGAGCGCCTCGGCAGTGAGCGCAAGGCCACGCGCGCAACCCTGACCGGGAGCGTCGACGGCGAGGTCTGCACCACCTGCCGACCCCTATTTGCCCGCCCAACGCCGTGAAGCACTCCGCCGTGAATGAGCGTGGGGGAGTGGATGGTGGCGCGCGCGTAAGGTAGACGGGTGCCTACACGTCTCTCCAACTACTTCCTCCGTACTCTCCGCGAAGACCCCTCCGACGCCGAGGTGACCAGCCACCGCCTCCTCGTGCGGGCCGGCTACATCCGTCGCCAGGCCCCGGGTATTTTCGCCTGGCTGCCACTCGGCCTGCGGGTGAAGGCAAAAGTGGAGCGCATCATCCGTGAGGAGATGACCGCGGCCGGCGCGCACGAGGTGCACTTTCCGGCCCTGCTGCCGCGCGAACCGTACGAACTGACCGGCCGCTGGGACGAATACGGCGAGGGACTGTTTCGCCTGAAGGACCGCAAGGGCTCCGACATGCTGCTCGCGCCGACCCACGAAGAGGTCTTCGCGCTGCTCGTGAAAGACCTGTACAGCAGCTACAAGGACCTGCCGCTGTCGATCTACCAGATTCAGGACAAGTACCGCGACGAGGCACGCTCACGCGGCGGACTGCTGCGCGGCCGCGAATTCACCATGAAAGACGCGTACTCCTTCGACTACACCGACGCCGGCCTCGACCTGAGCTACCAGCTGCAGCGCGACGCCTACGAGCGAATATTCACCCGCTTCGGCCTCGAGTACGAGATTGTGCAGGCGGATGCCGGCGCGATGGGCGGCTCCAAGAGCGAAGAGTTCTTGCACCCGACCCCGGTCGGTGAAGACACCTTCGTGCGCAGCGCCGGCGGCTACGCGGCTAACATCGAGGCGTTCCGCACCCTCGTTCCGGCCGGCCGGGATTTCAGCGCGCTGCCCGCCGCGCAGATCTTCGACACCCCGAACACCCCGACCATCCAGACCCTGGTCGACAAGGCCAACGCCGAGCACCCGCGCCTCGACGGTCGCGAGTGGACCGCAGCCGACACCCTCAAGAACGTCGTGCTCGCGCTCACGCACCTCGACGGCACCCGGGAACTCATCGCGATCGGCGTTCCCGGCGACCGCGAGGTCGACCTCAAGCGCGTCGAGGTCGCCTTCGCCCCCGCCGAGGTCGAGGCGGCCAACGAGGGCGACTTCGCCAAGAACCCGGGCCTGGTCAAGGGGTACATCGGCCCGTGGGGCGCCCAGGGCGCCGTTCTTGGTACCAAATCGACCACCGGCATCCGTTTTCTGGTCGACCCGCGCGTGGTTGCGGGCACCGAGTGGATCACCGGTGCCAACGAAGACAATCGGCACGTGTTCGGCCTCGTCGCCGGCCGTGACTTCGCCATCGACGATGTGGTCGAGGCCTCTGACGTACGCGCCGGCGACCCGGCCCCCGACGGAAGCGGCCCGGTTGAACTCATTCGCGGCATGGAAATCGGGCACGTCTTCCAGCTCGGTCGCAAGTACGCCGAGGTACTCGGCCTCAAGGTCCTCGACGAGAACGGCAAGCTGGTCACCGTCACGATGGGATCGTACGGCATCGGCGTCACCCGCATCCTCGCGGTCATCGCCGAACTCAACAACGATGCAAAGGGCCTGATCTGGCCCGAATCGGTCACCCCGTTCGACGTGCACGTGATCGCCACCGGCCGGGACGAGATCGTTTTTGACACCTCGGAGGCCGTCGTCGCCGCGATCGAAGCCACCGGTCGCGAGGTGCTCTACGACGACCGACGCAAGGTCTCGCCCGGAGTCAAGTTCGGCGATGCCGAGCTCATCGGGGTGCCGTGGATCGTCATCGTCGGTCGCGGCGCCGCCGACGGCATCGTCGAACTGTGGAACCGCCGCACCGGCGACCGCGAGCAGGTCGACGTAGCTGACGTCGCCAGGCATTTCGCCCAGTGACAAATTAAGTACCCCGTTTTATCGAGAGCGGATGCTGCCGGCTGGCCCAGCCGGCAGCATCCGCTCTTCGGCAAACCCGCTGGAACCGGCCCAGTCCGGGCGAGTGGGTGACGGGGCACCGCAGATTCGGGTACCGTAGTATCCAGCCCGCTGCGCGGTTTCGCGGCGGCAAGATCTGAATAGAGGAGGCCGGCCATGGACATCGACCTCAGTGTTTTGCGGCTACTGGAGCGCGAAAAAGAGATTCCCTTTGAGGAACTCGTGCAAATCATCGAACAGGCGATTCTTACCGCCTATGTCAAGCACATCCAGCAAGACGTCACGAAGTTCGAGGCTTCGAAGCTTGCTGAAGCCAAGCACGATATGCAGGAAGTCCCCGAAGCGCGCGTCGTTCTCGACCGCAAAACCGGGCACGTGGACATCTTCATCCCCGAGCACGACAATGAGGGCAACGTCATCGGCGAAGCCGTAGACAACCCCACCGACTTCGGTCGCATCGCCGCCTTCGCCGCCAAGCAGGTCATCAACCAGCGCCTGCGTGACCTGGCCGATGATGCGGTGCTCGGCGAGTTCAAGGGCCGTGAAGGTGACATTATCGCCGGAATCATCCAGCAGGGTCCAAACCCCCGCATGATCCACGTCGACCTCGGCACTATCGAAGCGATCATGCCCCCCGAGGAGCAGGTTCCCACCGAGACCTACGTGCACGGCGCGCGCATTCGCGTCTTCGTCACGGCCGTCGGTCGCGGACTCAAGGGCCCGCAGATCACCGTGTCGCGCACCCACCCGTCGCTCGTGCGCAAACTGTTCGCACTCGAGGTGCCCGAGATCGCCAGCGGAGTTGTCGAGATCGTGTCGCTCGCCCGCGAGGCCGGCCACCGCACCAAGATCGCCGTGCGCGCGACCGAGCCCGGCGTCAATGCCAAGGGTGCCTGCATCGGTGAGCTCGGCCAGCGCGTGCGCGCCGTGACCGTTGAGCTGAACAACGAGAAGATCGACATCGTCGACTTCTCGCCCGACCTGGCGACCTTTGTCGCGAGCGCCCTGTCGCCGGCCAAGGTGACGAGCGCCTACGTGATCGACGAGTC
Organism: Cryobacterium glaciale; assembly: GCF_004402535.1. Classification (GTDB taxonomy): domain Bacteria; phylum Actinomycetota; class Actinomycetes; order Actinomycetales; family Microbacteriaceae; genus Cryobacterium; species Cryobacterium glaciale. The sequence goes on along the minus strand of NZ_SOEY01000019.1, from coordinate 172,540 downwards.
GATCAAGGCTGTTCGTGCCCTCGTGCCCGACTACCAGCTCTCGCTCGCGATCGGCAAAGAGGGCCAGAACGCCCGCCTCGCGGCCAAGCTGACCGGTGCGAAAATCGACATCCAGCCGGACAGCATTCTGGAGGATGCCGAATAGGGGGTACGATGGACTCCGTAAGAACGTGTATTGGCTGCCGTTCGCGCGCCCCTCGATCCTCACTTTTGCGGATCGTTGCTGGGAAATCAGAAATTGTGGTGGATGAAACCGCCACAATGCCCGGTAGAGGTGCGTGGCTGCATGCCCGTGAATCGTGCTTTCAGGACGCCGTAAGGCGACACGCTTTCGGGCGTGCCTTTCGCGTGACCAGGTCACTGGACGCGAAACAACTAGAGAACAGGCTGAATTGGCTTATGGATAACTAATGAGCGGCTCGAAATGAGACCCGTCCGTTACTAACGGTCTGCCCCTTTCCGGGTGCAGACCCGGAACAGGAGAATTGTGGCTGCGAAACCACGCGTACACGAGATCGCTACCGAGCTCGGAGTCGACAGCAAGGTAGCCCTTGCTAAATTGAAAGAAATGGGCGAGTTCGTAAAAGGACCGTCCTCCAGTGTTGAACCGCCCGTAGCGCGTCGCCTCCGCGCCGCTCTCGAGGCGGAAAGTGCCGCCGCCAAGGCTGCAACCCCCGCGTCCGCCGCTGGTGCAGCTGCCGCTGCAACCACGAAGGCAACGCCGGCTCGTCCGAGCCACGGTGCCAAGCCGGGCGCCCGTCCCGGCCCCAAGCCCGCTGCCGAACCCGTTGCTCCGGCTGTCGCCGAGCCTGCTCCTCCGGTTGATGCCGCGCCCCTTCCGGTCGCGCCCCTCACCGTCGCCGAGCGCCAGACCCAGGCCGCCGAAAAGGCTGCCGCTGCCGAGAAGGCCGCTGCGGCCGACAAAGCTGCTGCTGCCGACAAGCCGAGCACGGATACCCCCGAAGCGAAGACCACGGAAGGATCGGCTAAGCCGGTCAAGCCGGGCATGCCTCGCCCCGGAGCAGCACGTCCGGGCAACAACCCGTTCGCCAGTAACCAGGGCATGGGACAGCGTCCCACCCAGCCGCCGCGCCCGGGCAACAACCCGTTCGCGAGTGCGCAGGGCATGGGCCAGCGCCCCGCAACCCCCACCCCGAGCAACATCCCGCGCCCTCCGGCACCTCGCCCAGGAGCCCCGCGCCCCGGCGGACCCGGCCAGGCCGCCCGCCCGACCGGTTTCGGTCAGCGTCCAGGCGCCTTCCAGCGCCCCGGCGGCGCCCCGGGTGGAGCCGGTGGAGCACGCCCCGGATTCACCCGTCCCGGCGCTCCTGCCGGAGCTCCCGGCTTCGGCCCGCCCCGCCCTGCCGGCGGTGGCGGTGGAGCCGGTCGCGGCCGCGGCCCGGGCGGTGGCACCGCTGGTGCCTTCGGTCGCGGCGGCGGCAAGAACAAGGCGCGCAAGTCGAAGCGTACGAAGAGAGCAGAGTTCGAGCTGCGCGAGGCCCCGTCGCTGGGTGGAGTATCCGTACCCCGCGGCGACGGTGGAACCGTTGTTCGCCTGCGTCGCGGAGCATCCATCACAGACTTCGCCGACAAGATTGACGCGAGCCCCGGAAACCTCGTCACCGTGCTGTTCCACCTCGGTGAGATGGCTACGGCAACGGAGTCCCTCGATGAGGCCACGTTCGACGTGCTCGGCAGCGAGCTCGGCTACAAGATCCAGATGGTTTCGCCCGATGACGAAGACCGTGAGCTGCTGCTCGCGTTCGACATCGACATCGACCAGGAACTCGAAGACGAAACCGATGAAGACCTCGAGATTCGTCCTCCCGTCGTGACCGTCATGGGCCACGTCGACCACGGTAAGACCGCACTCCTTGACGCGATCCGTAACGCCAAGGTCGCCGAGGGTGAAGCCGGTGGAATCACGCAGCATATCGGTGCGTACCAGATCATCACCGAGCACGAAGGTATCGACCGCGCGCTGACCTTCATCGACACACCGGGCCACGAGGCGTTCACCGCCATGCGTGCTCGTGGTGCGCAGGTCACCGACATCGCCATCCTCGTGGTCGCCGCCGATGACGGCATCATGCCGCAGACGATTGAGGCGCTCAACCACGCCCAGGCCGCCAACGTGCCGATCGTGGTCGCGGTGAACAAGATCGACAAGCCCGGCGCGAACCCGCAGAAGGTGCGTCAGCAGCTCACCGAATTCGGCCTCGTCGCCGAAGAGTACGGCGGAGACGTCATGTTCGTCGACGTGTCGGCCAAGAACAAGACCGGCATCAAGGAGATTCTTGACGCCGTGCTCCTGGTCGCCGACGCCGGACTCGACATGCGCTCCAACCCGAACAAGGATGCCCGTGGTGTCGCCATCGAGGCCCGCCTCGACAAGGGCCGCGGCGCGGTGGCAACCGTGCTCATCCAGTCCGGAACGCTGCACGTCGGAGACTCCATCGTCGCCGGAACGGCCTACGGCCGTGTACGTGCGATGGCCGACGAAAACGGTGTCGCCGTTCTCGCCGCCACGCCGTCCCGTGCGGTTCAGGTGCAGGGCCTGTCGAGCGTTCCCCGCGCCGGCGACACCTTCCTCGTCATCGAGGAAGACCGCACCGCCCGTCAGATCGCCGAGAAGCGTGAAGCCGCCGAGCGCAACGCCCTGCTGGCCAAGGCCCGCAAGCGCATCAGCCTCGAAGACTTCACCCGCGCCCTCGAAGAGGGCAAGGTCGAATCGCTCAACCTCATCATCAAGGGTGACGTCTCCGGTGCCGTTGAGGCCCTGGAAGAGTCGCTGCTCAAGATCGAGGTCGACGATTCGGTTCAGCTGCGCATCATCCACCGTGGTGTCGGTGCGGTCACGGAGAGCGACGTCAACCTCGCCACCGTCGACAACGCCATCATCATCGGATTCAACGTTCGCCCCGACACGAAGGCCCGCGAGCGTGCAGCTCGCGAAGGCGTCGACGTGCGGTTCTACTCCGTCATCTACTCCGCCCTCGAGGACATCGAGAATTCCCTCAAGGGAATGCTCAAGCCCGAGTACGAAGAGATCCAGAGCGGTATCGCCGAAATTCGCGAGGTCTTCAGCTCGTCGAAGTTCGGAAACGTCGCCGGTGTCATCGTGCGCTCCGGTACAATCACCCGAAATGCCAAGGCTCGCGTTATTCGCGAGGGCATCGTGGTGGGGGACAACCTGGGCATCGAGTCGCTGCGTCGCTTCAAGGACGATGTCACCGAGGTCCGCACGGACTTCGAGTGTGGTATCGGACTGGGCAAGTTCAACGACATCCGAATTGGCGATGAGATCGAGACCATCGAAATGAAGGAAAAGCCGCGCGTCTAGCGTTGGTTTTGGGGCGTCGGACTCGGTTACGGGTCCGACGCCGTTGGGGTCGGGTCTCCGCAAATTTCCTTCGAAAAGGAAAGAGCGGGGACCCCTACCCCGATTCCCTTTTCGAAGGAAATTTGCTCCGACCCTCAGCGGGTAGGCAGCATCCGTTTAAAACGGTGATAAGTATAGGAAAACCTGGCGCTAATGCGCCGGTAAAGAGAGAGTGAATCATGGCAGATCCGGAACGCGCCAGAAAGATGGCGGACCGCATTAAGGTCATCATCGCCAAGCGACTGGAACGCGGCCTGCGCGATCCGCGCCTCGGGTTCGTGACCATCACCGACGTGAAGGTCACCGGCGATCTGCAGCACGCCTCGGTGTTCTACACCGTGTACGGCTCGATCGAGGAGCGCACCGACAGCGCAGCGGCTCTGAAGGCCGCCACCGGCCTCATGCGCAGCGAGGTCGGCAAGAACATCACGGCTCGGCTCACGCCGTCGATCGAGTTCATCGCCGACGGAATCCCCGAAAACGCGGCTCTGATCGACGACCTGCTGCGCGAGGCCCACGATCGTGACATCGCGACCGAGGACAGCAAGGGTACTGCCACCTACGCCGGCGACGCCGACCCGTACAAGAAGCCGCGTGACTACGACCTCGAAGAAGACGAGTCAGACGACGACGAAGAGTCCGACGCCGAGAGTACCGCGAAGCATTAGCACCACCAGCACTGCCGACCGGGCCTGGGCCCGGAAACTGGGCCCATGATAGAACGTGGTCCCGCTTTCCGGGCCCGGGCCCGGACAGGTTTAAGGCGGCGGTTTACGGAGCGAGAGATGGGTCGCGGAGGCCGGGGGTGCGCTCGTAACGGGTGAAACGGTAGGGGAGCGCGGCGCTCGAGCGGAGCCATCCGTTTGCGGGGTTGGTGCTGACCCTGGTCCAGGCGGCGTCGAGTTCGGGCGCGAGGGTGTCACCGGCGATCGAGGCGTCGATTTCGGTCACCTCGAGCGTGTCGGCGCGGGAAAGCGCGAGGCGATAGATTTCGGCGCCGCCGATCACCCAGACCGGCCCCTCGGCCAGCGCGAGGGCATCATCGAGGCTGTGGGCAGCGGATGCCCCCGGCGCAGCCCAGTCGCGCTGGCGCGTGATGACGATGTTCTGCCGGCCCGGCAGCGGGCGAAAACGCTCCGGCAGCGAATCCCAGGTGCGCCGCCCCATGATGACGGCGCCGCCCTGGGTGACCGCGCGAAAATGGGCGAGATCCTCCGGCAGATGCCAGGGCATGACCCCGTCGGCTCCGATCACACCGTTCACCGTCTGGGCCCAGATCAGGCCGAGTGTCATACCGCGACCGCGCCCTTGATAGCGGGGTGGTGCTGGTAGTTCTCGAGCACGAGGTCGTCGTATTCGTAGTCGAACAGGCTCCCGCGCCCCGGCTTGATCCGCAGCGTGGGGGAGGGAAACGGGGTGCGGGAGAGCTGCTCGGTGACCTGCTCGACGTGGTTGTCGTAGATGTGGCAGTCGCCGCCGGTCCAGACGAACTCGCCGAGCTCGAGCCCGGCCTGCTCGGCGACGAGCTGGGTGAGCAGGGCGTAGCTGGCAATGTTGAACGGCACGCCCAAGAACAAATCGGCGCTGCGCTGGTACAGCTGGCAGGAGAGTTTGCCGTCGGCGACGTAGAACTGGAACAGCGCGTGGCACGGGGCGAGCGCCATCTTCGGCAGGTCAGCCACGTTCCAGGCCGAGACGATCATTCGCCGGGAGTCAGGGTCGGTGCGGAGGGTGTCGAGGACCTGGCTGATCTGGTCGATGGTCTCGCCATCCGGGGTGGGCCAGGAGCGCCACTGCACGCCGTAGACCGGGCCGAGTTCGCCGCTCTCGTCGGCCCACTCGTTCCAAATGCGCACGCCCTTCTCCTGCAGCCAGGTGACGTTGGAGTCGCCGCGCAGAAACCAGAGAAGTTCGTAGGCGATCGACGCGAAGTGCACCCGCTTGGTCGTCACTAGCGGAAATCCCGCGGCCAGATCGAATCGAAGCTGGCGGCCGAACACGCTGCGGGTGCCGGTTCCGGTGCGATCGGCCTTTTTCGTGCCGTGCTCGAGGGTCTCACGCAGCAGGGCCGCGTACTGCGCGTCGGCGGCGGGATAGCGGGACGGAGAAGCGGCAGGTCGAACTGCGGGGGAAGTCGTTGATGTCACCGGTCAATCGTACTTCCCCGCTCAAGCCGGCAGTGTGTACCCCTCCGGCGCGGGCACGGCGAGCCCGTCGGCCACGAGGCTGGCCAGCGCGCGCTCCAACTGGGCCGCATCCGGCCAGAGGGTGGCGATCTCGGCATCCGTCACCGAGCGGTGGGTTGACCGCAGTTCGGCCATGATGAGGCCGCGCACCTGCCGGTCACTGCCCTCGAATTTCTTCTGCGCCGTCTTGCGGGTGCCGGTGTATTCGGGGTAGGCGGCGGCCCGCCAGGCGCAGTCATTCCGGATCGGGCAGAGCGAGCAGTGCGGGCTTCGGCTGGTGCAGACGACCGCGCCGAGCTCCATGATCGCGGCGTTGAACAGCGCAGCTTCCTGCGCGCTCTGCGGCAGCAGCGCTCCCATCGCGTCCAGGTCCCGGCCCCGGCTGGGCGGCGAGGGTTCCCCGGCGCCCATGATCGCCCGCGCGATCACCCGCCGGGTATTCGTGTCGACGACCGGATGCCGATGGCCATACGCGAACGCGGCCACGGCCCGCGCGGTGTAATCCCCGATGCCGGTCAGGGCCAGCAGATCGTCCAGGTCGGATGGCACCACGCCGTCGTGCAGCTGCGTGATCTGCACGGCCGCGGCGTGCAGCCACAGCGCGCGCCTCGGGTAGCCGAGACTGGACCAGGCCCGCACCGCCTCGCTCGGCGGCACCGCGGCGAGCGACGCCGGTGTCGGCCAGCGCGCCAGCCACTCCTCGAGCCGGGGAATGACCCGGCTCACCGGGGTCTGCTGCAGCATGAACTCGCTAACCAGGATGCCCCACGCCCCGAAGCCATCACGGCGCCACGGCAGATCGCGCGCGTTCGCCACGAACCAGGAGTTGAGGGCGGCGCTGACGGAAGCCGCTTTCACGGGCGCAGAGGGTGTGACGTTCATCCGTTCTAACCTAGGCTCGATTCATGAAGCTGGTTTCCACCCCGCGCATCGACTTTCTGCGCGTCCTCGCCGCCGAGATCCTGCACAATTACGGCCGTGGCCGCACGATCATCGCCATCGACGGAACGGATGCCGCCGCCCGCGCCGCCTTCGCCGACGACCTCGCCGCGGTGTTCCGCGAAGACGAACGGCACGTCTTTCGGGCGAGTCTGCGCTACTTCCAGCACTCGCGCGCCGAGCAGCAGCGACTCGCACCCGACACCCCCGAGCGGATGTACCTGGTCGGCTACGACTACTCGGCGCTCCGCCGGGTGCTGGTCGAACCCTTCCGAATGGGAGGCAGCACGGGTTTCGTCACGGAGGAATTCGACCCCGATCGGGACACCTGGATCCAACCGACCTGGCAGACCGCGCCCGCCGACGCCATCCTGATCATCGACGGCGACTACATCAACCGGCCTGAACTGCACGGCCTCTGGCTGTACAGCGTGCTGTTAGAGGGCGCACCGGCGAGCGAGGCCCAGGCGCATTACCTCGCCGAGGTTCACCCGCGCGACGTCGTGTCGGCCGTCGTCGACACGACGAACCGAGAGGCCCCGCTCCGCGTGCTGACCGACCGGTGCTGAGCATCCGCTCTCTCAGCGGTCGTCGGTGAGTTCCTCGAACCGGGCAAGCACGTCGGCCGGTTTCAGAAAGTTCCGGGTGACCTCGACCTCGTGCACGAGCGTGGTCAGCAGGGTGTTGACCGGCACCGCCCGCCCGGCCAGCCCAGCTTCCCGCACGACCGCGCCGTTGAGGTGGTCGATTTCGGTCAGGTGAGCACGCTTGATGCTCTGCAGCGTTGAGCCGAGATTGGTCACCGGCCCCATCTTCGCCCCCATCCGCAGCGGCAGGGACTGCGCGAGGGCCACCGGAAGTCGCCCGAATACCCGCAGGTTGCGATCAGTGAGTGACTGCAACGATCCGAACGTCACGCCGCGGGCCACACCCACCTGCACGGTCTCCTGCATGCTCGCGGTCAGGATCCGGCGGAGCGGGGCCGAGCCGATCACCGCCTGCACGCTCAGCCCGGTGATGGCCGGCAGGGCGTTGAGCATATTGACGACGAGCTTGGTCCACTGTGCACCGACGAAATTGTCAGCCGCGAGGGTGGGGAATGCGGTAGCCAGCACCGCCTGCCAGCGCTGGGTGGCGGCATCCGTTTGACCGCTGCCCCGACCGAGGTAGCTCGATGCTGCGGTCGTCACCCGCACCCGGCCCGGACCCATGTAGTGCGCGGCGGTGAGGGTGAGCAACCCGAAACAGTCCGAGTGCGGCAGCAGCTGCCCGGCGGTCGACACGCCATCGAGCCCGTTCTGCACCACGATGACCGGTGACCCGTCGAGCAGGTCGGCATTCTCGGAGATGGCGGCTGTGGCATCCTGGGCCTTGGTGCAGATCAGTGTCAGGTCGGGGGTTTCGGTGAGGACCTCCCGCACCAGCACGCGGCACTGGGCATCCCCGAAACCGCCAGTGATGCGAATTCCGTTGTCTTCAATGACCGATCGGGCCGCCTGGTGTGCCGTGACGGTGATCTCGTGCCCGGCACGGGCGAGCAGGGTCGCGAACAGGCCGCCCAGGGCGCCGGCTCCGATTACAGCAATTCGCATTCCCCCAGCCTAGATTGCGTTGTCCAAGTCGCACGCTGATACCCTCAGGAAGTGACCAGCGGCCTTCTACTCATCGACAAGGCGCAGGGCTGGACCAGCCATGACGCTGTCGCCCGAACCCGGCGCCTGGCCGGAACGCGCAAGGTCGGCCATGCCGGCACGCTCGACCCCATGGCGACCGGCCTCCTCGTTCTCGGCATCAACAGTTCGACCCGGCTGCTCACCTACGTCGTCGGCCTCGACAAGGAATACCTCGCGACCATCCGCCTCGGCCAGGCCACCACAACGGATGACGCGGAGGGGGACTGCCTCACCCGCGCCACCGCAGAGACGGTCGCCGCCATCACCCCCGCAGCCATCGCGGCCGGCATCAGCGACCTCAGCGGCTCCATTCGCCAGCAGCCGAGCGCGGTCAGCGCCATCAAGGTGGACGGCAAGCGTGCCTACGCCAGGGTGCGGGCCGGCGAAGACGTGCAGTTGCCGTCCCGCCCGGTGACCGTGAGCGAGTTCGCGCTGCTCTCCAGCACCCTTCGGGACGGTTTTCTCGACCTCGACGTGCGCGTCGAATGCGCCTCCGGCACCTACATTCGTGCGCTGGCCCGCGACCTCGGCGCCGCGCTCGGCGTCGGCGGCCACCTCACGGCCCTCCGCCGCACCCGCATCGGCCCATTCCGCATCGAAAACGCCGCGATGCTGGAACAGGTCGACGTCGCCGCCGACCTTATTTCTCCAGCGGATGCCGCCACCCGGCTGCTCCCGCGCCTCGACCTGTCGGACGAACAGGCCATCGATCTCGGCCACGGCAAACGCATCCGCGTCGAACCCGACGCGACCCGCACCGGACCGGTCGCCGCCATCGCTCCCGGCGGCCGACTGGTCGGACTGGTCGAGTACCGCGGCGACCAGGCCAAGTCGCTGCTGAATTTTCCGCCTGACCTGCCCGCTGAACCACACGAGAGCGAATCGACACCCACGTCATGATCGAATGGTTCACCTGGCTGCAACTGGCCATCGCCGTGGCGGGCGGCCTGCTCTGTGTCGTGCTCGGCCTGGTCGGGCGCAAGCCCACCGACCTCACCATGGGAGCGACCGCGCTGGTCGAACTCCTGCTGATCGTGCAGCTCGCTGCCGCGATCGCGGCGCCGCTGGCCGGCAATACGGCCACCGGCAGCCTGCTCGAGTTCTACACCTACCTCGTCAGCGCCCTTGCGCTCCCGGTCGCGGCCGGATTCTGGGCTCTCGTCGAACGCAGCCGCTGGAGCACGGTGATTCTCGGCGTTACCTGCCTGTCGGTCGCGGTCATGCTGTACCGCATGAACCAGATCTGGAACGTGCAGGGAAGCTGACGCGGTTCCGGGTCGGCTGCGGATGCTGCAATAATTAGCGAACCAGATGAATGCCGAGCAATGACAGACTCCCAGACCGACACGACCGTCCCCTCCAATCGGGTGAGCGGCATCGGTCGACTCCTCATCGCCGTCTACGGCGTGTTGGCCCTCGCCGCAACCGGGCGTTCCTTCGTTCAAATCGTGCGCGCCTTCAGTGAGGCCCCGCTCGCCTACGCGCTGTCGGCCCTCGCCGCCGTGGTCTACATCGTCGCGACGATCGCCCTGGTCAAGCGCACCGCGCTCTGGTATCGCATCGCCTGGGTCACCATCGGCTTCGAACTGTTCGGCGTGCTCCTGGTCGGAACGCTCAGCCTCGTCGACCCCGCACTGTTCCAGCACGCCACCGTGTGGTCGGTCTATGGCAGTGGATACCTGTTCATTCCCCTCGTGCTGCCAGTGCTCGGCATGTGGTGGCTCGCGCGCCACCCGGTATCGCCCATCGGGAGCCGCGCATGAAAACCCTCTATGGCGTCGACTCGGTACCGAGCGACTGGCCGTCCTCGGCCGTGAGCATCGGCAAGTTCGACGGGGTGCACGCCGGGCACCGGGCCGTTATCACCGAACTCAAGGCCATTGCCGCGCGGGAACAGCTCGCCGCCGTCGTGGTCACGTTCGACCGGCATCCCCTTGCCTTGCTCGCTCCGGAATCCTGCCCTAACGCCCTGGTCAGTGCCGAGCAGAAGCTCGACCTGATCGCCGAGACCGGCGTCGACGCGACGCTGCTGCTGGAGTTCAACCACTCCTTGTCGAGCCTGCCGCCGCGGGAATTCATCGAACGCATCCTGGTCACCGCCCTGCACGCTCGCTTCGTGCTGGTCGGCCGCGATTTTCGGTTCGGGGCGAAGGGAGCTGGCGATGTCGCACTGCTGCGTGATCTCGGCGCCGAGTTCGGCTATGAGGTGCGCATGATCGACGACGTGATGCCCGACGGCGAACGCCGGGTGTCGTCGACCTGGATTCGCGAGCTGCTCGCTGCCGGCGATGTGACCGCGGCCGGCCAGATGCTCGGGCACGTGCCGACCGTGCGCGGCGTCGTCGTGCACGGCGCTGCTCGCGGTCGCGAACTGGGCTTTCCCACAGCCAACCTGTCCTCCGATTCCGAGGGTCTGATTCCCGCCGACGGCGTGTATGCCGGCTGGCTGACGGATGCCGGTGCCCGCTACCCGGCCGCCATCTCGGTGGGGAACAACCCCACCTTCGGCGGCGTCGCGCAGAAGCAGGTCGAAGCCTACGTGCTCGACGAGGTCGATCTCGACCTGTACGACCACGTTGTCGACGTCTCATTCGTGGAACGGATTCGCGGCATGGTTGCCTACTCCGGCATCGACCCGCTGATCGTGCAGATGCGCGATGATGTCGCGCAGGTGCGCACGATTCTGCATCTTTTGACGTCGACCTCGACCTTGAGCTAGTCCAGCGGCAGCCGGTCGCCGACGGCGAACCAGGCTGTCGCCCCGAATAGCGGGGCGAGCAAAACAGCCAACACCCAGTTGGTGCGCACGCTCGGGCACAGGTGTGCAGCGCGCCCGATCTGAATCAGGGCAACCAGCGAGAGTACGAGTACGATCATTCCGGCCAGCAGGGCAAGGCCGATGCCCACCCACTCGTCATCGCTTACGTTCCCCATGGCAGATACCATACCAAAGAGTATGTTTTTTGTATAGCCACAAAGGCCGCCAGGCCGCGGGGGCACTCATGGGGGCAGTCCGCCCCGGTACGCTGGGCACACGAGCATTTTCCTGGGGGTTCCATGCCACAACAAGCACGAGCTGTTGAAACGCGCGCCGCGATAATTCGCGGCGCGGCGGCAGCGTTCGAACAGCGCGGCTACGGAAGCACGTCTCTCGCCCAGGTGAGCGCCGCTGCGGGAGTCACCAAGGGCGCACTGTACTTTCACTTCGATTCCAAGGAAGCCCTCGCGGTCGCCATCATCGATGCCCAGCACGAGCAATCGGTCGGTGCTGGTCGACTGCTGCTCGAAAACGACGTGCCCGGCCTGCGTGCCCTCGTGTCGATGTCCTACGAACTGGCTCGACAGCTGCGCGATGACGTCATCGTCAGTGCCGGGGTTCGCCTGACGATTGAAGCGGTCAATTTCTCGACGCCGGTGTCCGCGCCCTATCTGGACTGGATGGTCACGTGTGAGCAATTCCTACGCCGGGGAATTCTCGAGGGCGATGTCGTTCCGACGGTGGACGTGCGTGCAGCTGCCCACTTTTTCACGGCCGCTTTCACGGGGGTGCAGGTTGTCTCCGACGTTCTGACCGGGCGCGGTGATATCGACCAGCGCCTGACGGAGATGTGGGCGATGCTCCTGCCCGGCCTCGTCGCACCCGAACGCTGGGACGACCTGAAGAACCTCGCGGCTGACGTGCAGCGGGAACGCGCCGCGGCCCTGGCCCTAGACTGACCGAGTGAATACAGCCGTCTCGCGCCGACTGCTGCCGGGACGCGGCCTCGCCCTTCTGGGTCTCATCGTGGTCGCGGCGAACCTGCGCACGGCGGTGGCTGCACTTTCGCCGATCGTGACCGAGGTCAACGTCGATATTCCGCTCGGCGCGTTGTCGCTCGGTGTGCTCGGCATGCTTCCCCCGGTGTGTTTCGCCGTCTTCGGCATCTTCAGCCCCATGATCACGCGCCGCCACGGCCTGGAGCTGCCGCTCGTGCTCGCCCTCGTGGCGATCCTGATCGGACACGTCACTCGTGGCCTGTCGGGCTCGATCACCATGCTCGTCCTCGGCAGTGTCATCGCCTTCGCCGGGCTCGGCGTCGGCAATGTGCTCCTGCCGCCGCTGGTCAAGAAATACTTCCCCGACCGCGTCGGGCTCGTGACGAGCCTTTACGTCACCGTCCTCTCGCTGAGCACCCTGATCCCGGCGCTGGTCGCCGTTCCGGTAGCGGATGCCGCCGGCTGGCGCGTCTCGCTCGGCATGTGGATGCTGCTCGCTTTGTTCGCGCTGGTCCCCTGGGTCACCCTGCTCATGCGGCAACGCACCGCAAGAGTATCCGGCCCGGTCGTTGACGAGGCCGACGCCGCGATTCTGGGTCGCCTCTGGAAGTCGTCCATCGCCTGGGCGATCGCCGGCGTGTTCGCTGCGTCATCGCTCAACGCCTACGCCATGTTCGCCTGGCTGCCGCAACTGCTCGTCGACACCGCCGGGGTCAGTCCGGCCCAGGCGGGAACGCTCCTCGCCCTCTACGCCAGCATGGGTATTCCGTGCGCGCTCGTCATTCCGGTGCTCACGGCTCGGCTGACCAACGTGGGACCGCTCGTCTACGTCGGTGTGCTCGTTTTCGTGGCCGGTGACCTCGGGCTGTTGTTGGTGCCAGAGACCCTGACCTGGCTCTGGGTCTGCCTGGCCGGCCTCGGGCCCCTGTTCTTTCCACTCGCACTCGTGCTCATCAACCTGCGCACTCGCACTCACGCCGGTGCCGTCGCGCTGAGCAGCTTCGTGCAGAGCGTCGGCTACACCCTGGGGGCACTGGGGCCGCTGGTCTTCGGCCTGCTGCACGAGCTCAGCGGCGGGTGGATCTGGCCACTCGGCTTTCTGCTGACCAGCGCGCTGGTCATCGTCATCGCCGGCGCCGTGATCGGTCGTCCGCACGTGCTGGAGGACGATCTCGAACGCTCGCGCTGACGGGCGGCGTTCGGGACAGGCCCCAAGCGCGCTTAGGGCACCAGCTCGGCGCGGTGGATCAACGCCGCGGCGCCGATCAGCGGGCCGTCGCCCGAAAGCGCCGAGGCTACCACGCGCACCCGGGTGGCGTAGGCGAACTGCACGCGCTGGGCGATGGCCTCCCGCGCGAACACGAGCAGGTCGCCTGTGACGTTGGAGAAGCCGCCGCCGATGGCGACGAGGTCGAGGTCGAGCAGCGTCGCGGCGGAGGCGATCGCCTGGCCGAGCGCCCGGCCGCTGCGCGCGACGGCTGCCACCGCAACCGGGTCGGCGGTCGCGTAAGCCTGAGCCAGGTCTTCGCCCGACTCGCCGGTGAATCCCTGCCTGCGCGCCCAGGCGACGGTTTTCGGGCCGGAAGCGATCGCCTCGATGCAGCCGACTCCGCCGCAGGCGCACGGGTCGTCAAAGCCGCCCACCTCGATGTGACCGATATGGCCGGCATTGCCAGTCGGCCCCGACGCGGTCACTCCGCCGAGAATGAGGCCGCCGCCGATGCCGGTCGACACGATCATGCCCATCAGATTGTCAACGCCCTTCCCGGCGCCCACCCAGTGCTCGGCGAGCGTGATGCACAGCCCGTCCATGCGCAGGCGCACCGGCAGGTCTGGTACGAGCGCGGCGACCAGCTCTTTCAGCGGGTACTCGCGCCAGACCGGCAGGTTCAGCGGCGACACCGCGCCGTCACTCAGATGAATCGGCCCGGCACAACCGATTCCGACCCCGATCAGGGCCGCGTCGACGGGCAGGGCCGCGCGAGCCTGGGTCACCACACTCGTGACCCAGGCGGCGAGCTGTTCGCTCGACGCGCTCGCGCCGGTAGCCGCCCGACGACGGCTGGCGCCGAGGACAACACCGTGATCATCCACGAGGGCGGCCTCGACCTTGGTGCCGCCGACATCAACGGCGAGAACGTAACGGGGCCGGGCGGTGCTGCTCATGCATCGATCGTACTGGTGCCCGCCGCGGTCCCTGTGCGCATCCGGCGCTGCTCAGATGAGCAATGATCCCTACGGCTGTTGATTCGGGCGACCGGTCGACGTAGGCTGGGCCCAAACGATTGGACCGCAACACCACCATGAGCGACACCGACGAACTCCTGTCCATCCGCGCCGCCGAACTGTACTATGAAGAAAACCAGACCCAGGACGAGATCGGTGTGATCTTGCGCCTGACCCGCTGGAAGGTCGGCCGGCTGCTCGCGAGTGCCAAGGCCAACGGTTTCATCCGCATCGAGATCGTGCATCCGCGTGCCCGCCGGCTGCCGATCGAACGTCGCCTGCGCGAATCAACCGGCCTCACCGACGCGATCGTGGTCTCCTCCGCCGGGGTGTCGAGCGACGCCGAGCTACAGTCACGCACGGCGCAGGCTGCCGCCGACTATCTCACGAGCCTGCGCCCGATCCCGCGCACCCTCGGCATCAGCTGGGGTCGTACTCTGCACGACGTCTCGCTGCACCTGAAACAGGGGTGGGCGCCGGGGGTGAACGTGGTGCAGATCAACGGCGGTGTCAGCCTGAACCAACGCACCGGCACCGCGGCATCCACTGCGGTGACCATCGCCCACAAAGCCGACGGTTCCGCCACCCTGCTGCCGAGCCCCGCCATCTTCGAACGCCTGGAAACCAAGCAGGCGATGGAAGCGGACCGCACCGTCGCCGGGGTGCTCGCCCTGGCCCGCAACGCCCAGGCCTACGTCTTCAGCGCCGGCCAGGCGGATGCGAATTCCGCCCTCGTCGACAGCGGCTACCTGACGGTGGAACAGATCAACGAACTCGTCGCACGCGGCGCCGTCGGCGACGTCGTCGGCCGCTACATCGACAAGCACGGTCGCATCGTCGACCCGGAACTCAACGAGCGCACGGTCGGGATTCAGATCGACCAGCTGCGCCGCGCCCCACTGACCATCGCGGTCATCTCCGGAAACACCAAGCACGCCATCGCCCGTGCCGTCGTGCGCAATGGGCTGTGCACCGTGCTGGTGACCGACGAAGACACCGCGAACGCCCTGCTTCAGGAAAAGGACACCCCATGACCAGCAGCCCAATGGCCACCTACCAGCCGGAACGGCGCGCCCTCGCGCTGATCGGCGGGGAGGCAACCGACGCCAACCTGCGCCGATACCTGCACGGCATCCCCGGAATCGACGCTGTCGGCCTCGAAGCCCGCGCCGCCGACCTCGGCACCCGCTCGATCAAGACGAGCTCCAAACGCTGGGCGATCGATACCATCATCGGCCTGATCGACCTCACCACCCTCGAGGGCGCTGACACCCCCGGCAAGGTGCGATCCCTCGTCGCCAAGGCGCTCGTGCCCGACCCGGGCGACCCCGGCTGCCCCCGCGTCGCCGCGGTCTGCGTGTATGGCGACATGGTCGGCGCCGCCGTCACCGCGCTCGGTTCGGCCCACGCTGCCGGTGGAACCCAGGGAGCCGGTGTTCAGCGAGTACATGTCGCCGCCGTCGCGACCGCTTTCCCGAGCGGGCGCGCATCCCTCGCCATCAAGCTCGCCGACGTGCGCGACGCGGTCGCGGCCGGTGCCGACGAGATCGACATGGTCATTGACCGCGGAGCGTTCCTGGCGGGCCGGTTCGGCCAGGTCTACGACGAGATCGTCGCCGTGAAAGAGGCGTGCCGTCGCACCGACGGAACCCTCGCCCACCTCAAGGTGATCCTTGAGACCGGCGAACTGAACACCTACGACAACGTGCGCCGCGCTTCCTGGCTGGCCATCCTGGCCGGCGGTGACTTCATCAAGACCTCCACCGGCAAGGTCGCCCCTGCAGCGACGCTGCCGGTGACGCTGTCGATGCTCGAAGTCGTGCGCGACTGGCACCGCCTCACCGGTGTGCGCATCGGCGTGAAACCGGCCGGCGGCATCCGCACCTCCAAGGACGCGATCAAGTATCTCGTGACGGTCGCCGAAACCGTGGGGGAGGAGTGGCTGACCCCGCACCTGTTCCGTTTCGGCGCCTCCAGCCTGCTGAACGACGTGCTGTTGCAGCGCCAGAAGATGACCACCGGGCACTACTCCGGCCCCGACTACGTGACGATTGACTAGGGAACGACCATGAAATTTCTCGACTACGCACCCGCCCCCGAGTCGCAGGCCCTGCTGAACCTCAAGAGCGACTACGGCCTGTTCATCAACGGCGAGTTCACCGCCGGCCGCGGCACCCCGTTCCAGACCATCAATCCGGCCACCGAACAACAGATCGCCATGATCGCCACCGCCAACGAAACGGATGTCGACGACGCCGTCGTCGCCGCCCGTCACGCCTACGACGGGGTCTGGTCCCGGCTGTCCGGCAGCGACCGCGGCAAATACCTGTTTCGCATCGCCCGTCTGGTGCAGGAACGCGCCCGCGAACTGGCCGTCGCCGAAACCCTCGACAACGGCAAGCCGATCAAGGAAACCCGCGACGTCGACATTCCCCTCGTCGCCGCCTGGTTCTTCTACTACGCCGGCTGGGCGGACAAGCTCGACCACGCCGGAGTCGGCCCGAACCCAGCCTCACTCGGCGTCGCCGCCCAGGTCATCCCGTGGAATTTTCCGCTCATGATGCTGGCCTGGAAGATCGCCCCGGCGCTCGCCGCCGGCAACACCGTCGTGCTCAAGCCCGCCGAAACGACCTCGCTCACCGCGCTGCTGTTCGCTGAGATTCTGCAGCAGGCTGACCTGCCCGCCGGCGTGGTCAACATCATCACCGGCGACGGCAGCTCCGGGCAGGCGCTGGTCAACCACGCGGGCGTCAACAAGGTCGCCTTTACCGGTTCGACCTCGGTCGGTCGGGCCATCGCCCGCTCGGTCGCCGGTACCGACAAAAGGCTCAGCCTCGAACTCGGCGGCAAGGGCGCCAACATCGTCTTCGACGACGCCCCGATCGACCAGGCCGTCGAGGGCATCGTGCGCGGCATCTTCTTCAATCAGGGCCACGTCTGCTGCGCCGGCAGCCGCCTGCTGGTGCAGGAAAGCATCCACGACGACGTCATCGACCGGCTCAAGCGCCGCATGCAGACCCTGCGTCTGGGAGACCCGCTCGACAAGAACACCGACATCGGCGCCATCAACAGTTCCGAACAGCTCGCCCGCATTCGTGAGCTGTCCGAACTGGGCCAGCAGGAGGGCGCCGAACGCTGGAGCGCCGACTGCGTCATCCCCGAGAACGGTTTCTGGTTCGCGCCGACCATCTTCACCAACGTGACGACCAGCCACCGCATCTCCCGCGACGAGATCTTCGGCCCGGTGCTGTCTGTACTGACCTTCCGGACCCCGGCCGAGGCCGTCGCAAAGGCGAACAACACCCCCTATGGTCTCTCCGCCGGAATCTGGAGCGACAAGGGCAGCCGTATCCTCGCCGTTGCCGACAAGCTGCGTGCCGGCGTGATCTGGGCGAACACGTTCAACCAGTTCGACCCGTCCAGCCCGTTCGGCGGCTATAAGGAGAGCGGCTACGGCCGCGAGGGTGGCCGTCACGGCCTCGCCGCCTACCTCAAGCCCGCGGTGCGTACCGGCTCACGGTCGATTGCCGCCGCCGATCACGGTGCGTCACCGGTCACCAAGAAGTCCGCATCCGCCAGCAAGAAGTCCGCATCCGCAGAGAAGGCCGCCAAGTGAACCGCCTCGCCATTCCCAAGACCTACAAGCTGTACATCGGCGGCAAGTTTCCGCGCAGCGAATCCGGCCGCGTCTACGAGGTGCTCTCACATAAGGGCGATTTTCTGGCCAACGCCGCGAAGGGCAGCCGCAAGGATGCCCGCGACGCCGTCGTGGCTGCCCGCAGTGCCCTCTCCGGCTGGGCCGGGGCCACGGCCTACAACCGCGGCCAGGTGCTCTATCGCATCGCCGAGCTGCTCGAGGGGCGCCGCGCGCAGTTCGTCGACGAAATCGTCAGCAGCGAGGGCGTGACCACCGCCGTCGCCAACGCCCAGGTCGACGAGGCCATCGACCGCTGGGTCTGGTACGCCGGCTGGGCCGACAAATACGTGCAGGTGGCCGGAAACGCCAATCCGGTCTCTGGCCCGTTCTTCAACCTGTCGGTACCGGAACCGACCGGCGTCGTCGCGATCATCGCTCCGCAGGGCAGTGAGTCGTTGCTCGGCCTGGTCAGCGCTATTGCACCGGCCCTCGTGGCCGGTAACACGGTCGTCGTCGTCGCCAACGAGAACGCTCCGCTGTCGGCGATCAGCCTCGGTGAGGTACTCGCCACGAGCGACGTTCCCGGTGGGGTGGTCAACGTTGTGACCGGTTCCCCGGCCGAGATCGCTCCCTGGCTGGCCAGTCACGCCGACGTCAACGCCCTCGACCTGGTCGGTGCCGGCGACCTCGACTGGGTGGAGCTGCAGATCAGCGCCGCCGACACGCTCAAGCGGGTGCTCCCGCCCGAATCGGGAGCGGATGCCGCAGCCCCGGCCCTGCAGCGCATCCTCGCCTTCACCGAGCTGAAGACGGTCTGGCACACCAAGGCCATCCTCTGAGTCGACAGGGCAGGATGGCACTCAGCAGGGGGTCAAGGGAACGGGATAGGCTCCCCGCATGACCTTACGCAGAGCACTTGTCACGGGAGCCACGGGCTACATCGGCGGACGCCTGGTACCCAAACTCCTCGAGGCCGGTTTCACGGTGCGGGTGCTCGTGCGCACCCCCTCGAAGCTGCGCGATGTGCCCTGGGCCGACCAGGTCGAGGTCGTGCAGGGGGACCTCGGCGACCTCGCCAGCCTGCAGCGCGCCTGCGCCGACATCGACGTGCTGTACTACCTCGTGCACTCGATGGGTGCGGCCGGTGACTTCGAGAAAACCGAGCATCTGGCCGCCGAAAACGTCGCGCAGGCCGCTGCCGCCGCCCACGTCTCCCGCATCGTCTACCTCGGTGGACTGCATCCTTCGACCGGGACGCTGTCGGCTCACCTGAATTCCCGGCGAGAGGTTGGTCGCATCCTGCTTGCGAGCGGCGTGCCGACCATCGCGTTCCAGGCCGGCGTGGTCATCGGCTCCGGCTCGACCTCGTTCGAGATGATCCGCCACCTGACTGACGTGCTGCCCTACATGCCAGCGCCCAAATGGGTACGCAACAAGATCCAGCCGATCGCCGTGCGCGACGTGCTCTACTACCTGCAGGCTGCGGCCGACCTGGCGCCCGAGGTGAACCGCACCTTCGATATCGGCGGCCCCGACGTGCTCCGCTACGGCCAGATGATGAACGGTTACGCCCTCGAAGCCGGCCTCAAGCAACGGGCCATCGCCGCCCTGCCCGTGCTGACCCCGTGGCTGGCCTCCCAGTGGGTGAACCTGGTCACGCCGATTCCGCGCAACCTCGCCATCCCCATCATCGCCTCCCTGCAATACGACTGCGTCGTGCACGAGAGTGACATCGACGATTTCATTCCGCAGCCGGAGGGCGGCCTCACCGGTTACCGACGGGCGGTGCGCCTGGCGCTCGGCCGCATGCGCGACGGCGATGTCGAGACCAGCTGGCGCAACTCCTCGATCGAGGGCGCGTCGAGCAACCCGCTGCCGAGCGACCCGGACTGGGCCGGCCACGTGGTCTACACCGACCTGCGCGAGAAAACCACCCCGGCCGACCCGGCCGCGCTTTGGCGGGTCATCGAGAGCATCGGCGGCGAAAACGGCTGGTACTCCTTTCCGCTCGCCTGGGCGGTGCGCGGCCTGATGGACAAGGCCGTCGGCGGCGTTGGCCTGCGCCGCGGCCGCCGCAACCCCGACCACCTGCACAACGGCGAGGTGCTCGACTTCTGGCGGGTCGAGCAGATCGACCACGGCAGTTTTCTGCGACTCCGCGCCGAAATGCGCGTTCCCGGCCGAGCCTGGCTGGAAATGAGCGTCTTACCAACGGATGCCGGCGGCTCGGTCTACCGGCAGCGCGCGATCTTCTTTCCCCGCGGCCTCGGCGGTCGGCTGTACTGGGCCGTGATTTTTCCGTTCCACGGCATCATCTTCGAGGGCATGGCCACGCGCATCACGGCGGCGGCGGCGGTGGAACGCGAAGCCGAGGCCGGGCATCCGCTCACGACCGTGTCTGGCTCCCACGCGGACTGAGGCCGCGGGTAAATGGGTGGATAGAGCGTGCGTATAGTCTGAGAATTCTGGCGGCTGGCACCGGTTCGGGGCATGATGGGTTACGAGTAGGAGGCCACTATGTCAGTTTCTCTCGCCTTTCTGGGCGACGGCCTCGTTGCGGGCGGTCAATGGGACGAATGGTTCCCCGAACATGACGTGCATAATCTGGCGGTCAGCGGAAACACCACCGACGAGGTGATATCCCAGCTTGATCAGGTCATTGAGCTGCGGCCGGATGCCATCGTGATCGGGGTCGGAACCAACGACCTTGGCTGGCGCAAATCCGACGAATACGTCGTGCGCAATCTCGAAACCATCCTGCACACCCTGCGCCGTGCGCTGCCGGAGACCCGCATCATGGTTCAGTCGGTTCTGCCGCGCGACCGGGACTTCGCCCCGACCATCCGCTCGATCAACCGGCATATCTGGCAGTACGCGCCCACCCAGCACGTGCAATACCTCGACCTGTGGCCGGCACTCGCACTGCCAGACGGCGAGCTCGACCCGGCGCTCGGCATCGACCGGCTGCACCTGAACCCGGCCGGCTACGCGGCCTGGCTGGGCGAACTGAAGCCCGGGCTGGAGATTCTGTTCGAACGCCCTCCATCGACGACGTCCATTCCCATCCAGCACGCCTGAGCTACACGACTGAGCTGGCGAGCAGAGGTCCGGGCCCTGCACGCTCGGTAGAGTGGACTCATGCTCCGACCTGCCCTTGTCCTGACACTCGGTGCGCTGGTCATCGGGGGAGCCGTGCTCGCTCTGGCAACGCCCGCGCAGGCCGCCGTCGCCGCACCGGCCAGCGCCAGCACCGTCAGCATCGTGGGCTCCGACGCCAACGACTTCAGTTTTGACTCTTTCGACGCGCAGTACGAGCTCGGGCTTGACGCTGACGGCCGCTCGACGCTAACAACCATCGAAACGATCGTGGCCCGGTTTCCCGATAGCGACCAGAACCACGGCATTCGCCGGGCCCTCCCCACGCGATACCAGGGCCACCCCACCGATATCGCGATCGACAGTGTCACCGACGAGAACGGCACTCCGCGCGGTTTCGACGCGCAGACCACGAGCGAAGACCGAGACCAGGAGTTTCTCGACGTGACCATTGCCGCCGACGAATTCGTGCACGGCGCGCAGACCTACGTGATCACCTACGAGCAGTCCAACGTGACCCTCTACCCCTCCGATGCGAACGTCGAGGAGTTCTACTGGGACGTGAACGGCACCGGGTGGGACCAAACCTTCGGCCTGGTCACCGCAACGGTGCGGTTCGATCCGGAGCTCGTCGACCGGTTCGGCGCAGAGGCGCGGTGTTTTCAGGGACCGCAAGATTCAGATCTGCCCTGCCACAGCATCCGCCTCGTCGGCTCGCAGTCCGAACCGTCCGTCTCCGCCCTCGCCCTCGAACTTGGCCCGCGGGAGAACCTCACGATCGTCGTCCCGTTCGAGCCCGGCACCTTCGTGCCGCGGGATGATTCTTTCTTCGCCAACGCGCTCCCGAGCGTGGGGCTGGTCGGCGCCCTCGTGAGCCTGCTGACGGCGCTCGTCGCTGGGCTGTTGCGGGCTACGCGCTGGCGGGGCGCCCCCGGCCGCTTCACGATCATCGCCGAATACCTGCCGCCCCGGGGAGTGAACCTGCTCACCTCGGGCGATGTAACCGGCACCGCCAGCAGGGCTATGGCGGCCCAGTTCATCAGCTTCGCCGTGCGGGGCAACGTGCGCATCCTCGAGGCGGGCAACAAGAAGAGTCATTTTCTGCTTGAATTCCTGCACGCCGACGGTGTCGACGAGACCGAGAGCCGCATTCTCGGCAAGCTGTTCCCCGGCCTGCAGGCTGGCGACCAGCGAGACCTCAAAAAGAAGAGCATCTCCCTGAGCAAAGCCCTGCAGAAGGAGCGCCTGGCTGCCCGAGCCGACTCGTTGCGGCTGGGACTGCGGGAGAAGCAGAACGACGGGTTGCGGGTCTGGCTGTTCGTCCTCGCGGTCGTCAGCGCCGGCGTTGCACTGGCGGGAAGCCTCGGCGGCATCATCACCGTTGTGGGCGGTCTGTGGCCGTTGCTGATCATCGCCGTGGCGATCATCAGCGCGGTGGGCACATTCGTGTTTGCTGGAAACTTGCGACCGCTGACCGACAGCGGTGCTGAGCTTCGTGACTATCTGAAGGGCGTCAAGTTGTATATAGGTCTCGCCGAATCCGATCGGCTGCGAGTATTACAGAGTCCGGAGGGAGCAGTGCGCTCCGTGTATCGGCCGGAGAATTCACGCCCCGATCTGACGCAGCGCACTGCTACAGCGGATGCTCCCTCCGTTCAGATCGTGAAACTCTACGAACGAGTGCTTCCCCTGGCCGTGTTGTTCGGGCAGGAGAAGGACTGGTCCGGCGTGCTCAGCCAGTACTATTTTGAAAGCAACACCCAGCCCGACTGGTATTCCGGGTCCGGAATGTTCCAGGCGGCCTATTTCGCGGGTGCGATCAGCACATTCTCGACCGCCACGAGCGCGTCATGGTCGGGAAGCTCCACGAGTTCGTCAAGTTCCGGCGGGGGCGGCGGTGGCTTCTCGGGTGGCGGGGGCGGCGGCGGCGGCGGAGGGGGCGTCTGATGGGACGTGTAATGGGCACGCCAGCCGAACCGACCTTCACGCGCTCGGCCCTCGCACCGGGGCTGCTCGGCGCAATCGTTCTGCTCGCCGGGCTCGCGCTCCTCGACAGCGAATCGTTCATCATTATCCGCTACGCGGTCAGTATCCTCGCGCTCATCATCTGCGTCTTCGTGATCCAGGCGCGGTCCTGGTACTGGCTGATCGGCCTCGTGCCGATGGCCGTGCTGTGGAATCCGGTGGTGATCCTCGACCTCAGCGGGCAGGGCTGGGTTTCGGCGCAGTTCATCGCCGCCATCGTGTTCATCGTCGTCGGACTGCGCACCAAGGTACCGGTGCGCAAGGATTGAACGAAGGCGTAGACTACTATCGCGTTGAGAGAACCGGGTCAGGTCTCGACTGTGCGCTCGTAACCGGTGGCCTTAGCCGTTGGATCGGTTGATTCAACGGCACCACCGCTGTGACAGCATCCGCTTGACTGTGGGTTGGCGTCATATCAGGACCCGTGCTGTGTTTCCTGGAGCCGTTGTTTCTGCACTACGGAAACGATGGGCGGAGTGCAGCGTTCCGGTAACACCGGAATGCCGTGACCGGCACGCGTGGACAGGTAAAGCCGGTACCCGTACCGTGCTGCTTCGAAGTGGAGAACAATGGCTTATACCCGCACCGATGCCTCGGGCAGCCGGAACAACCTCGGTCGCACTGGAGCCACCCGCAATCGCGCCCACCCGCGTTCCCGTGACGACGACGCGCCGATCATTCCGATTCTGGCCCGCAAGGTGCGCGAGGTCGAGGCGAAAGCACAGTCCGGCACCAAGCTCGGACCCACCAACCGCACGAAATACCAGGTCATCGCGCTGCTCATGCGTGAAGAACGCGCCCGCGTCAAGGGCGACAAAGAGCTGTCCGACGCAAACCGAGCAGAGCTGCTCAAACGCCTCGACGGCATCGCCCAGATTCTGGCCAAGACCGCTGCCAGGGACACCAGCCTGATCACCCTGCTCGAGCCCGACGCCGGTGTCTCCACCGTAGCCCAGCGATTTCGCCGGGACTGGCTGATCGAATCGGGCGCGGAGCTGAGCCCCGACGAACTCATCATCACCCGCGAGCCCGAAGCTGCACCCGTCGTGCTGCAGAACCAGGTCATCCCGCAGTCGGTCAAGGCCAGGCAGCTGGCCAACCCGTTCCTCGCCCCCGACTTCAGCGCCGCCGCCCAGCCCATCGTGCACCCGCGCAGGCTCGCCAACTGGGAACTGCTCGGCCCGCTCTTCAAATCGTTCGAGTACGGCTCAGGCGGCCAGGCGGCCAGCATGGACATGCCGGAGGCACCTCGCCTCGACCGGCTGTCGCCGAACGGCATGGAGCTCATGCGGCACCAGGCCCGCTTCATCGAGAGCGCCAGGCTCGGCCACCGCAGCTACCTGCTCGCCGACGAGCCGGGCCTCGGCAAGACCGCGCAGAGCCTGCTGGCGGCATCCGTTGCCAACGCCTACCCGCTGTTGGCCATCGTGCCCAACGTGGTGAAGATGAACTGGGCTCGCGAAGTGGAACTGTGGACGCCGAACCGGCGTGCCACCGTCATCCACGGGGATGGCGACACGCTCGACGCTTTCGCCGATGTCGTCGTGGTGAACTACGACGTACTCGACCGGCATCTGGCCTGGCTGGGCACGCTCGGGTTCAAGGGCATGGTCGTCGACGAGGCACACTTCATAAAAAACCTGTCCTCCCAGCGGTCCAAGCACGTGCTCTCGCTCGCCGAGCAGATTCGTCGCCGAACCCCGGGCGGCAACCCGCTGCTGATGGCCCTCACCGGAACACCGCTCATCAACGACGTCGACGATTTTCGCGCCATCTGGCAGTTCCTCGGCTGGATCGACGGCGACAAGCCAGCCCCCGCCCTGCTGAAACGACTCGAGGAAACCGGGCTGACCCCGGCCGACATGGGCTTCTACAAGGAAGCTCGCGCCGCCGTCATCGACATGGGCATCGTTCGTCGCCGCAAGCTCGACGTCGCCGCCGATCTGCCGGCCAAGCGCATCGCCGACCTGCCGGTGGAACTCGACGACGACCTCGGCCGATCCATCCGCCAGGCCGAACGTGAACTCGGCGCCCGCCTGGTCACTCGCTATCAGGCGCTGGTCGCAGCCCGGCACGCCGGCTCCGGCGGTCCGGCCGTACCCGACGAAGACCAGCGAGATGCCTACATTCGCGCCGTCGCCCACGCCGAGCTCGAAGATTCCAAGGGCCAAACCACCGGCGAAAACGTCTTCACGATGGTGCGCAAGATCGGCCAGGCCAAGGCCGGCCTCGCGGCGGACTACGCCGCGCAGCTGGCCCGTTCGGTGGGCAAGGTCGTGTTCTTCGCCAAACACATCGATGTCATGGACACCGCAGAGGAGATCTTCGCCAAACGCGACCTGCGCACGGTTTCGCTGCGCGGCGACCAGAGCGCCCTGGCCCGCCAGGCTGCCATCGACTCGTTCAACAACGATCCCGACGTCGCGATCGCGGTGTGCTCGCTCACCGCGGCCGGTGTCGGCGTCAACCTGCAGGCCGCATCGAACGTCGTGCTCGCCGAACTGAGCTGGACCGCGGCCGAGCAGACCCAGGCCATCGACCGGGTGCACCGTATCGGCCAGGACGAGCCGGTCACCGCCTGGCGAATCATCGCCGCGCACACCATCGACGCGCGCATCGCCGATCTGATCGGCAGCAAGCAGGGCCTCGCAGCGCGCGCCCTCGATGGTTCCCAGGAAGAGTACTCGGCGGCCGATTCGGTGCAGGCGAGTGCTCTCATCTACGTGCTCTCCCAGGCCCTCGACGGAAAGCTGTAGGTTGACCGGGCACCTTGGCTGGGTTCGGTGGATTTGAGTCGACCCCGGTTGAGGCACCATGATTGTCGGAGTGCCCTTGTAAGAACATGATTGTCACCGAGCGCAGGTTGCGACATGATCATCACGACACGACTCGTCCCGCTATCAAGATCGGCCAGCTATGAAGATCGGTATTCTCACCAGCGGCGGCGACTGCCCCGGACTCAACGCGGTCATTCGCGGAGCCGTGCTCAAGGGCGTGCGCACGTACGACTTCGAGTTCATCGGAATCCGCAACGGCTGGCGTGGGCTCGTGCAGAACGAGTTCATGCCCCTCGATCGTCACAGCGTGCGCGGCCTGTCGCGCCAGGGTGGCACCATCCTCGGCAGTTCCCGCACCAATCCGTTCGAGGGTGAGAACGGCGGCCCCGAGAATATCCAGCGCACGCTCGACGCCAACGGTATCGACGCCGTGATAGCGATCGGCGGCGAGGGGACCCTCACCGCCGCGCACCGCCTCACTGAGGCCGGCCTGAACATTGTCGGTGTACCCAAAACCATCGACAACGACCTCGAAGCCACCGACTACTCCTTCGGCTTCAACACCGCCGTCGAAATCGCCACCGAGGCCATCGACCGCCTGCGCACCACCGCCGAATCCCACGGCCGCTGCATGGTCGTCGAGGTCATGGGGCGCCACGTCGGCTGGATCGCGCTGCACTCCGGCATGGCCGGCGGCGCCCATGCCATCCTCATCCCTGAGCAGCCCAAGTCCATCGAGCAGATCTGTGACTGGGTCGAGCACGTGCGAGATCGCGGCCGGGCTCCGGTCATCGTCGTATCCGAGGGCTTTCTGCTCTCCGGCATGGAGGAAGCACACTCCACGAAAGGCCTCGACGCTTTTCATCGCCCTCGCCTCGGCGGAATCAGCGAGGTCATCGCCCCGCTCATCGAGGAACGCACCGGTGTGGAGAGCCGAGCGACCGTGCTCGGTCACACCCAGCGCGGCGGCGCCCCCTCGGCCTACGACCGCGTGCTCGCCACCCGCCTCGGCATGGCCGCGGTGGACGCGATCCACAATTCTCACTGGGGGTCGATGGTATCGCTGCGCGGCACCGAGATCGACGTCGTGAGCATCGCCTCGGCCACCATCGGCCTCAAGCGGGTCTCGCCGGCCCGTTACGACGAGGCCGCAGTACTGTTCGGCTGAGCCCCGCCAGGAGGGTCTGGCGGGTCAGGCGAGTTTGGCCTGCACCTGGGACAGCGAGGGATTGGTCGCCGCCGAACCGTCGGGGTACAGAATCGTCGGCACGGTCTGGTTGCCGTTGTTCAGGCTCATCACGAGCTCCGGTGTGCCGTCGACCTGCTCGATGTTCACCTCGGTATAGCCGATCCCGGCAGTGTCGAGCTGCTTCTTCAATCGTTTGCAGTAGCCGCACCAGTCGGTCGTGAACATGGTGATGGTTCCGGTAGCGGGTACAAAGTCCATGTCCGGAGCTTATCTGAGCTTCCTCTGAATCCACTCCGCGAGCATTCTGTTGAACGAGCATTAAGATAAAGCAATGACTTTGCCGCAGGTATGCGTGTGCTACCTCACTCGACTATCTCCCGAAGGCAACCGGCAGGTCCTGCTGGGGCGCAAGAAGAAAGGCCTCGGCTTGGGCAACATCGTCGGCCTCGGTGGCAAGCTCGAGATCGGCGAGAGCGCAGTGGATGCCGCGGTGCGCGAAATCGAGGAGGAATCCGGTCTCGTGGTGGCAGCATCCGCTCTGACCGAACTGGGATATCTCACCTACCTGTTTCCGCATCGCGAGGAGTGGAGCCAGGAGTCGACCGTGTTCGTCTGCGACGAGTGGTCGGGCACACCGCGGGAATCGAACGAGCTGAATCCCGTCTGGTTCGACGTCGAGAGCCTGCCGGTCGATGAGATGTGGGACGATGCCCGTCACTGGCTGCCGGGAGTACTTGCCGGTGTTCCGGTGCGCGCCACGTTCACCTTCGGCGCCGACCTGGAAAGCGTGGTGTCTCGTGCCTGAATTCGGCCTCATCATCGTGCTGGTCATCGCGCTGGCGCTCATCTTCGACTTCACCAACGGCTTTCACGACACCGCGAACGCCATGGCCACCCCGATCGCGACCGGGGCCATGAAGCCCAGGGTCGCCGTCGGTGTCGCCGCCATTCTCAACCTGGTCGGGGCCTTTCTCTCCACCGAGGTTGCACGCACCGTGTCGGGCGGCATCATCAAGGAGGGTGACGGCGGGATATTGATCACCCCCGAGCTCATCTTCGCCGGCCTGATCGGTGCGATCGTGTGGAACCTCGTCACCTGGCTGGTGGGTCTGCCGTCAAGCTCAAGCCACGCGCTGTTCGGCGGGCTGATCGGTGCGACGGTCATCGGGGTTGGCACCCAGGCCGTCGACTACAACGTCGTCGCCGCCAAGGTGATTCTGCCCGCGTTGATCGCGCCGCTGATCGCCGGGATCGTCGCTCTCGTGGCGACCCGTCTGGCCTACCTGATCACCCGACGGGACGTTGGCAAGCCAGACGGCCGTGGCGGGTTTCGCTACGCGCAGATCTTCTCCTCCTCACTCGTTGCTTTGGCCCACGGCACCAACGACGCCCAGAAGACCATGGGAGTGATCACCCTGACCCTCATCGCCGGTGGTTTCCAGGCCGTCGGCAGCGGCCCGACCTTCTGGGTCATCGCCGCGTGCGCCCTCGCGATCGCGATCGGCACCTACACTGGCGGCTGGCGCATCATTCGCACCATGGGTACCGGCCTGACGGAGATCAAGCCGGCGCAGGGGTTCGCTGCCGAAACCAGCACTGCGGCCACGATCCTCGCCTCGAGCCATCTCGGATTCGCTCTGTCCACCACGCAGGTCGCGTCCGGTTCGGTGATCGGTTCGGGCCTCGGCCGCCGCGGCTCGACGATTCGCTGGGGAATGGCCGGCCGTATCGCGCTCGGCTGGGTTATGACGCTGCCGGCCTCGGCCATCATGGGCGCGTTCGCGGCCGGTCTCGCCCTGCTCGGCCCGGTCGGCATCGTGCTTGACATGGTGATCGGAACGATCGTCATCATGGCCCTGTTCCGCTGGTCCCGGCGCAACCGGGTGACGCACCACACCCTGCTCAACGACATCGACGACGCCGGACGGGTGGTCAACATTCAGAAGACGCCGCGCCGGCCCTCCCGCCCAAGCCGCAAGCGGGTGTCCCTGTGATCGACTGGAGGGCGTTCGTCATCGTTTCGGTTGCCTCCCTGTTTTCGTCGGCCCTCCTCGTGAGCCTCTACTCCCTCGGCCTGCGCCTGCTCACCACGGCCGGACGCATCCCGCTGGTGGACCCGCTCGAGTTCACCGGTGCCATCACCGTTCTGACGCCGAAGAAGGCTGCGAAGCAGCTCAAACGAGCGCGGAAGGCGGCTGCTGCGAACCCGTTGACGCCCGGGGTGAAGCGCCTGGCGTTGTGCGCCGGCTACGCCTGCTTCGTGCTCTGCGGAATCGCCGTGCTGTACGGCATCTACCTCATCGTGCCCGCACTGCATCGCTGACCGGCTTGCTTCGTGGCGGTCCAACGCTTGTCGTGACCGTTTCAGCAGCTGGGACGGGTGGGGGTGGTGGCGAATTCGGTGAGCCCGAGGGCTTCCCGGGAGGCGCCGCTGGTTGGCCGAGCAGCAGGCCTTCGCCGAGTTGAGCGGATCCTCCCGCCCAGAAATTCGCGGCCAGCTATAATCCTTCGCTGTTTCCACAGGCTGGTTTTTGGAGCGGAATCGCGCTAGGTGCGGGGCGACTCGCTCGAGTCCTCGGGCGTCGACCGTGGCGCCGAGGCCAGCGATACCAGGCGTGGCGGGGCGGGACCAACGTCATGGCAGCGGTTCCGTGCTGCGCTGTGGAACAGTGCCGGTGGGGGCCTGTGATGGCTGCGGAAACATTTCTTTGGGTATTCTTTGGTGGATGTGGTCGGTTTAGTGCTTGTAAGCATGATTTTTCCTCGGGAATGTCGGTGGTCGGGTGTTGGGTTGAATCATGAACAATCTGGCGATGGAGCTCACCCGGGCGGCGGCCACCGTGGCGGCGCTCGGTGGTTCCAGTGCCGAGTTCGGCGGCCTGTCGGATGTGGAGGTGCTCGCGGCGCTGCTGCGGCTGAGCAACACGGCGGCGGCGTTGCTGGCGGGCACGATCGCCGAGGGTCCCGGCCGCAGCTGGGTCAGTCCGGGTTGGCGGCCCGGCACGGGTTTGGCAACCCGACGTTGATGGTGCAGCAGGCCACCGGCCTGTGCCGGGTCGAGGCGGGCCGGCTGGTGGCGGTCGGGGTGTTGATGAGCGAGACCGAGACGGCCGAACGCCGCGCGGCCGAGGCCCGGGAGGCGGAGCGACTCGCGCAGGCGGCGGCTGCGGCCGCCGCTGCTGCGGCCGTGGAGGCTGCGGCTCTCGCCNCAGGCGGCGGCTGCGGCCGCCGCTGCTGCGGCCGTGGAGGCTGCGGCTCTCGCCGCGGCGCAGGCGCAGCGGCAAGCCGACTGGGAAGCCGCCCAGTGGGAGGCACGCGAGGCCGATCGGGCCGAAGCGTGGGCCGAACTACACCCCGACCTGCCACTGCCGGAGGCCGCGCCCCGCCCGGTCAGGCCGGCCGTCCCGGTCGTCCCACCGGTCGCGGCACCGCCACCGCCGATCCCGCTGATCGTGCCGACGTCGCTGGTCGAGGTGGTGGTGCCGTGGCAGGCGCCGATCGTGCACGCGGTCTCTGCCGGTACGTTCTCGCCTGGTGTGGGCGATGCCCTGCTGCGGGGCCTGGGCACCCTGGACCAGGCGATCACCGTCGAGAAGCTCGCCGCCGCGCTGAGGGTGCTGCTGGCGGAGGCTCCGGGAATGAACACCGAGCAGGCGTTCAAACGAGCCCGCCGGTCGCGTGACGAGCTGGATGCGGCGGGGATCCTGGCGCGGGAGAAGCAGGCCCGGGATGACACGACCTGGTCGCTCTGGCGGCGGGCCGACGGCATGGTGACGCTGCACGCTTTGCTGCCGCCGGAGCAGGGTGAACTGTGGGTCGCGACGTACGATGCGCTGACGAGCCCGCGCCGCGGTGGGGTACGGTTCGTGGACCCGGAGCGGGCGGCGTGGGCGCAGAGCGTGAAAGACGATCCGCGCACGCTGGATCAGATCGCCGCGGACTCCTTCACCCAGCTGCTCAAACTCGGCGCCGACGCCGACCCGAACACCCTGTTCGGTGGCCGCCGCCCGGTCGTGCGCGTCATCGTCACCGAACACGACTGCCCCACCACGATCCCCGGCCCGAGCGCGGCGACCCCCGACGGGCGAATCGGCACCGACGCTGGCCCGGCCACGACGACGACTACCGAGACTACCGTGACCACTGAGACCATCGAGACCATCGAGACCATCGAGACCATCGAGACCATCGAGACCATCGAGACCATCGAGACCATCGAGACCATCGAGACCACCGAGACCACCGAGACCACCGAGACCACCGAGACCATCGAGACCATCGAGACCATCGAGACCATCGAGACCACCGAGACCACCGAGACCACCGAGACCATTGCGAACGCCGAGGCCACCGACACCACGCCGGCCGGGTCCCCGGAGAATTCTCGGGCTGATGAAACCGCCGGGATCACCAGTGGCGGGAAGATCGACAAACTGCCGGACAGCGAATCGGGTCAGCCCACGGGTGCGCAAACCATTGTGAATGTCCCGGTCACCAAGGCGAACGGGGGGTTCGGCTATCTCGAAGGCAACCCGGCACCCGTCTCGGCGGAGACGATTGCCCGACACCTGTGCGACACCGGCTACCTCGGCATTCTGTTCAACCAGGCCGGGCAACCCCTGAACGTAGGACGAGACCAACGCCTGTTCAACCGGGAACAACGCCAGGCCCTGGCCGTGCGCGACGGCGGATGCCGCTGGCCCGGCTGCGACCAACCACCATCATGGAGTGAAGCGCACCACCTCGACAACTGGTCTAATCTGGGACTTTCCAATATCGACCACGCGATTCTGTTCTGCGCCCTGCACCATCTGTTGCTCCACAACCGGCACTGGAAAATCCTTCTCCGAGGCGGCCAGTACTGGCTGCAACCGCCGGTTGAGATCGACCCCGACCAGACCATGATCGCCCTGCCCAGCAACAACCCGCTCATGCTGCCGGCAGAGCCGGAACCGCCGACCGTCACCCCGCGCGTGGCCGGCAACGTGGAAAGCATTGGATCTCCGGAAGGCAGTCAGCGTCGACAAGCTCAGCACGGCGTCGCCGGGCGCGACCAGCGACAGGGGGATGAGCCGGAACCGTGTCGTCAACTCGACAACGACCGCATCTAGACGGAACCGTTCCGCTGTTCGCGCAGGTTCCTGTTTGAGCGCCCCGATGCGGGTGCGCGTTACGGTAAGCGGCGTAGCATGGAGCCAAATGGGGTGCGGTCATCCGCTTAGTGAGCGGGTCAGGCGGTCCTGCGGATGCGGCCTAGCCAGGTCATCAGGTGGTAGATCGCGATGGCCGCGACCGTTCCGAGGGCGATGCCGTTAAAGCTCAACGTTCCGGCATTGAGCGTGAAGTCGGCGATGCCGATGACCAGCGCGGTCGCGGCCGTGAACTGGTTCACCGGCTTCGAGAAGTCGACCTTGTTGTCGAGCCAGATCTTGACGCCGATGACACCGATCAGCCCATAGAGCGCTGTGGTGACGCCGCCGAGCACACCATCGGGGATCGTGAAGATGATCGCACCGACCTTGGGGGACAGACCGAGCAGGATAGCGACGATCCCGGCGACCCAGTAGGCCGCCGTGGAATAGATGCGCGTCGCCGCCATGACACCGATGTTCTCGCCGTAGGTCGTTGTTCCGCTGCCGCCGCCGAAGCCGGCGAGCATGGTGGCCAGGCCATCGGCGAGCAGGGCCCGTCCGGTGAGTCGGTTCACCTTCGCATCCGTCATCTGGGCTACACCCTTGATGTGGCCGACGTTCTCGGCGATGAGCACGAGCACGACCGGCAGAAAAGCAGGCAGCACGCCGAAGACTGCGGCCGGATTCTCAAACGGGTTGGCCGGTGCGGTGAACGGTGGCAGGCCGATCCAGGCGGCTTCGGCAACCCGGCTGAAGTCGACCTCGCCGAAGAAGACCGCCGCGATATAGCCCGCGACCACACCGAGAAAAATCGACAGCCGGCCGAGGATGCCGCGAAACAGCATGGTGCACAAAATCACGGCGACGAGTGTGATGAGCGCCGTGAGTGGTGCCTTCTCGAAGTTGGCCTTGGCTACCGGGGCAAGGTTGAAGCCGATCAGGGCGACGATGGCACCCGATACGATCGGCGGCATGAGCCGGTCGATCCAGCCGGTACCGGTGAGCTGCACGATGACGCCGACCAGGGCGAGCAGCACGCCGACGGCCAGGATGCCGAACAGGGCGCTGCCCATACCGGCCGAGGTCGTTGCCGCGGTGATCGGCGCGATGAACGCGAACGACGAGCCAAGATAGCTCGGCAGCTTATTGCCGGTGATCAGCAGAAACAGCAGGGTTCCGACGCCGGAGAACAGCAGGGTCGTGCTCGGCGGAAAGTCGGTGAGCAGCGGTACCAGAAACGTCGCGCCGAACATGGCGACGACGTGCTGGGAGCCGATTCCGATGGTCAGCGGCCAGCTCAATCGTTCGCCAGGACCGACGACCTCCTGCGCCCCGACCGTTTTTCCATCGCCGTGCAGGGTCCAGGGCAGTGCCATGTCGTTCTCGTTTCCTCTGTTGCGTTATCTGATTCGAGCGTAGTCGCCGCTGACAGCGTGCCGAGCAGGCAGGCTCGTGCAGCACCGCTTGTACAGTCTGGCGGAATAGACTCGGGCTCATGAGTCAACTCGCTGATCCCACCACCGAGGCGGGTCTCGAGGTGCGCGTGTCCACCGGACTGCTGCGCGGGGTGCGCGAGCGCGGCGTACTCGTCTGGCGGGGCATCCCCTATGCGGCCGCTCCGGTTGGCGATCGGCGTTTTCGTGCGCCGCAGCCGGCGACCGCGTGGAGCGGGGTGCGTGATGCGAGTGAGTGGGGCCCGATCGCTCCGCAGAGTCATAAGGGCCAGTTTCGTGGAGCTCACCCGCGCATTCCGCAGGGGGAAGACTGCCTCAACCTCAACGTGATCACCCCTGACGAGCGGATGCGCGCTGGCGCGCAGCTACAGGATGCCCTCCGCCCGGTGATGGTATTCATCCACGGCGGTGCCTACAGCGTCGGCTCCAGCCGCGAGGTTCCACGCCAGGGCGAGGGGCTCGTGCGGCGGGGCGGCATCGTCTACGTCAGCCTCAACTACCGACTGGGGGCCCTCGGCTACCTGGACTTTTCCCGATATGCCACGCCGGAGCATCCGTTCGAGAGCAATCTGGGGCTGCGCGACCAGGTCGCCGCCTTGCAATGGGTGCGCGACAACATTCGCGCCTTCGGCGGTGACCCGGATGCCGTCACCCTGTTCGGTGAGTCAGCCGGCGGCAACGCGGTCACCACCCTGATGACCGTGCCGAGCGCGGCCGGCCTGTTCCAGCGGGCGATCGCGCAGAGCGCACCGCCCAACGCGGTCTATCCGAGTGACCTCACCGCGCGTTGGGCGGGCGAGTTCGTCGACAGCCTCAACGACGGCCCCGGCCCGTACAGTGACGCCGACGCGGCCCGTCTGCTGCTCACGACCGACCCGGTCAGGCTCGCCGCAGCGACGACGGCGCTGACCATGCGCACGCCCGACCAGGACCCGGGCACGATTCCGCTCTGCCCGGTCATCGACGGTGTTTTTCTGCCCGAGCGGCCGCTCGATGCCTTTCGGGACGGCCGGGCCGCGCGCATCCCGCTGATCATCGGTACCAACGCGCGGGAGGGCTCACTGTTCAGCGGGCGCATCGACATCCTCGCCACGACGCCCCCGCGGATCCGCGCCATTTTCAAGAACACCAAGAAGAAGGCGAAAAAAGCCCTCAAAGCGCAGTATCCGGGAATTCCGGCGCTGCGGGCCGCGCTCGATTTCGGCGGTGATTACTCCTTCTGGTACCCAAGCGTGAAGGTCGGTGAACGTCATTCCCGCTACGCCCCGGTGTACTTCTACCGCTTCGATGCCGCGCCGCGGCTGCTGCGGCTGATGGGCCTGGACGCCACCCACGGCCTCGAATTGTTTCCTCTGTTCGACCGGCTCGACGGCTGGTTCGGCCGCGGCATGACAGCGCTCGGCGGACGGCGCGCCTTTCAAAACATCGGCACCCGGATGCAGGGTTGGTGGCTCGGCTTCGTCGCCGGCGGCATGCCATCGGCCACGTGGCCGCGGTACGACGAGACCACCCGCGAGACGCTCATCATCGACCAAAGCGACCACGTGGAAGCCGACCCTCATCGGGAACGACGCCTGGCCTGGGGACGTTTCGTGCCGCACGTGTGAGAAGCGGTGCGGTCGTAGACTGGAAGCTTGCGTTGAACGCCACGGCACCGGGAGCACACCATCAGCAGCACCGTAACACCTACTCAAGCGGCCTCGCCGCAGCCGGCAGCACGTGGCTTGAAAGCCCGCGTCGACTCGTACTTCGAGATCACCAGCCGCGGCTCCACCTGGTCCCGAGAATTTCGCGGCGGAGTGGTCACCTTTGTCACGATGGCCTACATCGTCATTCTCAACCCGCTGATCCTCGGCGGGTTCAGCGCCGACCAGGCCGCCGTCGACGTGGAGGGCGGCTGGCTGCCCAACGAACAGGTTGCCGCCGTCACCGCGCTGACCGCCGGCGTCATGACGATTCTGTTCGGCGTCATCGCCCGCCTGCCCTATGGCTTCGCCGCCGGGCTGGGCATCAACTCGTTCCTCGCCGTGAGCGTCGTCGGCCAGGTCACCTGGGCTGAAGCGATGGGCCTCGTCGTCATCAACGGCCTCATCATCGTGCTGCTCGCTTCGACCGGTCTGCGCGAACTCATCTTCAACGCCATCCCGCGCCAGCTGAAAATAGCCATCACCGTCGGTATCGGCCTGTTCATCGCGTTCATCGGCCTCGTCGACTCCGGCTTCGTGCGGGCTAGCGGCGCGAACTCGCCGCCGGTGCAGCTCGGCGATGCCGGCTCGATCGCCACCCTGCCGACCGCGGTCTTCGTCATCGGGCTCATCGTCATCGGCGTGCTCCTGGCTCGCAAGGTCAAGGCCGCGCTGCTGATCGGCATCGTCGCGACCACCGTCATCGCCGTCATCCTCGAAGCCATTTTCAAGGTCGGCCCCTCGCTCGGCACCAACCCGGCCGGCTGGAATCTGAACGCCCCGGTGCTGCCCACGAGCGTGGTGGCTCTGCCCGACCTCGGCCTGATCGGCCAGGTCTCCTTCGGTGCGTTCGAGCGCATCGGTATGCTCGCCGCCGTCATGCTCGTCTTCACCCTGGTCTTCACGAACTTCTTCGACGCCATGGGCACGATGACCGGCCTGGCCAGTGAGGCCGGCCTCGCGGACAAGGACGGCAAGTTTCCGCGACTGAAATCGGCCCTGATCGTGGAGGGCATCGGCGCCGTCGCCGGCGGTGCGACGAGTGCATCCTCGAACACCGTATTCATCGAATCGGGGGCCGGAATCGGTGAGGGCGCCCGCACCGGCGCCGCCAACGTGATCACCGGCATCCTCTTTCTGGCCGCCATGTTCTTCACCCCGCTGACCCAGATCGTGCCGCTCGAAGTGGCTGCCGCCGCGCTCGTGATCGTCGGAGCGCTCATGGTGTCGCAGATTCGCCACCTCGATTTCACCGAATTCTCCAGCACGCTGCCGATCTTCCTGACCATCATCGTCATGCCGCTGACCTACTCGATCGCCAATGGCATCGGCGCCGGGTTCATCAGCTGGGTGCTCGTGCGCAGCCTGTCAGGCAGGGGCCGCGAGATCAGTCCGCTGCTCTGGGTCGTCGCGGTCGGTTTCGTGCTGTTCTTCGTGCGAGGCCCGGTCGAGGCACTGATCGGCTGAGGCACTGATCGGTGAGTGGCGCGGCGAGCGGATGTCGCGGCTCGCGCCCTCGAGATTCGCCCGCTCAGCCCCGGCCTATTCGAGAAAGCCGCGCAGGAGCAGGGCGGTACCGCCCAGGTGCTCCCGCATGGCCTCGGCTGCGGCAGCCGGTCGACCGGTGAGAATCGCGATGACGATCTGTTCATGCTGCTTATTGGAATGGGCGATGTTGGGCATCAGCAGGGGAATGGCATCGAGCAATTCGTTGAGCCGCATGCGCACGTCGGCGAGGAGCGGCACGAGCGAGGGGGAGCCGGCCAACTCTCCGATATAGAGGTGCAGGCGGGAATCGACGCGGCGGTACTCGTCGGCGCCGGCGTCTGCGGCCGCCACGAGGCTCGACCACAGCAACTCACGCTCCGGCGGGGACAGCACCCGGCCGGCGGCGGTGCGCGCGGCTCCGACCTCGAGAATGTCCCGAAGGGTGAGCACATCATCGATCTCCTCGGCGGTGATCGACGGGTGCGGGGCACCGGCCGGGGTTTCCGCCGCCACCACCGGCGGCGAGGGCAGCACGTCGCTGACGAAGGTTCCGCCATATCGCCCACGCCTGGAAATCAGGTAGCCGGCCCCGGCGAGCGACCCGATCGCCTCTCGCAGCGTGTCGCGACTGACGCCCAACTGCGCAGCAAGGTCCCGTTCAGCCGGCAGCCGCTCGCCCGGCGCGATCAGACCCAGCCGCACCGTCTGCAGCAGCCGTTGAACCGTCTCTTCGAACGTGTTGGTCCCCGAGACCGGGCCCAGCAGCAGATCGCTGCTCAGCCCTGCCGTCGGTGGGGGAACACTATTCTGGCGTGACATAGGCCGAGCTGATGCCACCGTCCACCAGAAAGGTGGAGCCGGTCATGAAAGAGGAGTCGTCACTGGCCAGAAAAGCAACGGCCGCAGCGAGTTCCTCGGGTTCGGCGAAGCGACCGACGGGAATGTGCACCAGTCGCCGAGCCGCGCGCTCGGGATCCTTCGCAAACAGTTCCTGCAGCAGGGGCGTTTGGACCGGCCCCGGGCAGAGTGCGTTCACCCGAATGCCCTGGCGGGCGAACTGCACGCCCAGTTCCCGGCTCATCGCGAGTACTCCGCCCTTCGACGCGGTGTAGGAGATCTGGCTGGTCGCTGAGCCCAGTACGGCGACGAAACTGGCCGTGTTGATGATCGATCCGCTGCCCTGTCGAACCATATGGCGCAGGGCCGCGCGGCAGCACAGGTACACCGATTTGAGGTTGACGTCCTGCACCTTCTGCCAGGCGGGGAGTTCGGTCGTCTCGATGGAGTCGTCATCCGGCGGAGAAATCCCCGCGTTGTTGAAGGCTACGTCCACCGATCCATAGGTCTCGAATGCGGTGTCGAAGAGGTGATCCACCTGGTCCTGATCGGTGACGTCGACCTTGACGAAGAGACCGCCCACCAGCACTGCGGCCGCCTGGCCGGCCTTGTCGTCGAGGTCACCGATGACGACCGTGGCTCCTTCGGCTTTGAACCGTTTGGCGGTAGCCAGGCCGATACCGCTGGCCCCGCCGGTGATGACGGCGACCTTGCCGGCCAGGCGCTGGGTCAGGTCGATGGGAGTGATGCTCACAGGTTCTCCTTCAATGTGGGACTAGTCAACCGCGATGAAAACGTTCTTGGTCTCGGTGAAATGCAGCGGGGCATCCGGTCCCAATTCCCGTCCGAGTCCGGACTGCTTGAACCCGCCGAAAGGGGTCGAGTAGCGCACCGACGAGTGCGAATTGACCGACAGATTGCCCGACTCGACGCCGCGGGCCACGCGAATAGCCCGGCCGACGTCCCTGGTCCAGATCGAGCCGGACAACCCGTAGTCGGTGTCGTTGGCGAGCTGCACGGCATCGGCCTCATCGTCGAAGGGCAGCACGGTCACGATCGGGCCGAAGATCTCCTCGGTCACGCAGCGGTCGATACGGCTGGCGGGCGTGAGCACGGTCGGGGCGATCCAAAACCCCGCACCGGTCGGAGCGCTCCCGCGAAACGCGACCGGTGCATCTGCGGGCAGATACGCCGACACGGCAGCGTGATGCTGCCGGGAGACCAGGGGCCCCATCTCGGTGGCTGGGTCGGTCGGATCGCCGACCCGCACCGCGGCGACGGCCGGTTCGAGCAGCTCCATGAACCGATCGAACACGCTGGCCTGCACCAGAATGCGACTTCGAGCGCAGCAATCCTGGCCCGCGTTCTCGAACACGCCAGACGGCGCTGCAGCGGCAGCGCGTTCCAGGTCGGCGTCGGCGAAGACAATGTTGGCGCTCTTACCGCCCAGTTCGAGTGTCACCCGCTTGACCTGGTCGGCGCAGCCGGCCATGATCTGCTTGCCGACAGCGGTCGAGCCCGTGAACACGACCTTGCGGACGTCGGGGTGCGTCACAAACCGGGTACCTACGACCGAACCACGCCCCGGCAGCACCTGGAACAGTCCCTCCGGCAGCCCAGCCTCAAGGGCGAGTTCTCCCAAACGGATGCTCGACAGCGGCGTCCATTCCGCCGGCTTCAGAACCACGGCGTTACCGGCAGCGAGAGCCGGCGCGAACCCCCAGGCGCCGATCGTCATCGGAAAGTTCCACGGGGTGATCACGCCGACAACGCCGAGGGGCTCGTGAAAGGTGAGATCGATACCGCCCGCGACCGGGATCTGCTGCCCGAACATGCGCTCGGGAGCTGCCGAGTAATAGTCGAGCACGTCACGTACGTGCCCGGCTTCCCAGCGCGCCTGCGTGATCGGATGCCCCGAGTTTCGCACCTCGATTCCGGCCAGGTTTTCCCGATCCGCGTCAACGGCCTCGGCGAATCGCCGTAAGACACGGGCCTTTTCGGCGGGCGCTACATCGGCCCACACCTTCTGGGCCAGGACGGCGCGGGCGATCGCTTCGTCGGTTTCGTCCCGGCCCAGGTGCTCGACGGTCTCACCGATCGATTCATCGGCCGGATTGATGACGGTGTAGCTGCTCATACTGTTGCCTCTTTTGCCCCTGCGTGAGGTCGTGCCGGATGCGTTGCTGGCCTGGCCCGGTGCGGGCCTGCCGCTCGATAGTCGCGGGCGGCGGTGACCAGTCCGGTGAAGAGGCGAAGGTCGTCGGGCGACTGCTCCGGATGCCACTGCACGGCCATCCCGAACGGCACGGTCGTCAGCTCCACAGCCTGCACGATGCCGGCATCCGTTGTGGCGCTCACCCGCAGTCCGTCGGCTACGCGGTCGATGGACTGGTGGTGGTACACGGGCACCGCGGGCACAAGCGTTTGGCCGCCCAGCAGCGCGCTGAGCGTCGAGTCTGGTTCAATGCCAACGTCGACGACATTGAACACACCGTTACCGGCTTGATAGGTGGTGTCGCCGACCAGGTCGGGCAGATGCTGGTGGAGACTTCCGCCGAGGGCGACGTTGAGCATCTGCGCACCCCGACAGATGCCGAGGAACGGCAGTTCGCGGGCGATGGCCTGGTGCAGCAGTACCTCTTCCCAGGCGTCCCGATCGGGTCGGGGCAGGTCGGTCTGGGGGTGCGGTGCCTGCCCGTAGCGAGCCGGATCGACGTCTTTACCGCCGGTGATGACCAGGGCGTCGAGCCCGTCGAGCACCCGGTTGGCGATAGCGGCGTTCACGGGTTGGGGCGGCAGCAGCACGGCGATGCCGCCGGCGTTGGTGATTGCGTCGAAATAGACCCGCGGCAGAATAGCGGCCGGCACATCCCACACTCCGGTCTGCGCTTGTTCGAGATAGGTGGTCAGGCCGATCACCGGTCCGGTCTCGGAGTCGCTTAAAGTCTCAGGGTCGTTGAAAGTCTCAGGGTCGTTCAAAGTCTCAGAGTCGTTCAAAGCCACGCACCCGCTCCCAGTCGGTCACGGCGGCGTCGTAAGCGTCGACCTCGATGCGGGCGTTGTTCAGGTAGTGCTCCACGACCTCGTTGCCGAACGCCTCGCGCGCGACGGCGGAACCGGCGAACAATTCGGCCGATTCGCGCAGGGACGACGGAACTCGAGGCACGTCGCTGGTGTAGGCATTTCCC
This sequence comes from Cryobacterium glaciale, assembly GCF_004402535.1. Taxonomy (GTDB): domain Bacteria; phylum Actinomycetota; class Actinomycetes; order Actinomycetales; family Microbacteriaceae; genus Cryobacterium; species Cryobacterium glaciale. The sequence continues at coordinate 131,870 of NZ_SOEY01000019.1, read as the reverse complement.
TGGAAGGCAGGCTCCAGTTCGAGTTCGTGCTCGATGCCGTACAGGCCCGCCGCGATCAGGGCGGCGACGGCCAGGTATTGATTGACATCACCGCCGGGAACCCGGTTCTCGACCCGCAGAGCCGGGCCGTGCCCGACGACGCGCAGTGCACAGGTGCGATTGTCGAGCCCCCAGGCCAGCGCGGTCGGCGCGAAACTACCCGGAACGTAACGCTTATACGAGTTGATGTTGGGGGCGGAGAACAGGGTCAGCTCTCGCATGATCGCAAGCTGTCCGGCCAGGAAGTGTCGGAACAGCTTCGACATGCCGTGCTCCGCCTGGGCGTCGTGAAAGACCGGTTCACCGCCCGGCCCCTGCAAGCTGATGTGGATGTGGCAGCTGTTGCCCTCGCGCTCATTGAATTTGGCCATGAAGGTGAGGCTCTTGCCGTGGGCGTCGGCGATCTCCTTGGCCCCACTCTTGTAAACGGAATGATTGTCACAGGTGGCCAGGGCGGTCGCATATCGAAACCCGATCTCCTGCTGCCCGAGATTACACTCGCCCTTCACCCCCTCGCAGTACATGCCCGCGCCGTCCATGGCGAGGCGAATATCGCGCAGCAGAGGTTCCATTCGAGTGGATGCCAGCAGCGAGTAATCGATGTTGTAGTCGCTGGCCGGGGTGAGGCCGTGGTACCCCTTCTTCCAGGCCTCGCGGTACCCGTCGTCGAAGACGATGAACTCGAGCTCGGTCGCACAGAACGGAGTGAGACCGTGTTCGGCCAGCCTGTCCAGTTGGCGGCGTAAAATCTGGCGCGGTGAGGCGAGCACGGGCTTCTCATCAAGCCAGTGCAGGTCGGCGGTGACGAGCGCTGTTCCGGGCAGCCACGGGGCCAGACGCAGCGTGTCGAGGTCGGGGATCATCGCCATATCGCCATACCCGTGCGACCAGCTCGACGTGGCATATCCGTCGACCGTGTTCATCTCAACGTCGACGGCGAGAAGGTAGTTGCAGCATTCCGCCCCATGAGCGGCGGCATCCTCCAGGAACAGCCGCGCAGAGAGTCGTTTACCCACGAGACGGCCCTGCATGTCGGTGAACGCGACGATCACCGTGTCGATCTCGCGGTGGGAAACCAGAGCGGTCAATTCGTCGAGGGTGAGGTTTCCGGATCGAGTATTCACTGAGCTTCTCCTCGGTGCCATTGAGTCGGTGCCATTGAGTCGGTGCGGTCAAGTCGGTGCGGTTCGGGCGTCGAGCGGGTCAATCGTGCAATTTTCAACCATTAGACCACACTTCGCCAGCTGGGGAGCGGGACTAGCGCCCGGAATAGGGCCCGTGATTTTCTTCAAAGGTATATACACCGCACCATTCACGCCCTAGCATCGTGGCAACCGCACTGAACGATTGCGCCCCGGCCTGGCTATCGCCATCGGGTGCGCGACGAGCGCAAAGGAATTGAGATGTCCAAAGACACCTTGAAAGTTTCGGGCGTGAAGTACACCACGGCGCAGGCCGGCTACTTCGAGAAGCGCAGACTCACCCGCAGCGCGGGCATCTGGGGCCTGTGGGGACTGGCCGTGGCAGCGGTGATCTCCGGGGACTTTTCGGGCTGGAACTTTGGAATCGGTTTCGCCGGTTTCGGCGGAATGCTGGTCGCCTTCCTGCTGCTCATCGTCATGTACTACGGAATGATCTTCAGCATCGGCGAGATGGCGGCCGCGATGCCGCACACCGGCGGCGCCTACTCGTTCGCCCGCGCGGCCATGGGGCCCTGGGGTGGGTTCGTCACGGGACTCGCCGAGACCATCGAGTACGTCGCGACCACCGCCGTCATCGTGTATTTCTCGGCTTCCTACGCCGACGGGATCACGCAGGAACTGCTCGGCGTCTCCCTGCCGCCGTGGCTGTGGTGGCTCATCCTGTACGTCGCCTTCATCGCACTCAACGCTGCGGGGGCGGCCATCTCCTTCAAATTCGCCATCGTCGTTGCGATCATCTCCATCGCCATCCTGCTGGTGTTCTCGGTAATGGCCGCTTTCTCCGGGTTGTTCAGCTGGGACAATCTCTTCAACATCACACCGGATGCCGGCCAAAGCGCCTTTCTGCCGCACGGCATCATCCCGATCCTGTTCGCGCTGCCGTACGCCATGTGGTTCTTCCTGGGCATCGAGGAACTTCCGCTGGCCGCCGAGGAATCGCACAACCCGGTTCGCGATATCCCACGCGCCGGGCTTATCGCCCGGACCACGCTGATCGTGACCGGCTTGCTCGTGTTGTTCCTCAACACCGGAGTGGTCGGAGCATCCGAGATCGCCGGGGCCGGCGAGCCGCTGCTTGACGGGTTCCGGGCAATCGTCGGCGACGGCGCCGCAGCGGTGCTGGCCCTGTTCGCGCTGATCGGGCTCCTGGCATCGCTGCAGGGGATCATGTTCGCCTACGGACGCAACATGTACTCGCTGTCGCGTGCCGGCTACTACCCGAAGTTCCTGTCGCTCACCGGCAAACGCCAGACCCCGGCCATCGCCCTGCTCGTGGGCGCGATCATCGGTTTCGTCGCACTCGTGCTGGTCGATTCCCTCGGCGGTGCCGGGGGTGTCGCCGGAGCCATCGTGCTCAATATCGCTGTCTGGGGCGCCGTGATCGCCTACGTGCTGCAGATGGTGTCGTTCGTGCTGCTGCGTAAGAAGTTCCCGAACGCGACCCGCCCGTACCGCAGCCCCTGGGGTGTTCCCGGTGCCGTCATCGCCGGCATCCTCTCACTGGCGATCTTCTTCGGATTCTTCATCAACGAACCGGCACGGCCGGCGATTGCGGCCATCGCCGTGGTCTACGTGGTGATGCTCCTGGCCTTTGCTTTTTGGGGGCGCAAACGGCTGGTCCTCTCGCCCGAGGAGGAATACGCCGTCTCGGGCGGGTTGCACCGAGACCCGCAAGCGGATGGCTACGGCGGCACGGTCGAGGATGAACTGCTGGCTCGCGACGGGAAGGACGACCCGCGACTCTGATCGGGCGCGGCTAGATCTCGCGGCAGTGCGTCGTGAGCATGCCGATCTTGTCGATCGAGATGGTCACTGTGGAGCCCTCGCGCAGAAAGATCGGTGGCTTGCGGCTGTAACCGGCGCCGCCCGGGCTGCCCGTGGAGATCAGGGTTCCCGGCATCAGCGTGGAGGTTTTCGACAGGTAGGAGATGATCTCCGCGACGGTGCGCACCATGTCGCCGCTTGAGGCATCCTGCAGAATGCGACCGTCGACGTGGGTGGTCAGCCACAGGTTCTGCGGGTCGCCGATCTCATCGGCGGTGACGACGAGCGGACCGGTGGGGGTGAAGCCGTCGAAGGACTTGCAACGGGACCACTGCGCCTCGGAGAACTGCAGGTCGCGTGCGGTGATGTCGTTCACGACGGTGTATCCGAAGACGTAGTCGAGGGCATTGGCGACCGACACATTGTGCGCTGGGCGACCGATGATCACGCCGAGTTCGGCTTCGTAGTCGACCTGGGTGGTGAGGTCCCGCGGCCAAGTGATCGTCGAGCCGTGCCCGGTGAGGGAATTGGGCCAGAGCGAGAAAATGGTCGCCGCGGACTCGAGTCGCAAGCTCAGCTCGGAGGAATGCGCAGCATAGTTCGCGCCGATCGCGATGATCTGCGGCGGGCGCAGCACCGCCGAGGAATGCCGCAGCTCGTCGACCGGGGTTAGTACGGCCCCGTTGGAGACGGCGTCGAGGCTGACCGCGCGGATACGTTCGTACCCGGAGTCGCCCTGTTCCAGCAGGTCCTGCAGGTCGCGGGGGGCGTCGTCGATGACCTCGTCGAGGAACAGTGCCGCATCGTCGAAGATCACGGCCAATCGGGGAACGGAGGAGCCGTCAACTCTCAAATGCGCAAATTTCACTCTTCTAGCTTAAAGGCCTCGCCTGCGGGTTGCGCTGTGGGGTGCTCCAACCCTCGGTGGGTCTGGTTGGAGGATACCGGGGAAGCAGCGCGCCACAGGTGCATTCCGGCGTAACTGCGCCACGGCGCCCAGTCCGTCCCGCGCGCAGCAAGGGAGCGCGGTTCCGCCGCAAGGCCGAGCCGGCCGGCACCCTGCCGCAGTGCAAGATCGCTGGTCAGCAGGATGTCGGGGCTGCCGAGCACCCGCATAGCCACATACCCGGCCGTCCACGGTCCGATTCCGGGCAGCGCGATGAGACTCCCTTCCAATTCTTCGCGGGTCTGCCCGGGGGACAGCGTCAGATCGCCCGAAGCCAGCGCCTGCGCCACCCTCAAAATGGTCTCGATGCGAGCGCCCGGCCCCCGTAACACCGCGCGCCCGCCAACGGCGATCTGCGCCGCGGTGGGGAACAGCAGCCGCAGCTCGGGACCGGGCAGTCGGTCGCCGAGTGCGTCGATCAGCCTGGTCAGCGCGGTTCGGGCCGCAGCGACCGACACCTGCTGCCCGATCAGCGCCCGGAACAGGGTCTCTTCGGCGTCCATGCTGCCCGGAACGCGAATGCCGGGGATCTGCGCGATCGAGGCGCCCAGCGCCGGGTCTGCGGCCAGGTGGCGGTCGATCGCCTGGGCGTCGGCATCGAGGTCGAACAACCGGCGGATCCGGCTCACCAGCGGTGCCAGGTCGGTGAGGTGCGCCAAGCGGATGCTGCAGGCCAGCGCGGGGGCAGCATCCGTTCCCGACAGGGTCACCTTTACTGTGCCCGTGCCGTGCGGCAGCCGCACCGTGCGGGCGTAGCTCGTCTCCGTGGCCATTTCGACACCGGGCAGCGCCCGCGTTCCGAGAAAACGCAGCACGCCGGCGCCGTCGAACGGCGTTCGAGCCGGCAGCTGCAGCATGATCCTCGTTTCGGCGATTCCGGGGGAGGCCTTCTCGGGCGCGGAGCGGCGACTGGAGCGGACTTGGGACGGGGTGCGTTCGTAGACGGCCGCGACGGTGTCGTTGAATTGGCGAACACTGCCGAAGCCGGCGGCGAAGGCCACGTCGGTGATCGGCAGGTCGGTGCCGAGCAGCAACAGGCGCGCGGTCTGGGCTCGGTGCGCCCGGGCGAGGGCGAGCGGACCGGCACCCAGCTCGGCCACGAGCACCCGGGTCAGGTGCCGGGGCGTGTAGCCGAGGCGGGCGGCGAGCCCCGTCACACCGTCACGTTCGACGACGCCGTCCGAGATGAGTCGCATCGAGCGGGCGGCGAGGTCGTCTCGTATGTTCCAGGCCGGTGAGCCGGGCACGGCATCGGGAAGGCAGCGTTTGCAGGCCCGCAGCCCGGCCTCGTGGGCGGCCGCCGCGGTCAGGTAGAACGTCACGTTGCCGGGTTGGGGCGTCGTCGCCGGGCAGCTCGGCCGGCAGTAGATGCCGGTCGTGTGCACGCCGGTGATGAACTGGCCATCGAACCGGGTGTCCCGCGAGCACATGATGCGATAGCGTTCGGCGAAATCCGGGTCGCCATGCCTGGCTGCGGGGACGGATGAAGTGGTCACCCTCCGAGCCTGCCACGCCCGGCCACGGGGCGGTAGCGGAAATCAGACATGGAGCGGCTCGATAGGCTGGGACGATGAACGCACTGAGGCGCCTCCAGTCCGAGCTCGGCGCGATCGTCAGCGTCGACCCCCTCGACCTCGTGGCCCACCGCACCGACAAGTCCGGCTGGGTCGCCGACGGCACGCCGCTCGCCATCGTGCGCGCCACGACGGTCGATAATGTTCAGGCCGTGCTGCGCATCGCGACCGAATTCCGGGTCCCCGTGGTCACCCGCGGCGCCGGAACCGGCCTGTCCGGCGGAGCCTGCGGCACCGACGGATCCATCGTGCTGAGCGTGGCCGGACTGACCCGCATCCTCGAGATCAACCCCGACGACGAACTCGCCGTCGTCGAAGCCGGCGTCATCAACCAGGACCTCAACGACGCCCTCGCGCGGCAGAACCTGTGGTTCGCCCCTGACCCGGCCAGCAAGGCCATCTCCACCGTCGGCGGCAACATCGCCACCAACGCCGGCGGGCTGCTCTGCGCGAAGTACGGGGTCACCCGGGAGGCGGTTCTCGGCCTGACCGTCGTGCTCGCCGACGGCAGCCTGCTGCGCACCGGGCATCGCACCGTCAAGGGCGTCACCGGTTACGATCTGACCGCGCTGCTCACCGGCTCCGAGGGAACTCTCGGCGTCATCGTCGAGGCGACCGTGCGAGTGCGGGCGCTCACCGAGGGGACGATCGCCACGATCGGCGCCGTTTTCGACACGGTCACGGCGGCGGCCGCGGCCAGCGCGGCCATCACGGCCGCACGCATCCGCCCCGCCGTCATGGAACTGATCGACCCGGTCGCCCTGGGGCACGTGGCGACCTACCTCGGCCCTGAGGGGTCGGCCGGGTTGCCGCTCAGCCGCGGCGCGTTCCTGCTCGTGCAGACCGACGGGCCGGCGGCGCTCGCCGAAGCCGAGGCTGCTCTCATCGTGCTGCGCCAAGCCGGCGGCGAAGCCACCCTCTCAACGGATGCTGCCTCCGGTGACCGGCTGCTGGCCATCCGCCGGGCCATGCACCCGGCCCTCGAGCAGCTGGGCCAGGTGCTCATCGAAGACGTGTCGGTGCCCCGCTCGCGCATGGCCGAGATGTTCGATGCGATCGCCTCGATCAGCGCCCGCACCGGCATTTCCATCCCCACGGTCGCTCACGCCGGCGACGGCAACCTGCACCCGAACTTCGTGATCACCCGCAGGCCGGGTGAGGCAGCGGATGCCGCGGTGCCAGACGAGATCTGGGCCGCCGCCGACGAGATGTTCCAGGCAGCCCTCTCTCTCGGCGGCACGCTCACCGGCGAACACGGCGTCGGCGTGCTGAAGCGTCGCTGGCTGCGGGACGAGATCGGTGACACGAGCCTCGTCTTGCAACGCCAGCTCAAAGCGGTCTTCGACCCGCTGGGCCTGCTGAACCCCGGCACTATGTTCGACGCCTGATTCGTTGGACGACCGAGCCGCCCGCCCCGCTAACCTCAAGTAATGCGCCTCGACCAGCCACCAGGCCACCAGCCAGCCGAGCACCAGCCCGTTCAGGTGAGTCCCAACTCGGTGCAATCGGTCTGGAACCAGCCGCTTCCCCCGCGCGGCCGTGGCCGTACAGCCGTGGCCGTGGTCGGCCTCGTGCTCGCCGGGCTGGCCCTGCTCGCAGTGTTCGCCTACCTCACCACGTTCCTCGGCAGCGGCGCGCTGCTGTTCGCGATGCTCCTGGCGCTGGTGCCGCTCACGCTCGTGCTGGTCGCGGTGCGCTGGATCGACCGCTGGGACCCGGAACCGCGGCCCGCCCTGCTCTTCGCGCTGCTTTGGGGTGCCGGCATCTCCATCGTCAGCGCGCTGGTCTTCGACCTCGGGGTTCAGATCACGATTGCGGCCAGCGCGGGGGCGCTGGCCGGGAGTGATTTCGCATCCGCTGTCATTCAGGCGCCCATCGTGGAAGAAGTGGCCAAGGGTTGCGGAGTGCTGGTGCTGTTCTGGGCGGTGCGCCGCCACTTCGAAGGCCCCATCGACGGCGTCGTCTATGCCGGGGCGATCGCCGCCGGCTTTGCCTTCTCGGAGAATATCCAGTATTTCGGGCTGGCCCTCACCGAGGGCACCGCGCAGACCGTCGGCATCACCTTTCTGTTACGCGGGGTGTTCTCGCCGCTCGCGCACGTCACGTTCACCATCTGCGTCGGGCTCGCCCTCGGCCTGGCGGCGCGGCGCGGCGCCACCAAGGGCGGGGCCGTCGGTTATTTTCTGCTCGGTCTGGTTCCCGCAGTGTTTCTGCACGCACTCTGGAACGGCGCCACATTCGTGCTCGCCGGCGACGCGTCCGTGCTCAATTACTACCTGGTGGTGCAGGTGCCCCTGTTCATCGCTGCCATTCTCGTCGTGGTGTTCCTGCGTCGGCAGGAGGCCCGCATCACCCTGCGCCGGCTGCACGAATACTCGCAGGCCGGCTGGTTCACCGCGGCCGAGGTCTCGATGCTCGGTACCGGTTCCGGTCGACGCCAGGCACTCGCCTGGGGCAAACGCCAGGACCGACCGAAGAAGCTCGCCATGCGCCACTTCATAGCGGATGCGAAAGCGTCTGGCCTTCGTGCGCGACCGCCTCGTTCGCGGCCAGAGCGCTCCGGCACTGCAGGCCCACGAAGCGCACCTGCTCACACTGCTGATGCACCATCGGGCCGCTGTGCTCGGGCAGGCACCGCCCGGCTCGGCGCCAGCGGCACGCTAGAGGCGCCGAGCCTGCACGATCCGACAGCGACAACAGAAACTCGCCGCCTCGGTGGTGTGGCAGTGCCGACGACTCTCCCGATGCGACGAGTTGGTGTGTACCTAGAGTGCACCCCCTGGCGGCCGGGCGCAAGCATTATTTTTTCGGGTCCCGCCCAGCGTGCAATCCGGCGCAGAATCGGGTTGGATGGGGGGATGACTGATTTGAATTCCAAGCCCGAAATTGACTTCCCGGAGGGCGCTGCGCCCGAACAACTCGAGATCACCGATGTCGTCGTCGGTGATGGCGCTGAGGCGACCGCCGGCGCCACCGTCGACGTGCACTACCTCGGCGTCGAGTTCGCGTCCGGCGACGAGTTCGACTCGTCCTGGAACCGCGGCCAGTCGATCAACTTTCCGCTGCGCTCGCTCATCGCGGGCTGGCAGGAAGGTATCCCCGGCATGAAGGTCGGCGGACGTCGCAAGCTCGTGGTGCCGCCGCACCTCGCCTACGGCCCGGCCGGTTCCGGCCATCGCCTCTCCGGCCAGACCCTGATCTTCGTCATCGACCTGCTCGGCGTCAGCTAACCGCGGTACCGAGAATCACCCTGAACGGGACGCGGCTGCTGCAGTCGTGTCCCGTTCGGTTTGCCCGGCGCCGCCCCTGCGCCCCGGCTAAGACCGATCGATGCGCAGGTGCTTGATCTTCGACGTATGACCGCGGATGATGCTCACATCACGTTTGGCCACCTTGAAGTGATTGGCCAGCAGTGCTACGAGCGCGTCGTTGGCGGCACCCTCGACCGCGCGCTGCTGCAGGAACACCGTCACAGAGGCGTGCTCCGGAGTGCTCTCCGGGTCGTCCACCACGAGGGGGCCCTTACGGCTGCCGGGCTTCACATGGACCGTGAGGTTGAGCAAGGCGGGCACGGCACTCCAGTTGGCCCCGGTCGAAGGGAGGGCCGCACTACAACGGTAGCGCCTGGGGTTCAGGTCAGGGTCGCCGTCGGTTCCGGTCCGAGCGTGAACCGCCGCCCGGTGATCGACTCCGGCACGATCTCAACGAAAACCGGCTTGACCGTGGGAATGAGCGGGTGCAACGGCAGCGCTGCAGCGTCATCGATCTCACGCTGGGTATCGAGCGCCCGAGCCGTTCCGTGCACGATGACACTCCACGCGTCGTCGCGACCGACGCCATCCGTTTCAAAAGCGACCCTGCTGTTCACCGTGAGCTCGATCAATTTGGTGCCCGACGCCGTGCGAAACAGCAGGCGCCGGTCGGCGGCCACGAAATTGACCGGAAAAATGTCGGGGATGCCTCCGACGGCCACGGCGAGACGGCCCAAACTGGCCGAGAGCAGCGCATTCCAGCATTCATCCTCGCTGAGAATCTGCACGGGGACTGAAGCCGCGTTCACATCGTCGAAAGTCATGGTCCATCGTCACACGCCGGGCCCGCCAGGGCGAGCCTGGCGGCACGATTTTTGTACGGTCAAGGCAAACAGGGGGCGCAAATATGTTGTTCCCACAATGTGGGGCACTCCACCTGTAAACTGGAAATTTGCCCAGGGGGGGGCAGACACCGATCAGACAGAAGCGATTTGATCGCCGCCGCAATCTATTCTTTGAGAAAGTTCCACAGTGAGTGCACGACCCGATGTACCGGCGAAAACGTCGAAGACCAGTTCTCTCAAGTCCAAGCGTTTCGTCGTTCCGGCACCCCGAGTGTTCTACCCGGCACTCGGCATCATCCTGGCCGTCGTTGTCATCGCCATCGCTTTTCCGGTGCGCACCGGCAGCGTTCTGGCCCTGCTGCAGGGCTGGGTGGTAGCCGGCCTCGGCCCCTATTATGTCGTCATCGTCGCTGCTTTCGTCGTGTTCGCCATTTGGATGGGCCTCAGCCGTTTCGGCGACATCAAACTCGGTAAAGACGACGATGAACCCGAATTCGGCCTGATGAGCTGGTTCTCGATGCTCTTCGCTGCCGGCATGGGCATCGGCCTGGTCTTCTGGGGCGCCTCAGAACCCCTCACCTTCTTCACGACTCCGAAGCCGGGAGTGACCGGGGATTCCGCGGACCTCGCCTCGGCCGCGATGTCGCAGACCTTCCTGCACTGGGGGTTCCATGCCTGGGCCATCTACGCCGTTGTCGGCCTGGCCCTGGCGTACTCGATCCACCGCAAGGGTCGGCCGGTGTCCATCCGCTGGGCCCTCGAGCCGCTTCTCGGTACACGCCGCGTCAAGGGGCGACTCGGTGACGTCATCGACGTCATCGCGATCGTCGGGACCTTGTTCGGCGTCGCGACCTCCCTCGGGCTCGGCGTCAAGCAGATCGCGGCCGGACTGAGTTACCTCGGCGTGGTCGGCGAAGTCACCAATACCCTGCTGGTGATCCTGATCGTCGTCATCACCATCATCGCCACGGCTTCGGTCGTCAGCGGCGTTGGCAAGGGCATCAAGTGGCTCTCCAACATCAACCTCGGTATGGCAGGCCTGCTGCTCGTGGCCGTGCTTCTCCTCGGCCCCACAATGTATCTCCTGCGCTTGCTCGTGCAGTCGATCGGTGGCTATTTCCAAAGCGTGGTCGGCCTCACCTTTGATACCGGAGCGTTCACCAGCCAGGCCGGCCTTGACTTCCAGGGTGCCTGGACGGTCTTCTACTGGGGCTGGTGGATCTCGTGGGCACCGTTCGTGGGTGTGTTCATCGCGCGCATCTCCCGCGGACGAACGGTTCGCCAGTTCATTGCCGGCGTGCTGCTGGTTCCGACCCTGGTCACGTTCGTGTGGTTCGCGGTCATGGGGGGCAGCGCGATCCGCCAGGCCTGGGAGGGTGACGGCGGGGGACTCTTCGACCCCGAAGTGGGCATCATCCCCGAGAATGTTCTGTTCAACTTCCTCGGTACCCTGCCCTTCGGAGTGATCCTGTCGGTGATCGCGGTCATCGTCATCGCGATTTTCTTCATCACCTCGGCCGACTCGGGTTCACTCGTGATCGACATGCTCGCCTCCGGCGGCGACACCAATCCGCCCAAGTGGAGCCGCATCATGTGGGCCGGTCTCGGCGGGCTCGTGGCCATCGCCCTGCTGCTGGCCGGCGGCCTCGCTGCCCTGCAGACCGGCGCGATCCTGACCGCGATTCCGGTGAGCATCGTCATGATCGGCATGTGTATCGCCATCTACAAGGCGTTCCGCATCGAACACGAAGTTCTCGTCGCTGCTGAACGCCGCCAGCGCCGGGAGGAGATGGCCCGCCGCATCGGCAAGACCGTCACCGCACACCTCGAGGAGAACTTCGACGACCACTTCGGTGACCAGGTCGACGGACACATCGAAGCGGCCCTGACCGACGATCCGGCGCGCCGGCCGCGGTGGGGACGTCGGCCGAAGGCCTGATCCTTCAACCGGATTGCCTTCAACCGGGTCGGGCCGCTACATTCCGTTGGCGGCCTTGACCCGGTCGACCAGATCCCGCCAGGGCCCGTTCACCTGTGGTTCGGCGAGTACGACCTCGTGCGGGGCGCACCGGATGCGGTAGGCGAACCGATCGGGTGTGGCCTCACTGTCGGTGACGTCGTCCCAGGGCAGCGAATTGAGAAAATCGGCCCACGTTGCAGGGTCGGGTTGCTCTTCGACCCGGACTTCCCAGGTCAGGCGGATTCCCGCCATCCCGCCGCTGCGCGAGACGATGACTTTCATACGGCGATGTTACTCCGGTGCCGCCATCACCCCGACCGTCGCCCAGGCCAGCAGAACCGCGTCGTGGGCGGCCCCGCCGTTGCCGTAGAGGCGCGCTGCCGACTCGGCTGTGGCCGCGGCGAAAGCAGCGAAATCACTGTCGCGGCTCAGCCCCGTGCCAGTGAGCGTGTCATACCAAATGCGGCCGGGTGTCTCCCAGGCGTTGCTGCCGAGGGCATCGGCGACCAGATAGAACGCGCGGTTGGGGATACCCGAATTGAGGTGCACACCGCCGTTGTCGTCCTCGGTTTCGACATAATCGGCCATGCTGCCCGGCTGCGGGTCTTTGCCGAGCACATCGTCGTTGTAGGCGGTGCCTGGCGCCTTCATCGAACGCAGGGCAACGCCCTCGACCTGGTCGGTGAACAGTCCCTCGCCGATCAGCCAGCTGGCCTCTGTCGTCGACTGGGCCTGGGCGTGCTGCTCGACCAGCGCACCGAAGACGTCGGAGATGGACTCGTTGAGCGCCCCCGACTGGCCCTGGTACTGCAGGTTGGCGGTGAACTGGGTGACACCGTGGGTGAGTTCATGCCCGATCACGCTGGGCGAAATGGTGAATCGATTGAAGACCTGGCCGTCGCCATCGCCGAACACCATGCGCTCGCCGTCCCAGAAAGCGTTGTCGTACTGCTTGCCGTAGTGAACCGTCGCGTCCATCGGAATCCCGGCACCGTCGATGCTGTCCCGCCCGAACTGCGTCCAGAACAGTTCCTGCGTGGTGCCCAGACCGTCATACGCCTCGTTCACCGCCGGGTCGCTGCCGGCAGGCTGACCCTCAGCGCGCACCCGGCGACCGGGCAGGCGTTCCTGGCCGCCGGCATCCGAAATGGTGCGGTCAGACTGGCCGGGGGTGCGAGCCGGCAGGGTACGAGCCCCGGAATACGGAAACGGATGCTCCCCGCCCCGCAATTGCCGAATCTGCGAGTCCCGCAGCAGCGACTGCCGTGCGGCCGCTGCGGCCTGCGCGAACCGGGGATCGTCGAGTTTCGCCAGCCGTACCAGCAGGTACGGCGGAACGATCGTGCAGTGCGGGTGGAGACCGGGGCCGGGCTGCGGAGTGTCCATGTGCAGAGTCTGGCACCGGCCGCCGACATTGCAACAGCGAGTTTTCACGGCGCGCAAAATAGAATCGATTCATGCGCTTTGGAATCGTCATTCTTCCGCAGGACCCGTGGCCGGTGGCCCGCAGAAAGTGGCTAGGGGCCGAGCAGTACGGCTTCGACCACGCCTTCACCTACGACCATCTGTCGTGGCGCTCACTCGCCGACGAACCCTGGAACGCGACCGTCCCCACCCTCACCGCGGCGGCGGCCGTGACCGAGCGCATCCAGCTCGGCACCTTTGTCTCATCACCGAACTTTCGGCATCCGGTGCCTTTTGCCAAAGAAATCGCGACGGTCGACGACGTGTCGAATGGGCGGTTTCTGCTCGGCGTCGGGTCGGGCGGTACCGGATTTGACGCGACCGTTCTGGGCCAGCCGGAGTACACGCCCCGGCAACGGCACGAGCGCTTCGCCGAATTCGTCACCGACCTCGACCTGCTGCTGCGCGGTGAAGACCCGGGCGCGACCGACGGCATCAGCTTCACCGGCGAGTGGTACACCGCAGCGGGGGCGCGCATGGTGACAGCCGGCGCCCCTTCGCCCCGGCGAGTGCCGTTCCTGATCGCTGCCAACGGACCCAAGAGCCTGGGGCTCGTGAGCCGTTTCGGCCAGGGCTGGGTGACGACCGGGCAGGACGGCGCGGTGGGGGAGCACTGGTGGGCGAGCGTGCGTGGTCTCACCGGGCGACTCGAGGACGCCGCCAGCGCGGCCGGTCGCGACCCAGGCACGATCGACCGCTATCTCTCCCTCGACAGCGGCGGAACATATTCCCTGCAGAGCATGGACGCGTTCGAGGATGCCGTGGGGCGGGCCGCCGAGCTCGGCATCACCGATGTGATCAGCCACTGGCCGCGCGAGCACGGGATCTATGCCGGCGACGAATCCATCCTCGACACGGTCGCGGCCGCCCTGCATTGAATCGAACGAAGTGGCCGGTCGATCGGTATTTCTGCCCGGCGGATGTCTAGGCTGGGTTCATGCGCGCACACGATGACCCCACGCCCATGGTCCCTCGCACACCGCTGACCGACGGGCTCGGCTGGCTCGGATTGCGCAGCGGACAAATCCTGCTCGTCATCATTCTGGCCTCCGCGGTCATCTTCGGCCTGGTCCAGCTGAAACTCGTCGTCATCCCGGTGCTGATCGCCATCATCCTCGCTTCAGCGCTCAGCCCGGTCATCAACGGTCTGCGCAAGCGCGGAGTCGCGGCCATCCTGGCCACCTGGATCACCCTGCTCGGCGGCATCACCGTCTTCGGCGGTATCATCACCCTCATCGTCTTCGCGGTGCGTGACCAGTGGGACGAGCTGTTCTCCTCGGCCTCAGAGGGCATCGACCACCTTCAGCAGTTTCTCATTGACGGCCCGATTGAGATCGACGAGCAGCAGATCAACGATGCTCGCGACAGTGTCGTGGACTTTCTCACCAGCAGCCAGTTCGGTACCGGCGCACTTGCCGGGGCATCCGCTGTCTTCGAACTCATCACCGGGGCCGTGCTGCTCGTGGTCATCCTGTTCTTCTTCCTCAAGGACGGCGGCCAGATCTGGAACTTCTTCCTGAGCCCGTTCAAGGGCGAGCGCCTCGCCCGAGGACGCCGCATCGGCCACACCTCGCTGCGGGTGCTTGGCGGTTACGTGCGCGGCACGGCGATCGTTGCCGCTGTTGATGCCACCGCGATCGGCATCGGCCTGGCCATCCTGCAGGTTCCGCTCGCCCTGCCCCTCGCCGTCATCGTGTTCCTCGGCGCGTTCATCCCGCTGATCGGCGCAACAGCGGCCGGTGTACTCGCGGCCCTGGTCGCCCTCGTGGCGAGCGGACCCGGCGTCGCGCTCATCGTCATTATCATCGTGATCGCCGTCAACCAGCTCGAGGGCAATTTTCTGCAGCCGGTCGTCATGGCGCAGTCGCTCAAGCTGCACCCGCTCGTCATCCTGGTCGGGTTGACCGCCGGAACCATACTCGGCGGCATCGTTGGTGCCGTGCTGTCAGTGCCGATCGCGGCCGTCGCTTGGGCCATCGCCAAGGCCTGGAACACACCGGATGCCCCGCGTCCGCGCGCCATCCCGCCCAAGCGGCGCGTGCGCAAACGCTGAACCCGCGGCTTCCGTTCCACCCTGCTCGCTGCAACGCCGCCACCCGCGTGACTGGAGAACCATGAACGAGCAAAGCCCCTTTCACCTGCCGCGGCCCCGCCTGACGATCGAGCAGGCGACCGAGCTGGCCCGCGACCGGTTCGGCGTCACGGGCACCGTCACCGAACTCGGCAGCCATCAGGACCGCAACTTCCGCATTGAAACGGATGCCGGCACGGTCGTTCTCAAGGTCGCCAACCCCACCGTCGCCACCATCGAGCTCGAGGCCCAAAATGCGGCGCTGCAGCACCTCGTCGGCCTGGACCTCGACCTGCCCGCTGCCGTCCCCGGCATCGAGGGCAGCCGGATCGTGCGCGTCACGGTCGACGGGCAGACCCTCGACCTGCGGCTGCTGACCTACGTCGAGGGGCATCCGCTGACCGACTCGGTGCGCCTGTCGGTCGGGCAGATCCGCTCGCTCGGTGACGTGGCCGCTCGCATCGTTCGTGGCCTCGCCGACTTCGAGCACCCGGGAACGGACCGATTTCTGCAATGGGACCTGCGGCGCGGCGGCGCGGTCATCGACGCGCTCGTGCCGTATATCGACGATGAGGCACGCCGCGAGCGGCTGCGCACGGTCTCCGACGCCGCCCGGCAGCGGATCGCCCTGGTCGCGGCCGACCTGCGCGTGCAGACGGTTCATGGCGACCTCACCGACGACAACGTCGTGAGCCGGGACGGCGCTGCCGGCACCATCACCGGGGTCATCGACTTCGGCGATGTGGCCCAGGGCTGGCTGGTCGCCGAGCTCGCGGCGACCTGCGCCTGCGTGCTCTACCGCAGCCCACAGCATCCGCTCGCCATCCTTGACACGATCGAGGCCTTCGCCGCGCGGGTACCGCTCACCGAGGCCGAACTCTCGGCTCTCTGGCCGTTGATCCTGGTGCGCACCGCCGTACTCGTCGTGAGCGGCGAAGCGCAGGTGCACCTCGACGGCGACAACGGCTACGCCGACGCCAACCGCGCCCGCGAGTGGCTCGCCTTCGAGACGGCGGCAGCCCAGGACGGCGCCGAACTCGAAGCGCTCATCCGCTTCACGGTGGCCGACCAGACACTGGCCGACCAGCGCCACGCGATCGCGTCCACCGAGCATCCGGTGCTCGGGCCGCTTGACCCCGCAGCCCGGATCGATCTCTCCGTGACGAGCGCTGCGTTCGACGCCGGCAGCTGGCTCGAGTCCGACATTGACGAGCGGGTGGCAACGGATGCCGCAGCCCGCCTCGGCCACGCCGTCACCCGCTACGGCGAGTTCCGCCTCTCCCAGACCCGGATCGACACGGCAGACGAGTCGATCACCCTGGCCCTCGGAATCGAGGCATACCTGCCCGCCGACAGCCAGGTCACGGCCCCGATCGACGGGACTGCCGTCGTGGTCGACACCAGCACGGTTCGGCTCGAGGGCACTGACTACGATCTGTGGCTGACCGGGATCGTCGCGGCCGACCTCGACGGGCAGGTCATTCGGGCCGGCACCGCTCTCGGAACCGCTCTCGGCAGCGTCGCTGCCGGCTCCCAACGCGCACGACACGGCACGGCCATCGCCCGCGTGACGGTGCAGGCCAGCCGGCTGCGCGGCATCCGTCCGCCGCTTTTCGTGGCACCCTCGGGAGCTGCGCTGTGGCAGCGGGTCTGCCCCGATCCCTCGGCCGTGCTCGGGCTGGAGATCCTGCGCCCGCTCGCCGACCCGACCGCCCTGCTGCAGCGCCGCGACGCGTCGTTCGCGCGCGTGCAGGAACATTATTACCAGGCCCCGCCGCAGATCGAACGCGGCTGGAAGCACCACCTCATCGATATCCACGGGCAGAGCTACGTCGACATGGTCAACAACGTCACGACCGTCGGACACGGGCACCCGCGCATCGCGGAGGCGGCACGCAGCCAGTGGTCACTGCTCAACACCAACTCCCGCTTTCACTACGAAGAACTCGTGCGATTCACCGAACGCCTGGTCGAACTGGCGCCCGACCCGCTCGACACGGTCTTTCTGGTCAACAGCGGCACCGAGGCGGTTGACCTGGCCCTGCGCCTCGCCCTCAGCTACACCGGCAACGACACCGTCCTGTCCGTGCGGGAGGCCTACCACGGCTGGTCGATGGCAGCGGATGCCGTCTCCTCCTCGGTCGCCGACAACCCGCGGGCGCTCGAGACCCGACCCGACTGGGTGCACCTCGTGGAGGCGCCGAACGCCGTGCGCGGCAAGTATCGGGGAATGCAGTCGGCGCCGCAGTACCTGGCGGATCTCGACCGTGACCTGCAGACCCTCGCCGCCGACGGGCGCACGGTCGCAGCGTTCATCGCCGAGCCGGTGTTCGGCAATGCCGGCGGTGTGCTGCTGCCCGACGGTTACCTGAGCGGCGTTTACGAGCGGATGCGCGCCCGCGGCGCTCTCTGCATCGCCGACGAGGTGCAGGTGAGCTACGCGCGTCTCGGCCGACACTTCTGGGGCACCGAACAGCAGAATGTGGTGCCGGACATTATCACGATCGCCAAGGCGATGGGCAACGGGCATCCGCTCGGAGCGGTCATCACCCGCCGCGACGTGGCTGAACGTTTCGCCGATGACGGGCCGTTCTTCTCCTCCGCCGGCGGCAGCCCGCTCAGCTGCCGCATCGGCCTCACCGTGCTCGACATCATGCGTGATGAGGGCCTGCAGGAGAACGCCGAGGTCGTCGGCCGGCACCTCAAGCAGGGGCTCGAACGGCTCGGCGACCGATTCGATTCTGTCGGCGCGGTCTACGGCATGGGGCTCTATCTCGGCGTCGAACTGGTCAGCGATCGGGCCGAGTTCACACCGGCCACCGCCGTCGCCGCCCGGCTCTGCGACGAGCTGCTGCTGCGCGGCTGCATCGTGCAGCCCACCGGAGACTTCAAGAACGTGCTCAAGATCAAGCCTCCGCTCTGTCTCAGCATGGCGAGCGCCGACCATTTTCTGCACGCCCTGGAAGGCGTGCTCGGCGAGCTCTCCACCTGAGACGCGCGGCGCAACCCCGGTGATGCCCGTGGGCTACCGGCGCGTCTTCGCCAGTGCGGGGGCCGAAGGCTCGGGCTCGGCGATGAAGATCAGGCCGCCGGCACTGTTGGCCGACAGCATGAGCGCTTCGATCCATTCGCGATTGATCGACGGGGTGCGGCTGCCGAAATAGCGGTAGTAGAGCGTGCTCGTGGGGTCGAGCCAGATCGCGCTGCGGCCGCTGCCCTCGTCGACCGAATCGGTCCAGGTGAAGACGAAACTCTCGCGTCGGCGCAGCTTGGTGCTGATCACGATCTGCAGGTGCAGGAGTGCTCGATCGTCGAAGGTGATCACGATGCCCGGATTACCGTAAAGCAACGTACCCATAGGTGCCCCTCCTCGATGATTCCCCCACTGTAGCGGTACGCGCAGGAGGGGACAGGCCGGCCATGTTGTTGCCCGATTCGCCCCGGGGACCGCACCGGTCGCCCACTCTGCTAAAGTATGTAGGTTGCCGTTCAACGGCCGCGGATAAAGAGAGCTCAGGCATTCAGCCAAGGGCACCGCGCAGTGAGAGAAAGGGGATCCCACTTTATGGCACTCGAACCAGATGCTAAGAAGGCGATCATCGAAAAGTACGCTACCCACCCAGGCGACACCGGGTCCCCGGAAGTTCAGATTGCAATGCTCACGCAGCGCATTCTCGACCTCACGGAGCACCTGAAAGAGCACAAGCACGACCACCACTCACGTCGTGGCCTGCTTCTTATGGTTGGTCAGCGTCGCCGTCTGCTCGGCTACCTGTCGGACATCGACATCACTCGATACCGCACACTGATCGGCAGCCTCGGCCTGCGTCGCTAATTTTCTGCAGTTGATTTGCAGGAAGCGGTGCAGCGTTGACAACGCGAACTTCTTCAGAACGGGCCGTCACCTCCGGGTGGCGGCCCGTTTTGTGTACCCTTCGAACCGGGGGTAGAACGGACGCTAGAATATGGGGTTGGCAATAAGGAAACGGACACCGCACACCATGAGTCTCTGGCGCACCAAGAGTATTGAAGATTCGATAGCAGACTCGCTCGAGAAGGGCCACAGCCTCAAACGCACCCTCGGCACCTGGGACCTCATGATCATGGGCGTTGCCGTGGCTGTCGGCGCGGGAATCTTCTCGGTCGGTGCCAAGGCGGCCGGCAGCTACGCCGGACCGTCGGTCACCCTCGCTTTTCTGCTGGCCGCGTTCACCTGTGCCCTCGCGATCATGTGTTACGCCGAGTTCGCCTCGGCCGTTCCGGTCGCCGGTTCCGCCTACACGTTCACCTATGCCACCCTCGGCGAGCTGCTCGCCTGGATCATCGGCTGGGACCTCATCCTGGAGATGCTCACCGCAGCCGCCGTGATCGCGAAATACTGGGGTATCTACCTCAGTACCGTCTTCGATCTCGCTGGCTGGAACGTTCCCGCCACGATCAATGTGATCGGCCTGGATGTGAGCTGGGGTGCCTTCGTTATCGTCGCCATCTTCACCGCTCTGCTCGTGCTGGGCACCCAGCTGTCCGCCCGGGTCGCGAGCGTGTTCACGATCATCAAGGTTGCCATCGTCGTCTTCGTCATCATCGTCGGCGCGTTCTTCATCAGCCCGAAGAACTACACCCCGTTCATCCCCGCTGAAGTGCCATCGACCGGCGGTGACGGTGACGTCTGGATGCAGTCGCTGTTCTCCTTCATGACCGGTGCGGCCCCGGCCCAGTATGGCCTGTTCGGGTTGCTGGCCGGTGCTTCCCTGGTCTTCTTCGCGTTCATCGGGTTCGACGTCGTCGCCACGAGCGCCGAAGAGGTCAAGAACCCGCAGAAGACCCTGCCGCGGGGCATCTTCGCCGGGCTCGCCATCGTCACCGTGCTCTACCTCGGCGTGAGCCTGGTCCTGACCGGCATGGTGCCCTACACGGTGCTGGCCGACGACCCCAATGCCTCCCTTGCAACCGCCTTCGTGGCCGTCGGCGCCGGCTGGGCCGCGCAGGTCATCTCGATCGGAATTCTGGTCGGCCTCACGACGGTGATCATGGTGCTGCTGCTCGGCCTGTCGCGAGTGCTGTTCGCGATGAGCCGTGACGGCCTGCTGCCGCGCTGGCTGAGCGTGACGAGCGAGAAGCGCCGCACTCCCGCGCGCATTCAGATTATCTCCGGTACCGCCGTTGCGCTGATCGCCGGCCTCACCGACGTCGGCGTGCTCGAAGAGATGATCAATATCGGCACCCTGTCGGCTTTCGTGCTGGTCAGCATCGCCGTCGTCGTGCTGCGCAAGAAACGCCCGGATCTGCCGCGCGCTTTCAAGGTGCCGTTCTCGCCGGTGCTGCCGATCCTGTCGGCCGTGCTCTGTACCTGGCTGATGCTGAACCTCACCACCCTTACCTGGGTGCGGTTCGCGGTCTGGCTGGCCGTCGGATTCATCGTGTACTTCGCGTACGGCCGCCGCCATTCCGTACTCGGCATCAAGCAGCGTGCTGCTGCCGCTCTCGAGAGAGACGCCCAGCCCGTGGCTGCCAAGCGCGTCGACTAGAAAATGCGGGCGGTGAACGCACCGCTCGCCAAGACCATGAATCCCAAAAGGGTCGGCGACCAGGATCACGAGCCGTCCGAGTCCCTGCACTTGCACGCCTCACTCCGCTCAGTATCACTCTGCCTGAGTGACGGCGCCGCCCTGCCGTCTTCATGACACCAGTTCGGGGCTATTTGAAGTCTGCCGACAACAGCGGCGCCGGTCGGCAAAAACGCCCGGTCTGATAAGCTGATAACGGTCGTTCCTCGGAAGTGACTGAGCAACCGGAGCACAGCTGGCAGGAAGCTGGTCCTCGGTGGTGGTTTCCCAGACGCGCAGCTTCTGGTGAATTTCTACTGGTGGCCAGCACAGCGACAGTGTCGATTGAAAGTCAGTTGACACATGGGCTGATACTGCCTGTTCGAGCTCCTCGTCCCACTCGTGCGCCACTTGGGCACGCGAGCCTTCGTCGCCAGAATGGCGAGAAGCAAACTTAAAGGAGAAAACCCCCACATGGAGGGTCCAGAAATCACGTTCGCCGAGACCGTTATCGACAACGGCAAGTACGGCAAGCGCACCATCCGTTTTGAAACCGGGCGTCTCGCCCAGCAGGCGCAGGGTTCTGCCGCCGCGTACATTGACGAAGAGACGATGCTGCTCTCCGCCACGAGCGTCAGCAAGCAGCCGAAGGACAACTTCGACTTCTTCCCGCTCACCATCGACGTCGAAGAGCGCATGTACGCTGCCGGCCGCATCCCGGGCAGCTTCTTCCGTCGCGAAGGTCGCCCCTCGACCGACGCGATCCTCACCTGCCGCCTGATCGACCGGCCGCTGCGCCCGTCGTTCGTCGACGGTCTCCGCAATGAGATCCAGGTTGTCATCACCGTTCTGGCCATCGAGCCCGACGAACTCTACGACGTGCTCGCCATCAACGCGGCCTCCATGTCGACCCAGCTCGCCGGCCTGCCGTTCTCCGGACCGATCGGTGGCGTTCGCGTCGCGCTCATCCCCGACGAGAACGGTGGCGGCCAGTGGGTTGCCTTCCCGAAGCACTCGCAGCTAGACGATGCTGTGTTCAGCATGGTCGTCGCCGGCCGCGTGGTCACGGATGCCGCCGGCGCGCAGGACGTCGCGATCATGATGATCGAGGCCGAAGCCACCGACGCTGCCTGGAACCTGATCAAGGGTGGCGCCATCGCGCCGAACGAAGCCGTCGTTGCCCAGGGCATCGAAGCTTCCAAGCCCTTCATCAAGCAGCTCGTCTTCGCGCAGCAGCAGGTAGCCGACGCTGCCGCCAAGCCGACCGCCGACTTCGCGCTGTTCCCGCCGTACCAGCCGGCCACCTACGACGCAGTCGCTGCGCTGTCCTACGACCAGCTCAAGACGGTCTACACGATTGCCGACAAGGTCGAGCGTCAGAACGCTGACGATGCACTCAAGGCATCCGTCAAGACCGCCATAGCGGCCAAGGTCGAAGCCGGCGAGCTCGACGCGAGCGCCAACAACCAGGTCAGCGCGGCCTACAAGTCGGTCACCAAGCTCGTCGTGCGCTCACGCGTCCTCAACGAGGGCATCCGCATCGACGGCCGTGGGCTGGCAGACATCCGCCCGCTCGACGCCGAGGTTGCGGTCATCCCGCGCGTGCACGGCTCGGCCATCTTCCAGCGCGGCGAAACCCAGATCCTGGGCGTCACCACCCTGAACATGCTCAAGCTCGAGCAGTCGATCGACTCTCTGAGCCCGGTCACCAAGAAGCGCTACATGCACAACTACAACTTCCCGCCCTACTCGACCGGTGAGACCGGCCGGGTCGGAACGCCGAAGCGTCGCGAGATCGGCCACGGAGCGCTCGCTGAGCGTGCCCTGGTTCCCGTGCTGCCGTCGCGCGAGGAGTTCCCCTACGCCATCCGTCAGGTCTCCGAGGCGCTCAGCTCCAACGGTTCCACCTCGATGGGTTCCGTCTGTGCGTCCACCCTGTCGCTGCTGAACGCCGGAGTGCCGCTGCGCGCCCCGGTCGCCGGCATCGCCATGGGCCTGATCAGCGACACCGTTGACGGTCAGACCCGCTACGCGGCACTGACCGACATCCTCGGCGCGGAAGACGCCCTCGGCGACATGGACTTCAAGGTTGCCGGTACGAGCGAATTCATCACCGCGATCCAGCTCGACACCAAGCTCGACGGCATCCCCGCCTCGGTCCTGGCCGGCGCGCTGACGCAGGCGAAGGATGCCCGCACCACGATCCTCTCCGTGCTGAACGCGGCGATCGACGCTCCCGACGAGATGGCGCCCACCGCGCCCCGCGTCATCAGCGTGCAGATCCCCGTCGACAAGATCGGCGAGCTGATCGGCCCGAAGGGCAAGACGATCAACTCGATCCAGGACACCACCGGTGCCGACATCTCGATCGAGGAAGACGGAACCGTGTACATCGGCGCCGTCGACGGACCGTCGGCCGAGGCCGCGCGCGCCCAGGTCAACGCCATTGCGAACCCGACCAACCCCGAGGTGGGCGAGCAGTTCCTCGGAACCGTCGTCAAGATCGCCGCGTTCGGCGCCTTCGTTTCCCTGCTCCCGGGCAAGGATGGTCTGCTGCACATCTCCGAGGTGCGTAAACTTGCTGGTGGCAAGCGCGTCGAGAACGTCGAAGACGTGCTCGGCGTCGGACAGAAGGTCCTCGTGGAAATCACGAAGATCGACGACCGTGGCAAGCTGTCGCTCGCCCCGGTGCTCGACGAGGCGGCTGACACCGAGGGTCGCGCTGCGGCTTCCGACAGCGCAGACGCTTCGGTCGAGGCCTCGAACTAAACGAACACCGTGCCCCAATAGATCTCCCGATCACCTCTCGCCAGGTCGGTCGGGTAGACGGAAGGCCCGCACTGCTTGCAGTGCGGGCCTTTTCGCGTGAGTGCCGGACGCATTCGTGCCTTGTCGTGGACACGAACCGGGTCTACCGTGCAGCGCATGACAAGTCAACGGAAAACTTCACGATTCCTGCCCCGCTTCGGCGCCGTCGCCGTACTCACGGCTGCCCTGCTTGCTGGCGCGGTCAGTGCCCCAGTGGTCGCGCAGACCGTCGACAGGCATTCCGCCGCGGTCGCAGCGTCGAGCTACGTCGCGCTCGGCGACTCGTTCACGTCGGGTCAGGGTGCCCCGCCCTACGTTCTCGACGGCACCCCGTGCCTGCGCTCCAAGCGCGCCAGCTACCCGATCTTCGCGGACCTGGTCAGCCCCTTGAAACTCGTGTCGAACAAAGCGTGTTCCGGTGCCAGCACAGGGGATGTTCCCGCTCAGCTTCTCGGGGTCAGCCAGAGTGCCGCTCTGGTCACGCTGACCGTCGGCGGCATCGACGCCGGTTCCAACGCCGTTTTGGCGGCCTGCGCTCCCGATCCGGCCAGCGGGGACTGCATCGACGCCATCAACGACAGCTTTACTCAGTTGAGCGGTCTCGCCCCCAAGCTCGTGGGGACCTACGGTCTCGTGGCGGCGACGTTGCCGCAGGCAAAGATCGCGGTGCTCAGCTATCCGCGCCAGTTCAAGCCGGGATTCTCCCCGCTGGGCGATGTGCTTAATGGTGCCACTGACGCACTCAACGTCGTTATCGCGGGATCCGTCTTGGCGCTGGCGAATCCGAACATCCGCTTTGTTGATGCGTCGCAGGAATTTGCCGGACACGGTATCGGGTCTCGGGTTCCCTACTTTGCGTTCGATCCGCTGAACCCGTTCGCGCCGGCCAACTTTCACCCGAATGCGCTCGGTAACAGCCTCGGCTACACGCGGGCCCTCGTGAATGATGGGGTGCTGCGCCTCCGCTAACGGCGATTCAACGGTACGCATTCCGCGGCAGCCATCTAGTTGAAAGAATCATAAGGTATCGATATACTGAACCTGTGCTGTCTTCTGGTTTGCCCGCTGCCCAATTGAAGTCCGACCTGTTCAAGTCGCTCGGGCATCCTCTGCGGGTGCAGGTACTGGAACAGCTCGTGGCCGGTGAACGATCGGTGGGTTCCCTCGCTGAAGCTCTCGGCTGCGAGCTGTCCAACCTGTCACAGCAGCTCGGCGTGCTGCGCCGCGCCGGCGTGGTCGTCACCCGCCGCGAGGGAAATTCCATCTTCTACGCCCTGCGCGACCCGAGCGCGATTGAGCTGCTCGCCGCGGCCAAACGCATGGTGCTTGCCAATCTCGCCGACTCGCACGCCATGCTCCGCCACCTCGAAAAAGAATAATTCGTTCGTCGGGGGCGTCGTTGTCCGTTACAGGTCGTTTCCCGCGTAGGAGAGGTTGAAGCTCTTGTTGGCGAGCGGAAAGTCGGGAACGATCGTCTC
Source organism: Cryobacterium glaciale (assembly GCF_004402535.1). GTDB lineage: Bacteria > Actinomycetota > Actinomycetes > Actinomycetales > Microbacteriaceae > Cryobacterium > Cryobacterium glaciale. Next base: position 106,922 of record NZ_SOEY01000019.1, on the reverse strand, counting down.
CGACAGGGCGTCCGGCACAGCGGGCCAGTTCAGAAAGGACGGGTCGACGACCTTCACCCGGGCGAGGGTGCCGTCGGCGGCCAGTTCGACCCGGTGGGTTGCGGTTCCCCGCCAGGCTTCGACCAGGGCGAGCCCGGTGCCGGCCGAGGTCGGGGTCAGACTGCGCATGCTTCCGGTGTGGCCCTGCAGGCGGCGCAGCAGGTCGACGGCGACCGCGGCAGACACCTCCACCTCGCGCGCGCGAACGGTGTACCGCGCCATCACATCGCCGCCCTCTTCGGTCACAACGTGGAAGACTTCGCCGAGATTGACGAACGGATGCTCGTTGCGGGCATCCGTGTCGATGCCGGATGCCCTGGCGACGTATCCGAGCGTCCCGATCGTGGTCGCGTGTTCGTTGGAGAGCCGGGCCGTTCCGGTGAAACGGCCGCGCACGATGGCGTGGCCGAGCGTGATGCCGACCAGTTCGGCCATGGCCGCAGCGATTCGAACCAGATCGGCCGCCTCGGGCAGTGCGCTCACGCGGGTGCCGCCCACGCTGAGGGCGCCACGCAGCAGCCGGTGACCGGTGATCCTCTTGTTGATGCGCAGTAGCTGCTCGCGCAGCCCTTGGGCCTGGGCGTCGATGATGCCGAAGCCGACGTCGTTGGCCAGGGAGCCGAGGTCGGTCACATGGTTGTAGAGCCGTTCCAGCTCGAGCAGCAGGGCACGCAGCAGCCGGTCGGGCTCGGAGACCTCGATGCCGGCAGCCTGTTCAACGGCCATGACGAAGGCGAGGGAGTGCCCGACGGCGGTGTCGCCGCTGATCTGCTCGGCCAGGAGGACTCCTGCGGCTGCGGTCTTGCCCTCGAACACCTTCTCGACACCGCGATGCAGATACCACTGGCGGGCTTCCATCCGCACGATGGTTTCCCCGACGACCGAGAAGCGAAAATGACCGGGCTCGATGATACCGGCGTGAATGGGGCCGACGGCGATCTCATACACGCCGGGGCCTTCCACCGGTACGAACGGGAACGACTCTGTGTCGGGCTCGAACTCGGGTACGACGGTGTTGGCGCGCAGCATCGGGTACCAGCCCCGCGGCCAATGGCCGTGGCGCACGAGGCGGTGCGGCTGCGGATGGTTGCGGGGGACGACCCCGTACAGGTCGCGGATACCGCGCTCGAAGTTACCGGCCGGCAGGGAGCTCTCCGCGAGGCTCGGAATCCAGGCATCGTCCCGCGGCACGGTGACGCACAGGTCGGCTCGCAATGCGGGGCTGGTGCCGACGAAGGAGTAGACGATGCGAAAGGCATCGGCGTCTTCGTGGCAGGCAACCAGCGCCAGGCGGCTGCCCGCATCGAGCAACGTACCCGCAGCGTGCGGTAGTGCTGCCCGGTCGAGGTGACGCAGAACGGCATCGCCCTCCGCCAGGTTGTCAGCGGCGATATCTTCGGGCGTTCGTTCGTCACGCATCAGTTGGTACCTCCCAGAACGGCTGTGGCCTGCAGCAGCAGAGTGCCGACCGGTTCGGCCACGAATGCGACCGTCGCTGTCGTGGCCAGGGCCAGGATGATCGGCAGGCGGGGGCCGTGAGACGAGTAGTCGGGTGTGAACGCGGCGCCGTCCGGGGGAGCGCCGATGGTCATCTGCACGGTCAGGCGGGTGAACGCGGCGAAGATTACCAGCAGCAGTACGAGGGCTGCTCCGACGACGCCGCCGAGGCCCACCGACCAGCCGGCCATGATGATTCCGACCTCCGAGAAGAAGATGCTGAACGGAGGAAAGCCGACGATGGCGGCCATGGCGATCAGCCACGGCACCGCGAGGCCGGGCCGTCGCACCAGCAGGGCGCGGACATCGGAGATCACCGGGGTGCCCTCGACCTTGAGAATACGACCAGAGATCACGAACAGGGTTGCCTTGATCAGGCCGTGGCCGAGAATGTATAGCAGCACCGAGGGGAGCGCGGCCGGGCCGATCGCCACCCCGATCGCCATCAGGCCCATGTGTTCGATGCTGGAGTAGGCGAGCATCCGCTTGTAGTCGCGTTGGCGAATGAGCAGCGAGGCGGCCACGAGTAGGGAGAGCAGGCCGCCGATGCTGAGCATGGTGCGCAGAAACTCCGGACCGATCACGAGGTTGGTGATGGACTGGATGCGCAGGATGGCGTAGAGCGCGACCGAGAGCAGAACGCCCGACATGAGGCCGGAGACCGGGGCTGGGGCCTGGCTGTGGGCATCCGGCAGCCAGCTGTGCATCGGCGCGAGGCCCGACTTTGTGGCGAAACCGAGTACGGCGAGGGCTCCGCCGGCGGTGATGAGGGCCGGGTCGAGGCCTCGTGTGGATTGGCTCAGGAGCACCCAGGACAGGGTCGGGGTGTCGGTGCCGACCGAGGCAGCGTAGATCAGCACGATACCCAGCAGCGCGATCGCGACTCCGACCGAGCCGAGGATGACGTATTTCCAGGCCGCTTCGAGGGACCGGCGGGTGCGGTGGTGGCCGACCAGGAATGCGGTGGCGATGGTCGTGGCCTCGACGGCAGCCCACATCAGGCCGATGCTGTCGGCCAGCACCGCGAGGGACATCGCGGCCAGGAACAGGGCGATGAGAGCCTCGTAGCCGGCGGCGTCCTTGGTGCGGCTCGACGCCGCGCTGCTCAGGCCGCCCCAGGTGGAGATGAGCCCGACCGCTCCGACGACGCTGAGCATGTAGGCGGAGAGGGCGTCGGCGCGCAGCATGCCGCCGCCGCTGTCGGGAACGGAGCCGCCCAGCACCGCGCTGACCAGAAGCAGCCCCGAAACGAGCACGGCGCTCGACGCGGCGACGCCGACAAAGCGGCGCAGCGCCGAGCCGCCAAGCAGCAGGCTGAGACCGGCGAAGACGAGCGGGCCGACCAGGGGAATCCACAGTACGAATGACATCAGTCGTGCAACTCTCTGAGCTGATCGACGGCCGTGCCGCCGAACTTGGTGCGCATACGGCCGGCGAAAACGTGCAGGATGAGCACGACCAGCAGCACGTCGAGGGAGACCGCGAACTCCAGCAGGATCGGCACGCCGCCGCTGGTCAGGAACGCGAGGGTGGCGATGCCATTGTCGAGCAGCAGAAAGCCGATGAGCTGGGAGCGCGCCCGCCGCCGGCTGATCAGCAGGAGAAAGCCGATCAGCACCATGGCCAGGCCGATTGGTGCGGCATGACCGGTCGTCGTGTCGCCGAGGCCGAAGACGCGGCTGACCACGACGTAGCTGAGGATGGTCAGCAGGGTGACGGCGAGCAGCGCGGCGGTCGGGTTGAGCCGGGGCGATTCCTGGATCTGCTTGATCGAAGCCTTGGACTGGTGCGCGAGCACCCAGGGCAGGCCGACGCCCTTCACCGAAAGAATCAGCAGCGACACGAGCACGAGCTCCGGCTCGCCCTCGGCGATGCCGATCACCGCGACGAGCGCGGCGAGGGCCATGCCCTGCAGGGCGAGCAGCCGAATGGACGCGAGCAGGGAATGGCGCCAGACCATGAGGGCGCTCGTGAGTAGCAGGGCGCCGGTGCAGAGGCCGATCAGCTGGGGATAGAAAGTTTCAAACACGACGGATGCTCCTCAGGCGACCAGGTAGGAGGCGGTGACGGCCAGGAAGGCGAGGGCAAAGGAACCGGCGAGCAGCTCGGGCACCTGGAACAGGCGCACCTTGGCCAAAAAGATCTCGCCGACACTGAGCAGAACACCGAGCACGAGTACCTTGACGGCGATGCTGACAACGCCGATCGCGAGACCGAGGGCGCTGAAATCGGTGACGACACCCCACGGTACGACCAGGTTGCTGACCAGGCCGAGCAGGGCGGCCAGTTTCAGCCAGGAGCCGACTTCGAGCCAGGCCAGGTCGCGGCCGCTCGCTTCGAGAGTCATCGCCTCGTGCAGCATGGTCAGTTCGAGGTGGGTGCCCGGATTGTCGACGGGCAGCCGAGCGGTTTCGGCCATGATCGCGATCGACAGGGCCACGAGGGCGAGCACGCTGACCGGAGAGATGATGACCGCAGGGGAGAACAGCCGGGTTTCGACGATGGCCGAGATGGTGCTCGTTTGGGCCGGGATCGACAGGGCGTAGACCGCGAGCAGCAGGGTCGGTTCGACGAGTGCGGCGACGGTCATGTGCCGGCTGGAACCCATGCCGCCGAACGCTGTGCCGCCGTCCAGCCCGACCAGCGCGAGCGCGACCACGCCGATGAGCATGACCGAGACGATGACGAACAGGTCGCTCGGAATGGACGGGAACGGGATGGTTCCCACGAGCGGCAGGAGCACGCAGAGCAGCAGGCTCGAGACCATCAGGGCGACCGGCCCGGCCTTGAGCATCCAACTGCTGCCTTCGGCGCGCACCGGGTCTTTGGCGAGCAGCTTGCGCACGTCACGCCACGGCTGCCAGATTCCGGCGCCGGCGCGACCCTCGATGGTGGCCCGCACCTGGCGGATCACACCCATGAGCAGCGGGGCGAGGAAGACGAACAGCACGACCTGCACGAAGGCGATGATGATGGCGCTCGAAGCGGCGTTCATAGCGAGACCACAATCAGCACGATCAGAAGAGCGACGAAAGAGTAGGACAGGTACCGATGGATGCTGCCGTTGGCGACATGCCGCACGACGATTCCATAACGTTGGAACAGGTTGAGCACGGGCCGGTACAGTCGGGTTTCGAAGACGTCAGAAACGCGTTGTTCCACCTGCACCCGTTCCACCAGGTAGCGCGACTCGGCCACATGGGTGACCTGCACGTCGCGCGACGGCTTGAGCACGTCGTCGAAGACCCGAACGAGCGGTTCGGCGTAGGAGGTCGCGGTGTACTGCATGCGCGGCCGCGCCCGGGAGCCGCCGCCGCCCCAGGGCAGGTCGATGGTGCGGTGCGGATGCCGACGGGCCGACACGATGATCGACACGATCACCGGGATGGCGACGAGGGCTGACAGTATGACGAGCATGATCGGGTCGAGTACCGCGCCGATGCCCGGCAGCGACACCCCGCCGAGGCCGACCGCCTGGACCGCGGCCGTCGGGCTCGGGCTGACCGTGTGCGCCACGAGCGCGGCGACCGGCCCGGGGAGCAGCCCCAGGGCGAGCACGAAAAGCGCGCCGAGGACGAGGGCCAGCTGCATGAGCGGCGAGACCTCGCGGGCATCCGCTGCGGCACTGCTGCGCGGGCGGGCGAGAAAGGCGATGCCGTAGGCCTTGACGAAGGTGAGCAGGGCGAGGCCGGCGGTGAGAGCGATCACGGCGACGGCGAGGGGCATGGCAACGGATGCCGCGACCGAGACGACCGCACCGTCGAGACGACCGCCGTGGATGAGTGACTGCAGCAGCATCCACTCGGCGACGAAGCCGCTCGTAATCGGGATGGCGGCGGCGCCGAGGCTTGCGATGCCGAACGCGGCGGCGGTCACGGGCATGCGGGCACCGAGCCCGCCGAGGCGGTCCAGGTTGCGTTCCCCGGTGGCGTGGATGATCGCGCCGGCGCCGAGGAACAGGGTGGATTTGAACGCGGCGTGGCTGACGGCGAGCAGCAGGGCTGCGACGAGGGCGGCATCCGCTGCCGCTTGCGCGTCGTAACCACGCAGCAGCATGCTCGCTCCGAGTCCGAGAAAGACCAGACCCATGTTCTCGGTCGTCGAATAGGCGAGCAGTACCTTGAGATCGCTCGACACGGAGGCCTGCAGGATGCCGTAGAGAGCGGAGGCGCCGCCGACCAGCATGATCGCGATGCCCCACCAGGCCGGGCCGTCCGGCAGCAGGCGCACGCAGACGAGCAGGCCGCCGTACACGCCGATCTTGACCATGGCGCCGCTCATCGCGGCCGAGACGTGGCTGGGCGCTTCGGGCAGCACCCGGGGCACCCACACGTGCAGCGGCACGAGTTCGGCCTTGCCGCCGAAACCGAGCAAAAAGAGCACAAAGGCCACATTCGCCGCCCAGGAGCCGGGTTCGATGGCCTGCAGGTTGGTGAAGCTGGTTCCGCCCGACGCTGCGGCGAGCACGGCGAATCCGGCGAGGATGAAGAAGAAACTCAACTGCGACATGGCCGAGTACCAGATGCCGGCGGAGGCGACGGTGGCGCGGCTGGCATGGTCGGCCAGCAGCAGCACGGTGGAGCCGAGGGTCATGATCTCCCAGGCCAGCAGGAATGAGACCGAGTCTGTGGCGGCCGGTACGAGCTGCATGCCCACGAGGAACACCGGCATGGCGACCCAGGCGGTGCGGCTCGCGTCGGGCCCGCGAGTGGAGCCCATCGAGTAGAGCGAGACGAGGATGCCGACGCCGGAGACGATGAGCATGAACAGGCCGCCGAGGCGGTCGGGGGCCAGCAGGAGCGGGTCCATCGGCAGGGCGATCGGAATGAGCAGACCTCCGGTGGCACCGAGCAGGGCGGCGAGGCCGGTGGCAAAGCCGGTCACGGCGATGAGGGTGCAGAGGATACCCCCCGCCCGCGACCGCAGGGACGGTGCCGCCAGGAGGGCGCTCACGACGGCCAGCGCGCCGAGGCCCAGTTGCAGGAGCAGACCGGCTCCGATGCCGGTTTGCAGTAGGTGGCCCGTTCCGGTCTGGGTGTGCAGGAGCAGGCCGACTCCGATGCCGGTCATCGGCCGGTCATCCGGCGCAGCGCCCGCACGATATCGGCCGGTTCCGGCGGACTCCCCGGAACCTCGATGTCGACGTGCACGAAGTCGGACACCGGCCCCATGATGCCGTAGCCGTCGCGGAAGGCGCCGCCGTGCAGGGCGCAGTCACCGACGGCGATCACGAACCGGGGGGTCGGGGTGGCCTCGATCGTGCGGCGCAGCGGCTCGGCCATGTTGCGAGTGACGCTGCCGACGATGAGGAGCACGTCGGCGTGCCGGGGCGAGGGAACCAGGCGGGCGCCATAGCGTTCCACGTCGTAGACCGGTCCGAAGGCGGCCGACACTTCGAGGGCACAGTCATTGCAGCCGCCGGCGTTGATGAAGCGCACCTGCACACTGCCGCCGAAGACCTCGGCTCCGGCCAACAACGGTGGTGCGGGCGGTGCCGGTTCGGCGATGCGCGCGCCGTGACGAATGAGCGTGGCCAATCGCAGGAAACTCATACGAGTCCCCGGTGTGCATGCATGTTCACGAAGCTGGTGCCTTCTGTGGGGAGCGCGAAAGTCGAAGGTGTTGGGCAGGCGACGGATTCTGCGGTGCGTCTGGTTGAGTGCAAGACTACCAGCGCAAATAACTTCATTACTTCTTTATATAACTATATGAAGAATTTAGCAAATAGATCCGGCTACCCGCGGCGGTCGAGCAACGGCGTGAGGCGATAGGGGATGACCTCGCCCATCGCGAGCGAGGTCTCGGTGCGTTCGACCCCGTCGCAGGCGAGGATCGTTCCGTCGATACGGAATAGATCGGCGGCATCCGTGCAGACCACCCGCACGAGCAGGTCAGCCTGCCCGCTCATGCCGTGCGCCTGCACGATCTCGGGGATCAACGCGAGGTCGATGACGATCTGGGCGAGCCTTTTCTGCTGCACGTGCACCTCGATGAAGGCGGTCAGCGGGTAGCCGAGCGCGGCCGGATTGATGCGGCGATCGAAGCCGAGAAAGGCTCCGGAATCTTCCAATCGCTTCATCCGGGCCTGCACGGTATTGCGGGATAGACCCAGCGTGTCGGCGAGCGCGACGAATGTGCTGCGCGGGTCGGCGGAGAGCGCCTGGAGGAGCTTTGTGTCGGTCTTGTCAAGGCTGTACATAGTGCAAAACATTAACACGGTCTGCCGCGCCTGAATAGGGCACTCTGCTCACTATTTTTGGAAGTGGTTGTGCTCCCTGTCGGGTCGACATAGGCTCACGTCAACTTTAGCAATGACGCTCGGAGCGACCCATGATTGATTTCTCGTCTCAGCCGGTGCAACTCCTCTCGCTCGGCGGCGAGCGGATACCGGCCTGCGAATTCGACCCGTGGGTCGAAGACCTCGATGGCCCGGCCCTGCTCGCGCTGTACCGCGACATGGTCGTGGTGCGCCGCATCGACACCGAGGCGACCGCCCTGCAACGCCAGGGCGAACTCGGCCTGTGGCCGCCGCTGCTCGGCCAGGAAGCCGCGCAGGTCGGTTCCGCCCGCTCCCTGCGCAGTGACGACTTCATCTTTCCGAGCTACCGCGAGAACGCGGTCGCCTACTGCCGAGGCGTGAACCTCACCGACATCGTCAAGGTCTGGCGCGGCAACGCCCAGTCCGGCTGGGACCCGTACACGGTCAATATGGCCACCCCGGCAATCATCATCGGCGCGCAGACCCTGCACGCCACCGGCTGGGCCCTCGGTGCCCAGCGCGACGAGGTCGACTCCGTCGCCATCACCTACTTCGGTGACGGCGCCACCAGCCAGGGCGACGTCAACGAGGCCATGGTCTTCGCGGCGAGCTTCCAGGCGCCGGTGGTCTTCTTCTGCCAGAACAACCAGTGGGCCATCTCCGAACCGGTCGGGGTGCAGGCGCACCGCAACATCGCCGATCGCGCGCCGGGTTTCGGCATCCCGAGCCTGCGCATCGATGGCAACGACGTGATCGCGGTCATGGCAGCCACCCGCATCGCCCTCGACCGAGCCCGCACCGGCGGCGGCCCCACCTTCATCGAAGCCGTCACCTATCGCATGGGGCCGCACACCACAGCGGATGACCCCACCCGCTACCGCGACCCGGCCGAACTCGCCGAGTGGAAGACGCGTGACCCCCTGCTGCGCCTGCACCGGCTGCTGACGACGCTGGGGGAGATCACCCCCGACTCCGAGGCGGCCACCCAGGCTCTCGCCGACGATGCGGCCGCCGAACTGCGCGCCGGCTGTATCGGCATGCCGGACCCCGAGCCGCTGAGCGTGTTCGACCACGTCTACGTCACCCCCAACGCCACCCTCGAACGCCAGCGCACCGACTACGCCGGGTATCTCACGAGCTTCGGCGGCGCAGGACAGAGCGGTTTAGAACAGAACGGAAAGGCGTGATGACCATGACCACCCTGATGACCCCAGCCACGGTGTCGACCGTTCCCGGCCTCACCGCGCCGACTCCCACCCCGCTCAGCGAGACGAAAACCCTTACCATGGGCAAGGCCATCAACGAGGGCCTGCGCCAGGCCATGCTCGACGACCCCAAGGTCGTGCTGCTCGGCGAAGACATCGGAGCCCTCGGCGGTGTCTTTCGGGTGACGAGCGACCTGCTCGCCCAGTTCGGCGCTCGCCGGGTCATCGACACGCCGCTCGCCGAATCCGCCATCATCGGCACCGCGGTCGGCCTCGCCTACCGCGGCTACCGGCCGGTCTGCGAGATCCAGTTCGACGGCTTCATCTTTCCCGGCTTCGACCAGATCGTCAGCCAGGTCGCCAAATTCCACTACCGCACCCAGGGCGCCGTGCGCATGCCGATCACCATCCGAGTGCCGTTCGGCGGCGGCATCGGAGCGGCCGAACACCACTCCGAATCACCGGAGGCGTACTTCACCCACACCTCCGGCCTACGCGTGATCGCCGTCTCCAACGCGCAGGATGCCTACAGTCTCATCCGGCAGGCCATCGCGAGCGATGACCCGGTGCTCTACTTCGAGCCCAAGCGTCGCTACCACGTGAAGGGCGAGGTCGTGCCCGAGCTGGGTGCCCCGATGGACCAGGCCGTCGTCGTGTGTCCAGGAACGGACGTCACGCTCCTCGCCTACGGTGCGCTCCTGTCCACGGCGCGCGACGCGGCGCTCGCCGCCTTGGACGAGGGCGTGTCGATTGAGGTCATCGACCTGCGCTCGCTGTCACCGGTGGACTACGCGGTGGTGGAGGCATCCGTTCGTAAGACCGGGCGTCTGGTCGTGACGCACGAGGCGGCCCAGTCGGGTGGTCTCGGCGGCGAGATCATCGCGACCGTCACCGAACGCTGCTTCAGCTACCTGGAATCCGCGCCGGTACGGGTGACCGGCTTCGACGTGCCCTACCCGCCGGCCAAGCTCGAAAGCCACCACCTGCCCGACCTTGACCGCATCCTCGACGGCGTCGACCGGGTCATGGGGCGACGATGATCAAGATCTTCAAGCTGCCCGACCTCGGTGAGGGGCTCACCGAGAGCGAGATCGTGGCCTGGCTGGTGGCGCCGGGCGACGAGGTCACGCTCAACCAGCACATCGCCGACGTTGAGACGGCCAAGGCGGTCGTAGAACTGCCGAGCCCGTTCGCCGGGGTGGTGCGCGTGCTGCACCAGCCGGCGGGGGTCGTCGTGCACGTGGGCGAACCGATCGTCAGCTTTGACATCGGCGGCGAGCCGGATACCCCTGACACCGGTGCAGTGGATGCTCCAGCCCCGGTCGAAGCGCCCGTGCAGCAGCGCGAGGCCAACCTGGTCGGCTATGGTCCCGCCGTGGAGCGCGGCGGCCACCCCCAGCGTCGAGCCCGGCCGGGTGGCGGCCCTGCGGTCGTGGCCGACCGGCCTGCGCCCGATCCGGCTGCTCCAGCTGACCGGGATACGCCGGTAGCGCTATCCTCGCAACCGCCCACGGCAGTGGATGCCGCGCCGGACCAGGTGGCGCCCGCCGCAGCATCCGCTGTTGAGCGCCCGCGCTCGACGCCGCCGGTGCGCGCGCTGGCCCGCGACCTCGGGATCGACCTGACCACCGTCACCGGAACCGGACGCGACGGCCTGATCACCCGCGACGACGTGCGTGCCCACCTCACGGAGTCGGTGCCGGCGGCCGGTCTGCCCGGGGCTCCGCCCGACCGGTCCAGGCCCGAAACGTTGGAGCGCGAGAGCCGCACGCCGATCAAGAGCCTGCGCAAAATCACCGCGGCTGCCATGGTCCAGAGCGCGTTCACGGCGCCGCACGTGACCGAGTTCCTCACCATCGACGTCACCCCCACCGTCGAGCTCCTCGATTCCCTGCGCGCTGACCGCCAGTTTGCCGACGCCGGCATCGGCATCCTTGCCGTGGTGGCCAAGGCGCTCTGCCTGGCGGTCGGCCGCACCCCCGCGGTGAACACCCGGTGGGATGAGCCGGCCGGCGAGATCGTGCAGTTCCACCACGTGAACCTCGGCATCGCCGCGGCCACCCCGCGTGGCCTGCTCGTGCCGAACATCGTCGACGCCGACCGGCTCGACCTGCGCGGCCTGGCCGCCGCGCTCGCCGAACTCACCACGGCCGCCCGGGCCGGAACGACCACCCCGGCGGCGCTGTCCGGCGGCACGATCACCATCACCAATATCGGGGTGTTCGGCATCGACGCGGGTACCCCCATTCTCAACCCGGGCGAGGCGGCGATCCTCGCGCTGGGCAGCATCCGCTCTCAGCCGTGGGCATATCGGGGGCAGGTCGCGCTGCGCAAGGTGCTCACCCTCAGCCTGTCATTCGACCATCGCCTGGTCGACGGCGAGCAGGGGTCCCGCTTTCTCTCCGACATCGGAACCATCCTCGCCGACCCGGCCCGGGTGCTGGCCATGGTCTGACGCCTCCCGGCCTCCTCACCACCGGCAGTTCTGCCACCATTCCCGGCACCGCCCGTCCCTACCCACGGGTTGCGCATAACTCCTGCAATTTGTAAAACCAACCGGAAAGTTCCGCGGAATTCCGGGGGCTGGGTTTTTCGGCCCTGCAGATTGCAGGAGTTATGCGCCAGATGGACGATTGACCGGGGTACGACAGCGGAGGAAAGTGGAGGTATGAACGCTCATGGTGCACTTCTCGCCCCCTTTTCGACGAAGACGCAGCTGGCGGGCACGGCTTTCGTGCATCTTGACGGATGCCTGCACGCAACGTTTGGCACGAAAGACTTCGTGTCGGCTCTGGACCTCGTCAACGGCATCGGCGCGGTCGCCGAGGCACTGAACCACCACCCCGACGTGCGCCTCGGTTACGGCACGGTGTCGCTCGTGCTGACCTCGCACGATGCCGGGGGAGTGACCAGTCGCGATCTCGAGCTTGCGGCCCGCGTGCAGCAGCTCGCCGACACCCTCGGAGCCACGGCCCACCTCGCGCAGCCGACGCGTTACGACATCGCGATCGACTGCATCGACGCGGATGCCGTGCGCCCATTCTGGCGGGCGGGCCTCGGCTACACCGAGGTCGCCGGCGACGATGGCATCGAGCTGGTCGATCCGCGCGGCCTCGCCCCCAAGGTCTGGTTCCAGCACATGGAGATCGCCCGTACCGACCGCAACCGTATCCACCTCGACGTTTACGTTCCGAGCGATGACGCCGAAGACCGGGTCGCGGCCGTGCTCTTGTGCGGCGGCGTGCTGCTCACCGACGAACACGCGCCCGACTGGTGGGTTCTCGCCGACGTCGAGGGCAATGAACTCTGCGTCTGCACCGCCGCCTTCTGACTCGCTCCCGGGCGCTTGCTACGCTCGTGAACGTTGCGGCGCTCTCACTACCCGCGCCCCCGGGATTGTTAAGCGGCGGGCAGGCCGAGGGCGGCGAGCGCCATTTCCTCAAGCAGGGCGCGCACGGCAGGTTGCGCCGAGGCGCGCGCGCTGTGCGGAGTCGAGTTCAGCAGCCCAAATGTGGCGTGGGCGCGAATGCGCAGCTTCGTCTCGTCGGCTGCCGGGTGTACTCGATGCAACACGTGCACCCACAGTTCCACGTATTCGCGCTGCAGCGCCCGCACCCGGTGTTGGTCCGACTCGGCGAGGCTGTCGAGGTCGCGGTCCTGCACGCGGATCACGTCGGGGTTCGCCAGGGCGAAATCCACGTGAAAGCGTACGAGACCCTGTAGGGCTGCTGCGGCATCCGTTGTCGCCGTGACCACAGCACCACCCCCGATGACCAGATCCTCGCTCACGTCGATCAGCAGGGCGGCGAGTACGGCCGGCTTGCCGCTGAAATGGCGGTAGACCGCCGGTCCGCTCACCCCCACGGCGGCACCGAGGTCCTCGATCGACACCCCGTTGAAGCCCGAGCGGGCAAACAGGGTGGCCGCCGCGGTGAGCAGGGCGGTGCGCCGGTCGGCCTTGGCCCGGCTGCGCGGCGTGGTTCCTTCATCACTGGACATTTCAGTTAATACTAGCTAACCTAAATTGAGTTACCAATCATTAACTGTGATTGGCGCCCAGTCAAAGGAGACAGCCGGCGATGAACGTCCTCACCAGTGAGCTCGACCACACCGCCCCCACCTTTCGCGCCAACGACACCGCGCAGCGCGCTTTCGTCGCCGACCTTCGCGCGCGCCTCGCCCTGGCGGCCCTCGGCGGCCCCGAGACCTCCCGGCAGCGGCATGTCGCCCGCGGAAAACTCCTGCCCCGGGAACGCGTCGACCGGCTGCTCGATGAGGGCAGCCCTTTTCTTGAAATTGCACCGCTCGCCGCCACCGGTGTCTACAACGACGACAGCCCCGGCGCGGGAGTCATCGTTGGAATCGGTCTCGTGCACAATCGTCCGGTGCTCGTCATCTGCAATGACGCCACGGTCAAGGGCGGCACCTACTACCCGCTGACGGTCAAGAAACACCTGCGTGCGCAAGAAATCGCCCTCGAGAACAGGCTGCCGTGCGTCTACCTGGTCGACTCCGGCGGAGCCTTCCTGCCCCGGCAGGACGAGGTCTTTCCCGACCGTGAGCACTTCGGCCGAATCTTCTACAACCAGGCACGGATGTCCGCCGCCCGCATTCCGCAGATCGCCGCGGTGCTCGGTTCCTGCACCGCCGGCGGCGCGTACGTTCCGGCAATGAGCGACGAGACCGTGATCGTGCGGAACCAGGGCACGATCTTCCTCGGCGGACCTCCCCTCGTCAAGGCCGCGATCGGTGAGATCGTCTCGGCCGAAGAACTCGGCGGCGGCGAACTGCACTCCCGCGTCTCCGGCGTCACCGACCACCTCGCCGAGAACGACGAACACGCTCTGCAAATCGTGCGCGACATCGTCGCGACCCTGCCCGCGCCCGAGCCGTCGGCCTGGCCGGTGCTGCCCATGCGTGAACCGGCGGCGCTCGCCGATCAACTGTACGGCGCCGTGCCGGTCGACGTGCAGCAGTCCTACGACGTGCGCGAGGTCATCGCCCGGCTGGTCGACGCGAGCGAGTTCCACGAGTTCAAGATGGAGTTCGGCAGTACCCTGGTCACCGGATTCGCCCACCTGCACGGTCACCCGGTGGGTATCGTCGCCAACAACGGCATCCTGTTCGCCGAGTCTGCGCAGAAGGGCGCCCACTTCATCGAACTGTGCGACCAGCGCGGCATCCCGCTGATCTTCCTGCAGAACATCTCGGGCTTCATGGTCGGCAAGGACGCCGAGGCCGGCGGCATCGCCAGGCACGGCGCCAAAATGGTCACCGCCGTCGCCACCACGCGCGTTCCCAAACTCACCGTCGTCATTGGCGGGTCGTTCGGCGCCGGCAACTACTCCATGTGCGGCCGCGCCTACTCGCCGCGCTTTCTCTGGATGTGGCCGGGAAGCCGCATCTCGGTGATGGGCGGCCCGCAGGCCTCAGCGGTGCTCGCGACCGTGAAACGCGAGCAGATCGAGGCGCGTGGTGACGAGTGGTCGGCCGAGGCAGAAGCTGCGTTCAAACAGCCGATCACCGACCAGTACGAACAGCAGGGCAGTCCCTACTATTCCACCGCGCGGCTCTGGGACGACGGCGTCATCGACCCGGCCGACACCCGTACCGTGCTCGGCCTTGCCCTGGACGTCTGCTCCGCCGTTCCCCTGCCCGAACCCGCCTTCGGCCTGTTTCGGATGTGACCCGATGACCACTGACTTCACCACAGACTTCACCACCGTGCTCGTCGCAAACCGCGGCGAGATCGCCTGCCGCATCCTGCGTACCCTGCGGGAGCGGGGCATCCGCTCGGTTGCCGTCTACAGTGACGCCGATGTAGGCGCCCGACACGTGCAGCTGGCGGATGCCGCGGTGCGCATCGGCCCCGCCGCCCCGGCCCAGAGCTACCTCAGCATTGACGCAATTCTCAATGCCGCCGCGCAGACCGGCGCGCAGGCCATTCACCCGGGCTACGGGTTCCTCAGCGAAAACCAGGCCTTCGCGCAGGCCTGCGCCGACGCCGGCATCGTGTTCATCGGGCCGAGCGTAAACGCGCTGGCTGTGATGGGCGACAAGATCCGTTCCAAGAATCACGTTGCCGGTTTCGGGGTGCCGATCATTCCCGGAATCGCGCGGCCGGGGCTCACCGACGAGCAGCTCGTCGAGGCTGCCGCCGAGGTGGGGTACCCGCTGCTGATCAAACCCTCCGCCGGCGGCGGCGGCAAGGGCATGCAGGTCGTCGAGAGCGCCGACCAACTCCCCGACGCCCTGCTCACCGCGCGCCGCGTGGCCGCGAGCGCGTTCGGCGACGACACCCTCTTTCTGGAACGACTCGTCGCCACTCCCCGGCACATCGAAGTGCAGGTGCTGGCCGACAACTACGGCGCCGTCATCCACCTCGGCGAACGCGAGTGCTCGCTGCAGCGCCGCCACCAAAAAGTCATCGAGGAAGCTCCCTCACCGCTGCTCGACTCGGCGACCCGAGCCCGCATCGGTGAGGCCGCCTGCGCCGCAGCCCGCAGCGTCGACTATCGCGGAGCCGGTACCGTTGAATTCCTGGTCGCCGCCGACGCTCCCGACGAGTTCTTCTTCATGGAGATGAACACCCGACTGCAGGTTGAACACCCGGTCACCGAACTCGTCACCGGCGTCGACTTGGTCGACTGGCAGCTGCGCATAGCCGCGGGGGAGCCGCTCGGGCTCGCGCAAAGCGATATATGTCTGGGCGGGCATGCGATCGAGGCGCGCGTCTACGCGGAGAACCCCGACCGCGACTTTCTGCCGATGACCGGCACCGTACTGGCCCTGCGCGAGGCCGTCGGCGACGGCATCCGCGTCGACAGCGCCCTGCTGCCTGGCCTGCAAATCGGGGGCGCCTACGACCCGATGCTCGCCAAGGTCGTGGCCTGGGGCCCCGACCGGGCTGCCGCCATCGCGCGCCTTGATCGTGCCCTCGCCGACACCTTGGTGCTCGGAGTACATACCAATCTGGAATATCTCCGTCTGCTGCTGCACGAACCGGCGGTGCGGGCCGGTCAGCTCGACACCGGGCTGATCGAGCGCACCCTGCCGCACCTCGCCTTTCGGCGGGCCGACGACCACGTGCTCGCGGCAGCGGCCCTGCTGCTGCACGCTGCCGCGGCCGATGCGGCGACCTCGGTCTGGCAGCGGCCGAGCGGCTGGCGCCTGGGCGAGCACCGTCCCGCCCGGTATGAGTTCGGGGTGGACGGTGGCGGGATCCTGAGCGTGGCTGTTCTCGGGGAGCCGGGCGCAGCATCCGTTCGCGTCGGCGACCGCGCGCCGGCCATCGGCCGCCTCGCGCCGGTGGACGCCGGCCGCGTGCGAGTGGAGTTCGAGGGAGAAACTCGCGTCTATGACCTGGCGCGCACCACCGGGCACCTCCATCTCGGCCACGACGGTGTCGCCTTTGACCTGCTGCTGCCCAGCCGCGCCGAACTACTGGCTGAACAGCTCGCCGGGCGGAACCGGGTGGCCGGCGCGTTTCAACCCGAGGTGCGTTCACCGATGCCGGGCACCGTCGTTTCCGTGCCGGTCAGCGCCGGAGACCTCGTGATTGCCGGGCAGACCCTCGCCACTATCGAGGCCATGAAAATGGAGCACAAACTCGTGGCGCCTCACGCGGGAACCGTCACGATCAGCGTCGCCCCCGGCGATCTCGTGCGCCTCGACCAGATCGTCGCGAGCGTTGCCGCTGAACCCACGCCCCGTGAACCCACGCCTGCGGAACCCGCCGCTACCCCAGACCAGGGAGATCTATAATGAGCTACGAACTCAGCCCCAGCCAGCAGGACCTCAGCGACCAGGTTCGCGACTTCGCCGACACCGTCGTCGCTCCGGCCGCCTACGAGTACGACACCAAACGCAGCCTGCCATACGGCATCATCGCCCAGATGGGTGAGATGGGCCTGTTCGGCCTGCCGTTCCCGAAGGAATACGGCGGCCAGGGTAGCGACTATTTTTCGCTCTGCCTCGCTGTCGAACAACTCGGACGCGTCGACCAGAGCATCGCCGTTACCCTCGAAGCCGGTGTGGGCCTTGGCATCATGCCGGTCTACCGTCGCGGCACCGAACAACAAAAACAGGAGTGGGTGCCGCTGCTCGCGAGCGGCAAGGCTCTCTCCGCGTTCGGCCTCACCGAAGCGGATGCCGGCTCCGATGCCGCCGGCACCAAGACCACCGCAGAACTGACGGGCGGCGAATGGGTGATCAACGGCAGCAAGCAGTTCATCACCAACTCCGGCACCGACATCACCCGGCTGGTCACCGTCACCGCGGTCACCGGCCAGTCCACCCGCGCCGACGGTTCGATAAAAAAAGAACTCACCGCCATCCTGGTGCCGACCCCGGCACCCGGTTTCACCGTACTGCCCGCCTACGACAAGGTCGGCTGGCACACCTCCGACACGCATCCGCTGCTCTTCGACAACGTGCGGGTACCCGAAGCGAACCTGCTCGGCGAGCGCGGCCGCGGCTTCGCCAACTTCGTGCAGACCCTCGACGAGGGCCGCATCGCCTTCGCCGCGCTCTGCGCCGGGGCGGCGCAGGGCTGCCTCGACGAGTCGGTGCGCTACGCGAAGAGCCGCAACGTGTTCGGTCGCGCCATCGGATCCAACCAGCACATCGCCTTCAAACTGGCACGCATGCAGGCGCGGGTACACAGCGCCCGCCTCGCCTACTACGACGCGGCGCTGAAAATGATCAACGGCACGTCGTTCAAGATGGAGGCGTCGATCGCCAAGATGATCGGCAGCGAAGCCGCCATGGACAATGCCCGGGACGCCACCCAGATCTTCGGCGGTTACGGTTTTCTGAATGAAAACCCGGTCGCCCGGCACTATCGTGATTCCAAAGTGCTCGAACTGGGCGAGGGTACGACCGAGGTGCAGCTCATGGTCATCGCCCGGTCGCTCGGTTTCACGGCCTGACCTGGACGCACGACTAGACCGAGGAGAAGCGGATGCCCGATACCCCAGACACGCCAGCGGGCGAGCGCCGTCCGACCCTGCAGCGAGGCCTCTACTTCGAGGAATTCGACCTCTCGGCGCTCTACCAGCACCGGCCCGGCCGCACGGTGACCGAGGCCGATAACGTGCTGTTCACGACGATGACCATGAACACGCAGGCCCTACACCTCGATGCAGCGTGGTCGGCCACCCAGCCGTTCGGCGAACGCCTGGTCAACTCCATGTTCACCCTTTCCACCATGGTGGGCAGCTCGGTCGCGCAACTGACCCAGGGCACAATCGTGGCGAACCTGGGGTTTTCGGCCGTGACGTTTCCGCATCCGCTGCATCACGGCGACACCCTCTATTCGGAGACCATCGTCACCGACAAGCGACTGTCGAAGAGTCGGCCGGGTCAGGGCATCATCACCCTCGAACACACCGGACGCAACCAGTACGGTGTCGTCGTCGGCACGGCCGTGCGCACGGTCCTGGTCTGGTGCCAGGGAGCCGCCCAGTGAGCGGCCCGTTCGACGGTGACCCGTTCGAGCAGGGCTCCTTCGATGAGTACGGTGATCCGGCCGGCCCCGACCCGTTCGACGACAGACCGGCCGGCCTCAGTCCGTTCACACCGGCACCGTTCACCCTCGGTCCGGCCCTGCTGTTCTGCCCGGCCGACCGGCCCGAGCGCTACGCGAAGGCAGCCGAGCGCTCCGATGCGGTCATCCTCGACCTGGAAGACGCCGTCGCGCCCGCAGACCGGGCGGCGGCGCGGCGGGCGTTGATCGAGTATCCGCTTGACCCGTCCCGCACGATCGTGCGCATCAATCCGTCCGACACCGACGATTTCGCGCTCGACCTGGCCGCGCTCGAGCGCACGGAATACCACGACGTCATGCTCGCCAAGACCATCAGCGCCGGCCAGGTCGAACGGCTCGCGGCGTTTCGGGTGATTGCCCTGTGCGAGACTGCCGCCGGCGTGATCTCCGCAACCGAGATCGCCGCCGAACGCAACGTCGTCGCGCTCATGTGGGGCGCCGAAGACCTCGTCGCCTCCCTCGGCGGCACCTCCAGCCGCCTCGCCGACGGACGCTATCGTGACGTCGCGCGCCAGGCCCGCTCACTGGTGCTGCTCGCGGCCGGTGCCCACGATAAGGCCGCCATCGACGCCGTGCACCTCGACATCACCGACACGGCCGGGCTCCACGACGAGGCAGCGGATGCCGTCGCGAGCGGCTTCACCGCCACCGCCTGCATCCACCCCAGCCAGGTAGCGGTCATTCGTGCCGCCTACCAACCGACCGCCGCCGAGGTGGACTACGCCCTCGGACTGCTCGAGGCCGCCGCGACTGCTCGCGGCGTCTTCCAGCACGAGGGCCGCATGATCGACGGCCCGGTGCTGCGGCACGCGGAGGCCGTGCTGCGCCGAGCCGCGCTCTGACTTCGCCGGGCCCACCTTCGGAAACTGGGCCCATGATCTGTCCTGGGCCCAGTTTCCGGGCCCGGGCCCGGAAAGAAAAAGCGCGCGGGTCAGGCGGCCTTGGCGGCCAGGACCTTTTCGATCGCGTCGACGATCTCGGCCGACTCCGGCTCCACCGAGGAGGCGAAGCGGTCAACGATTTCACCGGTGGGTGTCACCAGGAACTTCTCGAAGTTCCACTTGATCAGGCCGGGCAGCAGGCCCTGCTTGAATTTCGTCAGCTCCGCATAGAGCGGATGCTGGTGCTTGCCCCGCACGTCGACCTTGGCCGTCATCGGAAAGGTGACCCCGTAGGTCATACCGCAGAATTGGGCGATGTCTTCTTCGGTGCCGGGTTCCTGACCCATGAACTGGTTGCTCGGCAGGCCGAGCACGACCAGGCCGTCGTCGGCGTAGCGCTGGTAGAGCGCCTCCAGGCCGGCATACTGCGGGGTGAAGCCGCACTTCGACGCCACGTTGACGACAAGCACCGTTTTCCCGTCAAAGGCACCAAAAGTTGTTTCTGTTCCGTCGATGAGAGTGAGGGGAATATCGTGCAGCGCAGAAAGAGTCATTCGAAGAATTTATCGATCGAGTCTCCGTGCTGGCTGCACGGGACCTGTGTAGATCGTGAATTTCCCCCAAATGGGTGGCGTGCTCGCGTAGTCTATTCTCAGTTCAGAAATCATGGCGGTCCATTAGCGGATCCGGATTTCTCAGCCCGCGCGGCGCAGCGCAGTTCCCGCCGACCGGGCCATCACCCCGTTTCACTCGAATCCGTCCCTTGCAGACCTGCCCCAGTGCAGATGCTCCGACGATCGAGCGTGGCCAGCCGTCGGCATCCGCTTGTCACAATCGCATCAGGAGCACCATGAATTCCTACGTGTCAAAGTCCGCCACACGCACCACCACGGCCAACGAGTACGTCACGCACGACGTTCGTCGTGCCATCACCGCCACCGGCTACGTCAGTGGAACCGCTCAACACCTCGAGGCCGGCGAGTATGTGTCACCGAAGCCGAACACGGCCGGGCGCAGCGCCGCGTAGCCTACGGCCCGGCCGCGTGAAGCGGCACCAGAGAGGGACTCCGCCAAGCGAGGGTCCCTCTTTTCGTGCCCGAAAACGCCGATCGTTCCGGCATCGGTAGACTAAGGGGGTATCTGGCCGGTATTTTGCTTGCCCGCCAGGCACGACACGAGGTACGCGTATGCGCGCTGAAGCCCCCTGAGTATTCCTCGTCGGCTTCGCATGCCCGTGCTCGGTCCCCACACACCTGGACATGCAGTACCGCAGACAACGAAATGAGATTCATGAATAACCACTACCTCGACCTGAGCACTCCGCCGGCACTGCCGGCTCGCGGCATGCGCATCATCCCGCTCGGAGGTCTCGGCGAGATCGGCCGCAACATGACCGTCTTCGAGCACAAGGGAAAGCTGCTCATCATCGACTGCGGCGTTCTCTTCCCCGAAGACAACCAGCCCGGCATCAACGTAATCCTGCCCGACTTCACCGCCATTCGCGACCGCCTGCAGGACATCGAGGCCATCGTGCTCACCCACGGCCACGAAGACCACATCGGCGCCGTCCCCTACCTGCTCAAGGAACGCGGCGACATTCCCGTCGTCGGCTCCAAGCTCACCCTGGCCTTCCTCGCCGCCAAGCTGCAGGAGCACCGCCTCAGCCAGAACTTCATCGAAGTGAAGGAGGGCGAGCGCCGCACCATCGGCCAGTTCGACCTCGAATTCATCGCCGTCAACCACTCCATCCCCGACGGCCTCGCCATCGCCATCCGCACCGAAGCCGGCCTCGTGCTCGCCACCGGCGACTTCAAGATGGACCAGTTCCCGCTCGACAAGCGCCTCACCGACCTCGGTGCCTTCGCCCGTCTGGCCGAAGAGGGCGTCGACCTGTTCATGACGGACTCGACCAACGCCGAGGTTCCCGGCTTCACCACCGCTGAGAAGGACATCGGACCGGCGATCGACACCGTGTTCCGCACCTCCCCGCGGCGCATCATCGTGTCGAGCTTCGCCAGTCACGTGCACCGCATCCAGCAGGTCATCGACGCTGCCGTCAAGCACAACCGCAAGGTGGCCTTCGTCGGCCGCTCCATGGTGCGCAACATGGGCATCGCGAGCGAGCTCGGCTACCTCAACATTCCCAAGGGCCTGCTCGTCGACATGAAGGCGCTCGAGCGGATGAAGGACGACAAGGTCGTTCTCATCTGCACCGGTTCGCAGGGTGAACCGATGGCAGCGCTGTCGCGGATGGCCAACCGTGAGCACGTCATCAAGATCGGCGAGGGCGACACCGTGCTGCTCGCCAGCTCGCTGATCCCCGGCAACGAGAACTCCATCTACCGCGTCATCAACGGCCTGATCCGCTGGGGCGCCAACGTTGTGCACAAGGGCAACGCCAAGGTGCACGTCTCCGGCCACGCGAGCGCCGGCGAGCTCGTCTACTGCTACAACATCGTCAAGCCGGTCAACGTCATGCCGATCCACGGTGAATGGCGCCACCTCACGGCCAACGCCGACCTCGCCATCGCGACCGGTGTTCCCGAAGAAAACGTCATCGTCGTGGAAGACGGCGTCGTCGTCGACCTCGTCGACGGTCACGCCAAGGTCACCGGCCGCGTTGTCGCCGACTACATCTTCGTCGACGGTATGACCGTGGGCGGGGCATCCACTGCCGCGATGGAGGACCGTCGCAAGCTCGCCGAGGACGGCACCATCACCATCCTCGGAATTCTCAACGCCAAGACCGGCACGCTCTCCGAGCCGGTCGAGTTCCTGGCCCGCGGATTCGTGCACGACGACGAGTGGGTCAAGGGCGCCACCAAGGTCATCGATGAGGCCATGAAGGCCGCGAACCGCATCAAGATCGTCGACGGCGCCGAGCTCGAGGACCTGTTCACGCAGTCCGTGAGCCGCTGGATGAACCGCAAGTACCGTCGCAGCCCCGTCATCACCTCCGTGGTGGTCGACGCGTAACCGCTGCACCCAATAGAACGGCCGCATCCTCTGCGAGGATGCGGCCGTTCTGGTTAATCACAGCGGCTACATGAAGTCGTCGGCGGTCGCGTTCGCAATGTCGATCAGCACGAGCTTCGGGTTCTCCTTGGCGATGGCCTGCAGCCGCCACGGCGTGCTGAACAGGGCGAGCAGCGTGCCGTCCGAGCGGGTGAAGACTTCCACCTGGCGGGTTCCGGCGAGCACGAGCGCGCTCTCCTTGTCGGTTTTGCGGGCCACCTGGTAGGGAAGCGATTCCATGCGAATGTCAGCGTGGAAATCGTGCACCATGCGGTCTTCGACGACCTCGAACTGCATCGGCCCGACCGCGCCGAGCACCGGCGCCTGCTCACCGCGCACCTCGGAACGCATCACCTGGATGACGCCCTCGTGGTCGAGCTGGTCGATGCCGCGGCGAAACTGCTTGTGCTTGCTGCTGTCCACCGGGCGAATCGCTCGAAAGTGTTCGGGGGAGAACA
Source organism: Cryobacterium glaciale (assembly GCF_004402535.1). Classification (GTDB taxonomy): domain Bacteria; phylum Actinomycetota; class Actinomycetes; order Actinomycetales; family Microbacteriaceae; genus Cryobacterium; species Cryobacterium glaciale. The sequence continues at coordinate 84,021 of NZ_SOEY01000019.1, read as the reverse complement.
GCGGCAGTGGCGGAAACTCCACCCGCTCATCTTCGAAGATCGAGTCGCCCACGCGCAGTGCCGAGGCGTTCACGAGCCCGACGATGTCGCCGGGCCAGGCCTGGTCGGTGACGGTGCGTTCCTTGCCGAACAGCTGCTGGGCGTACTTGGTGGCAAAAGGCCGGCCGGTCGCGGCGTGCGTCACGATCATGCCGCGGCGGAATTCGCCGGAGCACACCCGCACAAAGGCCACGTGGTCGCGGTGCGCCGAGTTCATCCCGGACTGCACCTTGAACACAAACCCCGAGAACGGCGAGGTGACCGTGCGCGGGTTGCCGTCAATATCGATGCGGGCTTCGGCCGGCGGCGCGAACTCAACCAGGGTGTCGAGCAGTTGCTGCACCCCGAAGTTCGCCACGGCGGCGCAGAACAGCACCGGGGTGGTCTGCCCGTCGAGGAACAGTTCGGAGTCGTGATTCTGCGATTCCGCGTCGAGAAGCTCAGATTCTTCGACAGCGGATGCCCACGCCGGGCCTTCCTCGATTGCCGCCTCGGCCGCATCCAGCCGCACCGATTCGGCCACGGTCGCGCCGCCGGCGGTGCGGGTGTAGCGCAGAAAGTCGCCGGAGCGGCGATCGAGCACGCCGCGCAGGTCGCCGGCCTCACCGACCGGCCAATTCAGCGGGGTGGGCAGCAGCCCGGTGCGGGTCTGGATCTCATCCATCAGGGCCAGGGGAGTGTCGCCGGGGCGGTCCCATTTGTTGATGACGGTGATGACGGGTAGTCCGCGCTGCTTGCAGACGGCGAACAGCTTCATAGTCTGCGGCTCAAGGCCTTTGGCGGCGTCGACGAGCATCACCGCGGCATCCACTGCGGAGAGCACCCGAAAGGTGTCCTCGGAGAAGTCGGCGTGGCCGGGGGTGTCGACGAGGTTGATCACAGCGTTGTGGTATTCGAACTGGATCGCGGCGCTCGTCACCGAGATTCCACGGGCTTTCTCCATCTCCATCCAGTCCGAGACGGTGCCGCTGCGGCCAGCCTTCCCGTGCGTGGCGCCGGCGGAGGTGATCGCGCGGGCGTGCAGGAGCAGGGCTTCAGTCAGGGTGGACTTGCCGGCGTCGGGGTGGGAGATCACGGCGAAGGTGCGGCGACGCAGAGCCTCACGGGGAACCTGGGGGTTGGGCACGTCGGCGACGGTGGTCATGGCTGCTTTCCTGCGGCTGGTTCGGGCAGGATACCTCGCCGGCAAATCGATCAGAAGATTCGACAACCGGCGGCCCAGGGCGGATGTGCACCTGCACACTCGGCCCATTTTTCGCGCAACGCCCAGTCTAACAAATCAGGCGCGTACCGACATTCGGCCAGCGCCGACTCGCGCAACGGCCAGTCTAACAAATCAGGCGCGTACCGACATTCGGCCAGCGGTCGCCACTCCTGTTCCGTCGCAGCCGGCGTACGTTTTGGTAACGGTTTAGCGTGCCGCCCGGAAATGTCGGTGGCCTCGCCTAAGGTCGGGCCAAGAGCAGTTTGCGAATGAAAAACCCGGCAGGGGACTGACCGGGAAAACCACCGGGAGGAGTGCACGATGACCCGACAAGTTGTCTCGTCCTCTCTCGATGCGATGTCGATCGACCGTGTCGGGTTGTCCGAGGCCGAGCAGGCCGAGACAACGGTCAGCGCTGATCCGATGCGGCGTCAGATTCCGGGAACCGAGCTGCGCGTGCATCCGTTGGCTCTGGGCTGTAACGCTTTCGGCTGGACGGCGACCGGTGAAGCCTCGCACGCTATTCTCGACGCGCACCGAGGCCTCGGCGGTAATTTTCTCGACACCGCCGACAGTTTTGCCGCCGGGCGCAGTGAAGTGATCATCGGGTCGTGGCTGCGTTCGCGCGGTACCCGCGCAGAAACCGTGGTGGCGACCAAGATCGGTCGCAATCTCGACAATCCCGGGCTGACCCAACGCAGCATCGTGGCCGCGGTCGAAGCCAGTCTCGTGCGGCTCGGCACCGACTATCTCGACCTGCTCTACTTTCACTTCGATGACAAGACCGTGGCCCTCGAAGAGAGCCTCGTTGCCGTTGACGCTCTCGTTCGTGCCGGCAAGGTGCGCTATCTCGGTGCCAGCAATTTCTCCGCGGAACGGCTCATGGAGGCCCGGGTGCTCTCGGCCCTCGGCCTGCCCAAGTTCGTCGCCGCTGAAACGCCCTACAACCTGGTGCACCGCGCCGAGCTCGAAAAAGACGTCGCCGTCGTGGCTCGCGCCCAACACCTCGCCCTCATGCCCGGCTTCGCCCTCGCGCACGGCTTTCTGGCCGGCGCCTTCCGCACCAAAGCGGATGCCGCCGGTACCGCACGCGGGCAGCTCGCCGCGGTCTACCTCAACCGTCGCTCGCTGCGGGTGCTCGCCGTGGTGGACCGCATCGCCGCCGCCCAAGGGGCGGAGCCAGCGTCGATTGCCCTCGCCTGGCTGCTCGCCCGACCCGACGTGGTAGCGCCGGTGGCTGGCGCCGGCCGAGCCGATCAGGTGCAGTCCCTGATCGTGGCGGCCAGCATCCGTCTCGGTCGCAATGACCTGCTCGACCTCGACCGGGTGTCCGCCTACTGATCCAGCGACCTGGGCGTGCGCTAGTCGCCCGACTCGTCGAGCACACGCTGGATGGCGCGCAGCAGGGCGGTGTGAGCGCCGATCGGGTCGCCGAGGTTGGCGCCGGCGAAGGCGCCGTCCCTGGCGAGGAAGAAGTCGTCGGCGGCGTCGCCGGGTCTGGCGTGGCCCATGCCCCGGAACATGTCCTCGATCGAGCGGCCATACCAGTCGCGGTGTGCAGCTACGGCCTGGCGCACCGGGTGGGCCGGGTCGGTGAACTGGGCGGCCGCGTTGATGAACGGGCAGCCATGAAAGCCTTCTCGAATGACCTGGGCTGAGATCTCGGTGACGACGCCACGCAGTCGTTGCTCCGGAGTGTCATACCGGGTGTCGAGGCTCGCGAGAAATTCGCGGGCGAGACGGTCCCGGCCCTGCAGGTAGACGACGATGAGGGCGTCTTTCGAGCGGTAGTACTTATAGAACGTGGCTTTGGTGACCTTGGACTCGCTGATGATGCGGTCCACACCCACGGTGTGAACACCCTCGGTATAGAACAGGCGGTCGGCGGTGGCGAGGATACGCACCTTGGCGTGGGTCGCCGGCCGAACGGCCTCGGCTGTCAGCGTGGTCATGCGGCACTCCTTGATTGAGGGGCAGTAATCGGCCCCAGATGAGCGCAAATCCGGGGGTATTCTCCGGTCGGCATCCAGACTGTAACACACCCTAGACAGACCAGTCTGTCGGATGCCGCTGCACGGGCTATTCCGGCCAAACTGGGGGTGGCTCGCGGTGTTGCGACGCCCGCGACGGGCGTCCGGATCTGGTCTTGTAAGGTGGTGGATGATATGAACGGTGCAGTCGACTTTCCCCTAGACCAGGCCGAACTCTCGTTTCGGGCCGCCGGCGATGCCCTCGTGCGTCGCACCGTCCTGCCGAGCGGGGTGCGCGTCCTCAGCGAGCAGGTACCGGGTGCCCGCAGCCTCACCATCGGCTATTGGGTCGCCGTCGGGTCCCGCGACGAGCAACCGGGCCATTTCGGTTCCACCCACTTTCTCGAGCACCTGCTCTTCAAGGGAACGCCAACACGCTCTGCCCTTGACATAGCGATTTCGTTCGACGCGGTCGGCGGCGAACACAACGCTATGACCGCCAAGGAATACACCTGCTATTACGCCAAGGTGCAAGACCGCGACCTCGGCATGGCCATCGACGTTCTCACCGACATGCTGACCTCTTCGAAACTGGATTCCGATGAATTCGAAACCGAGCGCGGCGTCATTCTCGAGGAACTCGCCATGGCCGACGACGACCCGGCCGACGTCGCCAACGAGCGATTCTTCGAAGCCGTGCTGGGTAAGCATCCGCTCGGCCGCCCGATCGGCGGCAGCGCCGACGACATTCGGGGTGCCACCCGCACGGCCGTGTGGGAGCACTATCAGGCCAACTATCGCCCCCAGGACCTCGTCGTCACGGTCGCCGGTGCCGTCGACCACGACGAGCTCGTCGCCGCTGTGACCCGAGCCCTCGAGCGTGCCGGCTGGGACCTCAGCATTCCCCAGACCCCGGTCAGTCGTCGTAATGGTGCGCCGGCCGAGATTCACCAGGGCCAGGCCGTGACCATCGTCAAACGCCCGTTGGAGCAGGCGAATCTGCTGCTTGGCATGCCCGGCCTGCTGGCGACCGATGACCGCCGAGTCACCATGAGCGTGCTCACCTCCATCTTCGGCGGGGGCATGTCGAGCCGCCTGTTCCAGGAAGTGCGGGAGAAGCGCGGCCTGGCCTACTCGGTCTACTCGTTCGCGCCCGGTTACTCCGACGCCGGCCTGTTCGGCATGTATGCCGGGTGCACACCAGCCAAGGCCGGCCAGGTGGCCGAGCTCATGGTCAGCGAACTGCACCGCCTGGCTGATGGCGGCGTGACCGCCGACGAGATGCAGCGGGCGTCCGGCCAGCTGAGTGGAGCATCCGCTCTCGCACTGGAGGACTCGGACACCCGCATGTCCCGGCTGGGTCGCTCCGAGATCACCCTCGGTGAGTTCGCCGACCTCGACGAAGCCCTGCGCCGACTCGCGCTCGTCACCGCGACCGACGTGCAGGAACTGGCCGCGGAATTGGCCGGCGGTGCCCTGTCGATCTCGGCCGTCGGAGCCCTGGAAGACGACGCCTTCGCGGCCATCCTCCCCGGCTGACCGGCCGCCCCCCGCTTCTGCACCATCCGGCCCGGCCGGGTTCTGAACTGTGAAATGGACAATGATGCCCCAGTACATCTACCTGGTACGCCACGGCGAGCAGCAGGATGCTGAACACGGCCTGCACGACGGCCCGCTCTCGCCGCGCGGTAAGCGCCAGGCGCTTCTGATTGCTGACCGCCTCAGCGGGGTGCCGTTCACCGGGGCCTGGCATTCGCCGCTCCAGCGCGCCGCCGAAACTGCGGAGATCATGGCGGAACGGCTGCCGGCCGTGCAGAGTGAGCCGTCGGCCTTGCTCTTCGACTGCATTCCCTCCGGCCGGGCTGCCGAAACGCCATCGGCGTACGACCCGTTCTTCGGCTCGGTCACTGACGATGAGATCGCGGCGGGACGTGCGCAGATGGAAGACGCGGTCGCCGAATTTCTGCAGCCACGGCGCAGCCAGCGGCACGATCTGCTGATCACCCACAATTTCGTGATCGCCTGGTTTGTGCGTGAGGTGCTCGGGGCCCCCGACTGGCGCTGGGTCGGCATCAACCAGGCAAATTGCGGCCTGACCGTGCTGCAGCAGAAGCCGGGGCGACCTTGGACACTCGTCACCCACAACGATCTCGGCCACCTGCCGGTCGAGTTGCGCACCGGGCTGCCCGAACCCCTGATGTTCTAAACGGTCGGGCGCGGGCAAGTGACGGGGCGATTAATTGGTAGGTTGGTTTCATGACAACGACGGTGGCCATCATTGGCGCAACGGGCAAGATGGGCCGCCTGGTCTCCGACCTGATCGAGCGGACCGAGGGCTTCGACGTCGTCGCCAGGCTCGATTCCCACAGTGAGCTGAGCGAGATGTTGCCCGCGCAGATCGCCGTCGATCTGACCCGCCCCGACGTGAGTCGTGACGTCGTCGACTTTGCGACCGAGCACGGTGTGCGGGTGCTCGTCGGCACCTCCGGCTGGAGCCAGGACGGCATCGACGCTCTTACCCGGCGGCTGGACGGCCGCGACGATACCGGCGTCATCATTATTCCGAACTTCTCGATCGGGTCGGTGCTGGCAACGGCATTCGCGGCCCTCGCCGCCCGGTTCTACGACTCCATCGAAATTGTTGAAGCGCATCAGCCCTCCAAAGTCGATTCACCGTCGGGCACGGCCGTGCGCACCGCCGAACTGATCGGCCGGGCGCGCGCCGAACTGGGCCCCGTCTCGGCACCACATACCGACCAGCGCGCCCGCGGCCAGCAGGTCTCGAGCGTGCCCGTGCACAGCCTGCGCCTGTCCGGCCTGCTCGCTCGGCAGGACGTCTTTCTGGGCGGCACCGGGGAAACCCTGACGATCAGCCACAACACGCTGTCCCCGAGTGCCTATGAGAGCGGCATTCTGCTCGCTCTCCGAGCTGCGCGGACGGCGACGGGAGTGACGGTCGGCCTCGACCAGATCGTGGATCTGGGGTTCGGTACGCCCGCTGCCACCGAAGGAGCCTCCAAATGAAGGGCAAGATCGCCGTCGTCGTCATGGCGGTGCTGCTGGTCTTCTATCTCGTGCTGGTCGGAGTTCGCGCAGTACTCTTCGTCCAGAGCGGTGAGCCGATCGGCATCGCCATCGGGCTCGCGCTCCTCATCCTGCCGCTGATCGGATTCTGGGCCCTCGCCCGGGAGGTTGCGTTCGGCATCCGCTCGGAACGGCTCGTGCGTCAGCTCGACGATCTCGGCGGGCTTCCCTCCGCCGACCTGCCGGTGCGCCCGAGCGGTCGCCCATACCGGGATGCCGCCGACGAGCAGTTTCCGGCCGCGCAGGCCGAGGTGGAAGCCGAACCCGAGAACTGGCACGCCTGGCTGCGGCTCGGACTGGCCTACGACGCGTCCGGCGATCGCAAGCGCGCCCGTGGTGCCATTCGCACCGCGATCGCCCTCGAGCGCACGCCGAAGTAGCCCCTGGCCGGCCGGCTATGGCTGGCGCAGCATCCAGGCGATCGCGGTGGCCGGCGTGCGATGGAAGAATTCAAACCCGTCGTCGAGCAGTTTCTGGGCGCTGACCTGCTGGTCGGCGAGCAGCAGCTGGCGCGCAGCGTCCTGCAGCACGAGCGTCAGGATCGGCTTCGGGACCGGCAGAACGAAGGGTCGGTGAAGCGCGGTGGCGAGTCCCCGAATGATGTCGTTGGACGTCGCAGGGGTCGGCCCGACCAGATTGACCGGGCCGGAGAGGGTCGAGGTCAGCAGGTGCACGATGGCCGCAGCTTCGTCGTGCAGGCTCACCCAGGCCCAGTGCTGGGCACCGCCGCCGAGTGGTCCGGCCAGACCGAGTTTCGCCAGTGGCAGTACCGGTTTCAAAGCACCGCCCTTGGCGAGGACGAGGCCGGTGCGCAGCATGACGACCCGAGTCGGTTCGGGCGCGAGCGCAGCGGCGGCTTCCCACTGCGTCACCACGTCGGCCAGAAAATCTGTTCCCACAGCGGATGTCTCGCTCAGGATCTCCCCGGGGCGGTCACCGTAGACCCCCACGGCAGAGCCGTTCAGCAGCACTCTCGGCGGGGTGGCCGCCCTGGCCAGCGCATCGGTGATCGTGCGGGTAGCCGACAGGCGAGAATTCAGGATTTCTTTGCGATAGCTCGACGTCCACGGGAGCCGTGCGAGGGAGGCCCCCGACAGGTTGACGACCGCGTCGATATCGTCGAGGACGCGGGCATCCAGGGCGTTGGCGGCCGGGTCCCACCGGATTTCGTTCTTGTCGAGGGCTTCCCGACGTACCAGCCGCACGGGAGTGTGACCGGCTGCGGCGAGTTGACGGCTCAGTTCCCGGCCGATGAGGCCGGAAGCTCCGGCGATCAGAACGCGCATAGAAGGGTGGCCTAGGCCAACTCGGCCTCAATGGTGATGGGAATTCCCGCGAGTGCCTTCGAGATTGGGCAGTTCTCCTTCGCGTCCTGCGCGAAGGCCTCGAACTCGGCCTCGGACAGGCCGGGGACCTTTGCGCTGACCAGCAAATGGCTGCCGATAACGCCGGTGCCGGCCGCGAAGGTGACGGCGGCGGTGGTCTGAATATTTTCCGGGCTGTGGCCGGCCTTGCCGAGCACTCCGGCGAGGGCCATCGAGAAGCAGGCTGCGTGGGCGGCACCGAGGAGTTCCTCGGGGTTGGTGGTGTTGGAGACGCCTTCAGCGCGGGCTTTCCAGTTCACCGAGAATTCGGCGGCGTGCGAAGAATCGAGGGTGACCGTGCCTGAACCGGTCGGAAGATCGCCGGTCCAGACGGTGGTTGCTTCACTGGTGAGCGTCGTGGGCATGGTGTTACCTCCAGGTGATTGGATTCCACCCTAACCGTCCTACCTGCCCTACGAACGAGTCTCGTCTGGGAATTGCCTGAGAGCCAGCCGACACGCCCGGGGAGCGCAACCGACGGTGTGCCGGGCGTGTCCCGGTCGGAGTGGAGAGCGCGGCTCAGACGTTTCCGACGGTTCTGCGGCCCCGGTTGAGTACGCCGAATCGCACCAGCAGCAGGTAGATCTGGCAGCCCAGGCAGTAGTCGAAGACCGCGTTTAGAAAGGCAGCGACGAATGCGGCGGCCGCAGCGATTCCGACAGCGCCGGGTACACCGGCCAGGCCCAGAATCAGGCCGACCAGGGTCACGGCCAGGCCGACGCCCTGCGCGAAGGTGGGCGGGGCCGCGTCTTCGAGCTCCGTTGGTGGTGCGAGGTGTGGCCGCACGAATTTCTTGAAGAGAACCCCATACGGATGCCGACCGGCGCCGGCCAGTGCACCCCACGCGAACAGCGCGGTGATCGCTGCCAGCAGGGTCAGCGCGGCAGCGGATGCCCCGGTGAGCGAGAGGAACACGACCACGAGCAGCAGCACGGCCGTCAGGCTTGCGCCGAAGCGGGGCCCGCGCGGGTCGAGCCGGGCGCGAGGTGGCTTAGACATGTGAGCTCCCGGGTGCGGTGGTGAGTGTGCGACGGGTGGTGTTCTGCGTGATCGCATCGAGCGTCGCGCTGATATCGGCTCGACTGGGTGCTCCGCCCACGCGGGCTCGCACCCGCCCGGACCCGTCCAAAATCAGGGTCGTCGGGGTTTGCAGAACGGCGAACCGGTTGGCGAGATCGGGGCGGTGGGTGAGATCCACGTCCACGTGCACCACCCCGGGGCGCTGCTCGGCCACCGCATCCAGCAGACGGCGGGTACCCGGGCAACGCGCGCACAACTCGGTCGAAAACTGCACCAGGGTGGCGGCGGGGCCGAACGCGGTCGGCGAGGCGACATCCGCTGGCGTGATTATGTCGCCGGCCACCGAGGCCACTCGCCCCTGGCGCGCCCGCCAGACCAGGCCCAGAACGGTCGTGGCAGCCAACAGGGCGAACAACAGTCCGATCGCTTCGAGTGGGTTCATGATGTCGACGTTACGTGGGTGCGGGTCCGGTCGGTGGACTGTGACGACAGATTACGGGCGCGCGGGGGCAATCCGGCCGACAGACCGGCTAGCCTGAGGCGGTGTCTGAAATTGAGTTCCGATCTGAGATGACCGTGGAGTTGGTGCGTTCGAGCGCCCACGACTCCGACGTGCTGTTTGCCGCCCGGGTGTCGACCCTGGGGGAGCAGACCCTGGAACAGAGCCAGCTCGACGGCTCCGCGAGCGAGGTCGACGAGAAACGTGACCGCGGGCTGATCAACTACCTCATGCGCGACCGGCACGGCTCGCCGTTCGAACACAACTCAATGACGTTTTATGTGCGGGCGCCGATTTTCGTGTTCCGCGAGTTCATGCGGCACCGAATCGCGTCCTATAACGAAGAGTCGGGGCGCTACCGGGAGCTGGGCCCCGTGTTCTACGTGCCGTCCGCCGAACGCAATCTCGTGCAGGTCGGCAAGCCGGGCGCCTACGACTTTCTGCCCGGCTCGGCAGAGCAGACCGCGCTCGTGCAGCAGCAGACTCGCGCCGCCGCAATTCACGCCTACGAGGCATACCAGCGGATGCTTGAGGCCGGCGTCGCCCGTGAAGTCGCCCGCATCGTGCTGCCGCTCAACATCTATTCCTCGATGTATGTCACGCTCAACGCTCGCTCGCTGATGAACTTTCTCAGCCTGCGCACCAAGCGCGAGGGCTCCTCGTTCCCGTCGTTCCCGCAGCGCGAGATTGAGATGTGCGCCGAGCAGATGGAGGCCCACTTCGAGCAGCTCATGCCTCTTACTCACGCCGCCTTCAACCAGAATGGTCGAGTCTCCCCGTAACTGGTTTGCGGAGCGACGGGCGGGGAAGCGATAGCCTGTACCTCGTGTCTACCTCTACGAATCCCTTTGGCCAGGTGCTGGTCGCGCTGGTCACCCCGTTTACCTTTGATGGCGAAGTGGACTGGGCCGGGGTGGAGAAGCACATCGACGACGTCATCAACGCCGGTGCCGATGGCATCGTCGTCACGGGCACGACCGGTGAGACGAGTACCCTGACCGACCCTGAGAAGATCCGTCTGGTCGAGGTCGGCAAATCGGTCGCGAACGGCCGGGCCAAGATCATCACCGGCGGCGGCTCGAACGAGACCGCGCACGCCATGCAGCTCGCGCGGCAGAGCGAGAAGGCCGGTGCCGACGGCAACATGATCGTCACCCCGTACTACAACAAGCCGACGCAGGCCGGAATCCTCACCCACTTTCGCATGATCGCGGATGCCACGGACCTCCCCGTCATCCTCTACGACATCCCTGGTCGCACCGGTGTAGCGATCGCCTACGAGACCATCCTGCGCGCGGCAAAGCACCCCAATATCCTCGCCATCAAAGATGCCAAGGGCGACTTCGCCCAGGTCAGCCGGGTACTGAACCAGACCGACCTCATGTACTTCTCCGGTGACGACCCCAATGTGCTGGCGCACCTGTCGATCGGCGCGACCGGCCTGATCGGCGTCACCGGCAACATCACGGCGACCCCGTACCGACACATGGTCGACGCTGTCAATCGTGGCGACCTCAAGGTAGCCACAGCCGCTCACCAGCAACTGGAACCGCTCGTGCGTGCCGTGATGACCCACGTTCCCGGAACAGTCGCCGTGAAATACATTTTGCACGGACTCGGTCGCATCGGCAGCCCGCGAGTGCGCCTGCCCCTGGTCGGCCCTGAAGACTCCGAAGCCGCCCAGATCGAAGACGAATTGTCGCTGGTCAGGGACATCCCCGGCGTGGACTTCTCCAACTTCCGCCCGGACCGCAACGCGGCCGCCGGCGGATCGCTGCCCAAGGTCGCCGGTACCACGCGCTAGGGGCGGGCCGGCTGCTCGCGGCACGAGCTTCGCTGGTAGAGGCACGAGGAACGTGTTTCGCTGGTCGAGGCGCGAGGAACGTGTTTCGCTGGTCGAGGCGCGAGGCGCGAGGCGCGAGGAACGAGTTCCGCTGGTCGAGGCGCGAGGAACGAGCGATCGAGACCTGTTCGTTGGCTTCGTGCGGGATCTCGATCGCTCGCAAGCTCGTGCCTCGATCAGCGAGGTGCGCTGGTCGACCCCGCCGACGCCGTCTGGTGGACAGCGACACGCAGGCGCACCTAACGCTAGGATCAGCCCATCGAGCTTGACCAGGTCCGGTCAGCCGGGTGGGGAGTCTCGTGAACATCGCACGTAAATGGGTTTTCCCCGTCCTTCGGCTGATTGTGATCGCGGCCATCGCGGTGGCCCTCGTGAAGCTCGCGTTTTACCCCGACAATGCCGTGGACAGCAACCCCGCCGAACCGACCGGTGTCATCGTCGAACCCCAGATTCCGGTGGCCCTCGGCACCATCAGCAACGACGTGACCCTGCCAGGCACGGTCAGCGCCGACCCGGCCGTCGCGGTCAAGGCGACCGCCATCGGCACTGTTGACGAGATCTTCGTGGCGGCCGGACAGGCCGTGAACAAAGACGACAAGATCTACGACATCCGGGTCGAAACAATCAAGGACCCCGTCGAAACAACGGATGCCGATGGCAACGTCACCATCACCCAGCCCAAACCGGTGGTCACCTTCGTCAAGGTGCTCGCCCCGATCACCGGCATCCTCAGCTCGCTCACTGTGATCCACGGCCAGAGCGTGGCCGTTGGGGACGCGACCGGGCAGGTCGCGCCACCGAGCTTCTCGGTGAGCGGAGCGCTCAGCCCCGAGCAGCAGTACCGGCTGCTGACCAGGCCGACTGAGGCATCCGTTGCGATCACGAATGGGCCGGCACCGTTCACCTGCACCGGCCTGACCATCACTACTCCGCTGGCCGGTGCCCAGGCCGGCGGTGACGGCGGGGCCGGTGGAGAGACGGGAACGAGCGGCACCACCGTGACCTGCGCGATTCCGGCCGAAGTGACCGTCTTCTCCGGCCTGGCCGCGCAGATCACCATCGCCGCCGGGCTGGCCGAGAACGTGCTCGTTGTGCCGACCACCGCTGTGGAGGGCTCCGCCGAAACGGGCGTCGTCTGGTACGTGCTGCCGGACGGCGGCACCGAGGAACGCCCGGTCACGCTCGGTATGACCGACGGCGTCAACGTGCAGGTCGTCGACGGGCTCGTCGAGGGTGACCTGATCAACCAGTTCGTGCCCGGTGCCGTCGCTGGCGGAGAATCGGGCTGCGAACTTCAGCCCGACGGCAGCGAAGTATGCTTCGGACCCAGCATCTCGAGCACCGGGATCTCCAGATGACCCTGCTGCACCTCGAGGGCGTGACTCGCACCGTGCAGCTCATCGATGCGCCGCCGCTCACGATTCTCTCCGGCGTCGATCTCGACGTCGACGTGGGTGACCGCGTGTCGATCGTCGGGCGTTCCGGTTCGGGCAAGACGACCCTGCTGAACCTGCTCGGACTGCTCGACAACCCGACGAGCGGCACCATGCTGTTCGAAGAACGCCCGGTGCAGTCGCTGTCCTCGGGCGCCAGGGACCGGCTGCGCGGACGCGAGGTCGGGTTCATCTTTCAACAGTTCAACCTGCTTCAGGGCCGCACCGCCCTCGAAAACGTGATGACACCGCTGCTCTACGCCGAGGGTCGCCAATTCTGGCAGCGCGTCCGCATCGCCACCGAGATGCTCGAACGGGTCGGCCTCGGCGACCGACTCGGCTCGCTGCCCGACCGATTGAGCGGCGGTGAGCAACAGCGCGTGGCGATCGCCCGCTCTCTGGTGCGCGGGCCGCGACTGATCCTCGCCGACGAGCCCACCGGTGCCCTCGACCTCGAAACCGGCGAAACGGTGATGGACCTCATCGACGAGGTCGCCACCGAATCCGGCGCAGCCCTCGTCACCATCACCCACGATCCGGCCATCGCCGCCCGCGCCACCCGGCACCTGCGGCTCGACCACGGCGTGCTCCAGGCCACCAGCACGGTTCCGGCATGAAGCGTGTCGTGAGTAACCTCGTGGGCGCGGTCATCGAGGCGTGGCAGGAAGTGCGCATCCACAAGACCCGCGTCATGCTGTCGCTGATCGGTGTGGCCGTGGCCGTCTGCGCCATCACGACCGTGGTCGGGCTTGGCGGGGTGGCCCAGCAGGCCACCATCGAGCAGAGCGAACGATCCGGAGGCCGCGCCGCGAGCCTCTACCTGTCGGCGTCGATGAACGACGGCTCCAACCCGACCGCGATGCCCGAAATCTGGCGCACGGCGCTCGAGCGATACCAGATCGACTACGCCAGCCGGGTCGTCAACACCAGCCAGACGGTGCAGTTCGCCGACGGTGCCGTGCCGGTGCAGACTATCGGCGTCGACCCGCCGTATGGGACCATGCACCGCATCACCCTTGAGGAGGGCACCTGGTTCACCGACGCCGACCAGACCCGGCTGGCCCCCGCAGTGCTCATCAACTCCATCTTCTGGGACCGCCTCGGACGCCCGGACCTGCGCACGCACCCGACGACGACCCTGGTCGGTGAACGCAGCACGACGGCCGTCGTCACCGGTGTTTACCCGGCGCTCTCCTACGAGACCGAACCGGCGATGTACATGCTCGCCGACGCGCTGACCGCCATCACCCCGGTCGTCACCGACCCGAACCTGCAGCAATTCGGACCGCCATCGTACGAACTGTGGGTGCCGGTCGAGCTATCCGAACAACTCGTGACGGCGCTGCAACGCGACGTGCAGGGTGCGCTGGGCAGCGATGCCTTCGTTCAGGTGAACCGGCAGGACTACGCGGCGTTCCAGGACGGAGACCCCTACCTCTCCCTCAAGCTCACGGTCGGCGCTATCGCCGGTCTGGTGCTGTTGCTCGGAGCACTCGGCCTGGTGAACATCGCCCTGGTCACCCTCAAGCAGCGCATCCGGGAGATCGGGATTCGGCGCAGCTTCGGGGCGACCGCGGCCCGGGTCTTCTTCGCCGTCATGATGGAAAGCGTCGTCGCGACCGTCGTCGCCGGCATCGTCGGCGTGATCGCCGCCGTGCTCATCGTGAAGAGCCCGTTCGTCGAGGACTTCATCAGCCAGGGCCAGGTCACCGACTTTCCACCGTTCCCGGTCGAAGCGGCCATTCTCGGCCTGGTCTGCGCGACCGTTGTCGGTGCCCTTGCCGGGCTGATCCCGGCGCTGGTCGCGGTGCGGGTGAAGGTGATCGACGCCATCCGTTATTGATGCCGTCCACTACGCCGCAAACGGATTCCGCCGCCCGGCTTTCGCAGCCGCTCGGGCCGCCGAGTCAGGCAGGCCGTGGGCGTGGGGTCGGGGGAATGTCGTCGGTGCTTGGTAGCGTTATTTCATGGCTACGAGCACTAAGTCGACCGGGCGTGCCCGCACTCCGGCAGCGAAGGGCGCCCCGGCGCGCAAACCGGCAACCCGCAGCGGCGGCACCGCCGCGCAGAAGACCGTCAAGTTCACTGCCGTCGACGTGAAACCGAGCCTCGGCGCGCGCGCCTGGATGGGCCTGGCCCACCTTACCGGCGGCGCCGCCCGCGCGCTCGGCCCCGAAAAACTCTCCAAAGACGAACGCCGCGACGGGCTTCCGTTCTTTCTCGTGCTGCTCGCCATCTCGGGCGCCATCGTCGAATGGTTCCTGATCAACGACGTCGTCGCCCAGAAGCTCGACGCCTACACCTTTGGTGGATTGTTCGGCCGGGTCGCCTTCGCCCTGCCGGTCATTTTGCTGGTGTTCTCCGTCTGGCTGTTTCGCAAGCCCAGTTCCGTGCACGACAACGGCCGCATCGGCATCGGGCTCAGCCTTCTGCTCGTGACGATTTCGGGGCTGTGCCACATCTTCGGTGTGCAGCCAGAGCCGCAAGACGGCATGCCGGCCCTCGCGCTGGCCGGCGGCGTGATCGGGTGGATGATTGCCGCTCCGCTGATTCTGCTGACCACGTCGATCGGCGCCACGATCGTCGTCATCCTGTTGTTGCTGCTGAGCTTGTTCATCATCACCAAGACCCCGCCGAACCGGATCGGCCAGCGTTCCCGAGAACTCTACGATTGGTTGTTCGGCGCCCAGCTGACCGACGATGAAGAACGAGCGGCCGAGAAAGCCATCAAGGGTACCAAGCCGGGAAAGACCGCGCAGGTCGAGCTCGACGGCGTCGACGACGAAGGCGGCCCGGAGGGTGCGCTGCCGTGGTGGCGCCGCAACAACAGCAAGCGCGAGGAAGACCCCGACTTCGGCAGTGCCTACTCCGTTGAAAAAAGCGGCACCGAGTCGAAACCTGGCCCAGTCGAAGCCGACCCGCTCGCTGCTGACCCAATGAGCGTGCTGCTCGGCGGCAACCAGTCCCGCGGCGGCTTCGACAGCGCCATCGAATCCGAGGTCACCGACCACACCACGCCGCTCGAAGGGGACCACTACGGCACCGAGGTGCTCGAAGACCTGCGCAAGGCCGAACTCGCCGTCAAGCGGTTCACCGGCGAAGTCGAGCTCGGCACTGGCCCGTCCACCGGCCTGCACTCCGACGACCCGGCCGGCCACACCGAAGTTCTGCCCGGCTTCGACGACGTCTTCCCCGAATTGAGCCAGGCAGTGGACGCCGACGGTGCAGCCCTCCCGCCGCTCGCAGGTGCCGATTCCGATTTGGCAGATCCACACCCGGCCATTCCGTATCTCGTGCCGGCGGCATCCACTCTCACCGCCGGACCGCCGGCCAAGGCACGTTCAGCCGCGAACGATGACGTGGTCAAGTCGATCACCGAGGTACTGCGCCAGTTCCAGGTCGATGCCAAGGTCACCGGATTCTCCCGTGGTCCGACGGTCACCCAGTATGAGATCGAACTCGGCCCGGGGGTCAAGGTGGAGCGCGTCACCGCGCTCAGCAAGAACCTCTCCTACGCGGTCGCCTCCAACGAGGTGCGCATCCTCTCGCCCATTCCGGGCAAGAGCGCCATCGGCATCGAGATTCCCAACACCGACCGTGAAATCGTCACCCTCGGTGACGTCCTGCGGTCGAGCACCGCCACCAACGCCACTCACCCGATGACCATCGGCGTCGGCAAAGACGTCGGCGGCGGCTTCGTCATCGCCAACCTCGCGAAGATGCCCCACCTGCTCGTGGCCGGTTCCACCGGCTCTGGCAAGTCGAGCTTCGTCAACTCCATGATCACGAGCCTGCTCATGCGCGCCAAGCCGAGCGACGTGCGCATGGTGCTCATCGACCCGAAACGGGTCGAGCTCGCCGCATACGCTGGCGTTCCGCACCTCATCACTCCCATCATCACGAACCCGAAGAAAGCGGCCGAAGCGCTGCAATGGGTCGTGAAAGAGATGGACATGCGCTACGACGACCTCGCGAGCTTCGGTTTTCGCCACATCGACGACTTCAACAAGGCCGTCGTCAACGGCGAAATCGTGCTGCCGGTCGGCAGCGAACGCAAACTCAAGCCCTACCCGTACCTGCTCGTCGTCGTCGACGAGCTGGCCGACCTCATGATGGTCGCGCCGCGCGACGTCGAAGACTCCATCGTGCGCATCACCCAGCTCGCCCGCGCCTCCGGAATCCACCTCGTGCTGGCCACGCAGCGCCCGAGCGTCGACGTGGTCACCGGGCTGATCAAGGCCAACGTGCCCTCACGGCTCGCCTTCGCCGTCACGAGCGTCACCGACTCCCGGGTCATCCTTGACCAGCCCGGCGCCGACAAGCTCATCGGCCAGGGAGACGCGCTGTTCCTGCCGATGGGCGCCTCCAAGGCCGTGCGCGTGCAGGGCGCCTGGGTCACCGAAGACGAGATCGAGAAGGTCGTCAAGCACGTCACCATGCAGGCCCGGCCAGACTACCGGCCCGACGTCTCCATGGTCGCCCCGCGTAAGGAGATCGACTCCGACATCGGCGACGACCTCGAGGTCTTGCTCGCCGCCGCCGAACTCGTCGTCTCGACCCAGTTCGGATCGACCTCGATGCTGCAGCGCAAGCTGCGCGTCGGTTTCGCCAAGGCCGGCCGCCTGATGGACCTCCTCGAATCCCGCGAGATCGTCGGCCCGTCCGAAGGCTCGAAGGCGCGCGATGTGCTCGTCAATGCCGAGCAGCTGCCCAGCGTGCTCGCTCGCCTGCGCGGCTCCGACGACGAGCAGCATGCCCTGAAGGCCCAGTCCGATTCCTCACGTGCCGAGTCGGCGCCCGACCCGCGCTATGCCGATGACCCGGTCGAGAAAATGTCACAGGGGTATCCTGAGGTGGACGGCACCGAGGACGACGAGGATGCCTGGAAACTAACCGGCAGGGACTGAACCATGGCAGCACCGCAAGCATCCGTCGCCCGCCCCAGCAACTGGAATGTGCCCAACCTGATCACGGTCGTGCGTATCCTGCTCGCTCCCGTGTTCATCTGGATGCTGCTCGCCGACAACGGTGCCCACGAGGCCCTGCGCTGGGCTGCCGCCGTGCTGTTCATCATCGCGATCGCCACGGACGGCATCGACGGTATGATCGCCCGCCGCCACAATCTCGTGACCGACCTCGGCAAAATCCTCGACCCGATCGCCGACAAGATCCTCACCGGTGGGGCCTTGGTCTGCCTGTCCATCCTCGGGGAACTACCGTGGTGGGTGACGATCGTCATCCTCGTGCGCGAAATCGGCATCACCGTGTTCCGGTTCGTGATGCTGCGCGATCGGGTCATTCCGGCCAGCCGCGGCGGCAAGCTCAAAACGGTGTCCCAGTCCGTGTCGATCTCGCTCGCCCTGCTCCCGTTCTGGCTGGTCTTCGGCGAGTGGGTGCACTGGCTCAACACGGCCACCATGACCATCACCCTCGTGCTCACCGTGGTCTCCGGCCTTGACTACCTCGTCTCGGCCTGGCGACTGCGAAAGCACGACATTGCCTGACCCGACGCCGGCCACGGGTTCACTCCCCGTTACTCACTCGGCGGACTCATGCGAGCCAGCGGATGCGACGGCCGAGCTGATCGCGGAACTCACCATGCGCCACCTCACCATCGCGGTCGCCGAATCATTGACCGGCGGCCTCCTCGTGGCTGAACTCGTGCGTATCCCCGGCGCATCCGTTGTCGTGCGTGGGGGAGTGGTCGCCTATGACACCGCACTCAAGCGCAGCCTGCTCCAGGTCGACAGCAGCGTGCTCAACGTGCACGGGCCAGTTCACGCCGACGTCGCCAAGCAGATGGCGAGCGGCGTGCGCACCCTGCTCGCGGTGAACGACGTGCGTGCCGATGTCGGTGTGTCGACCACGGGCGTGGCCGGGCCCGGGCCGGACGGGGGCCATACGGCTGGAACGGTGTTCATCGGCCTGTCCAAGGGCACCGGTTCCTGGGCCGTGCCGCTGCACCTGCACGGTGATCGAGCCGAGATTCGCGCCGAAACCGTGCGTCAGGCAGTCGATGCTGTGCGTGCGCTGATAGTGCAGGGTGACGCGGAATAGTTCGTGTTACGGGCTGGTTACATCGAAGGAATTCACAAGCAAAGCCCAATGTTTTCCGGTTAGTGTCAGCTTGTCAGATGAATGACGTAGTCTAGGCACCAACTAAAAATCCGATAGTTTGGGCTCAAGTTATTAGGCATAAGAAGGAGGTTCCGATGATTCTTGTTCGTCAGGAAATCGGCGATGTGCTCAGGGACTTCCGCCTGCAAAAGGGGCGTACCCTGCGTCAGGTCGCAAGCAAAGCAAGCGTCGCGCTCGGCTACCTCAGCGAGGTAGAACGAGGACAGAAAGAGGCGTCCTCAGAGATCCTCGCCTCTGTCGCCGACGCACTGGATACTCCAATTTCGGTCATCATGCGTGAAGTTGGTGACCGTCTCGCCGTCATCGAGGGAATCGATCAGTTCCCCGATACGGTACCGGACGACTTCGTCACCACGTTCGATGCTGACTTCATGGTGCGTTAGCCACCAATCGGCATCCTCAGGATTCATATCACCACCAACCACCGCCGACACTGAGTGTCGGCGGTGGTTGTCATTTCAGGAGTCGCTGCCTGTCAGGGCAGCTTGAAGGAGTGTCGTGCGACTGAGCGAATTTCGCACCGCGATGAAGGACGAGTTCGGCGACGCCTACGGGCGGGTACTTACCCGCGACCTCGTTCTCACGCCGCTCGGCGGTCGAACCGCCGACCAGGCCCTCGCCGCCGGTGTCCCCGCTCGCGACGTCTGGCTGGCTCTTTGTGTCGAGGTCGACGTGCCGCGCAGCCGCTGGTATGGCGCGGGTATCCCGACTCCTCGGTAATAGCGCACTGTCAGTACCCCGCTTAGGCCGATACTTCGACACGCCGCAAATTTTTCGGCATTATGCTCGAATACCTGTTCGGCTTTGATAGGCTCCTCCACAGCGGACAATCTGACAGTTCGTGCACCGTTTGATCGTGCCTTCGGCCAGTGTCGGGGGTGCGGCGTACAGTCGCATTTGTCAGAGATAGTCAGCAATTGCCTTGTCGAAACAGGCATCGGGGTCTTCCCGATACCTGGGCCGACAGCCTATAGGCGCCACCATGCACACACCGATATTTCGACCGTGCAGAACCCAGGAGATCACGACCATGGCATCACAAGCGAACCGCGAGAAAGCCCTCGAAACCGCCCTCGCCCAAATCGACCGTCAGTTCGGCAAGGGATCGGTCATGCGCCTCGGCAGCGATGAACGTGCGCCCGTTGAAACCATTTCTACCGGGTCGATTGCCCTGGACGTCGCGCTCGGCGTCGGTGGGTTGCCTCGCGGCCGCATCGTCGAAATCTACGGCCCGGAATCCTCGGGAAAGACCACCCTGACCCTGCACGCCATCGCGAACGCTCAGAAGAATGGTGGCATCGCCGCCTTCATCGACGCCGAGCATGCCCTCGACCCGGAATACGCCAAGAAGCTCGGCGTCGACATCGATGCCCTCCTCGTCTCCCAGCCCGACACCGGTGAACAGGCACTCGAAATAGCCGACATGCTCGTGCGAAGCGGCTCCATCGACCTCATCGTCGTCGACTCTGTTGCCGCCCTCGTGCCGCGTGCCGAGATCGAGGGCGAGATGGGTGACTCCCACGTCGGCCTGCAGGCCCGCCTCATGTCCCAGGCCCTGCGCAAGCTCACCGGTGGCCTCAGCCAGACCAACACCACCATGATCTTCATCAACCAGCTGCGCGAAAAGATCGGCGTGTTCTTCGGCAGCCCCGAGACCACCTCGGGCGGTAAAGCCCTCAAGTTCTACGCTTCGGTGCGCCTCGACATTCGCCGCATTGAAACCCTGAAAGACGGTACAGAGGCCATCGGTAACCGCACCCGGGTCAAGGTCGTCAAGAACAAGATGGCACCGCCCTTCAAGCAGGCGGAGTTCGACATCATCTACGGGATCGGCATCTCCCGCGAGGGCAGCCTGATCGACTTCGGTGTCGATCAGGGCATCGTCAAGAAGTCCGGCGCCTGGTACACCTACGACGGCGACCAACTGGGCCAGGGTAAAGAGAATTCGCGCAACTTCCTGCTCAAGAACCCCGAGATGGCCAACGAGATCGAGCGCAAGATTCTAATCAAGCTCGGCATCGGCCCCGAAGGCATCGCCGCCAAGGCTACCGAAAAGGCCGCCGCCGCCATTGCCCTGGAGGTCGAAACGAAGGCGAAGGCTGAAGCGGATGCTGAGGCACTTCTCGCGGGCGGCCCGGTCGTCACCAAAGCCCCGGCCGCCCGCAAAACCGCCTAACCAGGCAACGCCACACCGCAGCACCGCACGGTTCAGCACAGCACTCTTCAACACCGAACGTAGGGAAAGGCAGGTCACGGGAATGGTTCACTTCGAACCCCAGGATGATGCAGCAGAACGCGCAGACGCCGATTTGGCTCCCGTGACCTACCTGCACGGCGCGGCACCGGGAATGAAGCGTCGTTCGCCGCTTGAAGCCGCCTCGCTTGAGACCGGTCCGACAGAGATCGACCGGTTTTCAGCGGCAGCTGCCAGCAAGGCTGAAGCTGATACCGATGCTAAGGCTGCCGTCAACGAGGCCGATATCGTGCTGAAAGACAGCGATCCCGATGACGACGAGGCTGTCACCGCAGCCGATGCACTCGACCAGCGAGAGCGCGCTGAGAAGGTTCTGCTGCACCGGCTGCGCGGCCGCTCCCTGTCAACGGTCGAGGCGCTGCTGGTACTGAATGCCACCGGTGTCGACTCGGGCGAAGCGAGTGAGATCATCGAAAAGTTCATCGAGCTCGAGTACCTCGACGAGGGCAAGCTCGCTGACCAGATCATCCACAGCCACAACGTGCGCAAGGGCTTGGGCCGCACCGGCGTTGAAGCTGAAATGCGTCGGCGCAAACTCGACCCGGGCGTCATGTTGGACAAACTCGAAGAACTTCCCGACGACGAAGCTGAACGTGCCATCGACCTTGCCACCAAGCGCATCGGGCAGATGGAACGCTTCGACGACCAGACCATCGACCGCCGTCTCACCGGCTTTCTCATGCGCAAGGGCTACAGTTCGGCAGCGGTACGACTGGCTGTCAAGGCGGCCATGGACAGCCGCGGCGGCGGTGGCGCCTCCCGCGTTCGATTCCGGTAGCGCTGGCACACGGCCCGCACACTGAATTGCTCGCGTAAACTACACCCACTATGAGTATTGTCGCCCCCGAACAAGCCCGCCGAACCGTGATCACCCCCTCGGCAGCCGCGATCGACGATTCGGGGCGCGCGCGCACCTACGAGGTGCGCACCTTCGGTTGCCAGATGAACGTGCACGACTCCGAACGCCTGAGCGGCTCACTCGAAGCGGCCGGCTACGTCTCGGCCAACGGTGGCGAGGCCGACATCGTCGTGATCAACACCTGCGCGGTGCGCGAGAACGCCGACAACAAGCTCTACGGCAACCTCGGCTACCTCGCCTCGGTCAAGCGTAAGCACGCCGGTATGCAGATCGCCGTCGGCGGCTGCCTTGCCCAGAAAGACAAGACCACCATCCTCGAGAAGGCGCCGTGGGTCGACGTGGTTTTCGGCACCCACAACATGGGCTCCCTGCCCAGCCTGCTCGAACGGGCCAGGCACAACGGTGAGGCCCAGCTCGAGATCCTCGAATCGCTCGAGACGTTCCCGTCCACCCTGCCCACCAAGCGTGACTCCAGCTACAGCGGCTGGGTCTCCATCTCGGTCGGCTGCAACAACACCTGCACGTTCTGCATCGTGCCAGCGCTGCGGGGCAAGGAGAAGGACCGCCGCCCCGGTGAGATCCTCGCCGAGATCCAGGCGCTCGTCGACGACGGCGCCATCGAGGTCACCCTGCTCGGCCAGAACGTCAACTCCTACGGGGTCGAGTTCGGCGACCGCCTCGCCTTCGGCAAGCTGCTGCGCGCGGCCGGCAAGATCGAGGGGCTGGAGCGCATCCGCTTCACCAGCCCGCACCCGGCCGCGTTCACCGACGACGTCATCGACGCCATGGCTGCAACCCCCGCCGTGATGCCGCAGCTGCACATGCCGCTTCAGTCCGGGTCCGACCGCATCCTCAAATCGATGCGTCGGTCCTACCGCGGCGCGAAGTTCCTCGGCATTCTCGACCGGGTGCGTGCTCAGATGCCGAACGCCGCCATCAGCACCGACATCATCGTCGGTTTCCCCGGCGAAACCGAAGAAGACTTTCAGGAGACACTGCGCGTCGTTGAACAGGCCCGGTTCGCGACCGCGTTCACCTTCCAATACTCCATTCGCCCGGGTACCCCCGCCGCGACGATGCCCGACCAGGTCCCCAAGGCGATCGTGCAAGACCGCTACGAGCGTCTTGCCGCCCTGCAGGAGCGCATTTCCCTTGAGGAGAACCAGGCGATGATCGGCCGTGAGGTTGAACTACTCGTCGCCAATGGCGGCCGCAAAGACAACGACACCCACCGCCTCAGCGGGCGTGCCCCCGACAGTCGACTCGTGCACTTCGATGTTCCGGCCGGCTCCGCCCGCCCCCGGCCCGGGGATATGGTCACCGTCATCGTCACCCAGGCTGCTCCATTCCACCTCATCGCCGACTCGTCCACCGGAGCGCCCCTGCGCATCCGCTCGACCCGGGCGGGCGACGCCTGGGACCGCATGGAGGCCGAATCCTGTGGAGTACCCACTCATGGAGGTGCGTCCGGCGGTGGCGGGCCGGTTTCGCTCGGGCTGCCGACGATCGGCCTGCGGCTCGAGAGTGGCGCGACCACGATTCCCATCTACAACGTGAACGACGACGAGCGCTAGGAGCTTGTCGTCTGAATCAGCAGTATCGCCTGAAGCAGCGGTGCTGATCGCCATCGTCGGATCAACCGGCACCGGCAAATCCGAACTGTCCCTCGATCTGGCCGAACGGCTCATCGAGCGCGGACAGCCGGTCGAGATCGTCAACGCCGATGCCATGCAGCTTTACCGCGGCATGGACATCGGCACGGCCAAGCTCACCCTCGCCGAACGCCGCGGCATCCCGCACCACCTGCTCGACGTGCTCGACGTGACCGACGAGGCCACCGTCAGCAACTACCAAACGGATGCCCGCACGGCCATCACGGAGATCGCCCGGCGCGGGGCCGTCCCCATCCTGGTCGGCGGGTCGGGTCTCTACGTGTCGTCGGTCGTGTTCGACTTTCAATTTCCGGGCACCGATCCAATGTTGCGGGCCCGGCTCGAAGCCGAACTCCTGAACATGGGACCCGGCCTGATGTACTCGCGGCTGCAGGCCGTCGACCCGCAGGCCGCGCTGCGGATCGGACCGAGCAACGGGCGCCGCCTCGTTCGGGCGCTCGAGATCGTCGAGCTCACCGGCGCCCCACACCTCGCCGCCCTCCCGGACGAGCCGGTGTATTGGCAGCCCAGCGTGCTGCTCGGCCTGCGCACGCCGCGAGAGCGGCTCACCCCCCGGCTCGACGCGCGCGTCGAACGGATGTGGACGGCCGGCATCGTCGACGAAGCTCGCGACCTGCTCGCGGCGGGCATCGAGAACGGTATCACCGCGAGCCGCGCGATCGGCTACGCCCAGGCCCTCGGGCAGGTGCGCGGCACTCTTAGCGAGAGCGAGGCCATCGAAGCGACCCAACAGCTCACCCGCCGCTATGCTCGCCGGCAGGTGAGCTGGTTCAAACGCTACGCCCACACGCACTGGATCGAATCGGATGCGCCGGACCGCGTCGAGGATGCCCTTGCGCACGTGGACCGGGGCGGTGCGACCAGCTTCGCGCCGCAAAACCTCCCGGTGGCTGCCCCGTAAACTGGCAGCATGGGCATCACTGTGAACTTCACCAAGGGCCACGGCACGGGTAACGACTTCGTGCTGTTCGCTGATCCGGACGGCACGCTGGAACTCACCCCGGCGCAGATTCGTGTCGTCTGCGACCGCAGGTTCGGGGTCGGAGCCGACGGAATCATCCGTGCGGTGCGCAGCAAGAACCTGCCGGACGGTGCGGCGGCCCTCGCCGAAGACGACGCGGCCGAATGGTTCATGGACTACTGGAACGCCGACGGAACCGTCTCGGAAATGTGCGGCAACGGCATCCGGGTCTATGCCAAGTTCCTGCTTGAGAACGACCTCGCCGAGCTGCTCCCCGGCGACACCCTCACGATCGGAACCCGCGGTGGTGTGCGTGACGTGCAGCGCAATGCCTCGGGTTTCCAGGTCGATCTCGGCCGGTGGAAGCTCGACGGTACCGAACCGCTCGTGCGTACCAAGAACCTGCCGGTGGCGCGTCCTGGCCTCGGCATCAACGTGGGCAACCCGCACACGGTGGTGGCCCTCGCCGACGATGGCGAACTCGATGCCGCCGACCTCACCTTCATTCCTCAGCTCGACCCCGAACCGGCCGGAGGCGTGAACATTGAATTCGTGGTGCCGAATGATCCGCTCGTCGTCAACGGCGTCGGACGGTTTCGCATGCGAGTGCACGAACGCGGCAGCGGCGAAACCCTCTCCTGCGGCACCGGTGCCGCCGCAGCGGCCCTGGCTACACGGCACTGGGCCGGAAAATCGGCGCCGCATCAGTGGCGGGTGGAGCTGCCGGGCGGTGTGCTCGGGGTGCGGATGTTTCCGGCAGAAGATGGCGAGCACGTGTCGCTGTCTGGGCCGGCTGAGCTTGTTTTCGACGGGGTTCTGAACCTGGGTTAGTGCTGGTTGCCTTCGGGCGGGGCCGTGGCGGCGAGGTCATCCGTTCCTCGCTCAGACACTCGCAACCCCGCGGACAACCGCGCCGCCACGACGCGTGCTGCTAATTGCGGTGTACTGCCAGCACTCGGAAGCCCTTGCTGATGGCCTCGCGGGTGGTCTCGAAGTTGGCGGGGAGCTCGGCGGCTAGCCAGCGCTGGAGCGAGTCCGAGCCGAGGTTGCGCTGCACGACGAGCCAGGCATCCGCTTCGGGCTCGAGGCGGAGCAGCCAGGTCTGCATGAGGCCGTGCAGCTCGTCTTTCCCGACGCGAATGGGCGGGTTAGACCAGATGGTGCGAAACGCGATATCTGCGGGAACGTCGGCGGCGAGCACGGCCTTGATGTTGGTCAGGCCGAGGGAGGCGGCGTTGGTGCGCACGAGGTCGAGTGCCCGCTCGTTCACGTCGACGGCCCAGATGGTGGCCTCGGGGCAGGCCATGGCCAGGTGCAACGCGATCGGACCCCAGCCGCAACCGAGGTCGAGAAAGTGGCCGGTCAGGGGCGGCTCGGGGGCGTACTTGAGCAGAACCTCGGTACCGGTGTCGATGTGGGCGGGGCTGAACACCGAATTGGCGGTCGTGAGCTCATGATCCTGCCCGTGCAGCTGCACGGTGATCTGGCGGGTTTTCAGTGCGGTGCCGGGCGCCGGAGAAAAATAGTGGTCGGACGACATAGGAGGAACCTTTCAACTTCGTTGAACTAAGGTTAATGGGATGAATGATCCAACGGCGCCTTCGGGCAACGACGCGGTAGAAAACCCAGGCGCGGAAGCCCTCGACGCAGACGATGTTGTCGCGCGAGTGTTGGCGAGCGCCGACAGCAAGGCTGCCGGTTACTCCCTGTTCCGCAGCGGGTCGGCTCAGGCCCTGCAGGATCAAGCCTCGGGCGGGTACGACGGCAGCGAGCACGACGGCGACCAGTCCGAACGGGCCGACCGTAATGCCCTGCGTCGCGTCGGCGGGCTTTCCACCGAACTTGAAGACGTCACCGAGGTCGAATACCGGCAGCTGCGCCTCGAAAATGTCGTGCTGGTGGGCGTCTACACCCACGGCACCGTCGACGACGCCGAAAACTCCATGCGCGAACTCGCCGCCCTCGCCGAAACCGCCGGGGCGACCGTGCTCGACGGGCTGTTGCAGCGCCGGGCCACCCCCGACCCCAGCACCTACCTCGGCAAGGGCAAAGCCCAGGAAGTCGCCGACATCGTCAAGGCCCTCGGCGCGGACACCGTCATCGCCGACACCGAACTGGCTCCCAGCCAGCGGCGTGCCCTCGAAGACGTGGTCAAGGTCAAGGTCATCGATCGTACCGCCGTGATCCTCGACATTTTCAGCCAGCACGCCAAGAGTCGCGAGGGCAAGGCGCAGGTCGAACTCGCCCAGATGGCCTACATGCTGCCGCGCCTGCGTGGTTGGGGGGACTCGATGTCCCGCCAGGCCGGTGGCCAGGTCGGTGGCGCCGGAGCCGGAATGGGCTCCCGTGGCCCCGGTGAAACCAAGATCGAACTCGACCGTCGTCGAATCCACACCCGGATGTCCAAACTGCGCAAGCAAATGGTCGAGATGAAGCCGGCTCGCGAGGCCAAACGCGCCAACCGCAAGCGCAACGCCGTTCCCTCCGTGGCCATCGTCGGCTACACCAACGCCGGCAAGTCCAGCCTGCTCAATCGCATCACCAAGGCCGGAGTGCTGGTCGAGAACTCCCTGTTCGCTACCCTCGACGCCACCGTGCGCAAGTCGACGACCGCCGACGGCCGCCTGTACACCCTCACCGACACGGTGGGGTTCGTGCGCAACCTGCCGCACCAACTCGTCGAAGCCTTTCGCTCGACCCTCGAAGAAGTCGCCGACGCCGACGTCATCATTCACGTCGTCGACGGATCCCACCCCGACCCGGTCGCCCAACTCGCCACCGTGCGCGACGTCATCTCCGAGGTCGGCGCCCGCGACATTCCCGAACTGGTCGTCTTCAACAAGAGTGACCTGATCAGCGACGACGACCGGCTCGTGCTGCGCGGCCTCGAGCCGAAGGCGACGTTCGTGTCGGCCCGCAGTGGTGAGGGCATCGAAACCGTGCTGGCCGCTGTGGCGCTGCTGCTGCCGACGCCGCAGATCGAACTCGACCTGCTCATTCCCTACGACCGCGGCGACCTCATCGCGGTGCTGCACGATCAGGGACGCATCGAAGCGACCGACTACGTAGAAGCCGGCACTCACGTGACGGCGTTCGTCACACCGGAGATCGAGCCGCAGTTTGCCCCGTTCGTGATCCTCCCGGCGGTGTCCGCCTAGGTTCTGACCGACCGGCGACCGCCCGGATGACACGAACTGTCACATTCGTGCGCCGCGGCGTCGGTGTTGTTAGTGTCTAATCAATCGTTGCCGACGGAATTCATTCCCCGGCATGGAGCGACAGCCGAGCCCGGCACCCGCCCGCGAAAACCCATCAGTCTTCTGGTGTGTCCGCGGCCGCCTGGCCACCACAGCTGTACCGCTTCTGCCGAATGAGGAAACATGACCACGACAGGGATTTCCGCGTGTAACGCCCGCCCGGCGTTCTCCTTCGAGGTGTATCCGCCGAAATCCGTGGCGGCGGCATCCGCTCTGACGCGCACCATCGATCACCTGGCCGCAGCCGGCCCCGAGTTCATCTCCGTCACCTACGGTGCCAACGGCTCGTCGCGCAACTCCTCGCTCGACGTGCTGCGCTACATCAAGGACCACACGACAGTGGATGCGATGGCGCACCTCACCTGCGTCGGCTCCTCGCACGCCGAGGCCAGCCGCCTCATTCGGGAGTTCCTCGACGCCGGTATCCGCAGCTTTCTCGCCATTCGCGGGGACGCTCCGCAGGGCGCAGTGGAAGGTGACACCGCCTTTCTCGGCGACCTGCACAGCGCCGGGGAGCTGGTGCAGCTCATCCACCGGGTGCAGACCGAACGGGTGCCATACATCGAGACCGTGATTCCCGGTCTGCCCGCCGCCCGCGGGCTGAAAACCGAGCGCAGCCGGGTGCGCATCGGTGTTGCGGCCTTCCCGAACGGCCACCCCAACTCGCGGTCGGTCGCGCAGGACATCGACACCCTTCTGGCCAAGCAGGCCGCCGGCGCCAACCTCGCGATCACCCAGCTGTTCTTCCACGCCGACGACTACCTGAGCTTCATCCAGCGGGCCCGCTCCGCCGGGGTGCTCTTTCCCATTCTTCCCGGGATCATGCCGGTCACCAGTCCGAACCGGTTGCGTCGTATCCTGCAGCTCTCCGGCGAGAAACTGCCGGCCGAACTGTCCATCGAGCTCGAGGTCGAACCGACCGAGGAAGGACAGCGGCAGATCGGCATCGACTATGCGGTACGCCTCGGCCAGGACGTTCTCGCCGGCGGTGCCCCCGGCCTGCACCTGTACGCCTTCAACCAGCACGAGACCGTGCTGTCGGTGCTCGAGGGGTGCGGGGCGCTGCCGGTGCCCGCAGCCATGCCCTAGGCCTCGCACGCGCAAGCGTGTAGGCCCACCCGTATCACGTTCGCTTTCTCCCACCGTTCAAACCGCTATTGCTCCCGTGAAGGAATCACCATGCCCATTTCCGCATCTCCCGCCTTTCCCACCGGCACCATCCTCGGTTATCCGCGCATCGGGCGACGGCGGGAGCTGAAGAAAGCCGTTGAAGCGTTCTGGTCCGGCACGATCGACGCCGCCGATCTCGAACGTGTTGCCGCCGAGCTTCGCGCTGCCACTCGCAATCGGCTCGTTGAACTCGGTCTGGGGCGCACAGACTCCGCGATCCCCGAGGCGTTCTCGTACTACGACCAGGTGCTCGACACCATTGTTGCCGTTGGAGCGATTCCGACCAGGTTCGCCTCGCACGTCGCCGCCGACGGAACCCTCGACCTCGCCGGATACTTCACCCTGGCCCGCGGCGAGGGCGAGAATCTGCCCCTCGAGATGACCAAGTGGTTCGACTCCAACTACCACTACCTCGTGCCCGAAATCGGTCCGGAGACCGTGTTCTCGCTCGCCGATGACCGCATCGTACGCGAATTCGTCGAGGCGAAAGCGGCCGGGTTCCTCACCCGCCCGGTGCTCGTGGGCCCGGTCACCTTCCTGCTGCTCAGCAAGGCCAGCGACGACGCACCGGTCGGGTTCTCGCCGCTCTCCCGACTCGACGATCTCATTCCCGTCTACGCGGCGCTGCTGACCCGGCTCGCGGATGCTGGTGCCGAGTGGGTGCAGCTCGACGAGCCGGGCCTGGTCAGCGAATCCATCGACGTGCCGCGCGCGGACACGCTGGCCGCCGTCGCATCCGCTTATGGGGTGCTCGGCCGGCTGACCGGACGGCCAGCCCTTTTCGTCGCGGCACCGTACGGCAGCCTCGATGACGCACTTCCGGTGCTTGCCGCCACGGCCGTCGAGGCGATCGGCCTCGACCTGGTGCGGGGCGCCGTGCCGCAGGCGGCTCCCGGGCTGGCCGGCAAGACCCTCGTTGCCGGGGTTATCGACGGACACAACATCTGGCGCGGCGACCTGACCGGCGCCTTCGCGGCCGCCGAAAGCGTGCGGGGGCTGACCGATACCGTGGCCGTGTCCACGTCGACCTCCCTGATGCACGTGCCGCACGACGTCGGTGATGAAACGTCCCTGCCGGGCTCGCTGACTCGCTGGCTGGCCTTCGCCGACCAGAAAGTCGGCCAGGTCGCGACCCTCGCGCTCGGCCTCGAATCTGGTCGGGGCGCCATCACAGCACCGCTGGCCGAAGCCGAGGCTGCGTTGGCAGCGCGGCGGACCGCTCCCGGTGTGCATGACGGAGCCGTGCGTGATCGTGCCGCCGCGCTGCAGGGCGCCGACTTCACCCGCGGGGCATACGCTGATCGCCTGATCGCCCAGGACGTGGCGCTCCAGCTGCCGTCGCTGCCGACGACCACGATCGGATCGTTCCCGCAGACCGCAGACATTCGCCGAGCACGCGCCCAATTTCTCAACGGAGCTCTCAGCGCCGACGACTACCGCGATCTGATGCGCGCCGAGATCGGCCGCGTCGTTGCACTGCAGGAAGAGATCGGACTCGACGTGCTCGTGCACGGCGAACCCGAACGCAACGACATGGTGCAGTACTTCGCGGAAAACCTCGACGGGTTCGCCGTGACCGAAAACGGCTGGGTGCAGTCCTACGGCAGCCGCTGCACCAGGCCATCCATCTTGTGGGGCGACGTGTCGCGCCCGGCACCGATCACGGTGGACTGGTCGGTGTACGCGCAAAGCCTCACCGCCAAGCCGGTCAAGGGCATGCTCACCGGTCCGGTGACCATCCTGGCCTGGTCATTCGTGCGCGACGACCAACCGCTCGGCGAAACGGCCCGCCAGGTGGCGCTCGCCCTGCGCGATGAGATCGCTGACCTCGAGACCGCCGGCATCCAGATCGTTCAGGTCGACGAGCCAGCCCTGCGCGAACTGCTGCCCCTGAAGAAGAAGGACCACGCCGACTACCTGGACTGGTCGGTTGGCTCTTTCCGGCTCGCCACGGCCGGGGTAGCGGATGCGACCCAGATTCACACGCACCTCTGCTATTCGGAATTCGGAGTCGTCATCGACGCCATCCGCAACCTCGATGCCGACGTGACGAGCATCGAAGCGGCCCGGTCGCGCATGGAGGTGGTGCGGGAGATCGAGGCCGGCGGGTTCGACCACGGTATCGGCGCCGGCATCTACGACATCCATTCGCCGCGGGTGCCAAGCGTCGACGAGCTGACGACCCTGCTCGATACCGCTCTGGAATCCATTCCCGAACGCCAGGTCTGGGTGAACCCGGACTGTGGGCTGAAGACGCGCGGCTACGAGGAGACCGTGCAGTCGCTGCACAACATGCTCGCCGCGACGCGGGTGGTGCGCGAACGTCGTAGTGCCAGGGTCGACGCCTAACTCCAGCGTCTAAACGGGCAGGCACCTCGCCAGAAACAGGCCCGATCACCGGTTGGTGGTCGGGCCCCTCTGGTGCGTCTCCGGGCGGTGCACCGACTACTAGACCGAGCGCAACACCGCGACGACCTTGCCGAGGATGTCGGCAAAGTCGCCGACGATCGGTTCGAAGTTGCTGTTCCGCGGAAGCAGCCAGGTGTGGCCGTCGCGCTTGCGTAACACCTTGACGGTGGCCTCGTTGTCGAGCATGGCCGCAACGATCTCGCCATTCTCCGCGGTTTTCTGCTGCCGCACGACGACCCAGTCGCCGTCACAGATAGCGGCGTCGATCATGGACTCACCGACGACCTTGAGCATGAAAAGTTCGCCCTGGCCCACGAGCTGGCGGGGCAGCGGGAAGATCTCGTCGATCTGCTGGTCGGCCGTGATCGGGATTCCGGCAGCAATTCGACCGACCAAGGGAACCATCGCCGCGTCACCGACCTGCACGCCCGGGTGAAAGCTGTCCTGGTCGCCGGTGCCGGCGTCTTCGGGGGCACGTTGAATCTCGATGAGCACTTCGAGTGCCCGCGGGCGATTCGGGTCCCGGCGCAGGTAGCCGCTGAGTTCGAGCTGGTTGAGCTGGTGGGTCACGCTCGACAGAGAGGCGAGTCCGACCGCGTCACCGATCTCACGCATGCTCGGCGGGTAGCCGCGCGAGCTCACCGAACGCTGGATCACGTCGAGAATAGCGAGCTGGCGTTGGCTCAAACTCTTGCGGCGTCGAGTGCCGCCCTTGTCGCGGGTAGCGCCGGTGTCTTGTGTCACGATCTGCCCTTCTGGAGTCGGTCCCGCCCAGCCTAAAATCATGCCTTGCGGGAATGTCGGTGGTGTCTGGTTGAGTGTAAATCAAGCAATTGTTCTATCGAAAGTTTATCCAGTTCTCCGCCCTGAAACAAACACTTATTCGAGTGTGTTGCGCGAAATCCCGGGCGAAGACCAGAAAAAGCTTGCATGTTCGATTGTTCGAAGTTATATTCGGAACATAGTTTCGTATCCGGTCCTCCCGGCCGAGGGCCGGATACGAGACTCGCAGCCCGCCAACCCTGGAGGTTTGACATGACCACAGCATGTGCACCCGCAGTACCCCTTCACGACGCCCCCGTCACCCGATTTCGCCTCACCCGGCGTGGGCGCGTCGTACTCACGACCCTCGCCGCCGTGCCACTCGTGCTCGCCGCTGTCGCCTTCGCCGTCAATGGGGGAGCGGCCGGCGCGTCGGACTCGGCCTCCGGCATCGACCTCGTGTCGTACACGAGCGACTCGGGAACCGTTGCCACCCTGGCCTACTCGCCGACCGACGTCGGCTCCGCCCGATTCATCACGGTCGAACCCGGCCAGACCCTGTGGGACCTCGCCGAAGAGATCTCACCGTCCGCCGACCCGCGCGACGTCGTCGCGGATATCAAGCGGCTGAACTCTCTCTCCGTTGAAACGCTGCAGCCCGGCCAGCGACTGGAAATCCCCACCGACTCGTAACGAGCCCTGCGCCCGGCACAGGGTCGTAGCATGGAGAGTGTGACCAGCCTCGATGATCTTCCGCTCCGCACCAACCTGCAAGGCCTGACCCCGTACGGTGCTCCGCAACTGCACGTTCCGGTGGCCCTGAACGTCAACGAGAACACGCATCCCATTCCTGAGGCGGTCGCCCGTGACATCCTTGCAGGCCTGGCCGAGGCCATCCGCTCGGTGAATCGGTATCCCGACCGAGAATTCACCGCCCTGCGCGAGGCGCTCGCGCGCTATCTCGGCGAGGGATTGACCGCCGACAATATCTGGGCGGCCAACGGTTCCAACGAAGTGCTGCAGCAGGTTTTGCAGGCATTCGGCGGACCTGGACGCAGCCTGCTCGGCTTCGCGCCGACCTACTCGATGTATTCGATCCTCGCGTCGGGAACCGATACCACCTGGATTGCGGGTGCCCGCGACGCCGACTACGAACTGTCGCCAGCTACTGCAGTGAGCGAAATCACGCGCACCAGCCCCGACATCATCTTTCTGTGCTCTCCGAACAACCCCACCGGCACCCCGCTCTCGCTCGAGACCATTGCCGCCGCCTACGACGCGACCGACGGCATCGTCGTCGTCGACGAGGCCTACGCCGAATTCGCGCCCGTCGGAACGCCGAGCGCGCTCACCCTGCTGCCGGGTCGGGAACGCCTGCTCGTCTCGCGCACGATGAGCAAGGCCTTCGCCTTCGCCGGTGCCCGCGTGGGCTATCTGGCGGCCGATCCGGCCGTGACGGATGCCCTGCGCCTGGTTCGACTGCCCTACCACCTCTCCGCCCTGACCCAGGCCGCGGCAAACGCCGCCCTGGCACACAGCGCCGAGATGCTCGCGATGGTCGACGATATTCGTGGGCAGCGCGACCGGCTCGTGGTCGAGCTGGCCCGTTTGGGTTATGCCCCGCACCGGAGCGGGAGCAACTTCGTCCTGTTCGGAGGAGTGGCCGATCCGCAGGAGACCTTCACGGCGCTCCTCGCTGAGGGGATACTCATCCGGGACATCGGCATTCCCGGCCATTTGCGGGTGACGGCCGGCACCGAAGAGGAGACCACCCTGTTCCTCGACGCCCTGGCTCGCCTGGGACGAACGGAACGTCCCGGTCAAACCGAGTCGGCCAGAGCCGAATAAGCTAGCGGTATGAGTTCAACTGACGGTATCTCCGCGCCCCGCGTCGCACACCTGCAACGGGAGACGAGTGAATCGAGCATTGATCTCTCGTTGAACCTGGATGGCACCGGCGTCAGCGACATCCACACCTCGGTACCGTTCTACGACCACCTTCTGACGGCGTTCGCCAAACACTCGCTGACCGATCTCACCGTGCGCGCGTCCGGCGACATCGAAATCGACGTGCACCACACCGTCGAAGACGTGGGAATCGTGCTCGGCCAGGCCATCCGTCAGGCGCTCGGCGACAAGTCGGGCATCTCCCGCTACGGTGACGCCCTCGTGCCGCTCGATGAAGCGCTCGCCCAGGCCGTCGTCGATATCTCCGGTCGGCCGTATCTCGTGCACACCGGCGAACCGGCCGGCTTCGAATTTCACCTCATCGGCGGCCACTTCACCGGCTCCATGGTTCGTCACGTCTTCGAAGCCATCACCTTTCACGCCGGTTTGACCGTGCACGTCACCCTGCTGGGCGGCCGCGACCCCCACCACATCGCCGAAGCCGAATTCAAGGCCTTCGCCCGTGCGTTCCGCCTCGCCAAGGCCCTTGACCCGCTCGTGCACGGCATCCCGTCGACCAAGGGGGCCCTGTGACCCGGGTCGTCGTCTTCGACTACGGAACCGGCAATGTGCACTCCGCGGTCAAGGCGCTTGAACTGGCCGGCGCTGACGTCACCCTGACGAGCGACCGCAAAATCGCCCTGGAAGCCGACGGCCTCGTCGTGCCCGGTGTCGGTGCGTTCAGCGCCGTAATGCAAGCCCTCACAGCGGTGCGCGGTGACGAGATCGTCGATCGACGCCTGGCCGGTGACCGCCCGGTACTGGGCATCTGCGTGGGGATGCAGGTGATGTTCGAGCACGGTGTCGAGCGCGGCATCGATACCGAGGGACTCGGCGAATGGCCCGGAACGGTCACCGAGCTTCCGGCGCCGATCCTGCCGCACATGGGCTGGAACACCGTCACAAGCGCGCCGGGCTCTGAGCTCTTTCGCGGAATCGAAGAGGAACGCTTCTATTTCGTGCACTCCTACGCCGCCCAGTCCTGGACGCTCGAGGTCATGCCGCCGTTTCCCGAACCTCGACTGACCTGGGCCGAGCACGGGGCACCGTTCCTGGCCGCCATCGAAAACGGGCCGCTGTGCGCCACCCAGTTCCACCCGGAAAAATCGGGCGAGGCGGGCATCCGCTTGTTGAAGAACTGGATCGGCACGCTGCGCCAATAGCCCGGCGCGCCTAGACTTCACAACCCGCATCATCCGAACCGGCACCTGCCATGACATTGGTCGCAGCACGCGACCGCACCAATCAAGGACACCAATGAGCGAGTTCAACAAGACACCGAGGCTCGTCCTCCTGCCCGCCGTCGATGTGGCGGGCGGCAAGGCTGTTCGCCTGACGCAGGGCGAAGCGGGCACGGAAACGAACTACGGTGACCCGGTCGACGCTGCGGCCGACTGGGCCAGGCAGGGCGCCGAATGGATCCACCTCGTCGACCTCGACGCGGCGTTCGGTCGGGGCAACAACACCGGAGTGATCAAGAAGGTCATTCGTCAGGTCAAGGGGGTCAAGATCGAGCTGTCCGGCGGCATCCGCGATGACGAATCCCTCGAAGCCGCACTGACCACGGGCGTGAAACGCATCAACCTCGGCACTGCGGCCCTCGAAAACCCGGAATGGGCGGCCAGTGTGATCGCCCAGTACGGCGAAGCCGTTGCGGTCGGCCTCGACGTACGCGGCACGACGCTCGCCGCGCGCGGCTGGACCAAGGACGGCGGAGACCTCTGGCAGGTGCTCGAACGCCTCGAAGCGGCCGGCTGCGCCCGCTACGTGGTGACCGACGTCACCAAGGACGGCACCCTGCAGGGCCCCAACATCGACCTGTTGCGTCAGGTGCTGGACCGCACGCGCAAGCCGGTCATCGCCTCCGGTGGCATCTCCAGCCTCGATGACATCGAAGCGCTGCGCAAGCTCGTGCCGCTGGGCCTGGAAGGCGCCATCGTGGGAAAGGCGCTCTACGCCGGCGCGTTCACCCTGGCCGAGGCCCTGGACGTCGCGGGCGACTAATGGCCAAGGCGCGTAACCTCGGCTCCACGGGCGAACCCTCGGGTCGGCCCGGCGTACCGCAGTTGGGCTCAGCGAGCTCGCCGGGCCAGCCCGGGGAGCCGAACGAGCTGGCCGATTCGGCCGGGCAACCCTGGGCCGGCCGAGAATTCGAGGCGAACCTCGACGCCGGCGACGACGGGGCTGCTCCCGCGGCCCTCGCAGCGGCCCTCGCGCGCTTTCAGGCCCGCGAGGTCGGCGAAGAGAACGTCATCGACGCCATCCGCGGTTCCCGCCTGCTGATTCCGCTGGTCACCAAACTCGGCGAGGCAGCCCTGAACGCGCGCGGCCAGACGATCGACAAGACGCAGGAACTGTCGATCATCACCGTGGCCGGCCCCGACGGCCGGACCGTGCTGCCCGCCTTCTCCTCGACCGCCGCCATGACGGCATGGAACCCCCTCGCCCGGCCGGTTCCAGCGGATGCCGTGCGCGTCGCCCTGGCCGCTGCGCAGGAGAACACCGACCTCGTCGTGCTCGATCCGACCTCGCCCGGTGAATTCGTCATTCGTCGTCCGGCGCTGTGGGCGATCGCGCAATCCTTGCCGTGGACACCGAGCTATGCGAGCCGCCATGTCGCCGACGCCTTCGCTGCCTCGATCGCGACGGAACTGTCGGTGCTGACCGTTGCGCTCTCCGCCGGTGACCCCCTGGCCCGGCTCGACGGCCCCGAACTCGTGGTGCAGCTTGAGCTGGTCGACGGGCTCACCCAGGCCGATCTCGATGCGATTCTGAGCCGGCTGGGCATCCGGTGGTCGGAGAGCGAGATCATCACGACCGGCGTCGATTCGCTGCGCGTCAAGCTCGTTGCGTCGACATAGCTCAAGTTTCTGGCGTGTTGAGGGCGTTGTCGGTGGTTCGGGCGAGAATGACGGTATGACCGACGTTCTCGATCGCTTCTCCCCGGCCGCACGCGCCTGGTTCACCGAAGCGTTTGCCGCGCCGACCGCCGCCCAGTTGGGCGCATGGACTGCCATTTCGCAGGGCTCGCACGCCCTCGTCGTGGCTCCGACCGGATCGGGCAAGACCCTTGCTGCCTTTCTGTGGGCGATTGACCGGCTGTACACCGAAGCGGAGCCAGACGCCGCAACCGGCACTCGCGTGCCCAGCACCAGCGTGCTGTACATCTCCCCGCTCAAGGCCCTCGGCGTCGATGTGGAACGCAACCTCACCGCGCCCCTGGTGGGCATCAGCCGCGCCGCCCAGCGCCTGGGCCTGGAACCGCCGCACGTCTCCGTCGGCGTGCGCTCGGGAGACACCCCGGCCGCCGACCGACGCAAACTGGTCACCTCGCCGCCCGATATCCTCATCACCACTCCGGAGTCCCTGTTTCTCATGCTGACCTCGGCGGCCCGTGAATCGCTGCGGGGTATACAAACCGTCATCCTCGATGAGGTACACGCGGTGGCTGCGAGCAAGCGTGGCGCCCACCTGGCCGTCTCCCTGGAACGACTCGATGCCCTGCTCAGCCACCCGGCCCAGCGCATCGGATTGTCGGCCACCGTGCGCCCGCAGAGTGAGGTGGCTCGGTTTCTCGGCGGAGCAGCGCCCGTGCAGATCGTGGCACCGCCCGCGTTGAAACGGTTCGACCTGCGCGTGGTCGTTCCGGTCGACGACATGAGCGACCTCGGACCGGTGCCACAAGGCGAGGGGGTCACGTCGGCCGCCGCTCCGCAGACCGGTTCCATCTGGCCGCACGTCGAAGAGGCCATCGTCGACGAGGTGCTCGCGCATTCCTCGAGCATCGTCTTCGCGAACTCCCGTCGACTCACCGAACGACTCACGGCCCGGTTCAACGAGATCTATGCCGAACGGCTGGCCGGGGAGGAGACATCCGCTCTGGTTACGGTGCCGACTGTAGTGCCCGATTCGCTGGGAGGTCTCGGCACTGCGGGCGCCCAGCCGGCAGTTCGCGCACCGGCCGAGCTCATGGGCGCGAGCGGACAAAGCGCGGGAACTGAGCCGCTGCTCGCTCGCGCTCATCACGGTTCGGTCAGCAAAGAACAGCGATCGCTCATAGAAGACGATTTGAAATCGGGACGGCTGCGCTGTGTCGTCGCCACGTCGAGCCTCGAGCTCGGCATCGACATGGGCGCCGTCGATCTGGTCGTGCAGGTGGAATCACCGCCATCGGTGTCAAGCGGGCTGCAGCGGCTTGGCCGGGCCGGACACCAGGTCGGAGAGATTTCTCGGGGGGTGATCTACCCCAAGCATCGGGCCGACCTCATCCACGCTGCCGTCGCCGCCGAGCGCATGGTGGCCGGGGCGATTGAATCGCTGCGGGTGCCCACCAACCCGCTCGACATTCTGGCCCAGCAGACCGTAGCGGCCTGCGCGCTCGAATCGATCGAGGTAGAAACCTGGTTCGATACCCTGCGGCGCAGTGCGCCGTTCGCGACCCTGCCGCGCTCCGCCTTTGAAGCCACCCTCGACCTGCTCGCCGGTCGCTACCCCTCCGACCAGTTCGCCGAACTGCGCCCGCGCATCGTCTGGGATCGCGATGCCGGCACCCTCACCGGTCGCCCCGGCGCACAACGGCTCGCGGTCACGAGTGGCGGCACCATTCCCGACCGCGGATTGTTCGGCGTCTTCATGGTCGGTGGCGACCAGGTCACCGGCAAGCGAGTCGGCGAACTCGACGAGGAGATGGTCTACGAGTCACGCGTGAATGATGTGTTCGCCCTTGGCACCACGAGCTGGCGCATCCAGGAGATCACCCACGACCGGGTGCTCGTCGTGCCCGCCTTCGGGCAGCCAGGGCGGCTGCCGTTCTGGAAGGGTGACGGCCTCGGCCGCCCGGCCGAGCTCGGCCAGGCTATCGGAGCCTTTGTGCGGGAGGTCGGGAGTTTGCCACCCGTCGACGCTCGAGCACGCTGCGCTGTGGGTGGCCTCGACGAGCGCGCCATCAGCAACCTGCTGGCCTTCCTCGACGAGCAGCGTGCGGCAACCGCACAACTGCCGACCGACCGCACCCTCGTTGTCGAACGGTTCCGCGATGAACTGGGGGACTGGCGGGTCGTGTTGCATTCCCCATTCGGCACCCCAGTACACGCACCGTGGGCCCTCGCCGTCGGCGCACGGGTGCGCGAACGCTACGGAATCGACGGCTCCTGCGTCGCGAGCGACGACGGTATCGTCGTGCGCATCCCCGACACCGAAACGGAACCACCCGGCAGCGAACTGTTCGTCTTCGACCCCGACGAGCTCGAGCAGCTGGTCACCGACGAGGTCGGCGGCTCGGCCCTGTTCGCCTCCCGGTTTCGTGAGTGCGCAGCCAGGGCCCTGCTGCTGCCCCGGTACAAGCCCGGCTCCCGGTCGCCGCTCTGGCAGCAACGGCAGAAGGCCGCGCAGCTGCTCGACGTGGCCCGCACCTTTCCCACCTTTCCGATCATTCTCGAGACCCTGCGGGAATGCCTGCAAGACGTCTACGACCTCCCTGCCCTCGGGGCGCTGGCCCGCCAGATCGCCTCGCGCGAACTCCGGCTGGTCGAGATCACGACCGACACTGCCAGCCCGTTCGCGAGCACCCTGCTGTTCGGCTACGTCGCCGCCTTCATGTACGAGGGAGACACCCCGCTCGCCGAGCGGCGCGCCACGGCCCTCGCGATCGACTCAAGCCTGTTGGCCGAACTGCTCGGCCGGGTCGAACTGCGGGAGCTTCTCGATCCCGCCGTCATCGACCAGACCGACCGGGAACTGCAACGGCTCGCGCCCGACTACCTGGCCAAAGGCATGGAAGGCGTCGCCGATCTGCTGCGCACCCTCGGGCCGCAGAGCGCCAGCGAGGTCGCCGAGCGGATGCTCCTGCCCACGCCCGAGTCGTCGCTCGCGTCCGACGAGCAAGGCGTCCTCCTCGCTGCGCAGGCCTTGCACAGCCTCGTCGATGCGCGCCGAGCCATGCGCGTGAGCATCGGGGGTCAGGAACGCTGGGCTGCGGTCGAAGACGCCAGCCGGTTGCGCGACGCCCTCGGCGTTCCCCTCCCGATCGGGGTGTCTGCCGCCTTCACCGAAACCGTTGCTGATCCGCTCGGCGACCTGGTGAGCCGCTACGCACGCTCGCACGGGCCGTTCACCGCCGCCGCCGTCGCCGACCGGTTCGGGCTCGGCATCGCCGTCGTGCAGATCGCCCTCGGCCGCCTCGCCGACGCCCGACGCGTCGTGGCCGGCGAATTTCGCCCCAACGGCAGCGGCCTGGAATGGTGCGACGCCGAGGTGCTGCGGCGCCTCCGCCGCCGTTCCCTGGCGGCGCTGCGGCATGAGGTAGAACCGGTCGACCAGCAGGCCATCGGCCGGTTTCTGCCGGCGTGGCAACACGTGGGCGGCAAGCTGCGCGGAATCGACGGCGTCGCATCCGTTGTGGAGCAGCTGGAGGGTGCGCGCATTCCGGCCTCCGCCTGGGAGACGCTCATTCTGCCCGCCCGGGTGAGCGACTACCGGCCGGGCATGCTCGACGAACTCACCAACGCGGGGGAGGTGCTCTGGGCGGGTGCGGGAACCCTCGCCGGCAACGACGGCTGGGTCAGCCTGCACCTCGCCGAAACCGCCCAGCTCACCCTGCCACTGCCCATCGATGTCGAGACGACGCCCCTGCAACAGGAGATCCTCGCAACCCTGGGGAATGGGGGTGCCTACTTCTTCCGGCAGTTGGCCGATGCCGTCGGCAGCCAGGACGACGCCGCACTGGTGCAGGCGCTGTGGGACCTGGTCTGGGCCGGTCTGATCAACAACGACACCTTCGCCCCGGTGCGGTCGCTGCTGGCCGGAGGCCATACCGCCCACCGGCAGAGCCGGGCCGTGCCCCGCGCCCACCTGCATCGCGGGCGGTCGATGCCGAGGCCGAACCTGCCGAGCCGCAGCGGTCCGCCGACGGTGTCGGGACGCTGGTCGATCCTGCCGGTGGCCGACGAGTCACCGACCCGTCGCGCGCACGCACTGGGGGAGACCCTGCTCGAACGCTATGGAGTGGTCACGCGTGGGGCGGTGATGGCCGAGAGCGTCATCGGCGGATTCTCCCTCGTCTACCGAACGCTCACCGGGTTCGAAGAAATGGCACGCTGTCGACGCGGGTACTTCATCGAAGGGCTCGGCGCCGCCCAGTTCGCCACCGGCGGCACCATCGACCGGCTGCGCACCTTCGCCGTCGGGGTAGCGGGCCCGTCTGGTGCAGATCGGAAGGCCGCGCCGGTCGCGGTCGCCCTCGCCGCAACCGACCCGGCGAACCCCTACGGCGCCGCCCTGCCGTGGCCGACACTGCCCGGCGACACCATCCATCGCCCGGGCCGCAAAGCGGGCGCACTCGTCGTGCTCGTCGACGGAGCCCTCGTGCTGTACGTCGAGCGCGGCGGCAAAACCGTGGTTGCCTTCGAAACGGATGAGGCCGTGCTCGCGGCGGCCACCGTGAGTCTGGCCGCCCTCGTCACCACTGGCCGGGTGCAGAAGATCGCGGTGGAAACGGCCAATGGTGTGTTCGTGATCGGTACCGACGTGGGCGTGGCCCTGCGCGCTGCCGGGTTCACCGAGACTCCGAAGGGACTGAGGCTGCGTGCCTGAGGGCGATACCGTCTACCGCACCGCGCGTACCCTCGACCAGGCCCTGCGCGGCAGCATCCTGACCGGCTGCGACATTCGGGTACCCGCTTTCGCGACCGTCGACCTGACGGGGCAGACCGTGCACGACGTGGTCAGTCGCGGCAAACACCTGCTGCACCGGGTCGGCGAGACGAGCATCCACTCCCACCTCAAGATGGAGGGTGCCTGGCACCTCTACCGGCCGGGCACACGGTGGCAGCGGCCGGCCTTTCAGGCACGGATCGTGCTGCAGACGGACGAGTGGGTCGCCGTCGGTTTCGAACTCGGCGTGCTGGAGCTCGTGCCGACTCGGGCCGAGGCCGAGGCGGTCGGCTACCTCGGGCCCGATCTGCTCGACACCGAGTGGGGTGTCGCCGACAGCGCCGAGGTCGCCACTCGCCTTGCTGCCCGGCCCGAACAACCGGTCGCTCTGGCCCTCGCCGACCAGCGCAACCTGGCCGGACTCGGTAACGTCTACGTCAACGAGCTCTGCTTTCTGCGCGGACTGTTACCGACCCGCCCCATGGCCGAGGTCACCGACCTGCCAGGGCTCGTGGGTCTGGCCCGGCGCCTGCTCCTGGCCAACAAAGACCGCGACGAACGCACGACCACCGGCAACCTGCGCCGCGGAGCCCAAACCTGGGTCTACGGGCGAGGCGGTCAGGCATGCCGACGCTGTGGCACCCGCATCCAACGCAGCACCCTGGGCCGCAGCAACGTGGAGCAGCGCAACACCTTCTGGTGCCCGCGCTGCCAGACCTGAACTCGTTGCTGCCGAGGAACGCAAAACGGATGCCGTCGGTCGGGGTGACCGGCGGCATCCGCTCGTAGGGCAGGGAGTCAGTTGACCGGGCCGGTGTACTTCTCGCCGGGGCCCTCGCCGATCGGGTCCGGCACGAAGGAGGCCTCGCGGAACGCGAGCTGCAGGGAGCGCAGGCCGTCACGCAGGCTGCGGGCGTGCATATCGGCGATGTCGGGTGCGGCGGCTGTCACGAGGCCGGCGAGGGCCGTGATGAGCTTGCGGGCTTCGTCGAGGTCGATCTGGGCGTCGGGATCTTCGGCGAGTCCGCACTTCACGGCGGCGGCACTCATCAGGTGCACTGCGGCCGTGGTGATGATCTCCACCGCGGCTACATCGGCGATATCGCGTGTTGCTTGTGCCGCATTCTGCTCAAAACTCGTATCGTGCTCAAAACTTTGGCTCACTGCATTCCTCTGCTAGGCTGATCTTCGGTTCCGGGACAATAGTCTCGGTACGAAAGTGGAGAATCTCCCACCCGCGCATACCGCTTCATCAAGGTTACCGGGTAGATTGCACTCCGCCGTCGCGTTATCACCTCCTTCGGGCAGGTGGCAGGGCGAGGGTAGACAGGGTGTCGTGAAATGCAGGCCAATGAAAAAGTTGGTCTGTAAAACGCGTGATTTTCCTCTCTTCGTCCCCAGTCGGCATCCGCTGTCTGGTTGTGATCACGAAGTTAACCAAGAGGAGAGACG
The DNA here is from genome assembly GCF_004402535.1 of Cryobacterium glaciale. Taxonomy (GTDB): domain Bacteria; phylum Actinomycetota; class Actinomycetes; order Actinomycetales; family Microbacteriaceae; genus Cryobacterium; species Cryobacterium glaciale. Next base: position 41,033 of record NZ_SOEY01000019.1, on the reverse strand, counting down.
CATCAGCGATCCCCGTACAAATGACCGTATACGCGTCCCCGAAGTTCGTCTCGTTGGTCCCAACGGCGAGCAGGTCGGGGTCGTGGCGATTGATGTTGCCCTGCGCCTGGCACAGGATGCCGACCTCGACCTCGTCGAAGTTGCACCCGAAGCCAAGCCGCCCGTGGCCAAGATCATGGACTACGGCAAGTTCAAGTACGAGGCTGCGCAGAAGGCCAAGGAGGCCAGGCGCAACCAGGCGAACACGATCCTCAAGGAGGTTCGTTTCCGTCTCAAGATTGACACGCACGACTACGAGACCAAGCGCAAACGCGCCGAGGGCTTCCTGAAGAGCGGTGACAAGGTCAAGGCCATGATTCTTTTTCGTGGCCGCGAACAGTCCCGACCCGACCAGGGCGTACGTCTGCTCCAAAAATTTGCCGAGGATGTCGCCGAGTACGGTTCTGTGGAATCTACTCCGATGATCGACGGTCGAAACATGGTCATGGTGATTGGCCCGTTGAAGAACAAGTCAGAAGCCAAGGCTGAGATCAACGCCCACAAGGCTGCCGAGAAGGCAGACAAGGTAGCCGATAAGGCAGACAAGGTTGCCGACAAGGCAGCGAAACAGGAGGAACCACATGCCTAAGATGAAGACCCACTCCGGAACCAAGAAGCGTTTCAAGGTCACCGGTAGCGGAAAGATCATGAAGCAGCAGGCCGGACTTCGTCACAACCTCGAAGTCAAGAGCACGCAGCGCAAGTCCCGTTTGAACCAGGACCAGGTGCTGGCCAAGTCGGATCAGAAGACCATCAAGAAGCTTCTCGGTCTGTAATTTTTTGGCCCATAAACCAGGCCTCGTCAACGAATAAGGATTTGTAAAAAATGGCAAGAGTAAAGAGGGCCGTAAACGCCCACAAGAGTCGCCGCGTTATTCTCGAACGCGCCAAGGGCTACCGCGGACAGCGTTCACGCCTGGTCACCAAGGCCAAGGAGCAGCTCACTCACTCCTTCACCTACAGCTACCGTGATCGTCGTGCACGCAAGGGTGACTTCCGTCGCCTGTGGATCCAGCGGATCAACGCTGCGTCGCGCGCGAACGGCCTCACCTATAACCGTCTGATCCAGGGCCTCGGCCTGGCCGGCATCGAGGTTGACCGTCGTATCCTCGCCGACCTGGCCGTCAACGAGGCAGCGACGTTCGCCGCCCTCGTCGAGAGCGCCAAGGCAGCCCTTCCCGCCGATACCTCGGCACCGAAGGTCGCCGTCACGGCGTAATGCATTATCTCGATTGTTCAGCACCGTCTGCCTCCTGGGCGTGAACGTTCTGAACAGTCAGCAGCACCTTCAGTGAGGAGCGGGCGACCTGGTCGCCCGCTCCTTTTCTGTAAACGTTGTGCAGCTAAACTGAACAACATGCTTGATAATCCCCGTTCACCGCGCGTCCGTGCCGTCGCAAAACTTGCCAAGCGCGATGCGCGCCTCGAGTCCGGTCTCTTTCTGCTCGAAGGCCCGCAGGCCGTTTCCGAAGCCCTCACCTTTCGTCCGGAACTCGTCGTGGAGCTGTTTGCCACTCCCACAGCTCTCGACCGTTACACCGACCTGGCCCAGAAGGCCGTAGACGCCCAGGTCGAGGTGGAGTTCGTCTCCGAAGAGGTACTCGAGGCCATGGCCGACACGGTCACCCCGCAGGGCTTCGTCGCCGTCTGCCACCAGTTCCCCACCTCGGTCAAGAAAATCTTCAACGCCGAGCCCAAGCTCGTCGCCATTCTCGAAGAGGTGCGTGACCCCGGAAACGCCGGCACCATCATCCGGGCAGCGGATGCTGCTGGCGCGGATGCCGTCATCCTCACCGGTCGCAGCGTCGACCTGTACAACCCCAAGGTCATCCGTTCCTCGACCGGCTCCATCTTTCACCTGCCCGTCGCCATCGCGGCCGATCTTTCCGATGTGCTCGATCGCGCTCGGGCCGCCGGACTGCAACTGTTCGCGGCTGACATCAAGGGCTCCGACCTGCTGGCCGCCCGCAACGAGGGGCTGCTGGCCGCTCCGACCGTCTGGCTGTTCGGCAACGAGGCGCGCGGCCTGACCGACGAGGACCTCGCTCGGGTCGATCGCAGTGTCAGCGTGCCGATCTACGGCGAAGCCGAGTCGATGAACCTGGCGACCGCGGCATCCGTTTGCCTGTATGAAAGTGCATTCGCCCAACGCGCCTGAGCATCACTTCCGCACCAAGGCAAAAGCCTTAGCGAGCAAGGCATACGAAGCTTCTCGATCCGCATACCCGGCAATTGGGCTGTTGACCATGATCTCGTCGACACCGTGGAGGCGGGCCAGATCTTCAAGCTGATGTCTCACGTCCTGTGGTGTTCCCGAAATAATCGATGACTGGTTGGCAGCGCGGCGGGTCGTTTCGTGCCCGCTCCAGCGGTGCGCCAAGGACACGTTCATGGCGGGGAACGGGCTGTCATCACCCAGGTCTTTGCGTGACCGCCACAGCAGGGCGATCTCCCGCAACCCGGACACGATGCTGGAGTGCTCCGCTGTGATGACTCGTAGGGCAAGAAGAGGCTCGGGCTCCGGGCGATGGACGGTGGGAAGAAAACTGTCTCGATAGGCGTGCAGGGCAGCCTGTGCGGATTCCTGATTCAAGAAGTGGGCGTGCGCGTAGCCGCTTCCGATCGCTCCGGCGACCGGGGCAGTGCTGCGGCCGGCGCCCAGCATCCAGAGTCGAAGATCCGTGCGTTCCGGATCATCGGGCAGGAGACCCAGCCTCTCGTGCAGCTCAACAACCTTCGCGGGGTATGAGCCGTCGCGGTCGCCGGCCCGCCCTATGCCCAGGTCGACTCGCCCTGGGTGCAAGGCAGCCAGAATATTGAACGTCTCGGCCACCTTCGCCGGAGTGTACCGAGCGAGCAGCACCCCGCCGGTACCGATCCGGATCCCGCTCGTGTTTTCGAGGAGCGCGAGCGCTAAAATCTCCGGTGCGGTGCCAGCGAAACTGGGGGAGTCGTGATGCTCGGCCACCCAGAAACGCTCATAACCGAGCTCGGCCGCCACCGTCCCCAGCCGCACCGTGTCGCGGATTGCCGCGGCAGCGGTCGTACCTTCGGCGATCGGCGACTGGTCAAGAATCGACAGCCTCACCACGGCGAAACTGCGTCAGCAGGTCCGGTTGCCGGCACGATGCGGAAATCCGCGAGGAAGACCAGATTGTGCAGTTCGGCGGACGCTATCGCGCGTAACGTCGGCAGCTCGCCCGCAGCCTGCAGGGGGGTGAATACGTTGAGAGGCCATTCGCGCACCGTCCCTCCGCGGAGATGTGGATGGTGAAAGTTGCGGCCGAAGTAGGCCATCAGAGTGATCGGAGGGATCTCTGCGGCTACCTGACGGGGCCACGACAGCGTCCACGAGCAGCCGAGCCCGCCGTCCTGCGTTCGGGCCACACCGGTGCTGTGGATCGTTCCAGTGTTCAGCAAGAGCGCCGCATTCAGTTCTGTCAGCGCTGAGCGGCACGGCGAATCCATGAGCGTCGCTGTGGTCGCGAACAGAGCCTCCTTGTCGGCACGACTGTGCGCCTCACCGTGCGTGCCGTCACGGAGATCGGCGAAGTGCCGGAGAAGGGCTGAAGCATTGTCTGTCACCGAGAGCTCACTCGGGTATGGGCTGGTCATCGTGGAGTCCTCATTCTGTTGTGGTCGTGTGTGGTGTCGAACCAGGTGTCCAGCACTGTGTTGATCCAAACGTGCACAGGATTGGGCCGCGGTCCTCGCTGAAACAGAAAGTCGCCGTGCTCCAGCGCCGGATCGGTGTGCAGAAGGGCAGGAACTCCGTCCCGCTGCAGGTTTGCGGCGTAGGATCGCACGTCGTCTGAGACAGGATCGAAGGTCCCCGTGATGAGGGCGGTGCGACAGAGTCCGGACAGGTCTGACCCGTTCAGCGGTGTCAGGTAGGACTCATCCCTTCGGTCGGCGAGTGGCCCCCGGTAGCGAGCCCACGCTTGTTGCAGCTGGCGACGCTCCGGGAATCGTGCCGGCATGGCGAGGTAAGAAGGCGCTGTGCACTCTGGGTCCAAGGGGGGGTAGGCCAGTATTTGTCCCGCGACGGGCATTCCGTGATCACGGCACCACAATGCAGCGCCAGCGGCAATCGTGCCTCCGGCGCTGTCCCCGCCAATCACCAGCTGGCTCGCGGGGTCTGTCAGATGCGCGGTCGCCCACCGCACCACGCTGAGGAGGTCATTCAGGGCGGTGGGGTGCGTCCACCGCGGAGCCAGCCGATAGCCGACATTGACGATACGAAGGCCGCACAGGGAGGTCAGGGCCAGGCATGCCGCGTGCCAGTCTTCAAGGGAACCGCGCGTCCAGCTTCCGCCGTGCGCCCATACCAGTGTGGCCAGGCCGGAGCGGGGACCGTCATAGATTCTGAGCGGGATGCGATACCCGTCTTCGGCCTGCACTTCCGACTCGGACCACCGCACGGCTGCTGCTGTCATCGCGCCGAATCTCATAGGTCGATCCTGACAAGAACGGCGGGTCACCGCCTCTCCCTGCGCTGCCTATCACTGACAGGGTGTGGATACTGGGGAATACCACCACCCATACTGGGGGCGTTGTAACAGAGCTGTTGATCGGCGCAGGTGACCGCGTTGTTTCAGTTCTCTTCCCGGGCCGCTGAAGCGGCATCTTGTGTCCTGAGTGCCTCGCAGAGGCCAAACTGAGGGACCTAAGAAATGGAAAGAGCGAGACTCCTTAACTTCACCAGTGATCTTATTTCAGCCCGCGTGCTCGATGATCCGGCAGACGTGCCGATCGTCGGTGCAGGCATCGTCATGAACGTGGCACCTACCCGCGCGTTCACCTCCGGCTCCCAACGGAGCATCCTGCCCGCCCTTTCATCCACGATTCTTCGGCAGGCGACGGTCACTGGTGAGAAACTCATCGTCTTGACCATTGAGTCCCCAGCCCTCCAGGAAGCTCAACTCGTGCACCGTGGGTGGACGAACTTCTTCGATTCCCGATCGGATTCCCCGGTTCTTCTGAAATCCCCGCAGGACCGGCTTGGCACGGTGAAATTGAATTGCGCCGAGATCCTCGGAACAGCTGACGACGCCAATGAACGGGCCCTCTTTGAAGTGCGGGCGAACCTCTGGTTCAGCCCGGCCGGCACCGACTGCGGCATCCACAACCAGCACGACTTCATCGAAGTGCACACCCAGGTGCTCGGGCGCGGGCGAATGCAGAAGTTCATGTCCGACAGCCACGACACACTCTACGAAGATCAGTTGCTCAGCCCAGGGAATACCAACCCGATTCCGTTCTGCATCGGAGTCGGCGGAACCTTCCACTACCCCTGGCACCAATACCACGCCGACACCGACTGCGTGTGGCTTGCCGTCGAATACCACCGGATCTGAATTCGGAGTCCTCGCCATAGTGCGGGGCGCCCTTGCGAAACCTGGCTCGACCTCTTGAGGAGCACCATGAAGACCATCGGATTGATTTTTGGAACCCGGCCCGAAGCCGTGAAATTCGCACCCATCATTAAAGCGTTGCAGGAAGACCCCCGATTCACGCCGGTACTTATTTCAACCGGGCAGCATCGGGAGATGTTGGATTCGACGCTGGCCGAATTTGGTATCACCCCCGATCTCGACCTCCGGGTTATGCGCGACAAGCAGACCCTCAGCCAGGTCACCCACCGCATCCTCGAAGGCATCAGCGACGGCGATCACCTGGCCGGCATGGACGCGGTCATGGTTCACGGCGATACCGCATCCACTCTGGCTGGGGCGCTGGCCGCATTGCACCAACAGATTCCGATCATCCACGTCGAAGCCGGTCTCAGGAGCGGTAACAACCTATCTCCGTATCCGGAAGAGGTGAACCGAAAGCTCGTGGGTCAAATCGCCGCCCTGCACCTCGCACCGACGATGGGGAACAGCGCCAACCTCATTCGCGAGGGAATCCCAGAGAATCGGATCGTCGTGACCGGAAATACCATCGTGGATGCCCTGGAATGGGGGCTGCAGAACCTCGGTTCCTATGGAGACGCCGCGCTCGAGGACCTGGACGACGATCCGCGTCGCGTGATCGTCGCCACCTCACACCGACGGGAATCATTGGGTCAGCCGATGCGGGAAATCGCGGGCGCACTGTTCGATATCGCCCAGGATCCTGGGGTGCGGATCGTCGTGCCCCTGCACTTGAACCCCCTCGTGCGCTCGATCATGCTTCCCATCCTCTCCGGCCTCGACAACGTCACGATCGTGGATCCGCTCCCGTATCTGAGTTTCTGCCGATTGCTCGTTCGCAGCGACATCATCTTGTCGGACAGTTCGGGGGCTGAAGAAGAAGGCCCGGCCCTCGGCAAGCCGACGCTCGTGCTGCGCGACATCACCGAGCGACAAGAATCGATCCTGACGGGCAGTTCCCGACTCGTCAGCCGGTCCCGCCCGCACATCGTGGCACAGGTGCGGCACCTTCTCGACGACGAAGATGCGTATCGTGAGATGGCCGAGGCCATCAACCCGTACGGGGACGGATGCGCCACCCAACGCACCGTCGCCGCGGTGGCGCACTTCTTCGGCCGGGGACCGGCTGTCATGCCCTTTGTTCCCGGGGCCGAGCCGGTGAGAGTCGCAGCATGACGATGTCCGCGTACGCGTCTCGTATCCTCGAACCGCGTTTCGGTTCCGAGACGGTCACCGACTTTCTTCGGGACGGGTACTGGCTTGAGGCCGCTGATATCACGGGAACCGGTCGACCGGACCTGGTCGGCTACGGCCTCTCGCTCGGTGAGATCTATTGGTACCAGAACCCTGGGTGGCAGAAGCGCCTTGTCGTGGACAAGGTAAAGGAACCCGTGGGGATGGACCACGGCGACATTACCGGTAACGGACTGGCCGATCTTGCCGTGTGCTACCAGCTCTACGGCCCCGGCGGAACGATCCACCACGCCGACCCGGAGGGCGGCAAGATCGATTGGTTGGAAAACCCGGGAAACGCAGCCGAAACGAGTGAGCAATGGGTGCGCCACTATGTTGGTCGCGCCACGGGGATGCACCGCCTGCGCCTGGGTCACTTCACGCGCAACGATGTGATGCAGATAATCGGCTTTCCGATCGTGGCCGTGGAGGGCGTGCATGCCGTGCTCCCCATCGTGCTCTTCACCCAACCAGCGGATGTCAGGTCTGCTGCGGAGTGGCCGATGGAGGTCGTCTCCAACCGGGACTTTCGAATGATCCATGGCGTTGCCCGAAAGGAAGGCCTGATTCCCGGGTCCGACCTTGATTCCATCCTGATGGCATCCGATGAGGGTGTGACTTGGCTCTACTACGACGCGGTTGGGAGGGAGTGGACCTGGGAGCACGTCGGTGACGGCGAGGAATCACAGTTCGAGCAGACCACATTCAAGGGCAGCGGGGATGTCGACGGGGGACGTCTCGGAACGAATGCTCTGGCGTACGTCGCCGCTGTCGAGCCATTCCACGGAAATACCGTGGCGGTGTATGCCCGCACGGCGACCGAAAACGGGGTCCCGGGCGAGTGGAGGCGGCACGTGCTCGATATCTACGGTGACCCGAATGAGAACGGGGAGGGAACGGGCCACACGGTCATGTGTCGCGACTTCGATGGGGACGGTGACGACGAATTTCTGGTCGGGCTGCGCGGACCTGATCCGTGGCAGGGCGCGATGTATTACAAGGCGGTCGACGCAGCGCGGGGCTTGTTCCTGAAGTGGCGGGTATCGCGCGAATCGGTCGCTCGAATCGTGGCGGGCGACTTCAGCGGAAGTGGCGTGGACGACTTCGCCACCATCTCATACTCGGTCGCGCACTATTTTGTCGCACCGAAGGCGCAGATCACCCTGCACCAAAATTTGACCGTTCAAGGACCCGCGGCAGGAGAGTTCCTATGAAGCGCTCAATAGCTTCCCCGCTCAACCGTCGGTTGTTCCTCACCGGTACAACCGGCACCCTTGCCGGAGCAGCCCTGGCGCTGTCACCTGGCTCGCTGTCCGCGGCCACGTCCGATACGCTGACCGGCTCGATTCCGTCATCGTCCGGCCCCAATACCCCCGACGGGTCCACTGTGCTTAAGGGGGACGGGCGGTACGCCGATCTGATGACCGGAAACAACCAGCGATTTGTGGCGAACCCTGACTACGTCAGACTCGTCACCACAACGACGGATGCGGAATCAGCACTCCGAGATGCCGTCGCCCAGAAGAAGAAGGTGTCGATCCGCAGCGGCGGGCATTGCTTTGCCGACTTCGTCTGCAACCCGGAGATTCAGGTCATCCTTGACCTCTCGCCGATGACCGCCGTGTACTACGACAAAGGCATGAGGGCTTTCGCCGTTGAGCCGGGCGCCCGCATCATGAACGTCTACGAAACCTTGTACAAGAACTGGGGAGTCACCATCCCCGGGGGCATCTGTTACAGCGTCGGAATTGGTGGGCACATCTCCGGCGGTGGGTATGGACTGTTGTCCCGCGCCCACGGACTCACCGTGGATCACCTGTTTGCCGTGGAGGTGGTGACCGTCGCCGCCGATCGCACGGTAAAAACCGTTGTTGCGACCCGAGACGATGTCGGGGACAAACGCGACCTGTGGTGGGCCCATACCGGCGGGGGTGGCGGCAATTTCGGACTCATCACGAAATATTGGTTTCGTTCACCGGGAGCCAGGGGTGCTTCTCCCCAGAAGCAGCTCATCCCGGCACCGTCGAAGGTTCTCGTCAGCGCCATCAGCCTGCCCTGGGACCAGCTGGACGAGCAGAAATTCAGCCGTTTGCTCACGAATTTCGGTGACTGGCACGAGAGGCATCGCTCGCCGGGAACACCAGAGGCGAATTTGAGCAGCCTGTTCAACGTGAGCCACAAGGCACATGGGAGCCTGGGAATGTTCACCCAGATCGACTCGGGCGCGCCCCAGGCGCGCGCTGTACTTGAGGAATACCTGGCGGCCATCCTCGCTGGCGTCGCAATCACTCCACAACCGGTCACGACGGCGAACGGGGAGATTCCGGCCGTTCCGGACTTTTTCACGCCCAAGGAGATTCCCTGGTTGCAGGCCACCCGACTCGTGGGAACAGACAACCCCACCATCACGAATCCCACCAGCCGGGGGGCGCACAAGTCGGCGTACATGAACAAGCGGTTTTCGAATGCGCAGCTCCGCGTGCTCTACCAGCAGATGACGAAGCCCGGCTTCACCAACCCCAACACCATGATGGTGTTATTCTCCTTCGGCGGGCAGGTGAATGCCGTCGAACAACACGCCACGGCAAACGCGCAGCGCAACTCATCGTTCAAGCTCTGCCTGCAGACGTTTTGGTCCGACCAGGCCGAAGACGCTTACTATCTCGGGTGGGAGCGAGACACCTACGAGGGCATGTTCGCCGCCACCGGTGGAGTCCCTGTTCCCGGTGATGACACGGACGGCTGCTACATCAACTATCCCGACACGGACGTTGCCATGGCGGAGCACAATCGCTCCGGCGTTGGTTGGCAACAGCTGTACTTCAAGGACAACTATCCCCGCCTCCAGCAAGCCAAACTGGAGTGGGATCCGACCGGCTTCTTCGGCCATCGGCTCGGCATCGAACTGCCAGCAACATCCGCTGAAGACCGAGCGGCGGCCCGACGATGAGCACGAACCTACAGCCGGCGCCCCACGCAGTCCGGAGCAAGCTCCCGTCGCTCACCGGGCTGCGCTTTTTTGCAGCGCTCCTGGTGTTCTGCTTCCACATCACCCTGTCGAACTCGCCCATCCCACCGAACAACGCCATCAACCCGTTCGAGGACCAGGAGCTCGGGGACACCCTCGAGTCCATCTTCAGCAAGGCGGGCTACGCGGGAGTTTCGTTCTTCTTCGTGCTGAGCGGCTTCCTGCTCGCGTGGGCGTCGAGACCGGGGGAACCGTTCCTGCGCTTCTGGCGTCGTCGACTCCTCAAGATCTTTCCCAACCACATTGTGATGTGGGTACTGGCTATGGTGTTGTTCGCCGCGGCCTTGACGACACCGCTAGGGGCGATATCGAGTCTCTTCCTCTTGAACTCGTACTCGCCCGATGGATCGGTCTATGTGGCAGTCAACCCGCCGTCCTGGACCCTGTGCAGTGAGCTGCTCTTTTATCTGCTGTTCCCGCTCATCATCAACCTCCTGCGGCGAATTCCGCCCAGGCGCCTCTGGGCGTGGGCGGGAGTCATGGTGCTGTGCATGGCCGGAGTGCAGCTCGTCACGCTCTACCTCATTCCCGCGACGCCGGTTTCGGCCCTGACACCCATTTCGGTCACCCAGTTCTGGTTCGGCTATATCTTTCCGCCCCCGCGTCTGTTCGAGTTCATTTTCGGCTCGATCCTGGCCCTGATCGTGATGTCGGGGCGGTGGATTCCCCTCAAGATGTACCAGGCTCTCCTGCTCTGCCTCGTGGGCTACGGCGTCGCCCAAGTTGTGCCCTTTGTGTACTCGTTCACGCTGGCCATGATCATTCCCATCGGAGCCCTGGTCTGTACCAGCGCTGCCGCCGACTTGAGGGGCGGGAACGCCTTCCTGGCCAGCCGAGTCATGCAGTGGCTGGGCAATACCTCGTTCGGCTTCTATCTGTGCCAGGGCGTCGTGATCTTCTTCGGGCGAATTCTGCTCGGGAACGAGACCTATTCCACGCCGATTGCGCTGCTCGTGGTGGTTGGTTTCTTCGGCGCGACCCTGCTTGGAGGATGGGGGCTGTATGCCCTGGTCGAAAAGCCGGCGATGGACCGCTGGGCCAGACCTCGTCGGGTGCCGGTCGCGGCGCCCGTACCGGTTCTGACCGAGTAGGTCTGCACCGGCCTGAGGGTGGTTTCCGACGTGTACGGAAACCACCCTCTGCGGCCGAGAGTCAGGCCGCCGTGGCCTGCAAAAGCTGCAACGCCGCCGCACTCGGAGAATCCGGCTCAGCGGTGTACATCAATATTCGGTGGCCCGATTCATCCGGTGATATGAGCACCTCGAAGTCCAATTCCATCGAACCGACGGAAGGATGCTGGAAGTACTTCAGACCCGACATGCAATTCTCAACCGGATGCTTCGCCCACAGTTTCGCAAATTCCGCACTTTTCACGGTCAGCTCGCCGACCAGCGAAATCAAGTCCAGGTCGTCGTCGAAACGTCCAGCCAACAGGCGCAGTGACGAAACCGCTCGTGTCGCTTCCTCGCACCAGCTCGCATATAACTCGCGCGTGTGGGCATCGAGAAACAGCATCCGCGTCATGTTGGGCCGGTCGGCGGGGCAGTGCGGACTCTCGAAGTCCAGGTGCGACCCGACGAGTTTATGGCCGAGCGAATTCCACGCCAGAACCTCACTGCGGCGGCCCAACACAACGGCCGGCATGCTCGACATGGATTCGATCAGGCGAAGGGTTCCGGCCCTGGCCTTGTCTGGTTTCGAGCCACTGCGACGTTTTGTTCTCGTCGGCTTGGCGAGATCCATCAGATGCGAGCGCTCGGCCTCATTCAGCTGGAGCGCCCTGGTGATGGCTTCAAGCACCGATTCCGAGGCATTGCTGCTCAGGCCCTGCTCGAGGCGCGTGTAGTAGGTAATGCTCACTCCCGCCAGCATCGCCAGTTCCTCCCGGCGCAGCCCGGGAACGCGCCGGACGCCGTAATTCTGAAGCCCGACGTCCTCCGGCTGCAACCCGGAACGTCGGATCCGGAGAAATTCACCAAGTTCTGTGGGGCCAGTCATATTTTCAGTCTGTCCTACCCGAGCGAGGATTACCTACCCTTGCCAGGGATACGCACGACGCGGTGTGGTTGTTCCCGGCCGGAGTGCACAGGCTGGAGGCAGGAAGAAGACAACCGCTACTGGCAACCGGAAGGTGCACCCCATGACACAAACGAACGGCGTCCGCGAGACGACGAACGCAACACCGCCACCTACTGTGGCGGGCGCGGCGGCGTCATCCACGAGCATGACCGGCAAGCAGAGGCTGATCCTCGTGCTGCTCCTGACGGCGAGTTTCACCCTCGCTGTCGACTTCTCTATTCTCAACGTGGCATTGCCGGCGATCGGCGATGAGATCGGCTTCGGCCTGGACACCCTGCAGTGGGTGGCCACATCATTCGCACTCTGCGCGGCCGGGTTCACGCTGCTGTTCGGCCGCATCGGTGATGTCGTCGGACGTCGGCGTCTCTTCGTTCTGGGCATGGCCGTGCTCGGCGTCGGCTCGCTCATAGGGGGACTGGCCACGTCGCCTGCCCTGCTGCTGATCGCCCGCGTTCTGCAGGGGTTGGCAACGGCAGCCGTGGTTCCCGCGGCGCTGTCGCTCCTGACCACAACCTTTCCCGAGGGAAAGCTGAGGGAGAAGGCTCTCGGGCTCAACGGCGCACTGATGGCCGCAGGCTTCACCACTGGCGCGATTCTTGGCGGCGTGCTGACCGACCTGCTCTCTTGGCGGTGGGCGTTCTTCATCAACGTTCCCATCGCGCTCGCCGTCGTTGTGCTGGCGCCGATGGTTGTGGCCGAATCGCGACCGGCTAACCGATCGAAAATGGACCTGCCCGGGGCGATCACCGTGACGGCGGGGCTCCTGGCCATTGTCTACGGACTGTCCTCAGCGGCGCAGACATCGTGGACGGACCCGGTCACCGTGGGGTCGCTCGGAGCGGGCGTGCTGCTTCTGGCGCTCTTCTGGGCGGTGGAACGCAAGGCGGAGCATCCGCTGGTACCGTTTGCCGTTCTTCGCCGCAGCACCATCGCCTGGGGCAACATTGCCGGCATGCTCGCCTTCGTCACCGAGACGTCGCTGGTGTTTCTACTCACGTTGTACCTGCAGAAAACGCTCGGCTATTCGCCCCTGCTGGCCGGTCTTTCCTTTGCAGTGCTGGGAGTCGGCACGGTTCTCGGCGGAATCATCGGCCCGCGTCTGATCGGCCGGTGGGGCACGAAGCGGTCCATCGTCGGAGGATTTGTCGTGCAGGCAGCGGCCACGGGTTCGCTGCTGTTCCTCGGAACGACGAGCAGCTCCATCGTGCTGCTGCTCATCGCCACCTTCGTCGGCGGTGTCGCCAACCTCGTCGTGATCGTCGGGTTCATGGTCACCGCCACCTCGGGCCTCGCCGATCGCGAGCAGGGCCTGGCCACCGGACTGGCCACCATGAGCCAGCAGGTCGGCATCACAATGGGCATCCCGATCATGAGCGCGATCGTCGCCGCCCGGGTTCACCAGCTCGGTGCCGAGACGCCGGCGACGGTGCTCGACGGCGTGCTCGGCGCAATCGTCGTCAACACGGCGCTGTGCCTCGTCACGGCCCTTGCTGTCGCGCTCTTTCTGCGCCTGCCGAACCGACCGAAGGGCTGAGACCCCACTCTCGATGAGCGGATATCGACCTGCCACATAGCACGAACGCCCACTGCCCGGACTGTTACAAATGCGTTACTGTCCGGGCATTTGGCATACCTCGACCTTTGTTCTGACCTAAGTTGGGGAGTATGGAGCCAACTGATTCGTCCCCGGCTACGTCGAACATCACCGTTCGTCGGGGGGAACCGCTAGTCGTCGTCAAGAACATCAACAAGCACTACGGGGAACTTCACGTTCTCAAGAACATCAATGCCGTGGTCAACCGCGGTGAGGTGGTCGTAGTCATCGGGCCGAGCGGGTCGGGAAAATCGACCCTGTGCCGGGCCATCAACCGCCTCGAGACCATCGACGACGGTGTGATCACCATCGATGGTGTGAAGCTGCCGGCCGAGGGAAAGGCGCTGGCCCACCTGCGCGCAGATGTCGGCATGGTTTTTCAGGCGTTTAACCTGTTCGCACACAAGACCGTGCTGGAGAACGTGACCCTCGGCCCGATGAAGGTGCGGGGACTATCGAAGGCCGAGGCTGAGAAAAAGGCCATGGCCTTGCTGGAACGCGTTGGCGTGGCCAACCAGGCAAAGAAGATGCCGGCCCAGCTCTCCGGTGGTCAGCAACAGCGTGTCGCTATCGCTCGTGCCCTCGCGATGGAGCCGAAGTTGATTTTGCTTGACGAGCCCACCAGTGCGCTCGACCCTGAAATGATCAACGAGGTTCTCGAGGTCATGGTCGACCTCGCCAATGAGGGCATGACCATGATCGTCGTCACCCACGAGATGGGCTTCGCCCGCAAGGCTGCTGACCGCGTCATCTTCATGGCCGAGGGCGAAATCGTCGAGGAGACTTCCCCCGAAGAGTTCTTCACGAACCCGCAGAGCCTCCGCGCCCAGGATTTCCTCTCCAAAATTCTCGAACACTAACCGTCCTTTCCACGACACAGCATCCAGGAGTAGACAAATGAGACTCAAAAAAGGCCTTGTAATTTCGGCGCTGGCCCTCGCGGGCGCGCTCGTGCTCAGTGGCTGCACCGATTCGGGTGCATCGAATGAGGCAGTGCCCGTCGAGGAAGCCCCCGAATTCGAGGCGGGCACCACCATGGCAGCCCTCGCCGAAGCCGGCGAGATCACGATCGGCACGAAGTTCGACCAGCCGCTCTTCGGTCTTCGTGGCGCCGATGGTGACCCGGTGGGATTCGATGTCGAGATCGGCAAGCTGATCGCAGCCAAACTCGGCATTGCCCCCGACAAGATCAAGTGGACCGAGACCGTCTCGGCCAACCGCGAACCATTCATCCAGAATGGCCAGGTTGACCTCGTCGTCGCCACCTACACGATCAACGACACCCGCAAAGAGGTCGTGTCCTTCGCCGGGCCGTACTACTCCGCTGGTCAGGACCTGCTCGTTCTCGCCGGCAACACCGACATCACCGGCCCCGAAGACCTCACCGACCAGCCCGTCTGCACGGTGAGCGGCTCTACGTCGGAGAAGAACATCGCCGAATTCACCAGCAACATTATCGCCACGGACACGTACTCCAACTGCCTGGGCCCGCTGCGCAGCGGTGAAGTTGTCGCCGTCACCACGGACAACGTGATTCTGGCCGGCCTCGCCGACCAGAACGAGGGCGAGTTCGAGGTTGTCAACAACCCGTTCACGGAAGAGCCTTACGGTATCGGCGTTGCGCTTGATGACACCGAATTCCGCGCCTTCATCAACGATGTGCTCGAGGAAGCTTTCGAAGACGGTACCTGGGTTGACGCCTGGGAGTCCACCGCCGGAACGGTTCTCGACACTCCCGAGCCGCCGACCGTTGACCGCTACTAGGCCAACACCGCCCCTGCAGTACCAGTAGTCAGCACGGATGGCCCGTTCGTAGTCGGACGGGCCATCCGTGAGTATTCCAGCCAAACCCTAGGCTCCACCATGGACATCAGAAGAGGAGGTGAGTTGTGGACGCAGTCATCGACAACCTGCCAACGTTCCTGGAAGGCTTCCGGAATACCCTGGGCCTCCTCGCCCTCGCCGGAATCGGCGCTTTCATCCTCGGCATCGTCGTCGCGGCGATGCGGATCTCACCGGTGGGGTCGTTTCGTGCCTTCGCGACCGTTTACACCGAAATCGTGCGGAACACACCGCTCACACTCGTACTGTTCTTCTGCGCCTATCTGCTGCCGTACCTACAATTCTCCCCCGGCTACTTTCAGTTGGCCGCGATCGGGCTGACGGTCTACACCTCGCCCTTCGTCGCCGAGGCGCTGCGTTCGGGTGTCAACGGTGTGCATGTCGGCCAAGCTGAAGCTGCCCGCAGCATCGGCCTGACGTTTGGGCAGACCTTGTCCTTCATCGTGATGCCGCAGGCCGTTCGCATGGTTATTCCCCCGCTGATCAACGTGTTCATCGCCCTCGCCAAGAACACTTCGGTCGCCGGAGCCTTTTTCGTGTTCGAGCTCTTTGGCGCCGCCCGTCAGATCACCAATGATCGCGGTGACGCGGTCATCGCCATTTTGCTCGCCGTCGCCGTGTTCTACCTCATCATCACCATTCCGCTCGGCCTGGTCGCCGGCCGGATCGAAAAGAAGGTGGCGGTACTCCGATGACTTCCGTACTGTACGACGTTCCCGGCCCCAGGGCCCGTGCGCGGTCCCGGGTGATTTCGCTCCTCGGTATTGTGCTCATCGCTGGCGGACTCGTCGCCCTCGTCGTGGTACTCGGCCTGCCCAAGGCGAGCGCTAATGGTGCCGTGCAGCCCGGTCTGTGGGACGCCTCCCGGTGGGACGTCTTCAATGATGTTCAGGTCTGGCGCACCCTCGGCATCGGTGCCCTCAACACCCTGCGGATGGCAGCCGTCGCCGCGGTGTTGGCCCTCATCGTCGGAGTTCTCTTTTCGTTCGGCCGCGCAGCCGACAGCGCTTGGGTGCGCATCCCGACGACGGTCGTGCTCGAATTCTTCCGTGGCATGCCCGTGCTGCTCATGATGCTGTTCATTCTGCTGGTGTTCTCCACCGGATCGTTTTGGGCCGGTGTCAGCGCCCTCGCGGTCTACAACGGCGCGATCATCGGCGAGGCGCTCCGCGCCGGAATCAAAGCACTCCCGAGCGGGCAGCGCGAAGCTGGTCTGGCCATCGGCCTCACCCCGGTCGCCACTCGCTTCCGGATCGAATTTCCGCAGGCATTCCGCCAGATGCTGCCCATCATCATCGCCCAGCTGGTCGTGCTGCTCAAGGACACCTCGCTGGCCTTCGTGGTCGGTTATAACGAGCTTCTGCGCAGCGGCAACTACAACCTCTCCCAGTTCTTCGGCAATCGCTACCAGTTCTCCTTCTTCTTCGTCGTGCTGGTGATCTATCTCGCCATGAACCTGTCCCTGTCCTGGCTGGCCCGCATCATTGCGCGTCGCACCGGTTCGCAGAGCGGTGGGGTCACTGCAACGGACACCACCAAGGGGCCTGCCAAACCCGGAGACCCAAACCTCGTCTATGCGAACGCCTTGGGGGCTCAGAGTAAGGGCCAGTACTGAGCCCGCTAAACTTGGGCCTTGTGTCTGTTCCCAGCGTTCCCCCAGAGCCCACCACACCATCCGATCCGGCTGACGCCGCCGCATCCGCTCAGCCCGAGCCGTTGATCTCGGAAGCCGCCGTCAACGCCGCGGTCGACGCCGCACTGGCCGCCATCGCCGCCGCCGCGACGACCGCCGCGCTCAAGCTGGTGCGCAGCGAGCACGCGGGGGAGTCGTCGCCGTTGTCGAAGCTCAACGCGCTCATGCGCAGCGTTCCCGGCAACCAGAAGGCCGCAGCCGGCAAGCTGGTCGGCCAGGCCCGCGGCGGCGTCACCAAAGCGCTGACCGCTCGCGAAGACGAAATCGGCACGGCCGAAGCGGCCGCCCGCCTGCTCGCCGAAACGGTCGACGTGACCGCTGCGGCATCCGCTTGGAAGGCCGGGGCGCGGCATCCGATCTCGCTGCTCAGCGAGCGTGCCGCCGACGTATTCGTCGCGATGGGCTGGGAAGTCGCCGAAGGGCCGGAGCTCGAGAGCGAATGGTTCAACTTCGACGGACTCAACTTCGACGAAGATCACCCCGCCCGCGCCATGCAGGACACCTTCTTCGTCGAACCGACGGATGCCCACCTCGTTCTGCGCACACAGACCTCGCCCGTTCAGCTGCGCGCGTTGCTGTCGCGCGAGTTGCCGGTGTACGTCGTCGCGCCTGGACGAGTTTTTCGCACCGACGAACTCGACGCGACCCACACCCCGGTGTTCCACCAGATCGAGGGCATTGCCATCGACAAGGGCCTCACCATGGCGCACCTGCGCGGCACGCTCGACCACTTCGTCAAGGCTCTGTTCGGCCCCGAAGCCAAGGTTCGACTGCGCCCCAACTATTTTCCATTCACCGAGCCGAGTGCTGAGCTCGACGTCTGGCACCCGACCTTCAAGGACGGCGCACGCTGGATCGAGTGGGGTGGCTGCGGAATGGTGCACGCGAATGTGCTGCGCTCGGCCGGAATCGACCCCGAGGTCTACTCCGGGTTCGCGTTCGGTGTCGGTGTGGAACGAGCAGTGATGTTTAGAAATGACGTAAAGGACATGCACGACATGGTCGAGGGCGATATCCGGTTCAGCCAGCAGTATGGGATGACGGTCTAATGCGGGTGCCACTGTCCTGGCTCGGCGAATTCGTCGACCTCGCGCCCGGCACCACGCCGGAGGATGTACACGCTGCACTCGTGAGCGTCGGCCTCGAAGAGGAAGAGATCCACCGATTCGAGGTCTCCGGCCCGATCGTGGTTGGTGAGGTGCTCGAATTCGTTGGCGAAGAGCAGACCAACGGCAAGACCATCAACTGGTGCCAGGTGCGCGTGGCGCCGGATGGCGAGCTCGCCGCTGACGGCGGCCCGGCCGTGCACGGCATCATCTGCGGCGCGCACAACTTCGCCGTCGGGGACAAGGTCGTCGTGACCCTGCCCGGCGCCTCGCTGCCCGGACCATTTCCGATCGCCGCCCGCAAGACCTACGGCCACACGTCCGACGGCATGATCGCCTCGGCCCGTGAGCTCGGTCTCGGCGACGAGCACGACGGCATTCTGCTGCTGAAGAACCTCGGCATCGATGCCCCGGTCGGAACGGATGCGATCGCCCTGCTCGGCCTGGATGACAGCGCCGTCGAGATCAACGTCACCCCCGACCGGGGCTACGCCTTCTCCATTCGCGGCGTCGCCCGCGAATACTCGCATGCGACCGGTGTTGCGTTCCGCGACCCTGCGCTCGCCCTGACGGTCGTGGCTCCGGTCACCCGGTTCCCGGTGACGATCGACGACCAGGCACCCATTCGCGACCGAAACGGCGCGACCGTGTTCGTGACCCGCGTCGTGCGCGGAGTCGACCCGACACGACCGACCCCGGCCTGGATGATCGCCCGTCTCGGGCTGGTCGGCATCCGCTCGATCTCCCTCGTCGTCGACGTGACCAACTACGTGATGTTCGAGCTCGGCCAGCCGTTGCACGGCTACGACCTCGACAAGCTGACCGGCGGCATCATCGTGCGACGCGCGACCGCGGGCGAGAAATTTACCACGCTCGACGCGGTCACCCGTACGCTCAGTGTCGAAGATCTGCTGATCACCGACGAATCCGGGCCGATCGGCCTGGCCGGCGTGATGGGCGGGGCGAACACCGAGATCAGCGCGCAGACCGTCAACGTGCTCGTCGAAGCCGCCAACTTCGACCCGGTATCGATTGCACGCTCTGCCCGCCGCCACAAGCTGCCGAGCGAGGCGAGCAAGCGATTCGAGCGCGGTGTCGACCCGCAGGTTGCTGCCGTTGCCGCCGCCCGCGTCGTGCAGCTGCTCGTCGACCTCGCCGGCGGAACCGCCGACGACCTCGGCTCGGTCTACAACGAGGCGCCCGCGTCTGAACCGATTCGGCTGCCAACCGGGTTCGTGTCGGGCCTCATCGGCCTGGCCTACACCGGCGACGAGGTGCGCGATGCTCTGGTCGACGTCGGTGTTTCGCTGGTCGAAGCGGATGGTGACCTGCAAGTCACCCCGCCGAGCTGGCGCCCCGACCTCACCGACAAGTGGACCCTGGCCGAGGAGGTCGCCCGCATCGTCGGGTATGACCGCATCCCGTCGGTGCTGCCCATCGCCCCGCCCGGCCGCGGCCTGACCCGCACGCAGACGCTGCGCCGCACCGTCGCGCAGACCCTCGCGGCCACCGGCCACACCGAGGTGCTGACCTACCCGTTCGTTTCGGAGCAGGCCAACAACCTGTTCGGTGCGGGCGTTGCAGCGCTCGGTGCCGTTTCCGCCGCCGAAGCGGATTCCGGCGCGATCGCGGCCGACGGGGGCGCGGCATCCGCTGTCCCGGTGTCGATTCCGCAGATGAAGGTCGCGAACCCGCTCGACGGCGAGGCGCCGTTCCTGCGCACCTCGATGCTGCCCGGCCTGTTGCAGATCGCGCACCGGAACCGGTCACGCGGACTGGTCGACGTCGCCATCTATGAGCAGGGACTCGTCTTTCGCCCCGAGGCCGGCGTGACCTACGGTACGGCCGTGCTGCCTGCCGGGGGAGAGCGCCCGAGCGCCGAGGCCGAGGCTTCGTTGATCGCGGGAATCGTACCGCAGCCGCTCCTGGTCGGCGTCGTTCTCGTTGGCAACGACGTGCGACACCAGCCAGGCCTGCCCGCGGTTGCCGCCGGCTGGCAGTCGGCGCTGGCCGCCGTGCAGCAGGTGGCGCTGGCCACCGGCGTGCGCATTGAGGTGCGCCAGGGTCGGCACCCGGCGATGCACCCGGGCCGCACCGCGGAGCTGTTCGTCACGGTTCCGGCCGCGACCGCTGCGGCCTCGACGGTCTCGGTCGGATTCGCCGGCGAGCTGCTTCCCGCCGTCGCCGACGACTACGATCTGCCCGCCGTTGTCGCCGTCGCCGAGATCAACCTCGGGCTGGTTTTCGCGCAGGCGGGCGGTGACCTTACGGTCACGCCGATCCGCACGATGCCCGCCGCCACCCAGGACCTCTCGCTCGTCGTCTCGGCCTCGGTACCGGCTGCAGCCCTGCGCACGGCCGTGGCAGAGGGAGCCGGCGACCTGCTCGAGCACATCGAGCTCGTCGATGACTATCGTGGTGCCGGTGTCGAACCCGGCCAAAAGTCACTCACCTTCGCGCTGCGTTTTCGCGGCGAGGAGCGCACGCTGACCGCCGCCGAGGCCAGCGCCGCCCGCCTGGCCGGCGTCGCGGTCGCCGCCGAGCGCTTCGGAGCGACCCTCCGCGAGTAGCGCTGGACGCGGATGTCGTGAGTCGCCCTTTCGGGCCGGTCCGCGGCATCCGCTCGTCGTGGCACGTGTTTGAGAGGGCGGCACTGGTTTGAACGCGTGCGGGCTTCTCAAACGCGTGCCGCGAAGCCTCAGCCGGGCAGCCGGAGGTACTAAGCGTGCCTCCGTCAGCTGCGGCGTCTGGTTGGCGCTCGCGGCACACCCTTGTCCATCAGGAAACGATAGAACGCTGGCGGCGAGAGCGCGAGTTTCCATCCCCACCGGTCGAAGCTGTTGACCTCCGGCCGTAGAACGCTCTCCCGGTCCTTTTCATCGATGACAACCTGCACGATGTCGCGACCGGCCATCTCCGCCGCACGGGTGTACTTGATGTGGCCATCGAACTCGCCGATCTTGCGTACCCCTCGCCAGAAGTAGTCCACGTAGTACGTGCGCCCGTCAACGTCGAAGCGCACTTGCAATTCGGGAATTACGAAGCCCAATTCCTCGAACCGCACTCGCCCGAGTGATTCGCCGGGATTAGCTGAGAGGCCGTCGGCGAACATGATGGCGCGCTCGGCTGCCCGGTGTCCATTTCTCGGGTGCACCCGCTCCAGCTCGGTCAGTAGGGTCGAATGAGTGATCGGTGGTGCCCCGACGCTCCCTGACCTCTGGCCGGCGTTCAGCCGTGCTGCTTCACAATGCAGAACGTAGTCAATCATCGTGACCCCGACCAGAAAGCTCGTCGTCGCAGCCATATCGATCAAAGTACGTGACAGACTCGTTGCTCGGACGCCGTCGATAACCACGGGAGATGGGTCTGCCGGCCCTCGATGAGTTGTGAGGAGCCTCGAGCTACTGCCACCGGCGGTGTCGGGATCGATGGCATGCACGCCCTGGGGCCACGGGCCAATCAGCGGCAATCCGTGGATTACGGCCGCGGAATGATGCGAATACATCAAGTCACGCTCGGCCCGGGCTGCTGTCGCCCGAACGAAGAGGCGGTATCGACCATCGGCGCTGATGTTCTTCCAGAGCGGGCCGAGAGCGTACCACCCGCGTCGAATCCGCACGATCTCACCGCGTCTGAGAAGTGAATCGACGGCGTGGGAGTTCATGCCCGAAGCGCGCAGCGCCTCGGCAGGGATCAGGCCGTCGTAGCGGGCGTCACAGGTTTCCAAAATGTCGCGCACGTCCTCAGTGTGACGCGAGCCATGCACAACGAGCCGGTGTGGTCACGACCTGTGGAGGGCTGGCTCCGGTCTGGGCCGTGGAGGAGTCGCACCCGTTCGTCGCGGCACGCGTTTGAGAGGTTGGCACTGGTTTCAACACGTGCGAGCTTCTCAAACACAGGCCCCGAGGTGGCGGGGCCGGCTGCCTTGAACGGATGCCGTGGGCTGCCGATCGGCGCGCGCCGAGGCCAGCCAGTCGCACCCGTTCGTCGCGGCACGCGTTTGAGAGGTTGGCACTGGTTTGAACACGTGCCAGCTTCTCAAACACAGGCCACGAGGTGGCGGGGCCGGCTGCCTTGAACGGATGCCGTGGGCTGCCGATCGGCGCGCGCCGAGGCCAGCCAGTCGCACCCGTTCGTCGCGGCACGCGTTTGAGAGGTTGGCACTGGTTTGAACACGTGCCAGCTTCTCAAACACAGGCCACGAGGTGGCGGGGCCGGCTGCCTTGAACGGATGCCGTGGGCTGCCGATCGGCGCGCGCCGAGGCCAGCCAGTCGCACCCGTTCGTCGCGGCACGCGTTTGAGAGGTTGGCACTGGTTTGAACACGTGCCAGCTTCTCAAACACAGGCCACGAGGTGGCGGGGCCGGCTGCCTTGAACGGATGCCGTGGGCTGCCGATCGGCGCGCGCCGAGGCCAGCCAGTCGCACCCGTTCGTCGCGGCACGCGTTTGAGAGGTTGGCACTGGTTTGAACACGTGCCAGCTTCTCAAACCCGTGCCACGAGCCGACTGACGCCGCGCCCGGCGCGGAAACGGGGCCGCCGGGGCCGCGCTAGGTTTAACACATGGTTTTTTCGGTAGCAGTGGCGGGCGCGAGCGGGTATGCGGGCGGTGAGCTGCTGCGGCTGCTCGCCGGTCACCCCGAATTCGAGGTGGGCACGGTCACCGCGCACAGCAATGCCGGGCAGCGCCTGGTCGATGTGCAACCGCAGCTTCGTTCCCTCGCGCACCTGACCCTGGTCGACACGACGCCGGAGAATCTCAGCGGCCACGACGTGGTCTTCGTCGCCCTGCCGCACGGAAAATCCGGCGAGCTCACCGCGCACCTGCCCGCCGAGACCCTCGTCGTGGACTGCGGCGCCGACCACCGCCTCGAAAGCGCCGAGGACTGGGCGGCGTTCTACGGCGGCGACTACTTCGGCGCCTGGACCTACGGGGTGCCCGAACTGCCGAGCGGGCACGGCAAACAGCGCGAGCGGCTCGTTGGCGCTCGCCGCATCGCCGCGCCCGGTTGCAATGCCAGCACGGTGGCCCTGGCCCTGGCCCCCGGCATCCACGCCGGCGTGATCGAAGCGCAGGACCTCGTGGCCGTACTCGCCGTCGGCCCGAGCGGCGCCGGCAAGAGCCTCAAGCTGCCGAACCTCGCGGCCGAGATCCTCGGCTCCGCCAACCCCTACGCGGTCGGCGGTACCCACCGTCACATTCCCGAGATCGTGCAGTCGCTGCGCTGGGCCGGCAGTACCACCACGGCGACCATTTCATTCACCCCGGTGATCGTGCCAATGTCCCGCGGTATCCTCGCGACGGCGACCGCCCGTCTGGTGCCGGGCACGAGCGCCGCAGCCGTGCGCGCCGCCTGGGAGAACGCCTACGCCGACGAGCCGTTCGTGCACCTGCTGCCCGATGGTCACTTTCCGCGCACGAATGACGTGCTCGGCGCCAACACCGCGCTGATCGGACTGGCCGTCGATGAAGCAGCCGGCCGCGTCGTCACGATCACCGCCATCGACAATCTCGTCAAGGGCACCGCCGGAGCTGCCATCCAATCCGCCAATATCGCCCTCGGCCTGACCGAAACGCTCGGTCTGACCATGAATGGAGTTGCTCCGTGAGTGTCACCCTTCCCGCCGGTTTTGCTGCTGCCGGCGTCACCGCCGGCCTGAAGAAGTCCGGCGGCCTCGACCTCGCCCTCGTGCAGAACCTCGGCCCGCTGCAGAACGCCGCGACCGTGTTCACGAGCAACCGCTGCCAGGCCAACCCGGTCATCTGGAGCACCCAGGTCATGAGCGATGGCCGAGTCAGCGCCATCGTGCTCAACTCCGGCGGCGCCAACTGCTACACCGGCAGCATCGGCTTCCAGACGACGCACGCCACCGCCGAGGCCGTGGCGAAGCGACTCGGCATCTCCTCGGGTGACGTTCTGGTCTGTTCTACCGGACTGATCGGGGAACAGCTCAACCTCGACCTCGTCACCGCCGGCGTCTTTGACGCCACCACGGCCATCACAACGGATGCCGCCACCACGCCCGCCGCCGGCCTCCTGGCCGCGCAGGCCATCATGACCACAGACACCCGGCCGAAGCAGGCGGCGCACACGTCGCCGGCCGGCTGGAGCATCGGTGCCATGGCCAAGGGCGCCGGCATGCTCGCGCCCGGTCTCGCCACCATGCTCGTCGTCATCACGACCGACGCCGTGCTCGAGTCGGCCGAACTCGACACGGCCCTGCACGCCGCCACCCGGGTCACCTTCGACCGCCTTGACTCCGACGGCTGCATGTCGACCAACGACACCGTGAGCCTGCTCTGCTCCGGCGCGAGCGGCGTCGCCACCGACCTGACCGAATTCACGGCAGCGCTCGTCGAAATCTGCCGCGACCTCACGCTGCAACTGCAGGGCGATGCCGAGGGCGCCGCGCATGATGTGGCGATCACCGTCACCAACGCGGTCTCCGAGGACGAAGCCGTCACCGTGGCGCGCGCGGTCTCACGCAGTAACCTGTTCAAATCGGCCATCTTCGGCAATGACCCGAACTGGGGCCGCGTGCTCGCCGCCGCCGGAACGGTGCCGGTCAAGGACGCCGCCTTCGACCCGTATGGCATCGATGTCGCCATCAACGGCGTGCAGGTGTGCACCGCGGGCGAGCCGGACCAGCCGCGCGACCTCGTCGATCTCTCGAGCCGCGGCGTGACTGTGCTGATCGACCTGCACGCGGGCAGCGAAACCGCCACACTGTGGACCAACGACCTCACCCACGACTACGTCGAAGAGAACAGCGCGTACTCGAGCTGATCATGACCGACACAGCGAGAACCAGCGCCGACGAGACCAGCCAGGCCGAAGCATCCGTCAAAGCGGAAACGCTGATCGAAGCGCTGCCGTGGCTCAAACGCTTTCACGACCAGATCATCGTCGTGAAGTTCGGCGGCAACGCCATGGTGAGCGAAGAGCTCCAGCACGCCTTCGCTGAAGACATGGTCTACCTGCGGTATGCCGGCATCCGCCCGGTTGTCGTGCACGGCGGCGGACCGCAGATCTCCGCCATGCTGAAACGGCTCGGCATCGAGAGCGAGTTTCGCGGCGGCTACCGGGTGACCACGCCCGAGGCGATGGACGTGGTGCGCATGGTGCTCACCGGGCAGATCAACCGCGACCTGGTCAGCCACATCAATCAGCACGGCCCGCTCGCCGCCGGACTCTCCGGCGAGGACGCCGGTTTGTTCCGTGGGCGCCGCCGCGGGGTGGTCATTGACGGCGAAGAAGTCGACCTGGGACTCGTCGGCGACGTCATCGGCGTCGACCCCGAAGCGGTGCTCGCGCAGCTCGCCGCCGGCCGCATTCCGGTGGTCTCGTCGATCGCCCCCGATACGGATGTCCCGGGCCAGTCCCTCAACGTCAACGCCGACGCTGCTGCTGCCGCACTCGCGATCGCGCTCGGCGCGGCCAAACTCGTGATTCTCACCGACGTCGCCGGGCTCTATCGCGACTGGCCGAACCGGGATTCGCTCGTCTCGATCATCGACGTACTCGAATTGCGCGGCCTGCTGCCCGAACTGGAATCGGGCATGATTCCCAAAATGACGGCCTGCCTCGACGCCGTCGACGGCGGCGTCGCCAAGGCCGCGATCATCGACGGGCGAGTGCCGCACTCGATCCTGCTCGAAATTTTCACTGGAAGCGGCATTGGCACGGAGGTAGTACCCGCATGACTGACGTTTCCTGGCAGAACCGATTCGCCGATTCGATGATGCGCACCTTCAGCCCGCCGCTGGCCATGCTCGTGCGCGGTGAAGGGTGCTATGTCTGGGATGACAAGGGCACGCAGTACCTCGATTTTCTCGCCGGCATCGCCGTGAACTCGCTCGGCCACGCCCACCCCGAGGTCGTCTCAGCTGTTACCAAACAGATCGGCACCATCAGCCACGTTTCCAACTATTTCGCGACGCCGCCGCAGATCGAACTGGCCGAACGGCTGAAACGCATCACCGGTGCGGGCGACGACGGTCGGGTGTACTTCTGCAACTCGGGCGCCGAGGCGAACGAGGCCGCGTTCAAACTGGCCAGGCTCAACAACAAGGGCCACCGCGGCCGCATTATCGCGCTGCACGATTCCTTTCATGGTCGCACCATGGGCGCCCTCGCCCTCTCGGGCAAACCGCACATGCGTGAGTCCTTTGAACCGGTGCCCGGCGGCGTCGAACACATCGACAGCACGATCAAGGATCTCGAAGCGACCATCGACAACACCGTCGCCGCCCTGTTCCTCGAACCGGTCAAGGGCGAGGCCGGCGTCATCGACCTGCCGGTCGGTTTTCTGAAACGCGCCCGCGAGCTGTGCACCGAGCACGGCGTGCTGCTGATCATCGACGAAATCCAGACCGGAATCGCCCGCACCGGCGCCTGGTTCGCCTACAACCACGACGAGATCCTTCCGGATGCTGTCACCATCGCCAAAGGGATGGGCGGCGGTGTTCCCATCGGAGCGCTCGTCACCTTCGGCTGGGCCTCGGAACTGTTCCGCCGCGGCCAGCACGGCTCGACCTTCGCCGGCAACCCGCTCGTCACCGCAACCGCGAACGCCGTGCTCGGCGTGATCGAACGTGACGACCTCGCCGCCAACGCCGCCCGTCGCGGCCAGCAGCTGCGCGAGATCATTCTCGGGTTCCACTCGCCGCTGATCGAAGAGGTACGCGGGCGCGGCCTGCTGCTCGGCGTCGGCCTGACCGAACCGGTCGCGCTGAAACTGAGCGCGGCCGCCCTCGCCAACGGTCTCATCGTGAATGCCGCCAACGAGACCAGCATTCGCATCGCACCGCCCCTGATCGTCGGCGACGCCGAACTCGCCGACTTCGAGGAGCGGTTCGGGCGTGCGCTCGCCAGCCTCTAGGCTGGACGAATCCCACTTTGCGCGGGTCTGGGCCGGCGCGCAGGCTTCAACCGGGGGAGCGGCATCCGCTCACTCACTGTTTAAACTCCAAGAGAAAGTGACACCGTGACCCGCCATTTCCTGCGCGACGACGACATCTCCCCGGCCGAACAGGCCGAGATTCTCGATCTGGCCCTGGAGCTGAAGCGAGACCGATTCGCGGTGCGACCGCTCGCCGGCCCGCAGACCGTCGCGGTTATTTTCGACAAGTCCTCGACCCGTACCCGGGTGTCCTTCGCGGTCGGAATCGCCGACCTCGGCGGCAGCCCGCTCATCATCAGTACCGCGAACAGCCAGCTCGGCGGCAAGGAGACCGCCTCCGACACCGCCCGTGTGCTCGAACGCCAGGTGGCCGCGATCGTCTGGCGCACCTACGGCCAGGCCGGACTCGAAGAAATGGCTCTCGGTACGACCGTGCCCGTCGTCAACGCGCTCAGCGACGATTTTCACCCGTGCCAGCTGCTCGCCGACCTACTCACCATCCGTGAACACCGTGGCGACCTCAAAGGCCAGACCCTCGCCTTTCTCGGCGACGGGGCCTGCAACATGGGCCAGTCCTACCTGCTCGCCGGCGCGACCGCCGGCATGCACGTGCGCATTGCATCCCCGGCTGGCTACACGCCAACCGACCAGGTGGTAGCGGATGCGACGGCCATCGCTGCCCGCACCGGCGGCTCCGTCGCGCTGTACACCGATCCGCGTGAGGCCGTCACCGGCGTCGACGTGGTCATCACCGACACCTGGGTGTCGATGGGCAAGGAAGAAGAGAAGGCCGCGCGGCTCGGCGATCTCGGCCGATATCGGGTCGACGCTGAGCTGATGGGGCTGGCTAAGCCGGGCGCGCACTTCATGCACTGCCTGCCGGCCGACCGCGGCTACGAGGTGACCGCCGACGTCATCGACGGCCCGCAGAGCATCATCTGGGACGAGGCGGAGAACCGCCTCCACGCCCAGAAAGCCCTGCTGGTCTGGCTGCTCGCGCAAAACGCGGCCTGAAATCTCGCTGGTCGAGACTTGGCTCGGTTGGTCTCGATCGCTCGTGCCTCGCGCCTCGACCGGCGGGTGTCGCTGGTCGAGGCGCGACGAAGGAGCGATCGTGACCCGGCTCGGTTGGTCTCGATACCTCGTACCTCGTGCCTCGACCGGCGGGTTCCTGCACAGCACGTAAACTTTAGACAGATCAAGATTTAGGGAGAACCATGGCGGAACGCGTTGTACTCGCATACTCGGGTGGACTGGATACCTCGGTCGGCATCGGCTGGCTCAAGGATGCCACCGGCAAAGAGGTCGTAGCCCTCGCTGTCGACGTCGGACAGGAGGGCGAAGACATGGACGTGATCCGTCAGCGCGCCCTCGACTGCGGCGCCGTCGAATCCATCGTCATCGACGCCAAGGACGAGTTCGCGAACGACTACATCGTGCCGACGCTCAAGGCGAACGCCCTGTACCAGAAGCGCTACCCGCTCGTCTCGGCCATCAGCCGTCCGCTGATCGCCAAGTACCTCGCCTCCACCGCCAAGGAACTCGGCGCCGACAGCGTCGCCCACGGCTGCACCGGCAAGGGCAACGACCAGGTGCGGTTCGAAGCGGCCGTCGCGGCCCTCGCCCCCGAACTGACCTCGCTCGCCCCGGTGCGCGACTTCGCGCTGACCCGCGACAAAGCCATCGAGTACGCCGCCAAGCACGACCTGCCCATTGCACAGTCCAAAAAGAGCCCGTACTCCATCGACCAGAACGTCTGGGGTCGCGCCGTTGAAACCGGATTCCTCGAAGACCCGTGGAACGCGCCGATCGAAGACCTCTACACCTACACGCAGAACCCGTCGGTCACCCGCGCGCCCACCGAGGTCGTCATCTCCTTCGATCAGGGAGTGCCCGTCGCCATCGACGGCAAGAAGGTCACCCCGCTGCAGATGATCCAGCTCATGAACCGTCTCGCCGGCGACCAGGGTGTCGGCCGCGTCGACATCGTCGAGGACCGCCTCGTCGGAATCAAGAGCCGTGAGATCTACGAGGCTCCGGCCGGTATCGCGTTGATTGCCGCGCACGAAGAGCTCGAGAACATGACCCTGGAGCGCGACGTTGCCCGCTACAAGCGCGGCGTCGAAAGCAAGTGGGCCGAGCTCGTCTACGACGGGCTGTGGTTCTCCGGTTTGAAGAAGAGCCTTGACGTGTTCATCGAGGACACGCAGAAGTACGTGACCGGCGACATCCGCTTGAAGATGCACGCCGGCAGTGCCGTCGTCACTGGCCGTTCCAGCACGACGAGCCTGTATGACTTCAACCTCGCCACCTACGACACGGGTGACTCCTTCGACCAGTCCATGGCCAAGGGTTTCATCGAACTGTGGTCGCTGCCGAGCAAGGTGGCCGCACGACGCGACGCCGCCGCGAAGTAGAGCATCCGTGTCGAGTGAGAAGAACGCGAACCGTGCCGGCAAGGCGGGCGCCCTCTGGGGTGGCCGTTTCGCCGGGGGACCGTCACCGGAACTGGCTCGGCTGAGCAAATCGACCCAGTTCGACTGGATGCTGGCCGAATACGACCTGCAGGGCAGCCGCGCTCACGCCAGGGCCCTCGCGGCCGCCGGATATCTCACCGACACCGAATTGACCCAGATGGTCGGTGCGCTCGAAGAACTCGAGCGCGCCGTCGTCGCCGGTGACTTTCTGCCGGCCGACGCCGACGAAGACGTGCACTCCGCCCTCGAGCGCGGCCTCATCGACATCATCGGCGTCGAGGTGGGCGGCAAGCTTCGCGCCGGCCGCAGCCGTAACGACCAGGTTGCGACGCTCGTGCGCATGTGGCTGCGTGACCACGCCGCCATTCTTGCGTCGCTCGTGATCGAACTGATCGATGCCCTCGCCGCCCAGGCCGAGGCGCACGAAGACGCCATCATGCCCGGACGCACCCACCTGCAGCACGCCCAGCCGGTGCTGCTCGCCCACCACCTGCTCGCGCACTGCTGGCCGCTCGTGCGCGACCTCGACCGCTTCGCGGACTGGGGAAGACGAGCGGATGCCTCCCCGTACGGTTCCGGCGCCCTCGCCGGTAACACCCTCGGTCTCGACGCGCGCCTGGTAGCCGCCGACCTGGGCTTCGCCGCCGTGGTCGAGAACTCCATCGACGGCACCGCGAGCCGCGACCTGGTCGCCGAATTCGCCTACATCACCGCGCAAATCGGCATCGACATGTCCCGGCTGGCCGAGGAGATCATTCTCTGGAACACCCGCGAATTCGGGTTCGTCACCCTCGACGACGCCTATTCCACCGGGTCTTCGATCATGCCGCAGAAGAAGAACCCCGACATCGCCGAGCTCGCGCGCGGCAAGTCCGGCCGCATGATCGGCAACCTCACCGGCCTGCTCACCACCCTCAAGGGCCTGCCGCTCGCCTACAACCGCGACCTGCAGGAAGACAAGGAGCCGGTCCTCGACTCGATCAACACCCTCGAGGTGCTGTTACCTGCCTTCTCCGGCATGGTCGCCACCCTCACTTTTCACACCGAGCGGATGGCTGAGCTCGCCCCGCAGGGTTTCTCACTCGCCACGGATGTCGCGGAGTGGCTCGTCAAACGCCACGTCTCGTTCCGTGACGCGCATGAGATCACCGGGTCCCTGGTGAAGTTCGCTGAGACGAACAATCTCGACCTGCACGAGGTCGGTGACGACGATCTTCAAGCGCTGTCGTCGCACCTCATTCCCGAGGTACGCGACGTGCTCACCATTCGCGGATCGGTCGACAGCCGCGACGGCGTCGGCGGCACCGCCCCGGTGCGCGTCGCCGAGCAGCGCGCGCACCTCGTGGCTCGCGTGCGCGACCTGACGGCCGCGCTCAGCCGGTAGTGCCGTTCGCGCCGGGCGTGCTGGAGCGACCCGCACTCGAGGTCGCCCCGCTGCTGCTCGGCGCGGTGCTCACCCGCGGGGCCGTTTCGGTGCGCATCACGGAGGTCGAGGCCTATCTCGGTCGAATCGACCCGGGCTCGCACGCGTTTCGCGGGCGCACGCCGCGCACCGCGACGATGTTCGGCCCGGCCGGGTACCTCTATGCCTATTTCAGCTACGGGATGCACGTCTGCGCCAACGTCGTCTGCTCGCCGGAGGGAGAGGCCTCGGCGTTGCTGCTGCGGGGCGGTGAAGTTATCGCGGGAATCGATGAGGCCCGCATTCGCCGCCCAACGTCAAAAACGGATGCCGACCTCGCACGCGGCCCGGCCCGGCTGACCAAGGCGCTCGGCATCGTGCTCGGCGATGACGGTGCTGATCTGGGCCGTTCCCAGACGACATCATGGGTGGTGAGGGCGCCGCTGATGTTGAAAAGAATGTGAAACAGCACGACGGGCAGGATGCTGCGGGTGATGGCGACCACGTAACCAAGCGCGATCCCGATCACGATGGCCGCGACCAGTTGAATGAGCTGGTCAAAGCCGGAATAGCCGCGCAGCAGGTTGACGATATGGCCCAAGCCGAACGTGATACCGCTGAGGTAGATGGCCCGGAGTACGGTCTTCTTCGCCAGGATCGCCTGGAACAGGAAGCCGCGAAAGATCAGCTCTTCGACGAATCCGACACCGATCATCAGGATGCAGGCGATCGCAATCGCCTGAGCGTCGAGGTCGGGATTGAGGCCCTTGCCGTACTGAAAGAAGGTCAGGGCGAACAGTGGCAGGTAGAACGCGGTGAGGCGTATGGTTCTCGACTCGGCTCGGCGCAGTCCGTAGAAGCGCGTTCGGTTGAGGGGCGCGGCCGGATCGTGCTGCCACCCTCAGTCAAATCGAAGCGGGTTGCGCGGGGTAGTGGCGAAAGTCACTACATCCCGGGTCTAGACCAGTGCCATCGGCACGAGCGCGGCGCAAGCGCACGCCCAGGTGAGGCTCGACAGGGTGCCGATGATGAACCGCTCTCGCGATTCTGCCGCGGCAAGCTCCGTGAACCGGCCTACGCCCTTGATGGCGACGACCACGGCGATCGCCTCGGGAAAACCGGCCAGAATAGCTCCGGCCACGGCGAGACGCTCCAGGATGCCGATGGTCACCCCGCCGCGCAGCACCTCGTGGATTTCTGGGTCGTTGACCTCGGCCATCGTGGGGGCTGGTTTGCCGGCGCCCCGCACCATGATTCCGCCGTGCTGGCCCGGCGGTACCGAATTGTTGGTCGCGAGATCGAGGGCGAGCACCGCTGCCGGGCCGCCGCCGATCACGGCGAGGGCGAGGGCGAGCATGCCCAGCACAATGCCGAAGGCGCTCGGGCCGGTTCCGACCGGAACGGCGGCGAGCACGAGGGCAACGGCAAGGCCTGCCATAGCGGCGATCGCGTAAAGCTGGCGGTGCAGTTTGAAGGCGATCGCCGCGAAGGTGAGCGAGGCGAGCGTGACCAGGAGCAGCGCGGCCCAGTACAGGAACGTGAGAATGGTGAAGGTCATGGCCTGCTTTCCGTTTCGATATTGGCCGTTTCGTTCGTGCCAGCGTTCGAGGCGACATCAAGCTGTTCCAGCAGCCTAACCAACGCCGGCCGTGCCGCCTGCTCGACGCGGTACTGCGCCGCCTTGAGCCGCTGGCTCACCGCCCCGGTCGTGATGCCGAGCCGTTCGGCGATGTCCGTCTGGGCCAGTCCGCTCTCGAACAGGTCGCCAGCCTGCCACCCCTGGGGGGTGCGCCGTTGACGCAACAGCAGCAGCATGGTGAGGAGCGCCTCGATGCCAGTGGCGGTATCAGCGGCGGCAGCATCCGTTCGGCCCGGCTCGAGCGCAAAGTGAGCTTCGGTCTTCTTCGCCCGCAGCACGGCGTCGCGTGCGGCGATGAAGGCGTCGCCGGTAGCCTGCCGGGTCGAGGCCGGCAGGGGGGTGCGCACACTTCCCACGCCGAGACCGACGCTCCAGTGGCCGGAGCGGTGCAGGGCGAGAATCGCGTCGAGCGCGGGCCCGGCAGCCGACACCAGCAGCTGGATCTCGTCGCCCGCGGTCTGGTCCGGCGGCAGGCTGAACGCGTGCGGGTTCTGCGCCACGAGCTGTGCGATCATCTCGCGCGCACGATCGTGATCGTTGCGGCTGTCGATCTGGTCGGCGGTGATGACAAACATGGTCTGAGGCTCCGTCCTGCATTCAGTGTAATTCAGCCCACAGGCTAAATCAACTTAAATTGAGTCTCTAGCCTGAATCAGTGCCGCAGCAGAGCGGACGCCGCCGGTAATTCGGCGAGACGCCCCCGGCTGGTAATCTGAACGCGTGTCAGACCCCACCATCCTCGCCCAGCAGACCAATGATCCCTCCTTCGATTCCGTCTGGGAGGAGATCAACTGGCGCGGCCTCGTGCACGTCTCCACCGACGAGACCGAGCTCAAAGCGCTGCTCGATGGTGACCCGATCACCTATTACTGCGGATTCGACCCGACCGCGCCGAGCCTGCACCTCGGCAACCTGGTGCAGCTGCTGCTGATGCGGCGCCTGCAACTGGCCGGGCATCATCCGCTCGGCCTGGTCGGCGGCTCCACCGGCCTCATCGGCGACCCGCGCCCCACGGCCGAGCGCACGCTGACTCCCACCGACACCGTGGCGGAATGGGTCGGCTACCTGCAGGCTCAGGTCTCGCGGTTTCTCAGTTCGGAGGGCGACAACGCCGTCACGCTCGTGAACAACCTGGACTGGACGGCGCCCCTGAGCGCCATCGACTTTCTGCGCGAAATCGGCAAGTACTACCGCGTGGGCACCATGCTCAAGAAGGATGCCGTCAGCGCGCGCCTGAATTCCGACGCCGGCATCAGCTACACCGAATTCAGCTACCAGATTCTGCAGGGCCTGGACTACCTCGAACTGTTCCGCAGCTACGGCTGCGTGCTGCAGACCGGCGGCAGCGACCAGTGGGGCAACCTCACGAGCGGAACCGATCTCATCCGTCGCGCCGAAAGCGGCACGGTGCATGCCATCGGCACCCCGCTCATCACCAACAGCGACGGAACAAAATTCGGCAAGAGCGAGGGCAACGCGGTCTGGCTCGACCCAAACCTCACGAGCCCCTACGCCTTCTATCAGTTCTGGCTCAACACCGACGATGCCGACGTGGTCTTCCGGCTCAAGGTCTTCACGTTCCTCACCCGCGCTGAGATCGAGGGGTTTTCCGAGCTCGCCCGGAACGAACCGTTCCGCCGCGAAGCGCAACGCCGGCTCGCCCTCGAGGTGACCAGTCTCGTGCACGGGCAAGCGGCAACGGATGCTGCCATCCACGCCGCCGAAGCACTGTTCGGCCAGGGCGACCTCGCCGAACTCGACCCCGATACCCTCGAGGCCGCGCTGCGCGAACTGCCGCACACCACGACGGCGCCACACGCGACCGTGCTGCAGCTGCTCGTCGACACCGAGCTGTCGAAGAGCCTCGGCGACGCCCGACGAGCCGTACAACAGGGTGGGGTGTACCTGAACAACGAGAAGGTCACGAGTGTCGACCTGACCATCGAAGGGTCAGTCCTGCCGGGGGGAGTAGCGGTGTTGCGCCGCGGCAAGAAGACGCTCGCGGGCATCTTCGTCGAATAGCCGTTTAGCGGCCCGGTTGCAGGAGGTGCGGATGCTCGGGTGGCAAGATGTCGACGTGGAAACTCTCCGAACCGAACGCCTGCTGCTGCGCCCCTGGACTCTCGATGACACCGACTTCGTCTTCGGTCTCTATTCCCTGTGGTCTGTGCAACAACACATAGGACTGCACCCGCGGGTCATGACCGACCGCGCTGAGGCGATGGCCGTAATCAAGCGCTGGCAGGGAATGGAGCATCCCATTCACGCCATCCGGGCGGTGACCGATGCCGATACCGGCGAGATCTTCGGCAACCTGCTGCTGAAGTCCATCCCCGCGTCCAGCGCGCTCACCCCGCTCGAGCCGTCGGGGGACACCGAGATCGGCTGGCACTTTCACCCGAACGCGTGGCACCAGGGTTACGCAACCGAAGCGGCATCCGCTGTGCTGGCCGAGGGCTGGAAGACGGGACTCGACCGGGTCGTTGCCGTCACGACCCCGAGTAACCGACCGTCGCAGCGGGTGTGCCTGCGCATCGGAATGACGCACCAAGGCCGAACCGACCAGTACTACAACTCCGTGAGCGAACTCTTCGTGGCGTTCGCCCCCGAGCCCTGACCGTGGCGTTTCGGGCATGTTTCGAGCGGATGTCCGCACCCGACACGCCCGGGATGTAGCAGTGAGTTGCGGGGTATCAGGATTCACCGTAATGTCATCTAAGTCACCCCACAGGTTCGGAAAAAGCCAAGTGCTTCCGGCCTCAAGCGGGACCAATCCCAAGTCAAAATAGCCCGGAATTTTCCGCGCGACAGTGGCTTGATGAAGTTCACCTGAAGCTCAAGCAATTGACTTTCGGCTGAGCGACAAGAAATAAGAGAAGTACTCCAGTGCAATGGTCTTCGTGGCCGGCGGCTGGGTGTGTCCGATCCTTGAGAACTCAACAGCGTGCACAATGTCAAATGCCAAAAACCTCGTGGTTGTGGCCCGTTTCTAGCGGGGTGCAGCTTATGAGATTCCTTTGGAAATAATATTGAAAAAGTCCTGACTTCGGTTGGGCAACTAAACAAAGCAAGTCAGTAATGATTTGTTCTTGTCAGTTTCAAACTTGCATCTTCTAGACCTATTCCGGTCTGTGGGTGCACTAGATGGGCCATCAGCTTGCTGGTGAGCTATTCAAACATTTACGGAGAGTTTGATCCTGGCTCAGGACGAACGCTGGCGGCGTGCTTAACACATGCAAGTCGAACGGTGAAGAGGAGCTTGCTCCTTGGATCAGTGGCGAACGGGTGAGTAACACGTGAGCAATCTGCCCTTGACTCTGGGATAACTGCGGGAAACTGTAGCTAATACCGGATATTACCTTGGAAGGCATCTTCTGGGGTGGAAAGAATTTTGGTCAAGGATGAGCTCGCGGCCTATCAGCTAGTTGGTGAGGTAATGGCTCACCAAGGCGACGACGGGTAGCCGGCCTGAGAGGGTGACCGGCCACACTGGGACTGAGACACGGCCCAGACTCCTACGGGAGGCAGCAGTGGGGAATATTGCACAATGGGCGCAAGCCTGATGCAGCAACGCCGCGTGAGGGACGACGGCCTTCGGGTTGTAAACCTCTTTTAGTAGGGAAGAAGCGACTGGGTTTTCCTGGGAGTGACGGTACCTGCAGAAAAAGCACCGGCTAACTACGTGCCAGCAGCCGCGGTAATACGTAGGGTGCAAGCGTTGTCCGGAATTATTGGGCGTAAAGAGCTCGTAGGCGGTTTGTCGCGTCTGCTGTGAAAACCCGAGGCTCAACCTCGGGCCTGCAGTGGGTACGGGCAGACTAGAGTGCGGTAGGGGAGATTGGAATTCCTGGTGTAGCGGTGGAATGCGCAGATATCAGGAGGAACACCAATGGCGAAGGCAGATCTCTGGGCCGTAACTGACGCTGAGGAGCGAAAGCATGGGGAGCGAACAGGATTAGATACCCTGGTAGTCCATGCCGTAAACGTTGGGAACTAGATGTGGGGACCATTCCACGGTCTCCGTGTCGCAGCTAACGCATTAAGTTCCCCGCCTGGGGAGTACGGCCGCAAGGCTAAAACTCAAAGGAATTGACGGGGGCCCGCACAAGCGGCGGAGCATGCGGATTAATTCGATGCAACGCGAAGAACCTTACCAAGGCTTGACATATACCGGAAACGCCTGGAAACAGGCGCCCCGCAAGGTCGGTATACAGGTGGTGCATGGTTGTCGTCAGCTCGTGTCGTGAGATGTTGGGTTAAGTCCCGCAACGAGCGCAACCCTCGTCCTATGTTGCCAGCACGTAATGGTGGGAACTCATGGGATACTGCCGGGGTCAACTCGGAGGAAGGTGGGGATGACGTCAAATCATCATGCCCCTTATGTCTTGGGCTTCACGCATGCTACAATGGCCGGTACAAAGGGCTGCGATACCGTAAGGTGGAGCGAATCCCAAAAAGCCGGTCTCAGTTCGGATTGAGGTCTGCAACTCGACCTCATGAAGTCGGAGTCGCTAGTAATCGCAGATCAGCAACGCTGCGGTGAATACGTTCCCGGGCCTTGTACACACCGCCCGTCAAGTCATGAAAGTCGGTAACACCCGAAGCCAGTGGCCGAACCCGTAAGGGACGGAGCTGTCGAAGGTGGGATCGGTGATTAGGACTAAGTCGTAACAAGGTAGCCGTACCGGAAGGTGCGGCTGGATCACCTCCTTTCTAAGGAGCACGTGCCGTCCCGTCTGTATACAGCGGAACACGACGGCCAGTCATACCAAGGCGCCGGTTCTTACTGAACTGCACGATCTTGGATGGCGCTCATGGGTGGAACATTGACATTGATGCAAGAACGGCTGAGATCTACTCGGTACGCCTGGTTCGCAAGAGCTGGGTTGGAAAAGTAGGTGTCAGAGAGACTTGTATATGCACGCTGTTGGGTCCTGAGGGACCGGAACATGAACACTTCGGTGTTGGTGATCTGATTCTTCTGGACGTCTGTGCGTTGGCATCACTTGCCGGCGTGGAGGGGTACCGCCCGTACTTTGAGAACTACACAGTGGACGCGAGCATCTTAAATTTGCCGCAGTTATCTTCGGATGCTGCGGTCAATTACAAAGATCTAATTAATTAGATCATTGGTCAATTTCGATGTCGAATTTATTCGGCATACTTAATCGATTCAAACTCATGTGATTTCAAATTTTTAAGAGCAAACGGTGAATGCCTTGGCATGTAGAGCCGAAGAAGGACGTAGTAATCTGCGATAAGCCTCGGGGAGTTGATAAACGAACTGTGATCCGAGGATGTCCGAATGGGGAAACCCCGCCAGGCCCGTGAGGTGACCTGGTGACTCCCGCCTGAATATATAGGGCGGGTAGAGGGAACGTGGGGAAGTGAAACATCTCAGTACCCACAGGAAGAGAAAACAACAGTGATTCCGTTAGTAGTGGCGAGCGAACCCGGATGAGGCTAAACCGATCATGTGTGATAGCCGGTAGGCGTTGCATGGTCGGGGTTGCGGGACTTTTCTGCCTATTCTACCGAATGGTAAGGGTTAGAACGTTGTATAGACGAACAGGATTGAAAGCCTGGTCATAGAGGGTGCGAACCCCGTAGTCGAAATGCAGCAATCGCCCGAGAAGTATCCCAAGTAGCACGGGGCCCGAGAAATCCCGTGTGAATCCGTCAGGACCACCTGATAAGCCTAAATACTCCTACATGACCGATAGTGAACAAGTACCGTGAGGGAAAGGTGAAAAGTACCCCGGGAGGGGAGTGAAATAGTACCTGAAACCGTTTGCTTACAAACCGTTGGAGCCAGCTTTGTTCTGGTGACAGCGTGCCTTTTGAAGAATGAGCCTGCGAGTTAGTGATATGTGGCGAGCTTAACCCGAGAGGGGAATGCGTAGCGAAAGCGAGTCTGAATAGGGCGATTCAGTCGCATGTCCTAGACCCGAAGCGAAGTGATCTATCCATGGCCAGGTTGAAGCGACGGTAAGACGTCGTGGAGGACCGAACCCACTTCAGTTGAAAATGGAGGGGATGAGCTGTGGATAGGGGTGAAAGGCCAATCAAACTTCGTGATAGCTGGTTCTCTCCGAAATGCATTTAGGTGCAGCGTTGCGTGTTTCTTGCCGGAGGTAGAGCTACTGGATGGCCGATGGGGCCCAAAAGCTTACTGACGTCAGCCAAACTCCGAATGCCGGTAAGTGAGAGCGCAGCAGTGAGACGGTGGGGGATAAGCTTCATCGTCGAGAGGGAAACAACCCAGACCACCAACTAAGGTCCCAAAGCGCGTGCTAAGTGGGAAAGGATGTGGAGTTGCACAGACAACCAGGAGGTTGGCTTAGAAGCAGCCACCCTTGAAAGAGTGCGTAATAGCTCACTGGTCAAGTGATTCCGCGCCGACAATGTAACGGGGCTCAAGCACGCCACCGAAGTTGTGGCATTGATATTTTTGGTTAGCCGCACCCTTGTGGTGTTGGTTCAGCCGTGTTGATGGGTAGGAGAGCGTCGTGTGGCCAGCGAAGCGGCGGTGTAAACCAGCCGTGGAGGCCACACGAGTGAGAATGCAGGCATGAGTAGCGAAAGACGGGTGAGAAACCCGTCCTCCGAAAGATCAAGGGTTCCAGGGCCAGGCTAATCCGCCCTGGGTAAGTCGGGACCTAAGGCGAGGCCGACAGGCGTAGTCGATGGACAACGGGTTGATATTCCCGTACTGACGAAAAACCGCCCAAGCTAATCCAGTAATGCTAAGCATCTGAATCCCCTAGATGGATCCCTTCGGGGTGAAGCGTGGGGCCTAGCGTGCGACCCTATGCTGGTGCGGTTAGCGTATTAACAGGTGTGACGCAGGAAGGTAGCTGAGCCGGGCGATGGTTGACCCGGTCTAAGGATGTAGGCCGAGAGATAGGCAAATCCGTCTCTCATATAAGGTTGAGACCCGATGGGTAGCCCGTAAGGGTGAAATCAGTGATCCTATGCTGCCAAGAAAAGCATCGACGCGAGGTTTTAGTCACCCGTACCCCAAACCGACTCAGGTGATCAGGTAGAGAATACTAAGGAGATCGAGAGAATCGTGGTTAAGGAACTCGGCAAAATGCCCCCGTAACTTCGGGAGAAGGGGGGCCTGAGGCGTGAACGGACTTGCTCCGGGAGCGTTCGAAGGCCGCAGAGACCAGTGGGAAGCGACTGTTTACTAAAAACACAGGTCCGTGCTAAGTCGCAAGACGATGTATACGGACTGACGCCTGCCCGGTGCTGGAAGGTTAAGAGGAACGGTTAGCCGCAAGGCGAAGCTGAGAATTTAAGCCCCAGTAAACGGCGGTGGTAACTATAACCATCCTAAGGTAGCGAAATTCCTTGTCGGGTAAGTTCCGACCTGCACGAATGGCGTAACGACTTCCCAGCTGTCTCAACCGCGAACTCGGCGAAATTGCATTACGAGTAAAGATGCTCGTTACGCGCAGCAGGACGGAAAGACCCCGTGACCTTTACTACAGCTTGGTATTGGTGTTCGGTGTGGCTTGTGTAGGATAGGTGGGAGACTGTGAAGCTTGGACGCTAGTTCAGGTGGAGTCATTGTTGAAATACCACTCTGGTCATATTGGATACCTAACTTCGAACCGTGATCCGGTTCAGGGACAGTGCCTGGTGGGTAGTTTAACTGGGGCGGTTGCCTCCTAAAAAGTAACGGAGGCGCCCAAAGGTTCCCTCAACCTGGTTGGTAATCAGGTGTCGAGTGTAAGTGCACAAGGGAGCTTGACTGTAAGACTGACAAGTCGAGCAGGGACGAAAGTCGGGACTAGTGATCCGGCAGTGGCTTGTGGAAGCGCTGTCGCTCAACGGATAAAAGGTACCTCGGGGATAACAGGCTGATCTTGCCCAAGAGTCCATATCGACGGCATGGTTTGGCACCTCGATGTCGGCTCGTCGCATCCTGGGGCTGGAGTAGGTCCCAAGGGTTGGGCTGTTCGCCCATTAAAGCGGTACGCGAGCTGGGTTTAGAACGTCGTGAGACAGTTCGGTCCCTATCCGCTGCGCGCGCAGGAAATTTGAGAAGATCTATCCCTAGTACGAGAGGACCGGGATGGACGAACCTCTGGTGTGTCAGTTGTTCCGCCAGGAGCACCGCTGATTAGCTACGTTCGGAACGGATAACCGCTGAAAGCATCTAAGCGGGAAGCCGGCTTCGAGATGAGATTTCCATCCCTTCGGGGGAGAGGCTCGCAGCTAGACTACTGCGTTGATAGGCCGGATGTGGAAGTGGGGACTAAAGACCCATGGAGCTGACCGGTACTAATAAGCCGATAATTTGATAACACTCAGTTTGAAGAAGCTGCTTTAGCGTCCACTATGTGGTTCTCGATGTACGGTCGAGAACAACACTCCTTTCAGGGGAGTGCTATAACTAAAAAATATAGAATCGATTCATCGGAAGATGTTTCGGCGGCTATAGCGAGAGGGAAACGCCCGGTCACATTCCGAACCCGGAAGCTAAGACTCTCAGCGCCGATGGTACTGCAGGGGGGACCCTGTGGGAGAGTAGGACACCGCCGGACTTAACTTGAAACACCAGAAAGGCCACCC
>NZ_SOEY01000002.1 GCF_004402535.1 Cryobacterium glaciale | reverse complement strand
CGCGCCCGCGCCGGAAGCAGCACCGGCGGCAGCC
Organism: Cryobacterium glaciale; assembly: GCF_004402535.1. Classification (GTDB taxonomy): domain Bacteria; phylum Actinomycetota; class Actinomycetes; order Actinomycetales; family Microbacteriaceae; genus Cryobacterium; species Cryobacterium glaciale. The sequence goes on along the minus strand of NZ_SOEY01000002.1, from coordinate 231,562 downwards.
GCGCCGATTGCCGCTGCTCCAGCACCTGCACCAGCGGCCGCACCAGCCGCGCCGGCGCCGGCACCCGCTCAGGCGCCTGTCGCGGCCTCGTCCGGCGGGTCCGGCGGCTAGCGTGGCCCCGCGCACCGTCACCCCGCGCACCTTCACCGCGCAGGCCATCGCCCGCGACGCCGTTCGGGCCGGCTATGCCGGAACGGGGACCCGGCCGGAATCGCTCTCCCGTCGCGTGCCGCTGATGGGCGGCAGCTGCGGAATCACTTTGGTGGGGGCATCCGCTGCCCTGCTCGATGCGACGTTCGCGCTCGCGGACTGCCTCGAGCAGCTCTGGAGCCGATTCGTGAACGACAGTGACATCACGCGATTGAACTGGGCCGAGGGGCGTGAGGTCGACGTCGACCCGCTGACCGTGCGGCTCATCCGAGCCATGCTGTCGGGTGCCGAGCTGACCCATGGCGACTACGACCCCACACTGCTGCCCGACCTGCTGGCGGCCGGGTATTCCTCGTCGACGGTCGCCCCGAGCCGGGTGACCCGCTTGCCGGTGAGCGCGCGTTCGCCGGGCGCCCTGGCCGGGATCCGAATTGACGGAACAACGGTGCGGCTGCCGCGCGGCACGACGCTGGACGCCGGCGGCATCGGTAAGGGCCTTGCCGCTGACCTTGTGTGCGAACTGGCCATGAACGAGGGTGCCTGGGGAGCGCTCGCCGAGATCGGTGGCGACATCGCGGTCTCCGGGCAGGGGGCAGACGGCCAGGCCTGGCGGCTGGGAGTCGAGGACCCGTTCGATCCGGCCGGCCACAGTGCCATCGTTCGGCTCGGCACCGGTGCACTGGCCACGTCGAGCCAGCGCAAGCGCCGCTTCACGACGGCGGCCGGAGAACATCACCACCTTCTCGACCCTCGCAGCCGCGACAGTGCGGCCACCCGGGTTCAAACCGTGTCGGTCATCGCGTCCACCGGTGCGCGCGCCGAAACCCTCACCAAACCGGGATTTCTTCGGCCCACCGCCGACTATCTCGCCTGGCTGCCGACCGTCGGTGCCGCGGGCCTGGTCGTCGATCACACGGGCGCCCTCGCGGCCTCCGAGAACTGGAACCTGTACCGATGAGTGATCCGCACCTCTGGTGGTACGTCTCGCGCGCGAGCGCCATGATCGCCTGGGCACTCATGACCGCCTCGGTGCTCTGGGGAATCCTACTCTCGACCCGGGTGATGCGCCGGGTCGACAACCCGGCCTGGCTGCAAGACCTGCACGGCTATCTGGGCGGTACGTCCCTCGTCATGGTCGGCTTGCACATGGTGTCGCTCATGATCGATTCCTGGTTGTCCTTCACCGCGGCCGAGGTGCTCGTGCCGTTCGCCACGGCGTTCAAACCGCTGCCGGTCGCCCTCGGCATTCTCGCCTTCTACCTGCTCGTGGCGGTGCAGGGCTCCTCGCTCCTGCTGAAGCGGCTGCCCCGAAAATTTTGGAAGGGCCTGCACTACGCCAGCTACGCCACCCTGCTGCTGGTGTCGTTCCACGCCGGGTTCAGCGGCACCGACGTGGGGTCGCTCTGGTACAAAATCGTCTCGATCACGCTCATCTCGGTCGCTGCGATCGCCGTGACCTTGCGCATCGTCGCTGGCAGGCGCGGCGGCTCCGCCAGGCGAACGGATGCCGCACCCACCTCGACCCCGCTGCAACCAATTCCGCGCACCATGGTCGTAGCCAGCGCGACCGGCCTCGCCGACGGGATCGTCGGCATCCGTTTGGAACTGCCGGACTGGGGGGTGCTGCCGGTCTGGCCGCCGGGCTCGCACATCACGCTGCACCTGCCGAGCGGCCTGCAGAAGCAGTACTCGCTCTGCGGCGACCCGGCGAACCGGAACCAGTACGACGTGGCGGTCTTGCGTACCGCGGATTCGGCGGGAGGCAGCTCGTGGATTCATGAGAATCTCGTTCCGGGAATGAGCCTGTCCGTCTCGGGGCCGATGAACCATTTCGAGCTGGAACCGGCCGCTGACTATCTGTTCATCGCTGGCGGCATCGGAATCACGCCGATCAAGGCCATGATCCAGTCGCTCCCGGCCGGGCGCGCCTGGAAGCTCGTCTATGCCGGGCGCAGCCGACAGACTATGGCCTTCGTGGCCGAACTCGAGGCGCAGTACCCCCAGCGGATGATCGTGCACGCGAGCGACGAGAACCTGCGGGGGCTTGACCTGGATGTCATTCTCGGCCCGTCGACGGCCCAGATCTACTGCTGCGGACCGGAGTCGCTCCTGAATGCGGTGGCGGCACGGGTGCCGGCCGCACGATTGCACCTCGAGCGGTTCGTTCCACTCGAGCGCATGGCCCGACCGGCAGCACCGATCCAGGTCGCGTGCCGCAAGAGCCATCTGGAATTCACCGTTGCAGCCGAGGAGAGCCTGCTCGACGCGCTCGAATCCCACGGCGTGCCCATTCTCGGCTCCTGTCGCAAGGGAATCTGCGGCACCTGCGAGGTGCGGGTGGCCGAGGGCAGACCCGAACACCTGGACTCGGTGCTCGATGACACGGAGAAGGACGCCCTCGGGGTGATGTACCCCTGCGTCTCCCGCTCGCTGACGCCGGCGCTCGTGTTAAACATTTAGGTAGCGGGCTAGCCGAAGGCCTCGACTATGGGACGGAACTTCATCTTCGTCTCGGCCAGCTCGCGCTCCGGGTCGGAGTCGAGCACGATGCCGCAGCCGGCGTACGCCGTGATGCCTCCGGTCGGGGCGACCTGGGCGCAGCGCAGGGCGATCGCCCACTCGCCGTCGCCGTCGGCGCCGACCCAGCCGACCGGGCCGGCATAGCGACCACGGTCGAAGGGTTCGAGCTCGCGAATCAGGCTCAGGGCCGAGTCGGTGGGGGTTCCGGCGACTGCGGCCGTCGGGTGCAGCGCCGCGATCAGGTCGAGGGAGGTCGACCCATCGCTCAGGGTCCCCTCCAGATCGGTCGCCAGGTGCCAGAGGTTCGGCAGTTTCACCGTGAAGGGAATCTCGCTCGTCGCGAGCACCGAGGTGTGCGGACGCAACGACTTGAGCACGCTCTGCACGGCGAACTCGTGCTCGTCGCCGTCCTTCGAGGAGGTCGCGAGGGTGAGGGCCGCTTCGCGGTCGTCCTCAGCATCCACTCCGCGCGAGATCGTGCCGGCGAGCACGCGGGCATTGACCGAACCGTGGTCGGCGCGAATGAGGGTCTCCGGGCTCGACCCGATGAGGCCGTCCACAGCGTAGGTCCAGCAGTCCGGATAGCCGAGCGCGAGCTTGCTGATCGCACGGCGCAGGTCGGACTCGGCCGGCACCCGGCCGACCAGGTCGCGGGCCAGCACGACCTTGTTGACCTGCTGGGCCCGAATGCGCTCGATGCCCGAGCTGACCGCCGAGCGAAAGTCGTCCGGAGGCAGCGCGCCCGGCAGCAGCGCGATGCGATACTCGTCGCCGAGCGGATGCAGCACCAGCGGGTTCTGCGCCGCCCCGTGCTCCGGGGCGCCCTGCCCGGTCGCCCAGATGCGGGTCACCCAGCACTGGCCGTCTTCGCGGCCCACGATGATCTCGGGCACGATCAGCACGCTGGTCTGCGCGGAGGACTCGTCGAAAGCGAACGCGCCGAAAGCGAGCAGTCCGGTGCCGGTGCGGGCGAGCGGGTCGGTCACGGTGGCCAGCGCGACGACCCGTTTCCACGCGGCCGCGGCATCCGTCATGCGGGTGGGGCCGGAAAATTCCAGCCGCAGCGCGCAGCCGATGCCGGCCAGCCCTTGGTTGCGACGCATCCAGAGCAAGGGCGCGCGGCCGTCGAGCAGCAGGATCAGTTGGCGGATATCGGCTATCGGGGAGGTTTCGACCGTCAAGGCCTGCACATTCACTTCTGTAGCCTACGCCCGCGCCACTGCACCGAGGCGAATCCGGTCCCCGGTAACCGTGCAGGTTTGGCCGGCCTGCGCATCCTAGAATGATGGGGTGAATAGAGCAGACCTGAACAAACGGCCCGCGCAGGTGGCTGCCATGTTCGACGAGGTCGCCGCCCACTATGACCGCACGAATGCGCTGCTGTCGGTCGGCAACGCGTCGCTCTGGCGCCTCGCGACGACCAAGGCGGTCAATCCGCAGGCGGGCGAACGCATTCTCGATATCGCCGCCGGCACCGGAACCTCGAGCGCAGCCCTCGCCCACAGTGGCGCCCACGTCGTCGCCGCCGACTTCTCGGCCGGCATGATCGAGGTCGGCCAGGCCCGGCACGCGCACAACGCGAACATCGAATTCGTTCAGGCCGACGCCACCGCGCTGCCGTTCACAGACAACGAGTTCGACGCCGTCACGATCTCGTTCGGGCTGCGCAACGTGGTCGAACCGAAGAAGGCCCTCGCCGAGTTCTACCGGGTCACCAAGCCCGGCGGTCGCGTCGTCATCTGCGAGTTCTCCACACCGCCGCTGACCCTCGTGCGCCAGAGCTACTTCGCTTACCTCAACCACGTCATGCCGCGGGTTGTACGGCTGGCCTCGTCGAACGCCGAAGCCTATGACTACCTCGGCGAATCCATCGCGGCCTGGCCGACCCAGCCGGTACTGAGCGGATGGCTGCGCTCGGCCGGATACTCCCAGGTCGCCTACCGCAATCTCACGCTCGGCATCGTGGCCCTGCACCGCGGCACCAAGCCCTGACCGACTCGATAGGCTGACTTACGTGAAATCCAGAGCCCCCGTGACGCGACGCAGCGCGTCGGTGACCAGCCAGGCGGGCCTCGGCGAACGTATTTTCTCCACCTCCGCCGACCGCGGCCTGGCGGCGAACATCGATGCCGGCATCGAACAGGTCGAGGCGGCACTCATAGATGAGCTCGTCTACGCCAACGAAATCGCCACCGTCACCAGCCGTTACCTGCTCAACGCCGGCGGCAAACGGGTGCGTCCCATGCTCGCGCTGCTCACCGCGCACCTCGGTGACGGCGTGGTGCCCGATGTGGTCACCGCGGCGACGGCCATCGAACTGACCCACCTCGCCTCGCTCTATCACGACGACGTCATGGACGACGCCGACAAACGCCGCGGGGTTCCCAGCGCGCAAACCGTGTGGGGAAACTCGATCGCCATCCTCACCGGCGACCTGCTGTTCGCCCGCGCCAGCCAGCTGATGGCCCGGCTCGGCGAACGCGCCATCAAGCTGCAGGCGACCACCTTCGAGCGCCTCGTGCTCGGCCAGTTCCAGGAGACGGTCGGCCCGCGGGCCGGTGCAGACCCGGTCGAACACTACATTCAGGTGCTCGCCGGCAAAACCGGTTCGCTCATCGCCGCGGCGGCCCAGGGCGGTGTGGTGTTCTCGAATGCCCCGGCCGAGTACGAGCAGCCCGTCGTGGAGTTCGGTGAGAAGATCGGCGTGGCTTTTCAGCTCATCGACGACGTGCTCGACCTGTCGCCGCAGCCGCAGGAGACCGGCAAGGTGCCGGGAACAGACCTCCGGGCCGGCGTCGTCACCCTTCCGCTGCTTCGGCTGCGGGAACGCGCCGCGAGCGAGGGGGCATCCGCTGATCTGCTGGAGCGGCTGGAACGGGACGTCATGACGGACGGTGCTGAGCAGGGCGAGGCCGCTGATGCGGCGATCACCGCGCTGCGCGAGCACGCCGTCACCGCCGAAACCCTCGCCGAGGCACACGGCTGGGCCCGCGACGCGGTCGCTGCCCTCGCTCCGCTGCCGAACGGTTCGGTCAAGAAAGCCCTCACCCGATTTGCCGAGTCCATCGTCGAACGCTCCAGCTAGACCCATTCGAGAGCTGGCCAGGGCCTGGGCCCGACGGTTCGCCCAGTAAGGAATCTTCAGTGACCAAATTGAGACTGGCCATCGTCGGCGCAGGTCCGGCCGGCATCTACGCCGCCGATATCCTGCTCAAGTCCGAGCGCAACTTTGAGGTCTCGATCGACCTGTTCGACCACCTGCCGGCTCCGTACGGCCTCGTGCGTTACGGCGTCGCTCCCGACCACCCCCGCATCAAGGGCATCATCACCGCACTGCGCGGCGTGCTCGACAGCGGTGACATTCGAGTGTTCGGCAACGTGCGCTTCGGCGCGGACGTCACCCTCGACGACCTCAAGAAGCACTACAACGCGGTCATCTTCGCGACCGGCGCAGTGCAGGACGCCGACCTGAATATTCCGGGCGCGTCACTTCTCGGTTCCTACGGCGCCGCCGACTTCGTCAGCTGGTTCGATGGGCACCCCGACGTGCCGCGCACCTGGCCGCTCGGGGCGCGTGAGATCGCCGTGATCGGCAACGGCAACGTGGCCCTCGACGTGTCCCGCATGCTCATCAAGCACGCCGACGACCTGCTGTCGACCGAGATTCCCGCGAACGTCTATGACGGGCTCAAAGCGTCACCGGTGACCGACGTGCACGTTTTCGGACGCCGCGGGCCGACATCCGTTAAATTCACCCCGCTGGAACTTCGCGAGGTCGGCGAGCTGAACGACGTGGACATGATCGTCTACGACGAGGACTTCGACTACGACGAGGCTGCGCAGGCCGCCGTCGCGAGCAACAAGCAGGTCTTCGTGATCGACAAGACGCTGAACCAGTGGCGCGCCCGCGCTACGGGTACGGCCAGTCGCCGCCTGCACCTGCACTTCTTCGCCAAACCGGTGGAGATCGTCGATGACGGCACGGGCCGGGTCGGCGCGTTTCGGTGGGAACGCACCGCAACGGATGCCGCTGGCGGCGTCGTCGGCACCGGCGAGATTCGCGAGATCCCGGTGCAGGCCGTGTATCGGGCGGTCGGCTACTTCGGGTCGGAATTACCCGACGTGCCCTTCGACAAGAAGCGCGGCGTCATACCCAACCGCGAGGGGCAAGTGCTGCGCCGCGACCCCTCGGCCGGCACCGGCGGGCTGTTCAACCAGCAGATGTACGGCGTCTACGCGACCGGGTGGATCAAACGCGGACCGGTCGGCCTGATCGGCCACACCAAGAGCGATGCGATGGAGACCATCAAGCACCTGATCAACGACCTCGGCAACTGGTGGCGCCCCGAGTCGCCGTCGGAGGAGAGCATCGTGGCGCTGCTCGACGCGCGCGGCGTGAAATACACCGGCCTCGACGGCTGGCACAACCTCGACCAGCACGAGCTCGCGCTCGGCGAGGCCGCCGGTCGCACTCGCATCAAGGTCGTCGACCGCGACGAAATGGTAGCGGTCTCCCGCGCCGAGTAGCGCCAGCCCGCGTCCTTGCGCCGGGCGTTTACCTTTCCGGGCCCGGGCCCGGAAACTGGGCCCATGATCTATCGTGGTCCCGGTTTCCTATGGTGGGCCCGGCGGCGAGAAGGTGACGTTGTGACGCCGGGGACCGGGGCCGCTAGCGGAAGTTGGTGAACTGCAGTGCCACGTCGAGGTCCTTGCCCTTGAGCAGTGCCATCACGGCCTGCAGGTCGTCTCGGCTCTTCGAACTGACCCGCAGTTCGTCGCCCTGGATCTGGCTCTTGACGCCCTTGGGGCCCTCGTCGCGAATGATCTTGCTGATCTTCTTCGCGTTCTCCTGGTCGATTCCGGCCTTCATCGACGTTTCGATGCGGTATTCCTTGCCGGAGGCGAACGGCTCGCCGGCATCGAGGCTACGCAGCGAAATGCCGCGCTTGATCAGCTTGGCCTCGAACACCTCGAGGATCGCCTTGACGCGCTCCTCCGTGTTCGCCTTCATGAGCACCTTCTCGCCGCTCATCGCGATCGAGGCTCCCACGTTCTTGAAGTCGTAGCGCTGGGCGACTTCCTTGTGCGCCTGGTTGAGGGCGTTGTCGACCTCCATCGGGTCGACCTTGCTGACGATGTCGAATGTTGAATCTGCCATTCCCCCATGGTATCTGACAGTCGCTCATAGCCAATTGATAGGCCACGGATGCCTCCGGCATAGACGGCTTGCTTAGGTTCGCCCTAGTGGCACGGGCAAGAGTGTGTCGAATACACGAGGAGAACAATGAAACTCAGACAGTTTCGCACCCGCATCAGGAGCATGAAGGCCCGCTGGTGGGTGCTGAGTGGGGTCGTCGTGCTCGCCCTGGCCGGCGGCGGCGTCTGGTGGACCATCGCCGCCCAGGCCACGAGCGCCGTGGCCACCCCCGTCACCCAAACCGTGGCGGCAAGCCGTGAGACCATGGAACAGACCGTTTCGGCCACAGGAACCCTCACCCCGACCGTGCAGGAAGAGGTATCGTTCGCCGCCTCCGGAACGGTCACCGGGGTCAGCGTGATCGCCGGAACGGTCGTCGCGGCCGGTGACCTGCTCGCCACCGTCGACACCCTCACCGTCGACGCCGACCTGCTCGCGGCACGGGCGACCCTCGCGAGCGCCGCGGCCAAGCTGACGGACAGCCAGGATGCCAGTGACGGCAGCACGGCCGACCTGGCCCAGATCGCCGCCAACACCGCGAGCGTCACGACCGCGCAGAACGGAGTCGACGATGCCGTGGCCGCCCAGAGCGCCGTCACCCTCACCGCCCCGGTCGCCGGGGTCGTCACCGTCGTGAACGTGGCCGTGGGAGATGTCATCTCGGCGGGCACCAGCACCTCAACCGGTGCAGCAGCTGGCGGAACCGCGGCGGCCGGCGCCGGCGCCACGACCACCGCCAGCACTGCCGCGTTCACGATCGTCGGCACCGACTCCTGGACCGTGAACCTCACGGTCGGTGAAGCGAATGCCGCCCTCATCGCGGCGAACGACCAGGTCGAACTCTCCCTCGACGATGGAACCGCCTTCTTCGGAACCGTCTCCGAGATCGGCCTGCTGCCGTCCACCACCACGGGTGTCGCCGCCTATCCGGTCGTCGTCGTTGTCACTGGAACTGCCGAGGGCCTCTATGACGGCGTCGCCGTGACCGCGGCGATCGTCTACGAGCGCCGCACCGACGTGCTCACCGTGGCCAGCGCCGCGGTGACCAGCGTGGATGGGGCATCCGTTGTGACGGTGAAGAACGCCGACGGCACGGAGGTGTCCACACCGGTCACCGTCGGTGCCACGGCCGGCAACCTCACCGAGATCACCGAGGGGCTCGCCGAGGGCGATGAGGTCGTCGTGGCCACCTTCACCCCCGGCAGCGGTAATGCCGGCACGACCGGCACCGACCGCACGGGCAACTTCCCCGGCGGGGAGATGCCCACCGGCGACTTCCCGGCCGGCCAGATGCCCGGAGGCATGAACAATGATTGACCCGACGACAACGGATGCCCCCGTGATCGAATTGCGCGGTGCCGGCAAGACCTACCGTTCCGGCAGCATCGAATTCGAAGCCCTCAAGGGCATCGACCTGGCCATTCACGCGGGCGAATACGTCGCCATCATGGGGCCGTCGGGGTCGGGAAAATCCACGATCATGAACGTTCTCGGCTGCCTCGACACCCTCACCCGCGGCGAATACCGCCTCGGCGGCACCGACGTGAACGACCTCGACGAGGTCGAACTCGCCGAGATTCGCAACCGTCAGATCGGGTTCGTCTTTCAGGGATTCAACCTGCTCTCGTCGCTGCCGGCCTGGCGCAACGTGGAATTACCGCTCATCTACGGGGGAGTGCCGCGGCACGAGCGCAAGCTGCGTGCCGAACAATCCCTGGAACGCGTGGGGCTAGGCGACCGGTTCGACAACCGGCCCGGCGAGCTCTCCGGCGGACAGCAGCAACGCGTGGCGGTGGCCCGCGCCCTGGTCGGTGAGCCGACCATGATTTTGGCCGACGAACCGACCGGAAACCTCGACTCGGTGTCGACCCAGGACGTGCTCGCCCTGTTCGACGAACTGCACGCTCGCGGCCGCACCATCGTGCTCATCACGCACGAACTCGAGGTCGCCCGCCGCGCCGCCCGCGTCGTCTGGGTGCGCGACGGCGAAATCCTGCGCGACGAGTTGAACGAGGACGTCGCCGCATGAGCTGGCTTGAATCGCTGCGTACCAGCTGGAGCGCCGTCTACTCGCACGCGCTGCGCTCGGCCCTGACCGTGCTGGGCATCCTGATCGGAATCGCCGCCGTCATTCTCACCGTGGGCCTCGGCCTCGGCACCCAGAAAGACGTCAGCGCGCAGATCAGCTCCCTCGGCAGCAACCTGCTGATCGTCGCCCCCGGCAGCAGCACCGACACCGCAGGCGTGCGTGGCGGTTTCGGCTCGAGCTCGACGCTGACCATAGCGGATGCCGAGGCGCTCGCGTCGACCGTCAACGCCCCCGACATCTCCGGGGTCGCCGCCGAAAAGACCACGTCTCTGTCGCTCGAAGCGAACGACACGAACTGGACGACCTCCGTCACCGGAACCACCACGTCCTGGCTCGACGTGCGCGCCCGCACCCTGAGCACTGGTGAATTCATCAGCGCCGAGGATGAGGAGACCTCCGCCGCCGTCGTTGTGCTCGGCTCGGAGACCGCCGACGAGCTGTTCGGCACCCAGCGGGTGGTCGGCCAATCCGTCGTGATCAGCGACAAGACCTTCCAGGTGATCGGCGTGCTCGACTCGGCCGGGTCGGACTCATCAGACAACCTCGACGACCTGGCGATCGTGCCGTTCTCCACCGCGGCGAGCGTGCTCGTCGGCGGCACCGAGAGCGCCGCCGTGTCCACCATCTACCTGCAGGCCGCCAGCGACGGGCAGCTCTCCGCCGCCTACCAGGAGGCCGAAACCCTGCTGCTGAACCTGCACTCGATCACCGACAGCACCGCGGCCGACTTCACCATCAGCAGCCAGGACGCCCTGGTCAGCACCGCCACGGCCGTCTACGAAACCCTCACCATTCTGCTCACCGGCGTAGCCGGGCTGTCCCTGCTCGTCGGCGGCATCGGGGTCATGAACATCATGCTCGTGTCGGTCTCTGAGCGCACCCGTGAGATCGGCCTGCGCAAGGCCCTCGGAGCGCCACCGGGTGCCATCCGTCGCCAGTTTTTGATCGAGGCGGCCATCCTCGGCCTCAGCGGCGGACTGCTCGGCGCGATACTCGGGGTCACCGCGGCCCTGGTGCTGCCGGGAGTGATCGGCAGTTCGATCGTCGTCTCGCCGGCCGCGGTCGGGCTCTCGATCGGCGTCGCCATCGTGATCGGCGTGAGCTTCGGCGTCTACCCGGCCACCCGGGCCGCCCGCCTCGCGCCCATTGATGCACTGCGCAGCGAGTAGGTGCTGCGCAGTGAATAGGAACAGCGCAGTGAACAACTCCACCCATCTTTCCGAACGAAACGAGACCACCTTCATGTTGACACTCAATCGCCGCGCAGCTCTTCTCGGTGGAACGATCGCCCTCGGCGGCGTGCTGCTGTTCTCGGGCTGCGCGGCCACGGCCACGACCGAAAGCATCCGCTCCACCGAGGCTGCCACCAGCACCGACACCCAGCAGACACGGGTCGCGCCCGGCGTGACAGGGGAGATCGCGGCCGTGTCGGACCTGAGCTTTCAGCTGCAAGACAGCGAATCCCAGACCGCGGTGACCTACACGACGGCCACGACCTTCACCTCGACGCTCGCCGCGGCACTCAGCGACGTCACCGTCGGCCAGTGCGTGAATGTCGCCAGCGCGGCAGCGGCCGACGGAACGGATGCCGCGACCGTGGCGACCACCGTCGCCGTCGCCGCTGCGGTTGACGGGGCCTGCGCAACGGGTCTGGGCGGAATGGGCGAGGGAATGCCCGGCGGCGGCACGCCGCCCACCGACCTGCCCAGCGGCGCCGACGGAACCGCCCCCACTGGCATGCCCACCGATATGCCAACGGATGCCGGCGGCTTCGGTTCCCGCACGAGCGGCCTGGTCACCGCGGTCACCGCGACCAGCATCACGGTTGACTCGACCGACGCTGACGGCACCGCGGCGAACGAAACCGTCACGGTCGACGACACGACCAGCTATGCCGCGACATCCGCTTCTGATTCGTCAGCCATAACGGTCGGCCTGTGCGCGACGGCCCAGGGCGAGGCTGACGACAGCGGATCCTTCGCGGCTACCGCGATTTTCCTCTCCGTGGCCGGCGACGACGGCTGCGTGAGCGCCATGGCCGGCCCCGGAGGCCGCATGGGAGGCGCGGCAAATGAGTAAAGCATCCGCTGCGAATAGCCAGCCATCCGCCAAAACGCTGCGGGCTACCCGGCAGAAGCGCCGACGCCTGCTCGCCGTGGGAACGGTCACCGCGGTGCTCGTCGCTTCGGGCGGCGGCGTGGCCTACGCCATGACCCGCACCGAGGGCGGTGACTACCGCACGGTCGCGGCCGCGCTCGGTTCGGTCAGTGAATCGCTTGACCTGGTCGGAACGCTGGCCTCGGCCAGCCGCAGCGACGCATCCTTCTCGGTCGCCGGCACAGTGAGCGGCGTCGCCGTGAGCCTGCGCGACACGGTGACCGCCGGGCAGACCCTCGCCACCCTCGAGGTGTCGAGCCTGAATGACGCCATCGACGAGGCCCAGGCGAACGTCTCGGCGGCCCGGGAGACGCTGGCGAGCGACCTCGAATCGCAGACGACGACATCGACAACGTCCACAACGGATGCCGCCGCCACCGCAACGACGTCCGTCGCGGCGAGTACAGGGTCGGCTGCGGCCTCGGGAACGACGTCCGGATCGACCGGCGCGTCGAGCGGTGCGAGCTCAGCCGCCGTGACGGACGCCGTCAAGGCGGTCCGCGCCGCACAGGCCGCCCTGCTCGCCCAGTACGACACGGCCGTGACCGCGCTCGCCACGACCGAAGACGCCATCACGGCGACGACCGACGTGTGCCTGCCCTTCCTCGAGGCTGCACTCGAAGACGCCGCTGCGAACGAGACTGCCGCCGACACCGCAGACGCGTCTGTCGACGCGGTCACCAGCGAATCGACCAGCGAATCGACCAGCGAAACGACCGAGGAGCCGACGGCGCCCCTGACCGCCGCGGAGAAACTCGCGGCAGCGAAACTGGCCCTCGCCGACTGCCAGAGCGCCATCACCGCCGTGCTCGCCGGCCAGACCACGACCGATGAGGCCCAGGCCGAAGTGCTCACGCTCGTCGACGACCTGAACCAATCTGTCAGCGCCCTGCAGAAAGCGGTCGTCGGTGCGAGCGGATCGACCAGCACAATTCCGTCCGCGGCGGCAACTACGACGGCAGCTCCTGACGACAGCGAGACCTCGGGCACAACCGCGGTCTCGGCAACCGGCGGGGCCGCGACATCCGCTGCCGCTGTATCGGGCGCCGGCGCTGCCGCGGGCGGCGCGACCGCGACCGTGGCCTCAGCCGAAACCATTGTGGCCGACCAGGCCACGATCGACGCAGCCGTCGCCGAGCTCGCCATCGCCGAGCGCAACCTCACGTTTGCCACGCTGACCAGCCCCATCGCCGGCACCGTCGCGTCCGTCGATCTCGCGGTCGGTGACACCGTCTCGTCGTCGTCGTCGTCGTCGACCGCCGTGATCACGGTCATCGGCGACAACGGCTTCGTCGTGAGCACGACGGTCTCGCTCACCGACATTGCCGGGGTCGCCGTCGGCCAGAGCGCCGCAGTCGCCGTCTCGAGCGCGGACGGTGAGCTGGCCGGAACAGTCAGCTCGATCGGCATGCTAAATGTTTCGACGTCGTCCACGCCGTCGTACACGGTGCAGATCGCACTCGAGAGCACCGACCCGGCTTTGCTGAACGGCGCTTCGGCCGCGGTGACCGTGGCGGTGGCCAGCCTCGACGAGGTTCTCACCGTGCCGACCTCGGCCGTGCATCTGGCCGACTCGACCTGCACGGTCGACCTGCTCGAGAACGGAGTCTCCACGAGCGTCGAGGTCACGGTCGGTGCGGTCGGCTCCGAACTGACCGAGATCACCTCGGGAATCGACTCCGGTGACCAGGTGATTCTGGCGGATCTAAACGCCGCCATCGCGAGCACCGATACCGAAACCGACGGCGGCCTCAGCGGACTCGGCGGCGAGACGTCGACCGAGCTGCGCACCCCGCCAGCCGGCATGGGCGGCCCGCCCGCCGGATAGCGGATGCGCCTCACCGAGACTCCGGCACCCGCTGATTTCTCGGTGAGGCGTTTCATCTTGTATTGTTAACCCCGCGTCTCCGGTCAAGTGATTACACCTGGTCGGGAGCGTCTGGCGAGTTACCCAAGCGGCCAAAGGGATCTGACTGTAAATCAGACGGCGTAGCCTTCGTGAGTTCGAACCTCGCACTCGCCACCAGCAGAAGAGCAGTTCAGAAGCAACAGGCAGGCCCGCGGGCCTGCCTGTTCTGGTTAAGGCCCTGCCTGTAGCGTGAGGGCATGACGCATCCTGCCCCGACCGAGCTGCTCGACCTCGCTCGCACCATCGCCCTCACCGCCGGCGCCCTCGCCCACCGTCGCCGCGCGGAGGGGGTTGAGATCGCCGCCTCGAAGTCGTCGCCCGAAGACATCGTCACCGCGGCCGACCGAGAGGTCGAGCTGCTCATCCGCGACCTGCTCGCCGATGCCCGCCCGAACGACGGCTTCTACGGCGAGGAATCCGACGCGACCAGCGGCACGAGCGGACTCACCTGGGTGGTGGACCCCATCGACGGCACCGTCAACTACCTCTATGGCATCCCGTTCTACGCCGTCAGCATCGCCGTTGTGCAGGGTGACCCCGACCCGGCCAGCTGGAACGCCCTCGCCGGCGCGGTCGTCAACCCCGCCCTCGGCGAGGTTTTCACCGCATCCGACGGTTCGGGTGCGTGGCTGGGCGACAAACGCCTGCACGTCAACCACGACGTTCCGCTCTCCCTGGCCCTCGCCGGCACCGGCTTCGGTTACGAGGCGACCCGGCGGGTGTGGCAGGCGAACGTCGTGGGCGGTCTCATCGGCCAGGTGCGGGACATCCGTCGGATCGGTTCGGCAGCTCTCGACCTGTGCTCGGTCGCCTGCGGGCGACTCGACCTCTATTTTGAACGCGGCCTCAACCCGTGGGACCACGCCGCCGGCGCCCTGATCGCCCGCGAGGCTGGCGCGCGGGTCGGCGCTCTACGAGCGGATGCCGAGGGTCACGACCTGCTCATCGCCGCCGCTCCCGGCCTCTACGAGCAGTTTGAACCGGTGCTGGCCGGGCTGTTCGAACGCTTCCCGGTTGGCCCGTAAGCCGAGTGGGGCTTCGCCCACTTACCCCCGTTTGGGTGTGATCGGTCGCTTTCATCTGGTATTCTCAGGGTCGCGGGTTATCCTTAATCAATTCGTTATATTGGCTTGTCGTCTTTTGGCGTTATCCAGAACGAGTACCCGACCCCGTCCGCCACGCCGAAAGCTGCACTTTGTCACGTCACACTCCATCCTTGGACACCTCCGTGTCCGGTGAGAGTGACGGCACCGTATTTCCCCCAGCTGAACCGGCAGCCCTTACTCGTCGCGAATTGCGCGAACGTGAGCGCGTAGCCTTTTCTGAAGTGGCTCCGGTTGATGACGACGTTGTTGACGTTGTTCGACTCAGCCCCGCCGCCGACCTGATCGTCGCCTCCGATCTGACCGAACCCGACCTCGAGCCGGCCGTCGTCACGGAGACCGACCGTATCGTTGCCGCCCTGCCGATCGCCGACGCCGAGCCCACCGACTACGAGAAGCTCCTGACTCCCGGCATCGCCCAGTCAATCCCAACGGTGATTCCTGCCGCCGGAGACCGCCCGCGCCGCCGCCAGCGCATCGAACAAAAGCCCGGCGAGACCTTTGCTCCAGCCCGTAAATTCGTTCCGGCCGAGTCGCTGCCCCGCCGCGCGCCCCGAGCCCGCCCGCTCGGCGGCACCATGCGCAAGCGGGCCGCCAAGGGCGCCTCGATCCTCGCCATGTCGTTCGTAGCACTGATGGCCGTGGCTACGTCTCTTCCGGCGGAGGCGCTGCTCTCCTCGCAGGACGTGCAGGCATCCGCTCTGGAAGCCCAGCGGGTTCTGCCGGCCGACGAGGCGCAGAGCATGGATCTGGCCGGCGGCGACACCGTCACCGTCGAGCGCGACGGCTATGAGTCGAGCACCGTCGCCGAGGTGGCCGCGGCGAGCGGCATCCGTTTGGAAGATACCTTCACTAATAATCCGAATGGCACCATCCAGTGGCCGTTCGCCGTCGGTGTGCACATCGGCGACCGCTTCGGCCCGCGCAACTGCGCCGGATGCTCGGCCAACCACGGTGGCCAGGACTTCAACCCGGGCGTCGGCGCACCGATCCAGGCCATCGCCGACGGCGTGGTCAGCTACGCCGAAGACGGCGAGGCCAGCCTCGGCGTGCACATGATGATCGATCATATGATCAACGGCGAGCTCGTCACGACCGTCTACGCGCACATGATCCACGGATCGATGCTCTTCAAGGAGGGCGACGTGGTCAAGGTCGGCCAGGTCATCGGCAAGACCGGCAGCACTGGAATGTCGACCGGCCCGCACCTCCACCTGGACATCCGAATCGGCGGCAAGGACGGCACCAAGATCGACCCGCTCGCCTGGCTCTACGCCAACACGAACTAGCCGGTGCGGGCTATTCCGCCTCGGTGCGGCCGCGCATGAACGAATCGAGCAGGCCCTTCGGCAGCGGAAACGGCGGCAGTCCGTCGAAACTGAACAGGTCGGCATCATTGGGATCGACGCTTTCGAGCGCCACGACCTGGTCGTGCAGCAGCTCCATCTTCACGTCGAGGCGACTGGCGGCATCCGCTGCCTGCCGCAGGTCTTCGACGAGCGTGTCGGGCACGGCACCGTTGTACTTGTAGAAGATCTTGTGCTCGAGGCTTGCCCAGAAGTCCATGGCGATGGTGCGAATCTGAATCTCCACGGTGACCGGCTGCACGCGGTCGGACATGAACACCGGAATCGCGACGATGAGGTGCAGGCTCTGGTAGCCGTTGGCTTTCGGCTGCCGAATGTAGTCCTTCTCGTGCAGTACCGTCACGTCCCGCTGCCCGGCGAGCAGGTCGCGGATGCGATAGGTGTCCGAGATGAAGCTGCAGGTGATGCGAATGCCCGCGATGTCCTGGATATTGTCGCGGATACCGTCGAGTTCGAGCGGATATCCCTTGCGGACGGCCTTCTGCAGAATGCCTTCGGGCGACTTGAGCCGCGAGCTGACATGCTCGATCGGACTGTAGTCGTGGATCGAGTTGAACTCCTCCTTCAGAATGTTGATCTTGGTGAGCATCTCGTCGCTCGCGAATTTGTACGACATCATGAACCGGGTCAGCTCGAGCTTCAGCTCTCGCATCGCGGCGATGCTCGCCAGCGCGGTGCTGCCGGTGTCGTTCGGCCGGCCTGCGGCGTCGGTCATGCCTGTGCTGAGCGCAACCAGGCGGTCGCGTCTCCGGGCAGGGTGCGGCCGACGAGGTCTTCACTCGCCAGCAGCACGTCACCCGCCGGCAGTTGAACGGATGCCGTACCCGTGTTGGCCACGACGGTCACGTCGCCATTGCGGTACGCCGCGACTTCGGGACCGAACCCTTCGAGCCACTCGACCGTGCCGGAGGCGAGGGAGTGCTCGCGGCGCAGCCGCAGCGCAAGCTTGTACAGCTCGAGTGTCGATCCGGCCACGCCGTCCTGCTGGTCTCGCGCCAGCCCGGCCCACTCCCTCGGCTGCGGCAACCAGCTCTTCGCGCCGGTGCTGAAGCCGAACGATTCGCCGGCGGCTTCCCACGGAATCGGCACGCGGCATCCGTCTCGCCCGTAACGCTCGCCCTTCGTTCGAAACCAGGTGGGGTCTTCGCGGGCATGGTCGGGCAGGTCGACGGCTTCGGGCAGGCCGAGCTCTTCACCCTGGTACAGGTAGCTCGAGCCGGGCAGCGACAGCATCAAAGCGGATGCCGCCCGCGCGCGCCGCAGGCCGAGCGCCGTGTCGGGTAGCCCGACCGTCTTTGGACCGATGCCGTGCCCCTGCAGATTGTCGCCGGTGAGGGCGAGCCGGGAGGCGTGGCGCACCACGTCGTGGTTGGAGAGCACCCACGTGCTCGGTGCGCCCACGTTGCCAAAGGCTTCGAGCGACTCGTCGATGACACTCTTGAGCTTCGCGGCGTTCCACGGGGTCTCGAGGTAGGCGAAGTTGAAGGCCTGGTGCATCTCGTCGGGGCGCACCCACTTGGCCATCTGGCTGAGCGGGTCGACCCAGGCTTCGGCGGCGAGCACGCGGTCGCCGGGGTAGGCGGCGAGCACCTGGTGCCAGTCGCGGTAGATCTCGTGCACGCCCTCCTGCGCCCAGTAGGGCGCGGTCAGCGGCGTCTCGGCTGTGATGCCCGGTTCCAAAGCGGATGCCGGCGCCCCGCCCATACTGCCGCCCTCCGCGGGAGGCGTGTAATCGGGGAGGCCGGGAGCCTTGATCATGCCGTGCGCAACATCCACTCGAAAGCCGTCGACGCCGCGGTCGAGCCAGAAGCGCAGCACCGCGCGGAACTGCTCACGTACCCAGTCGCTGTCCCAGTCGAAGTCGGGCTGGCTGCTGTCGAACAGGTGCAGGTACCACTGGCCGGGGGTGCCGTCCGGATCGGTCGTGCGGGTCCAGGCCAGGCCACCGAAAACGGACTCCCAGTTGTTCGGGGGCAGCTCGCCGTTCTCTCCCCTGCCGTCGCGGAAGGTGTAGCGGGCGCGTTCTTCACTGCCAGGGCCGGCGGCGAGGGCCGCCTGGAACCAGCCGTGGTCGCTCGAGGAATGGTTGGGCACGATGTCAACGATGACGCGGATGCCGAGGTCATGGGCGGTGCGCTGCAGCACCTCGAAATCGTCGAGGGTGCCGAACAGGGGGTCGACGTTGCAGTAATCGGCGACGTCGTAGCCGGCATCGCGCTGCGGCGACGTATAGAAGGGAGAGAGCCAGATGGCATCGATGCCGAGGTCTTTGAGCTGGGGCAGCCGCGCGCTGATGCCGGCGAGGTCACCCATGCCGTCACCGTTGGCATCGGCGAATGATCGCGGGTAGATCTGATAGATAACGGCTGTGCGCCACCATTCGGTGCCGGAAGTCAGTTTGGTGCCAGTCATCCTAAAATGTTACGGCATCACTGCTGGATGCCCGTAGCGTGGGGGAAGTGGTCTGGAGCGCGCTGTCGGGGTGATAAAGTTTCTAGGTTGCCAAAAACGCGGCATTGCTACTGTTCTTTGGTTGCTCTGCCCCCTTAGCTCATTGGTAGAGCACTTCCTTGGTAAGGAAGAGGTAGTGGGTCCGATTCCCACAGGGGGCTCAGGCTTGGAAGCGAACAGCCGACAAGTCGCGGCGGGGTAGCTCAGTTGGTTAGAGCACACGGCTCATAATCGTGGTGTCGCGGGTTCAATTCCCGCTCCCGCTACACGGTATTCACTAAAATCGCCTCGGACTTCTGTGGAAGTCCGGGGTGATTTTCTTTGCCTCCTGCCGGTTGACCCGTGCAGATTGAAATCGCGGTGATTTCGGGTGAAAAGTGGCCTGAAGTTGGCGTTCGGTCGGGTAGACACCCGCCATTCGCGCGGGAGGGGAGCGCGCCGCCGCATCCGCTCGCCGAGCTGTGAGTCTTGGCACGTTTCTTTCGCCGAGCCGTGAGTTCTGAGCGATTTCCGGCGGCAGAATGGCTTGGAACTCACGGCTCGAAGCGGATGCCGCCACTCACCCGAACAAGCGCCGCAGGCCGGGCGCGCTAGGGTTCACGAATGGGGAATCGTCTGTTGTTGCTGCCCGGGCCCATTTTCCGGGCGTCGACAGCGTGAAGTCGCTCGATCAGGCTGTCGATTCTGTGGACAGAATAATCGAGGGCCTGCACGGCTCGATACCGGTGCGTTGGTACTCGCCGCCCGTCGGCACGGCGTCAGTCAAATCTGCAACGATCGTGTGGATTCACGGGGGAGGATTCTTCAGGGGCAGCCTCGACCAGCCCGAGTCGCATGAGGTCGCGCGAACACTGGCCGCAGCGGGATTCACCGTCGTCACCGTTGCCTATCGACTCGCAAGAATCTCAACGATTCGTCGGTCACCGAACGGGTTCGGTCGGAGCCCAGGCGTCCACTATCCCGTCCCCGTTGACGATGTCGTGGCCGTCGTCAGGGAGGTGCAGAGCGATTCACCTAACGAGGTCATTCTGGGCGGAGCCAGCGCCGGTGCTTGTTTGTCGGCCGGCGCCGTCCTTCGGCTGGCGGACGGCGGTGCTGACGCTCTCGTCGGTGCGTTCTTCGCGTACGGGCTGTTCCATGCGGCACTGCCGAAGCGGTCGCGTCGGTTGCGCGGCCGCCTCCGCGGTCCGCGCCGTTTTGTGCATACGCCGATGCTCCTGAACCTGACAAATCTCTACTACGCCGGTACGCGAACCGCATTGGCGGAACCACACGCATTTGCTGGCGGCCACGCCCTCCAAAACTTTCCACCGACGCTCATGGTCGACGCCGATCGGGACTCGATGCGTTCCTCCGGCGGCCAGTTCGCCCAGGAACTTTCAGCGGCCGGGGTCGCAGTGGATTACCACGTGCTGCCCGGAACCTTCCACGCGTTTCTCAACCGTCCGCACGAGCCGAGTTTTACCGACGGTATGCGCCTGATCATCGACTGGGCCCGGCAGATCGAGGCGAAGGACGCATAACGCGCACGACCTGCTAACCGTCGGGAGTGCCTGGGGCTCCGAGCTAGATGTGCCACAGCCCCTGGCGCTATGAGGTCTACCGAGGCCTCTGAGGCAACCGCTACCGACGTCGGCTCGATGCGCTTCATGGTCGGTGCCGTCTGTCAGAGTGGATTGTTCTAGTAGTGTTATAAACATGTTGTTCGTGGTGGATGCGGCTTTGACGGTGTCGCTGGCCGCGCAGATCGCCGTGCAGGTGCGTTCCGGGGTCGTGAACGGTGAACTGAAACCTGGCGACCGGCTGCCTCCTGCACGTGATCTGGCAAAGTCTTTGCGAGTGAACATGCACACGGTCTTGCGGGCATACGCGCAACTGCGGGACGACGGTGTGATTGAAATGCGTCAGGGGCGCGGGGCGTTCGTGCGCCAAGACGCTGGCGCCGGACTTATTCGCGTGACCGAGTTGGTGGCCGAATTGATGAATGAGGCGCGCAAGTTGGGGCTGACGCAGCCAGATATTTTGCGATTGATCCAGAGGGGTGGGGCTACATGAGTGACAAGAATATGAGGGCCGAGATAACCCGGAGAAGCCTGGCCGGGGCATCCTTGTGCGTGCCGGTGCTGGTGGTGATCATCTCGTGGTTGGCTTGGCGGGACGCGCTTCCGGCCGAGCTCGCCTCGCATTGGTCAGGTTCGGGACCAGCCGACGACGCGATGGCTGTTGGAACGTTGCTCGCCTTGAACCTCGCATTGAGCGGTGTGCCCGCCGTTGCCGGCGTCGCGGTAAGTTTTTGGCCAGGAATCAGCGCGCGGGCCAGGCGCGGAACCTACTTCTTTCTGGGTGTGTTTGGCGGGATGGGCGCCGTCACGTGGCTACTTTCGGCGGGTCTGACGATGCAGGTGGGCGACCCGTATGAGGTCGTACTGGGGCCGTGGGTCATCGTATCGATTGTCGCTGCAGGCTATGGGCTCATCCCGTTTGCAATCTCGCCCAAGCCCCGCGTCGAGGCGACGGACGTCGCGAGACGATTCGAATTCGCGCCCAGTGAGACGGGCGCGTGGTCCCAAACGATCACGGGAAACATGTTCGCTTGGGTGGCGATTGGACTGATCGTTCTCGGCTCCGTGATCTATGGACCGGCGGTCATCGACGGGCGAGTATCCGACCAGTTCTTCGGCATAGCGGTGATGAGTGCAGCGATTCTGCTGGTTGCATCGTTCATCCGCCTCCGAGTGACCGCCGATTGGCGCGGTCTGCGGGTGGTCTCGGCGATATTTCGAATTCCGTTGAAACGCATCCGTTTAGAAGCCATTGACATGATCGAGGCGGCGGAACTCCGCCCCACCGAGTGGGGCGGGTGGGGGTATCGAATCATGCCCGGACGATCCGCTGTCATTCTGAGGAAGGGGCCGGGGCTGATCGTGACCACAACGAATCAGAAGCAGTTTGCGATCACTCTCGATGATCCCGAAACGCCGGCAGCCCTCCTGGCCACTCTTCGAGACGGTAACTCCGCAGCGCCAGGAGACTCAAAGGAAGTCACGTCATGACGCAGGCGATCCACAGGAGAGTCTGACTCTCGTGCACGCGGGCTCCAGCGGCGGTAGTCGGGTTTTCCCTGAGTGCCCAGCTCGCCATCGAGCTGGCGGCCATGCGCCCGGACCTCGTCGACCTGGCGATGACGGACCAGAGATAATCGGTCGACGCAATTTGCGACCGTTTAAAGCCTGCCGTCGCGACCGAGGGGGTCGGGTTCGTCATAGCCCTCTTCAGTTCGGCCATCTACGACCTGACCAACTCGCGGGAACTGCTCCGGGTCGGTTAACCCCTGATTCGACAAAGCAATCCACTCACCAACCGGAGTGAGGCCGTGCGCGCTGCTGCGGGCGACCGGCGTTGCAGAATTCACCGCTATCGCCGCAATATTGGAACTGAGCGAGGCGACTCCGTCGAAGACCATCCGCAACCTGATCGAGCTGGACTACGTGGTGACCGTGAAGCAGGCATCGCCCGCACGAGCGGATGCCCGGCGGACGACGACCGCCGCCCTCACTCCGCGCGGGCACACGGCCATCGGCGGCCACCTGGCCGCGCTCCGCGAACTGTCAGGTGAAGCCCCGCGCAAACCGGTGCACTAGAGCAGGTCGTCACAGGCGGGCGGACGCGACTTCCGCGGTGTCGCGTGCTGGATCCGTGTCCGCGTATAGGCTGGAGTCTTGACACGGGGTGCCGCACATACTGTGCGTGCTGAGATCACTACCCGTTGAACCTGTCTAGTTAGTACTAGCGAAGGAATGTCACGGATGATCGATCGAACCCTGCTTGCCCTGCGGCAGATTCCCCGAATCCTCAGTATCGCGGGGACGGATCCGACCGGCGGTGCCGGCATTCAGGCCGACCTCAAGAGCATTGCGGCCAACGGCGGGTACGGCATGGCTGTGGTGAGTGCGTTGGTGGCGCAGAATACGCGCGGGGTGCGCTCGGTTCACATCCCGCCGATCGCTTTTCTGCGCGAGCAATTGAACGCCGTGAGTGACGATGTGACCATCGACGCCGTCAAGATCGGTATGCTGGCGCAGCTCGATGTGATCACCGAGGTGCGCGACTGGCTCTCCCGGTGCCGTCCGCCGCTGGTCGTACTCGACCCGGTCATGGTGGCCACGAGCGGCGACCGCCTGCTCGACCCGGCAGCCGAGCAGGCGCTGCGTGACCTGATTTTGCAGGTCGACCTGGTCACGCCCAACGTTCCCGAGCTGGCCATTTTGCTCGGTGAGCGGCCGGCGGCCAACTGGGCGGAGGCCCTCGAGCAGGGCAAAAGATTGTCGGACAGCACCGGCGCTACCGTTCTGGTCAAGGGCGGCCATCTCAACGAAACCAGCTGCCCGGATGCCCTGGTCAACACCAACGGGCGGCTTGCGCAGAGCGTGGTCGAGGTCGCCTTGCCACGTATCCGCACCACAAACACCCACGGCACCGGATGCTCCCTCTCCTCGGCGATGGCCACGGTGCAGGCCAGAACTGGTGATTGGGCGCAGTCCCTGGCCGAAGTGAAAGACTGGCTCCAGGACGCGCTGGCCCACGCCGACGAGCTTGGGGTCGGCCAGGGAAACGGCCCGATCCACCACTTTCATCGACTGTTCGCCGACTCGGCAGGCACGTCACCGATTCCCGCCGGTTCGGCGGCGTTCAGCTCGACACCGACCTTCAGCTCGACACTGTGGCGAGACGTCGAGCTGACTCGCCTGCAAATTTTCGACCTCCCGTTCATTACTGACCTCGGCAGCGGCACACTCGCCGAGGAAGATTTCTCCTATTATCTGGCCCAGGATGCGCTCTATCTCGGCACCTACGCGAGCGTGCTCGCGCGGGCCAGTGAGCTCGCGCCGACCGCGAGCGCGCAATGTTTTCTCGCCGATTCGGCAGCGCGATGCCGCGATGTCGAGCTGGAATTGCATCGAAGTTGGCTTGGGCAGCAACCGGAGCCCAGCGAAGCCGGCCCGGTGACGACGGGCTA
Source organism: Cryobacterium glaciale (assembly GCF_004402535.1). Taxonomy (GTDB): domain Bacteria; phylum Actinomycetota; class Actinomycetes; order Actinomycetales; family Microbacteriaceae; genus Cryobacterium; species Cryobacterium glaciale. The sequence continues at coordinate 207,602 of NZ_SOEY01000002.1, read as the reverse complement.
TCTGGAGCACCTGCTCGCAGCCGGCGCGGCCGGAAACTATGCGGTGCTTCTCGCCGCTCTGTTGCCCTGTTTCTGGCTGTATGCCAACGTCGGTGACCGCCTGCATGCCGCGTATTTGTCGCGCACCGAAACGGCCGCGCATCCCTATGCCGCCTGGCTGGAGACGTATTCCGATGAGGAATTCGCCGCGGCCACGAAGCAAGCTATCGCCCTCACCGACGACGTGGCAGCGACGGCGTCGAACGCGGAACGCGCGGCGATGCGTCAGGCGTTTGCGACCTCGGCTCGGTTTGAACTCGACTTCTTCGATGCCCCTCGGCAGTTAGTGCGGGCGTGAGATGAACGCGGTGACCACCCGGGTGCGACTAGCCGAGCGGCGGGAGGCTGGCGAGCAGCCGCCTCGCGGCATCCGTCGGGTCGTCGGCGTCGGTGATCGCGCGCACCACCACTACCCGGGTAGCTCCGGCGTCGACCACCTGATCGATGGTGTGAAGGTCGATGCCTCCGATCGCAAACCACGGGCGCACGCTGCCAGCTGCTGCGCTCTGCTCGGCCGCATAGCGCAGCAGGCCGGTTCCAACCGCTGCCCGACCGGGTTTCGTGGGCGTTGCCCAGACCGGGCCGACGCAAAAATAGTCGAGACGGTCGGCGACAAGGGCGGCATCCACTTGTTCGGTGGTGTGGGTGGACAACCCGATGCGGGCGGCGTCGCCGAGCAGACTGCGTGCTGCGGGCAACGGCAGATCCGTCTGGCCGACGTGAAAAACCGGCGCGCCAGCGAGAACGGCGATATCCGCGCGGTCGTTGACCGCCCAGAGCCGTGCTTGCTTGTCGGCGACCGAACGCAGAATCTCGAGATAGTCGAGCTCCTCGGCGGCATCGATGCTCTTGTCGCGCAGTTGGATGATGTCGACCCCGCCGGAGTACGCCGCCGTCACGAAGTCGGCGAAATCGCCGCGGCTCTTGCGGGCATTGGTGCAGAGATACAGCCGGGCGGTGATCGGGTCCATGCGACCAACCCTAAAGGGCTTCGGCCCAGCCTCGGTGCACGCGATGAGTGAGCGGCGCTCACACCGGTCGGTCGACGTAGCCGTCATCGGCGGCGGCGTGATCGGGCTCGGCATCGCCTGGGCGGTAGCGCAGTCCGGACGCACGGTGGTCGTCATCGACCCGGATCCGGCTGGTGGTGCCACCTTTGCTGCGGCCGGAATGCTCGCCGCGGTCAGCGAACTGCACTACCAGGAAGAGGCGCTGCTCGAGCTCATGCTCGCCTCCTCGACGCTGTACCCCGCCTTCATCGACTCGCTCGGACCCGATAGCGACGCGACCGGATACCAGCGCACGAGAACCCTGAACGTCGGTGCCGACGAGGCCGACCGGCAGGCGCTCGCCGACCTGCGCGGCGTGCAGCTAGCCAACGGACTGGGCGTCGAGCCAATCACCATTCGCGAAGCCCGGGTGCTCGAACCGCTGCTCAGTCCCCAGATCTCGAGCGCCTTTGTGGTGGGGCAAGACCACCAGGTCGACCCGCGCCGGCTCACCGCGCGCATCCTGTTGGAGCTCGCGCACCACGGCCACGACGCCGTCATTCGCGTGCAGGCCAGCGGGTTGCTGCATTCAGCGGATGCCTCCTCCCGCGTCACTGGCGTCGCCCTTTTCGATGGTTCCACGGTCACAGCCACCGACGTGGTCGTGGCCAATGGGCTCGGAGCGGCCGCGCTGGACGGGTTGCCAGAGCATCTGAAGCTTCCGCTTCGCCCGGTTTACGGGGATATTCTGCGGCTGCGGGTGCCCGAGCCCCTGCAGCCACTGCTCACCTGCACGGTTCGCGGACTGGTGCACGGTGTGCCGGTGTATCTGGTTCCGCGCACCGACGGAACGCTCGTGATCGGAGCCACGCAGCGCGAAGACGGCTCGGGCGTGGTGTCGGCCGGCGGCGTTTATCAGCTCTTGCGGGACGCCCAGGTGCTGGTGCCGGCGGTGAGCGAGCTCGAACTGATCGAAACGACCGCCCGCGCCAGGCCGGGAACTCCCGACAACGCGCCGCTCCTCGGTCGCGTCGATTCGGGCACGGACGGCGACATTCCAGGCCTCATCATCGCCACCGGATTCTTTCGCCACGGCGTACTGCTCACCCCGGTCGCCGCCGAGCACTGTCTCCAGCTCATCGAGGGAATCGCCGACGATCGGTGGAGGGCCTTTCGGCCGGACCGATTTTCCAGCCGCGCTCCCGCATCCGCTTTGTTGAAAGGAGGTCACTCGTGACCGTAACCATCGCCGTGAACGGCCAGGAACGACCTGTTCAACCGGGCAGCACTGTGACCGACCTCGTAGCCGAGATCACCGGCCGGGCGATCGCGACCGATGGCCGTGCAGCCGACGGAAGCCGCGTCGGAGTAGCCGTGGCCCGCAACGCCGCAGTCGTTCCCCGCAGCCTGTGGTGGTCGACGGGGCTGGCGCCGGGCGATGAGATTGAAATTGTGACCGCGGTGCAGGGAGGATGACCGTGCCTACGACCCCGGATAGCCTCGTGATCGACGGCGTCGAACTAACCTCCCGCCTGATCATGGGCACCGGGGGAGCCCCGAGCCTCGATGGCCTCTGGGCTGCCCTGCGTGCCTCCGGAACCGAACTGACCACCGTCGCGATGCGGCGCCACAGCGTGGCGACCACCGGCTCGCTCTTCGAGCTGCTGCTGCAGAATTCCATCCGCGTGCTGCCGAACACGGCCGGCTGTTTCACCGCTCGTGACGCCGTACTGACCGCCGAGCTCGCTCGGGAGGCCCTCGAAACCGACTGGATCAAGCTCGAGGTCATCGCCGACGAGCAGACCCTGCTGCCCGACGCGGTCGAACTGGTCGAGGCCACCGAACAGCTCGTCGCGCGGGGCTTCACGGTATTCGCGTATACGAATGACGACCCCGTGCTTGCACTGCGGCTCGAACACCTGGGCGCTGCGGTCGTGATGCCGCTCGGGGCACCGATCGGCACGGGTCTCGGCATTCTCAATCCGCACAATATCGAGCTGATCGTGGCCCGGGCCGGGGTTCCTGTGGTGCTGGACGCCGGAATCGGCACCGCCTCGGATGCCGCCCTCGCGATGGAGCTGGGCTGCGATGCCGTGCTGCTGGCCACCGCGGTGACGCGCGCACAAAACCCGGTACTCATGGCCGACGCCTTCAAGCACGCCGTGATCGCGGGCCGCCGTGCCGCCCAGGCCGGCCGCATCCCGCGGCGTGAGCTCGCTCTGGCGTCATCGACTATGGCCGGGCGGCCCGACCTGTGAAGCGGATGCTCGCGCCGCTCGTCCAACCCGGCGCGGAGCTCACTGCGGCCGAACGCGAACGGTATTCGCGGCACATTCTCCTTCCTGAAATCGGCGCGCTCAACCAGCGCAGGCTGAAAAATGCACGCGTGCTCGTGATCGGCGCCGGCGGTCTCGGCTCGCCGGTGCTGCTCTACCTCGCGGCCGCCGGGGTGGGCACGCTCGGCATCGTCGACCACGACACGGTGGATCTCAGCAACCTGCAGCGCCAAATCATCCATGGAACCTCGGGAATCGGACGATCAAAACTGGAATCCGCGGCGGCGGCGGTCGTCGAGCTGAATCCGCTCGTCTCGGTGCACCAACACGATGTCTGGCTGTCGGCCGAGAATGCTCTCGACCTGTTCGCGCAGTATGACCTGATCGTTGACGGCGCCGATACCTTTGCCACACGCTATCTGGTGAGTGATGCCGCCGCGCTGCTGGACAAACCGTGTGTCTGGGGATCCATTCTGCGCTTCGACGGTCAGGTCAGCGTGTTCTGGAACCGGCACGGTCCCACCTACCGCGACCTGTATCCGGAGGCCCCGCCGGCCGGCTCGGTGCCGAGCTGCAACGAGGGTGGCGTGTTCGGAATGCTGTGCGGAACGATCGGCGCCACGATGGTGGCAGAAGCCGTGAAACTGATCACCGGGGTGGGCCGCACGTTGCTCGGCCGGGTCGTGCTGTTCAACGCGCTCGACGCGACCTGGCGCGAATTCAGCATCGCGCGCGACCCCGCCGCACCAGCGGTCACCGAGCTGATCGACTACGACCTGTTTTGCGGCACATCGATCACGGATGCGATTTCCGTGCAACAGCTAGCCGCCCTGCTCGAGGCGCGGGCGCGGGGCGAGCTCGATTTCGACCTCGTCGATGTTCGCGAACCCGAGGAGTACGACATCGTGCACATCAATGGCGCGCAGCTCGTGCCGCAAGGCGGCATCCTCTCGGGGGAGGTCGTTCTCGCCTGCGACCGTGACATTGTCGTGCACTGTAAGGCGGGCCCGCGCTCGGCGGCCGTGCTCGCCGAGCTGCAACGTCGCGGTTACGAGCACGTGCATCAGGTGGCGGGCGGCATTCTGGCCTGGGTGAAGGAGATTGAGCCCACGCTTTCGACGTACTAAACCGCGCAGTGATGACACGGAAGTAGATGCCGCACGCGGCATCTACTTCCGGCCCCCACAAGGGGGTAGTATCGCTGCAATCGGGATCTTCCCGCGCATCAAATGAAAGGTCGGACTATGAACCCGTTACTCATCATTGTGGCCGTTGTTGCGGTGGTGCTGCTCATTACCGGAGGTCTGGTGCAGTCGCTTCAATTCCTGCTCTGGGTCGGTATCGTGCTCGCGATCATCGCGGTGATCATGTTCCTGATGCGGTCGATGTCAGGACGCAAGAGCGTCTAGCACTGCATGGTTCCAGAACAGCCGGCACGAGGAGAATGGACTCCTCGTGCCGGCTGCTTTCTGTTCTGGTCGAGCGCGGTTGTCGCCGCACCGGCCACGAGCCGGGTCTAGCCTTGTGAGTGCCGACCGAGCTCATGCCTCGCGGCTTCGAAGAGAGTGGACCATGCCGGAACTCAATGCCCCCGCCCGTGTCGTCGTCGTCGGTGACGCCCTGATTGACGTACTGCGTGACTCGGAGGCGAGCCGGGAATTCGCCGGCGGCGCCGCCCTCAACGTGGCCGTTGGCCTGGCCGTGCTCGGGGTCCCGACGGCCCTGATCGCCATGGTCGGCGACGACTCCGACGGCGCGGTCCTTCGCGCTTTCCTCGACCAGTACGGGGTGGAGCTCATCGCGACCGCCGGCCCGCTCGGGTCGTCGCGGGCGGTGTCCGACCGCACCGACGGAGAGCCCCGCTATTTCTTCAACGACGCCGCGAAAGCGCGCCGCATCGAGTTCGGTGCGGCCGAGCGCGCGGCTCTCGAGGCTGCCGAGCTCGTCGTCGTGAGCTGTTTTCCGTTCGACGACACCGCGCAGACCGAAGCCTTCGCCGCCTGCGTCTCCGACCCGGATCGTCGCCTCGTGATCGACCCCAACCCGCGAGCTGGCATGCTGCATGACGGGCCGCGGTTCGTGCGAAACTTCGAAGCGCTCGCCGCGCGCAGCCTGCTCGTCAAGGTGGGCGATGAAGACGCCGATCTGCTGTACGACAGCACGCTCGATGAGCTGCGGGAACGGCTCGTCGACGCGGGCGCCAACACAGTGCTGGCGACAGCCGGGCGCCTGGGCGCCTCGGTATCGTTCGCGAACAATGGGCTGATCAGCGTGCCGATCGCTGAGCTCGACGGCCCGATCATCGACACGATGGGTGCCGGGGACGCGACGCTGGCGGCATCCGTTTGCACGATCGTGAACGACGGGGTGCCGCAGGATACCGCCGCCTGGCAGGCCCTGCTGGGCGACGCCATGCTCACCGCCGCCGCTACCTGCCGGCAGGAGGGTGCGCTGCTCCGCCGGCCGTAGAGCGGATGTCCGCGGCGGCTTAAGTCTCGGGCTCGGCCGCCGCGTCGGTCAGCTTCAGGCGCGAACGGATGGCGTCGCGAGCCTGCTGCGCGGCGCGGCGCACCTCCTTGTCGGAGTCGCGCAGGCGCACCTCGATCGTGGCGATATTGGCTTCGGTGCCCTGGTCGGCGAGGGCGTGCAGCGCGGCGGAACGCACGCGCGGGTGCTCGTCGGTGGTGAGGCGCACGAGCTTGGGCACGACCTGCAGACCGCGCAGCAGCACGACCTTCGCGCACATTTCGCGGACGCGCCAGGCCTGGTTGTTCAGGCCGACGACGATGTACGGAGCGGCCTGCTCGCCCCAGACGTGCAGCAGCGCGCGGGCGCCCCACAGCTCGGGCCAGTACAGCGCGGGAGCACCCTCGAGAATGCCGAGCGCGTGGCGTCCGCCGGCGTAGAGCAGAAAGTCTTTGCCGGCGTTCTTGGCACGCAGCAGGGCCACGGAATTGTCGATGACGACGTTCTCGCCGTAGTGCGCGACGGCGGCGCGAATGCGCTCTTCGGTCGGCAGGTCGATCGGAAGGTCGGGGTGCGGAATCAATTTGTTTTGCATAGCCCTCTAACGCTACCTCCCCGCAGGCACCGGAGCCATCGAAACCGCTCGCAGACCGTGATCTCGGACGGGTAATAGGGCGCAACAGAGCCGTGGGGGATTTGGCTGGCCGTCGCCCGGTCGACAGACTGGAGCCGTTGCGGTAAATGGGTACCGCGCCTCGACCAGGCCGGGTGCCCAGTGATCTCCGTCAAACATGTCTTCAAGACCTTCGGGTCCGGCGCCGCCGCCACGACCGCCCTCGACGATGTCAGCCTCGAGGTGGCCCGCGGCGAGATCTTTGGCGTGATCGGCCAGAGCGGTGCCGGTAAGAGCACCCTCATTCGCGTGATCAACCTGCTGGAACGTCCGAGCAGCGGCACGGTCACCGTCGACGGCGAGGAACTCACTCGCCTCTCGCCTGACCAGCTGCGCCTGGCCCGCCGCAAGATCGGCATGGTCTTTCAACACTTCAACCTGCTCGCCGGGCGCACGGCACAGGGCAACGTCGAGTTGGGCCTGGAAATCGTCGGGGTCAGCGGTGCCGAACGCCGTCGACGCTCGCTCGAGATCCTCGACCTGGTCGGACTCGCCGACAAGGCCGGCGCCTACCCGGCCGAACTCTCCGGCGGTCAGAAGCAACGCGTCGGCATTGCTCGGGCGCTCGCCGGCAACCCCAAAATTCTGCTCTCCGACGAGGCCACGAGTGCCCTCGACCCCGAGACCACGCGCTCCATCCTCGACCTCGTGAAAACGATCAACGTGCAGCTCGGCCTGACCGTGCTGCTCATCACGCACGAAATGGATGTCGTCAAACGGGTCTGCGACTCGGCCGCCATGCTCGAGAACGGTCGCATCCTCGAGCAGGGTTCGATCGTGTCGCTCCTCTCGACGCCCGGCTCCCGGCTGGTCCACGAACTGTTCCCGCTCGGCGAGATCGCCCCGCACCCCGGCAACACCGTGATCGAGATCACCTTCAGCGGCGGCTCGGCCGACCGGCCGGTGATCGCCCAACTGGCCCGCACCTACGGTCTCGATGTGAGCATTCTCGGCGCCGCCGTCGAGACCATCGGCGGCAACCAGGCCGGCCGCACCCGCCTCGAGCTGCCTGGCACACCGCTCGCCAACGCCGCCCCGATCGCCGACCTGCGCGGGCAGGGACTGCTCGTCGAAATCGTCGGCGACGGCGCCGTCGTGGAAGGATCCCGCGCATGATCGACCCCGCCGCTCCCGGCTTCTGGCCCGGACTGTTCCAAGTGCTGCTCGTCGGCACCGGTGAGACCCTCTATATGGTCGGCGTCGCCGTGCTGTTCACCGTTCTGGTGGGACTGCCGCTCGGCGTCCTGCTGGTCGGAACCGAACGCGGCGGACTGTTCGAGGCCCCGTTCGGATATAGGCCGCTCGGCCGGGTCATCAACCGGGTACTCGAATTCATCGTCAACCTCGGCCGTTCGGTGCCGTTCATCATTCTGATGGTGGCGCTGATCCCGTTCACCCGGCTCGTCGTCGGCACCTTTATCGGGTCGACCGCCGCCATCGTGCCGCTCGCCGTCGTGGCCATCCCGTTCTTCGCCCGCATGGTCGAGATCGCCATCAAGGAGGTCGATTCCGGCCTTATCGAAGCGGCGGAATCGCTCGGGGCGACCCGCTGGCAGATCGTGGCCAAGGTGCTGGTGCCTGAGTCGCTCTCCACGCTGATTCTCGGCTTGTCCACCACGGTGACCTCGATCATCAACTTTTCCGCCATGGTCGGAACGGTCGCCGGTGGCGGGCTCGGCCAGGTTGCCATCCAGTACGGCTACCAGCGTTACAGCACCATTCACATGGTTGCCGTCATCATTCTCATCTTCATCATCGTCATGATGCTGCAGGGGCTCGCAACGTGGCTGGCTCGTCGTTTCTCTCACCGCACCCGACCGGCCCGCAGTCGCGTGGCCGTTCCCCCAGCCATCTAGTCCGTCCCAACACGAAAAGAGACACCTTGAAGCTCACCACCCGTGCCGGCCGCCTCGCCGGCGTCGCCCTCGCCGCATCCGCTCTGCTGGGCCTGTCGGCCTGCGCCGCCGACGTGCCGGCCGCCACCGACACCGATGCTGCGAGCCTCGGCACGATCAATGTCGGCGCGCTCGCCACGCCGGCCGGTGACATCATCAAGTTCGTGCAGGACAACCTCGCCGACGATGCCGGACTCGAGATCGTCTATAAGGACTTCACCGACTACACGACGCCGAACGTGGCCCTGACCGACGGCTCGATCGATGCGAACCTGTTCCAGCACGCCACGTTCCTCGACACCTTCAACACCTCCACCGGCGGCGACCTGGTCAGCCTCGGCGCGATCTACCTGCCGAGCGCCGCGTTCTACAGCGACAAGGTGACGAGCGTCGACGACCTCGAGGACGGTGCTCGCATCGCGATCCCGAACGACCCGTCGAACGAAGGGCGCGCGCTCGAGATGCTCGCCGCCGAGGGCCTCATCGAGGTGGCCGCTTCGCCGACCACGCTCGCCGACGTGACCGCCAACCCGCGCGACTTCGAGTTCGTCGAAATCGAGAATGCCACCCTGCCGCAGGCCGTCGCCGATGTGGACGCCGCCTTCGTCACGATCTCCTTCGCCCTGCCGGCCGGACTCAGCGCCGACGATGCGATCCTGATCGAGGGCACCGACAGCCCGTACTCGAACGTGCTCGCCACGACGCCGGAGCTCGAGAACGACCCGCGAGTGGTGAAGCTGCTCGAACTGCTGCTCTCGGCCGAGACCCAGCAGTACATGACCGACACCTGGGGCGGCCTGGTCATTCCGACCAAGTAGCCCTGTTCAAGCGGATGCCCGGCCACACCGTGTGGGCGGGCATCCGCTGGTTAATGGGTGAGGTCCAGCTCGAAGCCGGAGGCGTGCTCGTAGATTCCGTAGTTGCCGATGTCGGTGAAACCGAGGCTGCGGTAGAGGGCGAGCGCTTCGGGCTGGGCGTAACCGGTTTCCAGACGCATCCGCTCGTAGCCGAGGCCGCGGGCGAGGGATTCCAGTTCGCGCAGAATCGTGCGGGCGTGGCCCTGACGGCGATAGCCGGGGTTGGTCCACATGCGCTTGACCTCGGCGGTCGTGGCGTTGAACTGGTGCAGGCCGCCGCCGGCGACCGTCGTGTCGCCGTCGACGAGAACGAGAAAGCCGCCGTGGGGCGGATCGAACTCGGTCCCGTCCACGTCGTGCACGGAATCGCCCGTGCCGTAGCGGATCTCATATTCGCGGTGCAGGTCGAGCAGAAGAGGGGCTACCTCGGGGTCACCGAGGCGCACGGATACACATTTCACGGTTACCAGTGTGCGCCTTGTCACGGCCTGTTCCTGACCGCCGTGAGGAACCACTCTGAGTAGACTCGACGGGTGTCAGTGAACCCAGAGTTGCAGGGGCGGGTCTTTCCGCCGGTCGCACCGTATCTCGTCGGCCGTGAAAAGGTGCGCGAATTCTCCCGCGCCGTGTTCGCGACCAACCCGATCAACCACGATCCCGAAGCGGCCCGCGCGGCCGGCCACGCCGACGTCGTCGCCCCGCCCACGTTCGCCGTGGTCGTGCAGGAAGCCACGCTGGCCCAACTGCTCGCCGAACCCGACGGTGGCATCGACTTCACCCGGGTTGTGCACGGCGACCAGCGTTTCAGCTATACCCGCCCGATCGTGGCCGGCGATGAACTCACGGCGACCCTCGCGGTGACGAGCATCAAGACCCTCGGCGGCCACTCGATGCTGACCGCCGAGTCCACGATCGTCGACAGGGCCGGCGCCCACGTCGTGACCGCCATCTCCACCCTCGTCGTCAGGGGAGACGAATGACCCCCACCTCACCTATTAGATCAGTGGCAGACCTCACCCTCGGCAGCGTCGTCGCCGAGGCGAGTTTCTCATTGACGCGCGATTCCCTCGTGCGCTATGCCGGGGCATCCGGCGATTTCAACCCCATTCACTACCGCGATGACGTGGCGCAGTCGGTGGGACTGTCGGGCGTACTGGCCCACGGAATGCTGACCATGGGCCTGGCCGTGCAGCCCGTCGTCGACTGGGCCGGCGACCCGGCCAGGGTTATCGACTTTCAGGTGCGATTCACCCGCCCGGTCTTCGTCGACGCTACAGTCGGCGCCGTCGTGATGGTCGTCGCCAAGGTCGGCGCTCTCGAGCCGGAAACCGGAATCGCGCGCATCGACCTGACCGTGACCTTCAACGGCGCGACCGTTCTCGGCAAGGCGCAGGCGCGCGTCAACCTGGCCTGAAGCATGATTAAACCCGTGCCGCTCAGCACCCTCACGACCTTTCGCGTCGGCGGGCCACCCGCCGCCCGGGTGGCGCCGGTCACCGAGCAGGACCTCATAAACGAAACCCTCGTGGTCTGGGGTCTCGAAGAGAACTGGCTGCTGCTCGGCGGCGGCTCCAACACCGTTGTCGCCGATGAGGGCTTCGACGGCATCGTGATCCAGGTGGTGACCCGCGGCATCGAGGTGCTCGCTGTCGGCCGCGACACCACCAGCGAAGCGGATGCGGCCCCCACCGCCGACATTGAATCGGAAGCCAGGGTGCGCCTGCGCGTGCAGGCCGGCGAACCGTGGGACGATCTCGTCGCCTACGCGGTGGATCACGGCTGGGCCGGCATCGAGGCGCTGTCGGGCATTCCCGGATCGTGCGGCGCCGCGCCCGTGCAGAACATCGGAGCCTACGGCCAGGAACTCTCCGACAGCCTCGTCGCGCTCGACTTTCTCTCCTACGAGACCGGGGAAGTCGAACGGCGCGAGCGCGCCGACCTCGACCTCGGCTACCGCACCTCGGCGCTCAAGCAGGGCCTGCGGGGGGTCGTGCTCGCGATCGAACTGGAGCTGCACGATACCGCGGCGGAGGCATCCGTTTTGGGGAGCACCCTCGGCCAGCCGCTGAAATACGCCCAACTCGCCGGCGCGCTCGGCGTGCAGCTCGGCGACCGGGTGCCGCTGCAGACGGTGCGGGCGACCGTGCTCGGCCTGCGCGCCGGTAAGGGCATGGTGCTCGATCCGAACGATCCAGACACCTTCAGCGCCGGCTCATTCTTCACCAACCCGATCGTGACCGAAACCTTTGCGCGCTCACTGCCAGCGGATGCGCCGCGCTGGCCCCTCGAGGACGAGCCGGCCGATCGAGTCATTCCCCTCGAGGAATATGGGGGAGTCGGGCCCATTCCGGGCGAGGACCCGGTGCGCCTGGTCAAGCTCAGCGCTGCCTGGCTGATCGAGCATTCCGGCGTCCGTCGCGGATTTCGGCTGCCGGGGTCGAAGGCGGCCGTGTCGAGCAAGCACACCCTCGCACTGACCAATACGGGCGGGGCGACGGCTGCCGAGGTGGCTGAACTGGCCCGGTACGTGCTCGGCCGGGTGCAGGCCGAGTTCGGCGTGAACCTGCAACCCGAGCCGGTGCTGGTGGGACTGACGCTGTAGCCGGTCGTTGCCCCCGGCCGCCGGGCAGCGGTCAGTCCGCGCGGCGCGCGGTAGCGGCGATGCCGGCCACGACGAGGCCGAGCCCGACCGCGATCACCCCGCCGAGCAGCCAGAGCGTGGGATCCGGCGGCACGGGCAGCAGCGTGAAGACCACCATGTAGGTGGCGAAGGCGAGCAGCAGGATGCCCCACAGGATCGTGCCGAAGCGCGGACGCAGCTGTGACGCCGCCGGAGGCGCGGTGGCGGTGGTCGGCGCGTCGGTGCTCGGTGCGAAGAAGCTCGGCGTCTCGACGGTCTCCCGCGGGGGGAGGGGCGACTCCGGGTACGGCACGGTCGGGTGTGCCGACAGATTCTCGGTGGCGGTCGCGTCACTCGTTTGACTGCTCGCGGGGAAATCTTCGGTGGGTGCGTCGGCGCCGGTGTTGTTCTGCGGTGTGGTCATGAGGGGTCCTAGTCGTTGGAGGGATCGAGCATGACGACGCCGGCGAGGGTCCAGATGCGCACGAGCGGGCCGTCGCTGCGGCTGCTCGCGTTGAAGGTGCGCTGGTCGAAGGCGAACACGCCGGTCTGCTCGCCGTTTTCGGCGGCATCGGCGCGTCCGGAATACTCGACGCCGCCGACCAGGGCGCGCGATTCGATGCGCACCGGGGCATCCGTCGGCAGCTGGATGTCGGTGGCACCGACGAGGAGCCAGACATCAATGACGCTGTTTTCGTCGAGCCCTGGGTTGTCGAAATCGCTCAGGTCGAGGGTCGTGTTGCCCACGATCATGGCATAGCTGGAGACCGGGTCAGCCGTGGCGGAATTGGCGCTGGGCGACCAGACGGTGTTGCCGACAAGCGAGAATTGGGTGCCCTGCGGAAACACCCCAAGCACGACGAGGGTGGCCGCGGCCAGAAAAGCGAAACCGCCCATGGAGCCGTCGGTGCGTCCGCGGATTCCGGCGATGACGATGCCGACCGCGAGCACTCCGAGGGCGAACGCCACGCCGAGAATGACCGCGTCCTGCGACCAGACGCCGTTCGAATTCACGCCCGCAGCCACCGCGCCGGTGGCCAGGGCCAGTCCGAGCACGATCGCGCTGAAGCCCGCGCCGGGGCGGCGGGCCCGCACCCGGGCACGGTGGGCAGCCTGCCGGGCCCGGTTCTGTTCCTGCCAGAGGCGATTCTGCTCCGAGCGGATACTTCGGGCCGAGTCCGCTGCGTACGGCGCGTAGGGGTTGGCGGGCGGATAGGTTGAGGGGGCGGCGTGGGTGGCGGTCTGTGGGGTGGTCGTGGTCGTACCAGCGGCCGCGAACGCCAGGGTCGGCGCGGTCGGCGCGGAGGTGTCCGCGGCGGTGTCGCGCGTGCTGTCGGTGCTGTTTCTCGTGGTCGTCGCTGAGTCGGCCGCGGCGCCGGCCGCTGAGGCGCTCGTCGCGGGGGTCTCGGGTGGCGTGCTGGGGGCATCCGCCTGTGGGTGGTTGGCAAACGGTCGCGGGTCGTAGACACTGCCGGGACCGAACGGGCCGGCCGGGGGAGCGAAGGGGCCGAACCCTGGGCCAGCACCGGGTGCCGGGCGCGGCTTCTTCGCGCGACGCACCAGATAGACGACCAGCCAGACGATGCCGGCGGTGACGGCCAGGCCCCAGCCGAGCGAGAAGATGCCGTCGAGCCAGTCGGGGAAGGCCCAGAAACCGGTGGGGCCGTTCCACCAGAAACCGCGGAACAGCGGAACGACGGTGAACAGGAGCAGCGCGCCGATCGCGATCATGGCCGGCTCGAAGCGGCCGCGGATGGCATCTTCGGCGTAGATCCGGCCGGCGCCGCGCGGCAGCAGGGCCCAACCGACGGCGTACGCGAAGACAACGGGACCGCCGAGGATGGCGATCACGACGGCGATGCCGCGCACGATGAGGGGGTCCAGTCCGGTGCGGGCGGCGATACCGCCGCAGACGCCGGCGATCCAGCGGTCGCCATCGCGGCTCAGGCCGCTGCCGCGAATCCAGTCGAAGAACCGGGTGATTTGGTCGGGGTGCGGTGTCTGGGCCCTCGGTGTGTCGGTCATGATCCGAGTCTGACAGTGCGCCGAGAGCGCTGCCATGGGGGATGACCCTGATTGAACCCTGATTGATCACGGCGATACCTCCACTGGAGGTGGGGCGTGCTTGGATGAACACGTGAGAACCGAACGGATGACTCGGCCCCGCCTCCGCCTCGTCGGCGGGGTGTGTGCGGGCTTCGCCGAGCACACCGGTGTCTCATTGCCCACGGTGCGCCTAGTCACGGTGGTGCTGAGCTTCTGCGGCGGTTTCGGCGCTCTGCTCTACGCCTGGCTGTGGGCGACGATTCCTTCGGGTGGGGCAATGGCCGACCCGCTGCCCAAGTCGAGCCTGGGCCGGTCGAGGGGCTTTTCGTTCGCCGGGCCCCACGAGGCTCCGGTAGTTGCCACTGCCCTGTCGGTCGATGACGACACGACCAGCCGGGCAGCCACCTCGTCTCCGAGAGCGGATGCCGACTCCGCGCGAGCCGCGCCCGTCACCGAGATCCTGCTCGGGCTCGCCGTGCTGGCTGCCGGTGGCGCCCTCGTGGCGAGCCGCCTCGGCGCCGATATTCCGCTCGCCGTTGTGGTGCCCGCCATCGTCGTGCTGGCCGGAACCGCGCTCGCCTGGCGCCAGTTCGCCGACATTCGCAGCGGCGCGGCGCAGCAATCCTCGGCGTTGCTCGTGCGCATTCTGGGTGCCCTCGTGCTGGTGGCCGTTGGCATTCTGCTGTTTTTCGTGACCGGCACCAACCCGAACGCGTGGACGGTCATTGTGGCGGCGGCATCCGTTTTGCTCGGTGTCGCCGTGGTGACGGCGCCCTGGCTGCTGCGGCTGTGGAGCGACCTCGCCGACGAGCGGGCAGCCCGCGCCCGAGAGGCGGAACGAGCCGACATCGCCGCGCACCTGCACGATTCGGTGCTGCAGACCCTCGCGCTCATCCAACAGAAGGCCGGGCCGCACAGCGATGCCGCCCGGCTCGCCCGGGCGCAGGAACGCGAACTTCGCGAGTGGCTGTTCACCGGAACCCGGGGCGGCAGCACCGAACCGGCGACCGACCTGGCCACAGCGCTCCGCCGCATCGCCGGGGAGATCGAAGAAGACTTTGCGGTGCACTTCGAGGTCGTGGCGGTCGGCGCGGAGGTGGGCGTGCGCTCGACGGCCAGCCCGGAGTCGAACCCGGGCAGTGCCGATGCCCCGGAATCGCTCGTCGCTGCCGCCCGCGAGGCGATGCTCAATGCTGCCCGGCATGCCGGCGGTGCGGTCTCGGTCTACCTCGAAACCGGCGCACGCGGCATCGAACTGAGCGTGACCGATCGTGGCCCGGGCTTTCGGCTCGACCAGATTCCCGAAGACCGACTCGGCGTGCGCGAATCCATCCTCGGGCGCATGCATCGGGCCGGCGGTTCTGCCTCCGTGCGACCCGGTCCGGGCGGGGCCGGCACCGAAATTCTGCTGACCTTGCCGGCAGCGGCGTACACCGACCCGGGTGCCGGCGCGGTCCCCGTCACCCCGGTCACCACGACCCACCCGGTGCCCGATACGCACCACACCGAAACGAGCGTGCGATGACCATTCCCGAAGCGAACGGTCAGGGCGACAGCGCCCGTGCCGCCGCCGCGCCCGCGCCCGCCACCGCACAGCCTGAAGCATCCGCTGGACTGCGCGTGCTGATCGTCGACGACCACTCCATCTTTCGCTCGGGGCTGCGCGCCGAACTCGACGCCGATCTCACCGTGCTCGGTGAGGCCGCCACGGTCGACGCGGCCATCATCTCGGTGATCGACCTGCAGCCGCGCGTCGTGCTGCTCGACGTGCACCTGCCCGGCGGGCGGGGCGGGGGCGGCGCCGAGGTCATTCGCGAGGCAGCGTCGCGCGCACCGCACACGCTGTTCCTGGCACTCAGCGTCTCCGACGCCGCCGACGACGTGGTGAGCGTCATTCGGGCCGGCGCCCGCGGCTATATCACCAAGAGCGCTTCCGGCGCTGAGGTCTCCGACGCCGCCCGCCGGGTCGCCGACGGTGACGCGGTGTTCTCGCCGCGACTGGCCGGATTCGTGCTCGACGCTTTCGGCGCCGTCGCCGGCGAGACCGCCGAGACGACCGAGGAGCTCGACCGGCTCTCCGCCCGCGAAACCGAGGTGATGCGCCTCATCGCCCGCGGCTACAGCTACAAAGAGGTCGCGAGCACCCTGTTCATTGCCGCGAAAACCGTCGAAACCCATGTGTCGGCCGTGCTGCGCAAGCTGCAGCTGTCTTCACGGCACGAGCTGACCGCTTGGGCGCTCGAGCGCAAGCTGCTCTAGCAACCGTCGGCAGCACGACTCTCAGGCGTCGCGGCGAATCCACCGAAAAGTCACCCGGCTGACGACGAGGCCGACCACCAGCCACATCCCCAGGGCGCCGGCCACCCAGACCAGGTCCCAGGAACCAGTCTGTTCGGCGCCTGCGAAACTCTCCGGCAGAAAGACCGAACGCATTCCCTGAGCCATCCACTTGAGCGGAAAAATGCTGGCCAGGTTCTGCATCCACTCGGGCAGCTGCGTGAATTGCAGGTAGACACCCGAGATGAACTGCAGCACGAGTACGACCGGAATGACGACCGCCGTGGCACTCTTGCCCGACCGAGGAACCGACGCGAGCGCAATGCCGAGGAAAGCGCTCGTGATCACGCCGAATAGGAAAACCCACGCGAAGGTCGCCCACTTCTCGGGCTCGGTCGGAAGCGCGATGTCGAGCAGGAATCGCGCCACGAGCAACAGCAGTCCGGCCTGCAGAATCGCGGTGACGAACACCTGGCCGATCTTGCCCAGAAAATAGCTCAGCGGTGACAGCGGCGTACCGCCGAGTCGTTTGAGGGTCCCGTCGCTCTTCTCTCCGGCGATGTCGACCGCGAGGTTCTGCACGCCGGAGAGCAACATGCCGGCGGCGAGCATGCCCGGCAGATAGTAGGCGCCAACGCTGACGCCACCAGATCCGTCGGGGTTCGCGCCGATATTGCCCGAAGCGCTGAACGCGGCGGTGAAGATTCCGAGCATGATGAAGGGAAAGAAGAACGTGAAGAACAGGGTGTCAGGCGAGCGAAAGTACAGCCGGGTTTCGTAGCCGATCCGTGACAGCCCGAGCTCGAACGTGCCCGGAGCCTTCTTCTGAGGGCGCGTGCCCGTGGTCGTAGCGGTCATGCTCGTACGTCCTTGTCGGTCAATGCGGCATCGGGGGTAGTTGCCTCGCCGGTGTGGCGGTGTCGGCTCGTTTTGCCTGCGGCAGCCACCTCGACCTCATGCCCGCGAACGAGCGACAAGTACACGTCTTCGAGGCTCGGTCGAATCACCTCGAGGTCCTCGGGTTCGGCGCCGTTCAAACGCAGGGCGAGGTCGGCCACGACCCGTGCGGGATGGGTCGTTCGCTCTTCACGCACCGTTCCGTTGTCGTCGCGCCAGCGCACGCGCGGAACGCGGGCATCCGCTCCACCGATTTCGTCGATCAAGCCGATATCGATGAGCCGGCCACCGGCGATGATGCCGGCGCGGTCGCCGAGTTGTGCGGCCTCATCGAGGTAGTGGGTGGTCAGCAGGATGGTCGTGCCTTCCTCCTTGAGAGAGCGGATGAGATCCCAGAACTGATGCCGGGCCTCGGGGTCGAAGCCCGTGGTCGGTTCGTCCAGGAACAACAACTCGGGGCGTCCGATGATGCCGAGGGCGACATCCACTCGACGACGCTGCCCGCCGGAGAGCTTGCTGATGCGGGTGGTCGCCTTTTCGCGCAGGCCCGCCGCGTCAATGACCTCGTCGACGTTGCGGGGGTTGGGATAGAACCCGGCGAAATGACGCAGCTGCTCGGTCACGGTGACATTGCCGCTCTCACCGCTGGTTTGCAGCACGATGCCGAGGCGCGCCTTCCATTCGAGGCCGCCGCGATGCGGATCGACACCGAGCACGCTGACCTCGCCGCCGGTGCGGTCGCGGTAGCCCTCGAGGATCTCGATCGTCGTACTCTTGCCGGCGCCGTTCGGGCCGAGCAGGGCGAAGGTCTCACCGGCCGCGATGGAGAAGCTCACGCCGCGCACCGCTTCGACGCTGCCGTAGGACTTGTGCAGGTCGCGCACCTGCACGACCGGGGGAATGGATATCATAAGACCAGACTCCCACTCCGGCGCGCCGGGCGCCACGGGCCCTTAGACCTCCCCGATCCACCGACCGACGGATGCCGCCTCCCGCGCCGACCCGAAGGAACTAGGCGAACAGGCGCTGGAGGCGCTGCACTCCCTCGAGCAGGGAGTCGTCACCGAGGGCGTAGGAGAGGCGCAGGAATCCACTCGGTCCGAAGGCCTCTCCCGGCACCGCGGCCACTTCGGCCTGATCGAGGATGAGGTCGGCCAGTTCGAGCGAGGTCGTCGGGGTTACTCCGCCCCAGGTGCGACCGAGCAGGCCAGTCACGTCGGGGTAGACGTAGAAGGCCCCCTGCGGGGTGGGTGTCACGACGCCGGGAATCTTGTTGAGCTCGGCGACGATGAGCTTGCGGCGGCGGTCGAAGGCCACCCGCATGGCCTCGGCGGCGTCCTGGGGGCCATTTAGCGCGGCGATTCCGGCCCGCTGGGAGATGTTGGACACGTTCGACGAGAGGTGTGACTGCAAGTTGGCCGCCGCCTTGATGGCGTCGGCGGGGCCGACCATCCAGCCGAGGCGCCAGCCGGTCATGGCGTAGGTCTTGGCCACGCCGTTAACCAGGATGGTGCGATCGGCCAGCGCCGGAACGGCCTCGACGATCGAGACCGCCTTTCTATTCGCTTGCCCTGAGCCTGTCGAAGGGTCGTAGGTGAGGTTCTGGTAGATCTCGTCGGAGATGACCCACAGGCCGTTGTCTTCGGCCCACTGGCCAATGGCCCGGGTCTGTTCCGGCGAGTAGACGGCGCCGGTGGGGTTGGACGGTGAGACGAACAACAACACCTTGCTGCGCGGGGTGCGTGCGGCTTCAAGCTGTTCGACGGTCACGAGGTAGCCTTGGTCGCTGCCGGCGAAGACATCGACCTGCACGCCGCCGGCGAGGCGAATGGCCTCGGGGTACGTGGTCCAGTACGGGGTCGGTACGATGACCTCATCGCCGGGATCGAGCAGGGTCGCGAAGGCCTGGTAGACGGCCTGCTTACCGCCGTTGGTGACGACGACCTGGCTCGGCGACACCGCGAGCCCGCTGTCGCGGAGCGTTTTGGCGACGATGGCCTCGCGCAGCTCGGGCAGACCGGCCGCTGGGGTGTAGCGATAGTTTTTGGGGTCGCGCACCGCGAGCAGCGCGGCCTCCACGATGTGTTCGGGCGTCTGAAAATCGGGTTCCCCCGCAGCGAAGCTGATCACCGGCCGTCCGGCCGCCTGCAGCGCCTTAGCCTTGCCGTCGACCTTGAGGGTCGCCGACTCAGCAATAGAGCCGATTCGAGTAGAGATTCGCTTGAGTTCGTGAGGCACAGGTCGAGCTTAGCTACCCGACCCGCGCACGCGGTGGAAGTCGAAGACGATCCTGTGCCAAACCGACGAACGATCCTGTGCCACACTAAAAAACGACGCGACATGGGTCGGGTGGCCGGCGCCAGATCGTCTCAGCTTTACAGTGGCCGGTCCGTGACCTAGACTAGTTCACGGTAGTTGAATTCTGCCATGCTTTTTTGCGCCTTTTTCCAAGTGTTCTCACCTGGGCGAAAGCGTTATCGGCGTGGCGGGTTTGCTTCCATAGGGTGGTGGCTCAATTGGTAGAGCAGCGGTCTCCAAAACCGCAGGTTGCAGGTTCGAGTCCTGTCCGCCCTGCACATCGGTAGAATTCTACCGACCATGAGAGGTGTAACAGGTGGCCCGAAAAGTTGTCGACGAACCTAGTGAGGAAGTCGTCGCGAACGCACGAATTGCCCGCGAGTCCAATCGCGGTCCTTTCGCTCGGTTGAACCTGTTTATCAAGCAGGTCTTCGCCGAGCTGCGCAAGGTCGTCACCCCGACTCGCAAAGAGCTGCTGAGCTACACCGGTGTCGTGCTCGTGTTCGTGATCATCATGATGGGCATCGTGTCGGCTTTTGACTGGGTCTTCGGCCTCGCCGTTCTCTACGTGTTCGGAACGCCGGGCTAGAGAGCACCACCGGCATCCGCCTGGCGGAACGCCTGCATCACCGGCATGAATAAATGCCCAGACAACTTGCACAGGTAGAAAATATTAGGGATTGAGATTTTAGTGACTGAGACGAAGCACGACGATGTCGACTGGGCCACTGCTGCCGAGCAGTCCTCCGAGGAAGACGAGGCGCAGGAAGGCAACACCCTCGCCGCCGACGAAGACTCCGTAGAGGCCGCCGAGCAGGTGGCCTTGCACGTCATCGACGAGAACGATGACGTTGAGATCAACCTCGACGCTGCGCTCGATGCCCTCGCCGAGTCCGCCGATCCCGAAGCCGATGCCATCGTCGACGACGCCCTCGACATTGATTCGGCCGAAGAAGCCGACGCATCCGTCGAAGCCGTCGAAGACGAAGACGAGCTCGTCACCGCCGAGACCGCTGGCGAAGCGGATGCCGACACCGAGATCGACCCCTACGAAGCCTTCCGCAAGGAACTGCGTTTTCTGCCGGGCAAGTGGTACGTCATCCACTCCTACGCCGGTTTCGAGCGTCGCGTGAAGTCGAACCTTGAGAACCGCAAGCAGTCCATGGCGATGGAAGACTTCATCTACCAGTGCGAAGTTCCCATGGAAGACGTCGTCGAGATCAAGAACGGCCAACGCAAAATGGTCACCCGCGTGCGCATCCCCGGCTACGTGCTCGTGCGTATGGACCTCGACGAAGACAGCTGGTCGGTTGTTCGCCACACCCCCGGCGTGACCGGCTTCGTCGGCAACGCCCACAACCCCACCCCGCTGCGCTTCGAAGAGGCCTTCGGCATGCTCAAGGGACTCGTCGAAATCGTCGAAGCCCCGACCAAGGCCGGCGGCGCCGCCGGAAAGTCGGCGCAGCGCGTCATCGCAGCCGAGGTCGACTACGAAATCGGCGAGACCATCACGATCAAGGAAGGCTCGTTCGCGGGCCTGCCCGGTTCGATCAGCGAGATCAAGCCGGAGAGCGGCAAGCTCACCGTTCTCGTCTCCCTGTTCGAGCGTGAGACCCCGGTCGAGCTCAGCTTCGACCAGGTCACCAAGCTCTAACCCGACGCTCTTAAACCAGCACGACGGATGCCCCGCTAAGGGTCATCCACGCTGGTTCTCCCAAACCACCGGGGCCCATCCGGGCCACCGGGAGAGCGGCCCCCGGGCTGCTCGCACATCAATACGAAGGACAACACAATGGCACCGAAGAAGAAGGTTACAGGTCTGATCAAACTTCAGATCAAGGCCGGCGCAGCCAACCCCGCACCGCCCATCGGGCCGGCACTGGGTCAGCACGGCGTCAACATCATGGAATTCTGCAAGGCCTACAACGCAGCGACCGAAGCCCAGCGCGGCAACGTCATCCCGGTTGAGATCACCGTCTACGACGACCGTTCGTTCACGTTCATCCTGAAGACCCCGCCCGCAGCGGAGCTCATCAAGAAGGCCGCCGGCGTCGCCAAGGGCAGCGGAACCCCGCACACTGTCAAGGTTGCCAACCTCACCCAGGCCCAGGTCCGCGAGATCGCCGAAGCGAAGATGGTTGACCTCAACGCCAACGACATCGACGCCGCCGCGAAGATCATCGCCGGAACCGCCCGTTCCATGGGCATCACGGTTAGCGCCTAAGTACACCACCGCTTCGGCGCCACACGGCGCCTGTGCACCCTTAGCAATTAGTGGAAGAGCCTGCCAGGCTCGCACCACACTCTGAAGTACATACAGGAGATTCAACATGGCAACCAAGTCAAAGGCGTACCGCGCCTCCGCCGCCAAGATCGGCGAAGACAACGTCTTCACCCCCGCCGAGGCCGTAGCTCTCGCCAAGGAGACCGGCTCCGCGAAGTTCAACTCCACGGTCGAGGTCGCCCTCCGCCTCGGAGTCGACCCCCGCAAGGCCGACCAGATGGTTCGTGGAACCGTCATCCTTCCGCACGGCACCGGCCGCACCGCCCGCGTCATCGTCTTCGCAACCGGCCCCGCCGCCGAAGCCGCTATCGCAGCCGGCGCCGACGAGGTCGGTGGCGACGAGCTCATCGAGAAGGTAGCCGCCGGTTACACCTCGTTCGACTCCGCCGTCTCGACCCCCGAGCTCATGGGTAAGGTCGGTCGTCTCGGAAAGGTGCTCGGCCCGCGTGGCCTCATGCCCAACCCGAAGACCGGAACCGTGACGCCCGACGTCGCCAAGGCCGTGTCCGACATCAAGGGCGGAAAGATCGAATTCCGTGTCGACAAGCACTCCAACGTGCACTTCGTCGTTGGCAAGGCTTCCTTCTCCGTCGAGCAGCTGAACGAGAACATCTCCGCAGCGCTCGAAGAGGTTGTTCGCCTCAAGCCGAGCTCGTCCAAGGGCCGTTACATCACGAAGGGTGTCGTCTCGACCACCTTCGGTCCTGGCATCCAGCTCGATGTCAATAGCATCTAAGGCTCGAAGCATCTAAGCATCCGGTAGTGCATAAAGCAGGGCCCGTCCTCGGACGGGCCCTGCTTTTTTCCCGCTGGTCGAGGCGCGAGGTACGAGTGATCGAGACCCAGTGGGGTCTCGATCACTCCTTCGTCGCGCCTCGACCAGCGGGTTTCCCGGCTCTCCTGCACGCCGAGCCTGCCGAAACACGCACGGAGGCGGGACTCGACAGGCTCGAAAGTGGCAGCGGCCGGGTTACCCGATGCGGATCATCTTCTTGTTGACGAATTCGTCGGCGCCGAAATGGCCCAGTTCGCGCCCCGAGCCGGAACGCTTGACGCCACCGAAGGGCAGCTCGGCGCCGTCGGCACCGACCAAATTGATGAAGACCATACCGGCCTCAATGCCGTCGGCCACTCGCAGCGCCTGCTCTGGGTCGGTGGTGAAGACGTAGGAACCCAGTCCGAACGGGGTGTTGTTGGCCAGCGCGACTGCTGCGGCCTCGTCGGGGACGCTGAAGATCTGTGCGACCGGGCCGAAGAACTCTTCGTGGAAGGCATCGGAGCCGGGCACTACGTCGGTGAGCACGGTTCCGGCGAAGAAGTTGCCCTCAGAGGTTCCGCCCGTGACGAGGGTGGCACCCTGAGCCACAGCGCGCGCAACCTGCTCGGTGAGAGTTTCGGTGGCCTTCGCCGAGGAAAGCGGCCCGAGTCCGGTGCCGTCCTTGGTCGGGTCGCCCAGCTCGACGGCGGCGATTGCCGCGGTGAACTTATCGAGGAAAGGCTGGTACAGCTCCTCGATGACAATGAAACGCTTGGCAGCGTTGCAGGCCTGGCCGTTGTTGTCGAGGCGAGCAGCCACGGCGGCGCCGACGGTCTCATCCAGGTCGTCGGTGGACAGCAGGATGAACGGGTCTGAGCCGCCGAGCTCGAGCACGACCTTCTTCAAGTTGCGCCCGGCGATCTCAGCAATCGCCGCTCCAGCGCGTTCCGAACCGGTGAGCGAGACACCCTGAACGCGCTTGTCGGCGATGACCGTGGCGATCTGATCATGGGAAGCGTAGAGGTTCGTGTACGCCCCCTCGGGGAAACCGGCGTCGAGCATGATCTGCGCGATCGCGGCGGCCGATTCGGGGCACTGCTCGGCGTGCTTGAGCAGGATGGTGTTGCCGATGATCAGGTTCGGTCCGGCGAAACGGGCAACTTGGTAGTACGGGAAGTTCCACGGCATGATGCCGAGCAGCACGCCGAGCGAGCTGCGACGAATGAGCGCCGAACCCTCGCCGGCGAGCAGGTTGATGGCTTCGTCCTTCAGCAGGTCCGTCGCGTTGTCGGCGTAATATGCGTAGATGTCGGCGCTGAAGTCGACCTCGCCGAGGGCCTGCTCCATGGGCTTACCCATTTCGCGCACGATGATATCGGCAAGCTCCTGGCGACGCTCGAGGTGCAGTTCGGCCACGCGGCGCACGAGCGCTGCGCGCTCTTCGACGCTGATGGAGCGCGACCAGGTGTGGGCGTCGTCTGCGGCGGCGATCGCGGCGGTGAGCTCAGCATCCGAGATTGCGTCGTAGGTCTTGACTGTCTCCCCGGTGGCCGGGTTGATGACTGCGTAGCTGGTCATAAGCTTTATCCTTCACTGGTCGGGCACCCAAAAACCGGCGCCGATGCAAACTCTGGTTTGTCAAAGATATAGCACCGGATGATTAAAAACGAGGCAGCCGGTCCGGGCCAACGAGGACTCGAAACGGCAGACCGGAGCAGGCCATAGCGTTGCCGGAATGCGGGGTGAGCTGGCCTCCATGCGCCCAATCTACAAGGCCGGGCTGCCCGGCCGCCCGTTCTCGGCCGCGTACAACAGCTCTCGGGTGTACGGGTGTTTGGGGGAGTCGAAGAGGTCGGCGACGGACGCATACTCCACAATCCCGCCGGTGCGCACCACGGCAACCCGATGGCAGATGAGCGCTGCCACTCGCACCGAACGGGTGACGATGATCATGGTCATGGTGCGCTCGCGCTGTAACCGGCGCATCAGATCAAGAATCTCAGAGCTGTCCGATGCGGTCAGGGTGTCTGTCGGGTCGTCGGCCACGACCAGGTTCGGATTGCCGGCGAGGGCACCGGCAATCTGTACGCGCAACGCCAGCGTCGCGGACACATCGCGGGGAAACGAGGTGAACGCGTGTTCGGGGCGTTCGATGCCGGCCTGGCACAGCAGCTCGATCGAACGCTCATAGGCGGCCGGTTTCGACAGGCCGAGGGACGAACGCAGTGGTGTGGCCAGCTGGGATCCGACCGTCGCTGCGGGGTCCAGGTCAGCGAGCGGATCGCGCGACAGATACGCGATTCTCGGGTCGCGCAGCGGGTAGCGGGATCGCGGGGGTAGTCCGACCAGTTCCTCTCCGTTGAACAGGATCGACCCGGAGCGGATGCTGGCCGGCGTTGGCAGCACGCCGGCGATGCACTGGGCGACCTCGAGGGCCCCGGAGGAGGCATCACCGACCAGCCCGACTACCTCGCCACGGGTTATGGAGAGCGAGATGCCGTTGACCAGTCGGGGTGCGTCGGTGCGCGCTGTTTCCCCCACCTGGAGGCCCCGCACGTCGAGCAGCGCCGCCGAGCGAAACCAGTTCGACGGCATGGGTGCGGTCGTCTCGGCGGGAGTGGCAGGGTCAATGCGCTCGAGCGGCTCGATCATCGTTCCTTCCGCCGAGGGGATGCTGGCGCGCACGACGCGGTTGAGGCGACGGAACAGACGGCGAGCGTTACACATGGTCGGCTCGCATTTCAGTAGGTAGAGACGAGCGGCGACGCGTGGATAAGCCCGACCGACAATCTTTGGTGCGTGGTACCGCAAGAATGCCCCGAATCGAAGCAATGTCACGTGCTCACAATGTTACCGACAACTATTGCCGACAACGTACCGGTTTGTTTTTTCTGAAGTGGGTGCGCCACCATCCGTCTCGCAGCTTACCGAAAGTCAGTGCGGCGAGTGGGCCTCGAGGAACTCGTATACCTCGGTCTGGTCGACGCCGGGAAAAGTGCCGGTGGGTAGCGCGGCGAGCAGGCTCGTCGGGGTGCGAGCGGCCGGCCAGGACTGGCCGGCCCAGCGGCCGGCGAGGTTGTCCGGCGCACGGCGGCAGCATGACTCATCGGGGCAGAGCGACACGGCACGGTTCGGAGTCTCCCGGCCCCGGAACCACTTCACATGCGCGAACGGCACGCCCACGCTCACGGAATACTCGCCCTCCTTGGCTTTCTCAATGCGGGACGTGCACCAGAAGCTTCCGGATGGCATGTCCGTGTACTGGTACCAGGCGCTGAAGCGGTCTTCGACGTCGAACACGGTGCGGGCCGTCCAGCTGCGGCAGACCGTGGTGCCCTCCACCGCGCCGAGCGCGTCGCTGGGAAAACGTACGTTGTCGTTTTCGTAGGCCTTGATGATGGTGCCGGACTCGTGCACCTTCATGAAGTGCACGGGAATGTCCAGCCGGGCGGTGGCGAGGTTGGTGAAGCGGTGCGCTGCCGTCTCGTAGGAAACCGCGAAGGCATCGCGCAGGTCTTCCATGGAGATGCGACGAAGCGTTTTCGCCTCGGTCAACATGCGCACCGCGTCCCGCTCCGGCACCAGGATCGCGGCGGTGAGATAGTTGGTCTCGACCCGCTGGCGCAGAAATTCCGCGTAATTTTTCGGCTCTTCGTGTGCGCACAGGTGGCTCGCGAAGGCCTGCACGATCGGCGAGCGGGAGTCCCGCGATGCGGAACGCTCGGTCGGCAGGTAGATGCGCCCGTTGCGTTTGTCGGTGACCGACCGGGTGGAGTGCGGCAGGTCGTTCACGTAGTGCAACGAGAAACCGAGGTGGGTGGCCATGTCGGCAACGAGCTGCTGGGACACCGGACCGCCCGAGTGCCCGACCGCGGTGAGCAGTTCGAGGGCCTGCGCCTCCAACTCGGGAAAGTAGTTGTCCTGTTGACGCATGATCTGGCGCAGGGCGGAGTTGGCCCGACGGGCCTCTTCCGGGGTCGCTGCGCGCTCCCGGTTGAGGCGGTCGATTTCATTGTGCAGGCTCAGGATCGTCTGCAGGGTTTCGTCGCTCTGCCCCTTGCTCACCCGAATCCGGGGGAGTCCGAGAGCCTGGAACACCGGTCCGCGCTGGGCGCGCTCAACCGAGATTTCCAGGGCGGCGCGCTCGGAGGGGGCATCCGTTCGCATCAGTTCCTCGACGGTGGTGCCGAGGGCCAGGGCGATCGTGCGCAGCATCGACAGGCGTGGTTCACGTTTGCCGTTTTCCATCATCGACACCTGCGAGGGCGCGCGGTCAATCGCGGCGGCGAGGGCATCGAGCGTCATGCGTCGGCTCGTGCGTAGTTCTCGGATGCGACGGCCCAGTGTGAGGGCGTCGAGCTCGGGTTCATCAATGCTGAGGGAGGACAGTGCGGAGAGGGCTTCTGCGGGGACCATAGGTTCAGTGTCACACGTTTGAAAAGTTTCCACAATCAGAATAACTCGATTTCTTCTGCTCGTTGATTGTGGTTTCGCCCGGCCCGGACGGGGCAGAGTAGAGGCACAGGCAAGCACCGACTCTTGAATCGCGACCGCAAAACCCTCGCCCTCGTCGATTCGACCGAAGCAGAACAGTTCTATCCTCCCTCCGCCTGAGATCGGGTGAACCGCAGTCGCGGGTCGCCCCCTGTCGGTATCACCTACTTTCGCAAGGAGCCAGACCATGAACACCCCGAACCCGACGATCGACCAGACGGTCGCCTCCGAAACTGTGAAGACGAACACCGGCAGCTTCGCCACCATTCGCCCGCACCTCGAGGTCACCGGCCCGATCGGCGCCCGTTACGACGAGATCCTCACCCCCGAGGCCCTCGAATTTCTCGCCGAACTGCACGAGCGTTTCGCCGGTACCCGGCACGACCTGCTCGCTGCCCGGCTGCAGACTCGAGTGGATGCCGCGAATGGTCGCGATCCCAAGTTCCTGAGCGAAACCGAGAGCATCCGTCTCGATCCCACCTGGAGAGTTGCGGGAGCCGGACCCGGCCTGGAAGATCGCCGGGTCGAAATCACCGGTCCGACCGACCGCAAGATGGCCATCAATGCGCTGAACTCGAGCGCCAAGGTGTGGCTCGCCGACCAGGAAGACGCGACGAGTCCGACCTGGACCAACGTGATCGAGGGTCAGCTGACCCTATTCGACCAGGTTCGCGGCCAGCTCAGCTTCACGAGCCCCGAAGGCAAGAAGTACGAAATCACGAACGAGTCGACGCCGACGATCGTGATGCGTCCACGCGGCTGGCACCTCGTTGAAAAGCACATCACGTTCATCGACCGCGCCAACCGCCGTATGAAGTCCTCTGGCAGTCTCATCGACTTCGGCCTGTACTTCTTCCACAACGCCAGGAAGCTCATCGAGAACGGCACGGGTCCGTACTTCTACCTGGCCAAGCTGGAGAGCCACAAGGAAGCACGCCTCTGGAACGACATCTTCACCTACGCCGAAGAGCGTCTGGGCATCGACTACGGCACGGTGCGCGCCACCGTTCTGATCGAGACAATCCAAGCCGGCTTCGAGATGGAAGAAATCCTCTACGAACTGCGCGACCACTGCGCCGGCTTGAACGCCGGACGCTGGGACTACATCTTCAGCATCATCAAGACGTTCCGTGCCCGCGGCAGCCGTTTCGTGTTCCCGGACCGCAAGCAGATCACCATGACGGTGCCGTTCATGCGGGCCTACACCGAGCTGCTCGTCTCCACCTGTCACCGTCGCGGAGCGTTCGCCATCGGCGGCATGAGCGCCTTCATCCCGAACCGCCGCGACCCGGCGGTCACCGAGCAGGCGCTCGCCCAGGTTGCCGCCGACAAGAAGCGTGAGGCCACCGACGGCTTCGACGGTTCCTGGGTGGCGCACCCCGACCTGATCCCGACCGCCCAGGCCGAGTTCGACGCTGTGCTCGGCGACCGGCCGAACCAACTCGAACGCACCCGCCCCGAAGTGAGCGTAAGCGCTGCCGAGCTGCTCGACGTCGCTTCGGTCGGGGGCCAGATCACCGAGGCCGGTGTGCGCGGCAACGTGCTCATCTCGCTGCGATACATCGAGTCCTGGCTGCGCGGCGTGGGCGCGGCGGCCATCGACAACCTGATGGAAGATGCCGCGACCGCGGAGATCTCCCGTTCGCAGCTCTGGCAGTGGATCCACGAGAACTCGGTCACCGCCGAGGGTCGCCGGATCGACTCCGACTGGGTCGAAGAGGTGCTCGATGAGATCGTCGACGGCCTCGAGCGCACGCCCACCGACCGCTTCGACGACGCCCTCACCGTGCTGCGTACCTCGGCTCTCGAACCCGAGTTTCCGACGTTCCTCACGGTCGGAGCGTATGCTCGTTTCTTCTAAGTAATTTCCGCAGGTAGTACTGCGGGTTCGCTAAAGCGGGCAAATGGCTGTTTTGCACCCCGGCATCATCACAGGGGCGCAGGTGGCTGTTTGCCCGTTTTTTCGTTGGGCCCGCTTGTCTTTTTCAGGCGCTCGGGTTCTTGACCCGCTCGTAGGCGGCGAGGGCAGCGCGACGCGTTTCGCCGAGGTCCACGAGCGGAGCGGGGTAGGCATCCGTGCCGAATTCGGGGATGTTCTCCCGAATGTACTGCTGGTGGGGGTCGAACTTGGCCGCCTGCAGGTCGGGATTGAAAATGCGAAAGTAGGGCGCGGCATCCGCCCCTGAACCGGCCACCCATTGCCAGCCGAACGGGTTGCTCGCGGCATCGGCATCGACCAGGGTGTCCCAGAACCAGCGCTCGCCCACGCGCCAGTCGACCAGCATATTCTTGATCAGGAATGATGCCGTCACCATGCGTACCCGATTGTGCATACTTCCGGTGCGCCACAGTTCGCGCATGCCGGCATCGACGAGGGCAAAGCCGGTGCGACCCTGCTGCCAGGCGGTCAGGGCCTCCCGGTCGAGCGGTGGCCATGGGAAAGCGTCGAAGGCACTGCGCAAATTCCTGGTCGCGAGATCGGGGGCGTTGAAGAGCACATGGTACGCAAATTCCCGCCAACCAACCTCCGTGAGAAACCGGGCCGCGCTGGCGAGGGCCGGTCCGGTCAGGCCGCGCTGGGCCTCCTGGGTCGCCGACCACACCTGGTAGGGACTGATCTCGCCCCAGCGCAGGTGCGGAGAGAGGCGTGAGGTCGCGTTCTGGGCTGGTTGGTCCCGGTCGCTGCCATAGCGCGGCAAGGACTCGGCCAGAAAGGCGTCGAGCAGGGCATGAGCGGATGCCTCACCCGGCGCCCACGCGGCGCGCAGCCCGCCCGCCCAGTCCGGGCTCGATGGTTCGAGGCCCCAGGTATCGAGGTCGTCGGAGCTGAAGGAATCCGCATCGAGGACACCCTCCCAGCCCGAAATGGATCGCGGCTCCGGATGGGGGGCGCGTGGCGGTGCGCCGGCGGTGCAGGCCCGCCAGAACGGGGTGAACACGGAGTAGGAGCCGCCCTGCCCGGTCTGAATCGTCCACGGTTCGAACAGGAGCGAACCGGCAAAGCTGCGGGCGTCGACTCCGCTGGCCCGCAGGTCGCTCTTGATCGCGGTGTCGAGCGTGCGCTCGGCCAAGCCGTAGCGGCGGTTCCAGAATACGGCGGAGGCATGCGTTTCTTGCGCGATCGACGCGATGATCGGTCCGGCCGCACCGCGGCGCAGGGTCAGTCGTGCGCCGAGAGCCTCGATGGACGCCGCGAGGGAGCGCAGGCTCTGGTGCAGCCACCAGCGAGCCGCGCCGCCGAGCGGGCGCACGCCGGAAGACTGTTCGTCGAGCACGTAGACGGCCACGATCGGCTGCCCGAGCTCGAGGGCTGCGTGCAGGGCGGGGTGGTCGGCGATCCGCAGGTCGTCGCGAAACCACACGATGGCCGGGCGGGCGTGCTCGACCGAACGATCGGCGGGCGTGTCGGCGGAACTCACAGTCATGCTGTCTCCTCGTGAAACTCCAGTCTGGACCATGCCACGGTCCAGACCAATTCGGAGGTAGAACGGTCTGTCTTAGCTCTCGCCCGAGTGGTTGGCCGAGCATGGCAGAGTGCGAATTTAGTTGATTTCCGCCGGTTCTGCCCTGTAAAACGCAGATTTTCCTGTGGCTTGCCACTAATTCGGTGTTGGATGCAACATTTCCCCAAACCCCATTCTGGGGGTTTCCGTGGGACAGACAAAGCTGTCTGTCCCACCTAGTGTGTGAACCACTCGCCCCTGAATCGATCTCGTCGAAAGGTTTCTCCTATGAACAAGCTTCTCGTTAGCGCTATCGCCGGCGCCGCCGGACTGACCCTGCTGCTCGGCGGTGCGGGAACGTTCGCGCTGTGGAACTCCAGCGCCACGCTGCCCGGCGGAACGATCACCGCCGGCACCCTGCTCGTGTCCGACAGTGCGCCCACCAACGGTGTCTGGAAGAGCAATACCACCGTGATCACCCTGAGTAACTACCGAATCGTGCCCGGTGATACCCTCACCTACACCAAGACGGTGGACATCACGGCGACCGGTGACAACCTGGTCGCGACCCTGGCCGTTGACCCGGCCACGATCGCTCCGACGAGCGCGGCTAACAATGCCGACGTGCGGCTCGCGGCGTACATCACCAAGAACGCCGTGCTGGCGATTACGGGAGCGGGCATCACCGGGACCAGCCCGACCTTCACGATCACCCCGACCGCCGCCGGAGTATCGGCCCGCACGGCCACCGTTACCGTCACCCTGGTGTTCCCCAAGAACGCGACGGCGGGATTCGAGAATGACGCCAAGCTCGGTTCGGTCAACCTCGGCGCTCTCGCCGTGACGCTGCTGCAGGCCGCCTAACAGCTCAGGCTGCGACCAACAGCTCAGGCTGCGATGCCGTTCCCGGCGTGCCCGTCACCCGACGATGGGCACACCGGGCGGTGCGTTCCTGTCCGTTCCTCAGAAACCAGAAACCAGAAAGCTCGGTGATCGCATGCAGACACCTCGTGGATCTTCGGTCCCTGCGCCGATCGAGCGTGCACGCCGCCGTGCCGTGCCGCCCCCGCGGCTGCGCGTGCGCTCCCTGGCGCTGGCCGCGGCATCCGCTTTTCTCGCGGTCATTCTGGCCACGACCGCTGCCGGGGGCACCTATGCGCTGTTGAACTCAAGCGCTGCGACCCCCTCGAGCACGATGACCTCCGGAACCGCCACGATGACGGTGTCGCCTCTGGCGCTGCCCGCCGTCGCCCTGTACCCCGGACTGGTGATCGCCGCTCCAGTCACCGTCACGAATACCGGTGACGTGCCCTTGTCGGTCACCGTCTCTTCCTTGATCGCTCCGACGGTCACCTCAAACCTTTCCGGCTCGCTCGTCATCGGTCTCGTTGCCGTGGCGAACGCTGCCGCCTGCACGAGTGGCGTCAGCCCCACCTGGACCGGTACCTTTGCCGCTGCCCCGCCGGGGGCTGTCGGCGCGCCCCTCGCCCAGGCGCAGTCACAAACGCTCTGCGTGTCGGTTGCGCTCGCCGTGAATGCCCCGGACTCGAGCCAGACCTCGTCAGCGGCGAACTTTTCCGTCGTACTCACTGGCGGGCAGGCCTGAATCATGACGCGCACACAACGCATTCACGCGCAGCAGCACCGCACCGCTGCGCTGCTCGGCACGGTGCTCTTTCTCGTGCTCGCTGCCTCGGGGGCGGCCCACGCCGCCTGGACTACCGCGGCGGTTCAGGCGACCGGCTCGGTGACCTCCACCAGCGTGACCATCGGGCAATCCGGCTTCGACCAGCTGAAATTCGACTACACGTCGACCGCCCTGGTGACGACGAAACCGATCACGCTCACCAACGGTGCCGTGCCGTCCTCGTACACACTGACACTCGTTGCCACGACGTCGACGCCCGCAGCCCTGGCGGGAGCGATCACCGTGACGACCTGGCCGGTTGCTGCCGACGTCAACTGCACGCCGGGCACGGCGCTGCCCGGAAACCAGACGGTGCGCACCTGGTCGAGCGGAACTACGCTGAACGGACCGCTCGCTGCGAGTGCGTCCATTGTGTACTGCGTGCGCACGTCGATGTCAGCACCGATTCCGGCGGCCTACATTGGCGGCCAGGTGGCGGCTCGGCTCGACCTGAGCGCAGTGGCCGGCACGAACTGGAAGACCGCGATCGCCTCGGTCACCGTCGTTCAGGCCGTGACGGACTCGACACCGCCGACCGCGCCGACCAACCTGAACGCCACCTCGACAACGGATGCCTCCGCCAGCCTCAGCTGGACGGCCGCAACCGACAATGTCGGAGTGGTCTCGTATCGGGTCTATCGGGACGGGGCACTGATGCGTTCGGGCATCACCGGTACGACCTTCACCGATACCGGCCTCAATGTCGGCACGACCTATACCTATACCGTTGACGCGCTCGATGCCGCCGGTAACTCATCGGCCAAGTCCTCGGCCGCCACGGCGACGACCAGCCAATCCCCGTCATCAAACGGCTGGTACCGCGTGAAGAGCGGTGGAATGTGCGTCACCGGTTCCACCAGTGCGAACGCAGCCGTGACCGTGCAAGCGTGCAATGACACCCTCGCCACCCAGCTCTGGCACTATGACCCGATCAACCTGAGCGACTACGTAATCAACTCCCAGGCAGCGACAGGGCTGGCCTGGCAGCGCACGAGTTCCGGCGCCGTGGTCGTGGCGACACGCAACACGAGTGACTCCAGCCAGCAGTGGGGCGGCACGATGTCAGGCAACGGTTTGTACCAGTTCACGATGCAGGTGAACAGGAGCAGGACGGAATGCATCGCGGTACCGAGCTACACCGCCGGAACGGCGCTGCAGCTGCAGGGCTGTGCCGCGGTCAGCACCCAGCAGTTCACCCTGACGGCGGCAAACTGATGGCCCGCGTGGCTACGCCGGCCAGGCCCCACGGCCTGCGGCATGCTCTGGGCGTTGCTGTCAGCGGGGCGCTCCTCCTGCTCGTGCTGGCGCTCTTCGCCCTGCTGGTCGTCGTGCCCAAGGTCATGGGAGCGACCCCGCTGACCGTGCTGACGAGCTCGATGGAGCCCCGGCTTCCGCCGGGCACTCTGATCGTGGTCGGCCCGATCAACACCGATGACCTGGTGATCGGTGACGTCGCCACCTATCAAATCCGTTCCGGCCAGCCGGAAGTGGTCACCCACCGCATCATCGCGATCAGTTCCTCGACCGACGGCAGCCGGAGTTTCCAATTTCAGGGCGACAACAACAGCCTGCCCGACCCCGAACTCGTGCAGTCGGCCCAGATTCAGGGGCGGCTTTGGTACGCCGTACCATGGATCGGCTTTGCCAACAATTTCGTCAACGGAGCGAGCCGGGCCCTGATCGTTCCGGCCATCGCCGTGGCGCTCCTGGGGTATTCCATCGTGATGCTTGCGGGCGGCATCCGTGTCGCCCGCAAGCCCACTCCCGACCGGTCGGATCCACTCCTCATGCGCGCACTATTCGCGAAAGTCGGTGATCACCGAACATGCGATTGAATCACAGCGCGCCCGGGGTCGCCGATCCCACCGGTCGGGCGGGACGAACGCGGGGAGCCACGCTGAGCGGGGCGGCCGCAGCTTTGCTCCTGGCCTTCCTTCCTGTTGTCGGCGGGGCAGGCGCCCCGGCTTCCGCCCGCCCAATGTCGGCGCGTCCGGTGTCGAGCGTGGCTCTCGGTGTTGTGGTCACCGCGGTACAGACCGATAGTGGCGCGGTCGGCGACGTGCAGGTCAGCTCCGATGGCGTGCAGTTCGCGACGGGCCTGCCGTCGGGGCTGTTTGATTCCTACGGGGCGCTGATTCCGAACGGTTCGATGCGGGCGTCCCTGTGGATCCGCAACCCGAGCGACCAGCCCGCGGTCGTGCGGGTGAGTCTGCGCAGCGGGGCGGGGGCAACCGCCGGGCTGAATGACTACCTGACCCTGCGCGTCAGCACTCTCGCTGACCCCAGCGTGCCGGCTGTTTCGGTAGCGGGCGACGCGGAATGTGCGGTGCTCGCACCGGTCCAATCGCTCGCTGCGGGCGCGACGCTGCGAGCCGACCTCACGATTGGCATGATGGACGTGACCGGGCTGACCGCCCAAAACGAGAGCGCCGACCTCGGCATCGTCATCGCCCTGCGCGATGCGGTGGCCGGGCCGTTTTCGCACTCTGCCTGCGACGATGACGGCTTGCTCGTAACCGTGTTGGGTGTCTCCCCGGCGGCACCAGCGGCCCTGCCCGGCACCGGCACCGACCTACCCGTCCCTGCCCTCCTCGGGGGTGGTCTGCTGCTCGGCCTCGGGGCTGTGTTGGTCAGGCGTAGACGACCTGACCGGTCGGAGCCCTGAGCCGAAACGGCCGATAACCCCGTGCTGCACGCCGAAAACGGCAGCGGATGCCTCCTACGAGACGCGCAGTACGATCTTGCCGCGGGTATGACCCTCTTCGATCAGCCGATGGGCGGCCGCGCCGTCGGCGAGTTCGAACACCGCGTCGACGTGCACTCGAACGGTGCCCGCATCGAGCAGAGCCGAAATCTCGTCGAGGGCGCGCGCGTCGGCGGATACCTTGAAACCGGTCGCGCGGCGGCCAGCGGCTGCGGCATCCGCTGCCATGGTCGGCCAGCTGCCGGTCGGTGCGTTCACGAGCACCCCACCGGGTCGTAGCACGGCGAGGGAGCGGGTGCCGGTGTTGTCGTGCACGTTGCCGATGAGGTCGATGACCGAGTCGAGGTCGTGCGCCACGTCTTCGAAGCGGGTGGTGGTGTAGTCGATGACCTCATCAGCGCCGAGCTCGCGCAGAAAGTCCAGGTTGCGGGTTGATCCGGTGGCGGTCACGTGGGCACCCAGAACGCGCGCGAACTGCACCGCGAAGTGGCCGACGCCGCCGCTGGCAGCGTGCACGAGCATGCGCACCCCCGGGGCTGCCCCACCCAATTTGACCATGCCCCAGGCCGTGAGGGCCGCGATCGGAACGGCGGCGGCTTCGGTGTGGCTGAGGCGGGCCGGCTTGCGGGCGACGCTCATGCCTGACACCGAGACGTATTCGGCGAAGCTGCCATCCGTGCGCGGCACTCGGGCCATGCCGTAGACCGCGTCGCCGGGCTGCAGCGGTGAGGCCTCGAACGCCGCGCGCACGACGACGCCGCTAAAATCGTTGCCCAGAATGGCCGGATAGCTCGAGATCGCGGCTGCGACTCCCCAGCCAGCGCGGGTCTTGGCATCGATCGGGTTGAGGCCAGCGGCGATGACCTTCACGAGTACCTCGTCGGAGACCTGCCGGGGCAGCGGTCGCTCGGCCAGGTGCAACACCTCGGGAGCGCCGGTCTCATCGATGACGAGGGCGCGCATGGTCTTTGGTAGTTCGAAGTCAGGAGCCATGCCCCCCATTCTGCTGCATCCCCTGTGCCTGCATTGCGGACGGGGCCCCGTCCGCAAAAGGAGGGAGCTAGCGGCGAGCCTGCTGGTCGAGGTTGTCGATCAGGGCGTTGGCCAGGCCGACCAGAATCGCAATCTGGTCTTCGTCGCGCTCGATCCAGCGAAACTCGGGCACGGGCGCAACCGGAACGAAATCGAGGTGTTCCTCCCAGACCAACAGTGTGCGGTCGGCGCCGAGCACATACTGCTGCCACCACACCTGCCGCAGATAGCTGCGAGGAATGCTGCGCCACGGCTTGCTCGTGGTCTTGATCTCAGCCAGGTGCAGGTCGCCGCCGGCCACAACGCCGACACCGTCGGGTGTCGCCAGATGCCGCGGATGCCCGAGCGACCGAAACAGGTTCGTGCTCGCCTTGATGCCGTAATTCTCCAACACCCACGCGGCGATGACCGGTTCCCGGGCCCGACCATGGTCGGTGTAGCTGTTGCCGGAGAAACTCGTACCGTGCATTTTATCCCGCGCGGCATTGACGATGGATTTCGGGGTGGACAGCTTCGCGACATCCGTTGCCGTGATGCCCTGGTTTCGCGCCCGAAGCCACGCCACCCGGTCGGTGGAGTCGGCGACGATGCGCAGTGTGTGCGGCGCCGGCAGGGAAACGGATGCCGACGACTGGTCCAGGTCGAAGAGGGACAGCGTGGAATTCGGCACTCCTCTATTGTGTGCCCGCGCGCCCGACCAGCGCGCCACCGCCACGGGGTGCCGCCCGATTGCTCGGCGCCGAGCGGGCCTGCCTGGCCGAGGCACGCATACGCTCATCTGAGAATCGTTATCGCGAAGAGACTTGAGTTCGCTAGCGTGGGGGCACGGCTACCAATCGGGGGATCAATGATGTCACAGGTCGCACACTCAGCTCGCACACTGCGATCAGCCGCGCTCGCCGGGCTGGTCACACTGACCGTGCTGCTGAGCGGATGCGCCGGTCTGCCCGGCTACCCCGCCGCCACCGACACCCCGGTCGCGCAGCTCGTCGCCGGCGTCGACTGCCAGGCGCCCAACCTCAATAACAACGGGATGGTCTTTCCGGACGGCGTTTCGGCCCAGACCGATCTGACCGCCACACATCCGGACGCCCCTGCACCAGGCATGGTTCCAACCGGTTTCGAACCGGTCGCGGCCCATCGCTGCACCTTTTACGGCAGCGTCGACGACGCAGAGGGCCGCTGGTCGGCCGTAACGGTCGAGACCCGCACGGGCGACTTCAACGCGCTGCTCGCGGCGCTCGCCGAACCCAACGACCAGCCCGGACTCAATCAGGCCTGCACCGCCGACATGGAGATCGTGCCGGAACTCTGGCTCGAAGACGCCGCGGGCGAAGCGCTGCGGGCAGCCTGGCCGCGCACGGCCTGCGGCAAGACCAAGCCGGCGACCGCGAAAGCGCTCGAATTGCTCGAGCTGACCGACTCGACGGTGCTGCCGCTCGTGCTGCAGATCGGTCGCGAGGCCCTCGACGCCGGCTGCGCCATGAGCACGAGCACGCCCGAGCTGTCGCTGCTGTTCGGTGTCGCGAGCCTGCAGACCGATTCCGGCGAGGTTGGCGAGGACCTGCAGCCGATACCCGTTTCCCCGGTGGAGATCCCGTCGTATGCCGGCGTCGACGGCGCGAGCGTCTGCTTCTACACGGTCGATCCGGCCGCCGAACCCGAACCCAACGACGGCATCGACGAGATGCTGGGCGGCATGATGAGCCTGCAGTTCGGCACCTTCGACAGCGCGACCACCCTGGCAGCGGATGCCGCAGCGCTGCTTCCCGCCGCAGCATCCGCTCTGCAGGCACCGACGTGCACCACCGACCCCACCCGGTTCGCGGTGCTCTGGCCGGAGCGCGCCGGTTCCCGGCTTGACACCGCGATCCTGGTCGAACTCGACGGCTGCCAGCGACTGGTCCTGCCTGGCCGCCACGCGCTCGTGCCGGCGCCGGCGCTCCTTGCCACACTGACCGCCTAGCTGCGCCACAGGATTCCGAGGGTGCACTCATAGCTCGTTCATAGACAACTGCCGGATACTCATCACAATGAGCAGACGTGAGAGCACCCACACCGGCCACGGTCCGCGGCTGACCAAAGCTGATGGCAGCGCCATCCGGGTGCTGGTCGTTGACGACGAACCCACTCTCACCGACCTGCTCTCGATGGCCCTGCGCTACGAAGGCTGGGAGGTGCGCACCGCCGGCGAGGGCCGCCAAGCGCTCACGATCGCCCGCGAGTTCCGCCCGGACGCCATCGTGCTCGACATCATGCTGCCCGACATCGACGGCCTGCAGGTGCTGCAGCGGGTGCGCGCCGACGGCTACGAAACTCCCGTGCTCTTTCTCACCGCCAAGGACTCGCTCGACGACCGCATCGCGGGGCTCACCGCCGGCGGCGACGACTATGTCACCAAACCGTTCAGCCTCGAAGAGGTCGTCGCCCGGCTGCGCGGCCTCATTCGCCGCTCCACCCTCGCCGTGGCCGACTCGACCGACCCGCGCATCACCGTCGGCGATCTTACCCTCGACGAAGATAGCTACGAGGTCTTTCGCGATGGTTCGGCCATTGAACTGACCGCGACCGAGTTCGAACTGCTGCGTTTTCTCATGCGCAACCCGCGCCGGGTGCTCAGCAAGGCGCAGATTCTCGACCGGGTCTGGAGCTACGACTTCGGCGGCAAGTCGAGCGTCGTCGAAATCTACATCTCCTACCTGCGCAAGAAGATCGATGCCGGTCGCGAGCCGATGATCCACACGGTGCGCGGCGCCGGCTATATGCTCAAGACCGCCTGATGCCACGGCTTCGACTTAAACGGATGCCGCGCCGCCGTCAACCCCGCGCGCCCTGGACCCTGCAGCGGCGCCTCGTGCTCACCGTCGTCGCGCTGCTCGCGCTCGTGAGCATCACGATCGGGGCGGTGAGCGTCGTCATTCTGCGCGCCTCCCTGATCGACCGCCTCGACGTGCAACTCGCCTCGGCCGTGGAGCGCTCCGGCGCGGTGCTTGGCATCGGCGACAATGACGGCGACCGCTTCGGCGATATCCCCGGAAATACCTTCTTCGGTACGCCCACGGCCGACAGCATTCTCGGCGGCCCCGCCCAGCCGCCCGGCCTGCTCGCCCTGGTCTATGACGGATCAAGCATCACGACCGGCTATACCGACGACCAGAGCGGTGCCATCGAACAACTCTCCAGCGATCAGGTGCAGCTGCTTGCCGACCAGGTGAACCAGTCGGCCGCCGTCACGGTCAATCTCGGTGGGGAACTCGGTGAGTACCGCGTGCAGGTGCAAACCTCGCGCACCGGTATCGTCTACCTGGTCGGGCTGCCCTTGTCCGGCGTCGCGGCTACAGCAGCACAGCTGGCTCTGATCATCACGCTCGTCTCGCTCGCCGGGCTCGTCGTCGTCGCCATCATTGCCGCCTGGGTCGTGCGGCTGGCCTTGCGCCCGCTGCAACGCGTGACCGCGACCGCCACCCGGGTAGCACAACTGCCCCTGGACCGCGGCGAGGTCTCGCTCGATGACCGGGTTCCGACCGGCGACACCGATCCGCGCACCGAGGTGGGCCGGGTCGGCGCCGCCCTCAACCGCATGCTCGACCACGTCGACCTCGCCCTGGAGGCGCGGCAGGCCAGCGAACGCAAGGTGCGCCAGTTCGTCGCCGATGCCAGTCACGAATTGCGCACCCCGCTCGCCTCGATTCGTGGCTATTCCGAGCTGACCCGTCGCAGTGGCCAGCAGTTGCCACCCGACGCGATCCACGCACTCGGGCGGATCGAATCCGAGTCGGTGCGCATGACCGGCCTGGTTGAAGACCTGCTGCTGCTCGCCCGGCTCGACGAAGGCCGCGAACTCGAACGGCAACCGGTGGACCTCACCATGCTGCTCGTCGACGCGGTGAGCGACGCCCACGCGGCCGGCCCTGATCATGTCTGGAATCTCGAGCTGCCGGATGAACCGATCGAGGCGATCGGCGACGAACCGCGCCTGCGTCAGGTCGTCACGAACCTGCTCGCCAACGCGCGCGTGCACACGGATGCCGGCAGTGAAGTCGTCGTCGCGTTGACGGCCGTCGGCGACCGGGCCGTCATAACGGTCACCGACAACGGACCGGGCATTCCCGAGTCCCTCGCCGATACCCTGTTTGAACGATTCGCCCGCGGCGACAGCTCACGCTTTCGCGGAACCGGCAGCACGGGCCTCGGCCTGGCGATCGTGGCCGCGGTCGTCGCCGCGCACCACGGCGAGGTCACCGTCGACAGCGAGCCCGGCCACACCCGGTTTCGGGTCGAGCTGCCGATCGCCACGGACCAGGTGTAACGGCCAGGACGTCGCGCCCGACCGGGTGAAACTCGGGCCGTTTCATTCATCGAGCCGTGAGTTCTGGTCGCCGAGCCGTGAGTCTCGACCCGATTGAAACGGGCAAAGTCAAGCGGTCAGGGCAACGCGGGGGGATTGAAGTTGTGGCCCTAATCGGGTTCGTTCAGCCGTTCCAGCAGCATGGCGAACTGGTCCAGCTCAGCGGGAGTCCAGCGGCTGAGCCGCCGGTGCACGAGGGCCGTGTGATTGCGGCGCACCTCGGCGAGTTTCTCTTCCGCGAGGGCAGTCAGGGCCAGAACTCGGGCGCGGCCGTCGAGCGGGTCGACCCGAGTCGTCACCAGCCCGAGCGTACAGAGCAGCTTCGTTTGGCGGCTGATCATGCTGCGATCCACCGCGAGCACGTCGGCGACAACGCCGGCATGCGTTTCGCCGCGTCGGGCGAGTACACGTAACAGCGCCAGCCCGAACGGCTCCAGGGTCGGGTCGATCACGGCCGCGGTCGAACGCGTGCTGGCCCGAATGTTTGCCGCCAGCATCGCCATCTGAGCCTCCACCCTGGCCAGCTCGGGGCTGTCGCCGTCCAACGCGAGCGGCTCCGTGTTCTCGCTCACGGCGTAGGCTCCGGCGCCGGTACCAGGTTCGTATCGCGGGCCCGGTCAATGCCGGTCTCCGTGCCGAGCGCATGATTCGGCAGCATCGACACCGTGACCAGGGTCACGAGGGCCAGTGGTGCGCTCACTAAGAAGATCGTGCCGACACCGGAACCGTAGGCCGTCTCCACGATGATGCGCAGCAGGTCGGGCAGCAGGTTCACCTGCGGGATGACGCCGTCGCCGAGCAGGCGACCGGCATCCGCTTGATTGGCCGGGCTGAGGGCGGCGACGCGGCTCGTGATCTGCGCAGCGACGACGCTGCCGAGAATGGAGCCCATCACCGAGACGCCGACCGCCCCGCCGAGGCTGCGAAAGAACGTCACTGAGCTCGTGGCAACGCCGAGGTGCCGCACCTCGATGGTGTTCTGCACAACCAGAACGAGGTTCTGCATGACCATGCCAACGCCGGCGCCGAGGATGAACATATAGACGCCGACGAAGACGAGGCTGGTATTCACGTCGAGGGTGCCAAGCAGAGTGGTTCCGGCCAGCATGAGTACAGAGCCGGAGACCATGATCGACTTCCAGGTTCCGCGCCGACTGATCACCGTGCCGAACAGGGTCGACGAGATGAGCAGGCCGCCCATCATCGGAATCGTGAGCAGACCCGACTGGGTGGGCGTCGCGCCACGGGCGAGCTGCATGTACTGGCTGAGGTAGACCGAGGTGCCGAACAGCGAGACACCCACCGCGAGGCTCGCAACGGTCGAGAGGCTGAAGGTGTGGTTGCGAAACAAGCTGAGCGGAATGATCGGTTCCGGCGCACGAAACTCCACGATGATCGCCACGACGAGCAGAACGACGGCGCCGATCACCATGGCCCACGAAGTCAGTGAGAGCCACTCGAACTGTGATCCGGCCAGCGTCACCCAGATCAGGAGGAGCGAAACACCACTCGTGATGAGCGCGGCGCCGAGGTAGTCAATGCGCACGACCCGTTTCACGCGGGGCGGCAGGTGCAGGGTGCGCTGCAGGAGGACGATCGCGACGATCGTCACCGGGAGGGCGATGAAGAAATTCCAGCGCCAGCCGAAGGCATCCGTCACGACGCCGCCGAGCAGCGGGCCGCCGATGGTGCCGAGCGCCATGACCGCGCCGAACAGGCCGGCGTAGCGGCCGCGCTCGCGCGGGCTGATGATATCGGCCATGATGATCTGGCTGAGAGCCACCAGACCGCCGGCGCCGAGACCCTGTAGTACGCGGAAGGCGATGAGCGTGCCGGCATCCTGCGAGAAGCCGGCGAGCGCGCTGCCGATCACGAACACGCCGAGGGCCAGCTGAATGAGCAGCTTGCGGTTGAACAGGTCGGCGAATTTGCCCCAGATCGGCGTGCTGACCGTCGTGGCCAGCAGGGTTGCCGTGACCACCCAGGTATAGGCGGACTGCGAACCCTTGAGATCACTGAGGATGAGCGGCAGCGAGGTGCTCACGACGGTGTTGGCCAGAATCGACACGAACATGCCCAGCAGCAGACCCGAGAGCGCTTCGAGCACCTGACGATGCGTCATGGAGCCCTCTTTGATCGGTTCCCGAGGGGTGCGGCTGGCGCGGCTCATGCGACTCCTCAAATGATTGACAACTATCAACGATATATAAGTAGTTGATGGATGTCAATCATCTTTCCAGCGGATGCCACCGCCCCCGATTTGCACGCGCCCGACCCGTGCCGTACAGTGAACCTCAGCCACAGACCGCCGGTTGCTGCGCTATGTCGAGAGACAGAAGCGCGGACGAAGGTTCATTCACGTGAACGGCCCGCGCAGGTGTTCGAAGTTCAGTTACAGTCTTTTGGATTGTTCCCCAAGCTCCGGCGCCCTGCGCTGGAGCTTTTTTCATGTCTGCGCCCCGGGCTACCCGGCACATGATTATTAATGAGGAGCACCATGGCGAACAAGGAAGCAACGGTCGCCGAGCTTACGGAGAAATTCGAAAGCTCGACCGCCGTTCTGCTCACCGAGTACCGCGGTCTCACTGTTGCGCAGCTCAAGAGCCTGCGTAAGTCCATCAGTGAGGACGCCACGTACGCCGTGGTAAAGAACACGCTCACCAAGATTGCGGCCAACAAGGCCGGCATCACCTCGTTCGACGAGGAACTTGTCGGTCCGTCCGCTATCGCCTTCGTACACGGAGACCCCGTCGCCGTCGCGAAGACCCTGCGTGCCTTTACCAAGGCAAACCCTCTCCTGGTGGTAAAGGGCGGTTACTTTGACGGTAACCCGCTCACCGCAGCGGAGGTTGGCAAGCTTGCCGACCTCGAGTCCCGCGAGGTGCTGCTGGCCAAGCTGGCCGGCGCCTTCAAGGCATCGCTGTTCGGAGCCGCTTATCTCTTCCAGGCACCGCTGTCGAAGGCTGTTCGCACCATCGACGCGCTGCGTGAGAAGCAGGAGTCCGCGAACTAGGCACCTGCCTCGTTCACGGTTCACGAATTTTTAGAAACTATTAGGAGTACATCATGGCAAAGCTTTCCACTGAAGACCTGCTTGAGCAGTTCAAGGGCCTGACCCTCATCGAGCTCTCTGAGTTCGTCAAGGCGTTCGAGGAGACCTTCGAGGTCACCGCAGCCGCTCCCGTCGCCGCTGCCGGAGCCGCTGGCCCCGCCGCTGCTGCTGAAGAGGTCGAAGAGCAGACCGCGTTCGACGTGATCCTTGACGCCGTCGGCGACAAGAAGATCCAGGTCATCAAGGTTGTGCGCGAGCTCACCAGCCTGGGCCTCGGCGAGGCCAAGGCCGTTGTCGATGGCGCACCGAAGGCCGTCCTCGAGGGCGTTGCCAAGGACGCTGCCG
This sequence comes from Cryobacterium glaciale, assembly GCF_004402535.1. Lineage (GTDB taxonomy): Bacteria > Actinomycetota > Actinomycetes > Actinomycetales > Microbacteriaceae > Cryobacterium > Cryobacterium glaciale. Next base: position 164,123 of record NZ_SOEY01000002.1, on the reverse strand, counting down.
AGAAGGCCAAGGCTTCCCTCGAAGAGGCCGGCGCAACCGTCACCCTCAAGTAGTCATTCCCCGCAAGGGGATCTGATTGAGGCGTAGCCGACGGGCCTTCGGGCCAGTTGGGTGCAAGGGCGTCGTTTCCGAAAGGAGACGGCGCCCTTTGTGTTGTCAGGTGCCCCGGACCCGCGGGGCACTCGTGCTCGAACGAATGATCAGGCTGGTCGGCAGCACCGTTGATTCTCCCGTGCCGCTGCGGGACGCGAGTTCGGCGACGAGGGTGCGCACGGCGAGTTCACCCTGGGCGCGCGGATGCTGCGCGAGGGTGGTGAGGCGAAACATCTCGGCGTGCGGATGGCCGTCGATGCCAATCACGCTCAGCTCGGTGGGTACCCGGATGCCCAGCTCGCGGGCGGCCAGGATGAGTCCGAAGGCGATCTCATCACTCGCCGCGAAGATCGCGGTCGGACGGCGGCGAGGATCTCCGAGAAGGGCCAACCCGCGCTCGTAACCACCCGGCATGGTGAATTCTGCCGAGTAGAAGCATCCGCTCACCGACAGCCCTGCGGCCAGCATTGCCGCCTGGAAACCGCGCAGGCGATTGCTGTGCACGTGAAAGTCCATCTCGTCGACCTGGCTGCCTCCGACATGCACGATGTCGCGATGCCCGAGACTGAGCAGGTGTTCGGTGGCCAGACGAGCGGCCGCAACGTCGTCGATCTCGATCGTGGGTACACCGCGAATGGGACCGCCGACGCCGACGAGCGGCCGACCGAGTCGGTGCAGGTGGTCTACTTCCTGCTCGCTCAGTGCCACACCGACCGAGATGATGCCGTCGAAGCGTTTTCGGGCCAGGAAGAATTCGAAGACCCGGTCCCGTTCGGGGGAGGCCGGCGGCAGGTTGTACAGGGTCATATCGTAGCCCTGCTCGAGCAGCGCGAATTCCAGGCTTTCGAGCACTTCGCCGAAGAACCACCGGCTGATGAACGGAATGATCACTCCAACGCTTTGCGTGCGTCCGGTCACCAGACTCGCCGCGTTGGGCGAGGCAACGTATCCGATTTCGCGTGCAGCGGCGATGACTTTGTCTCGGGTCTCCGTGGAGACGTAGCCGCGACCGCTCAGCGCGCGGCTGGCCGTGGCCTTCGCCACCCCGGCGAGGCGTGCGACATCCGCGATTGCACTCATTCGGCCTCCATCCATGGGGACTGCGCCCTCACCCTAGCGCGAACTGGGCCAGCATGGAACCGGTTCCATGAAAGCTTTTGATTATCGGTCGCGATCGTCGATAGGGTTTTGCACCCACCGGAGAGTTTGGCCATATCTTTGCCATTCCGTTACATTCTCGGCCTTGCATTCCCTAATCGGGTGTCATACCTTATGATCTGGAACCGGTTCCCGACTTCCGCATGGACCACTGCTGCTGATCACGAACACTCAATGAGGAGATAAAAGATGCGGTCTTACCTGCACCGTCGTATCACCACTCCGATCGCCATCGCGGCGATCGCCGGCATTACCCTCGCCGGCTGCTCCGGCGGCCCCGGTAGCACCGACACCGAGGCCGGCGCCGCGGGCGATGGGTCGGTCAGCGTCTACAGCGGAATCTCCGGCACGGAGGCCGAACTGCTTGAGGAGTCCTGGGCCGCCTGGGAGGAGGAGAACGGCATTGAAATCAAGTTCGAATCTTCCAAGGAGTTCGAGGCGCAGATCGCGATCCGGGCGCAGGGTGGAAACGCCCCCGACCTGGCAATCATCCCGCAGCCGGGCCTCTTTGCCGACCTGGCCAGCCGAGGCTTTCTCAAGCCAGCCCCCACGGCCGTCGAAGACAACGTCGATGAATACTGGTCCGCGGACTGGAAGGCCTACGGCACGGTAGACGACGTGTTCTACGGCGCCCCGCTGATGGCCAGCCTGAAGGGCTTCATCTGGTACTCCCCGTCCAAGTTCGCCGAGTGGGGTGTCGAGGTCCCCCAGACGTGGGACGAGCTCCTCGCGGTTACCAAGACCATCCAGGAGAAGACGGGAACGGCCCCGTGGTGCGCCGGATTCTCGTCGGGCGACGCCACCGGTTGGCCGGGAACAGACTGGGTCGAAGACCTCGTTCTGCGACAGGCCGGCCCGGAAGTCTATGACCAGTGGGTCGCCAACGAGGTTCCTTTCACCGATCCACGCATCCAGGAGGCCTTTGACGCTGTCGGCGAGATTCTGCTGAACCCCTCCTACGTGAACGCCACCTTTGGCGACGTGAAGTCGATCAACAGCATCCCGTTCGGTGACGTTGCAACTCCGATCGCTGATGGAACGTGCGCACTGCATCACCAGGCGTCCTTCTTCGACGGTTTCATCGTGGATGCCGGCGGAGAGGTAGGCCCGGACGCCGACGTGTGGGCCTTCGTCACCCCGTCGATTGAAGAGGGCGGCCAGGCGGTAACCGGTGGCGGCGAGTTCGTCGGAGCGTTCGCCGATGACGCCGATACCCAGAAGGTCCAGGCGTACCTCTCGAGCCCGGAATGGGCGAACAGTCGGGTCGCCCTCGGTGGCGTCCTCAGCGCAAACTCCGGGCTGGACCCGGAGAATGCGACGAGTCCGATCCTTCAGGAATCGATCAAGATCCTGCAGGACCCGGACACGACCTTCCGTTTCGACGGTTCGGACCTCATGCCTGGAACGGTGGGGGCGGGAACCTTCTGGAAGGGAATTGTGTCCTGGATCAACGGCACCCCGACGGCCGACGTGCTGACCAGCATTGAGGCCGGCTGGCCCTCGGAATAGTCACATATCCCAGAGTGGGTCGTCCGCACGAAAATGCGGGCGGCCCACGCTCTTGCCGGTGTACTGTGTGCCTACAAATCACCGACGTTGAGCCGTTCCGTGTCACCGAGAAGCGGGCGGTCGCCCAGAGTCCACCGTTGAACTCGAAAGGTTTCAGATGTCCGATTTCTTTGCCTGGCTGGCGCAATTGCCGCCGCTGGCGCAGGTGCCAATCATTATCGGGGCCTTTGCCGCAGTGGTCGGACTGGTCCTTTTTTTCGTGGAAATCGCACCGCGTGCGGGGCGGATGTATACGATCATCCGGTTGGCGGTTTGCGTTGCGGCTCCGGTGCTCCTCCTGGCCGTTGGCGGGTCGTACTGGTGGGCCATCGCCGGCGCCGGAGTGCTCGGCGGTTTCTTTTTCCTGCTGGACTTCCGTTCCCGCAAAGGCCCCGGTTACCTCTTCCAGCTGGTGGGCTTTCTTGCTCCGGCCGTGCTCCTGCTGAGCATCGGCCTGATCGTTCCCACCATTTCGACCACGGTGCAGTCGTTCATGAGCGCTCGCGGAGACCGATTCGTGGGCTTCGAGAACTTCGTGTGGGTGTTCGGCCAGCCGGACAACGTGCGGATCATCGTCAACACGATCGTCTGGGTGCTGATCGTTCCCACCGTCTCCACTATCGCCGGACTCGCCTACGCCGTGTTCATCGACAAGAGTCGAGGCGAGAAGTATTTCAAGACCCTGGTCTTTCTGCCCGTGGCGATTTCGTTCGTGGGCGCCTCCATTATCTGGCGCTTCGTCTACACGGCCCGCCCGGCCGATCAGGAGCAGATCGGACTCCTCAACCAGATCGTCCTCTGGTTCGGTGGCCAGCCCGTCGACTTCATCGCCGTTTCGCCGTGGAATACGTTCTTCCTCATCGTCGTGCTGATCTGGGCACAGACCGGTTTCGCCATGGTCGTGCTCTCGGCAGCGATCAAGGGAGTGCCCGTGGAGCAAATGGAGGCAGCGGAGCTTGACGGTACCAGCGCGTGGCAGCGGTTCACCAACGTCACGGTCCCCGGAATTCGCAGCGCGTTGATCGTCGTTCTCACAACGATCTCCATCGTGTCGCTCAAAGTCTTCGACATCGTTCGAACCATGACGGGTGGCGCGAATGACACCAGCGTCGTCGCCAATGAGATGTACACCCAGTTTAAGAACTTCGAACTGGGACGGTCGGCCGCATTCGCAGTGATCCTCTTCGTGCTGGTTGTGCCGATCGTTGTCTACAACGCCCGCCAGATCAAGAAGCAAAGGGAAATCCGATGACGGCCACACCCGCAGAAATCCCGCTCGATGCAGCCACAAAACGGCGGCTGGGTCGAGGAGAACGCCGCACCGAGAATTCGGTCGCCAAGAACGCCAAACGGCGACTCACCAGTCGCGGCGCGACCATTGCGGCTTTGGTCATCGCGGTGGTCTGGACCATTCCCACGCTGGGCCTGTTCATCTCGTCGTTCCGCCCCGCCCAGGAGGTGCGCACTACCGGGTGGTGGACAATCTTTTCGAACCCCGGCCTCACCCTCGACAACTACACCGCAGCTCTGGCCGCCGGAAACAGCCAGCTCGATCTCGCCGGTTCCTTCATCAACTCGATCGCGATCACGCTCCCGGCAACCCTGATACCGCTGATGATCGCGAGCATGGCGGCCTACGCGTTCGCCTGGATCGACTTTCGCGGCAAGGACATTTTGTTCATCGGCGTGTTCGCGCTGCAGATCGTGCCGATCCAAATGGCCCTCGTGCCCCTGCTGTTGTTTTTCTCCCAGGGCGAGTTCTTCGGATTTCCCTCGGTCGAGCCGCTCGCGGCGGGCGGCTACGCGCAGGTGTGGATCGCCCACTCCATGTTCGGCCTGCCGCTGGCCATCTACCTGCTGCACAACTTTGTCTCAGAGATTCCGGCCGATGTCATCGAGGCGGCTCGAGTCGATGGCGCTGGCCACGCGCAGATCTTCTTCCGGATTGTGTTGCCGCTGAACATGCCGGCCATCGCGTCGATCGCCATCTTCCAGTTCATCTGGGTGTGGAACGACCTCCTCGTCGCGCTGATCTTCGCTGATGGGGCAGTCGCGCCCATGACGAAACTGCTGGCCGACCTTTCCGGTACGCGCGGCCAGGACTGGTACCTGCTCACAGCGGCTGCGTTCCTCTCCATCATCGTTCCGGTGATCGTGTTCCTCGCTCTGCAGCGATACTTTGTGCGCGGCCTGCTTGCCGGTGCCACCAAAGGGTAGCTGCCAGTTCTGCGCGCAGCGGATGCCCGCGGCCGGCCCGGCCGCAGGCATCCGTTCTGGGCGGTCGGTGCTGACGTTTAGAGTAAATGCATGAGTGGAATGCACGGTGCCCCCGGCCACGGCCCGCGGCAGCAGGCGGGTGTAGAGCGCCCGCGCAAGCGCGTCAGTGGAGCGGATGCCGCAGCGCAGCGCGCCGAGAACGCGCTCGCCCCGCGCATCCCGCACCTGCTGGGCCGCATCGGCGCACTGTTCGCTCCGCATCGCACGACCCTCAGCATCACTGTCGTGCTCGTTCTGGTCAGCGCCGCTCTCTCGGTGGTGCCGCCGCTGCTCACCCAGCGCGCCTTCGACGACGGACTCTTTCCGCCCGGAGGCACCCCCAATCTCTCGGTGCTCGGGGTGCTGGTGGCGATGATGCTCGGAGTCTTCCTGATCAACGCGCTGCTCGGCGTCTGGCAGACCTGGCTCACCGCGACCGTCGGCAACAAGGTCATGGGCGCGCTGCGGGTGCGACTGTTCACCCACCTGCAGGCGATGGAGCTGAGCTTCTTCACCAAAACCAAGACCGGCGTGATCCAGTCGCGGCTGCAAAACGACGTCGGCGGTGTGGCGACGGTACTAACCAACACGATTTCGAGCATCCTCGGCAATACCGTCACCGTGATCGCCGCCTTCGTGGCCATGTTGTTGTTGAATTGGCAGCTGACCATCGTGGCCGTCGTGCTCATGCCCATTTTGGTCTTCGCGCAGCGCCGCGTCGGTCAGGTGCGGGCGCGCATCGCCGGCAAGACCCAGGAATCGTTGTCGGACATGACCGCGATCACGCAGGAGACCCTGAGCGTCTCGGGCATTCTGCTGTCGAAGAGCTTCACCCGGCAGCAGAACGAGATCGACCGGTACGCCGAGGAGAACCGTAACCAGGTGCGGCTGCAGGTGAGCCAGCAGATGAGCGGCCAGTGGTTCTTTGCCACGGTGAGCGTGTTCCTGTCGGCGATTCCGGCGATCGTGTACCTCGTGGCGGGGGCGCTCGTGTTCAACGGCACGACCGACATCACGCCCGGCACGATCGTGGCTTTCACAACCGTGCAGGCGCGGCTGATCTTTCCGCTGCTCGGCCTCATGCGCGTCGCGCTCGATCTGCAAACCTCGTCAGCGTTGTTTGCGCGCATTTTCGAATACCTCGACCTGAAGCCGGCGATCAGCGACAAGCCCGGCGCTGCGCTGGTGCCGTCGGCCGGCTCCGCTAAAGGCCGGGTCGAGTTCGACCACGTGCGCTTCAACTATCCGGATGCCGGCGGTGACGCCCGCCCGACCCTCGACGATGTGTCGCTCGTGATCGAGCCGGGCCAGTTTGCCGCCTTCGTCGGCCCGTCGGGTGCCGGCAAGACCACCGTGTCGTACCTGATTCCGCGCTTCTACGAGGCCTCGGACGGCCGGGTACTGTTCTCCGGCCTCGACGTGCGCGACCTGCAGCAGGAGTCGCTGGTGTCGCACATCGGTATCGTGAGCCAGGAGACCTACCTGTTCCACGCGACGATCGCCGAGAATCTGCGCTACGCCAAACCCGAAGCAACGGATGCCGAACTGGTCGCTGCCGCGCGCGCCGCCAACATCCACGACACGATCGACTCGTTCCCCGGGAAGTACGACACGATGGTGGGGGAGCGCGGTTACCGGCTCTCTGGTGGCGAGAAGCAGCGCATTGCCATCGCCAGGGTGCTGCTCAAGGACCCGCCGGTGCTCATCCTCGATGAGGCCACGAGCGCGCTCGACTCCATCTCCGAGGGTGTGGTGCAGGCCGCGCTCGAGACCGCCAGCCACGGCCGCACCACCATCGCGATCGCCCACCGCCTGTCGACGATCGTCGACGCCGACGTGATCTTCGTCGTCGATGGTGGCCGCATCGTGGAGCGCGGCACGCACACCGAACTGCTCGCCCGCGGCGCCGTCTACGCGAGCCTCTACGCCCGCCAGATCACGGCGAGCCCCGTGCTCTAAGTTTCCGGGCCCGGGCCCGGAAACTGGGCCCACGATAGATCATGGGCCCGGTTCCCTAAGGTGGGCCCGGCGAATGTTGGACGGCGTGCGGCGAGCTCCTCGCCGCACCGTCCCCGTTCCGCGCGTTTCACTTTCCGGGCCCGGGCCCGGAAGGCGGGCCCATGATGGATCATGGGCCCGCTTTCCGAAGGTGGGCCCGAGATCGCGGTGGAGGGCTAGGAACGTTCGGCGAGCATCCCGGTCATCAGCTCGATCTCCGATTCCTGGCTCAGCACCACCGAGGTCGCGAAAGCCTGCACGGTCGCATTCGTGCTTCGGTCTAGCACGGCCTCGGCCATCTCGATCGCGCCCTGGTGATGGGCGATCATGATGACGAGAAACTCCCGCTCCGCTTCCACACCGGATGCTGCGGTGAGCGCCGCGATCTGCGCAGCGGTCGCGAGCCCGGGCATCGGATCCCCGGCGACATGGGCTGCGCCGGAGTCTGCCGTGTGCGAGGAATCGTGCGACTCGCCCGCCAGTGTCGGCCGGGTCATCCAGGTCATGGAGGGTTCCGGCGCGAACTGCGGAAGGTCCCAGACAGCGAGCCACCCCGACATCTGCCCGCTCTGCTTGGCCTGCGTCGTCGCGATGTCGTAGGCGAGCAGTCGCACGGGTGCGTCGTCGGTACGGTCACGAATGATCAGGGCGAGTTCGACCCCCTGATTGTGGTGCTCCTGCATGTCCCGGGCGAAACCGGCCTCGGCGCTGGTCGTCTTGGGTGTCGCGTCGACGAGCGTGCTCAGTCGCCCGACCGAGAAGGCCACAGCGCCGACGACGAGCGTCGTGACAACAACGGCGACCGCGACGGCGCGGAGAACCGGGCGGGGCGGGCGCGACGGGTGAGCATCCACTGTGGGCTGCGGGCTGGCTGAAATCACGGTGCGTGCGTTCTAGGAGACCTTGCCGGGCGCGTCGATCGCACCCGAGCAGGAGGCGCCGTCTTCGGGCACGTTGGCGCTCTTCCAGAATTCAGTGAAGAATTCGGCGATGCTCGGGTCGTCGGCCTTGTCGACCTGCAGCTGGGCGTTCCAGCCGCTCAGCACGATCGGTGCGGGAATGTCCTCGAACGGCGAGAGGATGACGTAGCTCGACGGAAGTTGGGCCTGGAGAGTCTCCAACTCGGCATCCGAGATCGAGGGATCATAGGTGACCCAAATCGCCCCGTGCTCGAGCGAGTGCACCGCGTTCTCGTTCGGAACCGCTTGTTCGTAGACTCCGCAATTGAGCCAGGCCGGGTTGTGCTCGCCGCCGGCGGGCGGCGTCTGCTCATAGGTCACGGCAGTCTCGACGTGGCCGGCTGTGTTGGAGAAGGTCTCGACCCCGTCGACCGTCGATGCGTCACCGGCACCACCGCCGGCATAGTTGGCGGCCTTCGGGGTGAGCACGAACGCCGTCGCGATGAGGGCGATGATGACGACCGCGGCCGCTGCGCCGCCGATGATGGCGATCAGCCGGTTTCGCTTGCCGCGCTTCTGCTGGCGGTGGTATTCCTCCAGCTTCTTCGCGCGCTTAGCGGCACGTTCGTCCTTGATGGATGCCTTATTCACGGGGGAGCCGGGCTGGGGGGTCACGGGTGGCCTCTCTGTTGGATCTACTTTCATTCGAACGTATCAGTCGCCCCTGTAGCTTCCCCCGATGCCGCTCTCACAGTCCTTACTCAGGCTGGTCGCCGGCTCTCCCCGCCCGATAGAGTGGAATCGTGCCCGTTTATTCGTCGTGTTGTTGCTGTCGCTAGCCGACCCTCCACGTTCGTGACCGGCCGCCGACGAGCCAGTGTGTAACTCGTTCGGTGTGCAATCCGAGGCCGTGCCCGCCTGATGGCGCGCGGCGCGACAGAAGGAATTTCCATGAAGATCGCAAACACCATTCTTGACCTCATCGGTGACACCCCGCTGGTCAAACTCCACAAGGTCAGTGCGGGAGTGAGCGCGACGGTGCTCGTGAAGCTCGAATACCTCAACCCGGGCGGCTCGGCTAAGGACCGCATCGCGGTACGTATCATCGATGCGGCCGAGCGCGACGGTCTCTTGAAGCCGGGTGGCACCATCGTCGAACCGACGTCGGGCAACACCGGTGTCGGCCTGGCGCTGGTGGCCCAACAGCGTGGCTACAAGTGCGTGTTCGTACTGCCCGACAAGGTGGGCGAAGACAAGCGCAATGTGCTCACCGCCTACGGTGCCGAGATCGTCGTTACGCCGACTTCCGTGGCCCCGGAAGATCCCCAGTCGTACTACAGCGTCTCCGACCGGCTGGCCCGCGACATTCCCGGCGCGTTCAAGCCCAACCAGTACTTCAACCCCAACGGCCCGCTCAGCCACTACGAAACCACCGGTCCCGAGATCTGGCGCGACACCGACGGAACGGTCACCCACTTCGTCGCGGGCGTCGGCACCGGTGGCACCATCACTGGCACCGGCCGCTACCTCCGCGAGGTCTCCAACGACGCCGTTCGTATCATCGGCGCCGACCCCGAAGGCTCCGTCTACTCCGGCGGAACCGGCCGCCCCTACCTCGTCGAGGGCGTCGGTGAGGACTTCTGGCCGGGCGCCTACGACCCCACCGTCGTGCACGAGGTCATCGCCGTCTCCGACGCGGACTCCTTCGCCATGACCCGCCGGCTCGCCCTTGAGGAGGGGATCCTCGTGGGCGGCTCAAGCGGAATGGCCGTCGTGGCTGCCCTGCGCGCGGCCGAGAAGCTTGGCCCGGACGACACGATCGTGGTGCTGCTGCCCGACGGCGGTCGCGGATACCTCGGCAAAATCTTCAACGACGGGTGGATGCGCAGCTACGGTTTCAGCAACGCCCCCGCCGGTCACACGGTCGCCAATCTGCTGGAATCGAAGACCGGCCGCCTGCCAGCCCTGGTCTACGTGCACCCGAGTGACACCGTGCGTGATGCGATCGAGACGATGACGGGCCAGGGCGTGTCCCAGTTGCTCGTGCTGAGTGCCAAGCCGCCCGTCGTCATGGGCGAGGTGCTCGGCGCCGTGGATGAGCGCGCCCTGATGGGCCTGGTCTTCTCCGGTGATGCCAAGCTCACCGATCGGGTCGGCTCCATTGTCGGCGACCCGTTGCCGCTGATCGGCGTGAACGAACCGGTCGCCGCCGCGCGCGCCGCGTTCTCCGCGCACGACGCCCTGCTCGTGACCGACGCCGGCAAACCTCTCGGCGTGATCACCCGGCACGATCTGCTCAGCTACCTGAGCGTCTGATCATCATTCTCACAGAAGGAGCACCCATGGATAACACCCAGAAGTTCGACACAATCGCCATCCACGCCGGTCAGGCGTTCGACCCGACCACTGGCGCCGTCATTCCGCCGATATACCAGACCTCCACCTACGTGCAGGATGGCATCGGCAATCTGCGCGGCGGCTACGAATACAGCCGTGGCGGCAACCCCACCCGCACGGTGCTCGAGACCCTCCTCGCCGCACTCGAGGGTGGCAAGCACGGATTGTCGTTCGCGAGCGGACTCGCCGCGGAGGACACCATCCTGCGCGCCATCCTCAAGCCGGGCGACCACGTTGTGCTCGGCAACGATGTCTACGGCGGAACCCACCGCCTCATCAACACGGTGCACGCGGCCTGGGGCGTGCTCAACACGACCGTGGAGATGAGCGACCTCGCCGCGGTCGAAGCCGCCATCCGACCCGAAACGAAGATCCTCTGGGTCGAGACGCCGAGCAACCCGCTCATGAAGATCAGCGACATCGCGGCGCTCGCCGAGATCGCGCACCGGCACGGAGTGGTCGCGATCGTCGACAACACCTTTGCGTCACCGGCGCTGCAGCATCCGCTCGCCCTTGGCGCTGACGTCGTCGTGCACTCGACCACGAAATACCTCGGCGGCCACTCCGACGTGCTCGGCGGGGCCCTCATCATCAACGACGACGAGCTGCACGAGAAGGCCCAGTTCTTGCAGTTCGCGGCCGGGCCGGTGTCGGCGCCGCTCGACTCCTGGCTCACCGTGCGCGGGATCAAGACGCTCTCGGTGCGCATGGACCGGCACTGCAGTAACGCCCAGGCGATCGCCGAATTTCTCGACGGCCACCCCGCGATCGCGCAGGTCTACTACCCGGGCCTGCCCGGCCACCCCGGCCACGAAGTGGCGAAGAAGCAGATGTCCGGCTTCGGCGGCATGATTTCCGTCGCGTTCGCCGGTGGTGCCGCTGCCGCGCGCCTGTTCGCCGAGTCGATGCACCTGTTCCAGCTGGCCGAGTCGCTCGGTGGCGTCGAGTCGCTCGTGAACTACCCCTCGGAGATGACGCACGCCTCGGTGCGCGGCACCGAACTGGAGGTTCCCGACAACATCGTGCGTCTGTCGGTCGGCATCGAAGACGTCGCCGACCTCATTGCCGACCTCGACAGCGCACTGCCCCGCGCCTAACACGGCACACTTTTGGGACGGGGCCCGGGCCCGGAACGTGGGCCCAGTTTATAAACGGGGCCCGGGGACGGGGCCCGGGGCCCGTCCAGAGAGTGGGGTCAGAGGGCGTGGGAGAAGGCGGAGGCTCGGCGCACCTGGTCAGGGGTGGGGCGGATGCCGGTATACAGAAAGAACTGCTCCTCGGCCTGCAGCGCCACGACCTCAGCGCCGGTGATGACAGGCCGGCCGAGTGCCCGTGCGGCCACAATGAGCGGTGTCTCGGCGGGCGAGGCCACGACGTCGAACACCATGCTCGCCGCCTCGATCGTCGCGGCCGGGAACGACACGGCACCGGCCTCTGCGCCGCCGGCCATGCCCAGCGGAGTGACATTAACGATCAGGTCGGCGGTGAGCACGCCGATCTCGGGCGCCCAACCGTAGTTGTACAGGGCCGCCAGGGCGCGGCCGGTGGCCTCGTTGCGTGCCACGATCGTGCCGCGAGCGAACCCGGCATCGTGCAGGGCTGCCGCAACGGCCTTCGCCATGCCACCGCTGCCGCGTACGATCACCGAGTACGCGCTCGGCACCTCCTGCTCGGCCAGGAGGCGCTGCACGGCCGAAAAGTCGGTGTTGTAGGCGGTCAGGTGGCCGCCGTCGTTCACGATCGTGTTGACCGAGTCGATGGCCGACGCCGACGCATCCATGTCATCGATGAGCGCGATGACGTCTTCCTTATAGGGCATGGACACGGCGCACCCGCGGATGCCCAACCCGCGCACGCCCGCGATGGCGTCGGCCAGGTTGGTCGGGGCGAACGCCTTGTAGATGAAGTTCAGGCCCAACTCCTCGTAGAGATAGTTGTGAAACCGGGTGCCCAGATTGCTCGGCCGGGCCGACAACGAAATGCACAGGGTCATGTCTTTGTTCAGAATGGGCATGCCTATAGTGTGACCTGTTCCGTTGGTTCGTCGCGCACTGTCGCAAGACGCGCGTCTGGCCGGTTGCGGCCAAAACTGGGTCCGCGAGAAAACCGGCTGGGGAGCATAATGGTCCTGCGCTCACAATTGTGACCGTGCACATGCGAGCAAGGTTGTCAATGTCGGCAGATCTTCCCAAAGATCGCGCACCCAGCATCCGTGATGTTGCGCGCCTCGCCGGGGTGTCACACCAGACAGTGTCGCGCGTGCTCAACGACCACCCCAGCATTCGCGAGACCACGAAGGCACGCATTCTCCAGGTGATGGAGGAGCTGCAATACCGACCGAACCAAGCGGCCAGGGCGCTGTCGAAGGGGCATTCGCGCACGATCGGCGTTCTCACCGCGTCGAGCGCCCAGTACGGTCCGGCCCGAAGCGTCGCGGCCATTGAAGACGCCGCCCGGCGGCAGGGATACTTCGTCGACACCGCCAACCTGAGTGTGGCCGACCCGGCGGCGATCGAAGATGCCTTGGAGCACCTTCTCGATCAGGCGGTCGAGGGCCTCGTGATCATTGCACCGCAAGAACGAGTCTTCGACGTGCTCGAGCGCCTGGACATTGCCGTTCCCTACGTCAGCCTGCAGTCCACGGGAAAACACGATTTGCGGGAACTCGCGGCCGACCAGATCCTGGGTGCGAAGATGGCGACCCGACACCTGATCGACCTTGGTCACCGAGAGATCGTGCATCTGGCTGGCCCGCAGGACTGGAACGAGGCCGAAGCGCGCATGCGCGGATTCCTGCTCGAGATCGACGACGCCGACCTCATGACCCACCCGCCGATTTTGGGAGACTGGACCGCGGACTTCGGGTATTTCGCGGGTCAGGAGCTGCTCCGATCTCGGGATTTTTCCGCGGTGTTCGCGGCCAATGACGAAATGGCGCTGGGCCTGCTGCACGCTTTGCACGACGCCAGGCTCAGTGTCCCGGGAGACGTGAGCGTAGTCGGATTCGACGACGTTCCGGTGGCCAGCCACAGCTGGCCGCCACTCACCACGATTCATCAGGACTTTGACGGGATCGGCCGCCTGGCCTTCGCCACGCTCCTGCGTGAGATGGGGACGGGCGTGGACGTACCGACAGCCCCTATCGCCCCGCGGCTGGTCGTGCGCGGATCCACTGGACCGGTGCCGGTCTCTCGGCTGCCGTTACTTAAGCGTTATTAACGGCCCTTGACATGGCTGGACACAGAGGCCAGCATTGACTTCGATGTGAACGGTCACAATGGCCGCTGACGGAGGAGTAAACCAATGGCGGTTGAGCACGTGATCTTGGAGATGCGTTCCATCACCAAGGAGTTTCCCGGCGTCAAGGCGCTCTCGAATGTGTCGCTCACCGTCATGGCCGGAGAGATCCACGCGATCTGCGGCGAGAACGGTGCCGGCAAGTCCACGCTCATGAAGGTGCTCTCCGGGGTCTACCCGTACGGGTCCTACTCAGGCGACATCATCTTTCAGGGCGCCGAGATGCGGTTTAAGGACATCCGCTCCAGCGAAGCCGCCGGAATTGCCATCATTCACCAGGAACTGGCCCTCATCCCTGAACTTTCGATCACCGAGAATATCTTTTTGGGCAATGAACCCACCAGGTGGGGCGCCATCGACTGGGTCGGAGCCAAGCGCACCGCCTACGAGCTGCTCGCCCGGGTCGGCCTCCGCGACGACCCCGACACCCTGATCAAGAACATCGGCGTCGGCAAGCAGCAACTGGTTGAGATCGCCAAGGCCCTCAACAAGTCGGTGAAGGTGCTCATTCTCGACGAGCCGACCGCCGCGCTCAACGAGGCCGACTCCCAGCACCTGCTCGATTTGATTCGGGGGCTCAAGGGCAAGGGCATCAGTTCGATCATGATCTCGCACAAGCTCAACGAGATCGAGCAGATCGCCGACTCGATCACCATCATTCGCGATGGTCGGGCAATCGAGACTCTCGATATCGCCGCTGACGGCGTCAACGAAGACCGCATTATTCGCGGCATGGTCGGCCGAAGCCTGGAGAGCCGGTTTCCTGATCGCACACCGAAGATCGGTGAGGTGTTCTTCGAGGTGCGCGACTGGACCGTGCAACACCCGCAGGTGTCCGAGCGGATGGTCGTGAAGGGATCCAACCTGACCGTGCGAACCGGCGAGATCGTCGGAATCGCCGGACTGATGGGTGCTGGGCGTACCGAGCTCGCCATGAGCATCTTCGGCCGCTCGTACGGCAATTTCATCTCCGGCCAGATCTTTAAGGACGGCAAGGAGATCGAGCTGCGCAACGTCGGCGAAGCGATCGAGCACGGTCTCGCTTATGTCAGCGAGGACCGCAAGGCGCTCGGGCTCAATCTGCTCGACGACATTAAGCGCTCCATCGTCTCGGCCAAGCTCTCGAAAATCTCGGTCGGCCCGGTCGTGAACGATGCCAAGGAATACTCCATCGCCGAGGAGTACCGCAAGAATCTGCGCATCAAGACGCCCAACGTCGACATGGGCGTGAGCAAACTGTCCGGCGGCAACCAGCAAAAGGTGGTGCTGGCCAAGTGGATGTTCACTGACCCCGACATCCTGATCCTGGATGAGCCCACCCGAGGCATCGACGTCGGGGCGAAATACGAGATTTACGGCATCATTCAGGCCCTCGCAGCCCAGGGCAAGGGAGTGATCCTGATCTCCTCCGAGCTGCCGGAGTTGCTCGGCCTGGCCGACCGCATCTACACAATCTTCGAGGGAGCCATCACCGACTGCATTGACGGTGCCGATGCCGACCCGGAATCCCTGATGAAAAGCATGACCTCTGCCAAGAAGAAGGTGCGCAGCATATGAGCAGCAACACGGCCCCGATCGACACGAAAAAGGACGAAGGGCGCAGGTCGATCTTCGGCCGCGGCAAGAACAATCTGCGTCAGTTCGGCATCCTGTTCAGCCTGATCGCCATCATCGTTCTGTTCCAGTTTCTAACCGACGGCCTCACCCTCTCGTCGGGTAACCTGATCAACCTGGTCAGCCAGTATTCGTATATCCTGATTCTCGCCATCGGCATGGTCATGGTGATTATCGCCGGCCATATCGACCTCTCGGTCGGCTCGGTCGCGGCGTTCTCCGGTATCGTCGTGGCCATCTCCATGTCCGACTGGAACTTCCCCTGGCCCCTCGCCATCCTCTTCGGACTGTTCGTTGGCGCGCTGATCGGTGCCTGGCAGGGATTCTGGGTGGCCTACATCGGGGTTCCCGCCTTCATCGTGACACTCGCCGGCATGCTCATCTTTCGTGGCGGCAACCAGCTGATCGGCAACGCCGACACTGTTCCGGTTCCGGAGGGCTTCACCCTGATCGGTGCCGGCTATCTCCCCGAAGTCGGGCCTGTCACCGGCTTCAACAACCTCACGCTCGTACTCGGCTTTCTGATCGCCATCGCGATTGCCGTGCGCGAGTGGCGGGCTCGCAAAGTGCAGAAAACGATGCACTCCGAGACCTCTCCGCTCTGGGCCAGTGTGCTCAAGGTCGGCCTGCTCGACGCCGTCGTCATCTACGCAACCTTTCTCTTCGCCGGCGGCCGGGTTGGTACGAGTTTTCCGGTGTCGGGCATTATCCTCGGCGTGCTGGTGCTGTTCTATAGCTTCGTGACCCGCAATACCATCGTCGGCCGTCACGTTTACGCTGTTGGCGGCAACAAGTTGGCCGCGGAACTCTCCGGCGTCAACTCCCGTCGGGTCAACTTTCTCGTCATGATGAACATGTCGATCCTGGCCTCTCTGGCCGGAATGATCTTCGTGGCTCGCGCCGGGGCATCCGGCCCGCAAGACGGCCTCAGCTGGGAGCTCGACGCCATCGCCGCTGTCTTCATCGGCGGTGCAGCGGTGTCGGGCGGCATCGGAACCGTGATCGGCTCCATCGTCGGTGGTTTGGTCATGGCCGTTCTGAACAACGGGCTGCAGCTACTCGGTGTGGGTTCCGACCTGGTGCAGATCATCAAGGGCCTCGTGCTTCTGGTCGCCGTCGGTGTAGACGTCTGGAACAAGAGCCAGGGACGGCCATCAATCATCGGCCTGCTCACCCGCAACCGCAAGGTGACGAACCCGCCGCAACCGCCGCCCGCAGTGCTCCCGGATGCCGGTACGCCGGCCTCGGCGCGGCCCGCGGACAACGCCACGAATTGAGCGCGAGCGTTCCTCGAACGCCGCCGGTCCGACGATTTCCCTCTCCATTCCCTTTATCCCAAAACAGAAAGTGATTGACATGCGAAAAATTCTCACGGTTACAGCGGTCGCTGCGGTAGCCCTCATGGCGCTCTCCGGCTGCTCAAGCCGAGCGCCCGAAACAGCCGGTGGCGGCAGTGCCGCGGCCGGGTTTGCCAAAGATGCCGTTATCGGCGTCGCCCTTCCCTCAAAGACGAGCGAGAACTGGGTGCTGGCCGGCGGACTCTTCGAGGACGGCCTCGCTGAGGCCGGATTCGAAGGTGACGTGCAGTACGCCGGGGCGTCGACCACGGTCAAGGACCAGCAGGACCAGATCTCCGCGATGGTAACCAACGGCGCCAAGGTCATCATCATCGGCGCCCAGGACGGCGGCCAGCTCGGCACGCAGGTCAAGGACGCCCACGACGCCGGTGCCATCGTCATCGCCTACGACCGCCTCATTCTCAACACCGACGACGTCGACTACTACGTGGCCTTTGACAACTTCAAGGTCGGCGAACTGCAGGGGCAGGCCCTGCTCGACGGGCTCGCCGCCGTCAAGCCCGAGGGTCCGTACAACATCGAACTGTTCTCGGGCAACTCCGCTGACGCCAATGCGCCGGTGTTCTTCAACGGAGCCATGAGTGTGCTGCAGCCGAAGATTGACGACGGAACCCTCGTCGTTGCCTCCGGTCAGACCGACATCAAGCAGACCGCGACGGCCGACTGGAAGGCTGAGAACGCCCAGAGCCGCATGGACTCGCTGCTCACCAGCACCTACGGTGACCAGGAACTCGACGGAGTCCTCTCACCCAACGACACGCTTGCTCGGGCGATCATCACCTCGGTGAAGGCAGCCGGCAAGACGATTCCGGTCGTGACCGGTCAGGACTCCGAAGTGGAGTCGGTCAAGTCGATCATGGCGGGGGAGCAGTACTCCACCATCAACAAGGACACCCGTCTTCTCGTTGCGCAGGCCATCGACATGGTCAAGGCGCTGCAGACCGGCGGCACTCCCGAGACCAACGACGACACCTACGACAACGGCAACAAGATCGTGCCGGCGTACCTTATCCCGCCGGTCATCGTGACGAAGGAGAATGCGGCTGAGGCCTACGCCAACGACCCGAACCTGGAGCCGCTGACCAAGTAGAGCGGCGACATCCGCTTAGCACGCACCGCCTGACGGGCCGGTCGCCACTTCGGTGGGGCCGGCCCGTTTCTTCGTGCCTGGCCGACGGCCCAACCGGCCGACGGATGCCGGCGGCCGGCCAGGCGCGACACGCCGACTGCGACTCCACAGGCAAAATAATGTCGGGAACGATGCCTGTGGATAACTGGGTGCAGTTCCGCGGAATCCGGGCGGTTTCACGGATGGGCGGTGTGGGCAACATGTGGAATGTCGGTGGATAACTACATAATTGTAATTACCGCATGTAGTGGCTCTTGAGCGCGGCGATCACTAGATGTAGTATTGAAACTCTAGTCAGGCGCTACGGCCGGACAGTGCACTTGCTCACTTTGCACCATGATCACTGACGAATTCTCGGCTGGGATTACAGAGTTCCATCGAACATACTTGCGAAACATGTCGAACAGATTTAGACTTGAACCGCCAAGAAGAAAGGCCATAACCATGGCAATCACCGTTTACACGAAGCCCTCCTGCGTGCAGTGCACGGCCACCTACCGTGCCCTCGACAACAAGGGCATCGAGTACGAGGTGCTCGACCTCTCGGTCGACGAAAATGCCCTGGAGGCCGTCAAGGCTTTGGGTTACCTGCAGGCGCCCGTCGTGATCACCGATGAAGAGCACTGGTCGGGCTTTCGCCCCGACAAGATCAACGCACTCGCCGCCCGCCTCGCGTAGTCACCATCAACACGCAATATCCGGCACGCCCTCCCTCGTATCTGTCGCCCGACCAGAATCGCCACACTAGATGACTGACATCGTGTACTTCTCGAGTACCTCGGGCAACACTGCCCGGTTCGTCGAGAAACTCGGTCGAACGGCAGCGCGCATCCCGCTTTATGCGCGTGAGGAGCCGCTCGTCGCCCAGGAACCGTTCGTGCTCTGCGTGCCCACCTACGGTGGCGGCAGTGTGGGAGGGGCGGTGCCCAAGCAGGTCATCAAGTTTTTGAACAACGAGACCAACCGGTCATTGATTCGCGGCGTCATCGGCGCCGGCAACATGAATTTCGGTACGGCCTACTGCCTGGCCGGCGACATCATCGCCGCCAAGTGCAAGGTGCCCCACCTCTATCGCTTTGAAGTATTTGGAACTCCGGATGATGTGCGCATCGTTCACGACGGATTGGAAGAATTTTGGAAACAACAGCCGTGAAGATCACGCCCATTGACGCGCCCTCGGGCATGGACTACCACTCGCTCAACGCGATGCTCAACCTGTACGGCCCGAACGGGGAGATCCAGTTCGACAAGGACCGCGAGGCCGCCCGTGAGTTCTTCCTGCAGCACGTCAACCAGAACACGGTGTTTTTTCACTCGCTGCGCGAGCGCCTCGACTACCTGGTCGAGAAGGAATACTATGAGCAGGCCGTGCTCGACCAGTACTCGTTCGAGTTCATCACGAGCTTGAACGACCTGGCCTACTCCAAGAAGTTCCGCTTTCAGAGCTTCCTCGGTGCGTTCAAGTACTACACCTCGTACACGCTCAAAACCTTCGACGGCAAGCGCTACCTGGAGCGTTTCGAAGACCGCGTCGTGATGACCGCGCTCGGCCTCGCCTCCGGTGATGAAAAGCTCGCCGTAGCCCTGGTGGAAGAGATCATCGCCGGCCGTTTTCAGCCCGCGACCCCCACCTTTTTGAACTCCGGCAAGGCCCAGCGCGGCGAACTCGTCTCGTGCTTCCTGCTGCGCATTGAAGACAACATGGAGTCGATCTCCCGCGGCATCAACTCCTCGCTGCAGCTCTCCAAGCGCGGCGGCGGCGTAGCCCTGCTGCTCAGCAACATTCGCGAGGCCGGCGCGCCGATCAAGCAGATCGAGAACCAGTCCAGCGGCATCATCCCCGTCATGAAGCTGCTCGAAGACTCCTTCAGCTACGCCAACCAGCTCGGTGCCCGCCAGGGTGCCGGCGCGGTCTATCTACACGCGCACCACCCCGACATCATGCGCTTTCTCGACACCAAGCGTGAGAACGCCGACGAGAAGATCCGCATCAAGACCCTCTCGCTCGGTGTCGTCATTCCCGACATCACCTTCGAGCTGGCCAAGAACGACGAGTGGATGTACCTCTTCTCGCCCTACGACGTGGAGCGCGTCTACGGCGTGCCCTTCGCCGACATCTCAGTGACGGAGAAGTACCACGAGATGGTCGACAACCCCCGCATCAAGAAGTCCAAGATGAAGGCGCGCGAGTTCTTCCAGACCCTCGCCGAGATTCAGTTCGAATCGGGCTACCCGTACATCATGTTTGAAGACACGGTGAACAAGGCCAACCCGATCGAGGGCCGCATCAACATGTCGAACCTGTGCTCCGAAATCCTGCAGGTGAACACCCCGACCACGTACAACGAAGACCTGTCGTATAACGAGATCGGCAAGGACATCTCCTGCAACCTTGGGTCGATGAACATTGCCCTGGCGATGGACTCCGGCGACCTCGGCCGCACCGTCGACGCCGCCATCCGCGGCCTCAACGCGGTGTCGGAGCAGAGCCACATCAGCTCGGTTCGTTCCATCGAAGACGGCAACGACCGCTCGCACGCCATCGGCCTGGGCCAGATGAACCTGCACGGCTACCTCGCCCGCGAGCGCGTCTACTACGGCAGCGACGAGAGCATCGACTTCACCAACATTTACTTCTACACCGTGCTGTTCCATGCCCTGCGCGCCTCGAACGCCATCGCCATCGAACGCGGTCGCACCTTCGAGGGCTTCGAGAACTCCACCTACGCCTCCGGTGTGTTCTTCGACAAGTACACCGATCAGGTCTGGGAGCCGTCGACCGCTCGCGGCGCCGAGCTCTTCTCCCAGTCCGGGGTGTCGATTCCGACCCAGGCGGACTGGGCCGAGCTGAAGGCATCCGTTGTGAAGCACGGTATCTACAACCAGAACCTGCAGGCCGTGCCGCCGACCGGGTCGATCTCGTACATCAACAACTCGACCGCGTCGATCCACCCGATCGCGGCCAAGATCGAGATTCGCAAGGAAGGCAAGCTGGGCCGCGTCTATTACCCGGCGCCGTTCATGACGAACGACAACTTGGACTACTACCAGGATGCCTACGAGATCGGTTCCGAGAAGGTCATCGACGTGTACGCCGCGGCGACGCAGCACGTGGACCAGGGGCTGTCGCTCACCCTGTTCTTCAAGGACACCGCGACCACC
Source organism: Cryobacterium glaciale (assembly GCF_004402535.1). Taxonomy (GTDB): domain Bacteria; phylum Actinomycetota; class Actinomycetes; order Actinomycetales; family Microbacteriaceae; genus Cryobacterium; species Cryobacterium glaciale. Next base: position 143,214 of record NZ_SOEY01000002.1, on the reverse strand, counting down.
CGCGACATCAACCGCGCCCAGATCTACGCGTGGAAAAAGGGCATCAAGACGATCTACTACATCCGCCTGCGTCAGATGGCCCTTGAGGGGACCGAGGTGGAGGGTTGCGTTTCCTGCGCGTTATGAGTGAGTTTGCTGTACGTTACCTGCACGAATCTCGGACGAAGGAACGCTCCCAATGATTGACAAGCTCAAGCTGGTCTCGCACGTTGACGCGATCAACTGGAACAAGATCGAAGACGATAAAGACGTCGAGGTCTGGAACCGACTGACCAACAACTTTTGGCTGCCGGAGAAGATTCCGCTCAGCAACGACATTCAGTCGTGGAACCAGTTGACGCCGGTGGAGCAGCAGCTCACCATGCGCGTGTTCACCGGGCTGACTCTGCTCGACACGATTCAGGGCACCGTTGGCGCCGTGTCGCTGATTCCGGATGCCATCACCCCGCACGAAGAGGCTGTCTACACGAACATCGCGTTCATGGAGTCGGTGCACGCCAAGAGCTACTCGTCGATTTTCTCGACGCTCGCCTCCACCAAGGAGATCGACGAGGCGTTCCGCTGGTCGACGGAGAACGAGAACTTGCAGCGCAAGGCCTCGATCGTGATGGATTACTACCAGGGTGACGATCCGCTCAAGCGTAAGGTCGCCTCGGTGCTGCTCGAGTCGTTCTTGTTCTACTCGGGTTTCTACCTGCCGATGTATTTCTCCAGCCGGGCGCGCCTGACCAACACGGCCGACCTCATCCGTCTGATCATCCGTGATGAAGCCGTGCACGGCTACTACATCGGCTACAAGTTTCAGAAGGGTCTCGAGAAGGAGACGCAGGAGCGTCGCGACGAGATCAAGGATTACACCTTCAACCTTGTCTTCGAGCTGTACGAGAACGAGGTGCAGTACACGCAGGACCTGTACGACGAGGTCGGCCTGACCGAAGACGTCAAGATGTTCCTGCACTACAACGCCAACAAGGCGCTGATGAACCTCGGCTACGAGGCGATCTTCCCGAAGGACGTCTGCGACGTGAACCCGGCGATCCTCTCCGCGCTCTCCCCGAACGGCGACGAGAACCACGACTTCTTCAGCGGGTCGGGTTCGTCGTACGTGATCGGCAAGGCTGTAGTCACCGAAGACGACGACTGGGACTTCTAGCTCCACCTCAGGTGCCGCGGGCGGCGGCAAGTTCAACCTCCCGCGGCACCGACAGCGATTTTACAATTCCGAGCACAGACGAAAAGGCAGGATATGAGCACACCCAAATAACTTTGCAGGTGCGTGCGGCTGGCGTGTGAAGCCATTTACACAGCCGCAAGAAAGTAGTCAAAAATGACGCACAAACCGCTGGGCCCCGATGGCTCTTGGAAAACTGGTCAGCGCGTTCCCGTGCAAGGGAACTATGCCGACCAGTACGGAGAAGTTTCTCATTTCCAGAGAGGTACGACATTCCCGCCGTGTATCAACCGTAAGGGAATGTGCGCCTTTAGAACGTTTGTCTAACAATTTAAGCAGATAGCCATTGGCGTGGTTAGGCCCGAAATTCTTCAGAATTTCGGGCCATGCTTGTAGAGACGGGCCTTGGAACCAGTTCTTGTAGAAGCAAGGTTCTATAATTACAGCGCTCATGGTCCATTCGCGCAAGTCGAATTTTCGCGGCGTGTCGTTCGAATAATCGGGCTCGTCGTACGTGATCGGCAAGGCCTCGAACACCCAAGACGACGACTGGGACTTCTAACCAGTCCCTGCTATTCAGAGAAGGCCCCCGAGATAATTCTCGGGGGCCTTCAACGTTGGAGTGGTCGACCGGAATAGGCGGTGTGACGTTTTTTGTGGTCAGGGAGACAGTCGAGCTACGAGGCGTTCCGTGGCTTCGAGCAGGGCGGGAATGTCATTTCTGGCGGTGTTGCTCAGGATCGAGTGCGTGGTGTCGAAGTAGCGGTGCGCTAGGTGATCTCGCAGTCGGGCGATCTCGCTCCAGGGGATGCTGGGTTCAAGCTCCCGGGTTTGAAAGGTCAGATCCTTCGTCGCCTCCCCGATCTCGATCAGCCGCATGCGAATGGCATCGAAGATCAGGTCCTCGGCGGCATCCGCGCGGCTCAGATAGTCCGCGATTGCCAGGCATGCCGCGCGGATGTCATCGACGCGTTCTCGATCGGAACGACTCACAAGGGTCTCGACTCGGTAAGCACTCTCTGGGCCATGCGGGGCTTGAGGCTATCCGCCGGGACGATGTCGACCGGCACGCCCAAGATGCGCTCGGACTCGCTTTGGAGCCGGGCCAGGCCGAACAGCCCGACGCCTGCGTCGAGGTCGACGAGCAGGTCGACGTCGCTGGAGGCAGTGTCATCGCCGCGGGCGACGCTACCGAACATGCGAACGTTGCTGGCTCCAAGCTCTTCGAGTCGGGCCACCAGTTCATCGCGGTGGCTGGCGAGCAATCGCTGGTGCGGCGACGTGGGTGCAAAGGGGGTGAGTGCCAGATCGAGCTGGAACCCGCTGGCCCGTACGAGACGTTGGAGGGTGGCAAGGGCGGGTTCTCGCTTGCCGGCCTCGTATGCACTGATCACGCTCTGCGTGACTCCGGCGCTTGCACCCAACTGAGCTTGCGTAAGACCGGCCCGTCGTCGGGCCTGCATCAGAATGGATGCAGCGGATGTCGACATGGGCAAAGTATAGCGTTTTGTCGATATCAACGGAATAGCCGGGCGGATTCGACGGTTGATGACCGGAGAGCGGACGTACGATGGCGGTGTCAGGCACGATGATTCGAGAGGGTCGCCATGGTGGAGGTACGCGTTCTCGGGGTTGCGATCGACAGCGAGGGCCAGCACATCATCCTCCTGAAACCGGTCGGAGAGCCGCAGGCCGTTGGAACCGTGCTGGCGATTGTGGTCGGGGAAGCGGAGGCGACTTCGACGCTGATCGCCCTCAGCGGTGAGGAGCCGCCACGACCGTTGTCACACGATCTGATGAAGACGCTGATCGACACCGTCGGCGCCCACCTCGAGCGAGTCGACGTCACCCGCATCGACCAGGGAATCTTCTACGCCGAGATCACTCTTCGCATTGCGACCGGCTCATTCGTGCTCGATGCCCGGCCCTCGGATTCCGTCGCACTCGCTCTGCGCACCGGAGCACCGATCTTCGTCGCCGAGGACGTCTTGCAGGCCGAGGGCATTCCCGCCGCGATGGTTGAATCTGGACGCAACGTGGAGGAGGCGCCTGTCCGGGAGCAGTCGCTCGACGAATTCAAGGATTTTCTGGAGCACGTCGACCCGGAGGACTTTCAGAGCTGACGCCGCGGCGCCCGCACGCTCAGCCGATCGTCGTGGTCATGGCCTGAGTCTGCCAGAACGCGCGCACGATGGCGGTGACAATGAGCACTGGTGCGATCGCTCCGACCGGGACTAACGTGAGGGCGTGCCCGCTGCTGTGGTCGATGCCCGGAGCGCTCACGCCGCCGGCGTGCAGCGCCTTGTGGAGAGCTATCTGGCCGTCCCCGCGACGGCCCCGATTCGACTGGCCAAGCGCACCTCGAATCTGTTCCGAACCCGAACTAAGGCCCGCGCCCCAGGCCTCGACACGTCTGGGTTGACGGCCGTCATCTCCGTCGATGTGGAGGCACGAACGGCCGACGTCGCCGGAATGTGCACCTACGAAGACCTCGTCGCCGCGACGCTGCGCCACGGGTTGGCACCGCTGGTCGTGCCGCAGTTGAAGTCCATCACCCTCGGCGGCGCGGTCACCGGCCTCGGCATCGAGTCGACGTCGTTCCGTAACGGTCTGCCCCACGAGTCGGTGCTGGAAATGGACATCCTCACCGGCGCCGGAGAGGTGCTCACCGCGTCGCGTACCGAGAATTCCGAGCTGTACCGCGCCTTCCCCAACTCCTACGGAACGCTCGGCTACGCGGTGCGTCTGCGTATCGAACTCGAATCCGTCCAGCCTGTCGTCGCGCTCACGCACCTGCGGTTCCACTCACTCGTCGACCTGGTCGCAGCGATGGATCGCATCATGGTGACCGGCAGCCTCGACGGTGTTGCCGTCGACTATCTCGACGGCGTCGTGTTCGGCGCCGACGAAAGCTACCTCTGCGTTGGCAGGAAGACCAGCGCGCCCGGCCCGGTCAGTGACTACACCGGCCAACAGATCTACTACCGCTCCATCCGGCACGAGCACGGCGCGACAGTGGATCGCCTCACCACCCACGACTACCTGTGGCGCTGGGACACCGACTGGTTCTGGTGCTCCGAAGCGTTCGGCGCGCAGCATCCGCTCATTCGCAGGATCTGGCCCCGGCGCTACCGGCGCAGCAGCACCTACGGAAAGCTGATGCGGATCGAACAGCGGTTTCACCTCGGCGATCGCATTGAAAAACTCCACGGCAGGCCGCCCCGCGAGCGAGTCGTACAGGACGTGGAGGTACCGGTCGGCCGGTGCGCGGAGTTTCTCGAATGGTTCCTGAATAACGTACCGATCGAGCCGATCTGGTTGTGCCCGCTGCAGCTGAAGGGGGACGACCGCTGGCCGCTCTACCCGATCCGGCCCCAGCAGGGCTACGTCAACGTCGGGTTCTGGTCGACGGTCCCGGTCGGGCGCGCCGAAGGGGAGACCAACCGTCTGATCGAACGCACGGTCGGCGAGCTGGACGGACACAAGTCGCTGTACTCCGACTCGTACTATTCCCGGCGAGAGTTTGAGGATCGATACGGCGGGGAAGCCTACCGGGCCGCGAAGAAGCGGTACGACCCCGGTTCCCGACTCCTCGACCTCTACTCCAAGGCGGTGCAACGACGATGACCACATTCAAGGATCGTGCGACGAAGGCGACCAAGCTCACCCTCGCGCAGGTGCTGGAGATTCTGGCCGGCGGTCGCCTCCCGGTGCGATTCACCGCCTACGACGGGAGCACGGCCGGACCGCCGGATGCAACGCTCGGGCTGGACCTTCTGACCCCGCGCGGCACGAACTACCTCGCCACGAGCCGCGGCGACCTCGGACTGGCCCGCGCCTACATTGCCGGTGACCTCGACCTGCACGGCGTGCACCCCGGTGATCCCTACGAACTGCTCAAGGCGCTCGCCGACAGCCTCGAGTTCACGCGGCCACCGGCGCGGATGATGGTGGAGATCATCCGTTCTATCGGCGTGCGGCAGCTTCGCCCGATCGCGCCGCCGCCGGAGGAAGCGGGGCCGCGCTGGCGCAGCGTCGCTGGAGGGCTCCGACACAGCAAGACCCGAGATGCCAAAGCGATCCATCACCATTACGACGTCTCGAACCGGTTCTACGAGTGGGTGCTCGGGCCGTCGATGACGTACACCTGCGCCTGCTACCCACGCGGCGACGCCTCCCTCGACGAGGCCCAGGAGAACAAGTACCGCCTCGTGTTCGAGAAGCTGCAGCTGTTGCCCGGCGACCGGTTACTCGACGTCGGGTGCGGTTGGGGCGGCATGGTGCGCTAAGCCGCCCGCCGCGGCGTGCTGGCCACCGGAGTGACGCTGTCGAACGAGCAGGCCGGGTGGGCACAGCGGGCCATCAGTGAGGAGGGCCTGAGCGACCTGGCGGAGGTTCGTTTCGGCGACTACCGCGACATCACGGAAACCGGCTTTGACGCGGTGTCGTCCATTGGACTGCTCGAGCACATCGGTGTGCGCAACTATGCGTCGTACTTTCGGTTCCTGCAGTCCAGACTTCGCCTCGGAGGCTTATTACTCAACCACTGCATCACCCGGCCGGAGAATCGAACCGAACCGGCGACCCGCGGGTTCATAGATCGCTATGTCTTCCCCGATGGGGAGCTCACCGGTTCGGGCCGGATCATCAGCGAAGCGCAGGATGCGGGCTGGGAAGTGCTGCACGAGGAGAACCTGCGTCACCACTATGCCCTGACGCTGCGCGACTGGGGCGCCAACCTCGTCGAGCATTGGGACGAGGCGGTCGCTGAGGTCGGGCTCCCCACCGCGAAAGTGTGGGGGCTGTACATGGCGGGCTCGAGGCTCGGGTTCGAGAGCAACGGGATCCAGCTGCACCAGGTGTTGCTAAGCAAGCCCGACGAGCGTGGCGGTGGCGGCGGGCATCCGCTCCGGCCATGGTGGACGCCCTAGGCTCGGTTCGTGGTGGGCGGGCACTGCGTCGCCCGGGGCGGGCCTGTACGATGGAGACTCGTTGACTAGTCCGCGAATGGGGGGTCAGGGCGGCCCGTTGGCTTTCTTCGCTGCCATCGATCTGTCTGAGGAGCGCGCCACCATGGAACCGACACCTCCGTTTTTGCAGAACGCCTACGTCGCCCGGTATGCGCCGGGCCTCGCCGCCAAATACCGGCGAGCCAACACCGTCTTTGGGTCGGTCTCCGTGGCCATTCTGCTCGCCGTGCTCGTCGGCAGCGTGCTTACCTCTCGCGGCTGGTTCGCCTACCTGGCCTTCCCCCTCGCCTTCGGCATCGGCGCAGTGGCCTGCCTGGTCACCGCGCGCCAGGCCGAGAACAAGTGGAATGCCGATAATCGCCTCGCGCTGGCCGTCTCCGATGCCGGCCTCGGCCTGCCGCGACTGGGAACTATTGCCTGGGCCGAGGTTCGGTACGTCAGAATTTATGACCACTCGCTGACTCCGCGGGGGATTTCTCCGTTCACCACAACGGTGACGCACCTGCTCGGCACCGACTCGACCATGTTCGTCGACGTCTTCGTCACCGATTCCGAAGCGGTACTCGCGCGCGCCGGCAACCCGCCAAAGGTGTTGCGCGCCCTCGACGCGGACAAGAAGGTGACCGGATTCAAGGGCGTCTGGGGTCAGGGCATGTTCGACCCCGTTTTTCAGGACGCGGTTCGGGCCCTCGTGACCGCCGCCGAAGGTCGCGGTGTTGCCGTGACGTACGACGTGACGAACACGTCGGCCTGGTATATGCCGAGAACAAACCAACCGAAGGCGAACTGATGACCGACGTACTGCGGGACCGTTGCACCCGCCTGGCCGAACCCGTCGTCGCTCTCATGCAGAGTGTGATCGAGAGTCAGGGAAACGCGAAGGTGCTGCCGATGGTCGTTTCCCTCATCGGCCCGGTGCGTGCGGTCGCCGCCGAGGGATCAACCAGCATCGACAACGCTGACTACGTGAAATGGGCCCAGGGTGCCCCGCGCACGCTCGACGCGATGGAGCAGGCCGCACGCTCGGGCGACTCCACGGGGGTGTGGCGTGCCTTCACCGACCAGGAATCCGGCCTCAATCGCCTCGGGGTTGCCTGCGCCGGCATGGCGGGTTGGTAACGCTGGCTAACAGGCCTGCGCGATCGGGGTCGGCGTCGAAACCTCGACGGCCGTTCCCCACGCCGAAAAGCGCACGTCAGCAACCGAGAGGGCGTCGCCCACGGTGAGACGGCTGGGCAGTGGATGCCCGTCGGCCGCGATCACGAGACTGCCTGCCGAACCCTCGCCCGAGTCGATGACGACGTCGACGCTCGCCGGTTCCCCCGGAGCAACCGGGCCGCTGGACAGGTCGGCGCCGCCCGCCAGTGACTCGAGGAGGAGTGCCGGGTCGAGCAGGGTGCGCCACTCATCAAACACCGGGTCATTCGGAGCGCGGCAGGTGTAGCCGCCGGTGGTGAGGCCGAGCGCGGCGGAGGTGGCGGCATCCGCTTGCAGAAACGCCTGGCCGTCGAGCACGACGATGTCCACCACCATGCTGCCGCTCGTGATGTGAGACGTGAAGTCATCGGGAACGCCGGCGTAGGTTGCGGCGAGGTCGCCGCCGGCGGCAGCGGTTTCGGGGTCGACGAGTTGGGTGAATGTGGTCTGCATGGCCACCCCCGTGGTCTGCTGCACGGCGCGCACACTCACCCGCAGCGCATCGGCGCCGCTGAGGTATTCAATTCCGTTGCGATCGCTGTCGGCCACGTCGATCGCGGCAGCGTTCAGGTGGGTGGGGGTGGGGATCGGCTCGGCCGGCCCACCGCCCGCACACCCGGTGAGCAGCAGCGCCCCGACCGTCGCGGGTACGCTGCGAGTGAATCGCATGATCACTTCGGCGAATCCGCCACGCACGCGCTCGCGGCACCCTGGGCATCGAGCGCGGATTGATCGAGCGCGACGGTCTCGTCGACGCCGCGTTCGGCGGGCCGCACGACGACGCAGGATCCGTCGTCGATGAGCAGTGCCGCGCGGGGAATCCAGGCTTCCCGGCCGGTCACGAGCTGCGACACGTCGAGCACGTCGCCGCCGGGGCCGCCCACGACGAAGAGTGCGTATGGCACATTCGGGCCGTCCCAGGTGACCTGCACGTTTCCGGACGTCGTCGTCACCGCAACGGATGTCGCGGCTGCGTCGCTGTTCTGCGCACCGATCACGAGCCAGACGATGAGGCCGATGATGGCCAGCAGCGTCAAACCCACCGAGACGAGAAATGCCGGGTGCATCAGGACGGAGCGTTTTCTGCTGGGTGCCTCGTCGAGCTCGGGCAACACGTCGCTGCCCGACTCCAGGGAACGCTTGGGTGCACCGGGCTGGGTGGCCTGCAGGGTGGAACGGCCCGTTTCGAATCCGAGCGCGGTGGCCGGCAGGTCGGCCGGGGCGGTAGCGGTCGGCGCGGCCGGCGACGCCGGCTGAAACGGGGCCGGCGCTGTCTGCGCTGGCGGCGCCGGTTCGACCAGGAACGGCGCGGTAGCACCGGGCGCGGCGGTGAGCTGAGTGGCGGGTTCAGCGGCAGCGATAAGTGCGCGGCGGCCCGATGGGCCGCGGCTCGGGGTGCTGGTAGTCACGTGGTGCGGCCTCACGAACAAAGAGCGGAACAGGCGGCATCGCGTGGACCGCGAGTGCACCCCCCTCTGGGTGACTATCATAGTCACAATGCCCCGTGGCCTCCGTGCCACCCCGACACAGGAGCTCCATGTTGCAACTGCCTCTGACCCGGGCAGTCCTAACGCCCGGCAGAGGCAGACGTCGCGCACCGGTTTTTCTGGTCATTCTGCTCGGTCTCGGTCTCGTGGCCGGGAGCGGTCGCGCGACAGCTCAGGCAGCGGATGACCCCGCCGGTGAGGCGGCCCCCTCCACGAGTGCGACCATTGCCATCCCGTACCTCGGCGCGAGTGACCTGACCCCCGCCGCCGGCTGGACCATCGCCGACTGCGGCATCGTCAACGGTCAGGCCCCGAACCTGCCCGGGGTGAGCCTGGCGTGCGACAGTGCCGGGATCGGCGTGACGGCATCCGTTTTCGACGCGGAGTGGGGCATGCGCACGCTCACCGTCGGTCTGCAGAATGGCGCCGTGCGGGTCGAGGTCGACTACCGCGTCGTGCTCGAGCCGCCGCCGGCGCCCAGCCTCACCGACCTCGACTACGGTTACCCGGTGGCGCAGGGGGCGGTGCTGTTGCTGCCGCTCGGCGCTCTCGGCGTGACCTGCACCCTGTGCACCACCGCCAGCGGGGCCGAGGTGGAGGTGCTCGGCCTCAGCCCGCAGAACGCCGGCCTCGCGGCCGTGTCGGGCACCCACCTCGTGCTGCGCACCGCACCCGACTTCACCGGAACGGCCACCGTGCAGGTCGGGCTCGTCGACGACGCCGGGCAGAGTTCGGAGCCGGTCGAGGTCACGGTGCACATCGCTCCAGGGTCGGGCACGACTGCCGCCCTCGGTGCGCTGCACGTAGTGATGGACAGGGGCCCCGACGCCACGACGGTGATCGACCTGGCCGCTATCAGCTGGAATGACACCGGCAGCGACCTGCTGGTCGCCTGCGGCGAAGCGACGTTCGGCACGGTGCAGTGCACCGATGACCTGGCGGCCGTCTACACGCCCAGCCCCGGGGCATCCGTCGACCAGTTCAGCTTTCAGGTGGTGAGCGTGGATGGGCAGCAGGCTTCCGGCAGCGTCACCCTCGTGGCCGACGGCGTGACCGAGCCTCCGCTTGGGATCAGCCCCGTTGCGACCGCGGCGACGGAGCCTCTGCTCGTGACTCCCCGGGTTCCCGTCCCGGGCGCGGCTGAGACGGGCGCCAACGCCGGCCTCAGCTACCTCAGCGCTCTGCTCGCGACGATCGGCACCCGCTCATGACCCCGACCATCACTACGAGCATCGAGGACCACCGATGAGCCTGCGCCTGACCGTCACCAACCCCGCCTCGCCCGCTGACAACCAGTCGTGGCTGCTCAAGATCGACGAGTCGACGACCATTTCCGAGGTCGCCGACACGCTCGAACTCGACCCCGGAGCGATCCTGCCCGGGGCCATCGGCTCCGAACGCATCGTCGACACCGACATCGTCAGCGGTGCGGTCGTACCCGCAACCGATGCCCGCGAGCTGCCGGCCGGTCAGACCCGGCTGGAATTCGTGGGCGGCCCCTTCGCCGGCGAACAAGTGGCCCTCACCATCGGCCGGCCGCTCACGCTCGGCCGCGCCCACGGCGCCGACATTTGCATCGCCGACCCTTTTCTCGAGGCGCGCCACCTCACCGTGCTGCTGCGCGGCGGCACCGACGCCACGACCGGCCGGCCGATTCCGCTCACCGCAACGTTCACCCCAGCGGATGCCGCAGCCACGCTCACCGTGAACGGTGAGCCCGTCGTGGGCGCCGCCGAAATCGTGCCGGCCGACCTCGTGCAGGTCGGCAGCAGCCTCGTGCGCATCGGCGTGGCCCCGCCCGCCGACGCCGACGTGTCGAGCGCTGATCCCGGCAGCCGCGCGTTCAACCGGCCGTCCCGCATCCACTCGCCGGCGGTGACGCCGATCGTGGCCCTGCCGGGCGACAAACCGCAGGAAATCGACTCGTCGCCGTTGCCGTGGCTGTCCGCAGTCATTCCTATCATTCTTGGCGTGACCATGGCCATCCTCTTTCAACGCCCGGCCATGTTGCTCATGGCGGCGGCCTCACCGATCATGGTCATCGGATCCTTCATGACCAACAAGCGCATGGCGAGCCGCAAGGGCCAGCGCACCGAGGCCGACTGGATCGACGAGATCAACGGTGCCCGCACCCGCATCACCGAACTCGTGCGGGAACAGCGCCTCGACCAGTGGTACCGCCTGGCGGACCCGGTCGTCATTCGCGACATCGCCACCCGCCCGCTCTCCCGCTTGTGGGAACGCCGCCGCAGCGACGCCGACGCACTCTCGATGCGTGTCGGCACGGCGGATGTGCCGCTCCAGGTGGCCTTCGAGGGTGGTTCGGCCAAGGACCGCACGCAGCCGCGCCGCGCCGGGGTCTCGCCCTCGCCGGTGGCCATCGACCTTGCTGACGGCCCGGCCGGGGTAGCCGGCCCGGCCGACGTGGCCCGCGGGCTCGTGCGCTCGATGCTGTGCTCGCTCACGACCCTGCGGTCGCCGCGCGACCTGCAGCTCATGGTCTTGTGCGACAAAGAACAGGGCGAGGAGTGGGCCTGGACCCAGTGGCTGCCCCACACGCAACTCGGCGACAACGTCGTGGCCCTCATCGGCAATACCGACCTGACCCGGCGCGAACGCCTACGCGAGGCCGGCGCCCTGCTCGAAGCGAGGATGCGCGTGGCCGGCACCCGCAAGATCGCCTACGACCAGCACCTCGTCATCGTGATCGACGGAGCCCGGCGCTACCGCATGCTGCCCGGCATGGTCGCGATCCTCGAACGCGGCGCCGCCCACGGCATCCACGTGATCGCGATCGACGTCGACCGCAGCCGACTGCCAGAGGAGTGCGCCACCGTCGTGACCGCGGACGCCGGCGACCCGACGCTGGGACGCATCGAATCGGCATCCGCTTATCATTCGACCGTGCTGCTGGACTCGGTGACCTCCACCTACGCCGAGACCATCGCCCGGGCGCTGTGTCCGATCGAACACGTCAGCGGGGTCGGCGACGACGCCACGCTGCCCTCGGCGGTGCGCTTCACCGAACTGCTCGGCATCGAGCTCGATGATGTACGGCCCATCGTCGAGCAGTGGGCGATTGCCCCGCGGCAGTCGTACGTGGTCGTCGGTGCGGGCGCCGACGGCGAGTTCGCCATCGACATCGCCAGTGACGGACCACACGCGCTCGTGGCCGGCACGACCGGCTCGGGCAAGTCGGAGTTTCTGCAGACCCTCGTGGTATCGCTGGCCCTGGCCAACCGGCCCGACGCGCTCAACTTCGTGCTGATCGACTACAAGGGCGGTGCGGCCTTCGCCGACTGCGCTCGCCTGCCGCACACGGTCGGTACCGTGACGAACCTCGATGCGCGCGAAACGGAACGTGCCCTGGCCTCGCTCGACGCCGAATTGAAGCGGCGTGAGCACGTCTTGCGCGATGAGATCGGCGCCAAGGACGTAGACGCGGCGTGGGCGAAGGACCCGGATGCTGCGGCTCGGCTCGGCCTCGCCCGCCTCATGATCGTGGTCGACGAGTTCGCCGAACTCAAGACCGAACTGCCCGACTTCATCACCGGGCTCGTGCGCATTGCCCGGGTCGGCCGCTCGCTCGGCGTCAACCTGGTGCTGGCCACGCAACGTCCGTCGGGCGTCGTCACCCCCGAGATGCAGTCCAATCTCAACCTGCGCATCGCGCTGCGCGTGACCGACCGTGCCGATTCCGGCGACGTCATCGGCACCCCGGATGCCGCCCTGATCAGCTCCGCCAACCCCGGCCGCGGGTTCGTGCGCGTCGGCCTCGACTCGGCGCCGCTGCCGTTTCAGACCGCCCGGGTCGCCAACCTGCGCGTCGGGCACCAGCGGGTGGCGCGGGTGCTGCCGCCGCGCGCAGCCCTCGAGTGGGGCACCGTGGGGTTGCCGCCGCGCTACCCATCAGCCGCGAACGCTCCCGCCCGAAGGCCCGACCAGGACGACACCGACCTGCGCGCCCTCGTGGGGCTGATCGGTGCCGCCGCCCAGCAGGCGGGCATCGAGCGCAGTCCGTCGCCGTGGCTGATGCCGCTGCCCGACGTGCTCACCCTCGACCGGTTCGACGCCGAGGCGGTGCCAGCGGGCGCCCTGCTGATCGGCCTCGAAGACGTGCCGGCCGCGCAGAAGCAACGCCCGCTCAGCTGGAGCGTGCACGACGGCTCGCACCTCTTGTTCTTCGGCGGTGCGCTCTCCGGCCGAACCACCGTACTTCGCACCATGCTGTCACAAGCGGTGCAACGATTCACGCCGGCCGAGCTGCACCTCTATATCGCTGACTACGGCACCGGTGCGCTGCTCGCGCTCGCCGACGCCCCGCACGTGGGCGCGGTCGTCACCCCGCTCGACCAGGGACGGATGCCGCGGCTCGTCTCCAAACTCGTCGCAGAGCTGAGCCGGCGTCAAGCCGTGCTGTCGCAGGCCGGCGTCGGCAGCATTGGCGAGCAGCGTCGCAGCGCCGATCCGCGTGAGGCGCTCCCGTATGCCCTGTTCGTGATCGACGGCTGGGAACGCCTCTCCTCGTCACTCTCGGCCGATGAAATGGTCGCGATCCGCGACCAGGTCATGCGGTTGCTGCGTGAGGGAGCGGCGGCGGGTATCCGGGTGATCGTCACCGCCGATCGCAGCATTCCGGGCGACAAAATCTCGGCGTTCATCGACACGCAGTACGCCCTGCGCATGCGCGATGTCAATGATTACCGGGCTGCCGGCATCATGATTCGGGAGCTCGCACCCAACATGCCGGCCGGCCGAGTGATGTTCGGCGCCGCCGGAACCGAAGCGCAGATCGCGGTACTCAGCTCAGACACGAGTGGCGAGACCCAGAATGCCGTCGTGCGCGGTGTCGTCGACCATGTCAGCGCGCACTTCGCTACCTTTCCTCAGCTGGCCGAGCTGCCGCAGCCGCTGCGAGTGGACCCGCTGCCGACGACGTTCGCCCTGTCGGAAACGTTTGGGCTGCCGGTGCTGGTCGAGGGGATGCCGGAACATCCCGTTGTCGGCATCGGTGGCGACACGCTCTCGCGGGTGACCCTGGACTGGCCCGGCTCCGGCGGGTTCGTCGTGGTCGGCGACCCGCGCACCGGCAAGTCGAGCACACTCGCCCTCGTCGCACACCAGCTCGCCTGGTCGTCGGCGCCCGTCGTGATCGTCGCCCAGAATGCGTCGCCGCTGACCGAGGTGGCCGCGGCGCACGGTCTCGCCGTGCTGAGCGCGTCGTCGTCGGCCGAGGACATCGCCGCGGCGCTGGTGGCCCGCGAGGTACCGCTCACGGTCATCGTCGACGATGCCGAACACTGGCGGGACTCGCCCGTAGAACGCGCACTCGTGGCGGCGAAGGGCCACTCGGTCTTCTGCGTGGCCATCGGCGCCAATGCCGCGTCGTCGGTCTTCGGCGGGCCCTACGCCGAAGCCAAGAAGGCGCATCAGGGCCTGCTGCTCTCGCCCGGAACGACCATTCTGGGCACCCAGGTATTCGGGGGCCAGGTGCCTCGTCACCTCGTGGGCCGATTCCCGGCCGGTGGCGGTGCCCTGTACAGCCACGGCTCCTACCTGCCCGTGCAGGTGCCCGATCTGCGTCGCTGAGGGCATGACGTACCATGGAGGGGCGTCGACCTGGCGTTGTAGATGAGGTGATCGCATGAGTGCGCAGTGCCGCTTCTGTGATGCACCCGTCAAGCCCAACAGCATGTTCTGCTCGGCCTGTGGGCAGCTCGTTTCGCAGCCCGTGCCCTCCTCAGCCCGGTCTGCGGTGCCGCCGCCATTCGGCGGCAATACCGCGTCGTCGCGCCCGCCCGTCGTTGGCTCGCCGCGCCCCATGGCCGCGCCGGCGCCCGTTCCGCTGCCGCCGATCAATACCGCTGCACCGGGAATGGCAGCTGGGGTTCCCAGCCCGCCGGCCACGCCGGGGCAGCCGGCCGACCCGCCCGCGGCATCCGCTGTGGCAGGCCCGATCGCCGTCGCGCGCGCGGTGCGCTTCCAATCGGGCCAGATCGTCGAACTGACCGGGGGCATCATCTTCGGCCGTAAGCCGAGCGGCAAAGCCGTTCCTGCCGGGTTCGTGGGCGTCGTTGTGCCCGACGACTCCCGCCAGGTGTCCCGCGCGCATATCGCCGTCGATAGTCGAACGAGCCCGCCGACCGTCACCGACCTGGGATCGGCCAACGGATCGGAAATTGAACGGGCCGGGCACCGCCAGGTTTTGCAGGCGGAAGCCCCGGTGTATCTCCAACCCGGTGACCGGCTGTGGCTGGGATCAGCCGCCATCGACGTGCTGTAGCGGCCAGGAACAACCGGGTTGGTGCAAAGGTGACAAAAAACAAAACGAATATGCGAATTCGCCTGCCTATGTGCCCCTGTCGTTTGCGGTTGGTGTCGTCGTAGGTTAGACATGGGAGATACGGTCTACCGCCTCAGTGGGGGGCGCGGGGGTATCAACGCGGGGGTCAAGATCATGGCAGAAATCACAGTCACGTCGGAATCGCTTTCTGGTGTTGCCAATCAGTTGGCGTCTGGTGCGCAATCGATTGAGTCGCAGTTGTCGAACTTGAAGTCGCTCGTGGGCGGTTTGGTCTCGGGTGAGTGGGGTGGCGCTGCATCGCAGAGCTTCAACGAGCTGTTCGAGCAGTGGGACGCTGCCGGCCTGCAGCTCAAGGAATCGCTCAATGGAATCTCCGACCAGCTCTCGAAGGCGGCTCTCGCCTACGAAGAGTCGGAGAGCAACATCGCCAACACGTTCCGCGCGTAACGATTCACGCTTGATCGGGGGCCGCAGGGGCGGCGTTCGAAGCACGCATCCGTTCCACCGTTGGGTGGTGCGGACGAACCGTTGATGGAGGGGCGATGTCACAGTTCAGAGTGAGTACTCCGGCGCTGGGATATTCTGCGGCGTCGATTTCGGCTGCGTTGGCTGATTTTGACGCACGGGTGTCTCAGGTGAGCGCTGTGGTCAACGGTGTAGTGGGCAATTCGTGGGACGGTGAGGCGGCCGCGGCGTTTGGTGGCGGCTGGCAGTCGTGGTTGCAATCGGCGGCGACGACGCGGGCGGCGTTGGCGGATATTGCGCTGCGGTTGAACCTGGCCGAGGGCGGCTACGAGACGTTGGAGGCGCAGCTGACCAGTCAGACGCGCACGTCGACGATTGCGGTGGGCGATATTCGTACCGGAGGCCAGTCGTGAGTGTGCAGCGTCACGATGCCGCGCAGATTCGCGCTGTGGAGCAGGCGTTGGCTGATCTGGCCGACTACTGCGCGGTGTTGCAGGGCCATGCCGAGGGGGCGTCGGGTCAGGCCGCTGCTGCCTGGAGTGGGGCGGCGTCGGTCGAGTTTTTGCAGAAGGTGTCGGTGTGGTCGGCCGGGGCTGCCGTGATGCATGCGGGTGCGGTTGATTTGCAGGCGTGGGCGAGGGAAGCGGCTACGAATTATGAGGCGGCTCAGTCGTCGGCGTCGACGATGTGGGTGGGGTAGCGATGAGTGTTCGGGTTGATCCGTATGACTATGTGACGGCGGCGGACCTGCTCGACAGTTGTTCGACCTCGGCGGTGCGCGTTGCGTCGAGCGCCGTTGGGTCGTTGCGACCCTTCGCCAACATGGCCGGCGATGACCCGGGGGGCGAGGGCTGGGCGCGGGGCTACGACGCCAGCACCGCGACGGTGATCGAAGCCGTGAGAGCTGCGGCAAGCCGGCTGCGCGGCCTCGACCGCGGGGTCATGCAGACCGGCCAGATGCACCAACAAGCGGAACAGTTCTCGGCGGGCAACGCAGCAGTACCCGCGGGCTTCAGCGTGCGGTCTGGCATGCTCGATGCCGGCTTAGGGCTGCCCCCGTCGGCGTTCGGCGGCGACCCGTCGGCCACTCCGGACGCGGCGGTGTGGGAATGGATCAAGGACTTTGTCGGCAATCTCTGGCCGAATGCTGACGTGGGCAAGCTCACCAGTGCCAGTGGTGCGTGGACGACGATCGCCGATGACCTGACTGCCCTGGCGACGGAGATTGAGCGTGCGGACCAGCCGTTGGCATCCGCTCAGTCGGTGGAAGTTGCGGGCATTACGACGATGGTGTCGGGGCTGGCCACCGACGTGCGGGCGTTGGCAACGGAGGCTCGATCGCTGTCGGAGTCGTGCACCGAGTATGCCGGGGATGTGGAGAGTGCCCACGCTGAGGTGTGGAAGCTGCTGCAGCAATTGGCGGTGGAGATCGCGCTGACCGCCGGGATCAGTGCGGCACTGGCGTTGTTCACCGCGGGCATTTCAGCGGGGGTGGGTGCGGCGGCGTTGGCGGTTCGCGTGGCGGTGGTGGGCGGCCGCGTGGTCGCGATCATCAGTCGGGTGTCGGCGACGGCCGGCCGCATCACGGTGCGGTTCTTCGCGGTGCAGAGCCGGGTGGCCAACATCACAGTGCGGATCGTGGGAACTCGCCTTGGGCGCGACATTGTGTCGAGCACGGTGGCCGCAACGGTCACCGAGGCAGGATTCAACGGTTTTGGTAGGAACGTGTTCGCCGCTGGTGTCGGGGCGGTGGTTGGCGGTGGTTTCGTCGGTGGTGTGGGCAGTATCGCCAGACGGTTGGGTCGTAACGCCGACGGCCTCATCATTCAGACGGTGTCGAATGCTGCCGGTGGTGGTGTCGAGGGTGGGGTGTCGTCGCTGATCGCGGAGGGTTCGTTCAACGCCCAGACCATCGTGCTCGGCACTGTCGCCGGCGGGGCTGTCGGTGGTGGTGCTGCGGCGTTCACTCGGCGGGGCCGTGGCGGCGCCGTGCCCGCTGGCACCCCGACTCAGGGCGGAACGACGACCTCTCCGGGCGCAGTGAACGCCCCGGCTGTTCCGGGTGCGGCTCCCGTTGGCGCTGCCGCGGGTGCGCAGGCCAGCGTGCGCACGGTCGACGGACCGCAGGTTGCCGGGTCGACGGCGAGCTCATCGGTTGCCGGTGGTGCTGCTCCTCGAGCGGATGTCGACGCTCCCCGCGTGCAGGGAACCGAGGCGATGCCTCCGGTTGCGGCTGCCGGCTCTGTGGTTCGACCGGACGTTGACGCGCCCCGCGCGAGCGACCAGGCTGCTGCCGATGTTCCACCTGCTGCAACCGCCGCGGCTCGCTCTGATGCGCCCTCGGCTCCGCCGCGTGCAGACTCTCCGCAGCCGGTTTCCTACTCGGCTGCTGGCACTGCACCGGTTCGAGACGGTGCTGACACCGACCCGGTACGGTCGGCCGCGTCTCCGTCCGACCCGGAATCAACGCCAGCCGCTCGTGAATTCGATTCTGTGCCGGTAAAGTCTGATTCCGCGGATGACACGACGATAACGTCAGCGCCAGCGTCATTGGATGCGGCGCCGGATGGTGTGACTCCGTCGGTTGTTGAGACGTCGGATGCCGTTCCGAGCACCCCGGTGGGTTTGTCGGCGTCGGCGGCGCCCTCCGCGGGCACGCCCAGTAGCAATGTGGATGCGCTGAGCGAGCATGTGGACACGCTGCCGGGAGATCTCGATGCGAGTTCGCAATCGTTCTCCGATCACGTTGATGCCGACGTCGACAAGTTGGAGGCGGATGCGGCTGCGGCTGCGAGTGATGACCGCACAGAGAGGCCAGTCAACGTCTCCGACCTCGACGGCACCGATAGCGGCGAAGTTCCAAACGTTCAACAACTGAACACACCCGTTGTGGGCCAGGTCGTGCCCGATGCCCAGCGTGTAGCTTTCGCAGAACACAACTATATGGTTGCCTTCTTTGATGAAGGAGCCGCGAAGAAGTACTACGATGCTCCGACCGGTTCGCTTGGTGCTCCGGGCCGCCCCTTCTTTGTTATGCCGGTCGAAGACTCGGGTATCATCCGAAATGCTCACGATGCGGCTCGATACACCGGCATGTCTCCCGGGACAGAAAAGGCCTACCTGAACCGCGAGCGCGTTCATGGCTTGGTCTTCCCCGTAGATGCCATTCCCTATCGTGTGCCAGTCACCGCTGATGCGCGTGGATGGGACCACTTCCTCGAGGGGGGGCACACTGCGGTACGCACCGAGGGTGCGATGGCCGGTTTTCTCGTGAATCCTGTACGTGAGTTCGTTCTTGACGGCGGGACAACGGTGCCGGCGGGAGCACTTCGCTTTGTCCTGGGAGACAAAGGCGAGTGGACTGTAGAGAAGGTATTTTTGTGAAGAAATGGGAGGATCAGGGTTGTGACGTGTGCCGTCGTCAATGGGCGACGGCTGAACGGCCACTGTTCGTGGTTGAGAATATCCCGATGCACGTCGAACTTTACCGGTGCAGGGTGTGCAGGAATTGGTGGATTATGGATGAGCGGCTCGCCTTCGAGGCAACCGATCAGGAAGTCATAACGTATTTTGGAGAGGACATTCTCAATGACAAATGAATCTCGGCCGACGACGGTTCTTGAACGCGCCATCGTCAAGGCGCGGCAGGGAGCGCTACCCGTGCAGGCATTGTTATGGGCTCTGGCGGCCTCCGAGGTTCTTCTGCTATCGCGAGCGCCCTTCACAGACGTGGGGGAATTCGAGCCGCTCGTAGTCGAACGTGACGGTGACCGTTTCTTGGCAGTCTTTACCCATCCTGAACTCATGCAGGAATTTGAACGACCGGAACGGTCAGTGGTCGTCATGGCCGGGCTGGAGTTCTTCAGACGGATTCCTGCGGACGCTGGCATCACCGTGAACCCGGGGAGCACTCTTGGTTTTGAGCTCCCGGCCCTTGGCGCAGTGGATTTTGCGCGGGAGTTAACGAGTTCCTAGCCCGCGGATGCCGCGGACCTGCCATCACTCGACTGGTCTTGATAGGGCTGTTACCCCATGGATGATGTGTCTCGCGCTGGCCGTCTCATTGCCCCGTTTTCTGCCTTCCCGGTCGAGGAGGAGATCGTGCTCCTCCCAGGCATTGTGCTGTTGCCGGTGTTGTCCTACCGAAGCGACAGCGGCGTGAAGCTTTCGCGGAGACAGGGTGCAGCGGGAGGACAGAATGGCTGATTGACCCCAGTATTGGAGGGAGCTCCGGGCCCTGACGGGGACATGCGGCTGGGTACGCTCGAGGAAGAGGGATGCCGATCGCATCCGTTCGACTCTTGTTAGACCTCCCAAGGTCTACTGCCGGATTGGATTGCTTCGTATGCGTCAGACCTCCATTTTTTCAGCGGATGCTCCCAGCCGCCGTCGGGATCGCTCCGCTTCGGTTAGCAGCGGCGCCCGGCACGGTGCGTCGGTGCCGCTGTGGAAGCGCGTGCGCGCTCCCGCTTTCGTCGCCGTGGTTGCCGTCATCGGATCGCTGATCGTGACTGTGCCGGTCGCCCCGGCCGCCGCGGTGACCGAGTCGGTCACGCAGACCTTCGGGTACTCGACGTCGGTACAGACGTTCACGGTGCCGGACGGCGTGACCGAGCTGGACGTGAAGCTAACCGGTGGCCAGGGCGGTCGGGGTGGCACCGACAGCGCGGGAGCCGGCGCTGAGGGCGGCTATCGAGGCATGGTGACCGGATTGATCTCGGTGACTCCGGGCCAGGTTCTGCAGATTGGCGTTGGTCAGGGCGGCACGATGGGTGCGGGCGGTAATACGAGCGCGGTCACACCAGCGGGCACCAACCCGATCACCGGATACGCCGGGGGCGTGGGCGGGATTGCCGGATTTCAAGGTTCGTCGGGCAACGGGGGCGGCGCGGGCGCGGCCACGGTTGTCACGTATGGCGCCGTCACCCTGGTGGCCGGTGGTGCTGGTGGTGGTGGTGGCAGCGGCCAGTTTGCGCCCACTCTGGGTCGTCAGGCGGAGGCCGCCCCGACGGCGCGCACCGATACGACGAGCACCAACGGCCAGCCGGGGTTGAACACGGAGAGCATCTGTACCGCCGGCATCCGCTGTGATGGTGGCGCGTCGGGTGGCGGTGGCGGTGGAGTCTCCGGTGGAATGCGCGGCAACGTGGAATTCGGTGCGGGGTCCTCGACGGAGTACTTCGGCTACGGCGGGTTCCCGGGCACGAGCAGCACGGCGTCGCTCAGTGGTGTGACGGCGACCTATGAGTTCTTCAGCGGGAACAGTGCCAATGGCGCGCTCACGATCACCTACTCAACGGGTATACCTGGGGTTCCCACCGCTGTGGCCGGTGTGGCCGGGAAAGCTGCGGTCGACCTGGCGTGGGCGGCGGGGTCTGCCGGAGGCGCGGTGGTGGCGGATTATGTGGTGGAGTATGCCCGGGTGAGTGCGCCGTCGACGTGGTCGACCTTTGCGGATGGTGTGTCGACGGCGTTGTCGACGACCGTCTCGGGGTTGACGAATGGTGTTGCGTATATTTTTCGGGTTTCGGCGGTGAATGAGTATGGTGCGGGGTCGGTGTCTGTGGTGTCGGCGGCGGTGACGCCGAGTGATGTTCCGGGCGCGCCGGTCCTGACGGGGATGGTCTCGGGGGACTCTGCCCTGTCGGTGGCGTTCACGGCGGCTGCGTCGGACAGCCCGGTTACAGCGTATGAGGTGAGCGTGGACAGCGGCGTCTGGGCGCCGGTGAGCGGTGTGGTGTCGCCGGTTCTTGTGGCCGGCCTGTCGAATGACACGGGGTACTCGGTGCGATTGCGTGCGGTAAATGCGATTGGGGCGGGCGCGGCGTCGAATGCTGTGTCGGGGACTCCGTCAACGGTGCCGGGGGCGCCGACGATTTCCGCGGTGCAGGCCACGAGTGGCACCGCGGTGTCGGTGTCGTTCACTGCGGGGTTCAGTTCTGGGCCGGTGACGGATTATGAATATCGGGTGGATTCGGGCTCGTGGGTGTCGGCGGGGATGACGGCGAGTCCGTTGCTGGTGTCGGGGCTGAGTGCGGGCACGTTGTATTCGATCTCGGTGCGGGCGGTCAACGGCGTGGGCGGGGGCGCGGTGTCGTTGCCGGCGTCCGTGACCACCCTGTCGGCGCCAGCCGCACCGACGATTTCGGCGGTCGTGCGCGGTGACCGCAGCGCGACGGTGTCGTACGTGGCGGGGGCGGAGGGTGGTTCTGCGATCACGGGGGTGGAGTACCAGACCGGTTCGGGCGGGACCTGGACGAACGCTGGCACGATTTCGAGCCCGCTGCTGCTGTCGGGGCTGACGAACGGTACCGAGTATGCGGTGACTGTGCGGCTGGTCAATGCGATCGGAACGAGCGCCGGTTCGGCAGCGATGATGGTGACACCGGCGACGATTGCGGCTGCGCCGACGATCGTGGGCAATACGGTCGCAGGGTCGGATCAGCGGCTGAGTGCGTCGTTCACGGCGCCGTCTGACGACGGAGGCGCTTTGATCACCGGGTATGAGTATTCAACGGATGCTGGTGCGACCTGGCGTGCACGTAGCGACGGTGGCAGCACGGGAAGTCCGCTACAGATTTCGACGTTGTCCTCGGATGCTTCAGCGGCGTTGACGAATGGGCAGACGTATGGTGTGGAGTTGCGGGCGGTGACCGCGGTCGGCGTGGGCGCAGCATCCGCTCTGGCGGAGGGTATGGCGCGGACGGTGCCGTCGGCGCCGAGCCTGGTGTCGGTAACGGGAAGCAATGCGGCCGTGCAGGTGGCCTTTCTCATGGCGTCGAATGGTGGATCGGCGATCTCTCGGTTTGAATACCAGTTGGACGGTGGGGCGTGGGCGAACACGGGTTCGCTGTCATCGTCGTTCACCATCGGTTCGCTGAGTAACGGCACGAACTACTCCGTTGCGGTGCGGGGAATCAATGCCATGGGTGACGGCGCAGCTTCGGCGGCGTTGACCGCGGTTCCGGCGACGGTGGCCTCGGCGCCGACGCTGGGCACGATCACGCGGTCGGACCGCACCTTGTCGATTGGTTTCACCGCCGGCAATGCGGGCGGTAGCGCCCTGACCGGGTTTGAGTATTCGACGGATGGTGGCCTCTCCTGGCGTGCGCGCACGTCGGGTTCCACGGGCAGCCCGCTGGTGATCACGGTCCTTTCCAGCGACGGTGCGACCCGGTTGGTGAACGGCGTGGCTTATCCGGTGCAGTTGCGTGCGGTGAATGGTGTGGGCGCGGGGTCGGGCTCGGTGGTGCGGTCGGTGCCGCCGATGACGCCGCCCGGCGTGGCCGTGGTCACCGCGTCGGCGGGCAATGGGTCGGCGACGTTCGGTTTCACGGTAGCGGATGACGGCGGATCGCCGGTGACGATGGTGCAGTACCGGCTTGATGGCGGCGCATGGATCGACCCGGCGACGTTGGCGAGTCCGTTTCTGGTGAACGGTTTGACCAATGGTCAGGCGTATTCGGTGCAGCTGCGCACGAGTAACAACGCCGGCTTTGGCTCGGCATCAACTGCCGTGGTCGTGACCCCGCGCACCGCTCCAGATGCTCCGACCGGGATGACGGCGGTTGTCGGTGCCGGATCCGCGACGGTGTCGTGGGTGGCGCCGCAGTTTGATGGCGGTTCGGCTGTGACCGGGTATGCGGTGTCGGTGTGGGCGGGGTCGGAAAGTACGACGCCGGTCTCGACCGTGGTGACGACGGATCTGACCGCGACGCTGACCGGGTTGACGAATGGTACGACGGTGTTCGTGTCGGTTGCCGCGGTGAACGGTGCGGGTGCGGGGGCGGCGTCGGCGCCGCGGGTGAGTGTGACGCCGTTGGCGAAACCGTTTGCACCGACCATTTCGACCATCACCGCTCAGAACACATTTCTGCGGGTTGCATTCACGGCCGGGTCGGCCGGAACCCGGGCGATCACGGGGTACGACTATCAGCTTGATGGTGGCGCGTGGGTGCCGGTGACAGCCACGACCTCCCCGATCGTAATCTCGGGGCTGGTAAACGGCACGACCTACGCGGTCGCGCTGCGCGCGAAAAGCGCTGCGGGAATCGGCGCGGCATCGGCCGCGGTGAACGGCACACCCGCTTCGGTGCCGACGACGCCGGACTCCGCGACGATCGTCGCGGTGCCGACCACGAACGGTGCGGTCATCTCGTGGCCGGCGACGCCCGCGAACGGGTCTCCGGTGACGAGTTATTCGGTGATCGCGTGGTCGGCTGCGAGTCAGGGTGTCCAGGGCAGTAAGTGCTCGACGACGGGCGCGTTGACGTGCACGTTGACCGGTTTCTCCGGCACGCAGTACATCACGGTGGAAGCGGCGAACGCGGTAGGGACGAGTACTCGGTCCAGCCCACGCGTGGCGGTAACACCGGGTGCCCCCGGTGTGCTCACTTCGGTCTCGGGAACGGCGGGCAACACGAACGCCGTACTGACCTGGGCTGCGGGAACGGCGGGCAGTAGCGCGATCTCGGACTACAAAATCCGTTACGCCGTCGCCGGCAGCAATGCGTGGAACGATTTCAGCGACGGGGTGTCCACGGGCACCACGACGACGGTAACCGGGCTGACCAACGGCACGGCGTATGATTTTGGGATCAGTGCGGTGAACGGGTCGGGCACCGGCCCGTGGAGTCCGCTGCTGTTGACGCCGATCGCACCGGGAACGGTGCCGACCCTTGGTGCTCCGGTGGCCACGGCCGACGGCTTTACCGTGACGCTGACGAACTATGACGCCGCGGTCACGTATGCGTTGTCGGCCACGAACGGTGCTTCGTTCACGCGCAGTGGGGCGAACATCACGGTTAGCGCACTGGCGGCGGGAGCCTCAGCGGCCCTCACCGTCAACGCGACCCGGACTGGATTTACGCCGACGTCGGCCGCCACGAGTGGAACGGCGCTGCTCGCGGGGCTGACCCCGACCTTCGGTACGCCGGTGCGCACGGCGGACGGCTTCACGGTGGACATCACCAACTGGGACCCGAACTACACGTTTGTATCTGTCGTGGCTTCGCAGGGGATGACGAGTCGCACCGATTCCACAATCACCGTCATTGGCCTCACTGCGGGCACAAGCCAAGCCCTCACGGTCACGACGACCCGCGGCGGGTACGCGAGTGGCACCGGATCGGTGACCGGTCAGGCGCTGTCGGCGGGTGTTGTTCCAATGCTCAGCGGTGCTGTTGCCGCGGCTGACGGTTTCACGTTGAGCATCACCAACCTCAGTGGCCTCTACACCTATGGGGCTAGCTCAACGGCCGGTCTGGTGTCGCTGAGCGGCGGCACACTTTCGGTGACCGGGCTGGCTGACGGCGCCACCGCTGTGGTGACCGTCGTCGCGACTCGCACGGGATTCACCTCGACCAGTGCCACGGCGTCCGGCGCAGCACTGCTCGCCGGCACGCCTCCGACGGTCTCGTCGATACGCTCGGTGAGGTCGGGATTCTCCTTCGATATCGCCAACTTCAATGAATCCGTGGACTACACGGTGGATTCTTCGGTCGGTAGTGCTTCGCGCACCGGATCAACGGTGACGATAACGGGTCTGGCGGACGGACAGTCGGCGAGCGTCATCGTGGAGGCTATCCGAACCGGATACACCACGACGCAGTTCGTCGCAATCGGTAGTGCCTTGCTGGCTGGGGTCGCCCCGGTGCTCTCCGACGCGGTGTCGACGGCGGGCGGGTTCACGGTAACAATCACGAATTTCAGCGCGGACTATGCCTATTCGGTGACGAGTGCGAGCGGATCGGTTGAGCGGGTTGATGGTGTGATCACTGTGACTGGTCTGGACGTGGGGGGCCAGGCCCTGGTGATGGTGCAGGCTGATCGTTTCGGTTACACGTCAACGGTTGCGGGTCTGGTGGGAAGCGCGCTGCGGACGGGGACTGCGGCGGAGTTCTCGGCGGTGACGCGCACGGCGGATGGGTTCACGGTGACGATCGCGAATTATGACGCTCGTCGTGGTTACACGCTGGCGGCATCTGCGGGCACGGCCGTGCAGTCCGGTGCCAGGATCACGGTGACGGGCCTTGCGGCGGGTGGTACCAGCGATGTGACCGTGACGGTCCTGCGCGCCGGTGATCTGCGCGCTCACAGCACGGTCTCCGGCACGGCCTCCCTGGCCGTAGTTGTTCCGACGCCTGTGGTGGTGCCGGGCAGCTCGGTTCGGGTGCCGACGACGAACGCCACCACCCGCGCAGCCGTAGCCGCCGCAGCCGCAGCCGCAGCAGCAGCGGCGGAGCAGCTGGCGGCGGATGCTGCGGCTGCCTCTGCCGCGGAGCTGGCGGAGACTAGCGAGACTCGCGTGCCTCCGTCGGTCGGGTCCGGTGTGGGTGCTGTGACGATGGACGGTGTCGCGATTGAGTATGACGTGACTCAGGACGGGTCCACGCGCATCTTCGCCGGTGTCAATGACACGACGGTGTCGGTCACTCCGGCGGGATCGACGCTGCCGGAGGACGCGACGGTCGACCTGACGGTGCCGGTACTCGGTGAGGTGACGGTCGGTGTGACCGGGTTCCGGGAAGGCAGTGTGGTGGAGGCGTGGGTGTTCTCGACGCCGACGTTCCTGGGTGAGGGTGTCGTCGCGGCCGGCAACACCATGTCGGGTGATTTCACCCTGCCGGAGCAGATTCGGGCCGGGCAGCACACCCTGGTGGTGACCGGTTTGAGCGCGACTGGTGAGGAGGCGAGCTATTCCATCAAACTCACCGTCACCGACGACAGCGTCGTCGAAGCTGCGCCCCCGGCTGACACCGCGGTGGATGCTCCGGCCGGGCTGGACTCCACCTGGTGGATCATTCTGGCCGGGCTGATCGTGGCGCTGGTCGGCGGCCTGGTCTGGTTCCTCATCGCCCGCCGCCGCCGCGAGGACGACGAGCGCACCGCGTAGGCCGAACCGGCCAGAACAGATGCTGCGGTGCCGACCGGCGCCGCAGCATCCGTTTGCCGGCCGTCGGTTGGGAGTGAATGCCCGCCTGGGCGTTGTCGGAGGCGCCCCGAGTTGACGGATCATCCGTATCGGTACGGCGAGAGTCTTGACACTGCGCGTGGCGCGAAGTGGCCGCGGCGACCGGAGCGCCCCTCAGATGCCGCCGCGAAGAGCGGTGATCGGCTCGATGTTGGAGGCGCGCACCGCGGGATAGGCGCCGGCGGCGAGGCCGACGATGGTTCCGAGCAGGGCGGCGCCGATCGCGACGAAGGGGTCGAGAATGGGCGTCCAGCCCTGCAGCAGCGAGACGACGACGACCGCGAACACCCCGAGTGCCGACCCGATCAGGCCGCCGAGCAGCCCGATCACGGCCGACTCCACGATGAACTGCCGGGCGATGTCGCGCTTGGTAGCGCCGAGCGCCCGGCGCAGGCCGATCTCGCCGACCCGTTCCATCACCGAGAGCAGCGTGACGTTGGCGATGCCGAGCCCGCCGGCGAGCAGCGCGAGAATGCCGAGGGTGAGAAAGACGATGTTGATGTCGGCCTGAATGTTGTCTTGCAGTGATGACGCGGCGGCGGGCGCCTGCACCGTGAAGTTCTCGGGTGCGTTCGGGTCCAGCGCGATCGGTGCCTGCCGGGCCACGAGCGCGCCGGCGCCGACATCGATCTGCACGTGCAGCTCGGCCGGAGCGGCCAGTGCGAAATCGGCGCGCGCGGTGTTCAGCGGCAGAATGACCGCGTCGAGCAGGTTGGCGCGGCGTTCGACGCCGTCGATGATGCCGACGACCGTGTACGGAACTTCGCCGATGAAGATCGACGGCTGCGAATCGACGCGGTTGATGCCGAGCACTTCAGCGGCTCGGGAGCCGAGCACGACCACCCGGTCTCCGCGCTCGTCGTGGCCGGCGTCGAAGTAGCGTCCGGTGACGACCTGCCCGCGCACCGCGGCGAGCAGGCCCGGCGAGGTGGCGATGACGGCCGGGCTCAGGGTCTGCGCGGCCGACGGGTCGTTGACGGGAACGGATGTGATCAGCTGGCCGTCCACATCGACATCGGCCAGGAGGCCCGCGCGTTCCACGCCGGCGAGGCGATCGACCCGCTCCGGGGCATCCCACGGCAGCCGGCCGGTGGCCTGCTCATTGCCGCTCGAGTTGCGGACCTCGGCCGGTTCGATCAGAATCTGAGTGGCCGAGACGGCGTCGAACTGGTTGGAGATCTGTCCGGCGGCGGTCTGCGCGAACCCGATCGTGACCACGAGCGAGGCGATGCCGAGCACGGTGCCGAGGGTCGTCATGACGAGCCGGCTGGGGCGGGCGCCGACGCCGTGACTCGCCTCGACCAGCAGGTCCTGCACCGAGAACCGGTCGGCGCGGCGAATGACCGGCACGATGCTGGCGGTCAGTTCAGCGGATGCCGCCGACTCAGCACCAGGGGCGGCGCGGGAACGGCGGCGGAGCATCCGTTTGAAGGAGACGTTCACGACAGCTCGCTCAGGCGGCCGTCGGTGATGCGCACGCGGCGCTCGGCCCGGTCGCTCACGACCTGGTCGTGGGTGATCACGATGAGGGTGAGGCCGTCGGCGTGCAGTTCTTCGAAGAGGTCCATGACCTCGCCGCCGGTGGCTTCGTCGAGGTTGCCGGTGGGTTCGTCGGCGAGCAGAAGCTCGGGCGAGGCGACGACGGCGCGGGCCACGGCCACGCGTTGACGTTCGCCGCCGGAGAGGGTGCCGGGCAGAAAATCGAGGCGGTGATTGAGTTTCACGCGGTCGAGGGCGGCGCGGGCGCGGTCCTCCCGTTCGGCGCGCGGCACGCCGCTGTACAGGGTGGCGAGCAGCACATTGTCGAGCACGGTGCGGTGCGGCAGCAGGTGGAAGGCCTGGAAGACAAAGCCGATGGTGCCGCCGCGCACGATGGCACGCTGCTTCTCATCGAGCAGGCTGGTGTCGCGGCCGTCAAGGTGGTACTCGCCGACGCTCGGCCGGTCGAGCAGGCCGAGCAGGTTGAGCATCGTCGACTTGCCCGATCCGCTCGGGCCGACGATCGACAGGTAGTCGCCGCGTTCGACCCGAAGATTGACCGATTTGAGCGCCTGCACCTCGGGCGGGCCGGGAAACGACCGCGTGACGTTGACCAGTTCGACGACCGGGGCTGTCATCACCGGCCCATCACCGGCCCACCACGACGAGGTCGCCGACGCCCAGCGAGCCGTCGACCGCGGTGATCTCAACGAAGCCCTCGGCGGCGAGCCCGGTCGTGACCTCGACCAGCACGGTTTCGGCGCCGTCGCCTGGGTCGAACTCGACCCGGGATTCGCCACCGGGCCCGGCCGTGAGCGCCGCGAGCGGAACGGCGAGCACCTCGCCATCGGTCGAGCTGACCGGGATGCGCACGCGCACGTTGCTGCCCTGCACGGCCTGGATCTGTTCGTCGGTGAGCGCGTCGGGGGCGAACAATACGGTGAAGCGGCCGCTCGCTGCTGCACTACCCGCTGCTGCACCGCTGGCCGGTTCGGCGGGGAGAATCGAGGAGATCGTGGCGGTCTGGTCGCCGTCGGGCATGGCGAGTATGGCCGGGGCGCCGACTTCGAGCAGGGCGGCATCGCTCGCGGTCGCCGAGCCGGAGATGACGAGGGTCGCACCGGAGACCCGCATGACCGGTCCGGTGATGCTGGATCCGCGTTTCACGCTAATCTCGTCGACCCGGCGCGGCAGGTCAGGCAGGTAGAGCACCTCACCGGCCGGCAGGTAGGCGAGCGCGCCGTCGCGGGCGTCGCTCAGGGTTTCGCCGGCGCGGGTCAGCTCAGCCCTGGCCGCCGTGACGGCGGCCTTCTCGGCGCTCGCATCGCGCGGCGCCAGAGCCTGGGTCTGGCGGGCCACAGCGAGGGTGACGGCTTCGTCGGCATCCGCTATCTCGTTCGGGGTGCCGTCGATTTGGGCCAGGGCGAGCGCGCGCTGGGCGCTGCGC
The DNA here is from genome assembly GCF_004402535.1 of Cryobacterium glaciale. Classification (GTDB taxonomy): domain Bacteria; phylum Actinomycetota; class Actinomycetes; order Actinomycetales; family Microbacteriaceae; genus Cryobacterium; species Cryobacterium glaciale. The sequence continues at coordinate 113,722 of NZ_SOEY01000002.1, read as the reverse complement.
ACGAGGTTGCCCTGCTCGACGACGTCGACGTTCGACGCGGCGCCCTGCACGACGGAAAGCGCGCCGGTGGCGCTGTCAACGGATGCCTGCGCGCTCGTGACGCCGGCTTCGGCGCCGCTCACGGCGTCTGCGACGTCGGCGCCGCCGGTGGGGGCCGGGTAGCCGACCTTGGCGTAGAGCGCTGTGACCGCGCTCGCGGTCTGCGCGTCGAACACGTCGGAGTCGAGCGCACCGGGGTCGATGCCGGCCGCGTTCAGGCCTTGCTTGAACTGCAGCACGTCTGGGCCGGAGACTCCGACGCGCAGGGTGCGGTAGACCGGCAGATCGCCGGGCAGCACGATGACCGGGCGGCCGGTGACCTCTAGCGCGATGGAGGCGGTGTCGAAGATGGCGGCGACCTCGGGGACCTGCCCGGTGATGATGGGGGCGCCGGCGAGTTCGCCGGTTTCAATCGACACCTCCACCGAGTCGGCGTAGGTCGCATCGCCGCGCATGGTGACGTCGTTGGCGAGCGTGCGGTTTTCTATGGGAACGGTGATGAGGCCGGCGGCGGGAGCGTTGGCATCCGCTGCGGCCTGCCCGGGGGAGACGATCAGCTGACCGAGCCCGAGGCCGGCCACGAGGGCCACGATGGCGACGGTGGCCATCACCCAGATCACCCGGTTGCCGACGAACAGGCGGCGCCAGCCCTGGCTGCGCGAGTGGGTGACGGGGGCGGCATCGATGGCGTCGGCATCGATGGCGTCGATCACCTCGGTGGCGTCGAGCTCGCTCGTTCGTCGGCCGAACCGGGGCGACACCTACTTGCCTTGCTCGGAGTCTGCGATGAGCGCGTCGAGCTCGGACTTGTGGTCGGTGATGAACTGCTCTTCCAGGTCGAACTGCACCTTCATCGAGGCTGCGGTGTAGTCGAGGTCTTCGGCGCAGGTGAAGTCAGCCATGGCCACGGCGAGTTCTTTCTCGCGCAGGTCAGCGAGGGCCTGCTCGTCGGGACCGGTTTCCGCCCCGCTTTCGTAGATTGCGTTCTGTTCGTTGGAGATCGACTCCTGGGCATCGGCCTTCTTGAGGAAGGTCGCATACCCGGCGTCGGCCATGCAGGTCGCCCATTCGGCGTCGAGGGCGACGAGGGTGGGGGACGATTGGGCTTCCTCGTACATGGCGCTCATCGCGTCGTACAGCGCCGCGTGATCTTCCTGCGACGGCTGGTCGCCATTGATTTCATGACTGGCGAAGCCCTGGCAGCCCGAGGTCTCCCAGTTGTATTCGTATGAGCCGTCTTCGCCCATCTCCTCTTCGGTGGGCTGAACGCCGTAGAGCACCTCGTAGTAGGCCGTCTGCTCACTCTCAGAGAGGCTCATTACGTAGTCCTGGTTGGGGTCGACGTACGCTTCGCTCTGCTCCTGCTGTTCCGCGAGCTGCTCCGGGGACTGGCTCATGCCGTAGCCGTTTTCAGATACCCATTTCTCGGTGCCGTACTCTTCGCTGTCATCGCTCATCATGCCGCTGTACTGCGAGTTGTCGACCGGAACATAGTCGAATCCCTCGTCGGCCATGCAGGTGGCGACCAGCTCTTCCTGTTCGTTCTGCTGGGCCGTCATCGAGTCTTCGTCGTAGTCCCCGTACATCGATGACATGTACTTCGAAAGCGGGCTCTCGGCCGGATCGAGTTTGGCGGCGGTCTTGTCGCCGCTGCACCCCGCGAGCGTCAGTGACAGAAAGGCCGCGGTGGCGATGGCCGTGAGCAGTGAGCGATGGCGCATGAAGGTCCCCTTTGAGCATTGTCTGGGCTGCGCCGCTGACCGATCGCCGCCCCCGATCTCCCCATAAGCTAGCGCACTGCGACGACGAATGGGGGTGAACGCCAAATTGCAGCGCTACAAAGACCATACCGTTCGGTCTGTTTCGGATGCAACGTGCCGGCGGCTATCCGGGTTGTCGCTGGAGGCGAGCGCGTGGCTGTCCGGTCCTCCGCGTGGCGGTCACCGAGCGGACAGGAACTCGAGGGTGCGTGCGATCACGACGGCGGGTCGTTGCTCGGCAATGTAGTAGCCGGTACCGGGGACGTGCCCGAGGGTGAAGTCGTCGACGTAGTCTTGGCAGTTCGGGCGTGGTCTGCGTGCTGGTCATGGCATACTCCTCGCGTGTGTACCGACCCGAGCAGTGGTCCAGGGCGGCACTGGCCGGGCTGGGTGCTCCGGATCCGAAGACCGCGGCCGTCGCTCTCATGGCGTTCGGCGAGGGACTGATTTTGCACCGCCTGACGGTCGACGAAGGCGCCGAGATCCGCCCAGCGGTCGCCCTCGTTGTGCGCGCCTGCCTGGCTTCGCCGACGCCGTAGACTGACGGGCTGCGCGCATAACTCCTGAAATTTCTGAACCCGGATGATCAGATCCGCGTCATGACGGGAGAGTTGTAATACATCGAGACGGATTGCAGGAGTTACGAACGGGAACGGGGTTTGAGGAACCGAAGAACTTCGAAACTAGGCCGCGGGTGCTGCGGGGTCGTCGCCCCTGGCCGCGGCGATCGCAATGAGCCGGCGCAGCACGTCGAGGTCGATGTCATCGAGCTTCTTCACGTACACACACCCGGCGCCCTCGGTATAGGTGCCGAGTTGGGGAAGCAGGGCGGCGCCCTCGGGGAGATCCTTGAGGCCGTAGATCGACAGTTGTGCTTTGCGCGGGGAGAAGCCCGAGCCCAGTATCGCGCGTGCGGCCCGGCGCAGGCCAGACCGCACGCGGGAAAGTTTGCGCGACAGCGACAGCGACAGCGACAGCGGGTCAGGCCTCCGCGCGCAGGTAGGCCAGCTGCGCGCGAACGGATGCCTCGGCGGCGAACCGCACCGCGGCATCCGTTTGCGCGTAGACGAGATCGGTGACTTGGGCCACCGTCGCCGCGGAACCGAGCCGCGCGAGGGCAGCGCGCACCTGGTCGAGACGCTCATGCCGGTGCGCGAGATAGGCGGTGCAGCTGGCTGCCAGGTCGGGCAGTACCGGGCCGTGCGCGGGCAGCACGGTGGCCGGGCCGAGCGCGCGCAGGGCTTCGAGGGAGGCGAGGTAGTCGGCGAGGTCGCCGTCGATGATCGTCGTTCCCCGGCCGAGAATGGTGTCGCCGGTGAGCACCGATCCGGCCTCGCCGTCGCCCGGCAGGTGCAGGCAGACCGAGTCGTCGGTGTGTCCAGGGGCGGCTATTACCCGGATGCTGGTGCCGGCGGCCGCAATCAGCTCACCGTCGACGAGTGGGTCGCCATTCACGCAGTGCGCCGCGTCGAACGCCCGGACCGGGGCTCCGGTCAGCTCGGCGAATCGCACGCTCCCCGCCGTGTGGTCGGCGTGCCGGTGCGTGATCAGCACGAGCTCGACCCGGCCGGCAGCGGCGAGGGCGGCGAGGTGGCCCTCGTGTAGCGGCCCCGGGTCGACGACGACCAATGCCGGTGCGTCGGCGGCGCCGATGAGATAGCTGTTGGTGCCGTCGAGCGTCATCGGCCCAGCGTTCGGCGCGAGCAGGCTGCGGGTGAGCGGACTCGTGCGCTTGATGTCGGCGGGCATGGTTGGCAGCTTAGCGCCGGTGTTCGTGTCGGTGTCGGAGCCCGGCGTTAGGGTGGGGGAAGCCTGCACGATCCGACCATAAGGACCAGCGATGACGCCAGACACCGAGAGCATGCACGCTTCGATCGGAGTCGCGGCGACCGTGGTCTTGCTTCGGGACAGCCCAGACGGCCCCGAAGTGCTGCTCCTCGAGCGGCCCCGCCACCGCGGGTCCTTCGCCGGCGCGTGGGTCTTTCCCGGCGGCGGCGTCGACCCCGACGATCGACTGCCAACGGATGCCGCAGCGCCCGCTGGCAGCGCGCCCTCGGCGGAACGAGCCGAGGCCATCGAGCAGCTCGCCGCCCGCCGGGCTGCGGTGCGCGAGGTGCGCGAAGAGACCGGACTCGAAGTCGCACCCGAGGCCCTCGTGGCCGCAGCGCTGTGGGTTCCGCCGCTGAACGTGCCGAAGCGGCTGCGCACCTGGTTCTACCTCACAACGGCACCGCCCGGCACCATCGTGCTCGCCGAAGACGAGGTCATCGACTTCGTCTGGCTGCGGCCGGCGGCGGCGCTGGAGCGACACTCATCCGCTGTGATGACTCTGGTAGCACCGACCTGGGTGACGCTGCACGGGCTGCAGGGACACGAATCGGTGGCCGACATCGTGGCCAGCGCAGGGCAGCGCGGGCTCGCGCACTACGAAACCCGGCTCGGTGCGAGCGAGCGTGGGCCGGCGCTGTTCTGGGCTGGTGACGTTGCCTACGCCGATGACGCGCTCGCCGAGCAGGCCGGGGGGCGGCACCGCCTCGAGATCGGCGGGCTGCCGTGGGTGTACAGAGCGAACTAGCCGGCCGCGGCGACGGTCGGCAGCAGTGACACGGGCGTGCAGCCTTGGCCGTCGACGAAACTGAGGCAGTCGTCGAAGATGACCGAGAACGGTTCGAGGGCCCCGTCCCCGAACCAGTCGTTGTAGAACAGCCAGAAATTGAGGTTGCCGTAGGTGGAGCAGGCGTCGCCCTCGTCGCCGGCGTTCTCGACGGCAACCGGGTTGGGCTGGTACGGCGTGTAGTTGTACAGGTTGGCGGTGGCCTGGTTCTCGATGACCACGGCGGAGGCCCCGCACTCGGCGTTGGGGTTGAAACCCACATCGACCGAACCGACCTGGAACGCCCGGTCGGGCTCCTGGGTGTACTGCCGAAACTGCCAGGCCGCGTTGTAGACCTGGTTGAAGAAACCGAAGTACTGGGCGTCGCAGTCCGCAGTGTCCGGGCAGCCGTAGCCGGTGGCGCGCAGATAACCGGATGCCGTGGGCCGGGTCAGCAGCGACTGCTCCTTTTGCAGCAGCACCAGCAGGACTTCGGGGCTGATCGTGCAGGCCGCCGCGATCTTCGCGATGATGCGGGCGGCCGTTTCGTTCTCGGCACCGGCGTAGGGCAGGCAGTGGCCGGCGCCCTGGGCCGGTTGGCTGGTCGTCGTCTCGCGGTATTCCCAGAGGCACGGCACGTCGTCGCTCGGGCGGCAGGATCGCTGCTCGAGAAAATCCTGAATCTGGACCGCGGTGAGGGCATCGGGGTTGAAGAAGTTGTAGTCGCTGATGATGAGGCCGGGGTCGAACGGAGCAGGGTCAAGCGGGGCCGGGTCGGTCGGTGCCGATTCGGTCGCGGCCGAGAGCGGAGCTGCGGCGACCGACGTCGCCGGCAGTGTGATGAGCGTCGCGGCCAGCCCGAGCAGGGCCATCACGGTCGCCAGCGGGCGCAGTCGACGTCGGGTCTGCGCGAAGAGTTTCATACCAAAACCCTAACCGGGGTCGCGCGGCAGGCTCGCCGCGAGCGGCTCGAACGATAGGGGAGCCACACCCTGCGGTGTGGCTCCCGTCTCGCAATCAGGGGATGAGTTTGAAGTAGTCGATGTCGGTGAGGCTGCCGGTTCGGCGGTCGCTCCACACCGCCCGTACCCGTGCTCCAGGGGTTGCGGCTGTCTTGGCGTCTTCGGCATCGACATCACCGATCATGTGAATCAATCGTGTCGATGTCCCATCGAGCACGATCTCGGAGTAGACGTACGGCGGCTTCATCCGCTGCCCGATGAATTCGATGTGTACGATCGAGCTTGCCTGCACCGTGCCGACTGCGTCGATATCTACCCATTGCGAGGTCGGAGCGAAGCAGACATCGCACATGGCGCGCGGTGGCAGCAATACTCGGGCGCATTTCGTACACGTGACCCCGCGCAGTCGTCGGTCGTATTTCACGGCGTTAAACAGGGTGCCGTAGTACGGGCCGTAGGCGTGCTGGTAGTCCAGAGTCATCGAATAGTCGACTTGCAGCACGGGCGGCAGAAGGTCACCCGGCACCGCACGCGGAGAGAACGATTCGCTCGAGCTGGCTAGGGCAAACCCGGCAAGGTCGAGCATGCTTCCCACGGGTTTATCCGACCACACCGCTTCGACTCGCGCACCAATCTGAAGCGTTTCGCTGTCGAAGTCAAGCAGTCGATGAATCATCGGGATATCTGTGCCGTCGATCAGTACCAGCCCGAGCGTGCCATCCGCTGTGGTGGTGAAGCCCTGCAGCGCACCGACCGGTGCCACTTCGACGAGCCCTTCCGTTGGCTCGCCGGACGTACCGCTGAAGTCCTGCGCTGGCACACTGATCGTGTCACCGTGCCGGGAACCAATGAGGCGGTGCCGCCCGAGTTCGGCGAGGAAGATTCCCGTCGCCCAGCCCGGGGTCAGGGTGTACGGCATCCTGAGCTGCGCGGCGAGGGATTCCATCTCGTCGCTCGCAGTTGGAGCATCTGTTGTCGTCATCGTCTCGCCTTTCATCGCTTTTCGGCTCCGACTGCAGCGACGCCGCGGAGGTTTGCCCAGCCGCCACCGGCCTGCACGAGCGCACGTTCGGCGCCGACGACCTGGTGATCACCGGCCTTGCCCGTCACTTGCATCGCAGCTTCAGCGAGCCTGATCAACGCGGTGGCGCCGATCGGATTGGCACCCATGCAACCGCCCGACGGATTCACGGGCAGGGAGCCGCCCATGGCCGTTTCGCCCGACTCTATGAGTTCCGCTGCGCCACCCTCGGGGCACAGCCCGAGACCTTCGTAATAGCTCAGCTCGAAGCAGGTGTAAGGCTCCTGAACTTCAGCAACGTCGAATTGGCGGAACGGGTTCGTGATCCCGGCTTGCTTGTAGACCTTCGCTGCCGCGATCTGTAGCGGCTCGGACTGCAGCATCGAGCGATCCGCTCCGTTGTCGGCCTCGCTGTAGTAGGTCATCCCGTGGATCCAGGCGGGGCGGTCGGTGATCGCCTCTGCATCACCGCCGGCCGCAAAGATCACGGCACAAGCTCCGTCAGAAATAGGCGGGACATCGAGCAGCTTGATCGGCCAGCACAGGGGGCGGGACGCCATCACTTCGTCGACGGTGACCTCGCGTCGTACGTGCGCTTTCGGATTGGCCATGGCCTGTCGACGATTCTTCACCGCGACCAGGGCCGCGGCCTCTTCGGTATGGCCGAGCTTCTCGATTCGAGCATGCCAATAGGCCGCGGCGAATCCCATGATCCCCACAGCGAATTCGCGACCCCAGAACGGGTCGTACAGGGTCGAGATTGATGCCTGCAGCGCGCCCTCGGAGAGCTTGTCATAAGCCACCACGAGTACACGACGCGCTGAGCCGCCATTGATCTGGTTGATGGCAGCCAGCGCCCCGGCGAGCCCGGTACCGCCGCCACTGGTGACTCGCACCAACGGCTTGTATCGGGCGCCGAGAGCGTCGACGAGCCATTTTTCAGGCTGATTCACGGCGCCGAACATGGCCGGTCCGCTCGCGACGATGACGCTGTCGATGTCGTCCATGGTGAGGCCGGCGTCGGCCAGCGCTTCGATGACGGCTTCGCGGGCGAGGCCGGCCTGACTGACGTCGGTTCGACGACGGGCATGAACGGTTTGGCCCGTTCCAACTATTGCGATGCTCATGAGTTGACTTCCAAGGTGATGACGCAGTGATTTTGCATTCCGAACCCTCCGGCTCCGTGCACGAGTGCCGTTCTGGCGTCGGTGGCCTCGACGCCGGGGCGCCCGCCTAGGCGTGACGCGGCTTCATGTAGTCGAACCAATCCGGTGGCCATGATTGGATCTGCCGGCAAAGCTCCGCCAGACGGGTTGATTCGGCTCTGGTCAGGGTCTCGATAGAGGTCGATCCCGTGGTGTTTCTCGGCGAGTCCGACGGCTTCGAGCACCATGAGTTCACCGACCGTCGACGTGGCCGACACTTCGGCGAGGTCGATGTCCGCCGGGCCTATCCCGCCAGCCATTCGATAGGCGGACTTGGCCGCGACTTCGCAGGCTGGAAAGGTGTCGGGTTCTCGAGCTGCCAGAAAGTGCTGGTCGATGGCGGAGCCCATTCCGGTGATCCAGATCGGGCGCGAAGTTGCGCTGGCTGCGACCTCGGCGTTGGAGATGAGGATGGCGACGGCGCCATCGACGGGCCGGGAGAGATCGGAGCGCCTCAGTGGGGTGGCGAAATCATCATTCCAGAAGGCGTCATCGGTGGGCAATTCGCTGACGTCCACGCCCGCGTTGCGTGCCGCTGCGGCCCAGGCATGCTCGCTCACCGAACGGAGGTCATCAGCTCCGAGGCCGGCCGCGGCCAGATATCTCTGGGCATAGAGACCGGCAGCTGACCGCTGGTCCAGCCCGACCGGGCGTTGGATGAACGGCTCCAGGAGGCTGGTCCAGAAAGCGTCAACGTCGCTTTCAGAGGGCTTCGAGTAGGCAATAATCAACCCGACGGATGCTGCGCCACTCGCAATTTTATTGGCCCCATACATAAGAGACCAGAGACCATCTTCTTCGACTCGGGATTCTTCTTTATGGTGGGCTCCCATCGCGCCGAGGAATCCGCAGTTTGAAATACTCCTTCCGTCAAGAAAGTCGCTCCCGGAGTCGATGACGAAATCAATGTCATTGATTCCGAGTGAGGTTCCTTTCAGTGCGCGCGTTACCGCTTCTGAAATGAGGTCGATGTGCTGTCGGTCTGACCACGAGGGTGTCAGTAGCGTGTGTGCGCTATTTAACACTGCAGTGTGCCGTAAAAGCGTTTCTGTCATAGACTCATTCAACCGTACGTTTGGTATTATTGCAAGGGAATTGAGTGCCGTGAATGAACTTCGAAACATCGCCGGGTCGGTGCCGCGTGAGCGGCGATTGCAGGATTGGCTCTCCACGACGAACGCACCCCACGGTCGGGTGGCCTATGCGCCGCCGGGCGCCGGTGGGTCGATTTTTGGCGGGGCACTGCTGGCGCAATCACTTCAGGTCGCCTCCCTCGGCGTCGATGACAAACAACGCCCCCACTCCCTCCAGATGAGTTTTCTGCGCGCGGGTGACATCACCCAACCGGTGCTCTATGGGCGGGTGGTGCTCAACGAGACGAAGCGCTTCAGCACGATTCGAGTCGCGGCGAACCAGAACGGCCGACTCATCGCAACCTCGACGGCCTCGTTTCATTCCCCGGAATCATCGCCGGAACATGCTGCCGAAGCGGCGACGCGTTGGGCGAAGCCGGGTTCGGGGACCGACGCTGTCGGTGGGGCGCTCCCGCCGATCGGTTCGTTCATGCGAAACTCGTTCGAGCTCCACGCCGCCGAGCCCACGGACTCCCAACGGCTGGGACAGGGGGCACCGGTGGGAATCTGGATGCGCGCGTCCACCCTCGTGGACCAGCCGGCGATCCGTCATGCTTCAGCGCTGGCCTGGGCCTCAGATTTCGCCATGACTCACGTGGCCGACCTAGAGCACCAGCACCTTGCCGGGCCTCGCTTCGCCACGTCGCTCAATCATTCGCTTTGGTTTCACCGGCCGTTTGCCATGACCGAGTGGCTGCTCCACGAGGTGGAGAGCCCGGTCTATCGGGATGCCCTGGCACTCTCGGTCGGTCGTTTCTTTGATGAGCGCGGACGGATGGTCGCTTCGGTGGCGCAGGAGTCGTTGTTGCGGCGATCAGCGCCGAACCCTTTCGACCGGTGAGCGTCGGCCGGCGTCGTTACCGGCTGACTGTTCCGGTCAGGGCAGCGATCGGTCGCAGCAACAAGGGACGAGCGGCCACCCAAGCGATCACCATCACGACCGCAGAGGCGGCGAAGATGCCGAAGCCGAGCCATGATTCACCGTTGTTGACGGCATACATGTTGTTAAGGTTGTGCAGGACTCCCGTGGTCGCAACCAACGTCACGTGGGCGACGATGAAGAGGACGAAGTAGAACATGACGGGCAGGTGAATGGCCCGAGCGATTTCGATCGGGTACAGTGCGTTCAGCCGGCGGGCCTTCTGTGGCCAGGCGCCCGACATGCGAAGCCCCGTGATGATCGCGAGCGGTGCCGCAATGAAGATCGTGGTGAAGTAAGCCAGAACCTGCAGACTGTTGTAATTGACCCAGCCGCTCTCGGTAGGCCAGTTGAGGGACGCGTAGTGGAGCAGGGCAGAAACGGCGTTCGGGAACACCTCCCAGGTCAGCGGGACCACCCGCATCCATTGGCCGGTCGCGAACAGGAGCACATAGAAGACGACACCGTTCGCAATCCACAGCGCGTCGAGCGAGAGATGAAGCCAGAGGTCGATGCTGATCTTCTTCGGCGCGTTCCTGGTACGAAAGATGCCGGTGTTCCGGCGGGTCCAGAATGCTTCGGGCCTCCGCACGGTGCGAACACGCCAGCCCGAGCGGATGATGAGGAGCAGGAACAGAGAGTTGAGGAAATGCTGCCACGCCAGCCAGGCTGGAAACCCGACCGGAGCTGTCGCGGGCAGGTCAGTCTCCCCCGGAAAATCCACGAGGAACGATTGGACGGCCGGCAATTCTCGTAGCCCCTTGGCCACGAGAATGACCACGGCAACAATGACGACGGCTGTGGGAACCATCCAGATCAGCTTGCGCCAGCGGTTCGAGGTTCCGAGCGGTGAACGCGACGTCGACTCGGCCGTGGCGGTCATGGTCGCCGGGCTTCGATCGCCTCAATGAGCTGGGGAACGACGGTGAACAGGTCGCCCACGATGCCAAAGTCGGCGATATCGAAAATCGGAGCATTTTCGTCCGTGTCGATCGCCACGATCGTTTGCGCCGTCTGCATCCCGACCCGGTGCTGGATCGCACCGGAAATTCCAAGCGCGATATAAAGCTGGGGCGACACGGTAGTGCCGGTTTGGCCAACCTGAAAAGCCGGTGGTCGGTAACCCGCATCCACGGCGGCGCGAGACGCCCCGACGGCAGCGCCCAGGGTGTCGGCGAGTTTCTCGACCAGCTCGAATTTCTCTCCCGAGCCGAGACCGCGGCCTCCCGCCACAACCCTCTCAGCGCTGCGCAGTTCGGGTCGGTCCGATTGAGAGCTGGACTCTTCGACTCCGCTGATGAGCGGCAGGCCCGCCGGGGCCACGTCGAGCTCCACCGCGAGAACCTGCGGTTCGGCAACCGGGTCAGTCGCCAGCGCGGTGCCCATACGCACCGTGACGATCGTCACCGCGCCACCCTCGACCGTCGAGTGAACATCGTAGGCTCCGCCGAAGACCGAGTGGGAAGCGACGATCGATCCGCTGTCGCGGCTCAACCCGACGGCATCCACGATCAAGCCCGCGTGCAGGCGCACCGCCGCTCGTGCCGCGATCTCACGGCCATCGATCGTATTCGCGGCGAGGATGGCGATGGGTGTGAATTCCTGTGCGGCCGCCACGAGTGCGTCCAATTGTGGGGCAAGCAGCGTACGACCGACCAGTTCTGTGTGCGCCACGAACACTCGTGCGGCTCCGACGGTTGCCAGGTCAGTAACAAGCTGGGAGTGGTCGTCCGAACTCGTCGCGACCACGGCTACCGGCGTGCCGATGGTCGCCGCCAGTCCGAGAAGAATTTGAGCGCTGTTTGAGATGCCGCCCGTGGAGTCCAGCTCCACGAGGACCAGCACGGTGGATGTTTCTTTCTCACTCATCAGTGGAACCCCCGGGTAGCCAGAAAATCTGCGAGGCGTGTGCCCGCATCTCCATCATCGACAATTTTCAGCCCGCCACTCTTGGCGGGGCGCTCGCTCACGCTCACGATGACGGTGCGAGCACCGGCCAGCGACGCGGCCTCGATGCGCAGATCGGCGAGCGACCAGGTGTCCAGCGGTTTGCGCTTGGCCGTCATGACTCCCTTGAAACTGGGGAACCGGGCGGCCGGATTGGCCTCGGTGAGCGACACGATGGCTGGGATTGTGCCGGTCACGGTGAAGGTGGCGTTTTCGGCGGCCCTGACACCGCTGATTTCGGTGTCGCTGAACTCTACCGAGTTGAGTGACGTGAGCTGAGCGATACCGAGGTGCTCTGCGATCATCGCCGGGATCACACCCCCGCGTCCATCGGTGGATTCATTGCCCGCGATAATCAGGTCGAAGCCGATCTTCTTAACCGTGGCAGCCAGCACCGACGCTGTCCACGTCAGATCCGCACCGCCGAGACCATCGTCGCTGACGTGAACGGCCGAGGTTGCTCCGATGGCCAGTGCCTTCCTCAGTGATTTCGCCACGCTGGACGGGCCCATCGAGACGGCGATGACCTCAGCGCCAGAATTCTTGTCGCGGTAGCTCACCGCCGCTTCGAGGGCCTTTTCACTAATTTCATCCAACACGGGGGCGCTGGCGCCCCGATCGACGTACCCGCTGCCGGTGTCGAGCTTTCGTTCACCGTAGGTGTCGGGCACTTCTTTAACTAAGACGATGATCTTCACCCTGTCGTCCTCCTGGTTCTGATGGTCTGTTCTCTGTCGTCGTTCGAGGTGTAGCCAATTACAGCATGAACCCGGCAAGCAATCTACCATGCGTTTGATTGGTAATTCCGAATTATTCGCACGTGTACGCGACTGGCTACGGGGCGACCTGGCGAAGAAGAACGCTGATCGCCTCGGGGAGTTCTCCGTTCACGGCGGGTGCCGCGATCGCGAACGTGATCGAGCATGAGCGGTAGGTGGCGGCCAGGGTGTCGACCAGCTCCGCGTGGGGCATTCGCGCCAGATGCCGGATGGGGCCGCCGACATGGCGAGGGAAGGCGAACCCTTCGGTCAGGGCGACATCGATGTCAGACGCTCGTTGCACAGTGCCCGACTGCATCAGGGATGCTGCGGCGCAGAGCATCGCGGCGAAGATTCTCGATCGAATCTCTTCGTCGTCGATGTCTCGGGGCGAGATGCCGTGCGCAACCCGATCGGCCTGGATCAGAGCATCCGTTCGCGGATCGGGGACTCCTCGCGGTTGGTCCGCTCCGTAGCGGTACCAGCCACTCCCGGACTTCTTGCCGAACCGACCGAGCTCGCACAGTTGGTCAGCAATGGTGACGTAGCGCTGGCGAGGATCGCGGGTGGCTGCCAGACGTTTGTGGCGGCTCCAGGCAATATTGAGCCCGGAGAGATCGCCGACCGCGAAGGGGCCGATGGGGAACCCGAACGATATGAGGGCCGCATCGACCTGCTGCGGTGAAGCCCCATCCTGCACCAGGAATTCGGCCTGGCTTCGGTACGCGGCATAGATGCGGTTGGCCACGAATCCGTCGCCCATTCCGGCTGAGATCGGAGTCTTTCCGAGCCGGGAAACCACGACGCTTAACGTTGCAATGGTGGCGTCGTCGGTATGCGGCGCGCGAATCACCTCGACGAGAGGGTTGCGGTCGGCCGGGTTGAAGAAGTGCAGACCGGCGAACCGGGAGGTCTTAGCAAGCGATCGTGAAAGCTCGGCAAGGTCTAGATAGGAGGTGTTACTCACCAGAATGGTGTCCGCACGAACGTGTTCCTCGATTTCACGAAACAGCGCCGTCTTGACCTGCATATCTTCAAAGACCGCGTCCACGACCAGGTCGGCCTTGGCAAGCCCGGAGAGCGCATCCGTGCCGCTGACCCCAGTAATCTCGTTCACGCGGGCGACGGCGGCGGCATTCGGATCATAAACGGTCACGTCGTAGCCAGCTGCGGCGAAGGCGCGCGCCAGAGAGCTGCCCATCGTGCCGGCGCCGGCGATTCCCACCGAACGTACCTTGCGTGGAGACGCCGTCGTGCGCAGGTCCTTGGCAGCTGCACGCCGCGCGAAGAAGAGGTATCGGAGATTGGTTGCTTCGTCGGAAACACGCAGACGGTGAAATGCCTCCCGTTCGAGTACCAGCGCCTCAGGTCCACTCAGGTGCGCGGATTGTTCGATCAGGGCAACGGCTTCGAGAATGTTGGGTCGGGAGCGTTTCGGGAGTAGGGCAACGGCAGCATCAATCTGCGTGCGCGCCGCGGGGGCCAGGGGCAGGTCACGCACGAGTCTCTTCGCCGGCATCGACCGTGCATAGGCAATCGCCGCATCGAGCAGCTCGTCGGGCGGGACCACTCGGTCGAGGATTCCCAGCGACAGGGCTTCGTCGGCATCAATCTGACGGGCCGTTGCGATCAGGTCGATTGCTTTGGGGATGCCGGTGAGCCTAGGTGTGCGCACGGTTCCGCCAGCTCCGGGTAAAAACCCGAGGGTGACCTCGGGAAACCCCACGCGCGCGCTGGTATCGCCCACCCGAGCGTCACAGCCCAAGGCAAACTCGAGCCCGCCGCCGAGTGCAAGACCCGTGATCGCTGCGACGACGGGCACCGGCAGCGCCTCAAGCGCCGCGATGACCGCGGGCAGCTGTGGTTCCGACGGTGGCCCGTCGAACTCTGCGATGTCGGATCCGGCATAGAAATGACGTCCGGCCGTCGTAATCACGACGTTGAGGACGTCGGTTCGCCCCTCCAAGGCGGTGATCGCTTCAAGGAGGGCGGTACGCATGGCGGTGTTCCCCATGTTCACGGGTGGATTGTCGATCACTAGAACAGCGGTCGAATTTTCAACGGATGTCGACACGATTGGCACGGCGTTGTTCCTTACTCGATTGTCGCTAATTGGATGAGACCGGGAACCATTTCGCGCACCATCATCATGTGCCGAAGGTAGAAGTGCAGCCCCATTTCCCAGGTGAAGCCGAGGCCTCCATGGACTTGCACAACGATTTCCGCGGTCTTGATGCACTGATCGACGGCGAACAGCAGAACAGCTGCCGAGACGGTGTCATCGACACTCGCCCAAATGGTCGTGGACTCGGCAAGTTCAACGGCGATGAGCGCGTTCGCGAGGTGGTGTTTGATGGCCTGGAACGACCCGATCGGCTGCCCGAACTGCTCCCGAGTACCCACAAACGACACGCCGTCGGCAAGGAGTTGTCGTGCGCCTCCGACGCACTCGGCGACCAACACGATGGCAACGTCGCGGGCCACCTGGGGTGACAGAGCTGAAATCTCGTCCGCCTCAATGCCGTGCAGCGAGAGCGCCAGATCGTCGGCCTGTCCGGCTGGAATGCTATGGACGCCGTCTGTGCTGCCGCCTGGATCTCTGACGAGTAAGATGCCGTCCAGTTGGCCGAATGGCAAGTACGACCGGCCGGAGGGCAGCGACACTATGGGCAGGGCCATGGTGAGTGGCGCGTCAGTTTCGAGTGATGCAGGTGAATGACGTTTAGCGACGATCGTCAGCATGAATGGGAGCGGAATCAATTGCTCTCCCCAGGCGATGGCGATTTCCACCAGGTCGCGGCGGGTTGCGCCTTCACCGTTTTCGACAATCCCGGCGAGGTCCCAACCGCCTTCGACGAGCTCATTCCAGGCCAACGGCGATGGTCCTTCGACATAGGTCGAAATCTTCGAGCCGCCCGTGGCTTTCAAGGCCAATTCGCGCACGGCTTCGGCGGCCATCAAGCCGATTTCTCCCACCGTCGATGACGGGACGGCGTTCACATTCATCGTGGCAACCCCAGTACTCGCTCGGCCATTATGTTTCGTTGAATTTCGTTGGTTCCTGAATAGATGCTGGCGGAACGAGATTCCAGGTACTGAAACCGCCAGTGTTCGCGGTCGTCCGGATTGCCGGCTCGCCAGCCGGCTCGCGTCACGTCCTGCCATAGCTCACTCCAGACGACTTTGAGAACTGAGACCGCACGAAGAAAGGCCTCGCCCTGTTCCCCCTCGAGGTCGACGACTTTTGACAGATGCCAGCGAAGCGCCTCGGCGCGAATGTCGAGGGCTGAGAGCTCAGCGGCCAAATCCGGTCGATCCCCGCACGTCTCAAGTAATGCGTCAATGTCGGAGCGGATCTCGACGTAGCGTGTGGCCGCTTCGGCCCCACCCCGCTCGTCAGAGAGGATGCTCATGGCGAGCTTCCACCCTTCCCCGTCGGCACCCACCCGATCGTCGTCGCTGACAAAGACGTCGGTGAACTGGACCTCGGCGAAATGAACGGCTCCTGATATCTGTCGGATGTCGTCCACAGTGACGCCGGCTTGGCGCATGTCCACCAGGAACAGGCTGAGATTCTTGTAGCGCGGGGCCTGCTCATCCGTTTGCACGAGCATGAGGCATCGGTCGGCGTGCTGAACGAAACTGGTCCAGGTCTTACGCCCGCGGATGTGATAGCCGCCGGACACACGGGTGGCTCGGCTGGCGATGCTGGCGAGGTCCGATCCGGCAGTGGGCTCGGAGAATCCCTGGCACCAGATTTCCTCACCGTTCAAGATTTTGGGAAGGTAGCGGGCCTGCTGCGCGACAGTGCCAAACCGCACGAGCAGGGGCGCGGTGAGAATTTTTCCGATGCGGGCGAGGCCATCGGGAGCCTGTGCCTTGGCCGCCAAAACGTGAAACGCCACCTCTTCGGCCAGGCCCATGCCCTGGCCGCCGAATTCCTTCGGCAAGCTCAATCCGGCGAACCCCGCCTCCGACAGTGTTCGGTCCCAGTCCCGACGGATTGCGTCCGACTCGCTGGTGCTCAGTGCCCCCCGCTCGCTCTTCCAGCGCGGTGGAATGGACGTCGACAACCACGTGTCGGCGCGCGCACCGAACTCCTCGATGGACTCACGAGGATTCTCCGAATCGTGCATTTTCCAGCATCCTTCCCTCTCTGCGTGTCACGCCTGTCGGACCTTGACGAGGTTCAGCTTGTCATACAAACGTTTGGCTCGCAATCATTTCATGGGTAGTCTGAACCCATGGACATTACGAGTGAGATCCCCCGGTACGCCGCACTGCCTCGGATTCCCGGGCTGGATCTTGCTTATTCCTGGGATTTCTTCGGCCGGGGCGACGAGTTGGGCACGCTCAACTACCTCACGCCGGAGCTGATCCGATCCGCAGCTGCACTCGTTGTCGACGGCACGGTGATCTCCCTCAACCTGCCGATTGACCAGCCGAGCCCGGGCCTGTTCGGGAGAGAGCGCTACGTTCACGAGCAATTTTGGGTTGATCGCAACACCTGGGATGAGAAATTGGACGGCTACTTTCCGCAGAGCTCTACCCAGTGGGATGGCTTCAAGCACTTTCGCGCCCGAGAGCACGGTTTCTTCGGCGGCCGCACGGGTGACCCCGCCACCGAGATCCATGACATTGGCATCGATGTATGGGCACGACGTGGAATTGTCGGTCGGGCGGTGCTTCTCGACGTGGAAAGGTATTTGCAGGGCCGCGGGAGCTCGGTGCCGGTAGACGAGCGATTCATCATTTCGGCTGAGACGCTGAAACTCGTCGCGGCAGCACAAGGCGTCACGATCGAACGCGGCGACATTCTGGTGATTCGAACCGGCTGGCCAGCGAAATACTCAGAGCGACCATCGGGGTCTGGCAGTCTGAGTATGCTGCCCGGTCTCGATGCTGATGACGAAACGGCCCAAGTGCTCTGGGATTGGCACATATCAGCCCTGGTGACCGATTTGCCGGCAGTCGAAGCGGTACCTGGAGACCCTGCGGTCGGCTCGCTCCATCGTCGGTTGCTGGCACTGTTGGGTCTCCCGTTGGGAGAGCTCTTCGACCTTGAGGAGGTGGCAGTGCGTTGCCAAGACACCGGTCGATACGTTTTCTTTTTCACCTCGGCACCGATGCACCTGCCGGGCGGTGCAGGCTCGCCGGGTAACGCACTTGCGATGCTTTAAGGCAGACTTTTCTGGCCGCCGTTCAGCAGGCCCCACCTCGTCGGTGCGCGCCCGGCTGCGGTCGTCACGATGGCCGTCATCCGCTCAATGGTCGGTGCCGCTATGGTGCGCGCAGCGAGCGTTGCTTCAGCGTGGGCCTGCAGGTGCGCAAGGCCGTCGACCGCTCTGACCCCCGCTCGGGAAGCGAGCCTCTGGAGGGGGGTCAGCTCGGGGCTGTAGATGAGGTCATAGAGCAGGGCGCCTTCCGGCCATCGAGCGAGCGGCGTCGCGTCGACCGTGAGCCCGAACGGTGCTGTATTGATGATGAGATCTGCACCGGCTGCATGGCGTTCACGATCACTCCACAGCACTGGGACCGTGCGAACGGACCAGTCCCGATCGGCTAGGGCTCGAGAGCGATCATCCGTGCGGTTGGTGATTAGAACGGTCGACGCCACCTCGTTCGCGGCGCAGACCAGTGAGGCGGCCGTCGCACCGGCCCCGATCACGAGGACACGCTGGGGTGGAGCCGGCAGCTCAGAGAACAGGATCCGCGCAGCTTTGACATCAGTGTTGCTGCCCATGATCTGGTCGCCTTTCAGCGACAGGCTGTTCGCCACCTGGGTCACCCCGACCGTCGAGTCGTCGTACGTGTCGGCTACTCCGAACGCCCACCTCTTGTAGGGCATGGTGACGTGAAAGTGCGTCACCCGTCCGGCACGTAGATCGGCGATCGCAGCGTCGAGTGCGGTTTTATCGACATCTCGAAGGGCATAGCTGCCGCTCAGTGACAGCTCCGCGAATATGCCCTCCCACATGCGAGGCGACAATGAGTGTCGGATGCCTCGCCCGAGGAGGACCATCTTCTCGATCGTGTCTCCTAGTCAGCGAGAACGGCGTATTCGTCGGAGTCCGGACCGGGGTTCGGTCCGTAGAATTCCGCGGGTAGTGTCGGCACCCACTTCGAAATCGCCTGACGCGAGATGACGGATTTCTGGACCTCTGCTGTACCTTCTTCAAACCACATGCCTCGAGCGTCTCGATACATCTGTTCGATCGGGTATGCCGAGGTGTAACCGACGCCGCCGTGCACGCGAATCGAGTGGTCGGTGACTCGCCCCACCATCTCGAGTCCGAAATACTTGCACATCGCGGCTTCCTGAATGATCTCGTCGCCGCGATCAAACGCTGTAGCGGTGTGCATCACGAGTGCGCGTGCAGCCGCGATGTCCGTCGCCATATCGGCCAGGCGACCCTGAATGTACTGACGCGAGGAAATGGGTTTTTGAAAGGTGGTACGCCGGGTCGAGAACTCGAGGGCCTGATCCAGAGCACCCTGCGCCAATCCGACACATGATGCCGCGATGGAGAGGCGGCTGGGGTCGAGAAAACCGCGAAGTGCCACGTCCAGCCCGCCGCCGATCTCTCCGAGAATTCTGTCGTGGGGCACCACGGCGTCATCGAAGAACATCACATCGTGGTCGAGCCCTTTGCAGCCCATCGTGTGCGCCATGTGCTTCCTCGTGATGCCAGGACCGTTCGGGTCGACCATGAACGTGGTGATACCCAGATCCTCCCCGCTGGCCGAACGAGCCTTGGCCGGGATATAGATGAGTTGGGCTTTGCTGGCCAGGGTTGCCCATTGCTTTGCACCGTTCAGTATCCAGCCGTTCTCGGAACGCACAGCGGTCGTGCCGATGTCCTCGCCGCTCCCGGTTCGTGGCTCGCTAATGCAGAAACCCAGGTAGCTGCCGGTTGCCAGCCCGGGCATCAACTTGGCCTTCTGCTGGTCTGTTCCGAATCGGTCCAGTGCACGCCACGTCCCGTTCGCACCGTGCACGATCATTCGGATTGCTCCGTGCACGGGCGCGCAGACTTCGAGGATGGGAAAGTATTCCGCCAATGACAGACCCTCGCCGCCCCATTTTGTCGGGAGCGTGAGACGAAGGAGGCCGGTATCGGCCAGGCGTTGCCACCAGGCATCGCTGACGATGCTGGTCGCTTCGGCTTCTCGACCGAGGGCCGCCAACTCTGTTACCGCCAAGACGCGTGCGCGCGCCAGGAGTTCTTCGCTTCTCGTGCTCATGATTCCTGTCTCTGGATAGATGGGACTGCGTCATCCCGGCGCCACATCCGTGTGGTGCCGGGATGTGCTTCAGTGTGCTGCCGCAGGGTGCGGGACGGCCGGCGCGGCAAGCGATCGAATTGCTTCTGCGGCGGAGGGGTTCTCCAGGTTTGAAAGATCACCCGGATCCAGGTCCAGCAGCCAGGCCCGCAGGGCGCGGCGATGAATTTTGGAATTCCTCGTGAGCGGCAACTCGTCCACGATCGCGACGCGCGAAATTCGGAATGGTTTACCGAGTGCGTGTTCCACCCGTTCGTGGATTGAATCGCTGATGGATTCACCGGCGTGGGCGTATTCCGGGGCAAGCGTGATGATTATCATCACTGTCTGGCCTTTGAGCTCGTCGGGAATTCCGACGGCAGCAGCCCCGGAAACTCCTCTGATACCGAGCGCGAGTTCTTCGTATTCGCTCGGCCCGATCCGCTTTCCTCCGACCTTGAGCAGGTCGTCGGACCGGCCGGGCACCTCCCAGCTCCCGTCGCTGTGCTGGATCGCCCGGTCGCCGTGTATGTAGACGCCCTCGAATTTGGATGCGTGGGCAACGGTCCAGCGCTCGTTTTCGTTCCAGAAGCCATAGGTCATCGATGGCCACGGCGCCAGTACCGCCAGCTCACCCAGCTCGTCCACCACCGGATGGCCTTCCGAGTTGACGACCACCACGGCCAGCCCGGGCGGCGGCCCGGCAAACCGGCATTCTCGCATCGGCAATACCGGGCTCCCGGTTAACAGGGCGCAACCGATTTCGGTACCGCCGGTGTGGTTCATCAGCGGCCGGATGCCGCGACCGACGTTTCGATGCATCCATCGCCAGGCTGCCGACGTCATGGGTTCACCCGCCGACACGATCACCTGAAGAGATTCCAGCCCGTAGGGCTCCACCCATTCAGCACCGTGCGCTGCGAGCAATCGCATGAGGGTTGGTGACGAACCAAGGTGGGTGACCTTGTAACGATCGACGAGCTTCCACAGTGTGTCGGGGGCCGGGAACGTCGGCGCTCCCTCGTAAATGAGGTGTCGCCCGCCCAGGGTGAACGAGGTGATGAGTCCGAGCGGCGCGATGATCCATCCCATATCGCTCGGCCAGTACAAACACGAATCGTCCGACATATCGATGCAATACGCCATGTCGATGGCAGCGCGATAGGGCATTCGTCCGTGACAGTGCACGGCCCCCTTGGGCCGGCCGGACGAACCGCTTGTGAAAGCGATCAGCCACGGCTTTTCGGGGCCGAACCACGTGAAGAACTGTTCAGGCTCGTGGTCGAGCAATTTCCGCCAGGGAGTCTCGTTCGACTGGCAGTCGTCGTCCTTGCCCAAGCGCGGTACGACGAACACGTTCTCGATACCGGCCTTGGTGGCGGCTGTGCGAGCCACGCTGATCATTTCGACCTCGTGGCCGTGGTGGAGGTATCGATTGGCCGTGACGAGGTGCTTGGCTCCGACGATCTCGAGACGCTCACTGAGGGCGTCTTCACCGTATCCGGAGAACGCTGGGGCAACGACGGCCCCGATGCGGGCTATGGCGAACATGGAGATGACCGCCTCGGGAAGCGGCGGAAGGTAAAGCCCCACCACGTCCCCGTCAACAACTCCGTGAGCGCGCAGTCCCGCCGCCACTCGTGAAACTTCGTCGGCCAGTTGGGCATAGGTGTACGAGCGCGTTGATCCGTCTTCACCCTCCCACTCCAGAGCAAGCCGGTCGCCCTGGCCGCGCTCAACCCAGCGGTCGAGTGCCAACCAGGCGAGATTGGTGGTTCCACCCACGAACCATTTCGACCAGGCGGCGCCATCGGACTGATCGACGAGCGTGTGCCACTCCGTCTGCCATTCGAGATCGAGGTCGGCCATTGCTGCGCGATAGAACTCTTCTGGCTTGTCGATGGCGTAGCGCAAGAAGTCCTGGTAATCGTCGAGACCCAGTTTCTGCATGAACTTCGACACGCGACGCTGTTCGATCGATGCCGGTGGTGGCACCCACCGATCGACCTCGAACCATTCCGGTAGTTGACTCATTGTGGTGTTGGATCCTTCCATCAGTCAATCTTCTGTACAGGCGGGTGGTCGTACGCGTGCCGGGTCGGCGCGACGAGAATCGGAATGGCGGCGCAGTCGTCAACGAATCGACGACGAGCCAGACGGAAGCGATCTTCGGCGACGTAATCGAATTGGTCGCCGAGTCGGGCCTCGATATCGCCGCCCGGAACACTCGGGTGCTCGAGATACCAGTCGACGGTGCGTTGGATTGCCTCGTCGAAATCGACGAGATCCCGATACCCGAGTTCAGCTTTGGCGCGCGATATGTCCAGCACCGAATGATCGGTAATGGGAAAATCCTTCTGTTTGACCCCGAGGGTTCGTCCAGCGAACCAGAACCAGGCCGGCTGGCTGACCTCGCGGGGATAATTCACGAGCTCGATCTCGGTCCCCATAGCGCGCGCGATCGCGTGCGCCCGTTCGCCATCGGTCGGGGTGAGTTCGTCGGAGACATGGTAAATTTTACCCGCTGAATCTGGCGTATCGACCGCGAGAAGTACCGCGTGTGCCGCATTCTCGGAATATGCCTTGCTCTCCTGGGATAACCCTCCGTCCACAACCGGGATTGTGTGACGCCCATCCAGTATCCGGCGAATGATGCTCCATTCCCGCGGTGCGAGTTGCCGGGCACCGTACAGGTACGGGTAACGAATGTGGGTCAGATTCAAACCCGTTCGTGCCGCACACTCGAAGATCGCTTCCTCGGTCTGCTGAATTTTCAGGGTCAGTGGTGTCGTCAGGTCTCGGAGTGCTGTTTCAGTTATCGGTGTCGACCAACGCTGTCTGGCGTAGGCCGTTCCGCCGACACTGACGAGACGGTTGGTGTGCCGGGCCACCTCGATGGCGACATGGCGCAGCCGCCCATACGTGACCACGGCCACATCGAAAGTTCGGCCCAGAAGACCGGCAGCGAGTTCGCCCTCGAAGTGCGGATCTGCGTGAATGTGTTCAAAATCGGCCACGTCGTCGATCTCATGGCTTCCACGGTGCAGGATGGTCGTTTCGTACCCCCGCGACTTTAATCCACGGGCTATATCAGGCCCGGTCGGACCGGTGCCGCCAATCAGGAGCGCCCTCATTGGGCCCCTTTCCTTGCCAATCAATCGTTTGGTTCGAGTGTGACGGCATTCTGTGCGGGTGTCAACAGTGAGAGATCGGATAGCGTTTAGTTGACACTAAACCAAACGTGCGACAGTCTTATCTACCAGACGATGGGTAGAATTGGAGCGTGATGGACATCCAAAAGATTGGCCACGTGATGACGTGGACGCTTGACGCACCGCCGGTCAACAGCATCAGCGAATCATCGCTCCTGGCGATGGAGCGTTCGCTGCTCGAGTTGGACGCTGATCGGGGAGATGTCAGGGTGCTGGTCATAACGGGCGCCGGTCGATTCTTCTCAGCTGGTGTCGACCTCACCCTGGTGCAGGAGAATATGGAGCGGCAGGATGGCGCTGACCGAATGGTGGAATTCATCGCCAGGGTTCAAGCGGCCTACGCGGCGATCGAAGCGTTGCTCATTCCCACGGTCTGCATCATCAACGGGAACGCCCTTGGTGGCGGCTTCGAGCTCGCGCTGGCCTGCGATTTACGAATCGCCTCGGCGGGCGCCCAGATCGGGCTGCCAGAGATCACCCTGGGCCTCCTGCCCGGAGCGGGAGGTACCCAACGTTTGCCGCGGCTCGTTGGATCAGCGCTCGCACTCCGCCTGATCATGCGTGGGGAAGCCCTCGACGGCGCTGAGGCGGAGCGGCTGGGTCTGGTGCACTGGGTCGTCTCCGCCGGCGAAACAGCCGCCTTTGGTTCCGAGCTCGCAATGGAGCTGGCCGGTCGATCACCGGTCTCGCTCGCTGCGATCAAACGTTGCATCCGGCTCTCATCCACACCGGGTGGGGGATACGTGACCGAACTCGAGACGACGCACCTGTTGATGAGTGACGACATCGCACGCGGCGAAGTAACCGACTTTTTTTCACGCCGACAGTCCAGTAAAACGAATCGAACGAGAGCAGGATCAGAGTGAGTGCAGTGCAAAACCTCGTGGTGGTAACCGGCGGTGGCTCAGGGATGGGTCGCGCCATCGCCCTCGGAATGGCAGCACAGGGAAAACCTGTGGCGGTTTTGGATCGCGATCTTGAGGGGGCGGAGGAGACTGTGCGCGAGATAAGGGAACGCGGCGGTGAAGCGACCAGTTTTTATGTGGACATCTCCCTGGCCGACGAAGTCTCGGCAGCCTGCGCGGCCGTGGAGGAAACCTATGGCCCAGCCCACACGCTGATCAATAATGCTGGCTGGGAGGAGATCATGCCCTTCATGGAGACCTCGCCCGAGTTCAGATTGAAGAACATCTCGATCAACCTGCTGGGCACTATGTCGGTCAGTTCAACATTTCTGAGGGGAATGATCGACGCCGGGCGCGGGGGCCGGGTCGTGAATATTTCCAGCGATGCTGGCAGAGTGGGGAGCAGCGGTGAAGCTGTCTATTCGGGGGCGAAGGGCGGGATCATCGCGTTCACAAAATCAATTGCACGCGAGATGGTTCGATATCAAATCACGTCCAACTGCGTGTGCCCTGGACCCACTGAAACGAGGATGCTGTCCGGAGCTCCTAAGAAACTCACCGACTCCCTCGAAAAAGCAATCCCGATGCGGAGGCTCGCCCAACCTGAAGACATCATGAACGCTGTCCGTTTTTTTGCTTCAGAAGAATCGTCTTATATCACCGGCCAGACCCTGAGCGTCAGCGGCGGCCTAACAATGGCAGGTTAGAAAGGAATCGCAATGAACGACAATGAAGCCTTCAGCGATATCAGTGGCTACACGGACATCCTCTATGAGGTCGAGAATGGCGCGGCGATCATCACGATCAATCGCCCCGAGCGGTACAACGCATTTCGCGGTCGCACGATCGACGAGTTGGTTCATGCTTTTCGGCGAGCGTCGGCAGACAACGCCGTACGCACCGTCATCTGGACTGGGGCGGGAACGAAAGCGTTCTGTGCCGGGGGGGATGTCAAGCAGCGGGCCGAGACCGGCAACTATGGTCCGACTCGGGATGGAATTCTCGACGCCGACTATCTCCACAGTCTCATTCGCGACATTCCGAAGCCCGTCATTGCGGCGGTCAACGGGGTAGCGATCGGTGGGGGACATGTGTTCCATGTCTTGTGCGATATCAGCATCGCCTCTGAAACCGCGCTCTTCGGCCAGGCTGGCCCGCGCGTCGGCTCCTTCGACGCCGGCTATGGAACAAACTATCTCGCTCGAATCATCGGTCAGAAACGTGCTCGCGAGATCTGGTATTTCTGCCGCAAGTACACCGCCGCGCAGGCCCTCGAGTGGGGCCTGGTCAACGCGGTAGTGCCGCCGGACCAGCTCATGGCCACCGCGAAAGCATGGGCCGCTGAGCTGAATGATATGAGTCCAACGGCATTGAAGTTCCTGAAGTTCTCCTTCAACGCCGACACAGCTCACCATGCTGGTCTGGAGAAGATGGCCAACGCTGGTCTTGATCTGTTCGTGGCCACGGAAGAGGCCAAGGAGGGTGCCGCTGCATTCGCTGAAAAGCGCGCACCGGACTTTGAGAAATACATGAGCACCGGGCATTGAATCGACCGTTAGTCGGGGTCGCGGGCGTCGTACGAACCTTTCCCGGGTTCTGGGAGGGCTTTGGCTATGAAGTTGCTCTTCCTGCCCGCGGCCTCGGCGCGGCCCAGATTCTGGAGCTGTCCATCCAGGCAGAGAAGGATGGGTGGACCGGAATCTGGGTTTCCGAGGTGCTCTCCCTCGATGCGTTCGCCCTGCTCGGCGCAATATCCCAGCGCACGGAGCGTCTGCGCCTCGGTACGTCGATTGTTCCGGTGACCACGCGCAGTGCAGCGTTGCTGGCCATGACGGCCACGACCATGGCCCAGCTTGCTCCCGGGCGCTTTGCATTGGGGATCGGGGTGAGTACCCCGGCGATTGTCTCGGTCCGTCATGATCGCGCCGTAACAGGGCCGGCCGCGACTTCTGCCGGGGTGCTAGACGTCATCGAGAGTGCGCTGAGCGGTCTCCTCGTCGAGCACGCCGGCAATCCTGCCGTGCAGAACCTGAGAATCGATGCTCCGCAGGTTCGGCCACCCGTGCTCCTCGCGGCACTGGGCCCGATGATGATCCAGACGGCTATCGAACACGCTGATGGTCTCATCCTCAATCTGGTGCCCCTCGCGCACGCGCGCGAGATCGCGGCCGCCGCGGCGACAGCCAGGCCGGGGTTTCAGACACTCCTGACGCAGCGGGTGTGCTTCGATCCCACGGCCGACGATCTCGCGGCGATCCGCCGTGAAGTCACGAGTTATTGCCGGGTCCCCACCTACGCCGACAATCTTTGTCGGCTTGGGTGGGACCTCGAGGCTGTTCGAGTGGCTTCACCGACCGAGGCCGCGGTCCTGCTTCCACCCGGGCTGTTGGAAGAATTAGTCATCATGGGGACCGCCGAAGAATGTCATCGCCGGTTCGAAGAGATCGCCGCAGCTGGAGTACGCGCTATCGCAGTTCCAGTCGGAAGCGGCAACACGACGGAAAAACTATTTGCCGGCTTCAAGCCCAGATTTTTGTAACTCGCAGCACCGACAGTGTCGTCACACCCATCAAATCGAAAGAGAGAAACGCAGCATGGACTTTGCCATAACCGAAGAGCAGTCAGACCTCGTGCAGGTTGCTCGCACGTTCGCCGCCGAACGCATCGCCCCCTATTATCAGCAACGGGAGAACGAGGGAAAATTCGACCGGGCGACCCTCGTTGAGATGGGCAGCCTGGGGTTCTTCGGCGTTGAACTGCCGGAGGAGGTCGGTGGTCTCGGGCTCGACTGCCTCACCGCCGGCCTCGTTCTCGAAGCCCTGAGTGGCGACGATTACAACCTCGGCTATATCCCGGTGACGGTATCGCTCGCAGCTCAGATCATGCACAACTATGGCCGGGCCGAGGTCGTGCAGCCCTGGATCAGGGGGATGCTGGCCGGTGAGGTAATCCCGTGCGTGGCACTCACGGAGCCCAGTGGTGGATCCGATGCCGCAAACCTCACGCTCAATGCGCGTAAGGACGGCAACGAGTACGTTCTGACCGGCGAGAAGACCTCGATCAGCATGGCAACTCAAGCGGATGTCGCGGTCGTGTTCGGCCGAACCGGCACTCCTGACTCGCGCTCGCGCGGCGTGAGTGCCTTCCTAGTCCCGCTCGACGACCCCACGGTGACTCGAAGCGCATTCAACGACCATGGTGGTCGAGCTGCGGGGCGCGGAACCATCCACTTCGACGGCACCCGCGTGCCGGAGTCGCATCTTCTGGGAGAGGAGAACCGCGGGTTCTCACAGGTCATGTCTGGTTTTGACTACAGTCGGGCGCTCATCGGGTTGCAGAGCCTCGCGGTCGCGCGAAAATCACTGGATGAAACCTGGGCCTACGTCAGTACTCGGCGCAGCTTCGGCCAGGCGCTCGTCGAACACCAGGGCGTGGCGTTCCCCCTCGCGGAGGCAGAAACGCACTACGAAGCGGCGCGGCTGCTGTGTTTGCAGACGCTGTGGCTCAAAGACCAGGGTGCTCCCCACACCTCGCAAGCCGCGATGTGCAAGTGGTGGGCACCCAAGTTGGCCTATGACATCGTGATGAAGTGCCTGCTCTCCCACGGTCACGGCGGATACTCGAATGAGCTTCCGTTTGAGCAGCGGCTGCGTGACCTTCTTGGTCTGCAGATCGGCGACGGCACGGCCCAGATCATGAAGACCGTGATCACCAAGCGTCGCCTGATGGCACTCGCGAAAGAGTAGTTACTCCTTCGCGGCCGCCGCGATGCCGAGCATCGCGGCGGGCAGGCCTGGATCATTGAGCAGCTCCTGACCGGTTCCCTCCATGATGACCGTTCCCTGCTGGAGTGCGTAGGCGCGGTTCGACAGGGCCAGGGCGCGCGATACATTTTGCTCAACCAGCAGCACGGCCGTGCCCTCGCTGGCGATTCGCGCAATAATGCTGAAGAGTTCGGTGACAACGATGGGCGCAAGTCCGAGAGACGGCTCGTCGAGCAACAAGAGACGCGGCTGAGCCATGAGGGCTCGGCCGATCGCCAGCATCTGCTGCTGGCCTCCGCTCAATGTTCCGGCCAGCTGGTCTTTTCGGTCCTGAAGCACTGGGAGAAGCCGGTAGATCTCTTCGCGGCCCTTCACTGAGTCGCGTCGCGCACGCTTGTGATAGGCGCCGAGCTGGAGATTGTCGTCGACACTGAGCCGAGCGAAAAGCCGGCGCCCTTCCGGCACCTGAACGATGCCGAGCTCGGGGAGTCGGTGGGGCTTCAGGTCGCCCAGGGGCTGGCCCTCGAACATGATTGAACCGCTGGACAGGCGATTCAATCCGGAAATCGAATTGATGAGCGTCGTCTTGCCGGCGCCGTTTGCACCGACAATTGCGACGGTCTCACCCTCGTTGACGCTCAGCGTGGCTCCGCGGAGAGCCTCCACCTCGCCGTAGTTGACGCGGACATCGTGAATTTCAAGAAATGGCAAAATCGTCTCCCAGATATGCTTCGACAACCGCACGGCTGCTCATTACGCTTGCGGGCAGACCTTCTGAAATCTTTCGCCCCTGACTAATGACCACGATGCGACTGGCGAGCTGCATGACGGCGTGCACCACGTGCTCGACCACGATGATGGTGACACCCTGCCGATTCACATCGCGCAAGATCTCAATGAAGGGATCAAGCTCCGCAGGGTTGAGTCCGGCCATCATCTCATCGAGCAACAGGAGCTGTGGCTGGGACGCGAGCGCACGAGCCACCTCGAGCCGCTTTCGATGACCGAGCGTCA
The DNA here is from genome assembly GCF_004402535.1 of Cryobacterium glaciale. Taxonomy (GTDB): domain Bacteria; phylum Actinomycetota; class Actinomycetes; order Actinomycetales; family Microbacteriaceae; genus Cryobacterium; species Cryobacterium glaciale. Next base: position 85,227 of record NZ_SOEY01000002.1, on the reverse strand, counting down.
GACTTGACGCCATTGTGGTGACCATCTCGGACAACCCCACCAGGTCGAGTGCCGCCTCGGCGCGCTCCCGCGCGTGGCGCACCGATCTCGTCTTCGCGAAGGCGCCAACCATGGCATTCTCGAGAACGGTCAAGCCAGCCAGGGGCCGAACAATTTGAAAAGTGCGCGCTACGCCCCTCTGGCACATTCGATGCGCGGGTTGGCCGGTCACGTCTTCTCCGAAAACTTCCAGACGGCCCGTATCGGGCGGAAGTGCCCCAGCTATCAAGTTGAAGAGCGTGCTCTTCCCCGCACCGTTCGGTCCGAGTAGTCCGACGATCTCGTTCTCGAAGATCTCGAGGTCCAGGGAATCCACTGCAGTGACACCGCCGAAGCGCTTCGTGATTCCAGTCGTTCTCAACATTAGTGTGCTCATGAGTGCTTCCTTCGACGATTGATCAAGGCTGCGGTGTCAGTGAGCATGCCCCAGATTCCTCGGGGGAAGAGAAGGATCACGATGATCACGATGACCCCGTAGACGAGTGTGTGCAGGCCGGGAAGCGCGCCGCCGAATTCGCGAAGAACCAGTTGACCGGCAGGAATCAGCAGGACGGCGCCGAGTAAGGGACCGTAGAGTTTGCCGCTGCCGCCGACGATTGCCAGAACGATGATCTCGATCGAGACAGCCGTTCCGAGTACGCTGTCCGGGGTGAGAAACAGGATGTATTGCGCGTAGATCGTGCCGATGCCCGCGGCCAGACCACCGCTGAGCGTTCCGGCAAGGAGCTTGACCCGCGTTGCATTCACGCCGAGAGCCCGAGCGGCTTCTTCGTCTTCGCGCACCGCGGCGAGCTGGTAGCCGAACCGGTTGGACAAGATTATCCCGCTGATCAGGAGGCAGACCAGAAGGTAGCCACCGGCTATGACGACGTACTGCCAGCGGTTAAGGAAGGTCATCGTTCCCCAGCCTTCCGTGGGGGGCAACGAGATGCCGACGTGGCCTCCCGTGAGCTCACGGAAGTGAACGGCCACGTTCAGCAGAATTATGCCGAGGGCGAGGGTGGCCAGCGCGAAGTAGGGGCCGCGTAGTCGAAACGTCGGGATTCCGATCAGAAGACCTAGCGTGGCACCGCCCAGGAGTGCAATCAGGAGACCGATCCACGGCGAGATGCCGAAGTCCACAAAGAGTATCGAGCTCGTGTAGGCACCAAGGCCGAAGAACGCTGCGTGCCCCAGCGAGAGCTGGCCGGCAAAGCCGCCAATGATGTTCCACGATGTGGCGAGCGCCGCATAGATGAGCGTCATCACGATCATGTGCCCATAGAATACGGGCGCGGACGAGGACACGAACGCGAGGAGTGCAATCGCGACCACGCCGAATCCGATGAGCAGGGAATGCTTCGGGAGGGGCCGGGACCTGACCATTGGGTCGATAGGGCCTGATGAACGGTTGACGATCTGCTGGCTCATACGGTATCTCCTTTGAGAATTCCCTGCGGACGAACCAGCAAGATCACGATGAACAGCGCGAACACCACGATCTGGCTCATCGCGGCTCCCAGCCAGAACCCTGCCAGGGCCTCGACGACGCCGATGATGATGCCCCCCAGGAATGCTCCGGCGACGCTGCCGAGTCCGCCGAGAACGACGACGACGAATCCGATGAGAAGGATATTCACGCCGACCGTCGGGTAGACCGGGTAGATGGGCATGAGCATGACACCGGCCGCTCCGGCCAGTGCTGAGCCGATTCCCATCGTGATCAGATAGACGCGCTGAACCGGGATGCCCATCAGGGTCGCGGCGTCACGATCCATTGCCGTTGCCCGCATGGCCTTTCCGGTGAGGGTGCGATCGAGCAGGAACAGCAGGGCGATCGTGGCAATTCCAGCGACAACGAACGCTGCGAGGCGGGTCGTGCCGATGGAGATCGAACCGATCACGATCGAGCCGCCCCGAAACGGCTCGATCTGCAGCGACTGGAAGGAGCCCCCGAAGATCATCAGCGCGGCGCTTTGAAGCACGATGCCAATGCCGAGCGTGAGCACGATCTGCTGGGTGTGCCCACGATCGACAACCCACCGAAGTAGGCCGAAATGTATGCCGGCCCCGAGGCCGAAGAGCGCGACAACGACGATCGGAAAAGCGACGTACGGGTGAAGGCCGAGAACAGTGTGGAGCAGGAGGGTGAGGTACATTCCCACCATCAGGAGTTCACCCTGCGCGAAGTTCACGATCTTCATGACCCCGAGCACGAGCGTGATCCCGACCGCCAAGAGCGCGTAGACGCCCCCAATGAGGACCCCCGAGACGAGTATTTGTATGGTGGTCATGTTTGTCCTCGCCTCGGGGTCATGGTGCAGCTCTGGCTGGTCGTAGTCACTACTTCGAGACTTACTGCCCTGAAGCCAGTGCGGTCGGGTAGATCGTCACGAGTTCGCCTTCCTGGTACTGCATGAAGAACCAGCCGGCGCGTTCGTTCTGGCCCGTTTCGTCGAATTTGACACCGAACGAGGCCACCGTCTCGCCGGGGCCGAGGTCGACGGCTTCGGCTGCGGCGACGATTCCATCAGCGTCGAGGGTTTCTGCCTTCGAGAGCACTTCCTGAAAGAGAACCGTTGCTCCGACATAGCCAAGGGTGGCGTGGGTCAGGGGCTTGCGGCCGATCTGTTCCTCGTAGGCCGTGATGAATTCGCTGTAGGTCGGCGAAAGGTCGGCGCTAAGCAGGCTGTCGGAAATGTTCAGGGGTGCGGCATCGGCAACGACCAGTCCGTCAGCGGTGTCACCGACGGCTGCAATGAAGTCGACGCTCGTGTATCCGGTGCCATTGCCCAGCGTGTAGGCGGGTTTGAATCCGAGGGCGGCCGACTGCTGCGTGAGGAGGATCGCGTCATTGATATTGGGAACGGAGTACAGCACGTCGATTTTGGCGGCCTTGAGCCGCTCGATCACCGATGTCAGGTCGTTCGTATTGGCCGCGTACGATTCCGTCGCCACGAGATTATAGCCCTCGGTGCCGGCTAGTGCTTTGAACTGATCCGAGGCTGAAGTGCCGTAAGCGCCGTCTTCGAAGACGAGCCCGAAGCGAAGTTCGTCGGGCGAAGATTCGAGCGCAGGAGCGGCTACCTTAGAGATGAACTCCTGTGTCGCGTTCGAGTATGCCGGCATGGCCGCACTGATCACCGTGCGGTACAGATGCGACAGGCCTCGGTCGGTGGTCGCCGCGGCAACGCTTCCGGTTTCCCAGTACGGCATCTGATTTCGGCTGGCGACAGCCGAGGCCGGAATGGCGATGGAGCTCGAGTAGGAGCCCATGATGGCAGTCACATCCGGGTCGGTGCTCAAGGTGCCAGCGACGGAAACGGCGTCTTCTGGAGTTGGGGCGTCGCTGACCTGGAACTCGATCTGGCGACCGTCGACCCCGCCGGCTTCATTGAAGAGCGTGCGGGCCACTTCGTAGCCGTTCTGCATCTCCTTACCAAGTGTGGAAAGCGGGCCGGTGAGCGGAAGAAGGACGCCGATTGTGATGGGAGCTTCGGCCTCCGACGTTGAATCTCCGGCCGTGGAAGCACACGCGGTGAGAGCGAGTGTTCCCATAAGCGCGAGTGCCAAAACTGGCTTGAAATGTGATTTCGACATATGTGATCCCCTGATAAGTACGACGGTGTACTGCAGATAAGCTATTCGCAAATCTACCAGATGTCTGGTTGATTTATCTATATTGATTTCGGCGAGCCTGACGCGGCCCACCGCAGACCGAACGCCGAGGGCCAACGAACGGTCCGCCTGGGGGTGCTTGTTCGGTCGATGAAGTGGGTTGGTGAAGCTAGCCCTGGCTCCGTGAGGTGAACGCCGCTACGCTGTCACTGTGCTCCGGCGTACCGCTGAGCATCAATTGGGACAGCGCCTCGCGGTCGAGTTGACGTGCCAGGGGGCTTTCAAAGCTGCTGTTCACCAGCTGCTTGATGGCGCCATAGGCTGCGGTCGGGCCGGCGGCCAGCGTGCCGAGATAGCCATCGAGTTGTGCCTCGAAGGTCGCGGGTTCCCAGACGTGCGAAACGAGACCGAGACCGGCGGCCTCGTTGACGCCGACGGTTCGACCCGAAAGCAGGATTTCTTTGGCTCGATGGATTCCCACCTGGCGGCTCAACCAGAACGAGCCTGACATGTCGGGGGCCAACCCACGATGAACGAATGATGGATGAAACCGTGCAGACGTATCCGCCACGACCAAGTCGCAGGCTAGGGCCAGGCTCATGCCCGCCCCGGCTGCGTCGCCCTGGATAGCACCGACCACGGGCTTATTCAGTTCGGCAATCGCTGTGATGATGCTCCCGGCCAGGTCGAGCTTGGCGAGAGAGTCGGCCATTCCGCCGCCCATCTGCTTGATGTCACCACCCGCACAAAATGTCTTGCCTGCGCCACGGATAACGACAACCCGTACCTCCGAGGCTGTGGCGTTGACTCTGATAGCGACATCGAGCGCTCGTCGCAGATCCCAGTTGATGGCGTTACGAGCCTGTGGGCGGTTGAGCGTCAGTGAAAGGACGCCGAGCCGCTGCTCGATGATGAGTGGGTGTGCTTCAGTCGACATTTCGATCTCCGATCAACCATACGATCGTTTGAGTCTAGAGCACGAAGACCGCCCAGAGTAGACCAGTGTGGTCGAGCGGCCCCTACGCGCTGGTCAGCGGCGGCATTTTTCCAAAGACACTGGAGCAAGCCAGCAACGACAGTTCTGAAGCGATATGGGCCGGATTGACCGGACGGGACGTGCGGTACCAGGTCGGGATGCTTCCGATGGCGGAGATGATGAACGAGGTCGCAACGCGGATATCCATGTCCGTGCGGATGAAGCCCGTCTCTTGCGCTTCGATCAGGATCGAACGCATGTATTCGTCGTAAGCGCGTCGCTGAGTCTTCGTGATCGCGGCATGCTCGCCCTGGAGATACCGCCATTCGGTGAGGTAGAGACTCGCTCTCTCCAGATTGGCCAAGTACCAGGTGGCGAGTCTTTCGACGTAAACCAGGAGTCGTTCCTGGGCGGGGAGGTTCAACGCATTCACTTCTTGCATCATAATTTCTGCGTGATGATGCGTGTCCTGGAGCACTCTGAAGAGGAGGCTCTCCTTAGAGTTTATGTAGTGGTACAAACTGCCCTTGAGTAGGCCGACTTCGTCGGCGATGTCTTGCAGTGAGGCCGCTGAGTACCCCTTTTGCGAGAACACTTTGATCGCCGCGTCCATGACTTCAACGTCACGATTGCGCCGATTGGACTGATGTTCACTTCCCGGGGTTGACAGTGCCTTAACCACAAAACACACTCCTTTTTTGAGAGGCCGGTCGGGGACCTACCATACGATTGTATGCTCAAATCGAGTTCGAAAAGATTGTATCGGCGTAATGCGATTACCATTTCTCGGGGCTCTCGATGCGGCCGTCGGGCTTGTCCTTCAGGTGAAAGGCCCTCCGCCAACGTAAAGGACCTGCCCTGAAACGAAACTCGCTTCGTCACGCAGGAAGAACGACACGGCGGCCGCGACGTCCTTTGGTTTGCCTGGGCGCCCCACCGGTATCGAGGCCACCAACTCGTCGGAATACGTCTCAAAAGTTTTACCGATGCGTGCGGCCGTGGAGCGCGTCATTTCGGTGTCGATGAAACCGGGGGCTACGCAGTTCACGGTCACGCCAAACACACCCAGCTCTATTGCGAGAGATTTGGTCAAGCCCTGCAGGCCGGCCTTGGCGGCAGCGTAGTTGGCCTGGCCCCGGTTGCCCAGAGCGGAGGTGCTTGAAATATTGACGATGCGGCCCCACCCGGCGTCGAACATGTGTGGCTGCACCGCCTTGCTCATTAGGAAGGCGCCACGCAGGTGTACCGAGATCACCGCATCCCAGTCACTCTCCTCCATTTTGAACAGCAGACTGTCGCGAACAATGCCAGCGTTGTTCACAAGGCCCGTGGGTGCGCCTAGTTTATTGGCCACGGCCTCGACCGCTGCGCGGACGGTGGAAGCATCGGTGACATCGGCACCGATACCAACTGCATTCCCGCCACTGTCCTGGATGGCTGCGACAGTTCGTGCGCACGATGGTTCATCGAGGTCGATGACCGCCACGGAAAACCCGTCTGAAGCTAAACGAATCGCCGTTGCAGCACCGATACCGCGCGCGGCTCCGGTGACCATAACAACCTGATTTGGGCGCCTTGCGTCGGTGGCTGCCACAGTTTCCCCCTAGATGTGCAACGTTGGGTTTCAAGTAATAATACAAACGATTGATTGGTACGGCTAGTACATATTATCGTGACGGATGGTTGCGAAGTTCACGCGAAATCGTGGCATGAATGGCAGGTCCGGCGCGCGGGGCGCGAGGTCAGGCCGTCGGGGCGGGGATGACCACCATCGGGGACTGGATGTTCAGGACGATCGAGTGACTCACGGAGCCGAGCAGCAATTTCGACAGGCCTTTGATGCCGTGGTCGCCGACGACCAGCAGCGCAGCCCCGCGGGCTGCGTCGAGCAGCACCGACTGGGCCGGGCCTCGCACCAGCGACGGTCGGATGCGCACCATCGAGTAGCGGGCGGCGACGGTACGCAGCGACTCGTCCAGGATGCGTCGGTGCGAGGTCTCCAGGGTCTCCAGAAACCGGGCGTCAGGTTCGGTCGTGTCGCGCCAGACAAGCGGTTCCTGCCAGGCATGGATCGCGATGAGGTCTTCGCCGGAACGCTCGGCTTCGGCCGCCGCGAATTCGATGGCGGCGTTGGAAGCAGCCGAACCGTCGACGCCGACCACGATGCCGGTGTGCCCGGTGTTGAACGGCACAGCGCTGTCGCCCTCCGGAATGATCGCGACGGGTCCGTTGGCCGAACCGGCCAGGCGTGCCCCCATCGACCATTCGTAGCGCAGGGTCGACCCGCGGCGACGGTGGGTTCCGACGACGACGAGGGTGTCCGTTCCGCTCAGCGCGCGCAGTTCGGAGATCGGGTCTCCGGAGAGCAATTCGGAGTGCACCGTCAGCGCCGGATACTTCGCGCTGACCCGCTCCGCATCATCGCTGAGTACCTCACGTGCGCGTGCTGTCGTGGACTCCAGCGCGAAATAGTCCGCCGACGACACCGTGCGATCGAGCACCTGCACCAGCGTGAGGTCCCCGCCGATTGCACGGGCCAGCGACCAGTTCAGGGCCGCTCGGGCCGGCTCCGTTCCGTCCCAGGCAACCACCATCTTGGCGGTAGTGAGCGTGTCAGTCATGAGCCCAACCCTTTCTGCGGTGCTGGGCCGCGAGTGAATTCTCGGGTGACCGTCGCCGACTTCTGCCTTTCAGGTTAGCCACGGCGATCATCCCCAAGTAGGGCCGAAAGTCACGAGATCAGCGACGACATCCGCTCAGCACGGTACGCAACGCCGGTAGATTTCGGGACACGCCGTGATTGGGGCGCAGCCAGATCGGGCAGGGAGCCGAGCCATTCGCGCACGCCGCTGCCGGCGGCATCCGCTTCGAGGTGGAGGGTGTGCTGGGGGGTGACGGCCGCGTCGATCGCGCCCTGGCGGGTGCTCGGGCGACTCATGCCGTGCACGTGCGTGGGGCCGCCGACCACGAGCAGGTCGACCTGCGAGGGCCACCCCGGCAGCCTGAACGGTCGGAACGAGGGTCACCTCGGCCGGGTCCAGGCCGCGCCCGATCGCCTCCGCGACGAGACGGGTATTGCCGTACATCGATTCAAAGACGATCAGGGCGCGCATGAAAACCTCTAGGAGTGAAGCGGACTAGCGGGAAATGACGACCTTGAGCGCCTTGGTCTCGGCCGCGCGGCCGAAGGTGTCGTAAGCCTCGAGGAACTGGTCGAAGCTGAAGTGGTGCGTGGCCAGCTTCTCGGCCGGCAGCTTCTTGCTCGCGACGAGCTTGAGCAGCATCTTCGTGGTGTTGGCGTTGACCAGGCCCATGCTGATGTTGATGTTCTGGATCCACAGGGTCTCGAGGTGCAGGTCGACCGGCTTGCCGTGCACGCCCACGTTGGCGACGTTGCCGCCCGGTCGCACGATCTCGGTAGCCATGGTGAAGGTCTGCGGAATGCCGACCGCCTCGATGGCCACGTCGACGCCCGCCCCGTCGGTGAGTGCCAGGACCTGCTCTTTCCAGTCGGCGGCGCCCGAGACGACCGTGTCGGTGGCGCCGAAGTCTCGGGCCCGCTCGAGGCGGTTCTCGTCGAGGTCGATCGCGATGATGGTCGCCGCACCGTAGAGACCGGCTGTGGCGATGGAGGCGAGGCCCACCGGGCCGGCGCCGATCACGGCGACGACATCGCCGGGCTTGACCCGGCCGTACTGTACGCCGATCTCGAAACCGGTGGGAAGGATGTCGCTGAGCATGACGCCCTGGTCGTCGCTGACGCCCTCAGGCAGTTTGTGCAGGGAGTTGTCGGCGTAGGGCACGCGCACGAACTCGGCCTGGGTGCCGTCGATGAGGTGGCCGAAGACCCAGCCGATGCCGGAGGCGCCCTCGTCGCCGAGGCAGTGCGAGTACAGGCCATTGCCGCAATTGCTGCAGTGACCGCAGCTCTTGATGCACGAGATGATGACCCGGTCGCCGACCGTGAGGTTGCTCACCGCTGAGCCGATCTCGGTGATCGTGCCGACGCCCTCATGGCCGAGGATGCGCCCGACCGTGACGGCGGGAACATCCCCCTTGAGAATGTGCAGGTCGGTGCCGCAGATCGTGGTGGTGTCCACGCGCACGATGGCGTCGGTCGGGCTGTGCAGCGTCGGGTCGGGAACATCGGTCCAGCTCTTCAGACCGGGGCCGCCATAGACAAGTGCCTTCACGAGTAACTCCTTTGTGATGAATGGGGTGTGATGAATGGGGGTTGTGGCGAATGGGGGCGGGCGAACCCGTCAAAACCACGGTACGACCGGGTGCCCGGTTCGGCTAGGGCCGAAGGTCCCGTAGCCGCCCCGGGGAATAGGCGGCTAATCGGGACTTCCGGCCCTATTCGCGCGGCCCGCAGACTGACAGGATGGACGGGAGGCGATGGAGCACCAGCTCTGGGCCCGCCCTTTCGATTGCAGAACGAGGTAGAGCAATGAACCGGATGATTGTGGTCGGCATCGACGATTCGGCTGCCGGCGAGACCGCCCTCGCGTGGGCCATGGCCCGGGCGGAGAGCGTGAAGAGCCCGGTGACGCTCATGCACACCGTGTACGAAACCTGGCTGGCCGACGGCTACGGCTACTACGACTCCATCCTTGACGCCGAGAAGAAGCTGCTCGCCGAAGCGGGCGCCCGCGCTGCGGCCCTCGCCCCCACGGTCGTGACCCACACCGAGCTGCGCACCGGCAGTGCGCCGCGCGTGCTCAGCGAGCTGTCGAAGGACGCCGACCTGATTGTCGTCGGCACCGAGCGTAAGAGCCGGGTCGAGGGTGACCTGTTCGGCAGTGTCAGCCTGCAGATCGCCGCGCTGGCTACCTCCCCGGTCGCCGTCATCCCCTCGCTGCCCGAGGCCGAGAGATCCGGCGTCTACGTCGGCGTCGACGGCTCGGCCGACTCGGTGACCGCCGTGGCGTTCGCCGCGGCCGAGGCCGACCGCACCGGCCAGGAGCTGTTCGCCCTGTACGCGGTGCACCTGCCGACTCGTCGCGTGCTGCGCAGCATCCCGGCCGAGGCCGTGACCGAGCGCATGGAAGAGGAACGCGTCGTGCTCGCCGAGTCCGTGGCCGGACTCAGCGCACGCTACCCCGACCTCGTGGTGCACCAGGTTCTCGAGACCGACGAATCGCCGGCCCGGGCGCTCGTGGCCGCAGCCCGGAACGCGCAACTGCTCGTGGTGGGCAGCCGCGGTCGCGGATCGCTGCAGCGACTGCTGATGGGGTCGGTCAGTCACGAGGTGCTCCTGCACATCACCTGCCCGACAATTGTCACCAGAACCACCCATAAGTAAGGGCACCACTCGCCAAAGCGTGCTTAGGTTAGAGCCTAAGGCGGCTTGATGGGCGGGGACGAGAACAATGACGGATCAGACTGCCGCCGAACTTGCCCTCACCCAGGAACGAATGCGCGGCCTGCTCGATGCCGTCGTGTCGGTGGCCGAGGACCTCAGCCTTGAAGCGGTGCTCGAACGCGTCATCACCGCGGCCTGCCAGCTCGTGCAGGCCCGGTTCGGCGCCCTCGGCGTGATCGGCGCCGGCCAGGAGCTCAGCCACTTCGTCACCGTGGGCTTCGACGACGAGACCGTGCGCAAGATCGGCGCGCTGCCGGTCGGGCACGGCGTGCTCGGCCTCCTCATTCGAGAACCGCACCCCATTCGCCTGCATGACCTGCACGATCACCCCGACTCCTTCGGTTTTCCAGCGCACCACCCGCCGATGAAGTCATTTCTCGGTGTGCCGGTGCGGGTACGCGACACGGTGTTCGGCAACCTCTATCTCACCGAGAAAGAGGGCGGCGGCGACTTCACCGACGAAGACCAGGAACTCGCCGTCGCGCTCGCCGCGGCCGCCGGCGTCACGATCGAAAACGCCCGCCTTTACGACGAGGCCCGCGGTCGTTCACGCTGGCTCGAAGCGGTCGCCGAAATGGGCCGCGACCTGCTGCGACCGGTCGACGGCGACGAAGACAACGGCCTCGACCTCGTTGCCGAGCGGGTGCTCGCAGCATCCGGCGCCGATCTCGCCGTGATCGGGTTTCCCACCGGCGACAGCTTGTTCTGTGCGGCTGCGGCCGGCGCGCCTGCGTCTCTGGCGTCTGCATCCGCCCTGGTCGGCACGACCGTGCTGCTGCACGCCGACGTCTTGCGCGACGTGCGGGCGACCGGCCGGTCCGCCATGCTCGCCGGGCCGCCACTGCACCCAGCACCATTGCAGGCAGCGGATGCCGCGCCCGGCCCCGCCGCGCACTGGTCGCTCCTGGGTTCCACCCTCGTGGCCGCGCTCGGGCCGGCCGGGGACGGGCAGGGCGTGATCCTGCTGTCGCGCGCGCCGGCATCCGCTGGTTACAGCCTCACCGATCTGGAGATGAGCGCGGTCTTCGGTACCCAGGTGTCGCTCGCGCTCGAACTGGCCTCTGTGCATCGCATGCGCGAGGAGCAGGCCGTGCTCGGTGACCGCGACCGCATCGCCCGCGACCTGCACGACCTGGTCATTCAGCGCCTGTTCGCCGCCGGGCTGAGCATGCAGAGCCTGCGGCGGTTCACCAACGATCCGATCGCGCTCGACCGGATCAACGCCGTGACCAACGAGCTCGACGACACCATTCGGGAACTGCGCGACACGATCTATTCGCTGCGGGGAATGGCGCAGGACACCGGCACGCTCAGCAGCCGCATTCTGGCCGTGATCAAGGAGGGGGCGGCGAGCCTGCCGTATGCGCCGCGCATCCGCCTGTCTGGACCGATCGATGCGCCGCTCAGCGACGAGCTGGGCAGCAGCCTGCTCGCGGTCATCTCGGAGGGACTCAGTAATGCTGCACGGCATTCCCAGGCGAGCTCGATCGACATCTCGGTCGACGCCGACGCTGATCGCATCAAGCTCGTGATCGCCGACAACGGCTGCGGCTTCCGCAAGCCCGCCCGGCGCAGTGGCCTCGACAACCTGAAGGAGCGCGCGGCGCTGCTCGGCGGCAAGTTCTCGGTGCGCAGCGTTCTGGGCGAGGGTACCCGGCTGCGCTGGTCGGCGCCGGTGCCGGAGGTTACCGTGGGTGTTCGTCTCCACGTTTCGCAACGTACACGGCAGCCTGGGTTCGGCGCTGAAAATCCAGCTTCGCCAGCATCGACGACACGTAGTTCTTGACCGTCTTCTCGGCGAGGAACATGGTCTGACCGATTTCACGGTTGGTCAGCCCCTCCCCGATCAGGTCGAGCACCTTGCGCTCCTGCGCGGTGAGCGACGCCAGTCGGGCGTCCTGCGGGTCGGCCAGCCCGGCGATGATGCCCGCCTTGACCGCCGGGTCGAACAGTGAATCGCCGGCCGCCGCGCGTCGGATCTTGCCGAGCAGGTCGGTGCTGCGAATCTCTTTGAGCACGTAGCCGGCCGCCCCGGCGAGCACCGCGCCGCGCAGGGCCTGCTCGTCGTCGTAGCTCGTGAGAATGAGGCAGTGCACGGAGGGGTCGGCCGACCGCACGTCGCGGCAGACCTCGATGCCGGTGCCGTCGGGCAGGCGGGCATCGAGAATGGCCACATCGGGTCGCAACTGCAGAATCAGCGGTGTCGCTTCGGCTGCCAGCCCGCTGTCGGCGACCACGTCGAAGCCCTCGCCCTCGAGTAGCTCGCGCAGGCCGCGGCGCACCAGCTCGTGGTCGTCGAGGATGAAGACGCGAATGCGGTCGGTCGTGCGCGCTGGGGTGTTCATGGGGTGTCCTTCCCGGCCGGGCGCGGTGCAGGCGGCCGGTGCTCGGTTATAAGTCTTTCCAGTGTTGCGCGCGGGCTCACCCGGCGACTAGGGCCAAAGGTCCTTAAGAGCGCACCAACCGGGCAATGGCAGCGGATGCCTCCTGCAGCTTGGCCTCGGCTTCGGCGCCGCCGGCCATGGCCGCGTGCAGAACGCAGTGGTTCAGGTGGTCGTCGAGCAGGCCGAGGGCGACCGATTCGAGCGCGCTCGTCATGGCCGAGATCTGCGTGAGAATGTCGATGCAGTACTTGTCGTCGATGACCATGCCCTGCAGGCCGCGAGCCTGGCCCTCGATGCGGCGCAGGCGCTTGAGGTAGGCGTCCTTGTTGGAGATGTAGCCGTGCGGGCCGTCGTGGGTCTCTGACTCGGTCATGACATCACTGTACCCCCTTGGGGTATGGTTGGGGAATGGTACCCCCAAGGGGTATGGTGGAAATGAAGGCCCCTTCGGGGGCGAAGACCCTTCTCGGGGAGATTACCTTCGCGGGGAGAAGACAGTGAGGCATGACGATGAGCACCACGACCGCCTACGGCGTTGACGGAATGACCTGCAGCCACTGCGTCGCGAGTGTCACCGCGGAGATCGCAGCTCTCGCGGGCGCCGAATCCGTCAGCGTAGACCTCGTCACGGGCGGCACCTCGCGGGTGACCGTCACGAGCGAGTCGGAGCTCGACCCCGCCCTGGTCGCTGCGGCCGTCGAGGAGGCGGGCTACCAGCTGGTAGCCGTCTGATGTCCGCCGGTCAACAGGTTGACCTGCACCTCCTGCGCCGCGCGCCGAGGCGCTCGGCAAGACGGCCGTCATGGTGGCCTGGGACGACGAGGTTCGGGGCGTGCTCACCGTCGCCGATACCGTGAAGCCCACGAGCGCTGCCGCGATCGCGCGGTTTCGGGCGCTCGGGTTGACGCCGATGCTGGTGACCGGTGATAGTGCTGCCGCCGCCCAGACTGTCGCGGACCTGTGCGGCATCACCGACAACACCGCCGGGGTGCTGCCCGCCGACAAGGCGCTGGTGATTGCTTCTCTGCAGGCGCAGGGGCACGTGGTCGCGATGGTCGGTGACGGCGTGAACGATGCCGTCGCCCTGGCGACCGCTGACCTCGGCATTGCGATGGGCTCTGGCACCGATGTGGCGATCGAGGCGAGTGACCTCACGCTCATGCGCAGCGATCTGCTGGCCGCAGCGGATGCCATCCGCTTGGCTCGCCGCACCCTCGCGACGATCAAGGCCAACCTGTTCTGGGCCTTCGCTTACAACGTCGCGGCGATTCCGCTCGCGATGGCCGGGCTGCTGAATCCGCTCATCGCCGGGGCGGCGATGGCCCTCTCGTCGGTCTTCGTGGTGACGAATAGCCTGCGCCTGCGCGGGTTTCGGGCGTTGCCCGTCACCTGAGTGTGGTGTTTATCTTTCCGGGCCCGGGCCCGGAAAGTGGGCCCATGATCTATCGTGGGCCCGGTTGCGTAAGGTGGGCCCAGGCGAGCGGATGCCGCAGCACGCGCCCGGAGGCTTGTACACGCATACCCCTGGGGTATCCTGATCGAGGAGGCAAATGTGAAAATCATCATCGTAGGCGGAGTTGCGGGCGGAATGTCAGCGGCAACGAGGTTGCGCCGGCTCGACGAGACGGCCGAGATCATCGTGTTCGAGCGCGGCCACTACGTGTCGTTCGCGAACTGTGGTCTGCCCTATTTCGTCGGGGGAGTCATCCGTAATCGAGGTGACCTGCTGTTGCAGACCCCGCAATCGCTCGGAGCCCGCTTCTCACTCGACGTGCGCGTCGACACCGAGGTCGTGCAGATCGACCGCGCAGCCCAGACCGTCTCCGTGCGCGATATGCTCACCGGCGAAGAGAATACCGAGCACTACGACCGCCTCGTGCTCGCCGCCGGAGCCTCGGCCCGATCCGGAGCTGTCAGCGACACCACCATTCCCACCCATACGCTGCGCACGGTCGATGACGTCGACCACATCACCGCCGTGCTCGCAGAATCGGGCGCGGCATCCGCTGTGGTGATCGGGGGCGGATTCATCGGCCTCGAAGCCGTCGAAAACCTCGTGCACCGCGGCGTGCACGTGACCCTCGTGCAGCGCGGGCCGCAGATCTTCACCCCACTCGACCCCGAAATGGCAGCGCCCGTGCTCGATCGCGTGCGCGAACGCGGCGTCGACGTGCGCCTGAACACCACCGTGACCGGGCATTCTGGTCAGAGCGTCACCTTGAGCGACGGCACAACCGTGCCGGCCGACCTCGTGATCGACGCGAGCGGCGTGCGCCCCGACGTGACCCTCGCCGAGCAGGCCGGCCTGCGCATCGGCGAGAGCGGCGGCGTCTGGGTCGACGGCACCCAGGCCACAAGCGATCCGCTCATCTTCGCCGTCGGCGACGGTGTCGAGAAAACGGATGCCGTCGACGGCTCCGGCACGCTCGTCACCATGGCCGGACTCGCGAACCGACACGGACGCTCGGTCGCCGACAGCATCGCCGGCACCGCCGAGCAGGCCGCCCCGGCCCTCGGAACCGGGATTCTGGGGATCTTCGGCCTCACCGTGGCACTGGTCGGCTGGAACGAGAAACGCCTCGTCGACGCCGGGCGCGCACACCGCATCGCGCACACGCACCCCGCCAACCATGCCGGCTACTTTCCCGGCGCGGAGGGCATGTCGATCAAGCTGCTCATCGACGCCGAGTCCGACGCTATCCTCGGCGCGCAGATCGTGGGCGGCGCAGGAGTGGACAAGCGCATCGACGTGCTCGCGGTGGCGATGGCGGCGGGGCTGGGCGCATCCGCTTTGACGCGTCTCGAACTCGCCTACGCGCCGCAGTATGCCTCGGCGAAAGACCCGATCAACCAGCTCGGCTATGTCGCCGACAACCTGGCGCAGGGCACGAGCGTGAACCTGCAGTGGCACGAACTGGATGCGGCGCGTGCGGCGGGCTCCGTGCTCGTCGACGTGCGCTCGGCCGGAGAGTTCGCGGCGGGCAGCATTCCCGGCGCGCTCAACGTGTCGCTCGACGAGTTGCGCGCGCGGCTCGCTGACCTGCCGCGGGCGCCGCTCATCGTGCACTGCCAGGTCGGCCAGCGCGGCCATACCGCTGCGCGCATCCTCACCCAGCACGGTTTCGATGTGCAGAACCTCGACGGCGGCTACCGCACCTGGCTCGCCGGAACGTCTAGCCTTGTTGTTTCCCCCATTGCTGAAAGGGTCCTCGTATGAAAGAGATCACCGTCACCGAACTGTCCGCGCTCGCCGAGCCCGTCGTCATCGACGTGCGCGAGCCGTGGGAGTACGAAGCCGCCCACGTGCCCGGCGTCGTGCACATTCCGATGGGCGAGGTCGTCGCACGAATCGGCGAGATTCCAGCGGATGTGCCGGTGCACGTCATCTGCGCCGCCGGCGGTCGCAGCGCGCAGGTGGCCGAGTACCTCGCGGCCCACGGCCATGACGCCGTGAACATTGCCGGTGGCACCGGGGCCTGGCAGCAAGCCGGGCTTCCGACCGAGCAGGGGGCTTGAGATGACGACCACCGACGACGCCCGGGCGGCCGAGCAGAAGAAGATCCTGAACCGGTTGCGGCGGGCGCAGGGGCAACTGACCGCCGTCATCGCCGCGGTCGAGGCTGGCGGCAACTGCCGCGATGTCGTCACCCAGCTCGCCGCGGTGTCGAGCGCGCTCGACAAAGCCGGCTTCGTCATCGTGTCGACCGCGATGCGCGACTGCATCGCGAACCCCGACAGCGAGAACTCGCTCACGGTGCCTGAGCTCGAGAAATTGTTCCTGACGCTCGCGTAGCGCTTTCGGGCAGAGCCGGCCGGATGGGGCACCTATTCGCCGGGCCCACCTTACGAAAGCGGGCCCATGATCTATCGTGGGCCCGCTTTCCGGGCCCGGGCCCGGAAAGCAAAGAGCAGGGGGCTCAGACCGCGGGGGTCACTCCGAGACCTGCCAGCATCTCGGTGACGTTGGCCTTGATCTGGTCGCGGATGCGCCGCACCTCGTCGATCGGCTGGCCGGCCGGGTCCACGAGTTCCCAGTCCACATAGCGCTTACCGGGATAAATCGGGCAGGCGTCGCCGCAGCCCATGGTGATCACGACATCCGCAGCCTGCACGACGTCGTCGGTCAGCGGCTTCGGGAACGACTCATCGAGCGACAAGCCGAGCTCGGTCATGACCGCGACCATGGTGGGGTTCAGCTCGGACGACGGCATCGATCCGGCCGAGCGCACGTGCACGGCGCCACCGGACAGCGCGTTGGTGAACACCGCGGCCATCTGTGACCGGCCGGCATTCTGCTCGCAGACGAACAGCACCTCGGGCACGGCACGCTCGATGGCACCCTTGGCCTGGGCGAGCGCGGTGAGGCGTTCGAGCGCAAACCGCGCGGTGCGGGTCGTGAGGTGCGCCTTCACGCTCGAGGTGCGGAGCAGCCCGGTGTAGGACTCGAGCACGTAGCGTTCCACGGTTTCGGCGGCGAAGATGCCGTGAAAGCGCTCTGCGAGGTCCCCGGCCAGTCGTTTGAGTGACTCTTCGGGGTAGCTCAGACCGGGAAGCATCAGGCCGGCAGGATCTCGGTGAGCAGCTGCTCGATCCGCGCTTTGATCTCATCGCGAATCGGGCGCACGCTCTCGATGCCCTGGCCGGCCGGGTCGTCGAGCTTCCAGTCTTCGTAGCGCTTGCCGGGGAAGATCGGGCAGGCGTCGCCGCAGCCCATGGTGATCACGACGTCGGACTGCTTGACCGCCTCGGTCGTGAGGATCTTCGGAACGTTGCCGGCGATATCGATGCCCTCTTCGGCCATCGCGGCGATCGCCACCGGGTTGATCTGGTCCTTCGGCTCCGAGCCGGCCGAAAGCACCTCGACGCGACCCTGCGACAGCGCGGTCAGAAAGCCAGCGGCCATCTGCGAGCGTCCGGCGTTGTGCACGCAGACGAACAGTACGGAGGGTTTCATGGAACTCTTCCTTCTTGAGTGTGATTTAGACGAGAGCGGATGCCGCGGCCGGCGTCGGCGCGTCGGCCGGCGGCATCCGCTCGGGGAACAGGCGGGGCTTGAGCCAGAGGGCGACATAGACGAGGGCAACTAGGGCGGGAACCTCTATCAGCGGACCGACGATGCCGGCCAGGGCCTGGCCGCTGAGCGCGCCGAAGGTGCCGATCGCGACGGCGATGGCGAGCTCGAAGTTGTTGCCGGCGGCGGTGAAAGCGAGCGTCGTGGTGCGCTCGTAGGTCATGCGCAGCAGCCGCCCGGTGAGAAAACCGACCAGGAACATGACCGCGAAGTAGACCAGCATCGGCAGCGCGATGCGAGCGACATCGCCGGGGTGGTCGATGACCTGCTGGCCCTGCAGGGCGAACAGCATCACGATCGTGAACAGCAGGCCCCAGAGGGCGAACGGGCCGACCCGGGGCAGAAACTTCGCCTCGTACCAGTCCCGGCCGCGGCGCGCCTCGCCGATGCGGCGCGACAGGTAACCGGCCAGCAGCGGGATGCCGAGGAACACCAGCACGCTCGCGGTGATCGCCCAGATCGAGAACTCGGCGCTCGTGGTGGGCAGGCCGAGCCATCCCGGTAGCACCTGCAGGTAGAACCAGCCGAGGGCGCCGAAGGCCACGACCTGGAACACCGAGTTCACGGCCACGAGGAAGGCGGCGGCTTCACGGTCGCCGCAGGCGAGGTCGTTCCAGATCAGCACCATGGCGATGCAGCGGGCGAGGCCCACGATGATCAGGCCCGTGCGGTATTCCGGCAGGTCAGGCAGAAAGATCCAGGCCAGGGCGAACATGAGCGCCGGGCCCACCAGCCAATTCAGCAGCAGGGAGGAGACCAGCAGGCGCTTGTCGGAGGCGACGGCGCGGGCATCCGTGTAACGCACCTTGGCGAGCACGGGGTACATCATGACGAGCAGTCCGATCGCGATCGGCACGCTGATCGACCCGATCGTGAACGCGTGCAGCAGGTCGCCGGCGGCCGGCACGAACACGGCCAGCAGCAGGCCGAGGCCCATAGCGGCGAGGATCCAGACCGGCAACAGTCGATCTATTGCGCCGAGACGGGTGGGGGCAGGCGCCGTAATGCTCACGAATCTCCAAAGTATTGACGACAGCGACTCGCGGTAACATTGATCGGTGTCGATGCCTACGCTAGAACACTGCATCGACCAATGTCAATCTAAGGAGAGTGTGTTCACGTGACGTTTACCCGGACCCTGCCACTGACCGACATTTCAGCCGATGCCTGCTCGTCCCCGCTGGCCCGCGCGGCCATGGCTCCGGACAGCGCCGATGCCCTCGCCCGCTCGCTCAAGGCCCTCGCCGACCCGGCCCGGCTGCGCATCATCTCGATCGTTTCCGCTCACGCCGACCAGGAAGCCTGCGTCTGCGACCTGACCGACCAGCTGACCCTGAGCCAGCCGACCATCTCACACCACCTCAAGGTGCTCGTCGATGCCGGGTTCCTGACCCGCGCCAAACGCGGCACCTGGTCGTATTACAGCCTCGTACCCGGGGCGCTGGGGTCTGTCGCCGGGGTGCTCGCGGGCGTCTGACCCGAGCGGGCCTTGCCGCGACTGCGCGATGGTCTCGCACCGGTTCCGATCGCGGCGGCCCTAGCCGTGCGCACCGAAAGCGGCCAAGCTGATCTCGCAGCCGTGAGGCGGGATGGAGTTGTTCGTGAGTACCTTCGTGATCGTCGGAGTCGTCCCTGGCCAGCCCGACGCGGTCGTACTGGAGGCCGCAGCCTTCGCGGACCGGTTTCACGCCGAACTGGTCTGTGTCATGGTGGAGCCGGGCCGCTATGTTGTCGACGAGTTCGCCGATGGCAGCATCATGTCGCTGCCGGTCGACCCCGACCTGGTCGACCTCGATGATGAGGGCTTTCCGGTTGCCCTGCGCGCCCACCTGACGACCCTGCTCGTCGGCCGCACCCTGACCTGGTCCACCCGCGCCGTGGCCGGCGACCCGGCCCGTGCCCTCTCCCACCTCGCCGACACGCTCGACGCCGCGATGATCGTGGTTGGCACCCGCGAGCGGGGCGTGCGGGCCACCGTGCAGGAATTCTTCGGCGGCTCCGTTGCGGTGCACCTCGCGCACCGGCAGCACCGGCCGGTCGTGGTCATTCCCCTGGCACCGGTCGCCTACCGGGATGAGCTGCCCTGGGAGTCGACGGAATAGGGCGGTGTATTCTGGCCACGGCGATGGATCCCGCCGGAGCATCCGCTCGAACCGCCCGCGCTGATGGTTCCTACTGAATGCATCAGGCAGGTGAACCATCGACACGATCAGGCCGCGCGCCGTGCACCCGAACTGGCGCTCCCTCGGCCTCGTTTTTCTCGGCGGAACCCTGGGTACCGCCCTGCGCGAAGCGCTCGGCCTGCTGCTGCCGGCCGGTCTCGCAGCCGGTGCTCCAGTGCCATTGACCACCGTCGGCATCAACCTGCTCGGTGCCCTGCTGCTCGGGCTGCTGCTCGAGGCCCTCATGCGCCGGGGTCGGGACGCCGGCGGTCGTCGCGACCTGCGCCTGCTGCTCGGCACCGGACTGCTCGGTGGATTCACGACCTACAGCGCCCTCGCCACCGACAGCGCCCTGCTGCTGCGGGACGGCGCCATCGGAATGGCCCTGGCTTACGCCCTCGGCACGGTACTGCTCGGCGGCCTCGCCACCTGGCTGGGCATCGTGGTGGGCGCGGCGCTGCACCGGCGGGCATCCGCTCGGGGGGAGAACGGATGACCCCGCTCCTGTTCCTGGGGATCGCCGCCGCTGGCGGCGTGGGCGCGGCCGCCCGCCTTGCTCTGGACGGCCTCGTGCGCACCCGCCTCGGCGGGGCGTTCCCCTACGGCACCACGATCATCAACGTGAGCGGCTCGCTGCTGCTCGGTCTCGTCACCGGGCTTGCCCTGAACCATCTGCTCGCACCGGAGTGGAGCCTCGTGCTCGGCATCGGCCTGCTTGGCGGGTACACGACGTTCAGCACGGCCAGCTTCGAAACCGTGCGGCTAGCACAGGCGCACCGCTATCTCGCCGCGCTGGCCAACGGTGTCGGCATGCTCGTCGCATCCGTTGTCGCTGCCGCGCTCGGCCTGTGGGCCGGGCTCGCGCTCGGCTAGTCGCGCCGGGCCCAGGTTGCGGAACTGGGCCCATGATTGATCATGGGCCCAGTTTCCGGGCCCGGGCCCGGTCAATAAATGGGACGCGGAGGGGGGCTACTCGCCGCCGGTGGCGGTCATCTGCTCGGTGACGAACGCTTCGAACGCGGTGGCGTCGGAATTGGAACCGGCGTACTTCACACCGTTCACCAGCACGGTCGGAGTCCCCTCGACGGTGTCGATGTCGGAGTTCGGAATCGGGCCAGCGAGCGCGCGCTGCGTCGACGCTTCGACCCAGTCGGAGTAGGTCTGGTCCGTGATGCAGCTTGCGACCTCGGTGGAGGTCACCCCGGCCGACTCGGCGACGCTGGCCAGTTCGTCATTGGTCAGGCCGGTCGTGTTTTCGGCCGGCTGGTCGGCGAACATGGCCGTGTTGAAGGCGAGAAACGTGTCGGGTTCGTAGTTGGCGACGCAGGCCGCGGCGTTGGCGGCGCGGGTGGCATACTTGCTGCCCGACGAGAGTCGGTCGAGAATCGAGATCGGGTGGATTTCGACGGTGGCGTTGCCGGCGGTGACCCAGCTCGTGATCTGCTCGCCGTTGGTCTTCTCGAAATTGCCGCAGATGGGGCAGAGGTAGTCGACGTACATCACAATGTTGGCCGTATCGGCGAGTGCCGTCTGGTCGGTGGCGACGGGGTCGGCGTCGGCTTCGAGGGCGGTCGTCGTGGCGGCGGACACCGTGGTGCCGTCGCTGCCGAGCAGAATGCCGTCGCTGGCCATGTTGGCCGGTCCCGGCGCCGCCGGTGCGTTGACGTTGTTGACGATGACGAGGCTGACGATGGCGACCACGGCCAGCAGGCCGATACCGATGCCGCCGCGCAGAAAGAGGCGGCGGCGGGTGTCCCGCTTGACCTGCTCAGCGCGCATCAGCCGGGCGGTTTCGCGAGCCTCCTCGCGGCGGTCTTTCTTGGGCGGACGGGCCGGGCCGGAAGTGCTCATGCGGAAATTCACCATTCGTTCGTCGCTGCGCTGCCGAAACAGCCGTTGCCTACGACGTTAGCGGCCCCGCCTAACGGTCCGGTTCAGACTGGCTGGGAGGCCGCTGGGAGAGGGCCTCCGGAGGTGACCCATCCGGGTGGTGGCTGACTCAGGAAAATGCCGGGCGGCGGCATCCGTTTCCCTCACCCAGAGCGGATGCCGGCCCGCCGCATTGCGGGATCTCCTGACCTGGCCCCGGCGCGCGACGGCGATCAGACGTGATCGCGCCAGCTGTGCTCGGGTGCGTAACCGAGCAGGCGGCGGGCCTTGTCGATGCCGAGCAGGGTCTCGTGTTCGGTCACCGGCCGGGTGAATCCCACCCGGGGGAACACCTCAGCAGCGAGATCGGAACTGGACCGGCTCGACACCGTGTCGGCTGCGGCGATGATGAAGGTCTCAAAGCCCGGGCCGGCCGTCGTGAGTGCCCGCGACACCGCCTGGGCGCCGTCGCGCCCGTCGATGTAGCCCCACAGGTTCCACTTGCGGTTGCGCGCGTTCTCGTCGTAGCCGGGGAAGGCAGCGTAGTCCTCGGGGTCCATCACGTTCGAGAAACGCAGCGCGGTGATACTCAGGGTCCGGTCCCAGCGCACCAGCTGGATCGCCAGCTGCTCCTCCAGGTGCTTGACCAGCGAGTAGGTGCTTTCGGGCCGGGCGGCGTACTGCTCATCGACCGGGAGATAGGGCGGGTCGAGATCGAACGGCAGGCCGAGTACCGTCTCGCTCGACGCGTAGACGATGCGGGTGATGCCCACGCGACGAGCCGCCTGGAAGACGTTGTAGCTCGTGAGCATATTGTTGTGGAACGTTGCCACATCGGGGCGGATGCCAGGAGCCGGCACCGCCGCCAGGTGCACGAGCGCGTCGAACCCGGTTGCGGTGTCGTCGACACCGTGAAAGGCGTCGAGAACCTCGCCGTAGTTGGTGAGGTCGATGCTGAGAAAACCGGGGCCGCGCGTGCCGACCCGATCCAGGTTGAGCACCTCATGGCCGTCGTCGGCCAACCGTGTGACGACGCTGCAGCCGAGTTTTCCGCTTCCTCCGGTGACGATGATTCTCATGGGGACTCCAGAGTGATCGAGTGAATCGGGGCAGGAACCCGGGAAACCTATCACAGCGACCTGCTGGATCTGGTCACGGACTTCGCGAAGTTGGGAATACTGACGGTCTACCCCAGCTTGCTTTCAGAGCGGCCGGGCAAGCAGCCGCCGCCTCGCCTTCACAACCAGCCAAGGACATCCGTTTTCGTGATTACCGCCAGTATCCCCGTGGTTAGCGCCGCACAACTCACCTCGACCGCCGAGCATCCCGGGGACAAACTGACTCGCCGCCAGCGCATCGTCTACATTCTGATTCTCGGTGCGCTCACTGCGCTCGGCCCGTTCACCATCGACCTGTACCTGCCGGCGTTCCCGACGCTGGAGAGCGAATTCGGTGTGCTGCCGTCGGTTATCCAGCTCACTTTGACCGGGACCATGATCGGTTTCGGATTCGGGCAGCTGGTCGTGGGGCCGTGGAGCGACAAGGTCGGCCGCCGGCTGCCGCTGATGCTCGCGACCGGTGTGCATATTCTGGCCTGTGTCGGCGCTGCGCTGTCGAACGAGATCGTCATGCTCGCGCTGTTCAGGGTTCTGCAGGGGTTCGGCGCCGCGGCCGGCGCGGTCGTCGCGATGGCGATGGTGCGCGACCTGTTCGGCGGCAAGCCGCTCGTGCGCATGCTCTCCCGCCTGGCCCTGGTCAGCGGCCTCGCGCCGGTGTTGGCTCCGGTGATCGGGTCGCAGCTGCTGCTCGTCATGAACTGGCGCGGCATCTTCTGGGTGCTCGCCGCCTACGGCGTCGTCGTGATTCTGGCCGTCGCCTTCTGGATCGTCGAGACCCTGCCCGACAGCGAACGCCACGCGAAGGGGCACAACACCCTGGGTCAGCGCTACAAGGCCGTGCTCAGCGACCGCACCTTCGTGGGCGTCGCCATCATCGGCGCGATGACCTTCACCGGACTGTTCTCCTACCTGTCGGCGTCACCGTTTCTGTTCCAGGACGTGTACCGGTTCAGCCCCCAGGAGTACGGCCTGCTGTTCGCCGTCAACTCCCTCGGCGTGGTCACCGGCGTGCAGCTGAGTTCGCGCCTGATGCACCGCTTCAACGTCGGGCCGCAATGGATTCTGTCGGTCTCCACGGTGGTTCTGGTCATCACCGCCGGCGCGATCGTGCTGCTCGACCTGGCCGGCGTGGGCCTGTGGGGCACCCTCGTGCCGCTCTGGTTCTTCATCGCGGCCTGCGGTTTCACCCTGCCGAGCGTACAGGTCATCGCGCTCAACGCCCACGGTCACGAGGCCGGAACCGCGGCGTCGCTGCTCGGCGCGGCCAACTTCGGTGTGGCCGGTCTGATCTCGCCGATTGTGGGAGTGCTCGGGGTGGGAACGTCGATACCGATGGCATCCGTTATGGGGGTCACCGCGGTCATCTCGATTCTCTCCCTCTGGCTCATCGTGCGCCCGAGCCGCGTGCCGGCACTCGACCGCTGAGGCGGCGCGCCCGACCCCGGTCGAGGTTTTCGCCGCTTGGGCCCATCTTATGAAACCGGGCCCATGTTCAATCATGGGCCCGGTTTCCGGGCCCGGGCCCGGAAAGTAAGAGGGGGAGCGGATTGGGGAGGGGATGGTGGGGGCGGCACGCCGAGGGGCCGATTGTGGGCCGCTCCTCTACTATGGCGGGATGAGTAAACCGGAACGCGCCGCAGACCCCGCTGCCCGCCGCGTATCGCGGCGTTGGCCCGTCATCAGCGGGCTCTCCGCCGTCGCGCTCGCCGCGCTGCTCGGCCTCGTCGTCGTCGTTCGGGCTAACGGCCTCGCCGCCGAGATCGACTCCGAGTGGATGGGCGAGATCATCGAGCACCGCTCGCCGATCTGGGAGATTCCCTCGCTGTTCATGAACGCCCTCGGCGGCGGCCTGTTCGGCGTTCTCGTGGTGCCGCTGGTCGTCACCCTTGTTATCGTGCTGATCAAGAGACCCTGGGCGGCCGGGTACTACGTCGGGGCGACCGTGCTCAGCGCGGCCGGTGTGCAGGTGCTCAAACAGGTCTTCGGGCGCGCGCGCCCCGAAGACATGCTGGTCACCTCCGATTTCGGGTCGTTTCCCTCCGGCCACGTCGCTAACGCGGCGACCATGATGGTGTGCCTGTTCATTATCTTTCCGCGGCTCTGGGTGGCGCTCGCCGGCGCCGCCTACACGATCGTGATGCTGCTCAGCCGCACCTATCTGGGCGCGCACTGGCTCACCGACACCATCGGCGGGTTGCTGCTCGGCGCGGGCGTCGCCATCGTGTTGTGGGCTCCGGTCGCCGCCAAACTCAACGGCGAACGTGAGATCGCCGCCCGTCGACGGCTCGAACGCGAGCGACAGCGCCAAACTAAAGAAGCCCGATGAAAGCGCGGCGGAACGGTGACGTGTCGTTCTGGTGGGACCAGCTCGGGCAGCCCGTGCCGCGCGCAGCCCTGCCCGGATCGACCAGCGCCGATGTTGTCATCGTCGGTGCCGGCTACACCGGGCTGTGGACGGCCTATTACCTCAAGAAGGCGGCGCCGCACCTGCGCATTGTCGTGCTCGAGGCCCGCTTCGCCGGATTCGGCGCGTCCGGCCGGAACGGCGGCTGGTTGACCAACTCGGTCACCGGCGGTCGCGAGCAATACCTGAAAAGTCACGGTCGCCCGGCCGCCGAACGGTTTCAGGCCGCCATGAACGACACGGTCGATGAGGTCATCCGGGTCGCCGCCCTCGAGGGCATCGAGGCCGGCATCGTCAAGGGCGGCGAGTTCACGGTGGCCTACGACCCCGCGCAGCAGCACCGGCTGGAGCGGGCCGCCCGCGCCGAGCAGGCCTGGGCGCACACCGACGTCGAACTGCTGTCGACCACCGCCGCGCAGAACCGCATCAACGTTGCGGGCACCACCGGGGCTATGTGGCATCCGCATTGCGCCCGTATCAACCCGGCCGAACTCGTGGCCGGACTGGCCCGCACGGTCGTGTCGCTCGGCGTGGAACTGTACGAGAACACCGCGGTGAGCGAGATCGTGCCGCACCGGGCAGTGACCGTTCGCGGCACCGTCACCGCCTCGTTCGTCGTGCGCGCGACGGAAGGTTTCACGGCCGGTATCAAGGGGCTGCACCGAACGTGGCTGCCCATGAATTCGTCGCTGATCGCGACGGAGCCGCTCGCGGCATCCGTGTGGGAGAGCATCGGCTGGTCGGGCCGGGAAACCCTCGGCGATATGGCCCACGCCTACATGTACGCGCAACGCACGAGCGACGACCGCGTCGCGATCGGCGGGCGCGGGGTCCCGTACCGATTCGGCTCGAAAACGGATGCTGACGGCCAGACCCCGCAGGTCACCGTCGACGCTTTGCGCGAGATTCTGGTGCGTTTCTTTCCGGCAACGAAGGGCGCGCGCATTGATCATGCCTGGTCGGGCGTGCTCGGTGTGCCGAGGGACTGGGCAGCGACCGTCGGCCTCGACCCGCAGACCGGACTGGGCTGGGCCGGCGGCTACGTGGGCACCGGGGTCGCGACCACGAACCTGGCCGGGCGCACGCTGACCGACCTGATTCTGGGCCGCTCCAGCAGCCTGGTCGAGCTGCCGTGGGTGAACCATCGGGTGCGCGCCTGGGAGCCGGAGCCCCTGCGCTGGCTCGCCGTCACCGCGCTGTATCGGGCCTATTCCCTCGCCGATCGGGCCGAGCTCGGCGGCCGCCGCAGGACGTCACCGCTCGCGCGGGTGGCCGATGTCGTGTCGGGCCGGGGGCACTAGACGCCCTGGCGCGCTGCGCGTCGTGCGAACCGGCGCACCAGCTGCGGCCGGAGGCGGCCGAGATCGGCCAGGGTGAGCGGGTCGGGCGGGCGCACGACCGCAACCCCGAGCGTGTCGATCAGCTCTTCCAGGCCCGATCGAGGCCAGACCTGGCCCCGCAGGCGCAGCAGAACGGCACCGGCGGAGTCGAGAAGGTACAGGTGCGGGAGGGTATCGAGCGTGCCGCTCTGGTACAGGTCGACGAGCACGACGCTGGCGATCTCGCTCGTATCAATCGCCGTCACCCGGCCCAGCAGGTTGCGGCTCTCCAACCGCGAAGCGGTGACGGCGACGCGCATCCTGCGCACCCCGCACAGGGCCACGACGGCGAGAACGGTCAGTCCGAGCTGAACGGCGGCCACGAACATCCACGTGTCGCGGGGGATCGTGAGCCAATAGAGCACGATCAACAGGGGGACCAGCAACGCCAGCGCGGCAATGAGCCCCCGCACGGCCAGCTGTTGCCGGGGTCGCAGAACGTGTGTCGCTGCCGGTTCGAGCCCCTCGCGCACCATGTGTTTCATTTCCCCCTGAATCGAGTATCGCGTACTTCGGGTGGTATCTCTGTCCTGCGCGTGGGGGTAGACGAAGCTGTCTGGATCGAGTACACATGAATGGCCGCAAAACGAGAGCCCCCGGTGACCGGCCCAGCGTAGAGTTGGCTCCGTGCATTCACGGGTCGTCCGCATACGCGGCATCACAGCGAAGCGGTACCGCCTCCATCCGGCGCAGGTCGTCGTCACCGGCTTCGCCCTCACCATTCTGGTCGGGACCGCGCTGCTCATGCTGCCGAACGCCCGGGTCGGACCCGGCGGGGCATCGTTCCTGGAGGCGCTGTTCACCGCGACCAGCGCCGTCTGCGTCACCGGGCTGACCGTTGTCGATACGGCTGTCTACTGGACGCCGTTCGGCCAGGTCGTGATTCTTCTGCTCATTCAGATCGGTGGCTTCGGCATCATGTCCTTCGCCTCGGTCGTTGGCCTCGCGATCGCCCGCAAGCTGTCGCTGCGCTCCCGCATCACGGCCGCCGCCGAGACCAAGAGCGTCGGTCTCGAAGATGTGAAGGGGCTCGTGTTCGGCGTCGTGCGCATCTCCCTCGCCATTGAGGTCACGGTCGCGGTGCTGCTCTCCCTGCGGTTCATGCTCGGCTACGGCGAACCCGTCGGTCGGGCCATCTGGCTGGGGATTTTCCATTCCGTCTCGAGCTTCAACAACGCGGGCTTTGCCCTGTTCAGCGACAACCTCATGGGCTTCGCAACGGATGCCTGGATCTGCCTGCCCATCTGCGCCGCGATCATTCTGGGCGGGCTGGGGTTCCCGGTGATCGTGCAGTTGCGGCGGCAACTGCGCTCGCGCCCGTTCAGCTGGTCGATTCGCACCTGGACCATGAACACCCGCATCGTCATCGCCGGCACGATCGCGCTCCTCATTCTCGGCACGGCTTATATCACGGCCGTTGAATGGTCGAATCCGAACACGCTCGGGGCAATGGACTGGCCGGGCAAGCTGCTCACCGGCTTCTTTCAGTCGGTGCAGACCCGCACCGCGGGCTTCAACAGCATCGACATCGGCCAGATGGACTCGGCGAGTCTGCTCGGCATGGACGTGCTCATGCTGATCGGTGGCGGCCCGGCCGGAACTGCCGGCGGCATCAAGATCACGACCTTCGCCGTGCTGTTCTTCATTCTCTGGACCGAAGTGCGCGGCCAGGTGGCCGTCAACGTGTTCGGTAAGCGGCTCTCCCGGGCGGTACACCGGGAGGCCATCACGATCGCCCTGCTTGCCGTCGGCGTGATCATCGCCGCGACGGCGGCACTCATGCTCCTGACCGAATTCTCCCTCGATGCCCTGCTGTTCGAGGCGATCAGCGCCTTCGCGACGGTGGGACTATCGACCGGAATCACCGCGGCGCTGCCCTGGCCTGGACAGGTCATTCTGATCCTGCTCATGTTCATCGGCCGCCTCGGCCCCATCACCTTTGCCTCGGCCATCGCCCTGCGCGAGCGGCACACCACCTACGAACTTCCCAAGGAAAGACCGATCATTGGCTAAATATTCGCTGTTCGGGAATCGCGACCCTGCCCGCCTCGCCGAAGCCGAATCGGTCGTCGTCATCGGCCTCGGCCGATTCGGCAGCGCACTCGCCCTCGAACTCATGAAGAGCGGCACCGAGGTGCTCGGCATCGACGGTGACGAAGAGGTCGTGCAGCTGCACAACCGGCTGCTCACCCACGTGGTGCGGGCCGACTCCACCAAGGAGGCGACCCTGCGGGAGCTCTCGGTACCCGACTTCTCCAGCGTGGTCGTGGCCATCGGCGGCGATATCCAGGCGAACATCCTCACCGCGTCGCTGCTGCTCAAACTCGGCATCCCGAACATCTGGGCCAAGGCGGTCAGCGACCCGCACGGCGAGATCCTCACCCAGCTGGGCGTGCACCACGTCATCTCGCCGGAGAAGGACATGGGGCAGCGCGTCGCCCACCTGGTGCGCGGCGCCATGCAGGATTACATCGAGATCGGTGAGAACTTCGCCCTGGTCAAGACGGCCCCGCCGCGCTCCCTGATCGGCGTGCCGCTCGGCCAGGCGAAGGTGCGAGCCCGCTACGGCATCACCGTGACCGCGTTCCACCGCCCCGGCAAGGGCTGGAGCTACACCTCGCTCGACACGGTGATCGAGGACGGCGACATCATCCTCATCGCGGGGGAGTCGGCGCGGGTCGAAGAATACAGCCTGATGCGGTGAGCGATCCCTTCGCATTTTTGACGGATGCCCCGCTTGGCACCCGCGTCGTCGTGCGCACCCGCATCACGGGTGGATACACCGACGCGTTGGGGTTTCTGCGGGAGCGGAGCGCAGCATCCGTTTCGGTGGAGACCAAACATGGCCTGGTCACGCTCGCGATGGAGGACGTGGTGGCGGCGAAGGAAGTGCCGCCCGCGCCCGCGCCGAGGCTGCGGCGGGGCTAAGTCTCGCGGTCCCCGTCGGTGCCGCGGCCGCCGTCGACGACGAGAGTCGCGGCCGAGGCGGGGCCAGGTTTCCGGGTTCTAGTCGGTGCCCTGGCCGACGGCCGGAGTCGCGACGGTGCTGGATGCCGGGGTCCAGTCGGTGCCGAGGTCGACGACGCAGAGGTGCGGGCCCACGAAGGGACGCAGTTCGACCGCCGTGTCGTCGTGCCCGAGCGTGCGCGCGACGCGCTGGATCAGCCCGAGGTGCACGGCGCAGACCACGCCGGGGTTCGCCCGGGCCGCCTCTCGAAAGGGGCAGGCCGTGAGCGCGATCGACCGGCCCGCCGGGTCGAGCTCTGGGGCGAATTCGAGCTGGTCGAGCAGATCCACGAGCGGCTCGGCGCCCGTACCGGCCCCGGCCGCGAGGCCGCCGGCGAAGGCCTCCGACCATTTCTCTCCGGCTCGGATGGCCCGGGCGCGGCCGCCGTCCTGATCTTCGGCGAGTGCGCTCGCGAGGGCATGGCTGAGCTGGTCCTGCACGTCGCCGCTGGGCGCCGGCACGGCGGTGAAGCGGATGCGCGGCCGTCCCCGCTGCCCGGATCGGGCGGGTTCGCGCTGGATGAGCCTGGCGGCCAGCAGCTGGTCGAGGTGGAACCGGGCGGTCGTCACGTGCAGGTTCATTTGGACGGCCACGGCGGCCGCATCGAGCGGCTCGCCGGAGTCGACCAGAAACTGAAGCACGCTGCGCCGGATCGGCGACGCGAGCGCGGCGTGCCAGGCGGGAGTGCGTTCTTCGGAGTCCACGATTCAACAGTAGCCCTGATTTGCGAGCAGTAGTGTGCTTTTAATGTCGCGGCACGGGCGCAGGCTACAAAACGATGCGCAGCGGCTCCTCGAGCAGGGTGACGAGGTCGCGCAGGAACGCGGCCGCGACGGCACCGTCGAGCACCCGATGGTCGACGGTCAGGGTGATCTTGACCGTGGGTAGGCTCACGAGCACGCCGTCGCGCACGGCGGGAACGTCGGTCGCCGCGCCGATCGCCAGAATGCCGGCCTCCGGCGGGTTCAGCACGGCGGTGAACGAGTCGATGCCGAACATGCCGAGGTTGCTGATGGTGAAGGTCCCGCCGGTCATCTGGCCGAGGGACAGGCCGCCGGTGCGGGCGAGTCCGGCCAGGGCGCGCGTCTCGACGGCAATGGCGCCGAGCGACTTCTGGTCGGCGTCGGTGACGACGGGAACGAGCAGTCCGTCGTCGGTCGCCACGGCCACGCCCACGTTGACGTGGTGGTGGCGCCGGATGACGCCGTCGCCCCAGGACGCGTTGACCTCGGGGTGGGCCCGCAGTGCGACCGCGCTGGCCCGCACGAACAGGTCGTTCAGGCTGACCTTGGTGCCGAGCGCGGCGAGCGATTCGTTCACCTCGGCGCGGAAGTCGACGAGGCGTTCCACGTTGACGACGCTCGTGAGGAAGAAGTGCGGCACTGCCTGGCTCTCGGTGAGCCGGCGGGCCGTGACGGCGCGGATACGGCTGACCGGCACGTCAACGGAATCGGCCGCAGCGGATGCCGCGGCCGATGTGGGGACGACGGCTGCCGGAGTCGGTGCCGGAACGGCCGCGACGCTCGCCTGGGCCAGGATCGCCGTGTCCACGTCGGTGCGGGTGATGCGACCCTGCGGTCCGGTGCCGGCGATGGTGTGCAGGTCGATTCCGTGCTCGCGGCCGATCTTGCGGGCCAGCGGCGAGGTACGGAGCTCGCCGGTGGGGGCGGGCGAGGTACGGAGCTCGCCGGTGGGCGTGGGCGAGGTGCGGAGCTCGCCGGTGGGCGTTGCCGTGGGAGCCGGTGCTGCCGGAGCCGGGGCCGCCGCTGCGACGGGAGCTGCGGCATCCGCTGGGGGAGCCACGACGGCGGCCTTGTCTGCGACGGCCGTTGGAGCAGCGGGGGCCGCGCTTCCCGTGACGATGTTGCTGCCATCGCCGATGCGGGCCACCGGCTCGCCGATCGGCACGAGGGCGCCAGCGGCGACGAGGTGCTGCTCGAGGATGCCGTTATCGAAGGCTTCCAGGTCCATCGTGGCTTTGTCGGTCTCGATCTCGGCGAGTACGTCGCCCTTGTGGATCTCGTCGCCGACCTGCTTCATCCAGCGGCTGAGTTCGCCCTCCTCCATGGTGTCGGAGAGGCGGGGCATGATGACGTCGGGCATGGCCGGCTCCTACTTGTCGTTCGGGGTAGAGGAAATATTGAGTACTTCGCGCACAACGCGGGCGAGGTCGGCGGCGCTGGGCAGCGCGGCTCGCTCAAGCGCCTTGGCGTAGGGCAGCGGCACCTCGGCGGCGGCGACGCGGCGCACGGGGGCGTCGAGAAAGTCGAACACGCCCTCGCCGATGGTCGCCGAGATCTCGGCGCCGATGCCGTAGCTGAGCCAATCGTCTTCGAAGACGACGGCGTGGCCGGTCTTCCTGACGGAGGCGCAGATGGTGTCGCGGTCGAGCGGGCGCAGGCTGCGCAGGTCGACGACCTCGATCGAGAGGCCCTCGGCTTCGAGCTGGTGGGCCACCTCGAGGGCGGTCGTGGTGCCGCGCGAGTAGCTCACGATGGTGAGGTCGGTGCCGGTCTTGACGACGGCGGCCTTGCCGATCTCGGCGATCTGCTCGCCGTCGGGCACCTCGCCCTTGGCGCTGTAGAGCGAGAGGTTCTCGAGAAAGATCACCGGGTCGTCGTCGCGGATGGCCGCGGTGAGCAGCGCCTTCGCGTCGGCCGGGGTCGACGGGGCAACGACCTTGAGCCCCGGAATGTGGGCGTACCAGACCTCGAGGTTCTGCGAGTGGGTTGCGGCGAGCTGCTGGCCGCCGCCGCCTGGCATGCGGATGACCAGGGGAATGGAGACCTGGCCGGCGAACATCGAGCGCATCTTGGCGGCG
Source organism: Cryobacterium glaciale (assembly GCF_004402535.1). Taxonomy (GTDB): domain Bacteria; phylum Actinomycetota; class Actinomycetes; order Actinomycetales; family Microbacteriaceae; genus Cryobacterium; species Cryobacterium glaciale. The sequence goes on along the minus strand of NZ_SOEY01000002.1, from coordinate 53,035 downwards.
TGGTTCACGATCTGGTCGATCGCGATGAGGCTGAAGTTGATGGTCATGATCTCGACCACTGGGCGCATGCCGAGCATCGCGGCGCCGAGGGCTGCACCCACGAAGCCCTCTTCGGCGATCGGGGCGTCGAGCACCCGGTCGGGCCCGAAGTCTTCGAGCAGGCCGGCCGTGATCTTGTATGACCCCTCGAACACACCAATCTCTTCACCGATGAGAAAGACCTTCTCGTCGTGTTCGAGTTCATAGCGCAGGGTCTCGTTGAGTGCCTGGCGGTAGGTGATCGTGCGGGTGGCGGGTACTACTTTGTCAGTCACAGTGCATCCATAACGGGTTCTCCGGGCAGAGCGGATGGCGCATTCGCCACCTTGCTGGCGTACACGTACGCGAACAGGTCGTCAACGTCGGGCTCCGGGCTCTCGTCGGCGAAGGTGACCGCCTCAGAGACCCGCGCGTCGCACGTCTCGTCGATGGTCGCGGCATCCGCTTCGCTGAGCACGCCGGCGGCGATCAACTCGGCGCGGAAGCTCGGCACCGGGTCGGATTCCTGGGCGATCGTCGTGTCTTCCGGAGAGCGGTAGCGGGCCGGGTCGACCACGGAATGGCCGCGCAACCGGTAGCACATGACCTCGAGCAGCACCGGCTGGCGCTGCTCGCGGGCCTGCTTCAGGGCGTCGCGGGCGGCATCGCGCACGGCGAGCACGTCGTCGCCGTCGACCCGCACGCCGGGCATGCGGTACGAGGCTGCCCGCTTGTACAGATCGGGTTCAGCGGATGCCTTCTCCACCGTCGTTCCCATGCCGAGCCCGTTGTTGACGATCACGTAGACGATCGGGAGCTTCCACAGCCCGGCCAGGTTGAGCGATTCGTGGAACGCGCCGATGTTGGTGGTGCCGTCGCCGAGGAGGCACATCACGGCGGCAGCGTCGGGGCCCGCCGCCGCCTGATATTTCAGGGCGAGCGCGGCGCCGGTGGCCGGGGGAATCTGCCCGCCGACGATGCCGTAGCCGCCGAACAGGCGCGTTTCGGCGTCGAACAGGTGCATGGAGCCGCCGCGTCCGCCGGAGACGCCGGTGACCTTGCCGAACAGTTCGGCCATCACGCGCTCGGGCGACAGTCCGCGCAGCAGGGCGTAGCCGTGGTCGCGGTAGCCCGTGAACAGGTAATCGCGGGCCTCGATGGCGGCCATGAGGCCGACCACGGTGGCCTCTTCGCCGAGGTTGAGGTGGCAGTAGCCGCCGATCTTGGCCCGGGCATACATCTCGCTGGAGCGCAGCTCGAAGGCCCGCACGAGCGACATTTGTTCGTAGTAGCCACGCAGGGTGTCGGCGGGTTCACCACCGGGAGCCTCGACTTCTGCTTTCGGTCGCGTGCGGGCTTTGGCCGCCATGTGTTCCCACTTTCGTAGCTGCGTCCTTCCAGCCTAGAACTTTGTTCGCAAAGTTTTCCGGTAAAACCCTGTGTGGGTATAGGGGTCAAAATTCATCTTCAAACGGGGGGCGCCCATAATGTACAGACATAATGGAGACATGGCTGCCCAACCCCCGAGTTACAAGACGCTCGCCAGTCTGAGCCGCATGAACCTGCTCTACCAGCTGCAGAGCCGCGGAACGATGACCGTGAACGACCTCGCCGAGGCGGCAGGCCTGCACCACAACACCGCCCGCGAACACCTCGACCGGTTGATCAACGAGGGTTTCGTCACCTGTGCGCCCGAACCGCGCGACAGCAAGGGTCGTCCCAAGATGCTGTACAGCGCTGCGGGCGGAGTCAGCACCGAGCTGGGATCGATTCGCGGCCGCAAGATCGAGGCCGCGCAGGAGCGTGCCGACCAGCTGCGACGGATGCTGCCCGCCGGCCGGGCCGCCGTGGCCGGTTGCTCCGGTCCGGCCGCGCAACGCCAGCTCGACGCGCTCGACGACCACCTCGACCAGGCCGGGTTCGACGCGAGCATCGCCGCGAACCGCGAACAGCTCAACCTGCGTGACTGCCCGTATTCGGAGATGGTCAAGGACCACCCCGAGGTCTGCGGCGTGCACTACCGCTTGATTCAGGGTGTTCTGGAGCAGGCCGACGGCCCGCTGCGGGCGGTCGGCCTGAACCTCATCAACGCCCCGCACCTCTGCGTGATCGACGTCGTCGCCATGGCCGGAGCCCACGACGACGCCGCGCCCGCCGAGCGCGCTCCAGGCATAACTCCTGCAATTTCTGCGGCATCGCGCGCCCAACCTCGGAATCACGCGACACAATAACTCGCGGCCCACGATTTGCAGGAGTTATGCGCCGGGGCAAATCATTATTACCGGTACTTCTCGGTTGTTGAGGATTATCGGTGCGGCAAAGCTTGTTTCGAGGGTGAGTGCCGCTGCGGCAGTCCCCGCACAAGCAAGGGGCACCGTGAAAACACGCACAACTTCAACCAGCAAACCCGGCACAGACGGCCCCGTCGCCGACTCGCTTCTCAAGCTCGGTCGCTTTCTGCGCCGCGGCGAGACCAGCGAAGACCTGCGCACCGTGTTCAAGAACGGCGGCCGCGGCGCCGACACGTTCTACCGTGACCGCTGGACGCACGACAAGGAGGTGCGCAGCACCCACGGTGTGAACTGCACCGGAAGCTGCTCCTGGAAGGTGTACGTCAAAGACGGCATCATCACTTGGGAAACCCAGCAGACCGACTACCCCAGTGTCGGCCCGGACAGCCCCGAATACGAGCCGCGCGGCTGCCCCCGCGGCGCCGCCTTCAGCTGGTACACCTACTCACCGACCCGGGTGCGTTACCCCTACGTGCGTGGCGTGCTGCTGAACCTCTACCGCGAAGCGAAGGTCCGCCTCGGCGACCCGGTGCTGGCCTGGGCTGAAATCACCGGTAACCCCGAAACCGCCCGCCAGTACAAGAGCGCCCGCGGCCAGGGCGGCCTGGTGCGCGCCAGCTGGGACGAAGCCGCCGAGATCGTCGCCGCCGCCCACGTGCACACCATCAAGAAGTACGGTCCGGACCGGGTCGTCGGCTTCAGCCCGATTCCGGCCATGTCGATCGTGTCGCAGGGAGTCGGCAACCGCTTCATCTCGCTGCTCGGCGGCACCATGCTCTCGTTCTACGACTGGTACGCCGACCTTCCCGTGGCGAGCCCGCAGGTGTTCGGCGACCAGACCGACGTGCCCGAATCGGCCGACTGGTGGAACTCCAGCTACCTCATCATGTGGGGCAGCAACGTTCCCGTCACCCGCACCCCCGACGCCCACTTCATGGTCGAGGCCCGCTATCGTGGCCAGAAGGTCATCACCGTCTCGCCCGACTACGCCGACAACTCCAAGTTCGCCGACGAGTGGCTCGCCGTGCACCCCGGCACCGACGGCGCCCTCGCGCTCGCCATGGGCCACGTCATTCTCAAAGAATTCATGATCGACCGCCGCACCCCGCGCTTCGTCGAGTACATGAAGAAGTTCAGCGACTCGTCCTACCTGATCGCGCTCACCCCGCGCCAGGACGCCTGGGTGCCCGGCAAGTTCCTGACGGCCGACGCGCTGCCCGGCACCGACGCATCCGTTTCTAGTGCCGCGTTCAAGACGGTCATGCTCGACGAGAATGCCGAGCCGTTCGTGCCGAACGGGTCGATCGGCCACCGGTTCAGCGAGGCCGACAAGGGCAAGTGGAACCTCGACCTCGAGGGCCGCGACCCGCTCCTCTCCATAGCGGATGCCCCCGATTACGACGGCGCCAGCGTCGCGATCGACCTGCCCCGCTTCGACGTCACTCCCGACGTCGGTCACGACAGCCCCGGCGAACAGCACGCCGGCGCTTCCGGAATCGTGCGTCGCGGCGTGCCAGTGCGCCTCGTCGCCGGCGTGCTCGTGACGACCGTGTTCGACCTGCTGCTCGCCCAGTACGGCGTCGGCCGCCCGGGCCTGCCAGGCGAATGGCCCACCGGCTACGACGACGCATCCACCCCCGGCACCCCCGCCTGGCAGGAGGAGATCACCTCCGTGCCGTGGCAGGCCGCCGCGCGCATCGGCCGCGAATTCGCGCAGAACGCCGAGGACTCCGAAGGCCGCTCGATGATTCTGATGGGCGCCGGCACCAACCACTGGTTCCACTCCGACACCATCTACCGCGCGTTCCTCGCGCTCACCACCATGACCGGCTGCCAGGGCGTCAACGGCGGCGGCTGGGCCCACTATGTCGGCCAGGAGAAGGTGCGCCCGCTCACCGGCTACGGGCAGTACGCGTTCGGCCTGGACTGGGTACGCCCGCCGCGCCAGATGATCGGCACCGGATTCTTCTACCTCGCCACCGACCAGTGGCGCTACGACGGCCTGAGCGCCGACACCCTCGCCAGCCCGCTCGGCACCGGGATATTCAAGGGACGCACCACCGCGGACACCATGGTCGAATCGGCCAAGCGTGGCTGGATGCCCAGCTACCCCACCTTCAACCGCAACTCCCTCGACCTGGTCGACGACGCGGTTGCCGCGGGGCAGGAGCCCGCCGAATATGTGGTCGATTCGCTCAAGGACGGCTCGCTCGAGTTCTCCTGCGAAGACCCCGACGCGCCCGAAAACTTTCCGCGTGTGCTCGTGGTGTGGCGGGCCAACGTACTCGGCTCCTCCGGCAAGGGCAACGAGTATTTTCTCAAGCACCTGCTCGGGGCGCCCTCCGCCGTACGCGCCGGCGAGTCGATGCCGGCTCGCCGCCCGAAAACCATGAAATGGCACGAAAGCGCGCCGGAGGGCAAGCTCGACCTGCTCGTCACGAGCGACTTCCGCATGACGTCGACGACCATCTACAGCGACGTCGTGTTGCCGCCGGCCACCTGGTATGAGAAAAACGATCTCTCGACGACGGACATGCATCCGTTCATTCACTCGTTCAACCCGGCGATCGCCCCGCCGTGGCAGGCCAAGACCGACTTTGACATCTTTCACGTGCTCGCCGCGAAGATCTCGGAGATGTCGGTCACGCACCTGGGCGTGCGCCAGGACCTCGTCGCCGCACCGCTCTCGCACGACACCCCCGACGGCATGGCCACGCCGCACGGCATCGTGCTGAACGACCAGCCGCTCATCCCCGGGGTCACCATGCCCAAGCTCGTCGTCGTCGAACGGGACTACCCGGCCTTCGCCGCGCAGCTCGGCGCGCTCGGGCCGCTCACCGAAAAGCTCGGCATGGTCACCAAGGGGGTGAAATTCAACCCCGACGTGGAGGTCGCCTACCTCGGCAAGAAGAACGGCCTGGTGCCGAGCGGCCCCGCCGCCGGCCGCCCGCGCCTGTCGACCGCGATCCATGCCTGCGAAATGGTGCTCGCACTGTCGGGCACCACCAACGGTCGCCTCGGCACCCAGGGTTTTCGGCAGCTCGAGGAACGCACCGGCGTCAAGCTCGCCCAGCTGGCGAGCGACAACGAGGGCCGCCGGTTCTCCTACCCGGATGTTCAGGGTGCGCCGGTTCCGGTGCTCACCTCCCCGGAATGGTCGGGTTCAGAGCACGGCGGTCGCCGCTACAGCGCCTTCACCATCAACGTCGAGCACCTCAAGCCCTGGCACACCCTCACCGGCCGCCAGCACTTCTACCTCGACCACGACTGGATGATCGAACTCGGCGAGCAGCTGCCGATCTTTCGGCCGCCGCTGGACATGCACCGCCTGTTCGACGACTCGATCGTCGGCGCCACGACCGCGACCGGGGCGCCCGGCGCGGAGGGTCACGCCGAGGTCGCCGTGCGCTACCTCACCCCGCACTCGAAATGGTCGATCCACTCCGAATACCAGGACAACCTGCTCATGCTCTCGCTGTCCCGCGGTGGCCCGACCATCTGGATGAGCCCGCAGGACGCCGACAAGATCGGCGTGCGCGACAACGAGTGGATCGAGTCCTACAACCGCAACGGCGTCGTCGTGGCGCGGGCGATCGTGTCGCATCGCATGCCAGAGGGCACCGTGTACATGTACCACGCGAAGGACCGCACCATCAACGTTCCGGTCGCTGAAACCAGCGGCATGCGCGGCGGTACCAACAACTCGCTCACCCGCATCCTCTTGAAACCGTCTCACCTGATCGGCGGCTACGCCCAGCTGTCCTTCGCCTTCAACTACCTCGGCCCGACCGGGAACCAACGCGACGAGGTCACCGTGATTCGCCGTCGCAGCCAGAAAGTGGACTACTAATGCGTGTCATGGCCCAGATGTCGATGATCATGAACCTCGACAAGTGCATCGGGTGTCACACCTGCTCGGTCACCTGCAAGCAGGTGTGGACCAACCGCACCGGTGTGGAGTACGCCTGGTTCAACAACGTGGAGACGCGGCCCGGCATCGGCTACCCGCGCGAGTACGAGAACCAGGAAAAGTGGAAGGGCGGCTGGGTGCGTAACAAGCGCGGCCGGCTGCAGCTGAAGGCCGGCGGACGCTTGAAGAAGCTCTCGCAGATCTTCAACAACCCGAATCTGCCGCAGATCGACGACTATTACGAGCCGTGGACCTACGACTACGACATGCTCACCACCGCCCCGGCCGGCACCCAAAGCCCGGTCGCCCGCCCGAAGTCGCTCCTGACCGGCCAGGACATGGACATCAAATGGTCGGGCAACTGGGACGACAATCTCGGCGGCTCGCAGGAAACTGCCGCGCAGGACCCGATTCTCGCCACGATGAGCGAGCACGTGAAGATGGAGTTCGAAGAGACCTTCATGTTCTACCTGCCGCGCATCTGCGAGCACTGCCTCAACCCCGCCTGCGTGGCGGCCTGCCCCTCCGGTGCCATGTACAAGCGTGAAGAAGACGGCATCGTGCTCGTGGACGAAGACGGATGCCGCGGTTGGCGCATGTGCGTCTCCGCCTGCCCCTATAAGAAGGTGTACTTCAACCACAAAACGGGCAAGGCCGAGAAGTGCACGCTCTGCTACCCATTGATCGAGCAGGGTAAGCCCACCATCTGCTCCGAAACCTGTGTCGGACGCCTGCGTTACCTGGGCCTCATGCTCTACGACGCCGACGCGGTGCTCGCCGCGGCCTCGATCGAAAATGATCAGGACCTGCTGGGCGCCCAGCGCGCCTGCTTTCTCGACCCGTTCGACCCCGAGGTCATCGCCGCCGCCAAGGCGGAGGGCATGGCCGACGACTGGATCGAAGCCGCCCAGAACAGCCCGATCTACAAGCTCATCTCCGAGTACGAGATCGCCCTGCCATTGCACCCGGAATACCGCACCATGCCCATGGTCTGGTACATCCCGCCGCTCTCGCCGGTGGTCGACGTTGTCAGCAACTCGGGCAGCGACGGGGAAGACGCCCGCACCCTGTTCGCCGCGATCGACAAGCTGCGCATTCCGGTGGAATACCTCGCCGGACTGTTCTCGGCCGGCGACGTCGTTCCGGTGGAGCTGTCACTGCGCAAGCTTGCCGCGATGCGCGCCTACATGCGTGACATCAATCTCGGCAACGAGCCCGACGAGCGCATTCCGAACGCGGTCGGCATGACCGGTGAGGCCATCACCGCCATGTACCGGCTGCTGGCAATCGCCAAGTACGAAGATCGCTATGTGATCCCCAAGGCTCACGTCGAAACCGCGCGGGAGCTCGAAGAGCTCGGCTGCTCGCTCGACACCGACGGCGGCCCCGGCATGGGCGGGCCCGGATCCGCCGGGCACAGTGGCCCCTACGGCAACACGGTCGGTATGCCGCTCGGCGCCACGGTCGACAACTACAACGAGATGACCGGGCGAGGTGCCAACAAGGGCAGCCCGACTGCCCCGACCACCCCGGGCCGGGTCAACCTGCTCAACTGGAACGGCGGCGGCGTACCCAAGGGCATGTTCCCGCCGGTAGCGGATGCCGGGAGCCCGGCATGAACACCGCCTCCCTCGCGCGCCGCCTGAACTTCGGCTTTCGCACGCCGAAGGTCGCTCCGCGATCGATCGCGGCCGTTCCGCTCACGAACGAGCAGGGGGTCATCGCGCACATGGCGGCGTCCATTCTGCTGGACTACCCCACGCCGGAGCGGCGGGCGCAGTTTGCGCTGGTCGAAGCATCCGTTTTAGATCTGCCGGGTGAGCTGCATCGCAGCTTTGAGGCGTTCTTCACCGCGGTCAACACGCGCAGCCAGCAGCAGCTCGAGACGCACTTCACCGCGACCTTCGACCTGAAACGCAAGTGCTGCCCGTACCTCACCTACTACGCCGCCGGCGATACCCGTCGTCGCGGCATGGCACTCGTGCGGTTCGTCGAGGCCTACCGGGCGGCGGGCTGGCAGGTTGACGCCGACGAACTGCCCGACTACCTGCCGATGGTGCTTGAATTCTCGGCGCTGTCGGACTCCCCGATCGCGCAGGAGCTGCTAGCCGCGCACCGCGACGGCATCGAGGTGCTGCGTGCGGCGCTCGAGAAGTTCGAGAGTCCATACGCCCACCTCGTGGAGGCGGTCTGCCTGTCACTGCCCGTGATCGATGACGAGACCCGCGAACGTTACCTCAACCTGGTCAACGAGGGGCCGCCGACTGAGACGGTCGGCATGACCTACCTCGGCAACCTGAAGCCGTTTTCCGCGCACGCGAACGAAGATGTGAGAGTATGACCGCCTGGGATTACCTGCTCTGGGTCGCTTTTCCCTACGCCGCCTCCGGGGTGTTCGTGGTCGGCCACCTGCTGCGCTACCGCTACGACCAGTTCGGCTGGACCAGCCGCTCGAGCCAGACCTACGAGAACCGGCTGCTGCGCTGGGGTTCGCCCATGTTCCACTACGGCATTCTCATGGTGATCGGCGGGCACGTCGTGGGCCTGTTCATTCCCAAGCCGTGGCTGGAATTCTTCGGCGTGACCGAGCACATGTACCACCTCGGGGCCACCTGGCTCGGCAGTTTCGCGGCCCTGCTGACCGTGGCCGGGCTCGCCATCTTGATCTACCGGCGCCGGCTGACCAAGCGGGTGCTGCTCGTCACGACGGTGATGGACAAGGTCATGTACGTGTTCCTGGCCGGCACCATCACCTTCGGCACGACCGCCACGGTGCTGTACCAGATCTTCGGTGGCGGCTACGACTACCGCGGGTCGATCTCGCCGTGGATTCGTTCGCTCTACAGCCTGCAGCCCGACCCCTCGCTCATGAGTGACGTGCCGTTCTTCTTTCAGCTGCACGTGCTCACCGCCACGACGCTGTTCCTGCTGTGGCCGTTCACCCGCCTGGTGCACGTGTTCTCCGCGCCGCTCGGCTACCTGGTGCGCCCCTACGTGGTGTACCGTTCACGGGACAACCCCCGCGGGGCCGGGTCGCGGGCGCCGCGTCGCGGCTGGGAGAAGAGCGAGCGCCCGCTCGAACGGTCGAGAAAGTAGTCCTGATGGTGCGCATAAAGCGGGCTTACGAGCAGGCATCCGCTGACGATGGATGCCGGGTGCTGGTCGATCGGCTCTGGCCGCGCGGCGTGTCGAAGGAGCGTGCCGAGCTCGACGAGTGGCTCAAAGAGATCGCGCCGTCGCCTGCGTTGCGCACCTGGTGGAACCACGACCCCGAGCGGATGGAGGAGTTCGCGCTGCGCTATCGCGCTGAACTCGATGCCAATACCGAGGCGGTCGCGGCACTGCGGGCGCTCATCGCCCGCGGGGTCACGACGTTGGTCTACGGCGCCAAGGACCCGCAGGTGAACCACGCCCGGGTGCTCGCGGAGTACCTCGAGGAGTAGCCGGATTCGTTGATCGAGGCGCGAGATGGCGAGCGATCGAGATCCGGCGGCGGGGCATTCGCCGGCGGGGCGGCATCCGCTCGCTAGACCTGCTCGAGGGGGACCGCCTCGTCGGCGAGGCGCGCCGAATCGACCGGGTCGCCGCGGCGGATCAGGGCCTGCACGGCGTCGTTGACGTCCCAGACGTTCACGTTCATGCCCGCGACGACTCGGCCGGCGTTCAGCCAGAACACCACGAACTCCCGGCTGCTCGGGTCGCCGCGGTAGACCAGTTCGGCGCCGCTGGTGAGCGGTCCGAAGCCGGAGTACTCCATGCCGAGGTCGAACTGGTCGGTGTAGAAGTACGGGATGGCGTCGAAGGACACGTCCTGGCCGAGCATCGACCGCGCCGCGACCGGGCCGCCGTTCAGGGCGTTCGCCCAGTGCTCGCTGCGCAGGCGCAGTTTCACGAGCGGATGCTGCGCGCTCGCGACATCGCCGGCCGCGAACACGTGCGGGTCGCTCGATTCGAGGTGTGCGTCGACCAGGATTCCGTTGTCGACGGCCAGCCCGGCCTTCTGGGCTAGTTCCACGTTCGGGACCGCGCCGATGCCCACCAACACGAGGTCGGCTGGCACGATTTCGCCGCCGGCCAGCAGCACTCCGGTCACCTGACCGTCGGCGCCAACGAGGCTCTCGATCACCACGGATCGGCGCACGGTCACCCCGTGCTCCTCGTGCAGGGTCGCGAACAGGGCGCCGAGTTCGGGGCCGAGCGCCGCCGCGAGCGGCACAGCGCCGCGTTCAAGAATGGTGACCTCGTTGCCGAGGGTTCGGGCGGTTGCGGCGGCTTCCATGCCGATCCAGCCCGAACCGACGACGACGAGCCGTTTGCCGCCGTCGGCCAGCAGGGACTGCAGCACCTCGGAGTCGTCGAGGGTACGCAGGTAGTGCACCCCGGCCAGGGTGGCCCCCGGCACGGTCAGTCGGCGAGGCCGGGATCCGGTCGTGAGCAGCAGACGGTCGTAGCGGCGTGATCCGCCATCATCCGTGCCGACCCGACGGTCCTCGAGGTCGATGCTGACCGCTCGGGTGCCGGGGTGAAACTGCACGTCGCGGTCGGAGTACCAGGTCTTGCTTTCAACGAAGACCGACGCCCGGTCGGCGGTTCCGGCGAGGTAGCCCTTCGACAGCGGCGGGCGAATATAGGGAAGGTGCTCTTCGGCGCCGATGAGGTGGATTTCTCCGCGGAAGCCCTCATCGCGCAGGGTGCGGGCCGCACTCGCGCCCGCGAGCGATGCCCCGACAATCACGAAAGTCTGTTGGTCGGCCATTGCGTGGTCCTCCCTCGAAAGCGTGCTCTGACTGTACGAGGGTTTGCCCGTTTGGGCGAGGGGTGCCGGGTGGGCATCCGCTTGGCGCCGCGGGTGACGGATGCCGCGCGCGGGTCGAGCGTGCAGGCTCAGCTCGGCGAGACCACCGTGTTGCAGCGCCAGCAGGGGGCCGGTAACTCGCCGGCGACGTAGGCGCCGCACTCCGGGCAGACTTGTTCGAGCCAGCAGACCGGGTCGCCGCCGATGGATTCCATCGTTCCAGTATGACCCCCGGGCAGAAAAGACCCGAGGACCCCCGCTGGAGGAGAGGGGGCCTCGGGTGGAAGGAGGGGCGTCAGCTCGGGTTGGGGGCGCCGGGACGGGCGTAGTAGAACCAGGCGAGGCCGGTGCAGAGCACGCAGAATACCGAGCAGCCGATGAAGAACGTCGTCGGGCTCATGGCCGTGAGTGCCATGCCCACGATGAACGGCCCGAAAGCGGCGATCGCGGCGGTCCAGCCGATGGCACCGCCGGCCTGGCGCTTCGGGAAGATCATCGGCATCTGCTTGAACGTTCCGGCGTTGGCCAGGCCGGAGAAGAAGAAGATGATGATCATGCCGGTGAGAAAGCCGGAGAACTCGTCCACGCTCGTTGGGGTGAGGAAGAACACCGTGACGAGCGTACCGACGGCCATGCCCGCGCCGCCGATGAACGTGAAGATGGCGCCGCCGAACCGGTCGCAGAGTGGGCCTGAGGCCGCGCGCACCAGGGCGCCGACGACGGGGCCGATGAAGGCGAAGGCGAGCGGGTTGGGCGCGTCGGGAAAGTCGCCGTAGACGTTCAGGATGATCAGGCCCATCTGCGCGGCCAGGCCGCTGAACGCGCCGAAGCTCATCAGATAGATGGCGGTCATGATCCAGGTGTGCTTGACCGTGAAGATGTCCATCTGCTGCCGAAAATTCGCCTTGATCGGCACCTTACGTAGAAAAACCAGAGCCAGTACTACCGCGAGCAGTACCCAGGGGATGAGTACGAGGCCGCCGTTGTGCAGCCAGACCAGTTCGCCGTTCGAGTCGCTTTCCGGGGTGAGTACCGCGGTGCCGAGCAGGCCGAAGCCGACGACCCAGGGGGTGAGCAGCTGGATCAGTCCGATGCCGAAGTTGCCGAGCCCTGCCTGCAAGCCGAGCGCTGTTCCGGCGAGGCGCTTGGGAAAGAAATAGCTGGTCGACGCCATGAAGCCCGAGAAGCTGCCGCCGCCGATGCCGGCCGCGAACGAGAGCGCGAGCAGTACCCAGTAGGGCGTGGACACGTCCCGGGCCACCAGGGTCCAGCCGATCATCGGCAGCAGCAGCAGGGCGCTGGAGAGGGCGACGAGAATGCGGGTGCCGAGAATCGGCGGCAGGAACATGAACACGAGACGCAACAGGCCGCCGGCGAGGCCGGGCAGCGCGACGAGCCAGTACAGCTGGCCGGTGCTGAGGTCGAAGCCGATGTCATTGAGCCGCGGCGCGATCGCGCTGACCAGGTACCAGGCGGCGAAACCGAGGGTCATGCTGAAGGTCGTGATCCACAGCGTGCGCCAGGCGAGGTGCGAATCCCAGGTTTCGTCGTGTTCCGGATCCCAGTTGGAGAGGTCCGGCTTCAGCGTAGACGTGACACGTGGGGGTGAGACGGTTGACATGGGCTTCCTCGGTTGTTCGGTCGGGCGTGCGGCCCGTTGTAGTAGCAAGCTTGTTCGCTTGCCAATCGGGGTGCATCGCGCAAACACCGTGACAAATGATTCCGGCAAAGCGGATGCCGGTGGCCGCCGGCATCCGCTTGAGTCGGAGCGCTCTGCCTGCGTCGGGGTACTGTGGAACGGTGAAAACTCAGCTCAAGCTTGGGGCCGAACTCGGGGCCGTCGTGATCACCGTGTCTGACCGCTGTTCGCGCGGTGAACGCGAGGATCGGTCCGGTCCGGCCGCCGTCGATGCGCTCGGGGAGGTCGGCATTCCGGCTGGTCCGCCGCGCGTGGTGCCCGATGGCATCGAGAGTGTGGCCGGGGCAATCTCGGCCGCGCTCGGCGACGGTGCCCGCCTCGTTGTGACGACCGGCGGCACCGGGGTCTCGGCCCGCGACCTCACACCGGAGGGCACGGCGACCCTGCTGCACACGATCCTGCCGGGCATTTCCGAGCGGATGCGCGCGGTCAGCGTCGCGACGATCCCCACCGCTATGCTCTCCCGCGGTATCGCCGGCATCGCCGATTCGGTCGGCAACAACGGCGCCCTGGTGGTGAACCTGCCCGGTTCGGCCGGCGGGGTGCGCGACGGTGTGGCCATTCTGGCGCCGCTCGTGCGGCACATCATCGATCAGCTCGACGGCGGCGACCACTGATGGCTGCCGGCTTCGCCCTCGTCACCGAGACGCTGCTCGACGTCGGCGCACACGTTTCGGCGGTGTCCGATGCGACGCACGGTGCCGTCGTGACGTTCATCGGGCAGGTACGCGACCACGATCCGGATGCCACGGGTCGCGTCACGGGCCTCGACTACAGTGCGCATCCCGACGCTGGGCGCATTATCGGTGAGATCGCTGACCGGGTGCGGGGGCAGCATCCGCTCGTGGTGTTGGCGGTCAGCCACCGCATCGGACACCTCGACGTCGGCGCCCTCGCCCTCGTCGCTGCGGTCGCGAGCGCGCATCGCGGCGATGCTTTCGCGGCCTGCGAGAGCCTGGTCGAGGCCGTGAAGGCCGAGGTTCCGATCTGGAAGAAGCAGTACGAGGTCGACGGAACGCATTCCTGGGTCGGTTTGTAGGGTTCTACCCCGGTTAGTCGCCGGCGAAGGGCGGGATCACGTCCACGGTGTCGGTGGGCGCGAGCGTGACCGCGCGGCTCCACCAGTCGGAAGAATCGCTGTCGATCCCGTCGCGCCGCGCGGAATAGTCAACCCTCGAGTTGTGGAACAGGTTGCGACGTCGTGGTCGGCCCCTCGTCCAGATTTATTTCCGGAGGAGACGCTCGGAATCCCTTGGTGAGGAAGGCAAGGTAGATGACGCCGATCGCCAACCAACCAAGCCCGAGATAGAGCGCCACGGTGCCCAGCTGGGTGAGGAGATAGATGTCGACGACAGCCCCCAGCAGCGGGAGGATCAGGAACGTGAGCACGCGCTCCTTCTGACCTCGGCGCCGCTGTCGAATGAAGTAAACGATCACGCAGACGTTGACGACGGTGAAGGTGAGAAAAGCACCGAAGTTGATGAACGACGCGGCTGTTCCCAGCGAGAGATTCAGTGCGAGCATCCCCACGGCGCCGATCAGGATCAGGTTGAACACGGGTGTCTTGAACTTGGAATTCAGGCGTCCGAACAGTCGGCGAGGGAGCACCCCGTCGCGTCCCATCACGAACATGAGTCGACTGGTGCTGGCCTGGATCGCCATGCAGGAGGCGAATCCGCCGACGATGATTACGATATTGATGATCTGGGCGAATACCGGTCCACCCACGAGAACGGACATCGCGTACGACGCGGTGGAAGGATCCGTGAAAGTCGCGCCGGGATGGACCAGCTGCATGACATAGGACACCGCAATGAATATCGCGCCCCCGATGAGAACGGCGAGCAATATTCCGCGAGGAATGTTCTTCTTGGGATTGATGGTTTCTTCACTCAGCGTGCTGATCGCATCGAACCCCAGGAATGAGTACGCGGCCATCGCTGCACCTGCGGAAACTATCGCGACCGAGGTTGACGAGTTCCAAAACGGAGCGGTGAAAGACGCCGGGGTGTTCGTGCTCAAATGGCCGATTGCGAGCACCACGAATGCGATGATTCCAATCATGGTCAAGGTCATCAGGGTCTTGTTGACCTTGTCAGCCAGCACGATACCGAGGACGTTGACCAGAGTCGTCGCGCCGACGTTGACAACGAGCCACACCCAGATCGGGATAACCGGAAACTGAGCGTTCAGATAAAGCGACTGGATGAGCCAGGCGACCATCGGAAGAAAGAAGTAGTCCAGCAGAATCGCCCACCCGGCGAGGAAACCGACCTCGGGGCTGATCGTTTTTCGTGCGTAGGTGTACGCGGATCCAGAGGCGGGGAATATGCGTGCCATCTTGCCGTAGCTCAGGGCGGTCAGCGACATTGCCGCTGCGGCGATGATGTACGCGGTCGGGGTCGCCCCGTGGCTGCTGACAGCGATGACGCCAAAGGTGAGCATGACGATTGCCGGAGACATATACGCGACGCCGAACAGCACGACCGACGGCAAAGACAGCCTCGCGCGCAGCGTGGGGGTTTGTGTGCTCATCAGTGGATATCCCTCTGGTCGGAATGTTGTGACGGCTGCCACGCCTGCGGGTTGATGTGGCCGGAATAGAAGGGCATCTCTATGCTGGCGTCCTCTGGACTGAAGTGAGCCCAGGGCCGGGTGACCCCGCCCGTGCCGAATCGCCGAGTGTTCAGCACTTCGTCCAAATCGATGACGTCCGTGAGCACTCTCGACTCCGAGGTGAGAGAGTGCACTCGTACGCGCCCTTGCGGGTCGACAAGAAGACTCTGCCCGAGACCGTGTGGTGCTGCAGCGTTGGCGCTGGCAACAAAGACCTGATTGACGATGGCATTGGCGCGGGTGAGCGTGATCTCTTGCTCTCGGTCTGAGGTCGCCGTCTGCACGACGTTGACGATGAGCTCAGCGCCCAGCCAGGCCAGGTGGCGGCTGGTTTCGGGAAACCAGGCGTCGTAACAGATCGACAGTCCGACGCGACCATAGCCAGCCATATCAAACGTGACGAAACTGGCACCGGCAGCCACCTTTTCGGTGGGGCGCCAGGGGAACATCTTGCGGTAAGCGGTCACGCGCTTTCCCTCCGGGGAGTAGGCAGCAGCCGTGTTGTAAATCCGCCCGTCGCTTCTTCGTTCGTAGAAGCTGCCCGGTATGAGCCAGATGCCCAGATCCCCGGCGATCGAGGCCAAGTGGTCATTCCGTGGTCCGTCGAGCGGCTGCGCCAAGCTCTGGATCAGATCGGCTGTCTGGCCATCGGAAGCGTCGCCGACTGTGGACAGGTGTAGTTCCGGGTAGATGAAGAGCGCCGTGTCCGAGTGCGTTTTGGTGAGCAGCTCGAGGGCGGACGCAAAGGCGTCGAGATCGTTGTCTGGCTGGGCCGGGGCTTGAATCAGCGCAAGAGGGAGGGGTCTCGACATGGGTTCCGTTCGCTCAAAAATAGATTAAACAAAATTTATATAATGAACTGCGATCGTGTCAAGGGTGAGTGCCAAAGCCGTGCTGTGGCACTATCGAGGTATGGCACGTCCGAAAGACCAGGGGAAGCGCCGGGACCAGTTGATCGCGGCGGCGACGAATGCCGTTCTGATTCATGGATCGACGGGCGCGCGCTTGGCCGACATTGCCGAGGAGGCGGGACTTTCCTCGGCCTCAGTGCTCTATTACTACCCTGACGTGCGGGTTCTCTACACCGCGGTGTTCGAGCAGGGCAGCGTGGAATACTGCCTCCATCGGGAGAGTCGCGTGGCCGAGTTCACGACCCCCATTGACCGGCTCTACGCGTGCATTCGCTCTGGAATTCCCCGACCGGGCACCGCCGAGGAAGCGAGCCGAATACTTTTCGAACTCACCCCAATCGTGCTTCGCAACGCGGTAGCCGCCGCGCAGCACCGAGCGTTCATTTCCCGCCAGGTGGCACTCTATGAGCGGGTGCTCGCAGAGTGCGAGGCAAGCGGCGAGTATCGGCTGCTCATGCCCGGCTCGATGCTCGCTCGAAGCTTTGTTGCCCTCGAAGACGGCTATGGAATCGATGTGCTCATCTCAGTAATAACCGCCGACGAAGAAGAAGACTGGCTGTGCAGTTACGCCCGCACGATGGTCGTGGCGACCTAGATTTGCAGGGTGGGTGCGAATCGAACCGAAGGCGGGCGGCCGTGAATCTCCGCAGAGGTGAACGGGGTTAACCGCCGGCGAAGGGCGGGAGCACGTCCACGGTGTCGGTGGGCGCGAGCGCGACCGTGTCATCGCTCGCGCGGGCCCCGTTCACGAGCAGGGAACACAGTGTGAGCACCCGCATGAACTCGCTGCCGTAGCGCTCGCCGAGCTCGGCGCGGAGTTCGCCGATCGTGCCGGCGTCGAGCGAGGCCGTGTCGGCCTGGGCGGCTTCCGCGGCTCCGGCGAAGAATCGCAGGCTGGCCATCAGAGTTTCTCGGTCGCCCAGTCGCGGGCGAGTTCGCTCGCGGCGGCGCAGGCGGCTTCGATGTCGGCGCCGGTTCCGCCGTTCTTCGCGGCGGCGAGGCCGATCAGAAAGGTGCTGAGCGGTGCGGCCGGCCGGGCCACATTGTGGGCGACGTCGCGGGCGACATCGAGCAGGTCGCCCACCGGCACGTCGGCCGGATCGAGCTGGAGCCGATCGGCGAGGGCCGTGAGCCACTCGTCGAGCGCTTCGGGAGGCAGCGGTACAGAGCTCATTCGGGGTCACTCCTCGGTCGGTTTTGAGCGGATCAAACGTTCGGAACTACTCTCAACATCCTGCCACGTGTCCACGTCAGTGCCGGTTTCGGATTCGTCCGACAGCCCGTCGAGATTCAGCCCGGCGAGCAGGTCACGCATGCTGGCACCGTTGACGCGATCGCCCAGCCGGTGCACGGCCGCGCGCAGGGCAGGGGCCCGGTAGATCGCGGCGAGCCATTGCGCGTGGCCGGTGGAGTCGACCAGGTGCACACCGTCGACGGTTGGTGCCGAGCCGGTCTCCGGGCCGCTCGTTGTTTCCAGAGCGGATGCTGCCACGACCAGCAGGCGCGCGGCATCCGCTCCCCAGGGCAGATCGCAGGCGAGCACGAGCAACCAGTCGGCCGGTATATCGGCGTTGGCCTCGCCGTGTGCTTTGAGCGCGGCCAGGCCGGCCGCGATGCCGGCGACCGGGCCGCCGAACGGTGGGTCCTCGAGGGCCCAAATTAGGGCAGCACCTGCACGGTCGCCGGCGGCGGGCCGTGCGGCGGGCGGCCCAACGACGACGACGTGTCGGGCGAGGGGTCGGGTGTCGAGCACGCGGGAGAGCAGGGTGCGCCCCGCCACTTCGATCGCGGGTTTGAGCGCGCCGCCGAGGCGGCTTCCGCGCCCGCCGGCGAGCACGATCAGGTCGACCGTGGGGGTCACCCGCGCAACCAGTCGCCGCTCTTGCCGCCGCTCTTGGCGAGCAGGCGCACGTTCTCGATCGTGACGGATTTGTCGAGGCCCTTCACCATGTCGACGACGGCGAGGGCGGCGACCGAGACGGCGGTGAACGCTTCCATTTCGACGCCGGTGCGGTCGGCGGTGCGCACGGTGGCGGTGATGCTGACGCCGTCATCCTCGACGATCAGGTCGACGACGGCGCCGTGCACGCCGATCACATGGGCCAGGGGGAGCAGGTCGGCGGTCTTCTTGGCGCCCTGGATTCCGGCGATCCGGGCCACGGCGAGCACGTCGCCCTTGGGTGCGGTGCCGTCGCGGAGGGCCGCGACCACTTTCGCGCCGCAGCGCACGAAGCCGGCGGCGGTGGCGCTGCGCACGGTTGGGACCTTGTTGGTCACGTCGACCATGCGGGCCTGTCCGGCCGAGTCGAGGTGGGTGAACGGCTGAGCGGGCACGGGCGCGCCGGTCGTGTCGGTGGTGTGCGTCATGATGTCAGCATGACAGTGATGAGGTCGCCGCCGCGAATGTGAGTCGTGTCTTCGGGCACGATTGCGAGTCCGTTGGCCTGGGCCAGGCCGGCGACGAGGTGCGATCCAGACCCGCCGCGGGAGGCCGGGCGCACTTCGACACGGATGCTGCCGGTGCTGCCCTCCCGGGTGTTGTCGGCGGGTGGGCGCTGGGTGTCGGTGGGGTGCGTGACTATCACCGGCATATATTGGGCACGTCCGGGCGGGGAGTTCCAGCCGTCGGTGACGGTCGCCGTGACGGTGGATCGGTGCAGCGCCGGGTGGTCCAGCGCCCGGTGGTCCAGCGCCGGGTAGCTGGTGCTCGTGTCGGCGGCACCGGTGTGGCTGTCCGCGAACGTGGGTTCGTCGTTCGTCGCGCCGGCCGGGTCGGACGTTCCGTGCCCGAGCAGACGCCGTAGCGCGGGACGCACGAACACCTCGAAGGACACGTAGGCGCTGACCGGGTTGCCAGGCAGGGCGAAGATGAGTGGTCCGGGCACGTTGCCGGTGGCGGGCCAGCGTCCGAATCCCTGTGGCTTGCCGGGTTGCATCCTGACGGGTCCGAAGTCGACGGTGCCGATCGGTTTCAGCACGGCTTTGACCACGTCGTACGCTCCGACGCTCACGCCGCCGGAGAGCACGATCACGTCGACCGTGCCGGCCAGCTCGGCCAACAGGGCGCGCAGCACGTCGTCGTCGTCGGGCACGGCGCCGATGCGCACGGGTATTCCGCCGGCCTCGGCGACGGCCGCCGAGAGCAGAAAGGAGTTCGAGTCGGGAATCTGACCGCGACGGGTCGGGCTGCCCGGTGTGACGAGTTCGCTTCCGGTGGAGATGACGGCCACGCGCGGAGCGGGGTGCACGAGCACCGTGCTGGTTCCGGCGCTCGCCGCGGCGGCGACCCTGGTGGGCCAGAGCACGCTGCCCGCGGCGAGCACGCGGTCGCCGGCGTGGGCGTCTTCGCCGGCGCGGCGCACGTGTGCTGCGAGCTCGGGCGCCTGAACAATGGTGACCAGCTCGGTGCCCTGGTCGGTGTCTTCGATCGGCACGACGGCATCCGCTCCGTCGGGAATCGGCGCGCCGGTCATGATGCGCGCCACCTGCCCGGGCGCCAGACGCGGGTTTTCGGCGGTGCCGGCGGCGAGGTCGGCGACGACGGACAGGACGATCGGGTTCTGGGCGGATGCGCCGAGCAGGTCCGAGCGGATGACGGCGTAACCGTCCATCGCGGAGTTGTCGAAGGGCGGCGTGTCGGTCACGGTGAGCACGTCTTGGGCCAGCACGAGTCCGCGGGCTGCGTCGAGTTCCAGGCGCATGGGCGGCAGCGGAGCGACGCTGGCCAGCACGAACGCGAGTTGCTCGGCAACGGTGCGGGCGGAGGTGGCGGGTGCGCAGGCATCCGCTCGCTCGGTGTGCGTGTGACCGGGCGTGTGTTCGGTGTCGGTCACAGTCAGACCAGGCTGTCGGACTGGCCGGCGCTGCCGGCGTCATCGCGCGCTGACGCGTGCCGCCCGGTCGCGACGGTCTCGAGCGAGGCCCAGCGGCTGCCGAACCCCGGAGCCCGGCCGGCCGTGACGAGGTCATCCCAGGCGAGGATTCCGCCGGTCAGCACCGAGACATCGGTGAATCCGGCCTCGCGCAGCGCGTTCGCGGCCCGGGAGGCGCGGCCGCCGGCGTGGCAGTGCACGATCAGCGGCGTGCCCTCGGGAAGAGCTGCGCGGCCGCTCTCCGAGAGCACACCGTCGGTCAACAGCTCGCCGAGGGGCAGCAGACGAGCCGTCGGAATGGAGCTTTCAGCGAATTCGTTCGGCTCACGCACGTCCACGACGAGAAAAGTGTCGGTGCCGGCGCCCTGGGCGGCCAGACGGTCGACGAGCTCGGCGCTCGAAACCTCGGGGGTGCTGGTCATGGAAGCCTGCGCCGCTTCGGCGGCGGTCTCCGCGGCGGTCGGCTCGGGGGCGATTCCGGTTCCGAGCAGCGGAATCTCGCTGAACCGACCCGATAGCGCGTCGATCACGAGCACGCGACCGATCAGCGGTGAGCCGATCCCGGTGATGAGTTTGATGGTCTCGGTCGCCATGAGCGAACCGACCTGGCCGCACAGCGCGCCGAGCACACCGGCGTCGGCGCAGTTGGGCACCTCACCCTCGGCTGGCGGCGTTGGAAACAGGTCGCGCAGGTGCACGCCGGTCACGCCCGAGCCCTCCGGCGGCGTGGCCCAGAACACCGAAAGCTGTGCGTCGAAGCGCAAAACGGATGCCCACACCAGCGGCAGCCCCAGCCGCGCGCAGGTGTCGTTCACGAGGAACCGGGTCGGGAAATTGTCGGTGCCGTCGATGACCACGTCGTAGCCGTCGATGATCTCGGCCGCATTTGCCGCGATGAGGCGTTCGGTGTGCCGAACGACCGTCGTTTCCGGGGCGATCTCGGCGATACGCTCGGCGGCGCTGTCTACCTTGGGGCGGCCGACATCCGCTTGGCCGTGGATGATCTGGCGCTGCAGGTTGCTCGGTTCCACGTCGTCACCGTCGACGATGCCGATGGTCCCGACGCCGGCGGCCGCGAGGTAGAGCAGGGCGGGGGAGCCGAGCCCGCCGGCGCCGAGCACGAGCACCCGGGCGTTAGCGAGGCGGCGCTGGCCGAGTTCATTGAGCTGGGGGAGGCGACGCTGGCGAGCGGTGCGCACGGATTCTGATGCGCTGAGCCGGTCGACGGGCTCAACGAGGGGAGGAATAGCCATGGCTTAACGCTAGGCGCTGCGCGGCGCGGCGGCCACCCATTTGAGGCCAGCGTCCAGCCATCTGAACGGTCTAACCCGTCTCCTGGTCATTCGCCTCGCGCGATGCCATGATCCCTAAGCCTCGGGTAGTCGCGAAGACGGGTTGTCGGTCCGTCGGGCGAAACCGCAGATACGGTGCTAATCTGCAATTTATGCCGCAATATCGGATCAGTGAGGCCGCCGAGCTCCTCTGCGTCAGTGACGATACCGTGCGACGCTGGGTCGACGGTGGCCGTCTCGCGGCCGACGCCGACGCATCCGGTCGCCTGACGGTTGACGGCGCAGCGCTCGCCGCTTTCGCCGTCGACCAGGCGAGCACCCCGACCGACCCGTCGAGTGTGGGCCGCAGCGCCCGCAACCGGTTCGTTGGCATCGTCACCGCCATCACGATGGACACGGTCATGGCCCAGGTCGAGCTGCAGTGTGGCCCGCATCGCGTGGTCTCGCTCATGTCGAGCGAGGCCGTGCGCGAACTCGGCCTCGAGATCGGCTCGCTCAGCGTCGCCGTGGTCAAGGCCACCAACGTGATCGTCGAAACTCCGGGACGGATGCCGTGACCCGACTCCCGCCGGCTCTGGCCGTTCTGGCAGTGCTCGCCCTGGCCCTGACCGGCTGCGCGCCGTCGACCGCCATGGATGCCGGCAAACCCGGCCCGGCCACCGGGCTCGAGCCCCAGACCCTCAGTGTCTATGCCGCCGCGTCCCTCACCGGGGCTTTCGATGAGCTCGCTCTACTTCTCGAAGACGAGAATCCGGGGGTCGATGTGCAGGTCACCTACGACGGATCCTCCACCCTGGCCACTCAGATCGCCGCCGGAGCCCCGGCCGACGTGTTCGCGAGCGCCGACCAGAAGAACCTGCAGCCGCTCGCCGACGACGGGCTCACCGGCCCGGCCACCCGGTTCGCCGGCAACACCCTGCGCATCGCGGTCGCCCCCGGCAACCCGCTGAAGATCGAAAACCTCGCCGATCTCGCCCGCCCCGGCGTGATCACCGTGCTGTGCGCGGCGCAGGTGCCGTGCGGGGCGGCATCCGCTACCCTGCTCGCCAATGCCGGCGTCACGCTCACGCCCGCGAGCGAGGAGCAGAATGTGACGGCCGTCGTCACCAAGATCGCCGGCGGCGAAGCGGATGCCGGCCTCGTCTACACGACGGACGTCGCCGCCAACCCTGGCCGCGTCGAGGGCGTGACCCCGGCCGGAGCGGACGCGGTCGTCGGGCACTATCCGATCGCGGTCGTGGAAGGCAGCGCGCACGCCGAGGCCGCCCAGGCCTTCGTCGACCTCGTGCTGTCGCCCGCCGGTCAGGCCGTGCTCGCCGCCCACGGCTTTCTCGCTCCATGACCCTCCACTCTCGACCGGGCCCGGGCCCGGAAACCGGGCCCACGATAGATCATGGGCCCAGCGACCGGGCCCGGGCCCGGAACGCACTGCCCTGGACACCGAGTGCCGCAGGCGACCACGGCACCACGAACATCGCCGGATGCAGGATCGCGCGCCCGGGCCCACCTTCTGAAACCGGGCCCACGATAGATCATGGGCCCAGCGACCGGGCCCGGGCCCGGAAAGTGATGCTCCGCCACGTCACACATCGGTGCCCGCGCACGACGCCCAGACGGCGGAGCGCATGATCCCGCGCCTGCTCTACCTGCCCGCGAGCATCGGCCTCACCCTGCTCGTGCTGCCGCTCGCCGGACTCCTGCTCAAAGTCGACTGGCCCGCCCTGCCCGCCCTGCTCCTCTCACCCGAAGCCCTGCAGCCGCTGGGACTGTCGCTCGCGACGGCATCCGTTTCGACCGTGCTCTGCCTGCTGCTCGGCGTGCCGCTCGCCGTCGTCATCGCGCGGTCGAAGCCGCGTGTAGCCGGCCTGCTGCGGGCGCTCGTCACCGTGCCGCTCGTGCTGCCTCCGCTCGTCGGCGGCATCGCGCTGCTCTCCCTGCTCGGACGCGGCGGCGTGCTCGGCAACTCCCTCGAACTCGTCGGACTGCGCATCCCCTTCACGACGGCCGCGGTCGTGATCGCGCAGACCTTCGTGGCCCTGCCGTTCCTCGTGATCGCGGTCGAAGGCGCGCTGCGCACCGCTGGCATCCGCTACGAACGGGTCGCCGCAACCCTCGGCGCCGGTCGCGGCACCGTTTTCGCCCGCATCACCCTGCCGCTCGTGGGCCCCGGCCTGCTCGCCGGAACCGTTCTGAGCTTCGCCCGTGCCCTCGGCGAATTCGGCGCGACCGCCCTGTTCGCCGGCAACCAGGCCGGAGTCACCCGCACCATGCCGCTCGCCATCTACACCGCCTTCAACGGCTCCGGCGTGACGACCGACCAGGCCGTCGCCCTGTCGCTGCTGCTGATCGCGGTCGCCGTGATCATCCTCGTGCTGGTCGGAACCCGCCGGGCGAGCGTGCTCTCGTGACGCCGATCCAAGCGGATGCCGCTGCCACCACCCATCCGCCGCGCACGCTCCGCGTCCGGTCAGTAAGGCCGCCCCGACGGAGCATGCTCGCATGACCCCCGCACTCTGGAAATCCGCCGCCAAAGCCCTCCTCGAAGCCAACCTGCAGCTGACCCGCGGCTCGTTCTCCCTCGACCTGCGGCTCACGCTCGCGCGCGGCGAGGTGCTCGCGCTCCTCGGCCCGAACGGCTCGGGCAAGTCGACGGTGCTCGACCTGCTCGCCGGCCTCGCCATCCCATCGCGGGGAATCGTCGCCCTCGACGGCGCCGTCCTCACCGCGCCGGGGCGTTTCGTGGCGCCCGAAAAGAGGGCCATCGGTCTGCTCGGGCAGGAGCCCCTGCTCTTCCCGCACCTGACCGCCCGCGCCAACGTGGCCTTCGCGCTACGCGTCGGCGAAGCACGACTGAATGCCGCCGCGGCCCGCGCCGCGGCCGACCGCTGGCTCGACCGCGTCGGCCTGAACGGCCTCGGCGGCAGCGTGCCCGGTGCACTCTCCGGCGGCCAACAGCAGCGCGTCGCTCTCGCCCGCGCCCTCGCCGCCGGCCCGCGCGTGCTGCTGCTCGACGAACCGATGGCCGCCCTCGACGCCGAAACGGCGCCGTTCATGCGCCAGCTCATCCGCGAGCAGCTCGCCGACACCGGCACGAGCGCGATCATCGTCACCCACGACATCGTCGATGCGGTCGTGCTCGCGGATCGCGTGGCCGTGCTGCACGACGGCGCCCTGATCGACGAGGGCACGACTGCGGCCGTGCTCGCCGCCCCCCGCAACCCCTTCGTCGCGGCCCTCGCCGGCGTCAACCTCGTGGTCGGAACCGTGCAGAAGGGCGCGATCGTCGCCCCCGACGGCCGCACCTTCTCGGTGCGCCCAGCGGATGCCGCCGACCTCGACGCCACCGGACCGGCCGCGGCCGTCTTTCGCCCGGCATCCGTTGTCGTGCAGACGGAACAACCGCGCCACGCCAGCCCACGCAACGTCTGGTCGGCCCGGGTGACCGGAATCGAGCCGGGCAGCGGCGGAGTGCGCCTCCGCACGAGCGGCGACCCCGAGATCATCGCGGAGCTCACCCCCGCCGCGGTTGCCGACCTCGGCCTGCAGCTGGGCTCGCCCGTCTGGCTCTCGGTCAAGGCCACCGAGGTGAGCGCCTACCGCCGCTGACGCCGCCCCGACTGACGATCCCGTTCACGGACCGTCACCAGGGACGGGCCCGGGCCCCGTCCGCCAGCGGGGGTAGGTTTAATGCACGACCTAGGAGACCCATGACCCCGTCCGAACTGCTCATCGAAGAGTTCTCCCGCATTCAGGGCACCGTGCACCGCGCCCTGAAGGACGCCAGC
This sequence comes from Cryobacterium glaciale, assembly GCF_004402535.1. GTDB lineage: Bacteria > Actinomycetota > Actinomycetes > Actinomycetales > Microbacteriaceae > Cryobacterium > Cryobacterium glaciale. The sequence continues at coordinate 27,846 of NZ_SOEY01000002.1, read as the reverse complement.
GTCGCCACCCTCACTTTTCGAGCGGATGCCGACGCCAACACCATCGCCTGGCTTACCTGGCACCTGTCCCGCGTGCAGGACGACCACCTCGCCGACCTCGCCGGCACCGGCCAGGTGTATGCCGACCAGGACTGGGCCGACCGTTTCGCCCTGCCGTTCGGGCCGACGGCCACCGGCTACGGGCACACCTCCGCCGACGTTGCGGCCGTGCAAGCCGACGCTGATCTGCTCGGCGGGTACTACGACGCCGTGCACACCGCGACCGTCGCCTACCTGGCCACCCTCACCGAGGCTGACCTTGACCGGGTCGTCGACGAGTCCTGGACCCCCGCCGTCACGGTCGGCGTGCGTCTGGCGAGTGTGCTCTCCGACGACCTGCAGCACGCCGGCCAGGCTGCCTTCGTGCGCGGCCTCGCCGACCGCGCCGGCGTCTAGCGGTCGCCGGCGGTCTGCGACAACCGGCCACCTCCGCTGGTCGCGGCGCGAGGAACGAGCGATCGAGACCTGTTGGTTCGGGATCTCGATCGCTCGCGGGCTCGCGCCTCGATCGACGAGGGCGATGCCCGGTCTCGCTGACGTACCCTGAGGAGACCGGAGAGGAACCGCACCCATGACTGATTCCAGTGTGATCGACGCCATCGCAGCGGCCGTGGCGGTCGCGCCGACCAACTCCGGGCTGCGCGTCCACCTCATCGGCCTCCTGCTCGATGCCGCCCGCAAGGCCGAGGCGCGCACCCTGCTGCAGGGGCTGCGGGAACTGGAGCCGGGGCATCCGCTCTTAAACGAACTCGACACCCGTGCCGCGGCGGAGAAACCCGGTTTCGACTGGACGGATGCCGAAGCGCAGGTGCGCGATATCGCGAGGCCCCCGTTCGTGGCGAGCACCCCGGAGCCGGTGGAACAACCCGAACCGATCCCCGTCGCCGGCGAACCGGACGTGCTCGACTTCGAGAGCGAGCGCCCCGCGGTCACCCTCGCCGATGTCGGCGGGCTGGTCGAGGTGAAGAAACGCCTCAACGCCTCGTTCCTGGCCCCGCTGAAAAATCCCGAACTGACCAGGATGTACCACAAGAGCCTGCGCGGCGGACTGCTGCTCTACGGCCCTCCCGGCTGCGGCAAGACCTTTCTGGCCAAGGCCATCGCCGGCGAACTCGGTGCCTCGTTCATCTCGGTTAGTTCGTCGGACATCTTTCAGCCGTTCATCGGAGAGACCGAGAAGGCCCTGCACTCCGTGTTTGAAAAAGCCCGCAACGAGGGCCCGTGCGTGCTCTTCCTCGACGAGGTCGACGGCATCGGCGGCAAGCGGTCCGCAATGGGCCACGCGCCCTGGCTGCGCCTCATTATCAACCAGTTGCTCACCGAACTTGACGGCGTGAACGGCGACAATGAGGGTGTCTACGTGCTCGCGGCGACCAACCAGCCGTGGGACGTCGACCCGGCCCTCCGTCGCCCGGGAAGGCTCGACCGCACCCTGCTCGTGCTGCCGCCCGATCACCCGGCCCGCGAGGCCATCTTCGCGGTGCACCTGCGTGACCGTCCGGTCGAGGCGATCGACCTCGGCATCCTCGCCGCCAGGAGCGACGGACTCTCCGGCGCCGACATCGCCTACGTCTGCGAGCTCGCCGCCGAGATCGCCATGATGGACTCCATCGACACCGGCGTGGCCCGCATGATCGGCATGGACGACCTGCTCGAACCGCTGCGCACCATCGCGCCGTCCATCATTCCGTGGCTCGAATCCGCCCGCACAGTGGTCAGTTACGGCACCGACGATGGCACTTTTGGCGAGCTCAAGGCCTACCTGAAGAAGGTCAAACGCTGGTGAGCTCGGCCACCGACCGGGCCAGTAACCTGCTGGACATGGGGCAAAACCGCCAGGCTGCCATCCTTCTCGAAACCCACATCGCCACTTCACCAACGGATGCCGCGGCGCTCGGCCTGCTCGCCCGCGCCCTCACCGCGACCGATCGGCACGCCGATGGAGCGGCCGCCGCGCTGCGCGCCGTGCGGCTGGAGCCGACCGATGCCTACCTCCTCGTGCTCTACGCGCACTGCATGGTGAACGCGAGCCAGTACGACAACGCGATCTCGGCCGCCGAGCAGGCCATCCGTCTGAATCCGAGCCTCCTCTGGGCGCACGAGACGCTCGCCCGGGCGCACGCGGGGCTGGCCAATTTTGAGGCCGCCGCCGACGCGGTCGACGCCGCGCAGTTGCTCGCCGAGCCCAACAATGACGCCCAGGCGGCCATGCACAGCCTCCGCTCAAGCGTGTTGGCCGGCTGGCCGAAACGGTTCGGGGAATCGATCGAGCAGGCTCAACTCGCCGTACGCCGCGCTCCCCAGAACGACTGGTATCGCACCCGGCTGGCCCAACTGCAGTTCATCGACCACAAGCCCTGGCTGGCCCTCCGCACCGCGACCGACGTGCTCACCTCGGCGCCGACGACCGACGGCGCGCGCGGCACCCTGCTCAGCGCACTGCACCTGCTGCAGCGACGGATGCTGGGGGCCCAGTTCGCAACCGCGGCCCTGACCGCGGTACTCGGAATCTTCGTCTTCAGCAGTAGCGCCAACGCGACCCGTCTGGTCTCCCTCCTCTCCCTCGCACTCACCGCAGCGGCCGTGCTCCTCCTGCTGCGCGGTGCCCCTTTGGGCGGGCGCCTCGTGCGCTCGCTCGGCAACACCATGCGCACGTTTCGGGGTTCGGTCGTGGCTGGAGCGCTGCAGGCCCTCATCGTGCTGCTGTCGCTGGCGACGCTGGTCACCGGCAGCGACTGGCCGATCACGATCGGCTGGCTCCTGATCGTGGCGGCCGGCATTGCCTTCGAAACGTCCGGGAAGGCCATGGTCGAGGCCGCGTCGCGGGCCTACGGTCGCAGCGAGGCCGAGGTCTTCTGGGACGCGAGGGGCTGGTGAATCATGGCGGAGAATGGGGGATTCGAACCCCGCGAATGGGTTTTGTGCNATGGGGGATTCGAACCCCGCGAATGGGTTTTGTGCTTTCACCGAACACGCTGCGGTAAGACTGTGGCGGAGAATGGGGGATTCGAACCCCGCGAATGGGTTTTGTGCTTTCACCGAACACGCTGCGGTAAGACTGTGGCGGAGAATGGGGGATTCGAACCCCCGAGGGCTTTCACCCAACACGCTTTCCAAGCGTGCGCCATAGGCCACTAGGCGAATTCTCCTGGCCGACGTTGCGGTAAAGCAACGGCACCAGAGAATCTTACCTGTTTCCAGCGGATGCTGCCGCCACCTCCCGGGCCGGCCCCCGGTTGGTGCCTTCCTGCGTCGTACCCTAAACTGAGGTTCGGCTCCTCGCGTGGCGCCACCTTGGCCAATTCCCCCAGGACGGAAACGTAGCAAGGGTAACCGGGCTCTGGCGGGTGCGCGAGGAGTCTTTTCTATGTCCAGTTCTCGCAGGGGTAACCGGGGCTGCGCTCTTGTGCCGAGGTGCGCGAGGAGTCTTTTCTATGTCCAGTTCTCGCAAGGGTAACCGGGGCTGCGCTCTTGTGCCGAGGTGCGCGAGGAGTCTTTTCGACGCCCACACGGCCGCGAAAGCGGAAGAATCGTTGCTTCAGCACCCCATGGCAACGTATTTCCCGCTCTCGCGTGAAGATCAGGCAGAGATCACGTGATATTCCGTAGATTTTGTGACCCCCATTTGGCCGAAGACGCGGCAGTCGGGACCTTTGGCACTGGGGTAGACGTCGAGGCTGAATAGGATGGGAGCAGCGCGGCTGTGTCGCCGCGCGACAAAGCGGAGGACCGATGATCGAGGATTCCGGCACCATGACCTGGCCTTCGCGCGCGCCAAAACCCCTCAGCGCAGCAGCCCTGAACAGCATCGACGCCTGGTGGCGTGCCGCGAATTACCTCGCCGTCGGCCAGATCTACCTGCTCGGCAACGCCCTCCTCACCGAGCCCCTCGCCCGCGACCACGTCAAGCCGCGCCTGCTCGGCCACTGGGGAACCACGCCCGGCCTCAACTTCCTCTACGCGCACCTCAACCGCGCCATCCAGGAACGCAGCCAGAGCACGATCTATATCACCGGGCCCGGCCACGGCGGCCCCGGCATGGTCGCCAACGCCTACCTCGACGGCACCTACACCGAGGTCTACGCCGACATCGAGCAGAACGCGTATGGCGTGCAGAAGCTGTTTCGCCAGTTCTCCTTTCCGGGCGGCATCCCCAGCCACGCCTCGCCCGAACTGCCCGGATCCATCCACGAGGGCGGCGAGCTCGGCTACGCCCTGAGCCACGCCTACGGTGCCGCGTTCGACAACCCGAACCTGCTCGTGGCCGCGGTCGTCGGCGACGGTGAGGCCGAAACCGGCCCGCTCGCCACCAGCTGGCACTCGAACAAGTTCATCGACCCGCTGCAGGACGGCGTCGTGCTGCCCATTCTGCACCTCAACGGGTACAAGATTGCCAACCCCACCGTGCTCGCGCGCATCCCCGAAGACGAGCTGCTCGATCTCATGCGCGGCTACGGTCACACTCCTTATATAGTGAGCGGCGGCTTCGACGGCGAAGATCCCCTGCTCGTGCACGCACGCATGGCTGAAACCCTCGACGTGGTACTCAACCAGATCGCCGAGATCAAGGCAGCCGCCGCCCAGGCCGCCAGGAACAACGAGGATTTCGCCCGCCCGCGCTGGCCCATGATCATCCTCCGCACCCCCAAGGGCTGGACCTGCCCCGCCGTGATCGACGGCGTGCAGGTCGAGAACACCTGGCGGGCGCACCAGGTGCCGCTCGCCAACGCCCGCGACACCCCGGCGCACACCGCCCTGCTCGAACAATGGATGCTGTCCTACCGCCCCGCAGACCTGTTCGACTCCACCGGCGCTCCCGTACAACAGATCCGGGATCTCGCCCCGTCCGGAAACCTGCGCATGAGCGCCAACCCGATCGCCAACGGCGGACTCCTGCGCCGCGACCTGCACCTGCCCGATTTTCGTGACTTCGCCGTCGACGTTCCCGATCCGGGCGCAACGGTGAACGAGGCCACGCGAGTGCTGGGCGGTTACCTGGCCGAGGTCATCCGCTTGAACCCGGATAATTTTCGTATCTTCGGGCCAGACGAAACGGCCTCGAACCGGCTGGCCCCGCCGGTCTACGAGGTCACCGCCAAGCAGTGGAACGCCGAACTGAGGCCCGGCGACACCAACCTCGCCCGCGCCGGCCGGGTGATGGAGATGCTGAGCGAGCACCAGTGCCAGGGCTGGCTCGAGGGCTACCTGCTCACCGGGCGGCATGGGCTGTTCAACTGCTACGAAGCGTTCATCCACATCGTCGACTCAATGTTCAACCAGCACGCCAAGTGGCTCAAGGTGACCGCTGAGATCCCGTGGCGGGCGCCGATCGCGAGCCTCAACTATCTGCTGAGCTCGCACGTCTGGCGGCAGGATCACAACGGTTTCAGCCACCAGGACCCCGGTTTCATCGACCACGTCGTCAACAAGAGCGCCGACGTTGTGCGGGTCTACCTTCCCTTCGACGCGAACACGCTGCTGAGCACCTACGACCACTGCCTGCGCAGCGTCAACTATGTCAACGTCGTCGTGGCCGGCAAGCAGCCGGCGCCGAACCTGCTCACCATGGAGCAGGCCGTCGCGCACTGCACCCGCGGCCTCGGCATCTTCGACTGGGCCGGCACCGAAATCGCAGGTCACGAGCCGGATGTCGTGCTCGCCGCCGCCGGCGACGTGCCGACGCTCGAGGTGCTCGCCGCCGCCGAGATTCTGCGCAAAAACCTGCCAGATCTTAAGGTTCGGGTCGTGAACGTCGTCGACCTGATGCGGCTGCAGTCCGAGGAAGACCACCCGCACGGCCTGAGCGACAGCGCCTTCGACGCCGTCTTCACGCCCGACAAGCCCATCATTTTCGCCTATCACGGCTATCCGTGGCTGATCCACCGGCTCACCTACAAGCGCCACGGCCACGAGAACCTGCACGCCCGCGGCTACAAGGAGATCGGCACCACGACGACCCCGTTCGACATGGTCATGCTCAACGACCTCGACCGGTATCACCTCGTCATGGACGTCATCGACCGCACCCCCGGCCTCGCCGCGCGGGCCGGCCTGCTCCGGCAGCAGATGCAGGACGCCCGCCTGGCCGCACGCCAATACACCCGCGATCACGGGGAAGACCTTCCCGAGGTCACCGACTGGTCCTGGTCGTCCCAAACGGATGCCGCCGCCACCGCCGCCGAGACCGGCAGCGACAATGTCTAGCATCTAGGGCCCGCCCGACACTCTCCCAACCCGAATACGTTTGAATGGACATCGTGGCTCGAAGCATCTACATCACCAGCGCCGAAGGTAATACCGGCAAATCCTCGATCGCGCTCGGCGTGCTCGACACGCTCACCCACCTGGTGGAGCGGGTCGGCGTGTTCCGCCCCGTCGCCCGTACCTCGACCGAACCCGACTACGTCGTCGATCTTCTCCTGCGCCACCTGCAGGCCAACGCCGGTCCAGGCGCCGCAGCCGGGCAGACCTACGAGCAGAGCATCGGCGTCAGCTACGACGACGTCAATACCGACCCCGACGCCGCCCTGGCCCGCATCGTTGCGCGCTACAAGGCGGTCGAGGCCAACTGCGACACGGTCGTCGTCATCGGCAGCGACTACACCGACGTCGGCAGCCCCACCGAGCTCGCCTTCAACGCCCGCATCGCCGCGAACCTCGGCGCCCCCGTGCTGCTCGTGCTCGGTGGCCGCGTCGGCCCAGGCGAGGGCGAACGCCTCGGCCAGAGCGACGCCCGCTCGGCCGTGGAGATCGGCCAGCAGACCGACGTCGCGCTGGCGGAATTGCGCGACGAACACGCATCCGTTTTGGCGATCATCGTCAACCGGGCCGACGAGAACGTGCTGCCTCAGATCATCGATTCGGTGCGGGCCACGACTAACGCCCAGCCGGCGCGCTCGGGCGGAGCCTTCGGCGTGCCGATCTGGGCCATTCCCGAAGATCCCTACCTCGTCGCCCCGAGCATGCAGAGCATCATGGAGGCGACCGAGGGCACCCTGATCAAGGGCGACCCTGCACTCCTGGCCCGCGAAGCGCTCGGCGTCGTCGTGGCCGCCATGTCGATGGTCAACGTGCTGCCGCGCCTCATCGAGGGCGCCGTCGTCGTCGTGCCGGGCGACCGGGAAGACGTGCTGCTGGCTGTGCTGCTCGCCAACGCCTCCGCGACGTTCCCGTCGATCGCCGGCATCGTGCTCAACGGCGGTTTCGAGCTGCCCGACGCGATCCAGCGGCTGATGGAGGGCCTGGCGCCGTCGCTGCCGATCATCAAAACGTCTCTCGGCTCCTACGACACGACCATGCGTATTACCCGCACCCGGGGGCGCCTCGCCGCCGATTCGCAGCGCAAGCACGACACCGCGCTGGCCCTGTTCGAGAACCACGTCGACGCCGCCGCACTGCTCGACCGGCTCGACGTCAGCCGGGCCGAGGTCGTCACCCCGCTCATGTTCGAGTACGCGCTGCTCGAGCGGGCGCGCAAGCACCGCAAGCACATCGTGCTGCCCGAGGGCGAGGACGACCGCGTGCTGCGTGCCGCGGCCACCCTGCTGGCCCGCGATGTGGTCGAGCTGACCATTCTCGGCGAGGAGTTCGAGGTACGTTCGCGCGCCATCGGCCTCGGTCTCGACATCTCCCGGGCCCACGTCGTGAGCCCCTACGACGACCTGCTGCGCCTCAGGTTCGCGCAGGAGTACATGCAGCTGCGCTCGCACAAGGGCATCACCCTCGACCAAGCCAATGAGACCGTCACCGACGTGAGCTACTTCGGCACCATGATGGTGCAGCTGGGACTCGCCGACGGCATGGTCTCCGGCGCCACCCACACCACCGCGCACACCATCCGGCCCAGCTTCGAGATCATCAAGACGCAGGACGGCGTCGGTGTGGTCTCGAGCGTGTTCCTCATGGCCCTTGCCGATCGGGTGCTCGTCTACGGCGACTGCGCTGTCATTCCGGTGCCGACCGCGGAGCAGCTCGCCGACATCGCCATCTCCGCCGCCGCGACGGCCGTGCAGTTCGGAATCGAGCCGCGCATCGCCATGCTCTCCTATTCCACCGGGTCATCCGGCGAGGGCGCCGACGTCGAGAAGGTGCGCACCGCCACCGCCCTGGTGCGCGAGCGGCGTCCCGACCTGCTGGTCGAGGGCCCGATCCAGTACGACGCAGCAGCGGATGCCGCCGTTGCCGCCACGAAGATGCCCGGTTCCAGCGTGGCCGGCCGCGCCACGGTGTTCATCTTTCCCGACTTGAACACCGGCAACAACACCTACAAGGCGGTGCAGCGCAGCGCTGGCGCCGTCGCGATCGGCCCCGTGCTGCAGGGCCTGCGCAAGGCGATCAACGACCTGTCCCGCGGCGCCCTCGTGCAGGACATCGTGAACACCGTCGCGATCACCGCCATCCAGGCGGCAGGGTTGACCCAGGCCGTGGCCCTTGACGCCACCCCGGCCGGGGCCATCCGATGACCGCCGTTCTGGTCGTCAATTCTGGCTCGAGCTCCTTCAAATACCAGCTCATCGAGATGGACACCGAGACCACCCTGGCCAGCGGGCTGGTGGAGCGCATCGGCGAGGTCATCGGCGATTCCGTGCACTCCATCGCCGGGGTGAAGGCCGAGGTGTCGGCGGCGGAGGCTGCGGCGGAGACGCACCTGGCGGCATCCGCTGACCAGAAATGGAAGCGCGAGCTGCCCATCCCCGATCACACGGCCGGATTCGCCGTGATGCTCGAGGCCTTCGCGACCCACGGGCCGTCGCTTGCCGTGCACGCGCCGGTCGCCGTCGGGCATCGCGTCGTGCACGGCGGGGCGCGCTTTCACCAGCCGACCCTGGTCACGCCTCAGGTCGAGCGCGACATCGACGAGCTGTCGGGGCTCGCGCCGCTGCACAATCCGGGCGCGCTGCAAGGCATCGTCGCGGCCATTGAGGCGTTCGCCGACGTACCGCACGTCGCCATCTTCGACACCGCCTTTCACCAGACGCTGCCGCCGGAAGCGTTCACCTACGCGATCAACGCCGACCTCGCCGAGAAGTTTCGCATCCGTCGCTATGGGTTTCATGGCACCAGCCACGGCTTCGTCGCGCGCGAGGCGGCTGACTTTCTGCAGCGCCCGGTCGAAGACCTGAACCAGATTGTGCTGCACCTCGGCAACGGGGGGTCGGCCTGCGCGGTCGAGGGCGGGCGTTCGGTCGAGACCAGCATGGGCATGACGCCGCTCGAGGGGCTCGTCATGGGCACCCGGTCCGGCGACATCGACCCGGGCGTGCTCTTTCACCTGCATCGCCGGGCCGGACTCGACTTTCCCGAGATCGACAAGCTGCTCAACCGGGGCAGCGGGCTGCTCGGACTCACCGGACGCGGCGATATGCGCGATGTGATCGTGGCCGCGGCCGCCGGCGACGGGCCGTCCCAGCTCGCGATCGACGTGTACGTGCACCGGGTCAAGGGCTACGTCGGCGCGTATTACGCACAGCTCGGTCGGGTCGACGTGATCTCCTTCACCGCCGGCGTAGGCGAGAACGCGCCGCTGGTGCGCGAGCGCGCCCTCGCGGGCCTGGAAGCCATGGGCATTCGCATCGACCCTGAGCGCAATGCCGCCGCCGACCGCGGCGCTCGGGTAATCAGCGCCGACGACTCCGCGGTCACCGTGCTCGTGATTCCGACCGATGAGGAGCTGGAGATCGCCCGCCAGACCTTGGCGACGGTGCGCTAGCCGGCTAGCCGGCGTGGATGCCCCCCGCCGCTCCCCGCCGGGCCAGTACGCTATGCCGGTAAATTTGCGACACGCCGTGCAGAAGCGGCCCAGAATACGGCGTGTCGCGAAATTTACCGGCGTTACGGACGCGGGTCACCACCACGGCTCGTTCTGGCCGGAGATTCGGCGACCTCGACGACGATTTCGGAGTCGGAGCGCGTCCGCGACCGTGCGTTCTATCGTCGCGAGGGTCGTTTGCCAGTCGAACATGACCTGTCGATAGGACAGTCGAAGGGCGCGCCGGCCCAGCCCCTCGACCATCAAATCGCGGTCATAGTCGGAGCCGAGTTTGGCCGCCCCGTGCCATTGCCTGCCGTCGATTTCGAGGGCGACGCAATCCTCAACCACGAGGTCTTCTCGAATCGACCCGGCGGAGGCGCCGACCTGCCCCTGCGCCACGACGGTGAAGCCGTGATGTCGCAGTCGTCGGCGCGTCAGGGTTTCGACCCCGGAATCCGCCGTGTCCTCCATCTCCCGGATGCCCGGATGCAGCCGGGCCGGCGCGAGCACGCACAGGCGGTGCATCTGGGTCGGCGTGATGAATTTGAGGTGCTGGGCCGATTCCAGACAGGCGATGGCATTTTCTTCGTCGAGACAGTGGATGGCCTGCCACACGGCTTCCACAGGGTCGACCAGCCACGACGTCCCGGGGCGGCCGAACCGCGGCGCGGCTCCGTGAAAATGTAGGTCGTGTCCATGGGCATCGACCCGCAGGCGGGCACCCGCGCCGCCTCGGGCATCCGCTGGACGCATGAGGTGGAGTGCGGTGTCCAGGCCGCACCAGACTCCGAACCGGTGCACGGCGCTGACGCACGCGATTTGGGAGTGCAGCGCAGCGGCCTGGCGCTGTTCGGCGTCGGCGTGCTGGCAGACGTAGACGCCGCGGGTGGCGCGAGAGATCTGCCCGGCCTGCAGCGCGGCGCGAATATGGCGCGCGCTCGCGCCACGGCGAAAGAGTTCGTCGGTCGTTGCGATGTGACCAAGCGAGCACACCACGTGAAGAGGATGCATGCCGTGAGTGTGCTCACTCTGGCTCCCGAGCGGGGGCTGACCCGCCATTTTGGGGAAAGCGGATGCCGCGCCCGGCGGGGGAGGAGACATCCGCTGCGCGCTATGCCGGTAGAAATCGAGACACGCCGCAAATGGGGCGACTTTCAAGCGGCGTGTCGCAGATTTACCGGCATAACGTACCGGCACGGGCGGCTACGCGTCAGGCGTTCGTGATGGTGCAGCCTCCGGTGCCGATCAGCAGCGGAAACGTGGCGCGCGCGCTCGAAATGAGCGAACGCCATCCGCTCGAGTTCGCCGCGGCCACTCCGACGTCGCCGGATCCGCCGAGCAGCCCGCCCAGCAGCGACCCCTGGAACGTTGTCGTGAAGGTACCGCTCACCGGCCCGGTCGTGCTCACGCCGTTGCCCAGCGCGACCGGTGCCAGGTTGCCCGCCCCGACGCTCGAGTTGTAGTAGCGGGCATCGGCGCCGACGTATCCGCCGGTCCCATAGGGCCAGGTCAGCTCGACCCGCGGTACGAGGCTGAGCGACACGAGCACGCTCGACGCCGTGCAGGTGTCGATCACCGGCGCCGGCACGACAATGGCCGTCACAGCGGATGCCGCGACTTCAGTATCCGTGAACGTCGAGTCGGTGGAGCTCGCCGGCACGAGCACGGCGGCGAGCGCCGCCGCCGCTACGAGGGCGCTGACCCGGCGCGGGATCACGGCGATCCCCTCTCGGTGACGTTCATAGTGGCCTCCGACACCGTCGTGACCTTTGCGACCGCGGCGCACCACCGGATTCACGGGTCTGCAGGCCGCCGGCTTCGGGGTCTCCTGCTCCTGCTCGGCATCCTCGCGGTGACCATCCTCGGAAGGCGCAAGCTGCACCTTCCCTCCTAGACACGTGCGGCTCCGGCCGACCCCCGCCGCCGGGGCCGCACGTTTGCCCCCTCTCCAATACGCGCTTGTGTATGCGGTTCCGGGGCTCATTTAGGACCTGCGGGCAAATTTCCCGGTATTTCGGCGCCAGAGCGGATGCTCGGCGTCGATTTGCTGAATGAGCCACGACCGCGCGGACGGAGCCGTGGGTGGCGGTCGTCGACGCGCGCAGCATCCGCTTGACGGTTTCGCCGGAGGGCTCGCGCAGGTGAGTGTCGGTGCGGGCAAGTACCATGGAGAACGTGGTTACCGCCCTGTATCGCCGCTACCGGCCAGAGACCTTTGCCGAGATGATCGGCCAGTCCCAAGTGACCGATCCGCTGATGACGGCGCTTCGCACCAACCGGGTGAATCACGCCTATCTGTTCAGCGGACCGCGCGGCTGCGGCAAGACCACGTCGGCGCGCATCCTGGCCCGCTGCCTCAACTGTGCTGAGGGCCCCACCGACACGCCCTGCGGCGTCTGCCCGAGTTGTGTCGAACTGGCCCGTGACGGCGGCGGATCCCTCGACGTCGTCGAGATCGACGCGGCCAGCCACAACGGTGTCGACGACGCCCGCGACATTCGCGAGCGAGCCATCTTCGCGCCCGCTCGCGACCGCTACAAGATCTTCATCCTCGACGAGGCGCACATGGTCACGCCGCAGGGCTTCAACGCTCTGCTGAAGATCGTCGAAGAGCCCCCGGAACACGTGAAGTTCATCTTCGCGACCACCGAACCCGAAAAGGTGATCGGCACCATCCGCTCGCGCACCCATCACTATCCGTTCCGGCTGGTGCCGCCGGGGCCGATGCTCGAATACGTGCAGCAGATGTGCGATACCGAGAAGATGGTCGTGGCCCCCGGTGTGCTGCCGCTCGTCGTGCGGGCCGGCGGAGGCTCGCCGCGCGACACCCTGTCGCTGCTCGACCAGCTCATGGCCGGCAGTGACGGGCAGTCCATTGAATACGAGCGCGCCGTCGCGCTGCTCGGCTACACCAGCGCGTCCCTGCTCGATGAGGCCGTCGACGCCATCGGCGCCCGCGATTCCGCCGCCGCGTTCGACGCGGTCGACCGGGTCATCCAGACCGGGCAAGATCCGCGCCGCTTCGTCGAAGACCTGCTCGAGCGCCTGCGTGACCTCATCATCGTCGCGGCCACGAGCGTGGCGGGCGCCGCGGCCGTGCTGCGCGGTGTTCCGCAAGACGAACTCGAGCGCATGAACGTGCAGGCCGCCGCTTTCGGGCCGGCCGAACTCTCGCGCACGGCCGACATTCTGAACGCCGCGCTCACCGAGATGAGCGGGGCCACCTCGCCGCGCCTGCACCTCGAACTCATGATCGCGCGCGCCCTGATTCCCGCGACCGACGACACGGCACGCGGCGCCCTCGCCCGGGTCGAGCGCCTCGAGCGGCGCATCGGCGTCGACGGCGTGGCGGGTGCGCCTGCAGCGGCCGCCGTCGCATCCGCTGCTCGGCCGACGACCACTGGCGAGGGTTCTGCGGGCTCCGCTGGTCCCGCGTCCACTCCATTGGTCGTGTCTCGACAGGCTCGACAACCGGAAGCCGAGACCGCCATTGTGGGAACGCAGGGTGTCTCAGCAACCCAACCATTCCCGGCGGGCCCGCCCGCCCGCCCCGCAGTGGTTCCCGGAGCCCCGGTCTCCCTGCAACAGCTCAAGGACGCCTGGCCGGAGATTCTCGAAGCCGTCAAGACCGAGAAGACGACCGCGTGGCTCGTCGTCTACACCGCGCACGTGCTCGGTCTCAACGGCGACGTGCTCGCGCTCTCTTTCCCGAGCCAGGCCGACGTCGAGAGCTTCAAGCAGCAAAAGGTTCCCGGAATGGGAACGAGCGACTTTCTGCGCACCGCGATCGTCGCCGTGCTCGGCCTGCGGGTCAAGTTCATCGCCCGGGTCGACGCCGCACGGGAGACGTCCTCGCCGAGCGCATCGTCCGGCGACGCGCCGGCCGTCGCCGCGGAGCCTGCGCCAGCGGCCCCCGCAGCAGACTCGGCCGAAGCAGAGGCGCCTGGAGTGGCGCCGCCAATTGCAGCATCGACTGGCTCGTCAGCTGAATTGGCGACGGCGGCCTCGCCCTCGTCGGATCCAGCGACCCCTGACACCGTGAAATCACCCGCGCCGGCGAAGACGGCACCCCACGCCGCCGGGGCGGCACGTTCAGCCGCGACGCCGGTTGGGTCCGTCATCGACGGCGCGTCGCCCGTGGCTGCGTCGACCAGCGGATGGGCCACCGTGGCTATTCCGGGCTCGCCCAACGGCCCCGCAGTTCCAGCTCTGGCTGACGACCCAACGGAGGTCCCGGCTCCCGCCGCCGCCGCTCTCGCAGCTCCGCAGCCGAACGCTGACGCGGCTCCGGCCGCGTCGGGAACGCCCCAGTCGACGGTGTCGTCCGCCGCGACCTCAACCCCATCCTCCGCGCTCCAGCACGACGACGAACCGCCGTTCGACGATGTACCACCGCCATTCGATGACGATGTGCCCCCCGAGATGGACGCACCCGCCGACGAACGCGTGCCGAACTACTCGGCGCCCGCCGAGGCATCCGCTGTGCAGGCGAGCCCCGATCAGCGTCGGCAGCAGCAGGGTGCGCCCGGGCAGAGTTCCGCCCAGCGTGACTCCGCCCAGCGTGACGCGGGCCAGCCGAACGCGGGCGGCCTGAACTCCGGGCAGCCGAATGTCGGCCAGCGTGACTCCGCCCAGCGTGAGCATCCGAATGCTTCCGGGCCGCGCGGCACGACGAAAGGCCCGTCGCGGGCGCCGTCCTTCGCCGAGAAGCAGCGCTACGGCGAGGCCGTCGTGCGTGAGATTCTCGGCGCCACCTTCATCGAAGAACAGCCGTACACCGCGGCACCCCGAACGAGAAGCGACTACTAGACCATGTATGAAGGTATTGTTCAGGAATTGATCGACGAGCTCGGCCAGCTTCCCGGCATCGGCCCGAAGTCCGCCCAGCGCATCGCGTTCCACATTCTACAGACCGAGAAATTCGACGTGACCCGGCTCGCCAACGTGTTGCTCGAGGTGCGCGACAAGGTGCGGTTCTGCGATATCTGCGGCAACGTGTCCGAACAGCCGACCTGTCTCATCTGCCGCGACCCGCGCCGCAGTCCCGCCTCGATCTGCGTGGTCGAGGAGGCCAAGGATGTCGTCGCGATCGAGCGCACCCGTGAGTTCAAGGGGCTCTACCACGTGCTCGGCGGGGCCATCAGCCCCATCGACGGCGTCGGTCCCGACGACCTGCGCATCCGCCAGCTGATGCAGCGCCTCGCCGACAACACCGTGCAGGAGGTCATCATCGCGACCGACCCGAACCTCGAGGGCGAGGCGACCGCGACCTACCTGTCCCGCCTGCTGACGACCCTCGAGATCAAGGTGACGCGTCTCGCCTCCGGACTCCCCGTGGGCGGCGACCTCGAATACGCCGACGAGGTCACACTCGGCCGGGCCTTCGAGGGTCGCCGCGAGGTCACCCACTAGCCCGATCAATGTCCGGGCCCGGGCCCGGAAAGTGGGCCCATATTAGATCGTGGGCCCGGTTCTCGAAGGTGGGCCCAGCCAGCGGATGTCCCACCGCCCCCGTGCGCCCGCCCCACGCAGCGCAGCGTCACATGGCACCCACCCGCGAGCACCAGCATTTAGGATGGGAACTTGGACGCGGCCCGAACGACAGGCCCGCGCACCCCCACCTCAGGAGTCACATGAGCTTGATCGTGCAGAAGTTCGGCGGGTCATCCGTCGCCGATGCCGAAAGTATCAAGCGGGTCGCCAAGCGCATCGTCGATACCCGCAAGGCCGGCAATGAGGTCGTCGTCGCCGTCTCGGCGATGGGCGACAGCACCGACGAACTGCTCGACCTCGCCCACCAGGTCACGCCGCTGCCCGCCCCGCGCGAGCTCGACATGCTGCTCACCGCCGGCGAACGCATCTCCATGGCGCTGCTCGCGATGGCCATCAAGAGCCTCGGTTACGACGCCCGCTCCTTCACCGGCAGCCAGGCCGGCATGATCACGGATGCCCGCCACGGCTCCGCGCGCATCGTCGACGTCACGCCTGGGCGCATCCGCTCGGCCCTCGACGAGGGCGCCGTCGCCATCGTCGCCGGCTTCCAGGGCTTCAACCGTGACACCAAGGACATCACCACCCTCGGCCGCGGCGGCTCCGACACCACCGCCGTCGCGCTCGCCGCCGCGCTCGGCGCCGACATCTGCGAAATCTACACGGATGTCGATGGCGTCTTCACCGCGGATCCGCGCGTCGTTCCCCGCGCCCGCAAACTCGAGCGCGTCACGAGCGAAGAGATGCTCGAACTCGCCGCTGCCGGGGCCAAAGTTTTGTATATTCGCGCTGTGGAATATGCCCGCCGTCACGGTGTGACCCTGCACGTGCGCTCCTCGTTCAACAACAACACCGGCACCATTGTGTACAACGCCGCAACCGCGCGAGAAAATGGAGAAATTGTGGAAGAGCCCATCATCGCCGGAATCGCCGCTGACCTGAGCGAGGCGAAGGTCACCGTCGTCGGTGTCCCCGACATTCCCGGCAAGGCCGCCCTCATCTTCAAGATCGTCGCGAAGACCAACGCCAACGTCGACATGATCGTGCAGAACGTGTCGGCCGCCTCGACCGGCCTCACCGACATCTCCTTCACCCTGCCGAAGTCCGAGGGCCAGCAGGTGCTCACTGCGCTGACCAACGAACGCGACCGCATCGGGTTCGCCGGACTGCAGTACGACGACCAGATCGCCAAGCTCGCCCTGGTCGGCGGCGGCATGCGCACCAACACCGGCGTCTCGGCGAAGCTGTTCGAGGCCCTGTACGAGGCCGGAATCAACATCGAGATGATCTCCACAAGCGAGATTCGCATCTCGGTCGTCACCCGCGCCGACACCATCAACGAGGCCCTCCGCGTGGTGCACACCGCGTTCGGGCTCGACGGCGAGATCGAAGCCGTCGTGCACGGCGGCTCCGGCCGCTAGCCAGCACCACTCCTCCCCGTTCATAACTCCTGCAATTTGTCAGCATCGTCTTTGACTTCCCCGTAATTACGCGGGAGTGCACCAACGGGCGAAGAAATTGCAGGAGTTATGCGCCAAAAGGGCGGGGGAGAACCTTGCAGAATGAAGCGCCCGTGAGGGCGAACGACGTTAGGAAACACACGTGACCACCTCAGCCAGCACGGCCGGCATCAACATCGGCGTAGTCGGAGCCACCGGACAGGTCGGCGCCGTGGTGCGTCGCCTGCTCGAGGAGCGCGACTTTCCGGTGAAGAGCATCCGCTTCTTCGCTTCCGCGCGCTCAGCCGGAACCATCCTGACCTTCAAGGGCGAGCCGATCACGGTCGAAGACGCCTCGGTCGCAGACCCGACCGGGCTCGACGTGGCTATCTTCTCGGCCGGCGCCACCCTGTCCAAGGCGCAGGCCCCCCGATTCGCCGCGGCCGGCGTACTCGTCGTCGACAACTCAAGCGGCTGGCGCATGGATCCGGACGTTCCCCTCGTCGTCAGCGAGGTCAACCCTGAAGCCATCCAGCAGGCCGTCAAGGGCATCATCGCCAACCCGAACTGCACCACCATGGCCGCGATGCCCGTGCTCAAGGTGCTGCATGACGAGGCCGGCCTCAAGCGGCTCATCGTCAGCACCTACCAGGCGGTCTCCGGCAGCGGTCTGGCCGGCGCATTCGAACTGGCCAGCCAGGTGCGAGTCGCCGCGCAAGACGAGAACCTGTTGCAACTCGTGCACGACGGCAGCGCCGTCAAGCTGCCTGAGCCCACCATTTACGCCCGCCCGATCGCGTTCGACGTGATCCCGCTGGCCGGGTCCATCGTCGACGACGGCCAGTTCGAAACTGACGAAGAGAAGAAGCTGCGGGGCGAGAGCCGCAAGATCCTCGGCCTGCCCGAGCTGCTGGTCAGCGGAACCTGCGTGCGCGTTCCCGTGTTCACCGGCCACTCCCTCTCGATCAACGTCGAGTTCGCCAGGCCGATCAGCGTCGCCCGCGCCGAAGAACTGCTCCAGGACGCCCCCGGCGTCGAGCTGACCGACATCCCCACGCCCCTGCAGGCCGCCGGGCAGGACGCCAGTTTCGTTGGTCGCATCCGGCAGGACGAAGGCGTAGCGGATGGCCGCGGCCTCGCCCTCTTCATCAGTAACGACAACCTGCGTAAGGGTGCCGCGCTGAACGCCGTGCAGATCGCCGAACTCATCGCGGCCGCGCGAGTCGCCGCCTGAACTGAGCCCGAATCCGGCACGCTCTAGCGTACGGGCCCCGTCCGAATCACGGCAGACCCCTGACCTCGGCCGCGCGCACGAGCCGACCACGCCGTCCGCCACGGGCAGGCCACACCCACGGACTCCGGCACCTAAGCCTGCCAACGCGGCCACATCTTCCGGGCCCGGGCCCGGAAAGTGGGCCCACGATAGATCATGGGCCTGCTTTCGCAAGGTGGGCCCGGCCACCACGCGCGAACTCCGACACCAAAACCCGCCCCCACGCCCTCATTCGGGGGCAACTCGCGTAGGCTTTGACCGCGTGAGCCGAATTGGGGTGTCGGGCGTGCTGCAGCGCGTCGCCTTTGGCGTGTTCACGGCCCTGGGACTGGTGTTCATTCCCGGTGCCTTCGCCATTGTTCTCGCTGAGCCGGCAACCAGAATCGTCGCAGCGCTCGTCGGCACCGTCTGCGTGGCCGCCCTCGAAATAGCCTTGATTCGCGTGGGCAGTGTGCCCCATCGCACCCCGGCCATCAGCGTGCCGGTCCTGGCCGTTCCGGCGTTGGCCCCGGTGCTGCCGGGGCAGGCCATCATCGGCGTGCTCATGCTCGGAATTCTGGTTGCCCTGCTGTTGGAATCCCGCCGCATCGGCGTTTCAGTGTACAGCGCTGGCCTCGCGGGCCTCGGCTGCATGGTCTATTTCCTCATCGACTGGCTGCTGACCGGGGTGGGGGTGGCCACGCTGCCAGCCGTCGCCGCGGCATCCGTCGGGTATGTGCTCGTGGTGCTGGCGCTCGAAGTGCTGCGCCTGCACCTGATCGATGCTCCCGCCGAGCGGGGCGGCCAACCGCTAATCTCGCCCGTGCGGCTGATCGCGTTGCTGGGCGGTGTCGCGGCGTTGACCATGTTCTCGGCGAACTGGGCCGTGGTCGGCCTGCCCACACCAGGAGTCGGCCGCGTCCCCATCGAAACCGCTGTCGGCACGCTGATGGGCAGTTTCGGGGTGGCGCTGGTGCTCATAGTTCTGCGCTCCGTCTGGGACATGCGGCGTCGGCTGAGCGGCCTCGTCGTCGGCAGCAGCATGTTGAGCACCATTCGAAGCGTAGACAGCGTCGGCGAGGCACTCGGTGAGGCACTGTGCGCGGCGGCAGCCACGGCCGTCGGCGTGCAGTCCGTCGCCGTGCAGGCCGGCCCGGCCGAACCCGGCGCCGTCGGGGTGCCGGTCACGCTCACGCCCGGCGTGCGGCAGTTTCTCGTGGCCCGCCGTGACCCGATGGACGGCGCCTTCTCCTCCCTCGACCGGCGAGCGTTGCAGGCCCTCGCGGCCACCGCAGAACTGGCCGCGCAGGTCAGGCAGAACCTGGCGGGGCTCACGGCCAAGGCCAACACCGACTCCCTCACGGGCCTGCCCAACTACGGCGCCTTCCAGGAGGCCCTCGACACCATCAACAGCACGCGCAGCGATGCTGAAAGTATCGCCGTACTGTTCGTGGACCTCGACGGTTTCAAACGCCTCAACGACACCTTCGGGCACCAGACCGGCGACGAAGTGCTGCGGGTCCTCGGCCAGCGCCTACGCCAGTCGGTACGTCCGCACGACGTCGTCGCGCGGGTCGGCGGCGACGAATTCGTCATCATCCTGACCCGCCTGGCGACACTCGCCGAAGCCAAAACCATTGCTGAAGCGATGCTGGACGCATGCGTCACACCGCTCGCCGTCGGTGCCGTCACCGTCACTCCCAGCCTCAGTATCGGCCTCGCCTACTCCGATCTGGTCGAAACGGATGTCGCCTCCCTCGTTCACGACGCCGACCACAGCATGCTGCTGGTCAAGAAAAACCGACGTCGGGGTGACTGCCAGTCGAGCATCAACGTGTCTGGTCATCGATCGTCGCAGTTCAACGACACGGTCGCCGAAGCCATCGACCAGAACCAGCTGCCCCTGGCCTATCAGCCCATCGTCAGCCTGGTCACCGGCCGCATCTGGGCCTTCGAGGCGCTGCTGCGCTATGTGCACCCGGAACTCGGTTCGATCTCACCGCCGTCGCTGATCGAAAAGGCGAAGAGCCTGGGGCGGTTCGACCAGCTGACCCAGCAGATTGCCGAGACGGCCATGGCCGCCGCCGCCAAGTTTCGCCTGGTCGAACCCGGCATCGTCTGCATGACCGTCAACGTCGAGGCTGGGCAGCTGGCACCGGAACGGCTCGGCCGGTTCATGGAAGACCTGAACACGCGCTACCCCGAGATCTCGCTCTGCCTCGAGCTCAATGAGCGGTCGGTCGGGCGGGTATCGACGCAGATTCGCGAGCAGGCCGACCGGCTGCGCTCCAGCGGAATTCTGATCGCCCTCGACGATTACGGCTCGGAAGATTCCTCGGTTGATTCGCTCGTTCGCGTGCCGATGGACATCCTCAAGATCGACCGCAGCCTCGTCGACGACCTCGGTGACATTCGCCAGCGTGAGGTGCTCACGGCCCTGCAGGGGTTCGGCGACAAGCTCGAGTACTCCATGATCGTCGAGGGCGTGGAGGACCAAGCGATGGCCGAGCAGCTCGCCAGGCTCGGCATTCGCAGCGCCCAGGGGTTTCACTTCGGCGTACCGGAGGGCTTCACCGAGACCATCGACCGGCTCGATGAATTCGGGGCAAAGGCCGTGCTGCCAGCCCCAATTGCCACGGTGACGCCCTTATGATGCAGCGCCGCCCGCGACCAGACCGAGCCCACCGCTACCGGGTTGAACGATCCGTCTTTCTCTCCCAGCTGCTGGTCGGGTCGGCGACCCTGCTGCTGGTGGCAGTGTCCGGGTTGCTCGACCCGCACCTCTTCACCAACCAGCTGTTCCTGGCCGGTATCCTCATCATCTTCCTCGCCACGGCGGTCGCGGCCGGGGTGCCCTGGCGGCACCTCGACAAGAATTGGATCATCGCCCTGCCGATCGTCGACCTGGTCGGGCTGGTGATCGCCCGGGGGGGCGAGCCGCTGCTCGGCACGACCTTTTTGCTCGTCTTTCCCATCATCTGGTTGTCGACCCACTTCGGCGGACGGGGCGCGATCGGCGGCGTGGTCCTGGCGTCCGCGCTGCTCTGGACGGGCGGCCTCTGGAGCATCAATTCCCCCGAGGAGATTCCCCGGCTGGCCATTGTTCCCATCGTGCTGGCCTTTGTCGCCGCCACGACTTACACGACCACGCAACGTGCAGCGGCGCAGCGGGTGCTGCTCACCCAGCAGTCCGTCTTGTTCGAGGGGGCCCTGCGCCGGTCCCGCCGCGAGGAACGCACCCTCGACGAGATTTTTAACACCGTCGACTTCGGCGTCGTCGGCTTCAGCCGGGAAGCCAAACCGAACTTCATCAACCGCGCCCAACGGGAGATGTTCTCCCGTTTCGGCGTGCAAGACGGCCAGCCCTCCTCCATCGTCGTGTACCAGGAAGACCAGGTCACCCCGTATGCCGAAGCAGATAGGCCGTTCCAACGCGCGATGCGTGGCGAAACGGTCGACCGTACCACCGTCTGGGTGGGGGAGCAGGGCAAACAGCAGGCCGCCGTGCTCATCTCCGCCCGGCCCATCCTCGACGAAAACGACAACTACGACGGCGGCGTCATGGTTGCGCGGGACGTCACCGCCGAACTGCGCGCGATCAAAGCGCGGGACGATCTTGTCGCATCCGTTTCGCACGAATTGCGCACCCCGCTCACCTCGATCATGGGGTATCTCGAGCTGGCCCTCGACGACGACACCCTCGACCAGTCGACCCGGCGCATGATCGCGGTCGCGTCGAAGAATTCCGACCGACTGCTGGCCCTGGTCGCCGATCTGCTCAGCACCGCCGCCTCGACCAGGCACGAGCTCGCGGTCACACTCGCGCCGTGCGACCTATCGGTCATCGTCACCGAGGCCATCGAATCGCTCCGACCGGTCGCGGCCGAGCGCGATATCACCTTCGTGCTGGCGGCGCAGCCGACGGTGCGACTGCAAGCGGATGCCTTCCGCCTGCGCCAGGTCGTCGACAACCTGATCTCGAACGCGATCAAGTACAACATCACCGGCGGTCGCATCGAGGTGAGCCTGGCCGATTCGCTCACCCAGGTCGAGCTGCGGGTGACCGATACCGGCCGGGGCATGACCACCGGTGAACAGCTGAACCTGTTCGATCGGTTCTACCGCGCCGACTCGGTGCGCGGATCGAGCATTCACGGCACCGGCCTCGGCTTGAGCATCAGCCGGGACATCTGCCGCCGGCACGGCGGCGACCTGACACTCGAATCGGCTCCCGGCAAGGGGGCCACCGCGACCGCGACGTTTCGGCGCACATCATGAACGGCCGCAAGGGGTAGGCGCATGTATCTGGACTCAATGACCGTGCTCGTGCTCAACGGAGTGGTCGTCGCGCTGTGCGGGGTGGCGTTCATTCTGAACACCGCCTTCAACCGCAACGATTCCGTCGGCCGCATCTGGTCTATGGCGTTCATCGCCGCCATGACGGTCACCATCGCGCACGGTGCGTCGGCGACCGGGCAGGTCATCTGGTGGGCCAGCGTCGTGGCCAACGTCGCGCTGATCATCGCTGTCGGGTCGCTGTGGTCGGGGCTGCGCCGGTACAACGGCCGCGGCCGCGGCTTTCGGGTGCTCGCCCTGATTAGTGCTTTCGTGTTCGCCGCGACGCTGCTGCACGGAGAACCGGCCGGCCGCTGGGCCGGCGCCGGCGAGGTGTGGATCGGCGTGGCCGTGCTGGCGGCGCTCGGGGCGCGCGAAGCGGTGCAGGGACGGCTGCGTCGCAACCTGAGCAGTCGCATCCTCGCCTTCACCCTGTGGGTCGCTGCGGTGGCGGCCACGGCTCGCGCCGTCGTCTTTACCGTCGATGGTGTCACCGGGGCAGTCTTTCTGACCTACTTCAACACGGCCAACGCCACGGCGCTCAGTCTGTGTCTCGTGGTGCTCATGACGATCGCCGCGGCAGCCTTGCGCGCCGAGCAGGCGTCGGGCCGCGCCGTCGGTGACCTGACCGACGGCATCCACTCGGCGGCGGGCGTGTTGTCGGCGGATGCCTTTGTGCAGGCAGTCACCGACCACCTGCACCGGGCGAAATCTGCCGGGGTCGGACTCGCCCTGATCGGTGCCGACATCGACAATCTGCCGGAGATCAATATCGCCTTCGGCCGGTTGGCCGGCGATGAGGCGATCACCCGATTTGCCGCGAAACTGCGCGGGAGCGCTCCGGTGCTGTCGATCATCGGCCATCGGGCCAGC
This sequence comes from Cryobacterium glaciale, assembly GCF_004402535.1. Lineage (GTDB taxonomy): Bacteria > Actinomycetota > Actinomycetes > Actinomycetales > Microbacteriaceae > Cryobacterium > Cryobacterium glaciale. The sequence continues at coordinate 4,667 of NZ_SOEY01000002.1, read as the reverse complement.
GGACGGTTCCTGGTGCTCGCCGCGGCGGCGTCGGCGACTGAAGCCCGTGTGCTCGCGGAGCGCATCCAGACCACCCTCGTGGAGGAGCCGCTGAAGGAGGCCTCCCTGATTCGCCTGACCGCGAGTTTCGGCATCGCCGACACCTTCGACCATGGCTACAGCCTGACCGCGCTCGGCGACGCGGTGAATACCGCCATCACGACGGTCAAGGCGCGCGGCGGCAACGATATCGCCGTGGAGCTCGCTGCGCCCGGATCCTGAGGCGACGCAGACCCGAATGCGGGGTTTACGGCTGGTCGTCGGCCGCGGCGAGGCGGTAGCCCTCGCCGCGCAGCAGCAGGGCGAGATCGGTTTTGCTGCGCACTCGCCGCTCGGATTCGAGCAGAGCGGCAAGCAGGTCGAACTCGGTGCGGGTCAGTTCGAGCTGGGAGCCGGCGAGCCGCACGAGGCGCTTCGCCGGGTTCAGCCGCAGGTCGTTGTATTCAAACCAGCCGTTAACCGTTGTTGAGCCCCGTCCTCTCGGCGCCCACGGATGCCACGAAAATGGGGGCGTCCGCGACGGGCGTCGGCCGAAAAACGGGTGACGGTGTCGTGTTGATGGGCGGGATATGGGTCGCTGCGATGGTGGCTGCTTGGGCGTCGGCCGGTGAGGCTTCAACCGGCGGACTGACGAGCTGGGCTGGCGCGGCGGCCGCAAGTGCCGCGGGCGCATCCAGTGGGGCGGGCGCGGCCGGCTCAGGGTCGGCATCCGCTGGGACCGGGTGCCGGGGTCGCCGCAACATTGCCTCGATGCGGGCGCGCAGTACCCGAGGCCGAAAAGGCTTGGTCAGATAATCATCAGCGCCGGCCTCGAGGCCCTGCAAGGTGTCGATTTCGTCGCCGCGGGCGGTGAGTATGACGAGGTAAGTGGAGCTGAAGGCACGGATACGACGGGACGTTTCGAAGCCGTCAATGCCCGGCATGCTCACGTCGAGGGTCGTGACGATCGGATCGTAGGCGCGTATCGCGGCGATTCCGTCGAGACCGTTGCTCGTGGCGATCGCTTCGAATCCGGCCTGGCTGAGCACAGCCTCGAGCAGGTTGCGGATGTCGGGGTCATCTTCGATGATGACGGCGACGCGCCGCGGTGCGTTGTCTGGAAACATTTTCCTAGTATCGCTTACTCGGGGGAGCCGCCCAGTGGCAGGCAGGTGGGCGCGGTCGGGCGCATCCACTCGCAGCGATACACTCGACAGTGTGAATTCTCAGGGAACCGTTGACGTAGTCCTCATTGGTGGCGGCATCATGAGTGCCACCCTCGGCACGCTCCTGAAGGAGCTGCAGCCCGATTGGCGCATCGAGGTGTACGAGCGGCTCGGCGAACTGGCCCAGGAGAGTTCGAACCCGTGGAACAACGCCGGCACCGGCCACGCGGGGCTGTGCGAGCTCAACTACATGCCGCAGGCTGCGGACGGTTCGGTCACCGCCGACAAGGCCGTCGTCATCAACGAGCAGTTCCAGATCAGCCGCCAACTGTGGGCGCACCTCGTGCAGATCGGCGCCCTGCCGGAGCCGCACAAGTTCATCAACTCCACCCCGCACATGACCTTCGTGCACGGCAAAGCGAACGTGGAGTACCTGCGCAAGCGCCACGCCGTGCTCGCGGGTGAGCCGCTGTTCGCCGGTATGGAGTTCAGTGATGACGCCTCCAAGATCGGCACCTGGACCCCGCTGCTCACCCGCAAGCGTCCGGCCGGCCAGAAGATCGCCGCCACCCGCATCGTCAGCGGCACCGACGTCGACTTCGGCGCCCTCACCCGCTTTCTGTTCGAGAACCTCGAACAGCAGGGCGTCACGATGCACATGAACGAGCAGGTCGTCGGGCTGGGGCACAAGGCGGATGGCACCTGGAACCTCAAGCTGCTGCGCCAGGTCGGGCAGACCCGCAGCACCATCAACGCCCGCTTCGTCTTCGTCGGCGCCGGCGGTGGAGCCCTCGCGCTTCTGCAGCAGAGCGGGATCCCCGAAATCAAGGGGTTCGGCGGCTTCCCGATCAGCGGCCAGTTTCTGCGCACCACCAACCCGAAGCTCGTCGCCCAGCACCAGGCCAAGGTCTACGGCAAGGCAGCCAAGGGCGCCCCGCCCATGTCGGTGCCGCACCTTGACACCCGTGTCGTCGACGGCGAAATGTCACTGCTGTTCGGCCCCTACGCCGGGTTCAGCCCCAAGTTCTTGAAGACCAGCACCTGGTTCGACCTGCCGTTCTCCATTCGCACGCACAACCTCGGCCCGATGCTCGCCGTCGCCCGCCACAACTTCGACCTCATGAAATATCTGATCGGCGAGGTGTTCGCCTCGCGCAACGCCAAGCTCAAGGCCCTGCGTGAATTCATTCCCGCCGCGGTATCTGAGGACTGGGAGCTCATCACGGCCGGCCAGCGCGTGCAGGTCATGAAGAAAGACGCCAAGCTCGGCGGAGTGCTGCAGTTCGGCACCGAGGTCATCACCTCGTCGGACGGCTCGATCGCCGGCCTGCTCGGTGCCTCTCCGGGAGCCTCGACGGCCGCGCCGATCATGGTGGACCTGCTGGCCCGCTGCTTCCCGGACCGCATTGAGGGATGGAAGCCGCGCATCCGCCAGATGATCCCGAGCTACGGCACCAAGCTGTCCGACGACCCTGCCGCCGCGGCCGCCTCCCTGGCCGCCACCGCCGAGGTGCTGCACCTCAGCAACTAGGCCCGGCTGCTGCCTGATCGGCTGCTGCCTGGCTTCTGGTGGCCGGCTTTCGCGGGGCATTACTCCTGCAATCTGCGTGCCGAAAAGTGGACTTCCGCGTGATTACGCGGGTGGCTTGGGGTGCCCGGAACGAATTGCAGGAGTTATGCGCAGCCGACGCCTTGGAGCGCCGTGAGAGTTGGGTAGGAGGGTGCTGTCAACCCCTTGAATCGGGCAGTCAGCGGATGTCTACTTAAGGCCCAAAGCGGCCCGGAGGCGGCAAGTGAACCCGAACAATGGTGTTTCGGATGCGGAGAACCTGCGCGTATCGCAGCTCGGCATCCTCCAGCTCACCCCGACCGAGTGGTTGGTGCGAGATCCGCAAATTCTTGACGGCGACCCGGCCGCCCTGCTCGGAGTTATCCAGCAGAGTGGGGACGCCTACGAGGTGACCAAGCTCGGAGTGCTTACGACGAGGTGGTTTTACTCCTCGTTCGATCGAGCCCAGGCCAGCTTCCTGGTGCGGGGTGCCCCGGTGCCGCGCCCCGGGCGGGCAGTGCGTCCGATCGATTCGGTCGCTTCACGGGTCACGGACTAACCGGCCGCGACCGCCCGACGGCTCGTGGATCACGGTAGTGAGTCCGCGTGGACGCCGAGACCTGGCCGCCGAGACCTGGCCGCCGAGACCTGGCCGCCGAGACCTGGGCGCCGACAGCTGGGCCCGAGACACCGTCCCGACACCCCGGCTCGACGTTTCAGCCGGGGTGTCGGCGACGCGCGCGGTCTAGATCTCGTGGCTCCCGTCATCCGCTGTCGGGGTGGCCTTGCGCTCTTCCTTTTTGACGGATGCCTCGGTGCGATCCAACAGATCGCTCACCTTGGCCTGCGCCACGGACGCGGCGTCGCGCGCGATGGTCTCCGCCTGCGAGATGACCTTCTGAGTGGCGGGATCACCCCACATTTCGTGGGCTTTCGCGCTGATGCGGTCGTAAGCCTGGCGGCCGGCTTTCGATCCGAGCACGAAGCCCGTCGCGGTGCCGACGAGGAACAGTAGCTTGCCTTTCATGGGGACTCCTTGGGGTTAGGCGGTGGGTTCAGCGAGGGTGGGGTCTTCTTCGTTGATGTCGTGACCGACCAGATCGGGGTTCGATGGATTGTCGGCCGGGTCGACGTCATCGAGGTTCGGCTCGTTGTCGGCGTTGTCCTGGTCGTCTTCGGTGTCGCTGTCCGGCTCGGTTTCGGTGGCGGTGGCGGTGGCGGTGTCGGCGTCGCTGTCCGGCTCAACCGGTGTTGCGGCGGCGGCTTCTCCGGCAGTCGATCCGTCGGCGCTCGGTGCCGGCCCGTCGGGGCCCGTGCTCGCGCTCGCGACCGGAACGGTCGGTTCGGTGTGTTCGCCGGCAGATTTGCCGGACCCCGCCTGTTCCGCGGCCGGGCCGTCGGGGCCGTCCGGTCCGACGAGCTGGTCGGGATTGCTGGGAGTGCTCGGCGCCTCTGGGATTTCGAGCGGCGGCTCTTCAACGGGATCAGAATCGTGGGTCACGGGCAAACCTTTCTCGACGGCAGACATCCGCCCCGGCAAGGCGGCATTCAAGTTATACCCCGAACGTGGGACATCCAGTGAAATCGCCCGCGGTGCTGGCGGGGCATTTTGCACCGTGACGTTCCCCCGTTCACTCCGCGTCTCCGAGCAAGAGTGCACGCAGCGCCGTTTCGACTGAGACCCGGCCCGCCGGGTCGATGGTTTCACCCGCCCGAAACAGGTCGACGATTCGCGGATCGACGTAGCTCGTGCGCGCGATCGCCGGCGTATTGCCGAGAGCCTCGGCAGCCTGATGCATCGCTTCGGCGATGGCGCGGTCGTCGGCGCGACGGCTGCGCGTCGCTGCGCGCGGCGGCCGGGCAGTGGATGTGGCCGGTGCCGCCGGCGCCGCGGCCGCGTTCGCCGAGCCCGCTCCACGAGCCGATGCTGCCGT
>NZ_SOEY01000029.1 GCF_004402535.1 Cryobacterium glaciale | reverse complement strand
GACATTCACCCAGATATACGTCGACGCCGACGTCGTCTGATCCAACGACCAGCCAGAAATCTGAATGCCGCCCGGCACCCCGACAGCAGAATCAAACGCCCCCGCACCGATCGGCGCCGGAGGCGGCTGAACCGCAGAGGCCAACACCTGAACGAGGCGATCCCCATCGCCGGAGTTCCCATCGGAGATCGCCCTGGGAACCGACCACTCGATGATCTTGGCGAGGACCTGCGCCGGCGTGAATGTCGGGTTCTGACCAAGTATCAAACTGGCGATTCCTGCGGCATGGGGTGCCGCCATGGACGTGCCGGACGACTCCAGCGGCGTGGTGGAATCGTCGTAATTGAGAGATGGAATCAGCGATCCAGGGGCGAACACATCAACGCAGGAACCGAAGTTCGTCAGTGTCAGGCGCTTATCAGCCTGAGTTGAGGCACCGACGGTGATCGCATTCGGGGTACCCGACGGAGAGAAACCACACGAATCTGCAGCCGTGTCGATATACCCATCATTGTCGGTGTCCATCCCGTTGCCGGCAGCGACAGTGACAGTGAATCCGAGACCCACCATGTTTTCGACAGCATCGTCGAGCCACTGGTTCGACGGCCCACCGAGGCTCATATTCACAACGCTTTTCGCATCGTCCGGTCGATTGGGGTCAGTGATGATCCAGTCGAGTGCAGCCAACACATACTCGACGGATGTATCGCCCGCGCAACCGAACACCCGCACTGGAACGAGAGTGCTGTTCTTTGCAACACCATACGTTGCGCTCGAAATAATTCCAGCCACGTGCGTTCCGTGCCCCTGGCAATCCACAGTGTTTGACGGGTCTGTGACCGGCTGGTTGGGATCCAACGGATAAAAATTCTTTCCCCGGTTGACCCGGTTGCCCAGTTCTTGCAGATTTTCCTTAATTCCAGTATCAACGACATAATTAAAGACTCCGCTGCCGCCAGAGTCTGGGTAGGAATAGGCATCATCTACCGGCAAGGCCGTCTGATCCAGGCGTGAGAGATTCCAAGGAGCGTTATCCTGCTGGCCCATGAGCGCGAGAGGGCTGTCGCGCACGACCGACACCACAGACTTGAGTGCCTCAATCCTGGCGATTTCCGAGGGCGTGCCCGTCACTCGGACTGCATCGATGACATTAGAGAGGGTTCCCTCCGAAGTCGCCCCGATCTTGGCTATCTCATCGGCGACTGCACCCTGAGTTCCAGGACTGACCTCGATCAGGACCGTGTCCGCAGCGTCAGCAGCTGAGGCTGGGACTGCGGCGACAATCAGACTCATTGCCATGCCGATGATCGCAGAGAATGCGAAAATTCTGGGTGGTGCCGATCGCGTGACCATTCGTGGTTCCGTTTCAGATGCGCTGCGGCTCGTTCACACCCAGAAAAGAGCCCAGCCGAGACCGAATCTATCAGGTATACATCCTGGTCTGAGGGGCTCAGTGGAACTAATTAGGCTCTGGAGAAGGCCCGGCGCTTCTTACGCTTGTCACGTTTTGCCTGGCTGAGGTCGATCGTGGTCAGGGCCCTGCGGGGATCCAGCTGTTGCCGGTGAACGCGTCCCGCAGAACTTCGAACTCGTTCACGTCATGATTCCTGGCCGTGGACATCACGGAGCGGATGGCGACGAAGTTTTCGGCGCCTTCGTTGACCATACGCATCCCGAGATTTATCGGCGGAGTTGCAACATTCTGATGTCGCGATTGCCTGATTATTATCGAACGGAACCGTGAAGTCCGTAGTGAAGGGCAGCACATCGTCTTGGAGCGCGCCCGATCTGGTGAGCAGTCGCCGCGGCTCGATAGGGGCGACCCTATCCCCAATTTTGAGTGGACTCGGGCCGAGAAATGTTCATCACCCGTCGTGAACATTTGCGCATATCGCCGCCGGACGGCGTCGAACGCTTAGTTGGGCTGGTTGGTGTCTCCGCGTGAATTAGCCGTTCGAACCTGTCGATGCGTGCTGACCAAGAATTCGCTCACCTGTTTCTCCCATCCCAATTCCGGCGTGTCTTCACGGATTTTCTGCAACTCTCGTGCTTGGTGCGCGTTGCATGAGCCGTGGGCTACAGCGGTGAATGTTTTTGTAAGGTTCCCATCCGTTGTGAACCATCAACCCGGTGAATGACTGCAGCGCCCCGCCGTTCAACGTTCCCGTCAGTCCGTGTTTTACTTCGACGCGGAACACGCTGTGCGTGGTGGTGCCCGCGCAGTCATCCCACGCGAGACCACCGCCCCCGCGCACCCCGGTCTCGTCAACACGAGCGACCGCTCTAGCGGTGACTTCCTACTTGATCATTACGACGGTCTCGGCCAACAGCCCGGAGGTTTTCCATCTCAAGGAGGACGTCTACCCAGTGGACACGGGGACCTGAAAGAGATCCATGAACACGGCAGCGGTACGGGCGACAGGCAGATAGTGCAGATTGAGCAGATAGGCGCCAACCGCGTGCAGTCGCGGCCCGTAGGACCCCGCTCACGTTACGTCCGTCGGGGACACTCCCGCCGTGACGATGTCACACAGGCACTGCTCCTCGATCCGTTGATGCTCGTCCGTCTCCACCTGGATCGGCTGGACGTCGATGACTTTCTGCGTCGCGGCGATAATCCCGGCAATGCCACGCAACGAGTTTCCATAGCCTCGGCAATGACGTGGTTCCTGGCTGAAAACCCGGTCAGGAGTCGCCGTCATCGGCAAGGAAGCGCCACCACTGCCGGCATGTCTACTCTGCGGTTTGCCCGCCGCTTCCTGAAACGACCGAGCCTTGCTGGCTGGCCTGCTGAAACTGTCTGTGTTGAGCGGCTTCGAGATGATTGTCGAGTTCTTATCCAGCCGGGAACGCAACGTGGCGTTACCCTGCTTCATACGATCAACCCGCTTCCCCATCCGATCCGCTGTCGCCTTGAGCTCCGCGCGGTGACGAGCATCCTCCTCCATCAGGCCATCACCGTCGAAACAACTTGCCCGACGCGGGCACCCGGACCACGACGTCATCGTCGTAAGGAAAACACCCGAAATATTTCCAAACCACCGGTAACCGCAAAACCCACTCAGGCAACCTTGCTAGGAGCCCGAGATAGGCCGGATTGAGTCGGGATCGATATCGTGCGCTCGTGCCTTGCCGTCGTGCCACCCGAGGAACGACCGCACTCGCAGGCTACGGGGTCGGCGTGGCGGTGGGCGCGGGGGCCAGGGCTGCGGCGATCATGGCCTGGATGGCAACGTAGTCGGGGTCTTCGGGGTCGACGCCGTTCTCAGGGATCAAGGGCACCGACACGACCGGCAGTTCCTTGGTCTTCGACGCGAGGTTCACGAAGTAGCCGAGCATGCCCTGCGGAACATCCGTCTTCACGACGCGAGTGCCGGCGGCGGCCACGCCCTGAAACTTGGTGAGCACGTTCGCCGGGCTGGCCTGCGCGAGCAGGGCCTCCTGCATCTGGGTCTGGCGTTGCATGCGGTCGTAGTCGCTCGTGCCGTGCCTCGAGCGGGCAAACCAGAGGGCGTGGTAGCCGTCCATGTGCTGCATGCCCGGCTCAAACCAGAACAACACTTCGCTGAATGTCTCGTCGGTGTGCACCGGAACCCGGTTCTGCACGTCGATGTCGACTCCGCCGAGCGCGTCGATGAGGTCGGAGAAGCCCTGCATGTCGATGAGCACGAAATACTGAATCGTCAGTCCGGTGATGCCCTGCGCCGCCTCGAGCGTGGCCTGAATACCCGGGGAGCTGCCCTCGGCCACCGCGTTGGGATAGTACTCGGGGCGTTTCAACTCGGCCTCGGTGAAGATGGAGTTGAGCATGCAGGCCGAGACGTCGCATCCGTCGATGGAGCCGTAGCCCTCGGGGTAGAGCGCTCCGAGCGAGGAGCCGGCCGAGAACGGCGCGTCCTCCAGGTTGCGCGGCAGGCTGATGGTCGTGGCCTGGCCGGTCGTGGCGTCGATGCTGACCACCGAGAGGCTGTCGGGGCGCAGGCCGTCACGGTCGGCGCCGGCGTCTCCGCCGAGCAGCAAAATGTTGTAGCGGCCGTCGACCGGCGGTTCGCTCGGTCCGGCGACAAAGACAGAGGAGAGGAATCCGCTCGCCGAGGTGGCGACGAAGGCACCGTAGCCGGCGGTGCCGCAGACCACGACCATGAGCGCTGCGGAGAACGCTGCGATGATCGGGCGGGCGCCGGGCGCGGCCTTCACCAGGTTGATCAGGCTGAGGGTGTTGACGGTGAGTACGAGCCAGGTGAGCGCATAGAACGCGAGTACCGCGGCGGCGGCCCACAGGCCGATGGTGCTCGTGAAGACGGTGAGCAGCACTTCGGGCCAGAGCAGGTAGACGGCACCGGCGATGATCGCGATGGTAACCAGGGTGAGTGTGGCGCGCAGGCCGAACCGGCCGAGCCGACGGTTGCCGGCGAGCACCTGCGCCGACCCGGGAAGCATGAAATTGAGTACGACAAGCCACCACGCACGCGTCGTCATGATGCGCGTGGAGCCGGAATTCGGGAAGCGGATCGGGTCCGAAACACTACTCGGTGTCGTCAAACTACTCATAATCGCGTTTGGAGGTCCCTGTTCTTCTGCTCGACCATTTCTGCGAGCTGAACGGAATAGTCTTCGAGCTTCAGGCGCAGGCCGTCATCACTCGTGGCGAGAATCTTGATGGCGATGAGCGCGGCGTTCTTCGCCCCGCCGATCGACACGGTCGCCACGGGCACGCCGGCCGGCATCTGCACGATGGACAGCAGCGAGTCGAGTCCGTCGAGCAGCCCGAGCGGAACGGGCACCCCCACCACGGGCAGTGTCGTCATCGCGGCGAGCATGCCGGGCAGGTGCGCGGCTCCCCCGGCTCCGGCGATGATCACCTTGAGGCCGCGGGCCTGCGCGCTGCGGCCGTAATCGAGCATCTTCTCGGGGGTGCGGTGCGCCGAAACGACCTGCACCTCGTGCGCCACCCCGAAATCCTTCAGGGTTTGCGCGGCGGCGCTCATGACGGTGAAGTCGGAGTCGCTGCCCATGACCAGGCCGACGAGCGGCGCGCTGGGCACAGTGGATGTCTCGATGTTCTCTGGCACGCAGATGATCCTATTACGCTTCTATTGGTGCAGTGTCCTGAAAGATTTGTGCAGTGGCACGCGCCTGGTAGGCAACTTCGTCGAGATCGTCACCGCCCGCGGTGACGTGGCCCACCTTGCGGCCGGGCCGTGAGGCCTTGCCATAGTTGTGCACCTTCACGAGCGGATGCTGCGCCAGCGCCGCCTGATACCGGTCACCGAGCGAGCCTGACGCCGGTCCGCCGAAGATGTTTACCATGACCGTCCACGGGTCCCTGGCACCGGTCGCACCGAGCGGCAGGTCAAGCACCGCCCGCAGGTGCTGCTCGAACTGGCTGGTCGTGGACCCGTCGATGGACCAGTGACCGCTGTTGTGCGGGCGCATCGCCAACTCGTTGATGAGGAGGCGCTCATCCGTTGTCTGAAACAGTTCGACGGCGAGCACCCCGGTGACGCCGATGCCCTCGGCCACGGCCACGGCGATGTCGGTGGCGACATCCGCGAGACGCCCCATGGACTGGGGGGCCGGAGCGATGACCTCGGCGCAGACGCCGCCCTTCTGCACGGTCTCCACGACCGGCCAGACGGCGATTTCACCGCTCGGACGGCGGGCGACCACTTGGGCCAGCTCGCGGCTGAAGTGCACGAGCTCCTCGACCAGCAGGGCGCCGTCGTTGCCGTCTTCGGCGAGCGCCTGAAACCAGTCGTCGACGTCGTGTTCGTGGCTGACCACCCGCACACCCTTGCCGTCGTAACCGCCGCGGGCAGTCTTCACGACCGCGTGGCCGCCGTGCTGCTGCAGGAATTCGGCGAGGCCAGTGGCATCCGTTATGCGCGCCCAGTCGGGTACCGGCAGGCCGAGTTCGGCGAGTTTCTCGCGCATGAGCAACTTGTCTTGCGCGTAGAGCAGGGCGTCGGGGCCGGGATGCACGGTGACGCCCTCGCGCACGAGCTCGCGCAGAATCTCCTGCGGCACGTGTTCGTGGTCGAAGGTGATCACGTCGACGGTCTTCGCGAAGGCGAGCACCGTGGGCAGGTCGCGGTAATCGCCGACACTGACGGCGGCAAGCTCGGCGGACATACCGTCGGCTTCAGCGAGAACCTTCAGTTCGATGCCGAGGTTCACGGCCGCGGGAATCATCATGCGGGCCAGCTGGCCTGCGCCAATCACACCGACGGTCAAAGCCATCTGTTCACCATTTTCTATGCCAGCGTTCAGCTAAACGCGCGTGGATACCCAGCCCGGCGGTTTTGAACCGCCGTAGACTGCGAGACTTCAGTGCTTTTCTACTTTACCGAACCTCCGGACGGACGCATGTCGATCACCCTGAAGCAGCGCCTGCTCAGCTTTTTGAGCCAGGGCCTCAAGTTCGGCGCCGTCGGTGCGCTCGGCTTCGTGGTGGACTTCACCGTCTTCAACCTGCTGCGCACGACCGTGCTGGATTCGGACCTAGTGCACGCCGGCCCGATCTACGCCAAGGTCATCTCGACCGTGCTGGCCATCCTGGTGAACTGGCTCGGCAACCGTTACTGGACTTTCAGCAAGAACCGGCAGAACCACACCATGCGCGAGGGCCTGGAGTTTCTCGCCGTGAGCCTGGTGGGGATGGGCATCGGCATCGCCTGCCTCTGGTTCAGCCACTACGTGCTCGGCTACACGAGCGTTCTCGCCGACAACATCGCCGGCAACGTCGTTGGACTGCTGCTCGGCGCGGTGTTCCGCTTCACGCTCTACCGCTACTGGGTGTTTGCGCCGAGCCGGAGCGGCGCGCCGGCTCGGGGCGCGGCATCCGCTGGTATCGCATCTGTCAGCACGCGCACCGGGGCGATTCGCCTAACGGCGACCCCAGAACGCTGACTCGGCGGCGAGGGCCGACTGCTCTTGCCGGCGGGATCCCATGACGGTGCTCGCCTGTTCCATGAGGTCGTGCAGGGTGCTCTGCACGAGGTCGACGTTGGGAACGTCTTTCAGAATAAGCGGATGCTCCAACCCCGAATTGATCAGCACAGTACCCGAGTGGAACCCGGCCTGCACCCAGTTCTGCCGCACGCTCACGTCGTAGCCGCGGCTGTGCAGCAGTTCTTGCCGGGTGCGCACGAAGAATCCGTGCCGAAAGATGATGCGGCGGGTGGTGATCGTGTAGCGCTTGGTGAGCCAGGCGGCGAGCGGCAGCAGCCAGCCGAGAACGGCGAGCACGATGGCGCCGGCGAGCAGCGCCGCGTTCTGCCAGGGCTCGGGCAGGTTGCCGAAGTAGTAGCCGGTGGCGCCGGCCAGAGCGAACAAAAGCAGGGTGGGCCAGGCGAGCACCCGGGCGTGCGGGCGCAGGCGGGCGACGACCTTCTCAGGCCGGCTTTCGCGGGCGTAGCCGGAGGGTTCGGTCTCGTTCGTCTCTTCGAGCGCCTTCTTTTTCATTACCTCTATTAATACCTCAGGTGGGTGACATCGCCGGCGGCGACAGACCGTTCTTCGCCGTCGTCCTGGTTCACGACGTTCAGTCGCCCCTGCGCGTCGATGCTCGTGGCGGTGCCGACCAGATCGGTGCCGCCGGGCAGTTCCACCCGCACGACGCTGCCGAGGGTGCCGCAGAGTGCGGTGACGTCGGCGTGCAGGCTTTGAAGTGCGTCACCTTCGGCCTGCAGGAACGCCCGGTAGAGCGTGACAAGTTCGTGCAGGTAGGCGGCGAGCACCGCATCGGGGTCGGGCGCCGTGCGGGTGACCAGCAGCAGCGACGTGGAGGTGAGGGTGGGCAGGTCGTGTTCGTCGAGCGAGAGGTTGAGGCCGGCGCCGATGATGATGCCTTTGCCGTCGGGCAGCAGCTCGCACAGGATGCCGCACACCTTGTAGCCGTCGATGAGCACGTCGTTGGGCCATTTCAGGGTCACGTCGTGGCGGGGATCCTCGGCCTCATTCACGCCTTCGACCGGCTGCATACTTTGTGCGACCACTGTTGTGACGGCCCGGGTCATCGCGGCGCCGGCCAGCAGGGGGAACCAGCCGAGAGCGTGCGGCGGTAACTGCGGGCGCACGAGCACGGAGATGGCCAGGGCTTTGCCGGTCGGGGCCAGCCAGACGCGACCGAGCCGGCCACGCCCCTGGGTCTGGTTGTCGGTGACGACCACCGAGAGGTCGGGCCAGGCGGCGGCATCCGCTGTGGCAAGTTCTTTGAGCACATCGTTGGTCGAGGCGGCCTCGGACCGGTACTCGAACCGGGTCACCTCGGTGCGGCTGAGCGAAAACTCCATGGTGGCGACCCTCTCGTGTGCATAACTCCTGCAATTCTCCCGAATAAGGCCTCAAAACACCTATTTTTGGCGATTTCTGAGCAAATTGCAGGAGTTATGAACGGGGACGCTTGGATTCGGCCGGCTGATGGAGGCCGGAAGGGGGAAACGTGCAGGTTTGGCCGCAAAAGTTGTGGAACATCGTCAACGGGGCGCGGTCGGGGGGTGCCGGTAGAGTGAAACGGTGACTGACAAGACGCCCGCCGCGGCACCCGACCTGTATACGACGGCGGGAAAACTCGCCGACCTCAAGCTGCGTTATCACGAGGCCGTGACCGCCAGCGGGGCTACCGCAACCTCGAAGCAGCACGCCAAGGGCAAGATGACCGCCCGCGAGCGCGTCGACCTGCTGCTCGACCAGGGTTCCTTCGTGGAGCTGGACGAGTTCGTGCGGCACCGCACCGTGGCGTTCGGCATGGAGAAGAAGCGGCCGTACGGCGACGCTGTCGTCACCGGCACCGGCACCATCCACGGCCGCCAGGTGGCCGTGTACTCGCAGGACTTCACCATCTTCGGCGGTTCGCTCGGTGAGGTCGCCGGCGAGAAGATCATCAAGGTGATGGATCTGGCGCTGAAGACCGGCGTTCCGATCATCGGCATTCTCGACTCCGGCGGAGCGCGCATTCAGGAGGGCGTCGTAGCCCTCGGCAAGTACGGCGAGATCTTTCGCCGCAACACGGCCGCATCCGGCGTCATCCCGCAGATCTCGATCATCTGCGGCCCGGCCGCCGGCGGCGCGGTCTACTCCCCCGCACTGACCGACTTCGTGATCATGGTCGACAAGACCAGCCAGATGTTCGTCACCGGCCCCGACGTGATCAAGACCGTCACCGGCGAAGACGTCGGCATGGAAGAGCTCGGCGGTGCCCTCACCCACAACAAGATCTCCGGTGTCTCGCACTACCTCGCGAGCGATGAACCCGACGCGCTCGACTTCGCCCGCGCCCTGCTCAGCTACCTGCCCGACAACAACCTGGCCGAACTGCCGGTGTTCGACAGCGAGGTAGAACTCGAAACAACGGATGCCGACCGTCGCCTCAACACGATCATCCCCGATTCGCCCAACCAGCCCTATGACGTGAAAACGGTCATCGAGCACATCGTCGATCACGGCGAGTTCCTCGAGACGCAGCCGTTGTACGCGCCGAACATCGTCGTCGGGTTCGCCCGGGTCGAGGGTCGCTCGATCGGGATCGTCGCCAACCAGCCCAACGCCATGGCCGGCACGCTCAACATCGAGGCCGGCGAGAAGGCCTCACGGTTCGTGCGGTTCTGCGACGCGTTCTCCATTCCTATTCTCACCCTGGTCGACGTGCCCGGCTTTCTGCCCGGCACCGACCAGGAATGGACCGGCATCATCCGTCGTGGCGCCAAGCTGCTCTACGCCTACGCCGAAGCGACCGTGCCGCTCGTCACGGTCATTCTGCGCAAGGCCTACGGCGGCGCGTACATCGTGATGGGATCCAAGCAGCTCGGCGCCGACACCAACCTGGCCTGGCCGACCGCGGAGATCGCCGTCATGGGCGGCCAGGGCGCCGTGAACATTCTCTACCGCGCCGAGATCAAGGCGGCCGAGCTGGCCGGCGAAGACGTCGCCGCCGTGCGCACCCGCCTCGCCAACGAGTACACCTACAACGTGGCGAGCCCCTTTCTCGCTGCGGAACGCGGGGAGCTCGACGGCATCATCGAACCGGCAGCCACGCGGGTGTCGGTTGTCAAGGCGCTGCGGGCGCTGCGCACCAAGCGGGCTTCGCTGCCCGCCAAGAAGCACGGGAACATCCCGCTCTAATGTCGAAGAGCTCAGAATTCGATCCGTCCGAGCTGGTTTTCGTGACCACTCAGGTGAGTGACACCGAAGTGTCGGCGGTGAGCGCTGTCATCCGTGGTCTGTTGCGGGAGGAATCCGACGAGCGTCGGGCCGCGCCGGAACTGGGCCAGAGCGCCTGGCAGCAGAACCAGCGCCCGATTCGGAGGCCGGTGCACCCCGGCGCCGGCCGCTGGCGCGGCTTCACCGGCTAGCGCCCCCCTGCTTTTTGAACCGGGCCCGGGCCCGGAAACTGGGCCCATGATCTATCGTGGTCCCAGTTCTCCAAGGTGGGCCCGGAACAGACGAAGACGACGTAAGGTGGGCCCAGGTTCATAAGGTGGACCTGCTTTCCGGGCCCGGGCCCGGTCAAGTATGAACGGGCGCAACCACCGGCATGTCTGTCCTCCTAAATGCCGACTGTGCGGGCCATTGCGGTGGTACAGACTTGAAGTGCTCGGTGACGCTCCTTGAGTTTCACCACCAATCATTCGCTGACTAGGGTAAGCGAGCGAATGTGTTGGGGGCGAGAACGGATGGCATTCGGGTTGTCGTCCTTTCTCGAATAGTCGTTAGGGGATCAGCTTCGGCTGGTCCCCTTTCGCGTTGGTCCCGGCGCGTCACGCAAACCTCGAGGGGCACGCAACTTTAGGCACGCATCGTTGGCCACGCGCATCGCAGTGCACGCGCACCCCTAGACGGAGACGGCGGGCACGACCTGCCGGGGAATTTCCATCCACAGGTCGACTTCTTCCTCGCCGGAGGAGTCCGGCCCCAGAGCGCTCACCGCCGGGTCGGGACTGCTCAGGCCCACCACGGTCACCGCGATGGTCGCGCTATCGGCCGACGTGCGGGCGATGATCTTGTCGGCGCTCGTGCGACCGATGGCGGTCGCGAGGGCGTTCAGTACGATCTCCAGGTCGGAGCCGCTGAGGTCGTCGATGCCGCCTTCGTCGAGCAGGGTGACACTGGCACCGCGCCGTCTGGCGGCCATGACCTGCTCACGCACCGCGTGGTTGAGCAGTCGCCGCCCGCGAATCTCATCGCGGATGGCCGCTTCGAGCAACCGGCACTCCTGGCGGTCCAGCGCACTGAGATCGCCGTTGCTGTCACTGATCCGTCGCAGCATGGGCATGGCCAGGCGCATGGTCTGGGTCAGCCGCACCTGGCGCTCGTAGAGGTGGGCTTCCTGGGCGGCGTGCCATCCGCTCGCCTCACGCTCGGCCTGCGCAAACTGGCGGGCATCCCGGCTGGCCTTCACGAGCGCCCGCGACAGCAGCGCGGCGGCCACCACCCAGACAACGCTGCCGATCACGCCCATGTGCCCGAGCTCGCCGACCCCGGCCCAGATCACGCTGTGCGCCACGAGGGCCCCGACTCCCAGCAGAGCCAACTGCGGGCGCTTGCGGGTGGCCGTGATCGTCATGAGCGTGCCGACGGCGGCGACGTACCAGGTGGCGTAGCCGAGATCGCCGGATGAGCCGTCGAGCTGGCTGCCCACGATCAGCGGAATCGCCACCGAGACCGCCACGTTGAACAGGGCCAGCGGCAGCGACATGCGCATTGGGCCGTCGGGCCACAGGCTCGCGACCGTCGCCACCACGTACAGCCCCATGGCTACCAGGATCGGCATCGAAGAGGCCGTTTCGTTGATGGAATACAGGCCGAGCAGCACGTGGTAGCCCGAGAAGCAGGCCGCCACGATGAGAGTCAGGGTACGGGAGACGACCACGACACCGGTCATGATCGGGCACCCCCGTCGAGGTGGGCGAGCGCAGCCGCCTCGTCATCGCTCTCGGGCCGCGGCCAGGAGAGGGTGATGGTCGTGCCGTGGCCGGGGCTCGTGCGCAGCTCGGCCACGCCGCCAGCGGTGGCGACCCGGTCCTGAATGGAGACCCGCAAGCCCAGACGGGCACTGGCGACGCTGGAAACGTCGAAGCCGCGGCCGCTGTCGCTGACGCAGATGGTGCATCCGTTCTGGTCGTTGCCGTCGATGGTGACGCGGCGCGATGGGGCTGGGCCGGCGTGCTGCACGCTGTTGACCATGGCCTGCACGCTGGCCGAGTACAGCGCCTCGGCGGCGTGCTCCGGGATGCTGAGGCCGTCGATGTTCAGCTCCGTCACGGTGAACAGGCCGGTCTCGGTCGCCGCGGCGCGCAGGCGCGCGGCGAGCTTGCTGACGGCGACCGATGCATCGTCGAGGCTGCGTTCCCCGCTGGCCTCCTGCAAGCGGATGATGGCGCTGCGAGCCATCGCCGCCGCCAGTTCCGCGCCCTTGGCGCTGTGCACGCCCGCGGCGGAGAGGAGCGTCGCGAGCACACTGTCGTGCACGATGGAGTCGACTTCGACCCGTTCCACTTCCGTGGCGTGGTGCCGCACCGCCACGGAGTATTTGGCGAGCGCGTTGGACTGGGCGGTGTCGACCGTGGCCGTGGCCGCGCGCAGCACGTAGATGATGATGAGCACGACACCGCCGAGCAGCATGGCGTAGCAGGTGTCGAGTACGGCGAGCAGGTTCTCGGCCTCACCGCCGGAGGGCAGCACCCGCACCAGCCCGAAGGCGATCGGCGCGACCACGGTGTAGGCGGCCGCCCAGAACAGGGGCAGGGCGATAGCAGCACAGGAGGTGGCGACCGTGCACAGGTACCACAGCCACGGCTTGCTCGAGAGCACGAGGGTGGGATCGATCATGACCAGCGGCCAGATCAGGAGTGCGATCAGGTAGATGACGCTCACCACGGCGGCTGAGCTGCGAATGCCGCGGCGCAGGAAAGTCGCGACGACGAACACCAGGATCGACAGGCCGAGCAGCCCGGCGAGAGGGATGGCCGCCTCGGTCTTGCGGCTGGAGAGCTGTTCGAGCATGAGCGGCAGGGTCTGCACGGCGAAGATCACCGCGACGCCGGCCACCGATCGGGACAGCACGATTTCGATCTGTGCGTGGCTGATCGGGTTGCGCGGCTGCCGGGCGCGACCGAACAGGCTGCTCTGAACGTCGAGGTCCTCGGTGACCACGGCGTTGAACGGCTGCGTTCGGGTCGAGACCAGGGTGCTCGTGGAGTGTCGGTCGCCCACCCGGGCGGCCCGTTTAGACACCGCGGTCGGCTTCGGTGGCGTCGAGCCCTGGCAGGATTCCGTCTTCGACGGCACGACGCAGCAGGTCTACCTTGGTCGGCGCCGGGCGCCCGACCTCGACGTACTTCACCCGAATACGATCAAGGTATTCCCGGGCAGTGGAGTGCGCGATACCGAGCTGCATGGCGACCATCTTCAGCGGCAAGCCCGAGGCGTAGAGGTGCAGCACGTCGCGTTCGCGGCGGCCGAGCTGCGCCTTGGCGAAGTCCCGGTCGGCGTCGATAGCGGTGGCCCACTCGAGATTGTTGAGCACGTCGCCGCGGGCGACCGAGGCGACGGCGGCCATCACCGTGGTGGTCGGTGACGATTTGGGGATGACGCCGGCCGCTCCGGCGGCAAGCGCCTCACGCACCGAGGCGACCCGGTCGGCGATGCTGTGCACGAGCACGGCGGAACCGGTGCTCGCCACCAGGTGCACGTTGTCGGTCACGAGTGACCCGTCACCGAGCGACAGGTCGAGCACGATCACGTCGCACTGGCGCCCGGCGAGGCCGTCGACCAGGGCCTGCGCGGTGGCCGCCGCGAACAGCACCTCGTAGCCGGCGTTCTCGCAGGCGGCCTGCAAGCCCAGCCGCACCGACTCGTGGTCGTCGACGATGCCGACGCGAACAGGAATCCGGTTGGCGGTGGATGGTGCGGGATCGGTTAGTTCGTGACTCACGGTATGGCTGCCTTCGGTTGTCTAATCTCAACGATAGCTATTTGCAGAGCAGTGCGACGGCTTCGACGTGGTGCGTATTGGGGAACAGGTCGAAGGCGCGCAGGGTCTTCAGCTCGTAGCCCTGCTTCGCAAACAACGCGACATCGCGGGCGAGCGCCACCGGGTCGCAGGCCACGTAGACGATTTGCTTCGGTGCGAGGGCGACCAGCTGGTCGACGACGGCTTTGCCGGCGCCGGAGCGCGGCGGGTCGAGCACGACGGTCGCTGCGGCGAGGCGGGCGCGCTCCGCGGCATCCGCTTCGCGCAGCAGACGCTGCAGAAAGCGGTCGACGCGGTCGGCTTCGGCGGTGGCGCCGGCCCATTCCTTGAGGTTGCGGGCGGCGAAGGCGACCGCTTCCGGGTCGCTCTCCACCGAGGTGATGCGGGTGGACTGGCCGAATTTGTCGCCGACGGCCGCCGCGAGCAGACCGACGCCGCCGTAGAGGTCGAGGTTGGAGGCGCGCGGGTCGAAGGTGGCCGGATCGATGATGTTCTGCACGGCGTGGTACAGCGTGTCGGCGGCCATCGAGTGCACCTGCCAGAATCCGGAGCGGTCGAGTTCGAACTCGCGGTCGGCGACGATCTCGTGGATCAGGCCGTGCGGCACCCGTTTGGGCTTGCCGTTGGCATCCTTGGCCGAGACGAGCACCTGCACGTCGCCCTTGCTCGGCGCGACCAGATCGATTTTCGCCGCATTGTGAAACAGGGTATCGAGAGGGGCGCGCAGTTCGAGCTCGTGCTCGGCGAGCGGCAGGTCGTCGACGGGAATGACCCGGTGGCTGCGCGCGGCGTACGGGCCGATGGTTCCGTCAGCTGCCACGTGCAGGCTCACCCTGGTGCGCCATCCGGTGCCGTCCATCGCGTCGCCGGGGCTGGCCTTGGCGCTGACCGCGACCGGCTCCACCACGACATCACTGTCGATCCCGGCCATGCGTGCCAGCGCGTCGGCGAGAACCTGGCGCTTGAGTTCGCGCTGGAAGCCGAGCTCGATGTGGCCGAATTCGGCACCGCCGGCGCGGTCTTCGGGGGCGCGTTCAACGGATGCCGCGCTCCAGATATGCGGCTGGCGTTCGGTTGCGGCGTCGAGCACGGCGACGGTTTCGGCGCGCCAGAAGCTCTTGTGGTTGGCCTCGGTGAGGCGGGCACGCACTCGCTCACCCGGCAGGGTGTCGCTGACGAAGATGACGCGGCCCTCGTGGCGGGCGACGAAGATTCCGCCGTGGGCGACGTTGGTGATGTCCAGCTCAAGCTCGTCGCCGACCGTCGCAGACGAGGTCGGGGCGGGGGTAGCGGGCTGGTGACTCGTGTTGCTCATCTAACGATGATCCCACACCCCCTCGCCGGTCGTTGTTACGCACCCGAATGGCCCAGTCGGCCTGCTTGAATGGATGCTCCCCCTCAACTTGAAAGGACCGCATGCGTCTCTATCTGGCTTCCACGTCTCCGGCCCGCCTCGCCCTGCTGCGCGCAGCCGGCATCGAGCCGGTGCTGATCAACCCCGACGTCGACGAGGCGCGGGTCGTCACCGAGACCGAGACGGCCCGCGGCGCTGCACTCGAGCCGCGGGTTCTCGTGGAGCTGCTGGCGCGTGCGAAAGCGGAGGCGGCGGCATCCGCTCGGCTGGACGCGCCTGTGAACGGTCTGCTGCTCGGCGGCGACTCGGTGTTCGTGCTGGACGGCGTGATCTACGGCAAGCCGCACACAGCGGATGCCGCGCGCGAGCGCTGGGAGCGCCAACGTGGGCGCACCGGCACGCTGTACTCGGGGCACTGGCTGATCGAGATCGCCGACGGCGTGCCCGGGCGGTCGATCGGCGCGGTCGCGGTGGCCGAGGTGACCTTTGCCGACGACCTCGACGACGCCGAACTCGACGCCTATATAGCAACCGGTGAGCCGCTGTTCGTGGCGGGCGCCTTCACGATCGACAGCCTCGGCGCTCCCTTTATCACGAGCATCGTCGGTGACCCCTCGACCGTGGTGGGGCTGTCGCTGCCGACGCTGCGGCGGCTGGTGCGCACCCTCGGACACGAGTGGCCGACCCTGTGGAATCGCCCGGGAGCGCTGTAATTGTAGGCATCCGCAAGAATCTGCCGGGTCTTTTTGTCGGAGAGAACCAAAAGGGATGTGGCGGTGGGCAATAGGCTAAGTGATTGTGTCACTCATAACGAAGGTCCTCATCGCCAACCGAGGCGAGATCGCCGTTCGGGTCATCCGTGCCGCGAAAGACAGTGGAATTCTCTCTGTCGCCGTCTACGCCGACCAGGATCGCGACTCTCTGCACGCCCGTCTCGCTGACGAGGCGTACGGCCTCGACGGCACCAGCGGCGCCGAAACCTACCTCGTCATCGACAAGATCCTGTCGATCGCCAGGCGAAGCGGCGCTGACGCCGTGCACCCCGGCTACGGCTTTCTGGCCGAGAACGCCGACTTCGCCCGCGCCGTGATCGACGCAGGCCTCATCTGGATCGGGCCGTCGCCCGAAGCGATCGAGCAGCTCGGCGACAAGGTCTCCGCCCGTAAAATCGCCGAAAAGGTCAACGCCCCGATGGCGCCGGGCACCCTGAACCCCTGCACCGACGCAGCCGAGGTGCTCGCCTTCGTCGACGTGCACGGCCTGCCCGTGGCCATCAAAGCCGCCTTCGGTGGCGGCGGACGCGGCCTCAAGGTTGCTCGCACCCGCGACGAGGTCGCCGAGATGTTCGATTCCGCCACTCGCGAGGCCATCACCGCCTTCGGTCGCGGCGAATGCTTCGTCGAAAAATACCTCGACTCCCCCCGCCACGTCGAAACCCAGTGCCTCGCCGACAAGTTCGGCAACGTCGTCGTCGTGTCGACCCGCGACTGTTCGCTGCAGCGCCGACACCAGAAGCTCGTCGAAGAAGCACCGGCTCCCTTTCTCACCGAAGCGCAGACGACCGAGATGTATCGCGCCTCCAAGGCCATTCTGAAAGAGGTCGGCTACCTCGGCGCCGGCACCTGCGAATTTCTCATCGGCCAGGACGGAACCGTCTCGTTCCTCGAGGTCAACACCCGCCTGCAGGTCGAGCACACCGTCTCCGAAGAGGTCACCGGCATCGACCTGGTGCGCGAACAGTTCCGCCTCGCCGAGGGTGGCGAGCTGACCTACGGTGACCCCGTCGCATCCGCTCACTCCTTTGAATTTCGCATCAACGGAGAGGATGCCGGCCGTGGCTTCCTGCCCGCGCCCGGCCCGGTACACGTGTTCAAGCCCGCGGGCGGCCCCGGCGTGCGCGTCGACACCGGTGTGCAGTCCGGCGATGTGATCAGCGGATCGTTCGACTCGCTCATCGCCAAGCTCATCGTCACCGGCGCGACCCGCGAAGAGGCCCTCGAGCGTTCGCGCCGCGCCCTCGACGAATTCGAGGTCGCTGGCCTGCCGACCGTGCTGCCCTTCCACCGCAAGGTCGTGCGCGACCCCGCCTTCGCACCGACCGACGGCAAGCCCTTCACCGTCTTCACCCGCTGGATCGAGACCGAGTTCGAGAACGACATCGAACCGTGGAGCGGCAGCATGGAAGACGCCGCCGGCCCGCAGAAACGCCACAGCATCGTCGTCGAGGTAGAAGGACGTCGCATCGAAGTGACCCTGCCCACCCGGCTGCTGCCCGGCGGCGCGAGCGCCCGCTCGGTCGGCCCGGCCCCCAAGCGTCGCGGCGGGCTGCACGCCGTCGACACTGCCACCGGAGACGCCATCAAGGCGCCCATGCAGGCGACCATCGTGAAGCTGCTCGTCGCCGAGGGGGACACGGTTGTCAAGGGTGATCTGCTGCTCGTGCTCGAGGCCATGAAGATGGAGCAGCCGCTCGTCGCTCACCGCGACGGCACGGTCGGCAACGTAGCGGCCGTCGTCGGCGAGACGGTCTCCTCCGGCAGCGTGCTGTTGACGGTCTCCGACGCCGCCTAGCTCTCCGGTAGGCCGCTGGCTTTCGAGGTAGGCCCGGGAACTGGAAGCGGGAATTACGGGACTAGAGGACGACGTGCATGGCGCGCGCGGCATCCGTTATGGAGCCGGTGAGCGAGGGGTAGACCGGGAAGGTACGGGCGACCTCGTCGACCGTGAGCCGGTGTTCGACCGCCAGGGCGAGCGGGAAGATGAGCTCGCTGGCCTTCGGGGCCACGATGACGCCGCCGATGACCGTGCCGCTGCCGGTGCGGGCGAACAGCTTGACGAAGCCGTCCTTGATTCCCATCATCTTGGCCCGCGGGTTTTGCGACAGGGGCAGCTTGTAGATCTCGCCCTGGGCGAGTCCGTCTTCGATCTGCTTCTGGGTGTACCCGACGGTCGCGATCTCGGGCTGAGTGAAAATGTTCGCGGCCACGTTGCGAATCTCGATCGGGTTGACGGTGTCGCCCATCGCGTGGAAGACCGCGGTGCGTCCCATCATGGAGGCCACGGATGCCAGCGGAATCTCGGTCGTGCAGTCGCCGGCCGCGTAGATGTTCGGAATCGAGGTGCGGGCGACCCGGTTGACCTGGATGTGTCCGGAGTCGGTGATCTGCACGCCGGCCTGCTCGAGCCCGATGTTGGCGGTGTTCGGAATGGAACCGACGGCGATGAGGCAGTGGCTGCCCTCGACCGTGCGTCCGTCTGCGAGGGTTGCCACCACGCCGGTCTTGGTGCGTTCGACCGAGGAGGCCCGCGATTTGGAGAGCACGGTCATGCCGTTGCGCTTGAAGACGTTCTCGATCACGTTGGCGGCGTCGGCGTCTTCACCGGGCAGAACCTGGTCCCGGCTGGAGATGAGGGTGACCTTCGCGCCGAGGGCGCGGTAGGCCGAGGCGAACTCGGCGCCGGTGACACCAGAACCGACCACGATGAGGTGCTCGGGAATAGCCTTGAGGTTGTAGAGCTGGGTCCAGGTGAGGATGCGCTCGCCGTCGGGCATCGCCGACGCCAGCACGCGCGGGCTGGCTCCCACCGAGACGACGAGGGTGTCGGCGTCGATGCGGTCGAAGTCGGTGGCCGTCGCGTCGCCCGAGGTCGCAACGATGATGCCGGTGGTGCCGTCGAGACGTCCGTGGCCCTGCACGAAGCGCACACCGGCGCGAATGAGAGTGGCCTTCATATCTTCGGACTGCTGGCGGGCGAGAGCGAGCAGGCGCTTGTTCACGGCGGCCAGGTTGATGGCGACCTCCGGGCGCAGCGGCTTACCGGTCTCGCCGCGCACGAAGAACTGCACACCCAGATCGGTGGCCTCGCCGATCGAGTTCGAGGCTTCGGCCGTGGCGATGAGGGATTTGGAGGGGACGACATCCGTTATCACGGCGGAACCGCCGACCCCGACGCTTTCGATGAGGGTGACATCGGCACCCTGTTGTGCTCCGGCGATGGCCGCTTCGTATCCGCCAGGCCCACCGCCTAATACTGCAATGCGCTGCTTGCGTTCGAACTCATAGGCCATGTAGTCCATTCTCGTGGCCCGCGCAGCTCCCGCAAAACCGCGCGAGTTCCCGTTCGGCCCGTGTTGGGCGTCGAAAAGGGCGAAAACGCACCGAATGGGCGTCCCGGCGCCCGTTCGGCGCGCCGATGAGCAGAATGCGCGCAGAATCTCCATGCCCTCGGCCGGGGTTCTAGAGTAGTGAAATGTTCACGAACGAGATCAACCCGTTAGACGTGCCCGAAACTGATCCGTTCGAGGCGGCACGGTCGGCCGCCGCGGAGATCGCCGGCATCACGGGCGTGCCCCGGCACGACGTCGCCCTCACGCTCGGCAGCGGCTGGGCCAAGGCCGCGGACCTGATCGGCGAGACCACCCACACCGTGAACGCCGCGGACATCACCGGGTTCAGCGCCCCGGCGCTGGCCGGTCACGCGGGCACGCTGCGCTCCATCCTGCTGCCGGGCGGCAAGCGCGCGCTCGTGATCGGCGCCCGCACGCACTACTACGAAGGCCACGGCGTACGCCGGGTCGTGCACAGTGTGCGCACGGCGGCGGCGACCGGAGCGACGACGATGATCCTGACCAACGGGGCCGGCGGCATCCGGGAATCGTGGTCGCCGGGAACCCCGGTGCTGATCAGTGACCACATCAACCTGACTTTTGATTCACCGCTCGAGGGCGCAACCTTCGTCGACCTGACCGACCTGTACTCGCAGCGGCTGCGCGACCTGGCACGCGGCATCGACCCAACCCTCGACGAGGGTGTGTACTGCCAGTTTCGCGGGCCGCAGTACGAGACGCCCGCCGAGGTGCAGATGGCCAAGGCCATCGGCGGCCACATCGTGGGCATGTCGACCGCGCTCGAGGCCATCGCGGCGCGGCAGGCCGGCATGGAGGTGCTGGGCCTGTCGCTCATCACCAACCTCGCCGCCGGCATCCAGAAAACTCCGCTCAGCCACGGCGAAGTCATCGAGGCCGGCGCGCTCGCCGAACCGGTGATCAGCGCCCTCCTCGCCCGGATCGTGGCCGCACTGTGACCGGCCGGGGCGAGCCCGGTTCGGAAGGCGAGCGTCCGGCCGAACGCACCGGCGGCCGCCACTCCGGCCCGCCGGCTTCAGCGCCCGACAGCACAGCGGATGCCGTACCGCGCGTCACCGAATCCGAGGACGCCGACGAGGCCCAGACGCCGACCCGCGCCCTGCCGATCGTTCCGGACAACGCCTCCGACCCCGGTCAGCCCCTCGCACAGAACAACGATGACGACTTCGAACCGACCGTCGCCATTCAGACGATCACGCCCGACAGCGCCGGGGATGACGACCTCGCCACCGCTCCGGTCGCCCAGGAGACCCCGCTCGTTTCGACCGACCGCACCACGACGCTGTTACAGGCAGCCAGGGCCTGGCTCAACCAGGATCCCGACCCGGAGACTCAGGCGCAGCTGCGCACTCTCATCAATGCCGTCGAGGACGGCGACACCGTGGCCCTGTCGAACCTGCACTCGCGCTTCGACACCCGGCTAGCCTTCGGCACGGCCGGGCTGCGCGGCGAAATCTCCGCCGGACCGAACCGCATGAACCGGGTGCTCGTCTCGCAGGCGGCGGCCGGCCTCGCCACCTACCTGCGGCGACGCGCCGCCCCCGGGGTGACACCGTCGGTCGTGATCGGCTACGACGGACGCAAGAATTCCCACGTTTTCGCGACCGACACGGCGGCGATCATGGCGGGCGCGGGGGTGCGCGCCATCCTCTTGCCGCGGTTGCTGCCGACGCCGGTGCTGGCCTTCGCGGTGCGACACCTCGACGCGAGCTGCGGTGTGATGGTGACCGCCTCGCACAACCCGCCGAACGACAACGGCTACAAGGTTTATCTGGGCGGCGTGAATAGCGGAGCCCAGATCGTCTCCCCCGACGACAAGGCCATCTCGGACGAGATTCTGCGCGTCGCCGCCGACGAACACGTGCCGCACCTGCCGCGCGGCAGTTACGAGACCGCCGAGGAGGACGTCGTGCTCGCGTATATCGCTGCGACCGCCAGCCTCGCGCACACGCCGCGGGCGCAGGTGAACGCGGTGTACACCGCCATGCACGGCGTCGGCTGGGACACCACCCGCCGGGTGCTCGAGAAGGCCGGATTCGACCTGCCGACCCTGGTCGACGCGCAGATCGCACCCGACGCTGCTTTCCCCACGGTGGCGTTTCCGAACCCGGAAGAGCCCGGCGCCATGGACCTGGCCTACGAGACCGCGCGTGAGGTGGGCGCTGAGCTCATCATCGCCAATGATCCGGATGCCGACCGCCTCGCCGTGGCCATCCCCGACCTGTCCAGCGCGACCGGTTACCGCCGCCTCAGCGGCAACGAGGTCGGCGCTATTCTCGGCTGGCGGGCCGCCGCGCTGGCCGCTTCGCCCGATCTCGACGCCGTTCCCACCGCTGACACCGGCGCGCTCGCGTGTTCGATCGTGTCGTCGCCGGCGCTGCACGCGGTAGCGGATGCCTACGGCCTGCGTTTCACAGAGACCCTCACCGGCTTCAAATGGGTGTCGCGGGTACCCAACCTGATCTACGGCTTCGAAGAGGCGCTGGGCTACCTGGTGAACCCGGAAACCGTGCGCGACAAGGACGGCATCTCGGCCGCCGTCGCGCTGCTCTCGCTCGTGAGCGACCTCAAGTCGGAGGGCACGACCCTCGCCGGCTATCTCGACCGCTTCAGTGAGAAATTCGGACACTACGCCTCGGGCCAGATCTCGGTGCGGGTCAGCGAGCTGTCGACCATTGCGCTCGTGATGACGCGGCTGCGGGAGTCCCCGCCGACCCACGTCGGCCGCATTCGCGTCGACGAGATCGATGACTTTCGCTGGGGGTTCGGCGACCTGCCGCCGAGTGACGTGCTGCGCATCCGCTTGACGGACGGGTCACGCGTCATGGTGCGCCCAAGCGGGACCGAGCCGAAGCTCAAGGTCTACATCGACACCCGCAGCAAGGTCGGCACCCTGGTGGAACGTCGGGCGGCTGCCCAGGCCGCGCTCGACGAGCTCGATCGAGGGATGCGGGCGCTGATCGCGTAGACGGCTGCAGCCGCTTGCTCAGTTCTGGGGGCAACTGTGGACGGGGCCCGGGCCCCGTCCACAGGCCCAGGTTATAAACCGGGCCCACGGCTCGGGCCCGGGCCCCGTCCGCGTCAGTGGCTGCCGCCCGGCTAACCGAGCAGGGAAACCGCCCGGGCGATGACGAGGGCCAGCAGTACGAAACCGCCGAAGGATTCGAGCGCCATGAGTGCCTTGGCCCGCAGCGAGAGCGGCATCGTGTCGGTCGGACTGAACGCCATGGAGTTCGACAGCGAGAAATACACGTAGTCGAAGAACGAGGCGACCCAGCCGATGCGCAGGGAGGAGCGGGCGGCGACCTCCTCGATGGCATCGTGGTCTTCGTCCTGCGGAAAGCGAAAATCAGCCGGGGGAAAGTCCTTGCGGTCGGCATGCCGGCGCGAGACCGGTCCGCCGCGGTCGAGTTCCCAGTAGACGAGGGCGAAGGCGATGACGTTGGTCACCCAGACCTGCAGGGCCGCGAGCAGCAGGGTCGGTCCGTCATCCTTGCCGCCCGAGGTGAGCTGGATCACCAGCTGCACGAGCGCGACCTCGTTGGCCACGACCAGCAGCAGGGCCTGGCCCGTGGCGAGGTACTTCGACCAGCGGGTCTCGCGGTGCAGCCGGTGCGGATTCAGGGCGATGAGTGGAATCAGCAGGGCCAGTCCGATGGCGACGACCGTGTAGCGAAGGCCGGGCAGGAACGTGCTCGGCAGCGTCGCATACAGCGCGAGGGCCACCAGCAGCCCGAGCACGGCCGGCCAGCGATGTTCGGCCCGGGCGCCCTGCTTGACGGTGTCGTTGGGGTCGGCTCTGTCGCTCATGCGCTGAGCATAGGCCCGTGGCGCCGGCGTTCCTGGCTCCCGCGCGCATTGGCGGAGAGTGTGGCGAGCGGATACGGCGACCTACCGATCGCGGCGAGACGCGGCGCAGCGGCCCACCAGGGGAGGCTGCTACCGATCGAGGTGGGGCACGACCACAGCGCGGCCGGTGAGCTCGCCGGCTTCGAGCTTGCGGTACGCCTCGAGGGCGTCTTCCATGGCGAAGAGCTCCACGTCGGGCGTGATCTGCCCGGCTTTGTACATGGCTACGACCTCGTACAGATCCTCGATGGTGCCCCAGTAGGTATTCGTCAGGGTCGACTCGTACGGCGTGGTAAAGAAGGACCACTCGTACTTCCCCCCGGCGATTCCGACGACGGTCAGGCGTGACTTCGTGGCCATGACAGCTGAGGCGAGGGCGATGGTCGGCGCGATCCCCACGAAATCGAAGGCGGCGTCGACGCCGCGGCCGCCGGTGATTTCCCGGATCTGCGCGGCCTGGTCAGGGCCGCTCGGCACCGTAATGGCACCGTTGGCCTGCGCGCGGGTCATGGCATCCGCTTTGGAATCGGTGGCGATGACGGTGGCACCGGTGAGCGCAGTGAGGATCTGCACGGCAATCTGGCCGAGCCCGCCGAGCCCTACGACGAGGGCGAACTTTCCGCCGCCAGTGAGGTTGGGCAGGGAATTCTTGATCGCGTGATAGGGCGTGAGGCCGGCGTCTGACAGGGGCGCGGCCTTGATTGGGTCGGCATCGCCGAGCGGCACCAGATTGCGGGCCGGCACCACAATGTACTCGGCCATGCCGCCATCGCGACCCAGCCCAGACGCCATGTACGGCATCGTGGCAGCATTCGTGCAGTACGTGTCTTCGCCCCGGGAACAGGCCACGCAATGGCCGCAGCCGATCGGCCCGTACACGAGGAAGGCGTCGCCGAGCGCGATGCCCTCGACTCCCGCTCCGAGCTCTTCAGCCCAGCCGGAGTTTTCGTGACCGAGCACATAGCTGGGCGCGAGTTGTGGGGGCGCCGTGGCCGCTTCGAAATCCTTGTACACGGCAACATCTGAGTGGCAAGCGCCCGCACCGGCCACTTTCAGGAGCACTTCACCCGGGCCGGGAGTCGGCTTCTCAATGTCCTTCAGGGTTGGGAAGGTCTTCCAGGCTTCAAATACGACGGCGCGCATGCTCTCTTCTCTCCAGTACCTCAGCCACACGAGTCAGTACGGGTGTGTGCATTTAACCGTACCTCCCGGCGGCTGGACGTCGGCGCTGCGCGCACGGGGCCGCATCCGCTTGCCGGGCCCACCTTATGAACGTGGGCCCATGATCTAGCATGGGCCCGGTTTCCGGGCCCGGGCCCGGAAAGGGTAGGAGCTAGGAACCCAGCGCGATCTCGAGCTTGGCGACGAGTTCGTCGACGTCGAAGTAGTTGTTGATGACGATGACGTCGGCGTTGGTCTGGCCGATCGCCTCAACGAGCTCGGATGAGGTCAGGATGATCTGGGCGTCGGCCGCGGCGGCCCGCACGCCGGCGACATCCGTGGCCTGCACGCTCGCCTCGATGTCGAGGCGGTCCAGGGCGCGCTCGGCGTTGACCTTGAGGATGGCCGAGGTGCCGAGCCCGATGCCGCACATCACGACGATCTTCATGCGCGTACCATCAGCACGGTCATGACAGCTCTTCGGTCTGCCCGAACACGCGCTGCACGAATTCGGCGGTGCTCGCGCCGGCGAGGGCCGGAATCACCGTCGGGTCGTTGAACACGTTGGCGAGTTCGGCGACGAACTGCAGGTGATCGTCGGCGCCGCTTACGGCCAGGCCCACGATCACGCTGACCGGGTCGTTGTGCGGGTGTCCGAAGACGACCGGCTCGGCGAGGGTGACGACGCAGAGTCCGTCGGTGAGAACATCCGCTCCCGGGCGGGCATGCGCGAGCGCCAGGCCGGGAGCGATCACGATGTAGGCGCCGAATTCACGAATCACCTCGATCATACGGTCGGTGTAAGCGGATGTCGCGGCACCGGAACGCACGAGGGCGTCACCGGCCGCCGTGATGGCGGCCGGCCAGTCGGCAGCGTGCGCGCCGATCGTGATGGCGTCGAGCGGAAGATGCGGGAGAGGCATTTTTTCTTTCGGTTGAGCGGGTGGTGCGGGCGATCCGGTCGCGCTCAGGCGTCGCCGAAGCCGGATTCGATGGCTTCGACGAGTTCTTCACGGTCTTCGAGCGGCAGGAACGCGGCGTGGGCGGCGTTGAGCTGGAAGGTCTCGAGGTCGCCGAGGTCGTAGCCGAACGCGTCGGAGAGCAGGGCGAGTTCCTGGGTCAGGGTAGTGTCGCTCATCAGGCGGTTGTCGGTGTTGACGGTGACCTTGAAACCGAGCTGGTAGAGCAGGTCGAACGGGTGGTCGAACAGTTCCTCGCCCCAGGCGGCGACCGCTCCGGTCTGCAGGTTCGAGGACGGGCTCAGTTCGAGCGTGATCTCGCGGTCGCGCACCCACTGGGCGACCGGGCCGAGGGTGACGAAGGTGTTGTCGTCGTCCTGGCGTTCGATGGTGACGTCCTCGGCGAGGCGCACGCCGTGGCCGAGGCGCAGCGCGCGGCCGTCGAACAGGGCGCCGCGAATGCTGTCGAGCCCGTCGGCCTCGCCGGCGTGCACGGTGACCGGCATGAATTCGCGGGCCAGCAGGTCAAAGGCGCCGCGGTGGTTGCCAGCCGGGAAGCCGGCCTCGGCGCCGGCGATGTCGAAGCCGACGACGCCGTCGAAACGGTAGCGCACGGCGAGTTCGGCGATCTCAAGGCTGCGGTTCGCGTGGCGCATCGCGGTGATGAGCTGGCCGATGCGGATGCTGCGGCCGGACTCCTCGACGTTTTCAATGCCGGCTTCGATGCCGTCCTGCACGGCTTCGACGACCTCGTTGAGGGTGAGCCCGCGGGCGAGGTGCTGTTCGGGAGCCCAGCGAATCTCACCGTAGATGACGCCGTCGGCGGCGAGGTCCTCGACGAATTCACGGGCGACCCGGCTGAGGCCCTCGCGGGTCTGCATGACGGCGGTTGTGACGTCAAAGGTCTTGAGATATTCCACGAGCGAACCCGCATTGGACTGGTCGGAGAACCATTCGCCGAGCGCGTCGGCATCCGTTGTGGGAAGCACGAATCCGATGGAGTCGGCCAGTTCGATGATGGACTGCGGGCGCAGGCCGCCGTCGAGGTGGTCGTGCAGCGAAATCTTGGGCAGGGTGTTGATGCTCGTGCCGCCGCCGGGCATGAGGAATTCCTCGATCAAAGTCATACGAACAAGCTCCTCGGTACGGGGGCGGATGTGAACTACAACCGCGCGCCCAGCCTATCGGAGCGGCTCTGGACGGACCATGAGAAACCGCAGGAAGCGGATGCCGCTGCCTCGCGCGCTGCTGCTGCCCGCCCGCGCGCCGGGCCCACCTTCGGCAACGGGGCCCATGATCTATCATGGGCCCGGTTTCCGGGCCCGGGCCCGGAAAGGGGAAGACCACGTACCCTGAACTGTGCCCACCAAAATCATTCTCGACTGTGACCCCGGCCACGACGATGCGATCGCGCTGCTGCTCGCCCATGGCAACCCGAACATCGACCTCGTGGCGGTGACCACCGTGGTGGGCAACCAGACCCTCGCCAAGGTCACCCGCAACGCACTGTCCGTCGCCCGGGTGGCCGGCATCACCGGGGTTCCGTTCGCAGCGGGATGCGCGCGCCCGCTGGTGAGGCCGATCGAGACGGCGCCGTCGATCCACGGCGAGTCCGGGCTCGACGGCCCGGTATTGCCCGAACCGACGCTTCAGCTCGACGAACGGCACGCCGTCGACCTCATCATCGACACGATCATGGCGCACGAGCCGGGCCAGATCACGCTGGTACCGACCGGAGCCCTGACCAACATCGCCCTCGCCGCCCGCAAGGAGCCGCGCATCGTCGATCGGGTCAAGCAGGTCGTGCTGATGGGCGGCGGCTACCACGTGGGAAACTGGTCGGCCACGGCCGAGTTCAACATCGTGATCGACCCCGAAGCGGCGCACATCGTGTTCAACGAGAAGTGGCCGCTGACCATGATCGGCTTGGATCTGACCCACCAGGCCCTCGCCACCCCCGACATTGCCCGGCGCATCGCGGCCGTCGGCACGGCGCCGGCCCGGTTCGTCGGCGAGCTGCTGGCGTTCTTCACCGAGACCTACAAGGATGCCCAGGGGTTCGACTATCCGCCGGTGCACGACCCGTGCGCGGTCGCCTACGTGATCGATCCGAGCGTGATCACCGTGCGCAAGGCGCCGCTCGACGTGGAACTGGCCGGAACCCTCACCCTCGGCATGACCGTCGCCGACTTTCGCGCGCCCGCCCCGGCCGACTGCACCACCCAGGTGGCCGTCGACCTCGACCACGAGAAATTCTGGGCGCTCATCGTCGACGCCCTCGAACGCATCGGCGACCCGCCGCCGGACTAGACGTCCAGGCCAGCACCGGATGCCCACCGCCTCTTCCCGAGATGGCCGGGGCCCCGGCCGCGGGCCCAGTTATAACCTGGGCCCGGGTTCCGGGCCCGGGCCCCGTCCACGGTGGTGGGCGCGCGGGTGCTCCACCGTCAGGCCAGCAGCGGAGCCAGCTCCTCGGCGCCCCGGCGCAACACGGCGACCAGATCGTCGGGGTGTTCGATGCGCTCACGCGGTGCGCACAGGCACAGTCCGGCCACAAGCTGCCCGGCCCGGTCGCGAATCGGTATGGCGATGCAGCCGTAGCCGGCAGTGATTTCGTCGACCTGGCTGGCGTATCCGCTCGCGTGAATCTGCCCGAGCACAGCGGATGCCGCCCCGCGGCTCCGCTCGTTGACCAGCAGCCGTCCCATAGCTGAGGCATCCAGCCGGGCGAGGATCACGGCCCGGTCGCTCGGCGGAAAATCCGGGTCGGGGTCGATCACGCGGAGCCCGTCGTGCTCGTACCGCACCAGATGGATCCCGCCGCGGATCCCGCCTCGCAACCGATCGAGAATGGCCCGCACGGCCTCGGGCGGGCGTGCTGTCGGTGGTGTGACGAGGTTGGCCAACTCGACGACCTTGCGCCCGAGCGCGAAGCCGGAGAGGTCGGGGGTGCGCACGAGATATTCGTCCTGCACGAGCACGTTGAGCAGGCGGTACGCCGTCGCCCGCGGCAGCCCGAGGTTGTCGGAGATCTGCCGGGCGGTGATTCCGGCACCGCACCTGGCGACCTCTTCGAGCACGGTGAGGGCGCTGTGGATCGCCTTGGGCTGCCGGGCATGCAGGCCGGCCGCAGACCCGGCCGCGCTCACGACTCGGCCGCCGGCCGCCCGAGGCGAGGCGGAACATCCGCTTGACGCGACGGGGCGGTGTCGAAGGCATCGACCGCGCCGAGCACGTCCGCGCCGACCGGCACGTCGTAGATGCCCACCATGTGCCGCAGCCACGGGCGTCGCAGGTGCCGCACGAGGTACAGCGTGATTCCCAGGAGCATCACCGCGAGGAATACCCAGACTCCCGGATACCGGTCGGTCGTGCTCTCCGAGACCAGGTAGACCACGAGCACGACGCTCAGCAGCACGGCCGCTGCCCCGGCGCGCATGAGAGGCCAGACGGTGAGTTCGCCGATCCGCTGCAGAAAGACCGGCGCCGCGAGGCAGGCCAGCATGTAGGCGGTGAGGTAGCCGCCGGCGGCGCCGACGATGAGAATTTCCATCGCCCGCCACACACCGCCGCTGATGGCGATCGTGACGATGAGCGCCGCGGTGAGCACGGGAACGGCCACGACCACGGCCACGAACGGCGTGCGGTACCGGGCGTGGGTGCGGCCGAACGCGCTCGGCAGCAGCCCTTCGCGGCCCATCGAGAACAGCACGCGCACGAGCGCGGTGATCGACGCGATGGCGCAGGCCAGAAAGGATGCCGCGATGCTCACGTCGAGCAGGTGGCCGAGCCCACCGATGCCGTAAGCGGCGGCGAGGTCGTTGACCGGCGAGGTGCTCGATGAGATGCCCCGGCCGAGCCCGGCGAATCCGACGACCTGGCTGAACGACGCCACGAGGTAGAGCAGCCCGGCCATGATGACCGTGCGAAAGATCGCCCGCGGGATGGTCGCGAAGGGGCGGCGGGCCTCGACGCCGAGGGTGGACGCGCTTTCAAAACCCACGTAGGCCGTGAGCGCGAGCGCGGCCCCGACCGCGAACGTTGCCGGCGTCGATCCCGCGAGCGACAGCACCGACCAGTCGACGGTCGAGCCGTTCTGATAGAGCAGAGTGCCCACGAGCACCAGGATGATCAGCACCGACACGGATTCGACGAGCAGGGTCACCCGCGTCGACACCCGGATGCCGCGGGCCAGCACGAGCACGCACAGCACCGCCATCGCCACGATCAGCACGCCGGCAGCCAGCGGAGTGCTCAGCGCCGGCCAGCGGTCACCGAGCAGAATCTGCAGGTAGTAGCCGGCCCCGGCGAGCGCGAACATGGAAATGAAGCCGTATCCGACCAGCAGGGCGACGCCCGTGACGAAGGATGCCGTGCGACCGAGTCCCCGAGAGACAAAGGTATACAGCGAGCCGGTCGCGGCGATGCGCTTGGTGAACTGGTTCACGGTCGACGCGACGAGCAGGGCGATCAGCATGCCGCTCGCGAGCGCCCAGACCGGGGCTCCCCCGGCCGAGGCGATCAGCAGCGGAATCGTGGTCGCCGCCGCCGACGGGGCCACCGCCGACACGGATTGCGCGAGCACGTCCAGAAACCCGAGGCTGCGCCGGTCGAGGCCGTCGACCGGCGAACGGTCGGCGAATCCCCACACCGGTTCCGGATGCCGAATCGCTCGCTGCAGTGCGGTCATGCGGCCTCCAGGTAAACGCAGTTAAACGCGCGGCGTCTGCGTTTGCCGAGGCTACCGAGCGTTCGTTGCCGTCCTGATTCGGCAATGTTTCCGGCTCGTGCCGCGCAAATGAGACGAACACGCCACCTGTCTCAGTTGGGCGCGCGCGGCCTTTACCGCACAGAGACGCTCCCGCAACAGGGCCTCGGCAGGATGAGCACACCAGCACCACCTCGACCTACCACCCTGGAGATGCCATGACCGTTACAGAACAACCCGCGACCCGCGCGGGGACCGTCCCGACCGCCCGGTCGTTGACCGGCACTCTCGGCACCACCGCGATCGTGATGATGGTCGTCGCCGCGGCCGCACCGCTCACCGTCGTCGGCGGCGCCGCACCGCTCGGCATCCTTCTCGGCGACGGGGTCGGCTTTCCGGCCATGTACGCCATCTCCGGACTCGTGCTCTTCCTGTTCGCCGTCGGCCTGTCGGCCATGACCCGGCACGTTCCGAAGCCGGGCGCTTTCTTCACCTTCGTCGGCTACGGCCTCGGCAAACCGGCCGGCCTCGCGACCGCCTTTCTGGCCCTGCTCACCTACACGGCCATCCAGGTATCGGTGCACGGCTACGTCGGCTACATCCTCAGCGTCACCGTGGCCGGACTCGGCGGGCCCGACCTACCCTGGTTTCTCTACTCCCTGCTGACCATCGCGCTCGTCGGTTTTCTCGGCTACCGCCACATCGACCTCAGCTCCAAGGTGCTCGGAGTGTTGCTGGTCGCCGAGGTAGCGATCGTGCTCGCGCTCGTCGCGGCCGTCGTGATCAGCGGAGGCCCGGAGGGTCTCTCGCTCGCGCCCTTCGAACCGAACAATGTGCTCTCCGGCTCCCCCGGCATCGGCCTCATGTTCGCCATCGCCGCCTTCATCGGCTTCGAAGCGACCGCGATCTTCCGCGACGAAGCCAAGGACCCGAGCCGCACCATTCCGCGGGCCACCTACATCGCGGTCATCGGCATCGGCGTGTTCTACACCCTGGCCTCCTGGGCGCTCGTCATGGCCTGGGGCCCCGGCGGCGTCCTCGCGCAGGCCGCCAAGGATCCCGGCGCGATGATCCTCATCACCACCCTGACGTACCTCGGACCAATCGGCGAGGTCATCATGAACGTGCTGCTGATCACGAGCATGTTCGCCTGCGTGCTCTCCTTCCACAACGTCATCACCCGGTACCAGCACTCCATGAGCAACGCGAAGGTGCTGCCGAACGTGCTCGGCTCTGTGCACCACAAGCACTTCGCCCCGCACGTCTCCTCGGTCGTGCAGACCGCGACGGCGGCCGTGCTCATCGTGATCTTCGCCGTGCTCGGCCTCGACCCGGTACTCGAAGTCTTCACCTGGTTCGCCGGCGTCGCGACCCTCGCCATCGCCGTTCTGATGGCCATCACGAGCGTGGCGGTCATCGTGTTCTTCGCCCGCACCGGCGCCGACCGCCGCCTCTGGCACACCAAAATCGCCCCCGGACTCGGCCTGATCGGGCTCGCCGGTTCGGCCATCGTCATCGCCGCGAACTTTCCCATGCTCGTCGGCGACGTCAACGAGCAGGGCCTGCCGGTCTTCGGCACGGTCAGCGCCGTGCTGCTCGGCCTCATCGTGCTCTTTCCGGTGGGCGGACTCGTGCAGGCCGCCGTACTCAAGCGCACGGACCGCGCCGCCTACGACAACATGACGGATGCCATCAGCGGCTGACCTTGCTCACTCACCCCCGACAGACCCCCCGTTCACAGATTTCAGGAGACACCATGACCATCATCGACCTCGACCTGCTGACCGCCGCGCCCACACCGGGCGAGCCGGCGCATCCGCTGTCAAGTTTGAACGCCGCTGAATTCAACGCGGTGCGGGACATAGTCACGGCGTCGTCGACCTTCACCGACACCACCCGATTCGTCTACGTCGGGCTCGAGGAACCGCACAAGCGCGGCGTGCTGGCCTGGCAGGCCGGCACCGGCCCGCTGCCTGAGCGCCGGGTTCGGGTGATGCTGCTCGACATGAGCACCGGGCTCTCGACCGATAATGTCGTGTCACTCGTGACTGGCGAGATCGTGAAGACGGTCGTGCTCGACGGGTCGACCGGCCAGCTGCCCGTGCTGCTCGCCGAATTCGACGCCATCGCCGGCATCGTCGCTGAGGACCCGCGCTGGGTCGCCGCCCTCGAAGCCCGCGGCACGAGCGTCGATGAGGTCGTCGTCGTGCCGCTCTCGGCCGGCTTCTACGACTATCCCGAAGAGGTCGGCCGCCGCATCGTGCGGGTGCTCGCCTTTCGCCAGGGCTACCCGGAAGACCACCCGTGGGCGCACCCGGTCGACGGCCTGAGCGCCTACGTCGACACGGCCAGCCGCACCATCACGCGCCTGATCGACTCGGCCGTGCTCGCCATTCCGGCCGAGAGCGGCAACTTCGACGACCCCGCCGTGCAGGGCGCACCGCTGACGACGCTCAAGCCGATCGTGATCAGCCAGCCGGAAGGCCCGAGCTTCGCGGTCGACGGCGAATGGGTCACCTGGGCGAACTGGAAGTTCCAGGTGGGCTTCGACACCCGGGAGGGCCTGGTGCTGCGCCAGTTGTCGTTCTCGGACGACGGCGAGGAACGCCCGATCATCTACCGCGCCTCGATCAACGAAATGCTCGTGCCCTACGGCGACCCCTCGCCGGTACGGTTCTGGCAGAACTACTTCGACACCGGCGAATACCTCTACGGCCGGTTCACCAACTCCCTCGCCCTCGGCTGCGACTGCGTCGGCGAGATCAAGTACTTCGACGCGGTGCTGGCCGATGAGCTGGGCAATCCGTTCACCATCAAGAACGGCATCTGCATGCACGAGGAAGACGTGGGCACCCTGTGGAAGCACGGCGACATGTTCACCGGCAGCAACGAGGTGCGCCGCCAGCGCCGCCTGGTGATCAGCTTCTTCACCACCGTCGGCAACTACGACTACGGCTTCTACTGGTACCTCTCCCTCGACGGCACCATCGAGTGCGAGGCGAAACTCACCGGAATTCTGTTCACCTCGGCCTATCCGGGTGTCGCGAGCCCCACCGCGATCGAAACGGATGCTGCCGGCGCCGACTACCCATACGCCAGCGAAGTCGCCCCGGGCCTCGGCGCCCCGTACCACCAGCACCTGTTCAGCGCGCGGCTGGACATGATGGTCGACGGGGTGTCGAACGCGGTCGACGAGGTCGAAGCACAGCGACTGCCGATGGGGCCGGGTAACGAGCACGGCAACGCGTTCACCAAGAAATCGACCCGGCTGACCACCGAGCTGTCGTCGGGGCGGCTCGCCGACGCATCCGTTGCCCGGGCCTGGCACATCGTCAACACCGAGAAGACCAACCGCATGGGTCGGCCGACCGGCTATGTGCTGCTGCCGGAGGCGAACCCGACGCTCATGGCCGACGCCGGCTCTGGCATCGCGAAGCGGGCCGAATTCGCCACCAAGCACCTGTTCGTCACGCAGTACGACCCGGCGGAGCAGTATGCCGCCGGCGACTTCGTGCACCAGAATCCGGGTGGAGACGGCGTGACAAAGTACATCGCCGGAGACCGTTCCATCGACGGTGAGGACATCGTGCTCTGGCACACCTTCGGGCCGACGCACTTCCCGCGGGTGGAGGACTGGCCGGTCATGCCCGTGGACTACGCCAAGTTCACGCTCAAGCCCTACGGCTTCTTTGGTAAGAACCCGGCGATGAACGTGCCGGCGAACGAGCCGACCGCGCACTGCTCCCACGGCGGCGCAGCGCACACGGCGGCGGCCGGTGCTGCTTCGCCGGCCGATCACTGCGCCTGCTGAGCGACTGGTCATGACGATCGAGCTGCTGCACGGAGTGATGCTCGCCGGAGTGGGCGTGAACGCCTGCTGCGTCGTCGGCAGCCGGCGCTCGCGCAGCGCGGTGACGATCGTTTCGACCCTGCTGATGGCGGTGGCCATGCTCGATGCCAGCTTCGGCTGGCTCGGCGTGGCCCCGCTGGCCTGGACCGCTCTGCTGCTGGCCTGGGCGATGGTGAGCGCGGTGTTGCTGCGGCCGAGGCCTGGCGGCGCTGTCGCTCGCGGCGCTGTGCGGGGCGGCACGGTGCTGGGCGGCACGGTGCTGGCTTCTGCGGCGAGCACCTCGACGCTGCACGGGGCGGTGCTCGGAGCGGCGGTGGGCCGGATCGTGCCGGGGAACGCCCTGCACCTGTTCCACACGCTCGGGCTGGTGGTGCTCGCCGCGCAGCTCACGGCCCACAGTATGGCCGGGCGAGCGGATGCGGCGGGTACGGCAACGGCATCCGCTCATGATCACGCGCTGTCGCTGTTGCCGGTGGTCGTGGCCGGCGCCGGCCTGCTCTTCGTCGGGTATGCCCTCGTACTGCTGCTGGCTACCCGCTGCAGCAGCGTCGAGCGCGGAACCCTGGCCAGCATGGGCGCCATGACCCTGGCGATGGGTCTGATGCCCCTGCTTTGACCCCGTGTTGGGTTCTGCACTGTGCCGCGGCGCGCGGGGGCTGCGCCAGTACGCAGGAGTTGCGCCAGTACGCGGGAGTGCCGACGGCAGCCAGCCGTGCGGCCGTGACACGCTGCGCGGGACTTGCGCCAGTAAGCGGGAGTTCGGGCATCGGGGCGGTGCTGGGTGAGCACGCTGCGCGGGGGTTGCGCCAGTGCGCGGGGGTTCGGGCCTGGCCAGTACTCCCGCGCTGCGCGTGGGGCTAGACCTGCGCCAGTGCGCGGGAGTTGCGCCTCCCGCGCACTGGCGGAGGTCCCGCGCAAAGTGAAATCGCAGCTCTCGCCAGCGTCGGGCCAGCCGTGAATCCGCCCGGCGCCGGAGCCCGCACGTGACTTCCCCCGGCCGAACCGGTTGGATGAAGAACCACGACAAAACGGGAGCCCCATGACCACGAGCAAACTCCTCCCCGATATCGATGTTCCCGACCTGCACGGCACGCTCGCCGTTGTTACCGGCGCCAACAGCGGCCTCGGCTTCGGCCTCACCGGCCGCCTCGCCCAGGCCGGCGCCGAGGTCATCCTCGCCGTGCGCAACGAACAGAAGGGTGCCGCCGCCGTCAAACTCCTGAAGGAGCAGGCCCCGGAAGCGACCCTCAGTATCCGTCATCTCGATCTGGCCTCGCTCTCGAGCATTGCCGGATTCGGTGAGGAGCTCACGAAAGAAGGGCGACCGATCGACATTCTGCTCAACAACGCCGGTCTGATGATGCCGCCGGTGCGCGACGAGACCGAAGACGGCTTCGAGCTGCAGTTCGGCACCAACCACCTCGGCCACTTCGCGCTCACCGCGCACCTGCTGCCGCTGCTGCGCGCCGCAACGACGAGCCGGGTCGTGAGCCTCTCGAGCCTCATCGCCCGCACCGGGCGCCTCGATTTCGACGACCTGCAAAGTCTGCGCTACCGGCCGCACCGCGCCTACGCCCTCTCCAAACTGGCCACGCTCATGTTCGCGCGCGAACTCAACCGGCGGAGCGTCGTCGGCGGCTGGGAGGTGCGCAGCGTCGCCGCGCACCCGGGCGCGACCGTCACGAACCTGCAGATCACCGGCCCCACCCACAAGGGAGCGTCGGCGCGGGCCTTCCTCGCCGTGAACGAGGCCTCGCACCGCATCGGCTGGATGTGGCAGCAGATCGACCAGGGCATCCTGCCCGCGCTGTACGCGGCGACGAGCCCCTCGGCGGCCGGCGGCGGCTACTACGGCCCCGGCGGGTTCGGCGAACTCACCGGCGCCCCCGCGCCAGCCAAGCTGCCCCCGCGCTCACTCAACGAAGCGGATGCCCGCCGCCTCTGGTCGCTGTCCGAGGAGCTCACCGGGGTCACCTTCCCCAACGCCTAGCTGTCGATGACCTTCACGAGCACCCGCGCCAGGCGCTTCCGAATGATGTGATCGTTGGCCTCGACGCGGTGCATCGTGACGTGGCGCATCCGCTCGATGATGGTCAGGCTGCCCTGCGCGATGAACGCGTCGAGCGCGCCGTAGATCACGTCGACCGGCACTGTGAGGCTCGCCACGTCGCTCACCACGGTCTGCGATTCGATGCAGTGTTCCATCGACTTGATGAACGGCGTCCAGGTCTTCTCGGTCAGCTCAAAAATGCCCTTGGGCAGCAGCCGCGACATGAGGGCGGCATTCGCGAGCGTGAAATCCTTGTTCGCGCGCAGAAAATCGTAGGCCCGCAGGTAGGCGCTCACCCGCGCCTTGACCCGGGGGTCACCGATATCGCTCGGCGAGACGTAGACCGGCGGACCCACGAGCACCATGCGCGACACCGTGCCGCGACCGGTCAGCCGGCGCCAGGCGGCCCAGACCCGGCCGTGCCGTTCCATCGCGGCGTAGCGCGTGCTGATCAGGCTGCCGAGCGAATGCCCGACCAGAACGAACGGCTCCCGCAGCTTTAACGAGCGGATGGTCGCGGCCAAGGCCCCGACGTGATCCTCCAGCCGGTATTCACATCCGTCCGGCGCCGGCGACTGCCCGAACCCGAGGATGTCGACGGCGATCACCCGGTGGTTCGGGGTCAGCAGGGGGATCACTTCGTAGAAGGTGACCGAGGACGACGCGATGCCGTGCACGAGGATCACGACCGGGCCGGTGCCGGCATCCGTTGCCACGTGCAACAGCGGTGGGCGAGGCCGACGCATGATGCGCATCCGCCTCGCCCACCAGGTCATACCCTAATTATCGTCGCGCAGGGTGGCCTTGAAGTCATTCTTGGCCTCGGTGGCATTGCGCTCGGCTTCGGCATGCTTGACCTCGCCCTCGGCCTTCTTCACCTTGGCGTCGGCCTTGGCCTCGTCGACCCGGTCTTCGACGCGGTCCTTGGCGTCATCTACCGCCCGGCCGATCTTCTTGCCGGTGGCGTTGAGTGCATCCTTGGCATCGTCTACGAATCCCATGTTGTCCTCCTGATCGTTTGCAGTCGGGTTGAACCGCCGACTCCCTGACCTTACTTCGGGGGGTAGTCGCCGAGTCCCAATTGTGATCCGACTCCCAGACTGCCTCCAGACAGTGGCCCCACCCGGCTCGGTACGGTGAGTCATGCGACGAACCTGGGGTGTGATCGCGGTGCTGCTGACGGCCGTGCTGCTGGCTGGCTGTACGGCGAACAGCGGCGGCTCGGTGAGCACGGACCCGTCCGGAAGCGTGTCCGACGGCGTCCCCGAGGGAAGCTTCAACAGCGGGGCCGGCGACAAGGCGGCCGATGGCGACCTCGTCACCGGCACCACCGGCGACGTCAACACGTCCAACCGCGATGTCATCACCACCGGATCCATGTCGATCACCGCCACCGACCCGGTCGAGGCGAGCGAATCGGCAGTCACCATCACCGAACAGGCCGGCGGCCGGGTCGACAGCCGCAGCGAAAACCCGGCGACCGATATCCAGCCGGCGAGCGCGACCCTCACCCTGCGCATTCCGTCCGACGAACTCGACCGCACCCTCGCCGAACTCAAGAAACTCGGCCGGCTCAACTTCGTCTCACTCAACGCCCAGGACGTCACACAGCAGAGCCAGGACCTCGACGCTCGCATCACCGCGCTGACCACCTCGGTCGACCGGTT
This sequence comes from Cryobacterium glaciale, assembly GCF_004402535.1. Taxonomy (GTDB): domain Bacteria; phylum Actinomycetota; class Actinomycetes; order Actinomycetales; family Microbacteriaceae; genus Cryobacterium; species Cryobacterium glaciale. Next base: position 78,461 of record NZ_SOEY01000029.1, on the reverse strand, counting down.
GCTGGCCCTGATGGCCTCGGCCACGAGCACGACCGACCTGATCAGCATCGAAAGTGCCCTGTCGAGCCGGCAGGGCGAGCTGGAAAGCCTGAAGTCCCAGCGCGACTTTCTCGCCGACCAGATCGACTACTCCACCGTGCAGCTCGAACTGGTCTCGGAGGGCACCGTCGCCGCCGGTGGCCCCGACAACTTCTGGACCGGCATCATCGCCGGTTGGACCGCCCTCGTCGCCGCCTTCGGCGGCTTGCTGATCGGCCTCGGAGTGGCCCTGCCGTGGCTGGTCGTCCTGGCGATTTTCGGGGCAATTGTGCTTCTGATCGTGCGGCTGTTCGCGCGGCGTCGTAAGGCTGCATAGGCTTGTCTGTGTGACCGAGTTCCTCCCTGCTCTAGCCCTGCCCGAAACAAGTCCGGCAGCGCCCGATTTCGTACCCGCCACCGACCGAAACGAGCCGCTGCTTTCTGCGCAGCTGCTGGCCGGCATCCGCTCCAGAGCGGCCGAATATGACCGGGCCAACGCGTTCTTCACCGAAGATTTGGCCGAGCTCGTCACGGCCGGCTACCTGCGGGCCCTCGTGCCGACCCGGTTCGGCGGACTCGGCCGCACGCTGGCGCAGACCGTTGGCGACCAGACCCGACTCGCCGCGCACGCCCCGGCCACCGCGCTCGCCGTGAACATGCACCTGATCTGGACCGCCGTCGCCGCAAGCCTGCACGCGCAGGGCGACCACTCGCTCGATTTTCTGCTCGAGGAGGCCGGCCGCGGCGAAATCTTCGCCTTCGGTGTGAGCGAACCCGGCAACGACCTGGTGCTGTTCGGCTCGCAAACGGATGCCCACCCCCAGCCCGATGGCGGCTACCGGTTCACCGGCACCAAGGTTTTCACCTCGCTCTCCCCCGCCTGGACCCGGCTCGGCACCCTGGGCCTTGATTCGTCGAACCCGGACGACCCGGCGATCGTCTGGGCGTTCCTCGAGAAAGCGGATGCCGGCATCCGCTCCACAGACGACTGGAACACCCTCGGCATGCGCGCCAGCCAGAGCCAGAGCACCGTGCTCGAGCGCGCGCTGGCCCGCCCCGACCGGGTGGTGCGGCGCCTGCCGGTCGGCCCGAACGGCGACCCGCTCGTGGCCGGCGTCTTCGCCAACTTTGAGATTCTGCTCAGCGCCGTGTACACCGGCATCGGAGCGCGCGCGCTCGAACTCGCCGTGGAGGGCGCGCAGCGGCGCACCTCGCTCAAGAACGACGGGCGAACGCACGCGCAGGATCCGGTGGCGCGTTGGCGGGTCGGCGACCTCGTTATCGCGATGGACGGCATCTACCCGCAGATCGACGCCCTCGCCCGCGCGGTCGACGAGCGTTCATTCCTGCTCGGACCGGCCTGGTTCGCCCAGCTGTCCGGGCTCAAATACCGGGCCACGCAGAACGCCAAGTTCGTCGTCGACACCGCCGTGCAGGTCGCCGGCGGTTCCGCGTACAGCGCGACGTCCGAACTCGCGCGGCTCTACCGCGATGTGCTCGCGGGTTTCTTCCACCCCTCCGACGCGGATTCCGCTCACGCGACCGCCGCAGCATCCGTTTTGGGCCCCCTGGATGTGCCCACCTCATGAGTTTCAGCAAGACCACCGCCATCACCCTCGACCACTCCGGCTACACCCGCGCCGTGCTCGACCTCACCATGCGCCTCGCCGAGGTCATCTTCACCGCCGGCGCCGGCGCCGAAGACGCGACCGCCGCGATGATCGCGCTCACCCGCGCCTACGGGCTCAAGGGCACCGACGCGAACATCACCCACACGATCATCACGCTCACGCAGGAAGACCCGTCGACGCACGAGTCGATCACCCGCAGCCGCAACGTGAAGTACCGCACCCTGGACTACTCCAAGCTCACCGCCACCTCGGAGCTGATCGCGGACATCATCGAGAAGCCGATCGACGTGGCCGAGGCCCGCAAGATCCTCGCGACCATCGTCAGCTCCAAGCCGCAGGTGCCCAAGCAGTGGCGGCGCGTCGGCTGGAGCCTGGTCGGAACGGGCGCCGCCGTGTTGATCGGTGCCGGACCGACGGTGATCATCGCCGCGTTCATCGCGACCTGGATCATCGACTGGATCACCTCGGTGCTCGACCACCGTCAGGTTCCGCTGTTCTACCAGACCGTCGTCGGCGGCGCGATCGGCCCGATCGTCGCCGCGATCGTCGGGGTGATCGACCCCACAGCGAGCCCCTCGCTCGTGGTCGTCGCGACCATCATCATGCTCCTGGCCGGTGTCACCACCTTTGGCGCGGTGCATGACACCCTGTCGGGGTTCTACCTCACCGGCACCGCCCGACTGGTAGAGGCGCTGCTGATCACGGCCGGCCTGGTCACCGGAGTGTCCGGCTCCGCACTGTTCCTGGCCCGGTTCGGCTTGCTGCTCGAGATCGATGCGAGCCCGATCGTGACGCTGGCCGTTCTGCCGGTGCTGCTCGTGGCCGCCGTGGTGATCGTGGTCGGTTTCGCCCTGGCCGTGCAGGTTCCGTGGCGGGCGATCTGGGTGGTCTGCGTGCTCGGCGCCCTCGCCGAGTTTCTGTTCGTCGCCGCCATGGCCGGCGGTTTCGGCCTGGTCTGGGCGTCGGCGGCGAGCGCCCTCGGCGTTGGGCTGCTCGCGGCGGTCGCGGCGCGCATGGTGCGCACCCCGCCGCTCGTGATCATGGTCACAGCCCTGGTGCCGCTCGTTCCCGGGCTCACCCTGTTTCGCGGGCTGCTCAAACTCTCGGAGGGCGACATCAACGGCCTGCTCTCCCTGCTCACCGCGGCGGGCATCGCCATGGCCCTCGCGGCCGGCGCGCTGCTGTCGCAGTACGTCGTGCAGATCGTCTGGGGCCCGGCCCGCCGCCTGCAGCGCCGCTTCGTCGGGCCGCTCATGGCGCTGCCGGTTCGGTTGGGCCGCGACGCCACCAAGCGAATTTGACGCTGCGGGCATTTCACCTGCGGCGCGGCGGCATCCGCTGATAAAACGGATGCCGCCCGCGCGTCAGTTGGGAACGTCAGCCTCGCCCTCGACCTCGGCCACGTCTTCTTCGACGAACCGGTATGGGATGGGCTCCTCGGTCTCGCGGCCGCGCTGGTAGGTGCGACTGATCGTTTCGGTGTCTTCGACCGCCGCGAGCACGATCACATCCTGGTATTCGCCGTCGATGTATTCCAGCTCCACCTCGGTTCCGGCGGCGATCGGGTTCGGTCCAAAGAGTACTGCCCGGTAGGTGGCGCTATGACTCATGACGGTGACCTTTCGACGGGGTGACGACAACGTGGAGGGGTTCAATGCAGCGACAGCATACGACACACCGGCAGTCGTGCACAGGGCTCCTCGAGCCGAGTTGGCCGGGTTGACCGGTTGAGGCGCCCCGGTCAGCCGCGCAAGATGACGTTTGCGGCAAACCCGCGTATTCTCAAGGGGACGGGGCCCCACGGCTCGGCGCGAAGGAGTACACAATGGCTGACAAATCACCGAAAAAGGATGCAACCAAGAAGGTTGCCGACAAGTCCCTCAAGGAAAAGAGGGCCGACAAGAAGGCGAAGTCTGAAGAGACCGCTTCTCGGGCCCGCAAGAGCTAGGTTCCAACCAGCGCACGGGGTGCCGCCACGATCGTGGCGGCACCCCTTTTTTTCTCGCACCTGTGGCCGGTGGATACGCTGGGACGGTGCGCGGCGCAACCGCCGGGCCGTCAGCATCCGCTTCACGCACCGCCCGGCAGCATCGAAAGGACCAGCCATGACCCTGCCCACCGAAGACACCCGCGTGCTCTACCCGAGCGGCGCCGTCGACACGCAGGCGACCGTGGTGCACACCGAGCCGCTGGGCGACGGACGCTCGGCCGTGCTGCTCGACGCGACCTGCGTGCATCCGGTCGATGCGGGCTGGCCCGACCAGGGGCCCGACCTGGCGTTGCTGCACCACGGCGCCGCCTTCTGGCCGGTCGAGGACTGCATCGTGGGAGCCACCGACGGGTCGGCGCTGTACATCGGCGACGACATTCCGGTGGCCAAGGGAACGCCCGGCTGGGCCTTCGTCGTGGTGCACGTGGTCGACGCGGCCGGGCTGTCGGCCGGCGACACCGTCACCGTCGAGGTGGACGAGGGTTTGCGCGATGCCACGAGCGCCGGACATACCAGCTGCCACCTCGCCTCCCTCGCTCTCAACGCAGCCCTCGCCGACCGCTGGAAGAAGGAGGTACGCCCCGACACCCTCGGCCACCCCGACTTCGACGGCCTCGCCATCGACGAATCGCTGATCGGGCCGAACGCTTCCGTCGACACCTACCGGCTCGGCAAGTCGCTGCGCAAGAAGGGTTTCTCGGTCGACGGATTCGCCGAGGCCCTCGCCGCGATCGAAGCGACCGTCAACGCGACCCTCGCCGAGTGGACAGCAACGGATGCCGCGGTGCGCGTCGACCAGGGCGGCGACCGCCTGACCGATCGCCGCTACTGGGTCTGCGAACTGCCGGGCACGAGCGTGGGCATCCCCTGCGGCGGTACCCACGTTGAGTCGCTCGGCACGCTCGGCGCCGTGACCGTGACGCTCGGCCTGCACGACCTGGAGGGCACCGACGTGCTGACCATGAACACCTCCGCCACCCGCTGAGCCCTCGCCGAGGTCTGAGTTTGCACGCGTTGAATCGTTCAAATCCAGCTGAAACTCACACCTCAGTGAACGGGTCCACACTGCGCCCACCCCGTGGGCAGACAATCTAGAGGCCGGTCCGTCGCGCAGAGAGGGCAATCTGGCGAGCTTCCCGCCTCACGGCCTTCGCATTATGCACGGTCTCACGGCGAGAGATTGCGCAATTTCACTGATTGGCGCACAATTTAGGGGTATCAGGTCAGAGAGGACCAGCCATGAGCATTGTCAGTGTCAGCACCGAAAATGACGTCACCAGCGGCATGAATGATGCACCGCCCCCGGGGCAGGCCAACCCCCAAGCGGATGCGCCCAGCCCCGAGTTCTACACCGGCCCCACCGCCGATTTCTTCTCCTATCAGGACCTGCTCACCCCCGAGGAACAGCAGCTCGTGGCCCGGGCCCGTGCGGTGTTCGAGCGCGACGTGCGCCCCGTCGTGGCCGAGCACTGGAACAACGCGACGTTCCCGTTCGAGATCATCCCCGCGCTCACCGCCCTCAACCTTGTCGATCTCTGCGCGCGCGGCGACAACTTTCTGCTGCACGGGTTCATGACCCTCGAGCTCTCCCGAGTGGATGCCTCCATCTCCACCTTCGTCGGCGTGCACAGCGGCCTGTTCGCTGCGGCCATCGCCCAGCTGGGCACCGACGATCAGCGCGAACGCTACCTGGCCGACGCCGTCTCCCTGCGCAAGATCGGCGCGTTCGCCCTCACCGAACCGGAGCACGGCTCCGACGTCTCCCGCAACATGGAGACGACCGCGACCCGCTCCGGCGACTCGTGGACCCTTAACGGCGTCAAACGTTGGATCGGCAGCGGAACCTTCGCTGCCAACGTGTTGGTCTGGGCGCGCGATACCGCCGACGACCAGATCAAGGGTTTCATCGTCAGCGCGGCCCTACGCGGATTCACGGCCGACAAGATCGAGAATAAGATCGCCCTGCGAATCGTGCAGAACGCCACGATCACCCTCGACAACGTCGTGGTCGCCGAACGCGACCGCCTCCCCGGAGCCACGAGCTTTCGCGACACCAACCGACTGCTCACCAACTCCCGGGTCTGGGTGGGCTGGCAGACCGTCGGGCTGCAGTTCGCCGCCTACGACTGCGCGCTGCGTTACGCCCTCGAACGCCAGCAGTTCAGCAAGCCGATCGCGTCGTTCCAGCTGGTGCAGGAGAAGCTCGTGCGCATCCTGGAGAACGCGACGACCTCGCTCGGCACGATGGTGCGCATCGCCCAGTTGCAGCAGGCCGGCACGCTGCGACCCGAGCACGCCGCGATGGCCAAGGCCTCGGCGAGCGCGCGCATGCGCGATTCCGTGGCGCTCGGCCGTTCGGTGCTCGGCGGCAATGGAATCTCCACCGACTTCGGCATGGCTCGCATCTTCGCCGACGCCGAAGCGCTTTACACCTACGAGGGCAGCTACGAGATCAACACCCTCGTGGTCGGCCGCGCCATCACCGGCATCTCGGCGTTCCAATAGCCCGTCGCGTCAGACGGATGCCGCGGGTCGTTTTCAGAGGCGACCCCCCGCATTCGCTCGCCGCACCGTGAGATTGCGCTCACGGCAGTCGCCGAGCCGTGAGTTTCGACGCATTCTGGCCGGCGACTTTCGGTCCGAGACTCACGGCTCGGTGAATGACGCTCACGGCTCGCCAGACATCCATGGCTCCATCCAGCGGATGCGGCGGGGAGCCTCGCGAGGCGACCCGCCGGCATCCGCTTGTGGAGGGTTTAGTACTGGATGACGACGCGGCCGTCGATCTTGCCGTGGCGCATTTCGTCGAGCACTGTGTTGACCTCGCCGATCATGTATTCGCCGAAGGATCCATCGACGCTGTAGCCGCTGCTGACCTGGGCCTCGCACAGGGTTTCCCAGCCGGTGTGGATGCGAAGCGGCAGCAAACGGTCACACACAGCAATCGTGCGGCACTTCCTCCCGCGCCGCAACCAGGGGATCGGCGAGCACGAACGGGATGCATCTGGGTCAGACGATGCCCCACAATCCTTTAAAAGGTTAACCCTCCGGTCAATTCATCACCGACACGCATAGGAGACCGATAGCAGCCGCCTCGCCGTCAGCCGACACCGCGCAATCTGGAGCCTCGTTCGCCGAGGTGTGAGTCTTAGCCCGAATTTGGCCGAAAATGGGTGAAAACTCACACCTCGGTGACGAATGAGGGGCTGCCTGTGTATATCAAATATGCGCGATCCCGATTCGCTGCATGATCCCTGCATGTCGACATCTCATGATCGTGCCACCCTGTCCTATCGCCGCCTGCGCGCTGACGGAACGCGGCCGGCATCCGTTATCGAGCTGGCGAAGGCCTATTCAGAGCGGATGCCCGCGGCTCACGCTTTCAGCCACGCGACCGCGGGCATCGTTCAGGGTCTGTGGTTGCCTCATCGGCTCGAAGCAGACCGGCACCTGCACGTCAGCGTGCCGGCGGGCGCCCGGGCTCCGCAGATGCTGGGAATCGTCGGGCATAAGCGCGACGTGCTCGACATCCGCCGGGTCGGGGGCCTTCGTGTGACGTCGCCGCTGCACACCTGGATCGATGTCGCCCCGATGCTCACACGAGTCGAACTCGTCGCGGCTGCGGATTATCTCTGCGGGGGTCGAGATCCGATGCACACGCCCGACGAGTTGTGCGCGGTCACGGCGGAACTCACCGGACGACGCGGATGCCGCGCCCTGCGGGAAGCCGCGAGTCTCGCGCGCGCCGCGGTCGATTCGCCGCAGGAAACCAGGACACGCCTGTTTATCGTGGATGACGGCATTCCAGAACCCGTCGTCAATTTTGTTATTCGGGACTCCGACGGCTATTTTGTGGCCCGCGTCGACCTGGCCTGGCCGCGCTTTCGGGTCTGCGTCGAGTATGAGGGCGACGGTCACCGCACTGACCAAAAGCAATTCCGTAAAGACATCACCCGACGCGAGCGGGTCGAAGACCAGAACTGGCGCATGGTGCGCATTACCGACGACGACCTCACATACGGCGGGCAGGAGCTCCTGCGCCGAGTGCGCGCTGCGCTGGCTAACCGCGGCGCACGCTCGTAGCCATCCGTTCGCCGAGGTGTGAGTCTGGCGCCGTTTCGAGCAAATTTCGGGCTCAAACTCACACCTCGGCGAAGCGGATGCTGCTAGGCGCGCTCGAAGATGGCGGCCAGTCCCTGCCCGCCTCCGATGCACATGGTTTCGAGGAGGTAGCGGCCTTCGGTGCGCTGCAGGTGGCGGCTGGCGGTGGCGAGGATACGGGCGCCGGTCGCGCCGACCGGGTGGCCGAGGCTGATGCCGGAGCCGTTGACGTTGGTGCGGGCCCAGTCTTCCGGGGTGAAGTTCCACTCGCGGGTGACGGCGAGTACCTGCGCGGCAAAGGCCTCGTTGAGTTCGATCAGGTCGATGTCGGCGAGGGTGAGGCCGGCGCGCTCGAGCGCGAGCTTGGTGGCGGGCACCGGTCCGAGGCCCATCCGTGAGGGCTCAACGCCGGCGCGCGCCCAAGAGACCAGCCGCACGATCGGGGTCAGGCCGAGCTCGGCGGCGCGTTCCGGGGTGGTCACGATGCACGCGGCGGCGGCATCGTTCTGGCCGCTGGCGTTGCCGGCGGTGACGGTCGCGGCGGCATCCGCTTTGCCCATGATCGGTTTCAGGCCAGCGAGGGCCTCCAGGGTAGTTTCGCGCGGAGTCTCGTCGACGGAGACGACGACGGGGCCCTTGCGGCCGGGCACGGTGACCGGCACGATCTCCTCGAGAAAACGGCCGTCGGCGACGGCGGCGAGGGCGCGGCGCTGGGACTCCACGGCGAGTTCGTCTTGTTCGACCCGGTCGAGAGTGTAGTCGCGGCGTAGGTTCTCGGCGGTTTCGAGCATGCCGCCCGGAACCGGATAGCGGCGTCCACCGGCGGTTTCACGGCCGCGGCCGAGGGCGTCACGCAGCAGCACTCCGGCGGTTCCGGTCAGGCCCCAGCGGGAATCGACCGTGTACAACGGGGCCTGACTCATGACGTCAACACCGCCGGCGATCAGCAGCTCGCTGACCCCGGTCTGCACCTGCATCGCAGCATCGAGGATGGCCTGCAGCCCACTACCGCAGCGACGGTCGACCTGCACACCGCCGACCGTGACGGGCAGCCCCGCATTGAGAGCGGCGACGCGGGCGACCGGCGCTGCCTCAGCCGTGGGATAGGCCTGACCGAAGATGACATCATCGACCACGGCGCCGTCCAGGCCGGTGCGTTCCATCAGCGCGACGATGACCGCCGCGGCGAGGTCGGCCGGCGCGACGGTTTTGAACGCGCCGCCGAACCGACCGATCGGGGTGCGCAGCGGTTCACAGATGACGACCTGGCGCAGCTCACTCATTCGGCGGCTCCAATCAAGGTCGTGATGATGGTCGGTGGCGAGGGCACGAGCAGGGTCGCCTCGGTCGCCGCCTGCACCGCATCGACGGTGACACCGGGCGCAACCTCACGCAGCACCAGGCCCTCGGGGGTGACGTCGATCACGGCGAGGTCGGTGATGATCCGCGTCACAACGGCCTTGCCGGTGAGCGGCAGGTCGCAGACCTTCTTGATCTTGAACTCCCCCGTCTTGGTGACGTGTTCCATCACCACGATCACGGTGTCGGCGCCGTGCACGAGGTCCATCGCACCGCCCATGCCCTTGATCATCTTGCCCGGCACGGCCCAGTTGGCGATGTCACCGACCACGGAGACCTGCATGGCGCCGAGAACGGCCACGTCGATCAGGCCCCCGCGGATCATGCCGAAGCTCTGCGCCGAGTCGAAGTACGCCGCTCCCGGGTTGACGGTGACGGTCTCCTTGCCGGCGTTGATGAGCTTGGGGTCGGCTTCGCCCTCCCACGGGTACGGGCCGACGCCGAGCACACCGTTCTCCGAGTGCAGCACGACGTGCACGCCCTCGGGCAGAAAGTTCGGGATGAGCGTCGGCAGGCCGATTCCCAGGTTGACGTAGGAGTCGGGGGCGAGTTCCTGGGCGGCACGGGCCGCCATCTCGTTACGGGTCAGGGCCATCAGTTCACTCCAACTTCACTAGCGGATGCGACCGGCCGCGGCCGCGTCGTCGTCTTCTCGATCGGCAAATCGGCAGCGTCCGCCGCGCCGAGCTGCACGATGCGATTCACATAAATACCGGCGAGGTGCACCTCGTCCGGGTCGATCTGACCCGGCTCGACCAGCTCGTCGACCTCGGCAATCGTGATGCGGCCGGCCATCCCGGCCACCGGGTTGAAGTTGCGGGCTGACTTCTCAAACACCAGGTTGCCGTGCCGGTCACCCTTCTTCGCGCGCACCAGGGCGTAGTCGGTGACGATGGCCTCTTCGAGCACGTACTCCTTCTCACCGCCGAGCGACGAGAACAGCCGGGTCTCCTTCGGCGGGCTCGACACCGTCACCTCGCCGTCGGGGCCGTAGCGCCACGGCAGGCCGCCGTCGGCGACCATCGTGCCCACGCCACTTGCCGTGAAGAACGCCGGAATTCCGGTGCCACCGGCGCGCAGCCGCTCGGCCAGGGTGCCCTGCGGCGTCAGCTCGACCTCGAGCTCACCGCCAAGGTAGCGGCGGGCGAAGTCCTTGTTCTCACCGATATACGAGGCGATGACCCGGCTAATCCGGCCCTCCCGCAGCAACTCGCCCAGCCCCCACCCATCAACACCACAGTTATTCGACGCGACGTGCAGGTCGGTACTGCCGAGCGCGAGCAACGCACGAATCAGCACGATCGGCACACCGACCAGGCCAAACCCGCCCACGGCGAGCGAAGCACCATCGGGAATATCGGCGACGGCCGCCGCAGCGGAGGGGTAGGTCTTGTCCATGGTGCTTAGTCCTTTAGCTCGGCCGAATGGTGTGGTCTGAAGAGGCTGCGTCGAGCGCGGCGAAGGTCTCGCGGGCCACGGCGAACGCGGCGTTGGCAGCGGGCACGCCCGCGTAGATGGCGGTGTGCAGAATGGCCTCGCTGATCTCGGCGCGGGTCAGCCCGTTGGTCAGGGCGGCGCGCACGTGCATCGCGAGTTCGCCCTCGTGCCCGCCGGTGACGAGCGCGGCGATGGTCAGAAAGCTGCGCGTGCGACGATCAAGGCCCGGCCGGGTCCAGATCTCACCCCAGGCATAGCGGGTGATGAAGTCCTGGAACACGGCGGTGTCGGGCGTGATCGCGGCGTTGGCCGCGTCGACGTGGATGTCGCCGAGAACGGCCCGGCGCACCACCATGCCGTCGGCATAAGCGGAGGCCGCGGTGCGGCCTCCCGGAAGCGGCTCGGCCGCGTCGGCCGGTTGCCCTCCGGTGGCACCCCGCGTCGCAGCACCAGCCACCCATTCCCCTAGCAGCGCGCCGACCTCGAGCGGCTGCTCGAGGGACGGCAGGTGCGCGACCCCGGCTAGCTCTACGGCACGGGCCCCCGGGATGCCCGCGGCCAGCGCCTGCAGCTGGCTGCTCGGCGTCACCGAGTCGAACTGACCCGAGACGCACAGAACCGGCGTGCGAATGCCGCCGAGGGCATCCGTTTGGTCGAAGACGGCGAGCGCCTCGCAGGCGAGCGCATACGATTCGTCGTCGATGTCGAGCAGCTGGTTGAGCGCGTGGGCGCCGGCCTTGGGATCGCGGCTGAGAAAGTCGGGGGCGAACCAGCGCGCGGCGCTGCCGGCCACGAGCGATGGGGTACCGCTCGCGCGCACCCCGGCGGCCCGGTCGGTCCACGCGTTAACCGTGCCGATTTTCGCGCCGGAGCAGAGCACGGCGAGGCTGGCGAGGCGCCCGGGGTGGTTCACGGCAAGGGCGAGGCCGATGGCGCCGCCGAGGGAGATGCCCGCGTAATGAAAAGTGTCGACGGAGATCGAGTCGACCAGGCCGACCACGGCGTCGGCGACCTCCTCAATCGTGAACGCTGCCGACGTCTTCGGGCTGAAACCGTGCCCGGGCAGATCGAAGCGGAGCACCCGATAGGTGGAGGCGAGCGCGGGCACGACGCTCCCCCAGAGGTCGGTGGTGGTGCCGAGCGAGGGTCCCAAAACGATGAGCGGTGCGGTGGCATCGCCGTTGCGCGCCGGTTCGACGGTGCAGAGAATGACGGGCTGGCTCATACGATCCTCACGTCGTTGGTGGATGGGGTGCCTGCTTCGACGATAGCGCCTCGTTCCGACACGGCCGCTCGCTGCCGAAAGCTGCGCACGACGCGATCGATGCCGGCCGCGGACTGCCCGGGCTCGCCCTCGTAGCTGAAGGCCGCCCAGATCTGCGCGCGCAGCGCGTCGGTGCAGCCCTCGGCGATGAGGATGCTCGCGAGCACCACCTGCAGCGGCCGGTTGGTGACGAAGGCTTCCTGCGAGGCGCGTTCAACCAGCGCGAAGGCAGTGGTCTTGCCGACAGCGCCGGCCAGAATCGTGGTGACCCGCTCGCTGAACACGAGTCCGTCGGTGAGGTCGAGGTTGGCCCGCATGCGATCCGAATCGATATCGAGGCGGGCGGCGAGCGACGCGGCACCGGTCACGGCCGAGATCGTGAGCCGTTCGAGCACCCGCAGCGACTGCCATTCGGCGTGCCAGGCCCCGCTCGGACGCTGGTCTTCGGCCAGCATGCTGCCGTAGAGAGTGGATGCGAGACCCGGCGTCTGCAACGCCGCCGCCGTGATCAGCACGGCCGACACGGGGTTGCGCTTGTGCGGCATGGCGCTGGAGCCGCCCTGGCCGGGGGCGAGGCGTTCGCTGACTTCGGCGATTTCGGTGCGGGACAGCACCGACACATCGAGGGCGAAGGTGCCGGCGACCCCCGTCGCGGCGGCGAGTACGGAGGCGAGTTCCGAGATGACGACCCGGTTGGTGTGCCAGCTGAGGCGCGGCACGACCAAGCCCACATGGTGGGCGAACCGCTGTAGAACGATGTCGAGAACGTCGTCGGCGAGCGCATCGCTGCGCCACGCCCGGGCTATCTCGGTGAGCACGGCGAGGTTGCCGACCGCTCCGCCGAGCTGCACCGGGAGGGTGTCGCGAATGCCCTCCAGGCGGGTGACGATCAGCAGCACGGCGTCGAGCCAGCCGGCCGCGACAAAGCCGAAGCTCGTCGGCGAGGCCTGCTGGCCGAGGGTGCGGCCGCTCATCACCGTACCGCGGTGCCGGTCGGCGAGGTCGGCGAGCGTTCCGCCGAGGGAATCGAGCTGGTGGATGAGCTCGCAGGCCACCCGACGCGCCACGATCATCGCGGCCGTGTCGAGAATGTCCTGGCTGGTCGCGCCGACGTGAATATGGTCGGACGCCCCCGCCTTGACCTTCTCGGCCGCGCGACCGAGGTGCTTCACAAACGGAATCACCGGGTTGCCGCCGCCGCGCGCCTCGAGCGCGATCGCGCCGAGGTCGAACTGGCTCGCGTCGGCGAGCGCGTCGCAGACCGCGAGCATCCACTCGGGAACGAGGCCGGCGTCGACGAGCGCGCGGGTGAGCGCGAGCTCGGCGTCGACCATGGCCTGCAACCAGGCCTGGTCGCTCGTGAGCTCGGACTCACGGGTGCCGTGGCTCAGCGGGTTGAGCAGCCCCGCATCGAAACTGTAGTTAGGCATCGAAATCCAGAAAGACGGTCTCGTTCTCACCCTGCACGCGGATGTCGAAACGATACGATTCAGCTCCCCCGACGACTCCCTCTGACACGCAGATGAGCGTGTCGCGGCGTTCGGCGGGCACGGCGCTGAGCACCGCGTCGGTAGCGTGCAGCGCGGAATCCTCGGGGAAGTAGGCCCGGGTGAACAGGTGGTGGGTCACGCCGCGGGCGAACACGGTCACCAGGATGTACGGCGCAGCCTTGCCGGCCACCCCCGGTTTAAGCGTCGTGAAGGTGTACCGGCCGGCGATCGTGGTGGCGCAGCGGCCGAAGCCGGTGAAGGTGAAACCGTCCCGGTCGAGGCTGCCGAGTTCGCGGCTGAGCACGCCGCTCTCGTCGGCCTGCCAGATCTCGAGCAGGGCGTCGAGAATCGGCTCGCCGACGCCGTCGGTGACGGTGCCGTGAAAGCGGATGGCGCGGGGATGGTACCCGGGAACCAATTCCGGTCCGCCGACATACGGCAGGGCATAGCCGTAGAACGGGCCGACGGTCTGCGACGGGGTCTGCAGGGCTGGTGTGGGCTCACTCATCGGCGTCTTCGCTTTCCATCCAGGTTGATTTGGGTCCGGTGAGCACGATGTCCCATCGATACCCGAGCGAGAACTCGGGCACGCTCAAGCTGTGGTCGTACTGCCCGATCAGACGGGCGCGAGCGTCGGCATCCGCTATCGACTGGTAGATCGGGTCGAGCGCGAACAGCGGGTCGCCCGGAAAATACATCTGGGTGATCAGGCGCTGCGTGAAGGCGGTGCCGAACAGCGAAAAGTGGATGTGCGCCGGCCGCCACGCATTCATGTGGTTCTTCCACGGGTAGGGTCCGGGCTTGATCGTGGTGAACGAGTACTCGCCGTTGTCTCCGGTAATGGCGCGGCCGACCCCGGTGAAGTTCGGATCGAGCGGAGCCGGGTGCTGGTCGCGTTTGTGCACGTAGCGGCCGCCGGCGTTGGCCTGCCACAGTTCGATCAGCTGGTGCCGCACCGGGCGGCCCTCGCCGTCGAGCACGCGGCCGCTCACGGTCATGCGTTCGCCGATCGGTTCGCCGGCGTGCTGAATGGTGAGGTCGCTTTCGAGCACGTTGACGTCGGTGTGGCCGAAGGCGGGTGAGACCCGTTCGACCTCTTCCGGGTCGACGCGCACGAGTTCGTGGGTGGGGTGGCGCAGCAGGGAGCTGCGGTACGGGGCATAGTCGCGGCGCGGCTGCAGCTCGGGCGAGCCGCCGGCGGCGACGCGGGCTGCGGCATCCGCTTCGATCGCTTCGATCTCAGCGGTGATCTCGTTCTGGCTGGCCGGGACGGTGCCGGGGCGGGGTGCTGGTGTGGTCATGGTGTCCTCAGATCGGTTAGAGCAGGAGGCCGGTGTACTGCTCAGCGAGCATGCGCTGGGCGAGTGGGGAATGGGTGACGTAGTCGAGCTGACCGAGCTGGCTGCGGTAGTCGAAGGCGCCGGTCTGCAGATCGCCGGGGCTGGTGTGCAGCATCTCGGTCATCCAGCGGGAGAACTGCTGCACCCGCCACTGCCGGGCCAGCGCGGTCTCGCTATACCGGCCGAGCAGGGTCTCATCGTTGGCGTAGAAGGCGGTGAGGGCGGCGGCGAGCTGGGTGACGTCGGAGATGGCCGAGTTCAGTCCCTTCGCGCCGGTCGGCGGCACGATATGGCCGGCGTCGCCGACCAGAAACAGGTTGCCGTAGGCGAGGCGGGAGGCGACGAAGCTGCGCATCGGTGTGATTGATTTGTCGGTGATCTGGCCTTCCTTCAAGGTCCAGCCGGGGGTGCCGAGCCGGGTCTGCAGCGCCTCCCAGATGCGCTCGTCTGACCAGTTCTTGATATCGTCGGCCGGGTCGACTTGCAGGTACAGGCGGGAGACGACCGGTGAACGCATCGAGAGCATCGCGAAGCCGTCTTCGTGCAGGGCGTAGACGAGCTCGTCGGAGGAAGGTGCGACGTCGGCCAGGATGCCGAGCCAGGCGTAGGGGTAGCTGCGGTCGAACAGGGTGATCTCGGCGCTCGGAATTGAGGCGCGGCAGATGCCGTGAAACCCGTCGGCGCCCACGACGAAGTCGGCGTCGATGGTGTGCTGCTCGCCATCGTGCACGAAGGTGACGCTCGGGTGCTTGGTTGTGAGGCCGTCGACGGCCACGTCGGAGGCTTCGTAGTAGATGATCGACCCGGCCTGTTCGTGCGCGATCACGAGGTCTTTCACGACCTGCTGCTGGCCGTACACGGTGACGGTGCGGCCGATCAGCTCGTTGAAGTTCACGTTGTGGCGCTCGCCGGCGTACTGCAGAAAGATTCCGTCGTGCTGCAGCCCCTCGGATGCGAGGCGGTCCCCCAGCCCGAGACGGGTCAGGGTTTCGACCGAGCCCTGTTCCAAAACGCCGGCGCGGATGCGGCCCAGAACGTACTCCTGCGAGCGGTTTTCGACGACGATCGAGTCGATGCCGGCGTCGCGCAGGGCCCAGCTGAGGAGAAGACCGGCGGGACCGGCGCCGATGATGGCGACGCGGGTGGTTTCGTGGGGCACAGTTTTCTCCTAGCAACGATGACAGGGGGTGTTGTGATCAGTGTGCTGCGCCTGCCCGCGCTCCGGTCAACTTCTTCCACTCAGTGAAAGTGTTGACAATCGATCAATTTTGATCATTGTTGGGCGCGGCGATAGCCGAGCGCCCGACTCACACCCTGAGCTGCCACCCGCACGGCCCGCTCCTGCTCGGGGTCGATGGTATCGGTGGTGCGGGTCACGATCGAGACCGCCGCCACGACCTGGCCGGTACGGTCCCTGATGGGAGCGGCGATCGAGCTCGAGCCCGCGGTCATCTCCTCCGACATGCGGGCCAGGCCGAGCAATCGAATCTCGGCGAGCCGTTTGCGTACGGCTTCGGGTTCGGTGACCGTGCGCGGCAGAAAGCGCTGCAGGTTGGTCGCGAGGTACTGCTGCACCACGTCGGACGGAGCGTAGGCCAGCAGCACCAGGCCGACCCCGGTGGAGTGCAGCGGCAGGCGCGCGCCGACCCGCGAGATCAGGCGCACCGCGTGGTGGCCAGACAGCTTCTCCAGGTAGAGGGCGTCGCGGCCGTCGAGAATAGCGAGGTGCACGTGCTCGCGCGTCGTCTCATAGAGGTCCTCGAGGTACGGCAGCGCGATGGTGCGCAGGTTGCGGGCGGTCGGGGTCTGCACGCCGAGTTCCCACAATTTCATGCCGAGCGAATACTGGCCGTTCTCGTGCTTGCTCAGGCCACCCCAGCTGACCCACTCGGCGACGAGCCGGTGCGTGGTTGACAGCGGCAGGTTGGCCCGCTGGGCGATGGCCGTGAGAGTCAGGGTGAGCGAGGTCGCCCCGGCGGGAGCCGCGAAGGCGTCGAGAATGGCGAAGAGTCGGGCCGCGACGGAACGATCGTCCACGGCTACTTCGTCGCCGCTCGACCTTTTCTGTGCCGGTTTTCCACTCATTACACGTCACGCTACCGCGATCCGCCGAGAACTTCCACTGAATGGAAGCGTAGGTTTGAGCGGCGAAATCCGTGGCTAGTCTCCAATCAGAGCCGATCAGCAGGCTCGCAGCGCCCCGCACACCCACAGCAGCACGACCCGCACCACCACACAATGGAGTGAACATGAAGAAACTGCACCTGATCGGACTTGCCGCGGCATCCGTTCTCGCCCTCAGCGCCTGCTCGGCCGGCGCCGACACCACTGCCCCCGCCGGCAGCGACGCATTGACCCCTGTTACGGTGGGTGTCATCCCGATCGCCGATACCGCTCCCCTCTACCTGGGCCTCGACCAGGGCTTCTTCGAAGACGAAGGCCTCGACCTCACGATTGAAACCGCCACCGGCGGCGCCGCGATCGTGCCGGCCGTCGTCAGCGGTGACTACCAATTCGGCTTCAGCAACCTGGTCTCGCTCATGGTCGCCAACGACAAGGGCCTGCCGCTGAAGGTCGTCAACTCGGCCGTCGCCTCGACCGGCGATGTTACGAGCGACTTCGGCGCCGTCATCGTCAAGGGCGACTCTCCCGTCGAAACGCTCGCCGACCTCGACGGCAAAACCGTCTCGGGCAACAGCCTGAACAACATCGTCGACACGGTCATGCGAGCCTCAATCGACCGCCTCGGCGGCGACTCCTCGTCGATCTCCTTCGTCGAGGTGCCGTTCCCTGATGCCAGCGCGGCCGTGGAAAACGGCCAGGTCGATGCGGCCTTCGTCGTTGAACCGTTCGTCACCGCCGCCATTGAAAGCGGCCAACGCGTCATCTCCTACGGCTACGCCGACTTCGATGTGAACCTCGACGTCGCCGCCTACTTCTCCTCCGCCGCAACCGTTGACGGCGACCCGGAGCTCGTGACCAAGTTTCAGGCCGCGATGAAGAAGTCGCTTGAATACGCCCAGGCCAACCCCGACGCCGTGCGCGCGATCATCGCGACCTACACCAAGACCCCGCCCGAAGTGCTCGCGAAAATCGTGCTGCCGAAGTTCCCGACCGAATTCAACGTGGATGCCGTCACTGCGCTCGGCGAAGCTGCCCTCAAATACGGTGTGGTCGAGACCGCTCCCGACGTGAGCACGTTCCTGCCGTAATTCGCAGCATCCGTTTGAATCGCACCGACCACGAGGAAGTGGCTTGCCAGAATGAGAAAACAACGTAGCGCTGCTGCCGGTCCGAAAGCGAAAGCTTTGGGTCTGGGCATCGGCGGAATTATCCTGTTCTTCCTGATCTGGGAAGCCGCTCCCCGCCTCGGCCTGGTCAGCGACCGCTACCTGCCACCGGCCAGTGAGGTGCTCGCGCGCCTCGGCCAGTACCTGACCGAGGCCGCGTTCTGGAAAGACGTCGCCGACACCATGACGAGCTGGGCCCTTGGCCTTTTCATTGCCACGGTCGCCGCGATCGTCGTCGGCCTCATCATCGGCTCCAGTCGGTTCCTCCGCCGGGCCACCCACACCACGATCGAGTTTTTGCGCCCGATCCCCTCGGTCGCACTCATTCCGCTCGCCGTGCTGATCTTCGGCACCAGCATCGAGTCGACCCTGCTGCTGGTGGTCTATGCCTCGTTCTGGCAGGTGTTGCTGCAGCTGCTCTACGGCATCGCCGATGTGGATGCCGTGGCCAACGACACCGCGAAAAGTTACGGCCTCGGCCGGCTCGCCCGGGTACGCTACGTAATCTGGCCCACCGCCCTGCCGTATCTGATGACCGGTCTGCGCCTGGCCGCAGCGGTGGCATTGATTTTGGCGATCACCGCCGAACTCATCATCGGCACCCCCGGCCTCGGTAAGCAGATCGCGCTCACCCAGTCCGGCGGCGCCATCTCGTCGATGTATGCCCTCGTGCTGGCCACCGGCATGATCGGCGTACTGATCAACCTCGGCGCCCGCATCATTGAAAAACGGGTGCTGAGCTGGCATCCCTCCGTGAGAGGAGAAGTCGTCCTGTGAGTCCCCTCAAACGCATCGCCTACTTCGTCGGCCTTCCCATTGTGCTCATCGTGCTCTGGTACGCGCTGTCCTTCGGCTCCACGAACTTCTTCGTGCCCAAGCCCATCGAACTCGCCCAGACCCTGTGGACAACGTGGATCGGGGACCGCTTCTTCGAGGACGTGCTGCCGAGCCTCGGCCGCCTCGCGGTCGGCCTGTTCTTCGCCATCGGCCTCGGCATCGTGCTCGGCCTGCTCATCGGCTCCACCCGCTGGCTGCGCAATCTGCTCGAACCGCTGCTCGAATTCTTTCGCGCCATCCCACCGCCGGTGCTGGTGCCGCTGCTCATGCTGCTCATCGGCGTCAACGACAGTATGAAGGTTGCCGTCATCATCTCCGGCGCCATCTGGCCGGTGCTGCTCAACACCGTCGAGGGTGTTCGCGCCGTCGACTCCGTACTCAACGACAGCTGCCGCAGCTACGGTATTGCCGGCTTCGCACGCATCCGCTATTTCGTGCTCCCCGCAGTGACGCCACAGATCATGGCCGGAGTGCGCCAGTCACTGTCGATCGGCCTGATTCTGATGGTGATCAGCGAGATGTTCGCCTCGTCGTCGGGCCTCGGCTTCACGATCGTTCAGTTCCAACGCAACTTCGCCATCCCCGAAATGTGGAGCGGCATCGTCGTACTCGGCCTGATCGGCCTGGGCCTGGCTATCATCTTCCAATTCGTCGAACGACGGGTACTGCACTGGTACCACGGTCTGAAGGAAATCACTCATGACAGTTAGCGAGACCACCATGAACCAGCCCGTCAAGACCGTGCCGATGCTCTCGGTGCGCGGCCTGCAGAAGATCTACAAGGTGCCAGGCGGCGAAGTCGAGGCCGTGCGCGACCTCACCTTCGACCTCGCCGAGGGCGAACTGGTCTGCCTCGTCGGGCCCTCCGGCTCGGGCAAGACCACCCTGCTCAAGTGCATCTCCGGCCTCATGGAACAGACCAGCGGCACCGTCGAACTGAACGGAAGCAAAGTCACCGGCCCGCCCAAATCGATGGCCGTCGTCTTTCAGGAATACGGCCGCAGCCTCTTTCCCTGGATGACCGTGCGCGCCAACGTCGAACTGCCCCTGAAAAACCAGAAGGTGCCCAAAGCCGAACGCGCCGCGCTCGTGGATGCCGCCCTGAAGTCGGTCGGACTGGACCACGTGCCCAAGAGCTATCCCTGGCAGCTGTCCGGCGGCATGCAGCAGCGAGTGGCCATCGCCCGCGCCGTCGCTTACCGCCCTCAGGTGCTGCTGATGGATGAGCCCTTCGCGGCCGTCGACGCGCAGACCCGCGCCGACCTTGAGGACCTCATCCGCACCATCTGGAAGCAGCTCGGCGTGACCATTCTGTTCGTCACCCACGACATCGACGAGTCGGTCTACCTCGGGGAGCGCGTCATCGTGCTCTCCAGCTCCCCGACCGTCGTGCAGGAAGACCTCAAAATCGACCTGCCCGAAGAACGCGACCAACTCAACACCCGCGCACTCCCCCGCTTCATGGAACTGCGCTCACACGTCTACGCCGAGATTCAGCGTGCCAAGCTCGGCCCGGTCACCGAGCAGATCACCGCGCAGCGACGGGCGTCGCTCAAATAGGAGCACTCACACAGCGGATGCCCCGGCGTAACTCGCCGGGGCATCCGCTGTGTTGTGGAGCGGGCTAGGAGACGGCGATCGTGACGATCGCGGGGCCGCGCGCGGCATCCGCTTGCAGGCCGGTGGGCGAGGTGACGGCGCGGGAGACGCAGCAGCACATTTTCGCGGCGGCGTGCTGCTGGCGTTCGCTGTAGAACACGTCGCGGTGGTCGATGGCACCCTCGAGCGCGAGTACCTTGACCTCGCACAGGCCACATTCGCCCTTGCGGCAGTCGAACATCATCTCGACGCCGGCATCTTCGAGGGCTTCGAGCATCGAGCGGCCGGCCGGCACGCGCGCTTCGACGCCGAGGCGCGGTACCCGCACGATGAACTCCTCCGGGTCGTACCAGCCGCTGTTGCCGAAGGTTTCGAACCGCAGGTTGGGGTAGTTGAGCTCGCGTTCGCGCCAGGCGCGGCGCACCGCATCCATCAGGCGGATCGGCCCGCACATGTAGAGCTCGGCGTGCGGGTCGACGCTGCCGACCAACTCGGCCACCGACAATTGCGTGCCCTCGTCGTCAATGTGCACCCGCAGCCTGTCGCCGTGCAGCGCGAGCAGCTCGGGCAGGTAGGCCATGCGCTCGCGACTGCGCGCCGCGTAGACGAGCGTGTAATTCGCCCCGAGATTCTTCAGCACCCGCGCCATATTGACGATCGCGGTCACGCCGATACCGCCGGCCAACAGCACGTAGCTGGGCGCGCCGACCCGCAGCGGAAAGTTCTGCAGCGGCTGGGTGATCTCAAGTGTGTCGCCCGGCTGCACAGCGTGCATGAAGATCGAGCCGCCGCGGGACGTCGGCGCTTGCAGCACGCTGATCGCGACCCGCGAGCCGTCCGCGGTGGAGTCGACGACGGAGTATGAGCGTTTGTGCCGCTCGCCGTCGATAGTCACGAACAGGTCGAGGTGCGAACCCGGTTCGGCCCGTTTGGGTGAGGTTGGCGCCAGCACGATGCGCTGGATGTTGGTGGCGACGGCCACGGTCTCCACGACCGTCGCCTGCTGCCAGACCTCAATATTGGTGGCTGCCATGGTCGTGCCCGCCTAGTCGGCGTCGCGAACGCGGCCAGTGCGGCCGGCGGAGACCGTGCGGCCTTCGGCCTCGAGCATCCGCTCAATGAGTCGGCGCACCCACAGACCGCCGGCGTCAATGTTGAGGTTGTAGAACTCGTAGTCGGGGTTGGCGTCGATGGCGGTCTGCTGCGCGAGGAGCATGTCCTCATCTTCCTTGAACACGCCGGAGACCCCGGCGCGTAGCTGCGAGGTGATCAGCTGGCTTTCCAGTCGGTAGTTGCGCATGAAGGCCCAAAAGTAGTGCGCGCTGCGGGCCGTTTCGGGGGTGATCGTGTTCATGACGTAGCCGTTGACGCCCTGGCTGCGATCGCCTTCGGGCGCGCCGGTGCCGGCCTTGGCGACTCCGACATCGATATTGATGGTCGAGGGCGCTTCGAAGTGGATGATCTGCCACCGGTCGACCTTGCCGGTGAAACCCGGAAACTTGTCACGCATGTTCTTCAGCCAGAACGGCGGGGCGTCGATATTGTGCATCCAGCGCGAGACGGTGACGGTGGTGTCATCGTGGGTGACCTCGAAATCGGATTCGCTCAGCTCGGCCTGGCCGATGCTCGAGCCGTGCACGAATTCTTCGTGGGTGAGGTCCATCAGGTTGTCGAGCACGAGCTGGTAGTTGCAGGTGACCGGAATGGTGAGGCCGTCGCCGGCCCACTCTGGGTGGTCCATCTGGTGCATGTCGGGGATGGTGTCGGGGTTGGCGAGGGTCGCATCGCCGAGCCAGACCCAGAGAAAACGGTGGCGTTCGACAACCGGGTACGAGGGCACGGTCGCGCTCGGGTTGATGGTCTCCTGGGCGGGCATCGACACGCAGCGGCCGGCCGAGTTGTAGACGATGCCGTGATACGGGCACTGGATTTCGTCCTTGGCGAGCAGCTTGCCCTGGGACAGCGGGGCGAGGCGGTGCCAGCAGGCATCGGCGAGCGCCACCGGTCGGCCGTCTTCGGCACGGTAGATGGCGAGCGGCTTGTCGGCGACCGTGCGGGAGATCAGCTTGCGGGTGACTTCGTGGTCCCAGGCGGCGACGTACCAGGCGTTCAGGGGGTAGTTGAGCACCTTGTTCGTGGTCGAACTCTTGGTCTGGATGATCGTCATTGATAGCCTCCGGTCAGCTACCTATCCCCATAGATAGTTAGCTTAGGTTCAGACTATCTATGCTGGTAGGTACTGACAAGACCGAAAGGGGAAATCGTGAGCCTTCGACATGCACTGCTGGCGCTCCTCACCGTGGAACCAATGACCGGTTACGACCTGTCGAAAGCGTTCCAGGCATCCGTTTCGCATGTCTGGCATGCCCCCGACTCGCAGATCTATCCGGAGCTGCGCCGCATGGAGGCCGACGGGCTGCTCGTCGGCACCGAGGTTCCGTGGGGGCCGCGCGGCAAGAAACGCGAGTACCACGTGACCGAGGCAGGCCTGGATGCCTTTCGCGCCTGGATGAACGAGCCGCTCAGCTACACCCGGGAGCGCGACCCGGCCCACCTCAAGGCTGCCTACCTCGAGTGGGCCGAGCCGGACGCGGCCCGCGCGCAACTGCGCGCGCATATCGCGAACTTCGACGAACAGCGGGTCGAGTGGCTCGAGAAGGTGCGCGAGATCGACACCGGAACGAGCGCCATGCTCGAAAAACGCCTCGGCCACGCTCCGGCGAGCGAGCACGCGAGCATCCGCGCCTATAAGCGTTACACCTATGTGGGGTTGATCGCGCGGGCCGAGCACGAGATCGAGTGGGCCGAGCGGGGTTTGGTGCTCATTGACGAGCTGAATGGAACGGATGCCGCGCCGCCGGCGGATTGACCCTGAACGCGCGTGCTCCGGCACAAACCCTGTTTCGCGTGATTGTGGCACTATGAGACATTTGACTGCCCCCGCCGCACTGCCACTGCAATTCGCTTCGCGGCCGGCTTCAACAGGTCCAGCAGACCGTCCAGCCTTCCCCCGTAGGAATCGCCCGTCGACACAACGAAGGCAAGAGCGGCCAAGGGAACATCCAGGGAATCGAAGATCGGCACGGCTACGGCAGCCGCCTCAGGGCGAATAAGCCCACGGGTTACGGCAAATCCTTGACGACGAGCCAAATCAATAGAGGCGCTGAGGTCGCCGACGATGGATCCTCGCGCTAAAGGCGGACGGTGGCCGGTGGTTGTGGACAGTGCGCGGTCCCGCACATCAGGCGGACTAAAAGCGAGAAGCACGATTCCACTTGACGTTGCGTAAAACGGCAATCGTCCACCGACTTCCGTGAGATTGACGGCTATGGCCGCTCTGCTCGACGAAAATCCGCTAGTCCGGACACGCGCCACCGCCGAGCCTGGGCTCTGGGACCGGATCTTCGACGAGAGTGTGCGCTACTACTCGCCAATCGGCATGATCACGCGCCAGACCACCCAGTCCAGCGTTGTCGACGGCTTCAAGATCGCCGCCAACACGGAGATCGGTCTAGTCCTGGCGGCCGGCAACCGAGACGACGCCGTTGTCCCGTCACCCAATGTCTTCAACATTGATCGACCTAGCCGGCGACAGCTCGGATTCGGAAGCGGCGATCACATGTGCGCCGGACGGTGGGCGGCCGAAGAATCCATTGGCCGGATCGCGGTCCCGAGCTATACCGCCGATTCCCCACACTTCGCCTTGCAGACGACCGCCAGTCAAAAATGGGCGGCTGGGTCTTCCGCGGCTACACCGATCTTCCGATCATGTGGAGTTGACATGCCAATCATAAACTTCGCCTATCCCGACGGCTCCTCAACGGAGATCGTCTGCGACTCGGGCCGAACGCTGATGCGAGCCGCGCTGGAGAATTCCGTTCCCGGCATCATCGGTGAATGCGGCGGCCAGGCCATGTGTGCCACGTGCCACGTGTACGTCACCGAAAGCGACCGACACAATCTTCCCGCGATGTCTGAGGACGAAGAGGAGATGCTCGAGTCGACCGAGTCGCCGCGGACTCTGGGGTCCCGACTCGGCTGCCAAATCATCATGGGTGGACAGCTCGAGTCTCTCGATGTAACAGTTCCTCCCGCGTACTTGTGAACACTGAATTCGGAACCATAGTGATCGGGGCAAGCCACTCCGGTGTCCAGCTCGTCGACAGCCTCCGGTCAGGGGGCTACGCGGGATCCATCCTGCTCGTAAGTGAGGACGACCAGCAGCCGGACCAGCGACCGCCACTGTCGAAGGACGTGCTGGTCGAAGAATCGGGCGCTCGGAGACTGCGCTCGTTTCCCCGGTCCCTGGGCAGAGGCACTGGTTCGGCTGGAATCAGTGCAGAACGCCACCGATCAGGCCCGCCAGGCCGCCCGACCAATTCTGGGATACACGGAACCCTACACAGCGACGCCTTGGTTCTGGTCATCCCAAGACAAAGTAAAAATTCAGATTGCCGGCCTAACCACCGCGCACGATTCGGTTGAGCTCCTGCCGGGAACGCACGAGGACCGCTTTTCTGCCCTCTGCTTCAGGAACGACGCCCTCGTCGCCCTGAAAGAGGCATCGGCTGTTGACAGTCACCAAGAAGTGGGACTCAGGTAGCGTGGTTTGAGCGAGGTGGGCGTGGCCGCTGGTTCGCGGCGCGGTCGTATTCGATCAGCCGGATCCTGGCGACCTTGGCATTACCACTCGCTCCTCAAGCACCCGACAACTGCGACCCTCTAACTGGCGTGTTCCTGGCGCAGGTCGGCCTTGCGAATCTTGCCGCTCGCGGTGCGCGGCATCTCGGCGACGATCACGACACGCTTGGGAATCTTGTAGCGGGCGAGCCGGTCGCCCAGGTGCGCCTGGATATCGTCAGCTTCGAGGTTGAAGCCATCGCGCACGGTGACGACGGCGCAGGGCACCTCGCCCCATTTCTCGTCGGGTACCCCGATCACGGCGACGCTCGCGACCGCTTCCAGTTCGGAGATGGCCAGCTCGATCTCGGCCGGGTAGATGTTCTCGCCGCCGGAGATGATCATGTCTTTCAGCCGGTCAGAGATGAAGAGGTAGCCGTGTTCGTCGGTGTAGCCCATGTCGCCGGATCGAAACCAGACGTTGCCGGCGTAGCTGTCGGCGGTGGCCTCTGCCCGGTTCCAGTATTCGCGAATCACATTCGGCCCCGAGATCTGAATCTCACCCACCTCACCGTCGGGTACTTCGGTGCCGGTCTCGTCGACGATGCGCACATCGGTGAAGAAGTGCGGCAGCCCGGCCGACCCTGCCTTCTCGCGCGATTTGTGCGGGGCGAGACTCGTGGCTCCTGGCGCCGTCTCAGTGAGGCCGTAGCCGCCCGAAAACGCCAACCCGCGCTTTTCATAGGCTTCGAGCACCCGCACCGGCACCGCCGAACCACCGCAGGTGAGCTTGTGCAGCGAGCTGATATCGGTGCTGTCCCAGTCGGGGTGCTCGCAGAGCAGCTGGTACGTGGTGGGCACGCCGCTGATCACGGTGGCGTGGTGCTGCTCGATCAGGTGCAGGGTGCGGCCGGGCTCGAATCGGGGTTCGAGCACGACCGAGCCGCCCTTGAGCAGGGTCGGCAGCACCCCCATGCCGAGCGAGGCGACGTGGAACATCGGTGCGATCATGAGGGCCACGTCGCTGCTGACGAAGTCGTAGTCGACGAGCACGTTGAAACTGTTCCAGGTCATATTGCCGTGGGTGAGCAGGGCCCCCTTGGGCTGGCCGGTCGTGCCGGAGGTGTACAGAATGAGTGCGGGGTCGTCGAGGCTGACGTTCTCGTCGCGGTGCGTGGCGGGGGCGCCGAGAATCACCGCGTCGAGGTCTTCCACGAGCAGACCGGTCGGGCCGGTGTCAGCGGTGGGCACCGCGGCATCCGCTACCCGCATGCGCTGCACGACCTGCGTGCCGGCCGATCCGCGCACGGCCAGGTCGGTCAGGCTTGCCGCGTGCACGAGGATGCGGCTGCCCGAATCGGTGAGGGCGAAGGCGATCTCGGGGGCGGCCAGGCGGGTGTTGAGCGGTACGAAGATGGCGCCGAGCACCCCGCAGGCGAACAGCGTCTCCAGAAAGGCCGGATGATTTTCGCCCAGATAGGCGACCCGATCACCCGAACGGATGCCGCGCGCATCGAAGGCGTTCGCCAAGCGGTCAACCCGCTCGGCGAATTCGCCGTAACTGAGGCGATCGTCGCCGCTGATCAGCGCCGTCTGGTCGGCCGACTTGATGCGTCGGCGGTGGATCCAGGAACCGAGACCTTGGTTATGCATCGTTGCATGTACCTTTCGCACGTCTCCGCAGGCGGAGACACTGACACGGGGTGGGTCAGGGGTGTGCTCACCGTACTACCGAGCACACCCCCGGATGGCTAGCTTGCGATCATGGCAGAGACGTTGGGCGCCTTCGTCACGATCTCGTACTTCTGCATGAGGTCGCCGAGGTCGGCGAGCACGTCGGCGGGCACGTCACCGTTGAAGGTCTCCATCTTCATGTTCTCGGCGACTCCCGCGTCCATTCCCATGAAGGCGGGCAGGGTGGCGCGCACGTCGTCGGGGTTGGCTTCGGCGGCGGCGAGCGTCTCGTCGACGGCCTCCCGGAACTTCGCGAGGGTGTCAGCGTTGGCGGTGGCGTATTTGGCGCTCGTGAAGGTGACCATGGTGGGCAGGCCGGGGAGGGCTTGCTGGTTCGGGTAGCCGATGAGTTTGAAGTCGCTGCTGGCCAGCGCCTTGCTCAGGAACGGCTCGGGCAGCCAGATGGCGTCGGTGTTGCCGGCGGCGAGCTGGGCCTCCATGTCGGGAAACGGCATCTCGTTGAAGTTGATCAGCGACGGGTCTGCGCCGTCGATCTCGGCGCTCTCCTTGATGGTGAGGTCGCCCTGGGTGCTGACCGCGTTGACCGAGACGGTCTGGTCTTCGAGGTCGGCGAAGCTGTCGATGCCCGAGTCGGTGCGCACGACGACACCGTTGATGTCGTCGCCCTCGGCCTTGGAGTTGCTGTACCCGGTGACGATCTGCATCTCGAGGCCCTTGTCGACGGCGACCATGACCGAGAGCGGGTTGCCGATGGCGAAGTCCATGCTGCCGGCGTACACGGCCGGCAGCATCGCGGCGCCGCCCTGGCCGGTCTGCAGCTGCACGTCGAGGCCGTGCTTTTCAAAGATGCCTTCGTCGATGCCGTACTGCATCGCCACGGAGGGGGCGATGGCGAGCACGCCCACCGTCACGGTGGTCAGCTCGCCCGTGGCGGTGTCAGCCGTCGTGTCGGCGGCGGGGGCCGCAGCGGCGCAGCCGGAGAGGGCCAGGGCGACGATGGCCAGGCCGGCCAGGCCGGAGACGGTGCGAACGCGGGTCAGGTTGCTGTGAAACATGGTTCCTCTTCCTTGAGGGTTGGGTGTTGCGCAGAACAGCGGAGGTACGGTCACACGTAAAAGCGGTACAGCGAGTGCGCGACGACGGCTGGTTTGGTGCCGCCCTCGATCTCGATGGTCTGGTCGACGCCGAGCTGCACGCCGCCGGCGATCTCGGTGACCGTCGCGATGGTGGCGTGCATGCGAATCTTCGAGCCGACGGTGACGGGTGCCGGAAAGCGCACCTTGTCGAGGCCGTAGTTGACCTTGGTGGTCACGTCGGTCACGTCGAGCAGTTCGGTCCAGAACGGGATGGCGAGCGACAGGGTGAGAAAGCCGTGCGCAACGGTCGTGCCGAATGGGCCGTCCTTGGCCTTGACCGGGTCAACGTGCAGCCACTGGTGGTCGTCGGTGGCCTCGGCGAAGGTGTCGATCTGGGTCTGGTCGACCTCGATGTAGTCGGTGTAGCCGAGGTCTGTGCCGACCAGGCCGGGCAGGTCGGCGAAGGTGGTGACGGTGGTAGTCATGGTGCTCCTTATACGGGTGTCAGAAAACGCAGGGGTGGGTTAGATGAACGCGCTGTGCCCGGTGACGGCGCGGCCGACGATGAGGCTGTTGATCTCGTGGGTGCCCTCGTAGGAGTACACGGCTTCGGCATCGGCATGAAAGCGGGCGACATCGGTGTCGAGGGTGATGCCGTTGCCGCCGACGACTTCGCGGGCCAACGCGACGGTGTGGCGCATCCGCTCACAACAGAACATCTTGGCCAGCGCCGAGTTCTCTTCGGTGAACACGCCGGCTTCCTGCTGCTGGGTGAGGCGCACGACCAGGCCGAGCGAGGCGGTGACGTTGCCGAGCATGGTGGCGAGCTTCTGCTGGGTGAGCGCGAACGCGGCGAGCGGCTTGCCGAACTGCTCACGGGTTGTCACGTAGCGCAGGGCGGCTTCGTAGGCTCCCGCCTGCAGGCCGGTTGCGATCCAGGCCACGTCGGATCGCATCGACCGCAGCAGGGCGGCGACGTCCTTGAACGAGTTGATGCGCTGCAGCCGATCTGCCTCGCTCACCTGCACGTTCACGAGGTCGATGTCGGCGTTCTGCATGATGCGCAGGCTGGTCTTGCGGTGGATCTTCGCCAGGGTGACGCCGGGGGCATCCGTCGGCACCAGAAAGGCTTTGACCTGCCCGTCGGCCTCATCGCGGGCGAACACGGCGAGCACGTCGGCGCTCGAAGCGCCGCCGATCCAGCGCTTCTGCCCGTTGAGCACCCAGCTATCACCGGTGCGGCGGGCGGTGGTGGCGAGACCGCCGGCGATGTCGGAGCCGTGCTCGGGTTCGGTCAGCGCGAACACCCCGGTGTACTCGAAGCTCCTGATTTTCGCATCGAGCGCGGCAGCCTGGTCCGGGCTGCCGCCCAGGTTGACCGTGGTGCGAAACAGTCCCGATTGCGCGTTGTAGAACGTGGCAACGGATGCGTCGGTGCGGGCCAGTTCGAAATTGCGAAAGCCCCCGGAGAGCGCGCTGGTTTGCTGATTCATGAGATCGAGGTCGACGAGCTTCGGCACGATCTCGAACGGAAACTCGCCCGCCTCCCAGTGGTCGGCGAGGAGCGGTTGCACGTCGGTGTCAAGCACCGCGCGAAGTCCGGCGAGCACTTCGAGCTCAGTGTCGGTGAGCAGGGTCGAATAGCCGAACTGGTCGCTCGGGTAGAAGTCGGTCATGCCGCGAGTCCGAGCAGGCGCACCGCGTTATCCTTGAGAATTTTCGGCCGCACGCTGTCTTTGAGGTTGAGCTCGGCGAAGTCCTTGAGCCAGCGGTCGGGGCTGATCAGGGGAAAGTCGCTGCCGAACAGCACCTTGTCCTGCAGAACGGAGTTGGCCTGGCGCACCAGGTTCTCGGGAAAGTACTTGGGCGACCAGCCCGAGAGGTCGATGTAGACGTTCTGTTTGTGGGTGGCCACGGCGAGGGCTTCGTCCTGCCAGGGCACGCTCGGGTGCGCCATGATGATCTTCAGTTCGGAAAAGTCGGCGGCCACGTTGTCGAGCAGCATGGGGTTCGACAGCCCGAGTTTGAGGCCGAAACCGCCGGGCAGGCCCGAGCCGATTCCGGTCTGTCCGGTGTGGAACAGGGCCGGCAGTCCGAGGTTTTGCAGCGCGGCCCAGAGCGGGTAGTACTGCTCGTCGCTCGGGTTGAAGTTCTGCACTGTCGGGTGGAATTTGAAGCCGCGCACCCCGAAATCGTTGGCCAGGCGGAGGGCTTGGGTGACGGCATCCGCTCCCCGGGTGGGGTCGACCGAGCCGAACGGAATGAGCACGTCATTGTTGCGGGCGGCGCCGATCGCAATCTCTTCGCTGCTGTTCGGCGGGTGGTTCAGGTTGCGGGAGGCGTCGACGGTGAACACGACCGCGGCCATGCTGCGTTCGCGGTACAGGGCGGCGATTTCGTCGAGGCCGGGGCGGGGGGCATCCGTTTTGAAGTATTTGCTGGCGGCATCGACGAGCGGCTGCGGCAGGGCGTTGTGCCCGTCGTCGCCGACCTCGATGTGCACGTGGGTGTCGATGGCCGTGAGCGCGTCAACGTTCAGGCCGAGTTCGTAGACCATGGTTATTTCGCCGTGGCGGGCTGCAGTTCGGCGGGCAGCTCTGGCAGTTTCTCGCCGACGCTCTGCAGTTTGTCGCCGAACAGTGAGGAGAAGTCTTCGCTAAGGGTCTCCACGGTCCAGCCTCCGGTTTCGAACGCGGTCGCGACGACTTCGGGGTGCGACCACAGCTGCACGCGGTCACCGCCGGAGCCGATGACCTGCCCGGTGATGGCGGCCGCAGCGTCGGAGGCGAGAAAACCGACGACGCCGGCGACGTCCTGCGCGGTGCCATAGCCGAGCACGCGGCGGGCGAAGGGCGGCATGGTCTCGCCGCGGGCGGCCGCGTCGTTGAAGGCCTTGAAGAAGGGCACGGTGTCGGTCATCGCGGTTGCGGCGACGGGAACGACGACGTTGACGGTGACGTTGGCGCGGGCCAGTTCCATCGACCAGGTGCGCACCATGCCGACGATGCCGGCCTTCGCGGCGGCATAGTTGGTCTGGCCGAAGTTGCCGCGCTGGCCGGTGGGCGAGCCGATGCAGATGATGCGGCCACCCTCGCCCTGTTCACGAAAGCGGATGGCCGCCTCGCGCACGCAGGTGAACGTGCCGCGCAGGTGCACGTTGATGACGGTGTCGAAGTCGTCGTCGGTCATCTTCCAAACCACGGTGTCGCGCAGCACGCCGGCGTTGGTGACGAGAATATCGAGACGGCCGAAGCTCTCGACGGCCTGGGCCACGAGCTGCTGCGCGGTGGCGGTCGACCCCACCGGGGCGACGACGGCGACGGCCCGGCCGCCTTCAGTGACGATGCTCGCGACGGCGTCGTCGGCGATTAGCTGGTCGACATCGTTGATCACAACGGATGCCCCCTGCCGCGCCAATTCCTGCGCATAGGCCAGTCCGAGTCCGCGGCCACTGCCG
This sequence comes from Cryobacterium glaciale, assembly GCF_004402535.1. Classification (GTDB taxonomy): domain Bacteria; phylum Actinomycetota; class Actinomycetes; order Actinomycetales; family Microbacteriaceae; genus Cryobacterium; species Cryobacterium glaciale. The sequence goes on along the minus strand of NZ_SOEY01000029.1, from coordinate 47,257 downwards.
GTCACGATTGCTACTTTGCCGGTCAACGTCTTGCTGGTCAACGTCATTGTGACTCCTCGCTGGTGTGGCTTCAGTGCCACGGGGTTGGTCTCGGTAAAACCAATGAAAACCCATACCGTTGAAAAAGTCAACTAATTTGATAGGGTTTATTCTATGGAAATGACAGAGTCCGTTCCGGCTGCGGCAGTGCCCTCGGTTTCTCACTCCGACGCGTCGGAAGGCGGGCCCGCCGACCCTGCCACGGATACCCCTGCGGGAACTGGCGGGGGCGCTGCCATCCTGCGCGACCCCGACCGACTTCGAGACACCGACCTGGCTAATGAGATCGAGTTCATGACCGCGCGTGCTCGCTCGGTCGGTTCGCGTCGTGCGAATACGATGCTTGCCGAGCTCGATCTGCGCGTGCGATCGTATTCCGTGTTGTCCCTCGCCTGCAGCGGGCAGAACCCCTCCCAGCGTGAACTCGCCGGTTTTCTGAGCCTCGACCCGAGCCAGATCGTGGCCTTGGTAGACCACTTGGAGGATCTCGGCGCGGTCACCCGCGAGCAGGATCCGCGCGATCGCCGTTCCAAGGTAATCGTGGCCACCTTGGCCGGTCGGGTCCTCTTTCGGCAGGCTGCCACGGTAATTCAGCAGGCCGAGGACCGTTCGTTGCAAGCCCTGAACGCCGCCGAGCGCGAGCAGCTGCGCTCCCTGCTGCGCCGCATCGCCTTTGAACCGGCCCCCTGAGTAGTCCACCGCTCCTAGCTCGGTGCGAATCTAAGAGAATTCTCACGCAGATCGTACTCGGGGCTCACGCGTGGGGCCCACACTAAGAGCACGGATTGTCGATCGGGAGGCATCATGAACGCGCGCAGGAGCTGGAGACGACCGTTGCTCGGGAGCGTTTCCGCCGGAGTGGGGGCGGTTCTGCTCGTCGCCCTTGCCGTGGCGCTGGCCGATTCGCTCGCCATCGCCGAACAGCCGGGGCGATCCATTGGGGTACCGGCCGTGTCGGTGCAGCCGACCGAGGCGGCATCCACTGGATCATCCACGGGGGCGGCGACACCGGCACCAGCGCCGAGCGCCGAACCGACCACCCCGAGCAGCAGTCCGGAGGTCGTTCCCGCCCAGGATCCCGTCGTCGTCGACGATCATGGCGGAGACAACCCGGGTCACGATGACGATTCCGGCCCTGACGATTCGGGCGGCAGCACGGGATCAGGCAGTAGCGGGTCAGGCAGCAGTGGGTCAGGCAGCAGCGACGGCTGATCCCCGTGAGAGTGTTCTCATGCACCTCTCGTGCCGGTCTTACCGGCGTGCGGTTGATTGATCTTGTGGCGATAGACACCACGGAATCCATCCGCCGCTTGCTCGGCGCAGACGAAAGGTCACCCCATGTTTCAGATGACGAAGAAGCGCACCCTCACCCTCGCAACCCTCGGCCTCGCCGGCCTGATGTCGGTCGGCGTGATTGCCGCCCAGGCGAACACCGCTCCGACCCTGCTGACTCCGACCAGCACGTCGAGCAGCACCCCCGCCGCCACCGACTCGCCCGATGCCCCCGACGACAGCGACGGCCGTCTCGGTTCGGGTAACGGGATCGATGACCTGGTCGATGACTCGATCAGCAACGACGTGAACGACGCGCCCGATGACAGCGACGGCCGTGTCGACAGCAATTCCGGCCCCGGCAACGCGGCCACCGTCGACGACTCCAGCAACTCGGGCCGCGGAAGCAACTCCGGACACGACGACGCAGACAACAGCATCTCGGGCAGTGACGACGACAGTGACAACGACAGTGACAACGACAGTGACAACTCCGGCAGTGATGACGGCAGTGGTGACAGCACTGACGACTCGGGCCACGGCAGCGATCACGAGTAGTCCGCCTGCCACGACGAATGGGCTATCGCCTCAGGTGAGTCGGTAGCCCATTCCGCGTACCGTTTCAATGCGTTCCGCACCGAACTTGGCGCGCAGGTACCCCACGTAGACGTCGACGATGTTCGACCCGGGGTCCCAGGAGTAGCCCCAGACCCGGCTGAGCAGTTGCTCCCGGCTCAATACCTGGTCGGGGTGGCGCAGGAATTCCTCGGCGAGCGCGAATTCTCGGGCCGAGAGGTCGACCTGCCGGCTCCCCAGCGTCGCCCGGCGGGTGCGCAGGTCGAGTTGCAGCCCGTCGACGCTCAGCACGGTCGTGGTCGCCCGCGGGGCCTCCGTTATGCGCAGTCGCACCCGCGCCAACAGCTCGTCGAATCGAAACGGCTTCGACATGTAATCGTTGGCACCGCCCTCGAGGCTCGCGAGGGTGTCTTCCGCCGAGTCCCTGGCCGTCAGCACGATCACCGGCAGCGCCGACCCGTCGGCCCGCAGCTGCCGTAACACCTCGTAGCCGTCGAGCCCGGGCAAGCCGATATCGAGAACCAGCAGATCGAACCCGCCGGTGATGGCGTAGTCGAGGGCATCCGTTCCGGTGCGCACCACGACGGTGGCGAACCCGGCGGCGGCGAGCCCCTTCTCGACGAAACTGGCGATGCGGTCTTCGTCCTCGGCGATCAGAATGCGACTCACGAGCGGATGTCCTTCGGGTCGGGTGACGCAGACGCCTCGTCAGCAGGGAGGTCGATGGTGAAAGTGGCGCCGCCACCGGGGGTCGTCGCGACCCGAGCCGCGCCGCCGTGGGCCTCGGCGATGGCCGCCACGATGGCCAGGCCGAGGCCGGAACCGGCTGGCCCTCGGCCGCGGGTTCCCCGCTGGAACCGGTCGAACACCCGCGGCAGTAGTTCGTCGCTGATGCCCGGCCCGTGATCGCTCACCCGGAGCTGCAGGCGGGGTCGGCCGGCGGCATCCGTTGTGAGGGCGCTGCCCAGCTCGATCACTCCGGTCGGGGCGCCGTGACTGACCGCGTTGGCGGCGAGTTGCAACAGCGCCTGGGTCAGTTTGTCGGCGTCAACAGCCACGACCACATCGGCCGTCGCCGACACGACCCAGCTGTGCCCCGACAGCGCCGCCGCCTTGAGGCGGACGCGCTCCACGAGGGCGGCAATGTCGGTGGGACGACGGTTCACGAGGCCGGACCGTTCGACCTGGGCGAGCGCTGAGATGTCACGCACGAGCCCGCCCATGCGGTCGAGTTCATCGATCGCGAGGTCGCGGGTGGCCACCACATCGGCCGCGCTGGCGGGGTTCATCAGCTCGAGGTGCCCCCGCACGATTGTCATCGGCGTCTTCAACTCGTGCCCGACATCGTCGAGCAGCCGGCGCTGCCCGGTGAGCGCGCCCTGCAGGCGGTCGAGCATATCGTTCACGGTCGAGGTCAACGCCGACACGTCGTCATGACCGACGACCGGGATGCGTTCGCTCACATCCGACGCGGTGATGCGCGCGGCGGCCTCGCGCAGGCCGCGAATCGGGCGCAGCAGGCGACCGGCCACGACCCAGCCGACCAGCCCGACGACGATCAGGGTCACCAGGCCCACGAGCAGATAGGTGCGGGAGGCATCGGAGACCGGCTTCAGTTCGGCGTCGAGGTCAAAGGCGGCGATGAACGTGCCCTGCGCCGGGTCGCCGTCGACGGAGACCGGGACGAAAACGTAACGCAGCAGGCGCCCCGATGCCATTACCGTGCCGAGCACGACCTCGCCCGAGGCGGTTTCGGCCTCGCTGCGCTGCACGAGCACGTCATCGACCAGCCGAAAGTCGACCGCACGCGGTTCCAGCGCCGCCGCACCGTCAATGACGGCGAGGGTACTCTCGTTGGTTGCCGGGCGTACCCCGGCGATGACGGCGCGCATCACGCCGCGCAGGTCGGCCGTGCTGGTGGAAGCTGGGCCGGCGGAGGCTGTGCCGGCAAGGGCTGCGGCGGAGTCGGCGGCGACGATGCGCACGTCGTCGACGGTGTCGGTGAGCACCGCATCGATGTCGCTCAGGGTGCGTTCGCGCTGCACTACATAGGCGGTGGTTCCCGCGATCGCCAGCCCGGCCGCGGTCACGAGCAGGATCGCCGCCAGGATGCGCACGCGCACCGACAGCGCCGGGCTTCGCCGCCACGCGCGCACACCGATCGGGTCGGACATGCACCCAGTATGGCGGGTGCCGCCGACAGGCCCGAACACTCGCCCCAGCGGATGCCGCGTCGTGCACGGTCAGGGGTCGCAAATCGACCGTCCGAGACCGATTTTGGGTCGATTTGCGACCCCTCAGTGGCCGGGTCGCGGCATCCGCTTGCCTGGGTCGCCAACCGTGCCGCGCACGGAGCTACCTGGCGGGTGCAGTCTCCGCGACCGTGAACGCGGCCTCGGTGGTGTCCTCCACGTCTTGCACGCTCACGCCGGGGGCGCGCTGGCGCAGCACGAGGCCGGTCGGCGTCACGTCGAAGACGGCCACGTCACTGATGATGCGGTCGACGACGCGCACGCCGGTCAGCGGCAGGGTGCACTCGGTGACGATCTTCGGCGTGCCGTCTTTCGCGACGTGCTCGGTGAGCACGACCACGCGCGGGGTGCCGGCCACGAGGTCCATCGCGCCGCCCATGCCCTTGACCATTTTTCCGGGGATGGTCCAGTTGGCGAGGTCGCCGAGGCCGGAGACCTGCATGGCGCCGAGGATGGCGACCTTCACGTGTCCACCGCGGATCATGCCGAACGAGGTGGCCGAGTCGAAGATCGACGCCCCCGGCAACACCGTGACGGTCTGCTTGCCGGCGTTAATGAGGTCGGCGTCTTCCTCACCCTCCCACGGGAACGGCCCCATGCCGAGCAGCCCGTTCTCGCTCTGCAACGTCACCTGGATGCCGCCCGGCAGGTTGTTGGCCACGAGCGTCGGAATGCCGATGCCGAGGTTCACGTAGTCGCCGTCGCTGAGTTCCTGCGCGGCGATCGCGGCCATTTCGTCTCTGGTCCAAGCCATGGTGCTACTCCCCTGCCTCTACGCCGACCAGCACTGGCCGGCTGCGCACGGTGCGCTGTTCAATGTCTTTAACCCGCGCCGTGGCCTGGATCAGGCGCTGCACGTAAACCCCCGGGGTGATGACGTGGTTCGGATCGATGTCACCGGGCTGCACGATCACCTCGGCCTCGGCGATGGTCATGCGTCCCGCGGTCGCCACGACCGGGTTGAAGTTGCGGGCGGTGAAGCGGTACTCGAGGTTGCCGAGGGTGTCGGCGCGCCAGGCCTTGACCAGCGCGACGTCGGCGACGATGCCGCGTTCCTGCAGGTAGGTTTCACCGTCGAAGTCGGCGAGCGGCTTGCCCTCGGCGATCAGCGTGCCGACGCCGGTCTTGGTATAGAAGGCGGGAATGCCAGCGCCGCCGGCCCGCAGCCGCTCGGCGAGGGTGCCCTGGGGGCTGAACTCGACCTCGAGCACGCCGGCCAGAAACTGCTCGGCGAACAGCTTGTTCTCGCCCACGTACGAGGCGATCACCTTGCGCACCTGCCCGGCTTCGAGCAGCACACCCAGGCCCTTGCCGTCAACGCCCATGTTGTTCGAGACGACGGTGAGATCCTTCACACCGGATGCCCGCACCGCGTCAATGAGATCGGCCGGGATTCCGCTCAGCCCGAATCCGCCGACCGCGAGCACCATCCCGTCGCACAGAACGTCGTGCAGCGCCTCGCTCGCGCTGGCCTGAACCTTGGACATGCTGTCTCCTCGTTGAGTGGGGGTCGTCAGCCCTGTCCACCTTGTGGACATTGACTCGTTACGTCATGGTATTCAGGCCCGCCAAGCCCTGTCAATCGCCACTTTCTTGAAAATCCATCCCGTGAACACTAGGCTCTGAATCATCCACATTATGGACAGAAGGTGCGAAATGAACGATCGCCCAGCCATCGCGAGGGCCCAGAAAACACGCGGGGCCCAGCCGGTGCCACCGGCACGGCCCGTGCAGGGCGCCCAGGTCGTCGCCCGCATCGCCCTGCTCCTGCGCTTGGTCGGCCGCAATCCGGCCGGCACACCGCTGGCCGAGATCGTGCGGGACTCCGGACTGACCCGGCCTACCGTGCACCGGCTGCTCACCTCGCTAGCCGCCGAGGGCCTGCTCGACCACGATGCCGTGCGCCGCACCTGGAACTACGGCCCCGAGGTCTTCGTCATGGGAACCGTCGCCGCCGCCCGCTATCCGATCGAAGAGCTCGCCCGGCCGAGCCTCGTGCGCCTCGCGGAAGAGACCGGCGAGAGCGCATTCCTCTCCATCCGGCGCGGCGCCGAAACCGTGTGCCTGCTCCGCGAGGAGGGCAGCTTCCCCATCCGCTCCTTCGTGCTGCACGAGGGGGTGCGTTTTCCGTTGGGGGTCGCGTCCGCTGGACTGGCCATTCTGGCCTACCTGCCCGAAGCTGAAACGGATGCCCTCCTCGCCGAAAACGCTGCGTTCTCGGCTCGCTGGGGCCCCCAGCACTCACCCGCGAGCATCCGCGCTAATCTCGAGCGCACCCGGGAAACCGGCTACGCCGTGAACCCCGGGCTTATCCTGGAGGGCAGCTGGGGCATGGGCGCCGCGATTTTCGACCGCAGCGGCCGCCCGGGCTGGGCGCTCTCACTCACCGGCATCGAGCCGCGGTTCAAACCCGAGCGCCAGAAGTTGCTCGGCCAGCTGCTGCTCGACGAAGCCAGCCGCATCACCCAGACCCTGCAGCGCCCGCCGATCGCGTAGCCGCCGGAACGGGAATGAGAAAAGTCCCGACCGAGGCCGGGACTTTTTCTAACAGTGTGGTGGAGCTAAGGAGATTCGAACTCCTGACCTTCTCATTGCGAACGAGACGCGCTACCAACTGCGCCATAGCCCCAAACTGCCTTTGAAGAATATCACGCGCCGGCCGACTGTTTCACCGCTTCGAGCGCCGCGCACTAATTAGGCGGCGCGAATTAGACCGCGCGTCGACGAGCCAGCACGGCGTCGAGGTCGGTCATGCCCGGGCTGGTCTCGCCGACGATACCCATCGATGCGAATCGGCTGGGCACAGCAGCGACGGCGGGCCGTGCGATCGGCGTGACCGCACGATTCGCCTCCTCGGCGAGTGCGGCGGCGCGTCGGGTGACCTCCGCCTCCGCGGCGGCCTTGCGCAGTTGGTTGGCCGCTTCGACGGATGCCATGGCCGTTTGCGCAATGGACCCGCGTGACAGGTACAGCGCCCGCGGCACCGGCTGCGGCGTCCAGGTCGCCGGGGCGACGGGAGTCTCTTCCAGTTGCACGGGTTCGAAGGGCTGCCCAATGAGCACAGGCAACTCCACCGGGGCTTCTACCCGAACGATGCGGGCCGAACGGGCGACCGTGGCCAGTCGTCCGAGGATGCCGAAGGCGGCGACCATGACGACCCCGCCGCCGACCAGCGCAGTGAAGGCGCCAGCGAGGGCGGGGGCGATCCCGGCGACGGTCAGAACGACGCCTGCCAGCAGGATCAGCGACACCAGGCCACGGAACCGACGCAGACGCCGAAGCTTCGTCACCGGCGACTCCGGCACGCGCGGCGCGGCTGCCGCGGCCACCGCAGCGGCCGCGCGGCGCACCGATGTGGCGGCATCCGCTACCGCCTGGGCTTCTGCCCGGGCATCGTGTTCGGCTCGCGCCAGAACGCGCTGCTGCTCGGCGACGGTGCGGGCGGTCGCTTCGAGACGCACCTGCTGCGGAACCTCTGCGGTTTCCGCCAGGATGCGCAGTGTCTGCTGCAATCGAACCGCATTTCTTTCGGTTGCCTGGTACTGCTTGCGGCGCGACCAGGTGGGCATCAGATAGGCGACCCAGAGCACAGCAGCCACCGCCACCATGACCCCGCCACCCAATGCCTCACTACTCATGTTGACAACGGTAGGAGGCGCTGGTGCATCCGACGCTGATTACTCTCGGTGTGTCACCCAAGTTAATACACTGATTCCGTCCCCGAACAGGGGAAAGCTCGTCGGTCATCGGGTGATGACACGCACCGGATGCGCGGCCGACTCGAGGTCTGCCGCGGTGACGGTCGCGGCATCCGCTGGAACCAGACCGTCCTGCCAGCGCCGCAAAACGCCCTGGGTGAGTTCTTCGGCCACGAGGCCGAAGCAGAAGTGGTCGCGCCAGTCACCGTTGATGTGGATGTAGCGGCGGCGCAGTCCCTCGTAGCGAAAGCCGAGTTTTTCTACGACGCGCAGGCTCGCCTTGTTCTCGGGGCGGATGCAGATCTCCATGCGGTGCAGGCCGAGCTGGTAGAAGCAGTAATCGGTCGCGAGCGCCACGGCCGTGGGCGTGACCGACTGGCCGGCGAACTTCTCGCTCACCCAGTAGCCGATGGTGGCCGATGACAGCGATCCCCAGGTGATCGACGACACGTTCAGCTGGCCGGCCAGCTCACCGTTCTGTTCCACGATGAACGGCAGGCCGTTGCCCGACCGTGAATGCGTCAACAGACTGCGGATGCTCGCGCGCGTGTCGAAGGACATCGGCGCGTAGGGGTTGGTCGCCTCCCATTTGCGCAACCACGAGCGGTTCGCCAGCAGTTCGCCCTCGAGCGCGCGCGAATCGCGCAGTCGAATGGGACGCAGGGTGACTGCCCCCTCGCGGAGGGTCGGAATTGCGATCGGCACGGTTCGCCTGTCTGTCGTGGGCTGTAAGCCGGGTGGGGCTGGGTAGAGCGTTAGTCGAGTGTGGCGACGAATTCGTGCAGCCACGGCTTGAGATCGGCACCGAGATCTTCACGATCGACGGCGAGCTGCACGATGGCCTTGATGTAGTCGAGCCGGTCGCCGGTGTCGTAGCGACGCCCCCGAAAGATGAGGCCGTACACGCCGCCGGTGGACTCCGGGTTGACGGCCATCTCCTGCAGGGCATCGGTGAGCTGGATCTCGTTGCCCTTGCCGGGCGCTGTGTGTTCCAGAATATCGAAAACTTCGGGGCGCAAGACGTAGCGGCCGATGATGGCGAGGTTGGAGGGAGCATCCTCCCGGCTGGGCTTTTCGACCAGACCGGTGATGCGCACGACGTCGGGGTCGTCGGTAGCTTCGACCGCGGCCGCCCCATACATATGAATCTGCGAGGGGTCAACCTCGAGCAGCGCAACTATGCTGGCGCCGCGCTTGACCTGCTCCTCGAGCATGCGGGTCAGTAGCGGGTCGCGGGCGTCGATGATGTCATCACCGAGCAGCACAGCGAACGGTTCGTTGCCCACGTGCATGCGCGCGCGCAGCACGGCATGGCCGAGTCCGCGCGGGTCGCCCTGCCGAACATAGTGGATGTCGGCGAGCTCGTTGGATTCGCGCACCTTGGCGAGCCGGGTCTGGTCGCCCTTGCGTTCCAGCATCGCCTCGAGCTCGGTCATGCGGTCGAAGTGGTTCTCCAGCGCATTCTTGTTGCGCCCAGTCACCATCAGTACGTCGCTGAGCCCGGCCGCGACGGCTTCCTCGACGACGTATTGAATGGCCGGCTTGTCAACGACGGGCAACATCTCCTTCGGCATGGCCTTGGTCGCCGGAAGGAAGCGTGTTCCGAGCCCAGCTGCGGGAATGACGGCTTTAGTTATCGGGGTACCCATGGGCACTAGGTTAGTGGCAAGTAGGATGCCTTATATGGACTCCGACATAGCTCATCGAAAGCGTGCGCTGAGAGCGGAATTACGCGAACGCCGTCAGAACCTGACCTCCTCGGAACGCGAGTCGGCCACGGCTGGCTTCACCGAAAACCTGCAAAGCCTCGTTCTCGACCTGTCAGCGCGGTCGATCTCCTGCTACCTGTCGGCTCGCAGCGAACCCGATACCCGACCTTTTCTTAACTGGGCTACGGCAGAAGGCATCCGTATTCTGTTTCCGATTTCGCGCGAAGACGGACTGCTCGATTGGACCGTCGGTGACGGTGACGAGGAATTCACCGGAATTTCCGGGGTACCGGAGGCCGTGGGAACCCTGCTCGGGCCAATCGCCATCAATGATGTCGACCTCATCATTGTTCCGGCTGCGGCCGTCGACGAATCGGGCCTGCGCCTGGGGTGGGGTCGCGGCTATTTCGACAAGACCCTCGGCTCGATGGAGAAATGCCCGCCGGTGTACGCCGTCGTCTACGACAGCGAATACCTCGAGGAAGTTCCCCGCGAGGTGCACGACCAACCGGTCAACGGCCTCGTGACGCCGACGCGAATCATTGCTTTCTGACCGTATTTACCGCCTGTGACCCCGGTTCTGAACCTGCGGGGCTCTGCGCGCGCATAACCTTAGTTCTGGCAGGCGTTTGCCTGTCGGCTCAACCAGCTGGAGATGCAGTGCCTACCTACTCTTACCGTTGCACCGAGTGCGACACCGCCTTCGATATCCAGCAGGCCTTCACCGACCACTCGCTCACGGTGTGCCCCACCTGCCAGGGAAAGCTGCGCAAGGTCTTCTCCTCGATCGGCGTGACCTTCAGCGGCTCCGGTTTCTACAGCAACGACTCCAAGTCGGAGTCGAAGCGTTCCAACCCCAACCTCGACCGCAAGTCGAGCGAGAAGTCCGGCGACTCATCGTCGAGCTCACCCACCGAGACCAAGTCCGAGACCAAGTCGGAGAAGAAGAGCGACAGCTCTCCCGCCAAGAAGGAGACCTCGTCGCCGTCATCCGCCGCCACTCCCGCCGCGAAGGCGTCGTAGAGTCATGGCGTTGACCAAAACGGTCTCCCAAGTCATCCGTTTGGAGCACCCAGTGATCAACGGTTTCAAAGAATTCATCATGCGCGGCAACGTCATCGACCTCGCCGTCGCCGTCGTCATCGGTACGGCGTTCACCGCCCTCGTCACCGCCATCGTCACGAGTATCTTCAACCCGCTCATCGCCGCGATTTTCAGCGCCGACTCGCTGGCCGGGGCCCTCGTGGTCACCTTGCCGAACAAGAGCGAGATTCTGTTTGGCGCCGTCATCGGCGCGCTCATCAACTTTCTGCTGATCGCTGCCGTCGTCTACTTGGTGATCGTGCTGCCGCTCAACAAGCTCAAGGAAGCCCAGGACCGTCGCCGCAGCGCCGGCGTTCCCGCAGCCGTGGTGCCCGACCCGACCACCGAACTCGATCTCCTCACCGAGATCCGCGACCTGCTGGCCAGGAACGCCGCGGCGGCGCCCGAGCAGGGGCCTAAACACTAGTTACTACCAGTGCGGCGGGCGATCCTGCCGTAACTGTGCCTCGTTCGCGCTGGGCGCGCTGCCGGTATGGGCGACGCCCCCGTCTTCGCGCAGCACCGGCGGGTGCGGGTTCGGATCGGTGTCCGGCGCCGGCAGCAGCCGGGCACGCCGCGCCTTTCCAGGGGCCTTCACGATCGGCTGTCGAACCGTTCCCAGCGGCGGCACGCCGTCCTGGGTGCTCACGCGCCGGGTCGTTTCGGGGCGATCGTGGGAGCGTCACCGCTGGCGAAGGCACGCGGTGCGGCATCCGCTTGGGGAACACCGGCGATCGCTGCCACGCGTGCCGCGACGGCATCGGGGTTGCTGAACAGTTCGAAGCTGTGCACGCGCAGGTAGTGCCAGCCGAGGCGGCGCAGCACTTCGGGCCGCAGCCGCAGCGACTCGCGCAGGCTCGCACGATTGACGACGGCATCCGTTTCGACGACGATGGCGCGAGTGCCGTAGGACGCGGCGAGGGCGAGCTTGCCGCGGTGGCCGAGGCGCACGGTGAGGCCGAGCTTTTCGAGGCGACCACCGAGGTCGACCAGCATGGCCTCGCTCGCGTCGGGAACCTGCACTTCGTCCCGGCGGGCTTCGGTTTCGCTCAGCACCTGCGACAGCGCGAGGATACCGTGGCGCTGGCGGTCCTCATCGATGTCGGCGGGGCGGAAACAGGAGACGATGTCGAGCGCGCGACGGGCGCGGGTCATGCCGATCGCGAGCAGGCGTTCACCGCCGGGTTCGCCGAGGGAACCGAAGTTCGACAGGAGGCGCCCGTGCGGGGTTCGGCCGTAGCCGATCGAGAAGATGACGCGGTCGCGGCTCTGCGCCACGGCCTGTTCGAGGGTGAGCACGGTGAACGGTTCGCTGCGGTCCTTCAGAATGAAATCCGAGAGGTCGGTGCGCTTGGCGAACGCGGCGAGCACGGCCTGCTGCACCCGCACGGCGTGCCGGGTGCTCGCGGTGATCACCATGAGCGATTCGCGCGGGCGCTTGGAAGCGTGGTCGAGCACGAGGTCGACGACCTTCACGACCTCCGCGTCGACACTTTCGATGGCGCCGCTGTCGGCGTCGGGCATGCCGCGGCCACCGGCCACATAGTTGATGGTGAGGCTGCCGTGGCCGAGAAAACTGCCGGCCCAGGGCAGGGAGTCGATGCGTCCGCCGTAGAAGCGGTGGTTGACGAGTTCGGCGAGGTCTTCCCCGCCAGCCCGGTAGCTGCGAGTGAGCGTGAGGGTCGGCAGCAGTTCACCGAGCCGGGCCAGGGCGGAGTCGGCGTGCAGTGCGTCGACCGATACCTCGGGCGCGGCGGTCTCCCCCGAGCCGAGAATGCCGGTCTCGAATGATGACGGGGTCTGGGTGACCGGGTCGCCGAACGCCACGATCTGGCGGCCGCGGCGAATCGCGCCGACGTTTTCGGCGAGGGTCGTGGCACCGGCGTCGACGAGCAGCACGGTGTCGAAGGTGATCTGGTCGCTGATGCCGGCGATTTCGTAGGGCGAGGCCAGCCAGACCGGCGCGAGCACCCGGCCGAGGTGCGGGGCGACCTCGTTGAGCCGGGCCGGAGTGGCCCGGTCAGCGCGCAGCAGGCGGCGCAGCTGGTCGGCTTCCTCGGGAAAGTCGACGACACCGATCTTCCAGGTTTCGGCGAGCAGCCAGGCCAGTAACTTGCCCGTAGCGGATGCGTGTGCCTCGTCGACGAGTTTGAAATCGGCCTCGAGGCGGTCCAGCACCTGGGTGTTGGCGTTCAGCAATGCCCGGTCGCTCGCGAGCATGATCTCGAGCACGGACTGCCACCACGCCAGTTCCAGCTCGGCGGCCACGTTCTCCTCCGAAACATGGCGCTGGGACAGGTCGGTCATCAACGGGTCGAGGTTGTGCTCGCGCAGCGTCGCCAGCAGCGCGGTGCGCTCGTGCAGGTTGGCGAGCACCTCGCTCTCGGCGGCGAGGCCGGAGATCATCGACACAAGCTCGCCGATCTGTCGCCCGGCCAGGGCGCGCGGCGTTCCGATGGTGCCGAGCGGAACGTCGAGCAGGCCGAGGTCTTCCGAGACGCGCTGGAAGGCGACGTGAACATCGTTGATGCCGACCGGCACCTCGGGGGTGACGCCGGCCGCCGCGTAGCGCTGCCACAGCGTGCGCTGGCTTTGAATGCGGCGCAGGCTCTCGTTCATGTCGGTGACGCGCACGCCGGGCCGCTGGTATTCCTCGGCGAGCTTCCGCAGCCTGCGCCGGCTGGCCGAACTCATCTCGGACGATTCGCGGCGCGACGAGGTGGCAGCGATCAGTTCGGTGAGCGACCGGTCGTAGACGCCGGGCTGAAATTTGTCGAGGGTTTCGCGAATGTCCAGCAGCAGGCGCAGGTAGATGCCGAGTTCGTTGATGGTCTCGAACGGGCGCAGCCGGGTCTGCCCGATCAGGCCGTTAGCTCGTTCGAGCAGCCGCGGCAATTCAATCTGGTTGATACGTTTGGCGAGCTGGTGCGAGTTGGAGGCATCTGCTGTGGAGGTGAACGAGGCGCCGTACCACGGCGAATCACCGGGGCCGTAGCGAAATTCGCCGAGAATGGCGGCCTTGATCAGGGTATTGGCTGCGGTCGAACGGGAGTGGGCGAGCAGTTCGAGGGCGTGCCGGTCGAGGCGGGCGGTCGTCGACGGCGGCTCGGGCAGCTGGGCGAGGCGGGCGAGTTCGCCGAGCGCGTCGAGAACCGAGACTCCGAGGGCTGAATCGCGGCGGGTGAGGGCTGAACGGTAGTCGAGCAGCACCTTGCGCAAGCGCACGAGGGCATCATCGACGTCGCCGACCCGCGGCTGGGCCGCTTTCTCGTTGCGGGTGATGGACTGGATCAGGTCACGGCGCAGAGTGCGCGGGGTCACGGCGATGCCCGGCAGGCCCACCTGCACGAGCCGGCCGTGGATGCCGTCGAGGCTCGACCGGCGAGCGCTCACCACGAGCACCCGCTTGTGCTGGGCCACGAGCGAGCCGATCGCGTTGACGATGGTCTGGGTGCCGCCAGTGCCGGGCAGGGTCTTCACGACGAGCGAGTTGCCGGCCGCGATCTGCGCGACGACGTTCTCCTGTTCGGGGTCGGCGTCGCCGAGCAGCGTGTCGGTGGCCGGCGGGCGGGCATCCTGCCCGATCGGAACCACCGGGTTGTAGGCGGTCTCGATGTTGCGCTTCGCGGTCATGTTGCCGGCGACGGCGTCGAGCAGCGGATGGTCGAGGTTCGACGCGTCGGCGGCGAGCGCCTGGCCGCAGGAGGCGAATGACGACACCACGAGGCGGGGAACGACGTTGAACCAGGGCAGGTGCGAGGTGAGACCGCGCAGGCGGTCGATGACGGGCTGCGGTTTGAACGCGCCGTTGGTCACGGCGAGCGCCACGAAGGCATCGGCGTCGAGCACGATCTGAAACTGGTCTTTCAGGGCTCTGGCGAGCTCGGGATTGAGAAAGGGCTGGCCCTTGAGCTTGAGTTCGTAGTCGCGGCCGTAGCGACGGATAGCGAGCGGGCGCAGCAGCACCGGGGCGCTGTAATCGACGTCCTGGTAGCGCCACTCGGCGAGGCCGATTGCGAGGTTGACCGATTCGATGCCGCGCATGGAGCGCAGTTCGATGCCCTTCTGGGTGATCTCGTTCGCCGCCAGGCGGGCGTTGCGCAGCGCGAGTTCGTCGCGGATGAGGTTGGACAGCAGGGTGGTCTTGCCGATGATGAACTGCGGCAGGCCACCGGGATGCGTGGCGCTGAGCTCGATCCGGGTGCGTGCTTCGTCGGTGAAGTGCAGCAGCGGAGAGCGACCGCCGAGCGCGGCGAGTTCGTCGCGCCAGCGCTGCCAGACCGGCTCGGCGATGTTGCCGGCGGTGAAGGCCGGGTCGCCCAGACTGAGGTTGTGTGGACTGGTCACGTTTTGAGGGTCGACGGGGGAGACGTCCAGGTACTTGGAAAGCACGTCGTCGTCGTCTTGTTTTCTATCGAGGTGCCACACAGGGATACCCTAATTGGCAAAACACCGGTTTGGCCTGAGGCGGCCGGGGTTTCGCGCGTTTGCGGCCCAATCTGACCGTTCACAGCCAGTCTCTTCGTTTGAACACGGCGTACAGCGTGAACCCCATGCCGAGCATGAGCGCGAGCGCGAAGGGATACCCGAGGGTCCAGTGCAGCTCGGGCATGTGATCGAAGTTCATGCCGTAGATCGTGCCGACCAGCGTCGGTGCGAACAAGATGGCGGCCCAGCTGGAGATCTTCTTCACTTCTTCGCTCTGGGCCAGGCTCGTCTCCGACAGGTGGCGCATCTCGTCGTTCTGAGCCTGACCCACCAGGGTGCTGTGCACGGTGAGGGCGTTCTGCAGCAGCTGCCGAAACGCGTCTCCGCGCTCGACGACCCGCAGGGTATGGTCGAGCACGTCGCGCAGGTGGCGATGCAGTTCCAGGTCGACGTTGTACTTATCGAAGCCGCGCTGCATAGCCTCGAACATGTTCACGAGCGGCTGCGTGGCTCGCTGAAACTCGATCACTTCACGCGACAGGGCGTAGATGCGCCGGCTGACCTCTGGGTCGCCATCGAACAGCTGGTCTTCAATCTCGTCGATGTCGTTCTCGAGGCCGGCGACAACCGGTCCGTACTCGTCGACGACCTGGTCGAGAATCGCGTAGAGCACGGCTTCCGGGCCGAGGGCGAGCAGGTGCGGCGTCTGTTCCATGCGCTCACGCACGCGGGCGAGGTTCGGCGACTCGGCGTGCCGAATGGTCACGACGAAGTCGGGGCCGACGAACACGTGCAGCTCGCCGAATTCGACGCGCTCATCGTCGTCGATATACCGCGCCGGCCGCAGCACGATGAACAGCGTGTCGGCGTAGCGCTCGAGCTTTGACCGTTGGTGGCCGGCGAGCGCATCGTCGACGGCGAGGTGATGCAGGCTGAATTCGGTGGCGACGGCCCGCACTTCCTCCTCGCTCGGTCGGTAGAGTCCGATCCAGCCGAACCCCTTCTGCTGCTTCATCACCTCGAAGGTCTCGTCGAGGCTCGGAGGCGTTGCAACCCGGTGCCCGTCCACGTAGACCGCATTGTCCACCAGCGCCATGGCTCTCCTTGCTCGATATTCCAGTGTGCCACCCGCGCGGGGTGCCCGGTAACGTTCAAGGGTGACGCAAACGGATGTCTCCCTCTTTCTGGCACCGCGCGCGCCGCTCCCCCAGACCGACCGGCTACGACTCGCCGCCGCTGTCGCCCTGGTCTGTCCGGAGCGGGGCCCGGTCGCCATCGAGCAGCACTGCGAGCACTGCGGCGGTTGTCACGGCCGCCCGCGAGTGCTCTCGCCGCACGGAGTGCACCTGAGCCTGAGCAGGGCCGGCACGGCCGTGGTCGTGGCGGTGTCGCTGGTCGGGCCGATCGGCGTCGACATTGAGAGTGTCAGCGCGGTCGCCCAGGCCGGGTTCGACGATGTCGCGTTCAACGCTGCCGAGCGGACGGCGCTGCACGCGCTCCCCGTCGACGAGCAGGACCGGGCGCGTGCGACCCACTGGACGGCCAAGGAAGCGGTGCTCAAGCTCTCGGGCGAGGGGTTGCGCGTGGATCCGCGGGCGGTGACCGTGGGGTTCGGCGCGGGGGGAGCATCCGTTCTGCTGGGCTGGCCGACCGCGACCCTTGACCTAAGCGAGGTGCACCTGGCGAACTTCGATGCGGGCCCCGGCCTGGTCGGCACGGTGGCCGTGCTCAGCGCGACAGCGCCCAGCACCGAACTGCGCCCCGAACCATAAAGCGGGGCGGCGGTCATCCCCTTCACGCTGCCGCGGGAGTTGTGCCGCTGCGCGGGAGGCGCAACTCCCGCGCACTGGCGCAGGTCCAGCGCCACGAGTAGCGCGGGAGTACTGGCCAAACCGGAACTCCCGCGCACTGGCGCAGGTCCAGCGCCACGAGTAGCGCGGGAGTACTGGCCAAACCGGAACTCCCGCGCACTGGCGCAAGTCCAGCGCGACCTGCTTCCCCGCTGCCACCGAGCCGTCGGAACTCAGCCCAGCGCGGCTTTCGTCTTATCGGGGCCGGCGCGCCCAGCAGACGACGCAGGCAACCCGCCCAAGGCGCTGAGTAGGCCGCGCACCCACCCCGGCTATGATTTTGGGTGTTCGAGGCCGCGCAAGACGCGCTGGGGGCCGGGCGTCAATCCGAGCTCGAGTAGTCGCCGACGCAGGGGATACTGGCTCATCCCGACCGAGGCCGGCCAGCGGGTGAAACCGTGCACTTGGCGCCGAATACCGTCTTCCCGAAGCTTCTCGTCGTAGTGCAGCTGTTCGGGGGAACGGCCGGCCAGATAGTCCGGGGTGAAGTATTTGTCCTTTCCGTCGCACTCCCCCACGCCGTCGATCTCGAGCCAGTAGAAGTCACTTTCACGCTCCTTGCCGTCGACGACAAACAGATGCTGCAATTCCGGCTCCGGAAATCCGCTCAGGGCCATGTTCACCCGGCTGGACGACTCTGCTGGCGAACCGGAGAGATGCGTCGCGAACTGGATGATCGCGCGGGCGCGTCGCGAACCGCGGAAGGGCAGCATCCGTTCGACAGTGGCGAGGAGCGCGGCCTTCGTGGTGAGCGTGGGGGTGCGTCCGAATCGGTCCTGATAGAGCGCGCGGTCGACCAATGCCACGGCGGACTTTAAATCGAGGGTTGCGGCCAGATCGACCACCGTCCGCTCGATCGTCGTCACGGATAGTCCGTCGATGGTCGTGACGTCGCGGGCATCCACGCCGAGGGCATGGCGGCGAATGCCCGGATCCGAGCGTCCACCCGTGGCCCGTTCAATGAGCAGGTGCACGTCGCTCGGCCAGCCGACGAGCATCGGCAACCCCCAGAGCACGGCGGCCGACTGGTGGCAGAGCACCACCTGACCGCGGCGAGTGAGGGCTGCGCCGCGCACCCGGATCAGGTAGCGCTGGTCGTCGCGCAATTGTTCCCAGCGGGCGCTGGGGTAGTACAGGCCACGGCTCACCCGCTGAAGTCGACCGCGCGACGATTCGCGGCGCAGACGAAAATCGACACCGAAAGCGTTGCCGAGGTCAGATGCGAGGATGATCGCGTCGCTGGGATCGGAAGGCGTGCCTATTCGGGAGAGGTTACTGCCGCTGGGATCGGAGCCGGAGCGAGTCATGGAGCCAGATTGTCCGAACGGCGCGGGCCGCGCGCGATCGTTCGCCTTTCTCGTGTACAAACCAGCCTTACGGCTCGCGGTGGAGGAGGATTACGGGTGCGCCACGCAGGCGCGCTTCACACGACGGATGCCTGCCCCCAACCGGTTTCGCTGCCGCTCGCCGCCATCCGTTTCACGCCGCGCGGGAGTTTCGCCGCTGCGTGCGAGGCGGAACTCCCGCGCACTGGCGCAGGTCCAGCCCGTCGCGTCGCGCTGGAGTTATGGCCGCGCCCGAACCCCCGCGGTATCGGCGCAACTCCCGCGTGGCCCGCCCCCGTGAGGCCAGCCCTCCGGTGGAATTCCCGCGTACCGGCGCACCACACGCGCAGCCCACCGATCAGGCCGAAGCAGCCCGACGTCGAACTCCCGCACACCGGCTCAACTCCCGCGTACCGGCGCACCACCCGCGTACCGGCGCACCACCCGCGCAACCCACCTCTCGTACCGACCGCTTAGAGGCTCGGCAGCGCGCTCTGCTGCACCCAGCGGGCGACGAAACCGCCGATCGCCCGGCTGCCGGTGTGTTCGGCGAAGAACTCCACGAAGTCGTCGGTCGACACGTGCCCGTGCCGCCGGGCCGCGGTGTAGGCGCGCAGGGCCGGAAAGAAGGCCTCATCGCCGAGCGATTTGCGAATGGCGTGCAGGGCGAGCGCGCCGCGTTTGTAGACGCGGTCGTCGAACATGTCGTGCGGGCCGGGGTCGCCGACCACGATGTCGCGGGGCAGCGCCTGAACCTTGCCGCGATGCAGGGCGGCCAGCTGGTCGACCGTGCGCCCACCGCGCTGCTCCTCCCACAGCCATTCGGCGTAGCAGGCGAAGCCCTCCTGCAGCCAGATATCCTGCCAACGGGCCACGGTAAGGCTGTTGCCGTACCACTGGTGTGCCAGTTCGTGGGCGATCAGCCGGTCGCTGCCGTGATTTCCGTCGACGTGGTTGCTGCCGAACACGGCCAGGCCGTGCGCCTCGAGCGGAATCTCCAGCTCGTCGTCGGTGACCACGACCGAATACGACGCGAACGGATATGGCCCGAACCGGTCGGCGAAGAACGCGATCATCTCGGTCAGGCGGGCGAAGTCGGTGCCGACGCGGGTCGCCAACCGGGCCGGAAAGTACAGGCTGTGGGCGACCGGAGCGGCGGCCAGGTCGCGGCGGCGGTAGCGGCCGATCAGCACTGTGGCGAGGTAGGTCGCCATCGGCTCGCGCACGTCGAAGGTCCAGCTGGTGCGGCCCGACCGGCTCGATCGGTTCGACAAAACCCCGTTCGACACCACGGTGTAGCCCGATTCGCAGGCGATCGTGATGCGATAACTGGCCTTGTTGCTCGGGTGGTCGTTGCAGGGAAACCAGGACGCTGCCCCGCACGGCTGTCCAGAGACGAGCACGCCGTCATCGAGTTCTTCCCAGCCGACATCACCCCAGTTACTGCGCACCGGATGCGGCGCCCCGCGATAGCGCACCACCACCTCGAACTCCGCCCCGGCTTCAATCGTCGTGGCGAGCGAAATCACGAGTTTGCGGGCGCTGTGCGTGACCTTGCCGGGTCGCGCTCCGTTCACCGTGACCTTCTCCATGCTCAGCCCGGCGAAATCGAGACTGATCCGGTCGAGGCGCATGAGGGCCCGCGCGGTGATGGTCGCGGTCGCGTTCAACCGGTTGGTGGCCACCCGGTAGTCCAGGTTCAGGTCGTAGTGTTCAGCGAGGTAGCCGCCGTTGCCGCCGGTGGGGATATAGGGGTCGCCGGCGCTGGCCGAACCGAAGGTCGTCTGCACAGTCTGGGCCATCGCTTTACTATTCCACGCTCAACGGATCCACGGCGGCTGGTGCCACGGCGTGATCGGGTTGCCCGACCAAAGCGAACCGGTCGGTACCCGTTCGCCGCGCATCACGAGCGACCCGGGGCCCACGGTCGCTCCCGCATCGATGGACGCCGCCGGCAGGATGACGCCGTTCGGCCCGAGCGTTGCGCCGTCGGCGAGCACGACCGCGTCGAGCTGCATGATCCGATCGTGGAACAGGTGCGTCTGCACAACGCAGCCCCGGTTCACGGTGCTGCCGGAACCGAGCCGCACGAGGTCGGCTTCGGGCAGCCAGTACGTTTCGCACCAGACTCCCTTTCCCACCGTGGCACCGAGCGTGCGCAGCCAGACGGCGAGCGCCGGCGTGCCCGAGGCTTTCTCAGCGAACCAGGGTCGGGCGACCATTTCGACGAAGCTGTCCGACACCTCGTTGCGCCAGATGAACGACGACCAGAGCGGATGCTCCGACGCATCGATGCGCCCGACCAACGCCCACTTGACCACGGTCGTGACCCCGGCGGCGACCGCGCCGGCTGCGAGCATGACCACGCCGGACAGGGCGATCGCCGCGCCGAGACCGAGCTGCAGCCAGAGCAGGTTCAGCACCGCGAGCACGAGCAGCGCGATCCAGGCGGTGGTGAAGCCGGCCACGATGCGCAGCAGCTCCCACAACGACCGCGCTATTTTCAGGCGGACGGGCGGGTGGAAGGTGCGGGAGTCATCGGCATCCGTTTGTTTGCGGCGTAGTCGGGCCGGCGGGTTGCCGAGCCAGCTCGACCCGCGCTTGGCTTTGCGCGGCGTCGACGAGAGCACCGCGACGAGCCCGTTGCGCGGAACCGTGCGGCCCGGGCCGGCCATGCCGCTGTTGCCGAGAAAAGCCCGGCGGCCCACCTTGGCGGGGCCGATGTGCATCCAGCCGCCGCCGAGTTCGTAGCAGGCGACCATGGTGTCGTCGGCGAGGAATGCGGCGGGCGCGATGGTCGTGAGCGAGGGCAGCAGCAGCACGGTCGACGCCTCGACGTCGGCACCGACCTTGGCTCCCAATAACCGCAGCCAGGTGGGTGTGAACAGGCTCGCGTACACCGGGAACAGCACGGTGCGGGCGCCGTCGAGGATGCGTTCGGTCATCCAAACTTGCCAGCCGATGCGGCTGCGCACGGGGTAGTAGCCCTCGCGGAGGCCGACGCCGAGAATGCGCACGAATCCGATCACGAGCAGCGCGTAGGCGAGGCCGCCGGCGATGACGGCGACCGGCATGATCAGGGCGGCACGCAGCACGGCGACACTGAGGGTGTCAGCGTCGCCGACGAGCCCGCCGACGATCACCGCGCCGAGCACGAGGGCGATCGTGGGAATGGCGGTCATCGCGACCGAGCCGGCGGCGAAGGCGCCGAGCCAGCGACTGGCCCTTGCAGGCCGTTCGGCCGGCCACGGGCGGCGAGCCGAGCCGACACGGCGAGCCGGGGAACCGGCCCAGCGCTCCCCCGCCGGCACGCGGGACGAGACGGCGGCGCCGGGTTCGATCTCGGCGCCGTTGCCCACGTGGGCCCCGCCGAGCAGGGTGCTGCGGGAACCGATGCGGGCGTCGGCTCCGACGTGCAGGTGGCCGATGCGCAGCACGTCACCGTCGATCCAGTGCCCGGCCAGGTCGACCTCCGGTTCGATCGAGGCTTGGGCGCCGATGGTGAGCAGGCCGGTCACCGGCGGCAGCGAATGCAGGTCGACGTCGGGGCCGATCTCCGCGCCGAGGGCCCTGGCGTAATAGCTGATCCAGGGGGCGCCGGCGAGGCTCGCGGCGTCGACGAGCAGCGCGATCTGCTCGGCCAGCCACAACCGCAGGTGCACCGAGCCGCCGCGGGGGTAGTTGCCGGGCAGCACGTCGTGCAGCAGCAGTCGGGCTGCGACGACGGCGATGAGCATTTTCCCGGGCGGGGTCACGAACAGAACGAAGCCGAGTGCCACCCACCACCACGACAGGGTGGGGGCGAAGGTCACGCCGGCCAGGCTCAGCAGATTGTTGGCGATGGCCAGGTAGACCAGCCAGCGCGCGCCGCTCAGCACGTGCAGCGGAATGCCGAGCACCGTCTGCGCGAACTGGCTGCGAGCCGGTGTCGGCAGCACTTGTCGCACCACGGGCGGCGTCACGGGGGTGCGGGCGTCGAGTTCCTCGGCGAGCGACCCGATGCGCGGGTGGTCGTAGAGGTCGGCGACGGTCGTTTCGGGGTGGCGGGCACGCACGGCCGACACGAATTGCGCCGCCGAGAGTGACCCGCCGCCCTGGGCGAAGAAATCATCATCCGGTCCGGTGACCGGCACCCCCAAAATGGATGCCCACGCCTCGGCCAGCCACGCCGCCGTCGGAGACAGCGCCTCGGTTTCCTCGGCCGATTGGGGCAGTGGCCACGGCAGCGCCGCCCGGTCGACCTTGCCCGAGGTGCGGGTCGGCAGGGCGTCGACGACGGCGAGCAGCGGCACGAGCGCGGCCGGCAGCTCCTCGCGCAGCCTCACGATGGCGGCCTGTCGGTCGAACGGCGCGCCCGCGCTGGTGAGGGCGATATAACCGACCAAAATATGGTTGCCCGCGGGGGTGGACTGCACCACGGCGGCGCCGCCGGCCACCCCGGGAAGAGTGTTGAGGGCGGCATCCACTTCACCGAGTTCGATGCGCCGGCCGCCGAGCTTCACCTGGTCGTCGGCACGGCCGGCGAAGACCAGGCCGACCCGGTCGAACCGCACGAGGTCGCCGCTGCGATAGGCCCGGTCCCAGCCGAGCTGCGGATGCGGCGCGTACTTCTCGGCGTCCTTCGCGGCGTCGAGGTAGCGGGCCAAGCCGACGCCGCCGATGATGAGCTCTCCGGTCGCTCCCTCCGCGACCCGCTCGCCGTGTGCATCGACAACGGCGAGGTCCCAGCCGTCGAGCGGCAGGCCGATGCGCATCTCGCCCACGCCATCGACGAGGGCACCGCAAGCCACGACGGTGGCTTCGGTCGGCCCGTAGGTGTTCCACACTTCCCGGCCGCGGGTCGCGATGCGCGCGACCAGTTCGGGCGGGCAGGCCTCGCCGCCGAAGATCAGCAGGCGCACGGCCTCGAGCGATTCCTCCGGCCAGAGGGCGGCGAGGGTCGGCACTGTCGAGACCACGGTGATGCCGTGCGCGATCAGCCAGGGGCCGAGGTCGGCGCCGCTGCGCACGAGGGAGCGCGGGGCAGGCACCAGGCAGGCGCCGTTGCGCCAGGCCAGCCACATTTCCTCGCAGCTCGCATCGAAGGCCACCGAGAGCCCGGCCAGCACGCGGTCTCCGGTTCCGATCGGTTCGGCGCGCAGAAACAGGCCGGCTTCGGCGTCGACGAACGCGGCCGCCGAGCGGTGGGTG
The DNA here is from genome assembly GCF_004402535.1 of Cryobacterium glaciale. Taxonomy (GTDB): domain Bacteria; phylum Actinomycetota; class Actinomycetes; order Actinomycetales; family Microbacteriaceae; genus Cryobacterium; species Cryobacterium glaciale. Next base: position 23,835 of record NZ_SOEY01000029.1, on the reverse strand, counting down.
ACGGCGACCCCCTTGGGCACGCCGGTCGATCCGGAGGTGAAAATGACCCAGGCGTCGTCGTCGGGCGTGGGAATGTTGTCGAGCGGATAGACCAGCGCCGGGTCGTCGTGCGGCGGCACCGGCCGACCCTGCAAGGCCTGCAGGTCGAGGGCCTCGCGTGGCGCGAACACGCTATTCTCGCCGATGATGCCGACCACGTGCGCCTCGGAGAAGACCAGCCGGGCGCGTTCCTCCGGGTCGTCGGCGTCGACCGGAACGTAAGCGGCGCCCACGAACAGGGTGGCCAGAATCGACACATACAGATCGCGGGTGCCAGAGGGAATGCGAATGCCCACGGTGTCGCCGCGGCGTACTCCGGCCAGGCTCAGCCCGGTCGCCTGCGCCTGCACGCGCCGCAGCAAGCCGCGGTAGCTGATCGTGCCCGCCGCATCTTCCATGGCCAGTGCATCCGGATGCTGCGCCGCGGTTTCCGCAAGGATGTCGGCGAGGGTGCGGGCCGGCCTGGCCAGGTGTCCTGCAGCGAGCACGGACTGCGGGTGCACGCTGTCGCCGGCTGGACTGTGCTGGTGCTCGCTCACACGACTCCTCGTTCAGGTCGTGGCCGCCTGGCACGCCGCGAAAACCCCAGTCTAGATCTCGCGGGTAGCGCGCAGGTGAACTGCCGCGCCCGGCGGCGCACCGCTCTCAGCCGCTGACCGCGCCCAACCGATGGCCTATTCCGCCACGACTGTGCGCTCGCGGTCGACGATAGGCTGTGCACAGGCCCGCGGGGGGACGGACGGAGTGCCAGACAGTGAAGTACGTATCAAACGCCACGTGGGGACGCTTGAAACAAGAGTCAGCCCTGCACCTCTATGGGGAGCTGCGCCACGTCACGCACGACTCCAACGCGGCAGTCTCCGATCCGGAGACCGCTCCGATCGCGGTGCAATTACCCGTGGATTCTTGAACCGTCACAAATTGGGCAGCGAACATGGCATTCCCGATGAAGTAGAAAACCGACAGCCCACGGTCTACCAGATTTGCAGGACTGTACACACGTGTGCCCCTGGAGGGATTCGAACCCCCGGCCATTTCCTTAGGACGGAATTGCTCTTCCACTGAGCTACAGAGGCTGGTCCGGCAAGTTTAGCCGGTCGCGTCGGTCACCCCAGCCGCAGGCATCCGCTGAGTTAGGCGGCCGGAGCCAGGTAGGCGTCCCATTCCTGCTCTGGCCGCTCGACTCCGCGCACGACCCAGGTCGTGCCCTGCGGCATCCGTGGGGTGAAACGCAACTCCCAACCCATCTCGGCCGGGGTGTGATCGCTCTTGAGGTTGTTACAGCGCAGGCAGCAGGCAGCGAGATTGTCCCAGGTGTCGCGGCCACCGCGCGAACGCGGCAGCACGTGGTCGATCGTGGCTGCCGATTTGCCGCAGTAGCAGCAGCGGTGGTCGTCGCGGCGCAGCACCCCGCGGCGGCTCACCGGAACGAGGCGCGACATGGGGATGCGGACATACCGTGACAGCAGGATGACGCTCGGGCGATCCCACGAACCGGACGCCGCGAAAACGGGGTGGTTCTGGTCGGACTGCACGATCGTCGCTTTCTGGTTCATCACCAGAATGAGCGCTCGTTTGAACGAGACGACGGCGAGGGGCTCATAGCCCGCGTTGAGTACCAGNCGCATGCGCTCCCTTTCGAAGGAGGCTGGACGGCTTCCAGCCATTCGAACTACATCCGATGCGTAAAGAACAGGAGCTGGCGTAAGCGAAAAAGAGTACAAAAAAAGGCGCCGTCACAATGACAACGCCTTCTGGCTGCTCACACAGCTCTGCTCGCTCAGACAACTATGCCGAAAGCACTCGCGACCGCGCACATCCATGGTGTGGATAGTGCGTCGCTCATGCATGGGCTCTCCTCAGGACCTACAACTACATCAGGGCACTAGGTTAACCCACAAATGGCGCAACAGGTGAATCTGTATGCGCCATTTGTGCGAGCTGTTACCCAGTGTTCACCGGAGGCGGTGAATCAGATACCGATCCGCACGATGTAGTAATCGCTGGTCCAGATCGGCTGGATCCGCACGGATTGGCCGGTATACGGCGCGTGCAGGATGTTTCCGTTGCCGGCGTAGAAGCCGTCGTGGCCGTCCATGATCACGAGGTCGCCTGGTACGGCATCCTCGATCGCGATCTTGGTTCCGGCCGCGCCCTGACCCACTGAGGAGTGCGGCAGGCTGATGCCGAACTGCGCGTAGACGTACATGATGAAGCCGGAGCAGTCGAAGCCGGCCGGGGTGGCACCGCCATAGACATACGGTACGCCCTGATACTGCGAGGCCACATTGAAAACGGATGCGAGATCGAAATTCGGGTAGGCCGGGTTGGCCAGATAGTCGGCCACGCTCGGTCCGGAGTAGCTCGCGGCGTAGGAGGTCATCTGCGCGGCAACCTCGACGCGGCGGGTTTCCGCAGCGGCGGCCTGAGCGGCAGCGGCTAGTTCTTCGGGAGTGGTAGCGGTGAATCCTTCGCGAGCGACGCTGACGGTTGCCGATTGCGCATCAACTTCAACGGCCTGCGCCTGGGCCTTGGACATCTCCGTGGACTCGCTGGCCTTGAATGCTGCTTCCTTCGAACCGGGAGCGAACGCATAGGCGGGGAGGGCCATGGTGGCCACCAGTCCGGTAGCGAGGGTCATGACGACGATGTTGGCGATGCCGCCACGGCGCTTCTTCGGGGCCGCGCGCGGCAGGGCTCGGTGGGCGTGTGCCGACGATTCCACTTTTTCCAGGGAATCACTTGTTCGGCTCAGCCCGCGTCCGGACCTTCTCGTTCCTAATGCAGCCAAAGTTTTAACCTCCGGCGCCTCGACAACACTCGGTCGTTGTCCCGTCCACTTCGCTAATCGCGGGTGTGTTCCGAATCAAGAGACGGGGTAAGAAGGCGTCTTGACTAGAGTCCTTCGACCGTTTCTGGTCTGTGGGACATCCCCGAGGCTACAAGAAGCCTGCCCATTTGTCACCCTGAAAGGGCACTTTTCTAACGGATTGGTAACGGTCGCCTCAAAAGGTCGAGACAATCGGCCAAATCCACCGCACGGCGAACTGTTCGAGATGTCAGTGAGCGACCGGGATGTAGCCGGTGGGCGTGGTGACGAAAATGTGGCTCGCAACCTCATTCGGCAATTCCAGACCAGCGCCGAAACCCTCGACCTGTACTAGAACGTACGAACCCGCGGCCGAGAACGCACCGGTCGCGCCCGGCATGACACCACTCTGCTTGAGTTGCAGCAGCAGCTCCGGGTCGAACTGAACCGGTTCGCCGAGACGACGGATGACCGCCGTCACCGGCACTGTCGAGCTCGCCACGACCGACAACACGTTGGTCACTCCGGCCATGAACGCGACCGCCGGCGAATCGCCGAACTCGTCGAGGCCCGGGATCGGATTGCCGTAAGGAGATTCGGTCGGGTGTCCGAGCATTTCCAGGATCTTGCGTTCGACCTGCTCGCTCATGACGTGTTCCCAGCGACAGGCTTCGTCGTGCACGAACTCCCACTCGAGGCCGATCACGTCGCTGAGCAGGCGTTCGGCCAGACGGTGCTTGCGCATCACGTGCACGGCCTTGCTGCGGCCGGCCGGGGTCAGCTCCAGGTGTCGGTCGCCGGAGACGACGACGAGGCCGTCACGTTCCATGCGTGCGACGGTCTGCGAGACTGTCGGGCCGGAGTGCCCCAGACGTTCGGAGATGCGCGCCCGCAGCGGCACGATCTGTTCTTCCTCCAGGTCGAGGATCGTGCGGAGATACATTTCGGTGGTGTCGATCAGATCGCTCATCCGCAGCCCTTCATTTGGCTCGTGCGCGCACCGTTCATCGAGTGACAAAAAGGTGCTTCGTCGGCGGCCTCGGCAATGGCCCGCACAGCGTCACAAGCCTACCCGCCTGCAGCTGGGCAACTAGAATCGCCTTATGGCCGACCTACTGATACCCACCGATCTGCTCCCCCTCGACGGACGATTCGGCTGCGGCCCATCGAAAATCCGGCGTGAACAGCTCGACCACCTGCTCGGATTCGGCACCGGAGTGCTCGGCACTTCGCACCGCCAGGCACCCGTGAAGGACCTCGTCGGCCGCGTGCGCGCTGGCCTGGGCGAGCTGTTCCGCATTCCCGACGGCTACGAAGTCGTGCTCGGCAACGGCGGCTCGACCGCCTTCTGGGATGCCGCCGCCTTCTCCCTCATCGAGAAGCGCGCCCAGAACCTGGTCTTCGGCGAGTTCGGCGGCAAGTTCGCCAAAGCGGCCGCCGCCCCGTGGCTCGAAGCCCCCGACGTGATCAAGGCCGACACCGGTTCACGCAGCGACTTCGTCGTGCAGGGCGGCATCGACGTCTACGCCTGGCCTCAGAACGAGACCTCGACCGGCGTCATGGCCCCGGTCACCCGGGTCGCCGGCGATCCGGGCGCCCTCACCGTCATTGACGCGACGAGCGCGGCCGCCGGCATCGACTTCGACGCGACCCAGGCGGATGTCTACTACTTCGCCCCGCAGAAAAACCTCGCCTCCGACGGTGGCCTGTGGATCGCTCTGTTCTCCCCGGCCGCCATCGAGCGGGTTGAACGCATCGCTGCGAGTGGCCGGTACATTCCGGAATTCCTCAGTCTCAAGAACGCCGTCGACAACTCGCGCCTGAACCAGACGCTGAACACGCCGGCCCTCAGCACGCTGCTGCTGATGGAGAACCAGATCGACTGGATCAACCAGAGCGGCGGGCTGGCGTGGGCGTCGGCGCGAACGCAGGCCTCGTCATCCGTTCTCTATGACTGGGCGGCCGGCGTCGACTATGCGACTCCCTTCGTGGCCGACCCGACGCACCGCTCGCAGGTTGTCGTGACGATCGACTTCGATGACGCCATCGACGCCTCCGCGATCAGCAAGACCCTGCGCGCCAACGGCATCGTCGATACCGAGCCGTACCGCAAGCTCGGCCGCAACCAGCTGCGCATCGCGACCTTCACCGCGATCGACCCCGAAGACGTCAAGAAGCTCGTGGCATCCATCGAGCACGTCGTCGGTCACCTCGGAAACTAGCGGACAGAACGGGTAAAGGATCGGGTCATGCGTCTCTGGTTGAAAGACAGCGAACGTCGACCCGATCCGCTGCCCGCGAGAACGGATGCCCGCAAAGCCCTGCTCGTCGGCACCCTGCTCTGGCTGGTCGCTCTCGGCACCGCCCTCATCACCCAGTGGACGGCGCCCGAGGGATCAGGGGCGGCGAGCGCGTCGGGAACGGGTTGGTGGCTGTGGTGCACCGTGATCGGCGTCGGCCTCGGCCTCGGTGGTCTCGCCTGGGTTCAGCTCCGCCGCCGCTAACGCCTCATCAAAGTCGATGCCGTCGAGGGCATCCAGGGCGTCGAGCGAGTCATCCGCGTCGTCCTCGACGGATTCCGGGTCGTCGTCTGAGTCGTCGTCTGGATCGTCGTCTATCTCGTCATCGTCTGACTCGTCGTAGTCGGACTCGTCGGCATCCGCTGCAATGTCGTCGTCAACGAGACGATCCGACCACGGTACCCATTCCGGCGCGAGCAGCGAGTCGTCGCCGGGCGTGAGCTCGGTTTCGAGAACCTTCGGCTCGGAGTTCTCGTCAACCCGAGAGAGGCTGACGGTCCACCGCCAGCCCGGGTAACCGGTCATCAGGCAGTCGAACAGCAGCGACACGACGAGGTCACCCTCGTCGATGTGGCCGATGACCTCACCGATCGTGTCGTCGGAAGTGATCTCCAGCAGCGCTGTGCGGGCCAGGTCAACGGCCGCGAGCAAGGTGGCGTCGGTGGGTTTGGCGGGCTGCGAGTCGGTCGGTTGCGCGTCCGTCAGCTCAGGCATCCAGTTCCTCGGCGACCTTGCGCAGCATCGCCGCGATCTTCTTGCTGTGACTCGACTCGGGGTAGCGACCGCGCTTGAGGTTGGTGCCGATCCCGTCGAGCAGCTTCACGAGATCTTCCACAATGATGGCCATGTCGTCGGCCGGCTTGCGGTTGAACTTGCTCAGGCTCGGCGGCGCCTCGATCACGCGTACCGACAGCGCCTGGGCGCCGCGTTTGCCGTCGGCGATACCGAACTCGAGCTTCGCGCCGGCCTTGACGGTTACGCCGGAGGGCAGGGCGGAAGCGTGGAGGAAGACCTCTTGACCGTCATCGGACGTGATGAAGCCAAAGCCTTTCTCCTCGTCGTAAAACTTGACCTTGCCGGTGGGCATCTGAACCTCACTGAGTTTTGGGCGCACAGAAGAGCGCGGGGTGTGAACCCAGCATATTCGGTTGCGGCACCGGCGTGCCCGTATCCTTAGGCTGTGACCAATCAAACTCCACAACCCGTCAGTCGGCTGGAACGCGTTCTCGCATACATGGTGGCGAGCGTGGTGGGGCTCTCGATCCTCGCGTTCCTCGCGGTGATCATCGCTACGGCCATGGGCGTCGGCGACAATGACGGGTTCAGCCGTGGCATCTGGCCGCCGATCTTCATTCTGCCGCTCTACGGACTGCCCATCGGTTTCGTGCTCATCGTCGGGCTCATGATCTCTGTGGGAGTTCGCCGCAGTCGCGAAGCTCGTCGAGACCGCGAGTAATGCTCGGCCTCGCATCGAGACTTCGGGCCCTGCCCGATGCCGAGCTGCGGCACGTCATCGCGGTGCGCGGCGTGACGGCGAGCGGCATTCACGACTTCTTCGATCTCGCCGAGGCGTTGCTTGATGCGAGCAGTGTGCAACTGGCCCTGAGCCATCTGGACCGCTCCACGCTCGCCGTCCTGGCCGTGGCCGGGCAGCTCACGAGCACTAATTCCGTTCCGACCCTGAACGCTGTGACCGGCCGACTGTCCGAGTTGGGGTCGGTCGAGGTCTCGCTCACCGAGGTAGCCCTCCGGGTCGACACCCTGCATGCTCTGCTGCTCGCTGACCACACCGACGGATGCTGCATCCCCTACGACGCCGTCTCGGCCCACCTGGCGACATGGCCGACCCAGGGCCTGCCGGGTGCCGCCGACCTCGCGACAGCCCTCCCCCCGGCCACCCTGGCCGCCGTGCCCGACACCGAGATCGCCTTTATCGACCAGCTGGCCGCCGAGCGCGCCTTCGCGGTCGTGTCGTCGATCGCCGAGCTGGTCAACGAACTGAGCCGGGAGCCCGCCCGGCAGCTCAGCCGCGGCGGACTCGGCCTGCCCGACACCAAACGCCTGGCCGCCGTCATGTCGGTCGAGCCGGACCTCGTCGCCCCGATCGTCGCCCTCGCCGCACGGGCCGACCTGCTCGCCCGCTCCGACGGGTATTGGATGGAAACCGAGGCCGGTGAAGCCTGGCTACTCGAGCGCACAACCATCCGCTGGGAAGCGCTGGCCGCTGCCTGGCAGACGGCACTGCCGCCGATCGTCGCCGACATTCTGCCGCGGCAGGCCGGTCTGCACTGGGGCGACGGCCTCACCGCGTTCATCGCCTGGCTATACCCGGCCGGCGGCGAGTGGATGCTGTCCCAACTGACCGAGTTCGCCCACGACGCCGAATTGCTCGGCATCACGGCCCACGAGACCACGAGCACGGCCGGCGCCAGTGTGCTGCGCGGCGACCCGGAGACGGCCGTCGCGACCATGGCGACCGCCCTGCCGGCCGAAGTCGGTGCCGTTTACCTGCAGCACGACCTGTCGATCGTCGCGCCCGGTCCGCTCGCGCCGTCGATCGACTCCCGGCTGCGCGGCCTCGCCGACGTGGAAAGTCGGGAGCTGGCGACGAGTTATCGCATCACCGCGGCATCCGTCAATCGCGCACTCGCCGCGGGCGAGAACGCCGCGACGCTGCTCGCCTTCCTCGCGTCGATCTCGCTCACCGGCATTCCGCAGCCGGTTGATTACCTCATCAACGAATCAGCGTCGCGATACGGTCGGGTGCGGGTCGGCAGCCTTGCGGGCGGGCCGAACGCACCGGTCGGCCCGCCCGAAGACGACACCGTTTTTCTGAGTTATGTGTCCTCATCCGACGCCGCACTGCTGGGCACCATCGCCGTCGACCAGACGCTCGCGCCGATCGGGCTCGTGCGTGCCGGTGACGGCGAGCACCTGCTCAGCCGTTTCGCGGGGGACGCCGTGTTCTGGGCACTCAGCGACGCGCGCTATCCGGTCGCTGCCGAAGACGACCTCGGCGAAATCGTGCACCTGCGCCGACACCAGATCGCCAGGGTCGTCGCCACGCCAACGGTCGACACCGCCCTCAACCTGGTCGCGAAGTTACGACTCGGCGCCGAAAGTGGCGTTTCGGTAGCGGATGCCTGGCTCGCCCGCCAGCTTGACACCGCTATCAAAGCCAAGCAGGCCATTCTGGTCAGCATCGCCATGCCCGGTGGTGCGGTGGTGGACTACCTGCTCGAACCGGCCAGCGTCAGCAACGGACGTTTTCGAGCCCGCGACCGGCGCGCGGATATCGAGCGCACCCTCCCGCTCAAGAGCATCCTCAGCATCACCCCGGTGCCCTAGACGAACCCCGCACAACCCGCCGCGTGCCGGGAGCGCCGCCGGACGGGCGTCATGACGGAGTGCGCGCCAACCTGGCCGCGTGCCGGGACGGCCGCCGGACGGGCGTCATGTCGGAGTGCGCGCCAACCGGCCGCGTGCCGGGACGGCCGCTGGACGGGCGTAGGATTGGGCGCTATGTCTGATGGCCCCCTGATTGTCCAAAGTGACCGCACGGTGTTGCTCGAAGTCGCCCACCCTCTTGCCGAGGATGCTCGCCACGACCTCGCCGTCTTCGCCGAGCTCGAGCGCGCCCCCGAACACATCCACACCTACCGCATCACGCGGCTGGGGTTGTGGAATGCCCGGGCGGCCGGGCACGACGCATCCAACATGCTCGCGACGCTCGAGAAGTATTCCAAATTCGCCATACCGCAGACGGTCAGCGTGGACATCACGGAAACGGTCGGTCGTTATGGCCGGCTCGTCATCGAACGCGACGCCGACGGCGCCCTCGTGCTGCACAGCAGCGACCAGGCCGTCCTCACCGAAATAGCCGGCGCCAAGCGCATCGCGCCACTGCTGATCGGGCATCCGTCGCCGGAGTCCTATCTGGTGGAGCCGTGGGCACGCGGCCAGCTCAAGCAGGAGCTCGTGAAGCTCGGCTGGCCTGCCGAAGACCTCGCCGGGTACACGCCCGGCACCCCGCACGACATCGCCCTCAAAGAAGACGGCTGGGCGCTGCGCGATTATCAGAACAAAGCTGTCGCGAGCTTCTTCGACGGCGGCAGCGGCGTGGTCGTGCTGCCCTGTGGCGCCGGCAAGACCCTCGTCGGCGCCGGGGCGATGGCCACCGCGAAGACCAACACGCTCATTTTGGTGACCAACACCGTCTCTGCCCGGCAGTGGCGGGACGAACTGCTCAAGCGCACCACACTGACGCCGGAGGAGATCGGCGAGTACTCCGGCCAGGTGAAGGAGGTCAAGCCGGTCACCATCGCGACCTACCAAATTCTCACCGCGAAGCGCAAGGGCGAGTACGCGCACCTCGAACTGCTCGACGCCATGGACTGGGGCCTGGTGATCTACGACGAGGTGCACCTGCTGCCCGCGCCCGTGTTCAAGCTCACCGCCGAACTGCAGGCCCGCCGCCGCCTCGGCCTCACCGCCACCCTCGTGCGCGAGGACGGCCGGGAGGGCGACGTGTTCAGCCTGATCGGCCCGAAGCGCTTCGATGCCCCGTGGAAGGAGATCGAGGCCCAGGGCTTCATCTCCCCCGCCAACTGCTACGAGGTACGCATCGACCTGCCGCAGTCCGAGCGGCTCAGCTACGCCGCCGCGGCAGACGACGAGCGCTACCGCATGGCGGCAACCGCACCGGCCAAGCTCGGCGTGGTGCAGGCCCTGATCAAAAAGCACGAGGGCGAACGCATCCTCGTGATTGGCCAGTACCTCGACCAGATCGACGAGCTCGCCGAGGTGTTGAACGCCCCACAGCTCACCGGTGCCACGCCGATCGACGAACGCGAACGGCTGTACCAGGCCTTCCGGGTAGGCGAAGTGAAGGTGCTCGTCGTATCGAAGGTCGCGAACTTCTCGGTGGACCTGCCCGAGGCAACCGTGGCTATCCAGGTGTCGGGTTCGTTCGGCTCCCGCCAGGAGGAGGCCCAGCGCCTTGGCCGCCTGCTGCGCCCGAAGGAGTCCGGCCTCTCAGCGAACTTCTACACCCTCGTCGCCCGCGACACCGTCGACCAGGACTTCGCGCAGAACCGGCAGCGTTTTCTCGCCGAACAGGGCTACAGCTACACGATCCTCGACTCGCAGAGCCTCGAAGCGGCATCTGTCGTGTAGTTGAACCGCCGGTCGAGGCGCGAGGCACGAGCGATCGAGACCACGTGACCCGGGTCTCGATCGCGCCTTCGTCGTACCTCGACCAACGAAACATGCTTCCTAGTGGGAGCGGGCGTAGCGCAGGAACAGCATGTCGCCGGCGCGCAGCACATGCAGCAGCTCCATGGCGCGGGTCGCAGCGGTCGCCCCGACGGCGATGCGCCCGGCGGCGCCGCCCTCGATCAGGGGGCTGAGGCTCAGACAGAGCTCGTCGACCCGGTCAGCCGCGACGAGGTCGCCGAACAGGTGCGGTCCGCCCTCACACAGGATCTGGGGCAAGCCGCGGGCCGCGAGCGCCGCCACGAGCAGTCGCGGGTCGATCGCGTCCTCGCCGCAGACGATCACGTCGGCTACCGCTGAGAGCGCGACCCGCCGGTCGGCCGGTGCCGCGGCATGGGTAAGCACGATCGGTCGGGTCGCGGCTTCGGTGAAAACCGGATGCCCCAGGTCGAGATCCAGGCGCCCCGACACGATCGCCACTGGCAGCTGGGCGGAGAGTCCATGGGCGACTCGCCAGGCAGCATCCTCCGCGGTCATCCGAATGCCGCCGTAGCCCTCGGCGCGCACCGTTCCGGCGCCGACGAGGATCACGTCGGTGAGCAGTCGCAGGGTGTCGAAGACGATCTTGTCGTCGGCATTGTTAAGGCCGCCGCTGAGCCCCTCGTGCGTTGCCGCACCGTCGAGGCTCGCGATGAAGTTGACGCGCACCCGAGGCGTGAGGCGATCGGGCACCCGGTAGCGCTCGATCAGTTGGGCCCGGTGGGGCAGCTGGGCGCGCATCAGGCGAGGTTGTGACGCTCGTAGGCAGGCTCGCGAAACCCGAGGATGGCCTCGGTCATGCGCACGGCGTCGACGGCGGCCCGCACGTTGTGCATGCGCACGATGCGGGCGCCCTGCAGGATGCAGACCGTCATGGCCGCCAGGGAGCCCTCGACCCGCTCGCCGCGCGGCCGGTCGAGGCTCTCCCCCACGAAGTCCTTGTTGGAGACGGCCACGAGGGTGGGCAGGCCGAGCCCGGTGATCTCACCAAGCCGCCGGGTCAGTTCGAGGGAGTGTCGGGTGGTTTTGTTGAGGTCGTGTCCCGGATCGATGATGATCCGCTCCCGCGGCACCCCGCGCCCGACGGCTCGTTCCACCCGAGCCAGCAGAAAAGTTCTGACCTCGGCGACGACATCGTCGTAGTGCGGCGCCGGGTAGGGCATCCGTGGGGCAGCCAGGCTGTGCGTGATCACGAGTGTGGCGTCGCTGTCGGCAACGACGTCGGCCATGGCCGGGTCGTGCACGCCCGTGGTGTCGTTGATCACGTGGGCGCCAGCGGCGATACTCGCGGCGGCTACCGCCGGGTGGAAGGTGTCGACCGAGATGACCACGCCCGAGCCTCGCAGCGCCTCGACCACCGGCACCACCCGCTCGATCTCCTGCTCGATCGGCACGGCCGGCCCCGGCGCGAACTTAGCCCCGCCGATGTCGATCCAGTCGGCCCCATCGGCAATGGCCTGATGCGCCGCCACAACGGATGCGTCGAGCGCGAACGTTGCGCCCTGGTCATAGAACGAGTCCGGCGTGCGATTGATGATAGCCATCACGGCCACCTCGCGATCGAAATCGAAGGTGCGGCCGCCGATCAGCCGGCGCGGGGCATCCATTTGGGGCCGTGTCAGTGCAGTGCCGGTTCTCGTGCGGGTCATAGCGGTCCTCACCTGTGAAACAAGACGATCGTGCTCTTCCATCATGTCGGTAATCTTGGCCGCACCACGGTTATCGGCCGCCGATCGCAGCACGCACCGTTCACTCTCAGCAAAGCTCCAGCTAACGCGCAGATACTGGGGGCATGACTGACGGCCCCCGCATCCTTATCGTCGACGACGAACCCAATATCCGCGACCTCCTCACCACCAGCCTCCGATTCGCCGGCTTCGCCGTGCGCGCGGTGGGCAACGGTGCTCAGGCCATCTCCGCCGTACTCGAGGAGGAACCCGACCTCATCATCCTCGACGTCATGCTGCCGGATATGAACGGTTTCGGCGTCACCAAGCGCCTGCGTTCGGCCGGTTACACCGCGCCCATCCTCTTTCTCACCGCCAAAGACGACACCGAAGACAAGATCACCGGCCTCACCGTCGGCGGCGACGACTACGTGACCAAGCCGTTCAGCCTCGATGAGATCGTCGCCCGCATCAAGGCCATTCTGCGTCGCACCATGCACGCCGACGAAGACGCAGTGATCCGCGCCGGCGAGCTCACCATGGACCAGGACACCCACGAGGTTCTCGTAGGCACAGAGGCTATCGAACTGAGCCCCACCGAATTCAAACTGCTGCGTTACCTCATGCTCAACCCCAACCGGGTGCTCTCGAAGGCGCAGATCCTCGATCATGTCTGGGAATACGACTTCAACGGTGACGCCGGAATCGTGGAGAGCTACATCTCCTACCTGCGCCGTAAGGTCGATGTGCACTCGAGCGAACCACTCATCCAGACCAAGCGTGGCTTCGGCTACATGCTCAAGGCTGCCAAGGCCTAGTCACAGCGCACGTTATACACAGCGAGCTTTCGTAGACTAAGCCAAATGCACGAAACCCTGTCGAGACGGTGGAGCAGCATCTCCCTCCGTTCCAAGATCACCGGTGTCACGGTGCTGATGCTCACGCTCGGCCTGCTCGTTTCGGGCATCGGCACCATGGCCATGCTCAAGCAGTACGTGGTGACCCAGGTCGACACGCAGCTGCAGGTCGACACGCAGACCGCGCTCAGCGGCTACTCGTCGAGCGTGTTCTCGCAGGGTGACACCGAGGGCGTCGCCTCGGACTACTTTGTGGCCCTGTACGACCAGGACGGCGCCCTGATCACCCGCACCTGGCAGGAACGCGACCATGCGGAACTGCCGGTTGTCGGCATGCCGCTCGACCTGAAACGGGTGTCGCAGCTCGACGGGCAGATTCAAACCCTGTGGGATGCCGCCCACGACACCGAGTTCCACGCGATCATGGTTCCCGTGGTGATCAGCCCCACGGGAACCTACGGCACCCTGGTCATGGCCGTGTCCCTGCGCCCGACCGAGAACACCATGGCCACCTACCTCACGATCTTTCTCGGCTTCGGCGCCGGGGTCGTGCTCATTGGGGCCATGCTCACCCGGGTGCTCGTCACGACCACCTTCGTGCCACTGCGTGAGGCCGAGCAGACCGCCGCCGCCATCGCCGACGGTGACTTCAGCCAGCGGCTCGGCGGCGCCACCCCGAACACCGAGGTCGGTCGTCTCAACCGTTCGCTCAACATCATGCTCAGCCGCATCGACCGGGCCTTCAAAGACCGCGCCCGCACCATCGACCAGATGCGCCGCTTCGTCGGCGACGCGAGCCACGAATTGCGCACCCCCCTCGTCTCGGTTCGCGGCTACGCCGAGCTGTACCGCATGGGCGCGCTGCAGACGCCCGAAGACGTCGCGCAGGCGATGGAACGCATTGAGAAGGAAGCCATTCGCATGGGCGGGCTGGTCGAAGACCTGCTCGAACTGGCCCGGCTCGACGAGACCAAGCCACTCGCCCTCACCCCGGTCGACCTGGTGCCGCTCGCTCGCGACGCCGCTCTCGATGCCATGGCGAGTTCCCCGGGCCGCCAGGTCACCGTGCTCACTCCCTCACCGGTGATCGGACCGCTCGAAACAGATCTCGACGCCGATCACGACCACCACGACGACTCCGCCGAGATCGCGGCCTTCGACCACGACGCGTCGGAGAGCCTGCCCACCGGTGCGATCACCAGGCCGTCGGGATCGGGAACCCCGACCGGGGCCATCGCCTTCGCCGGCGCCACCCTGGCCCGCCTGCGCACCCGGAAGCCGCGTCGGGGCACCGCCGTACTGCCCGACGCCGACCTGACCGTGCTGCCGGTCGAGCCGCAGCTGCCACCGATCGTGATGGCGGAAGAGAACAAGATTCGCCAGGTCATCACCAACCTCATGGGCAATGCGATGCGCTTCACGGCCTCCGACAGCCCGATCGAGCTGGAAGTCATGGTGGACCCGCGCACCGAGCGCGCATCCATCGCCGTGATCGACCACGGCGAGGGCATCCCGCCGCAGATTCGGGAAAAGATCTTTCAGCGGTTCTGGCGGGCTGACTCCTCTCGCGCCCGCGAAACCGGCGGCAGCGGCCTCGGACTTGCCATCGTCGCCGCCATCGTCGCGAGCCACCACGGCACCGTCGACGTCGTCGAGACCCCGGGCGGCGGCGCCACCTTCCGCGTCTCGCTCCCCCTCGCCGGCACGCCGAGCGCACCGCAACACTCCCAGCCGGTCATCCCGTAGGGACTCCTCCCCACGCCGGGGCGGGCGGCATCCGCTCACAGAAGTGTGTTCATCAAACGGATGCCCCCGCTCGCCTTCTACGCTGACAGTCACCAACCACTGTCAAGTAGGAGAAGGGCACACCATGACGAGCTTCCAGGTCGACAGCGAGGCGGTGCAGAGCACCGCGAGCACCGCCCGCGGCACCATCGCACGAGTACAAGCGGATGTCGGCGATCTCAACGCGCAGCTGACCAGCCTGGAAGGGTTCTGGACCGGCCAGGCGTCCTCGGCTTTTCAGGGGGCGTTCGCCGAGTGGCGCGGCATGCACCAGCAGCTGGAAGAGAGTCTGACCCTGCTCAACCAGGCGTTGAGCGTGGCCGGGCAGCAGTACGCCGAGACCGAGCAGGCCAACATCCGGCTGTTTGCGCGGTAGCCGCCGCAGCATCCGCTGAGCTGCCGCGAATCTGGCCGCGCGGGTAGGCGCCTCGGCGCACCGGGTCTGGAGACGCGGGCATAAAGCGCGCCCGCTCCCGCCGGATTGAGCCTGTCGAAATTTCGACCAGCGAGAACAGCGAGACCGGCGAGGCCAGACCGCTGGTCGAGGAGCGAGCTCTGCGAGTGTCTCGAGACCACGCGCGAACCGACACCAAAAAAAAGCGGGCGCCTCCCGAAGGAGACGCCCACTCTGCTGGTGCTGGTGCTGACTGGCGGGACTTAGAAGTCCATGCCACCCGAGGGGTCGCCGGCCGGAGCCGAGTTCTTCTCGGGCTTGTCGGCAACGACGGCCTCGGTGGTGAGGAACAGTCCGGCAATCGACGCGGCGTTGAGCAGCGCGGAGCGGGTGACCTTCACCGGGTCATTGATGCCGGCAGCGATCATGTCGACGTACTCGCCGGTGGCGGCGTTGAGGCCCCATCCGACGGGCAGGTTACGCACCTTGTCGGCGACAACGCCCGGCTCCATGCCGGCGTTGAGCGCGATCTGCTTGAGCGGAGCGTCGATGGCGACGCGCACGATGTTCGCGCCCGTTGCCTCGTCGCCGACGAGGTCAAGGACTGCCTTGCTCTCGAACGCGGTCTTGCCGGCCTGGATCAGTGCAACGCCACCACCGGCGACGATGCCCTCTTCGACGGCAGCCTTGGCGTTACGCACTGCATCTTCGATGCGGTGCTTGCGCTCCTTGAGCTCAACCTCCGTTGCGGCTCCGGCCTTGATGACAGCAACGCCGCCAGCAAGCTTGGCGAGGCGCTCCTGGAGCTTCTCGCGGTCGTAGTCGCTGTCGGTGTTCTCGATCTCGGCACGGATCTGCGAAACGCGACCGGCGATGGCTTCGACGTCGCCGGCACCCTCAACGATCGTGGTCTCATCCTTGGTGATGACGACCTTGCGGGCGTTACCAAGAAGGTCGAGCGTGACGTTCTCGAGCTTGAGGCCGACCTCTTCCGAGATGACCTGTCCACCGGTGAGGATGGCGATGTCCTGCAGCTGAGCCTTGCGACGGTCTCCGAAGCCCGGTGCCTTGACGGCGACGGACTTGAAGATGCCACGGATCTTGTTCACAACGAGCGTGGCCAAGGCCTCACCGTCGACGTCTTCCGCAATGATGAGGAGCTGCTTGCCGGTCTGGATGACCTTGTCCACGATGGGGAGCAGGTCCTTGATGTTGGAGACCTTGGAGTTGACGATCAGGATGTAGGGGTCTTCGAAGACCGCTTCCTGACGGTCGGGATCGGTGACGAAGTACGCCGACAGGAAGCCCTTGTCGAAGCGCATGCCCTCGGTGAGCTCGAGCTCGGTGCCGAAGGTGTTCGACTCCTCAACGGTGACAACACCTTCCTTGCCGACCTTGTCGATGGCCTCGGCGATGATCGCGCCGATTTCGGTGTCGCCGGCCGAGATGGAGGCGGTTGCCGCGATCTCTTCCTTGGTTTCGATCTCCTTGGCGCTGGCGATGAGCTCGGCGATGACAGCTGCCGTAGCCTTCTCGATGCCGCGCTTCAGGCTGATCGGATCGGCGCCGGCTGCGACGTTACGCAGGCCTTCGCGAACCAGAGCCTGGGCGAGGACGGTTGCGGTGGTCGTGCCGTCGCCGGCTACGTCATCCGTCTTCTTGGCGACCTCTTTGACGAGTTCCGCACCGATCTTCTCGTACGGGTCGTCGAGCTCGATCTCCTTGGCGATGGACACACCGTCGTTGGTGATCGTGGGGGCGCCCCACTTCTTCTCCAGGACGACGTTGCGGCCGCGCGGGCCGAGGGTGACCTTGACGGTGTCGGCGAGAATGTTCAGGCCGCGCTCAAGCCCACGACGGGCCTCTTCATTGAATGCAATGATTTTTGCCATATGTGTAACTCGTCCCTCCCGGACGTTCCAAACGATGATGGGGTTAGCACTCAGATGACGAGAGTGCTAAAACGATTCTGGCACTCTGGGGTCGAGAGTGCAAGCGAGCATCGGGGGGTGGTTGGCGGCTCCCGGGCGACGGTCAGGGAACGAGGTCGACCGAGCCCGTGCCGTTGGGCACGAGCTGAAACCAGGTATTGCCCGGTGCCAGCCGAATTGTCACTCCATTGCCGTCGACGAGGCGGATCGGCGCGGTCTGGGAGTCTTTGCTCCAGGTGGCCGCGATGGTCTTTCCGCCGGAGGAGATCGATGCGTCACCCGAGGCGATGAGCTCGGTCTTGGGGATGCTCTGGTCGACGGTGACATTCACCCGCAGCACGACGACGTTCGTGGCTTTGAGCTGGGCGCCTTCCGGAGTCAGGTCCGGTGCGCCGTCCTGCGTGCGCAGGTAGGCGCCGGCATCCGCGTTCCAGGTCCAGCTGCGGGCACTCGAGTTCGAGAAGCGGGTGTTGATCACCGAGATCGGGGCGCCGTCCACCACAGCGGATGCCCCGGCGATCGTGGCCGCGTAGGCATACTGCTGCGCGGGCGGCGCGACGGAGGCATTGCGGTTGACGAATTCTGTGGCGGCGAGGATGACGTTGTGCGGGGCGGCCGTCGCCTTGGAGCGGGAGAACAGGCCGGTCGTGTCATAGTCGAAGATGGCGCTGATCTGGCCGGTCGCATTCATCCCGTCGACGAAGCGTTGCTGGCCGCCCGAGTAGGCCACGAGGCCACCGAAGGGGGCGATGATGTCGGGGTCCATCGGCCGGATCGACCGCAGCGGGCCGACCTGGTCTGGAATGCCGGACTGCCACACCGCGACGTAGCGGGTGATGCCGCCCTCGACCAGTTCTTCGAACACGAGGTCGGTGCGGTCGATCGCAACCTGCGGGCGAGCCGCGACGTGGTTGTCGACCTTGGCCGCGAGGGAGGGGTGCGCCGATGAGCCGGCTGCCACGGTGAGTCCCGTCAGCGGGGCGGTCTCGGTGGCCGCGGCGGCGACGAAGCCCGAGGTCCAGGCTTCGCCGCTCGGCGAAGCGGAGGGAGCGGGAGCGTTGCCGGTGCATCCGCTCAACAGCAGTGCCGGTACGATCAGGGCGAGCAGTCCAGCGGCCCTGCGCGGCCCGTTTCTGCGGGCAGTCATTATCTTGGTCACCGTTAAACACTAACGCCGCCCGTTGCTGCGGGCGGCGTCAGGCGGGGGATAGACCCCCTTGTGGGGCGGGTCAGGCCGGTCGAACCGATTCAGCCTGGGGGCCTTTCGCTCCGGCACCGACCTCGAAGACGACCTGCTGGCCTTCTTCGAGCACCTTGTACCCGCTCATGTCAATGGCGGAGTAGTGAACGAAGACGTCCTGCCCTCCCCCATCAACAGTGATGAAGCCGAAACCCTTTTCAGCGTTAAACCATTTAACGGTTCCGTTCGCCATGTGTTACTCCTTGCTCAATTTCGACGGCACGGCCCATTGGCAGTTCCGGGCCCTGCCGCAGAGACTGCGTCATTTCGTGCAAGCAGCAAATCCCCGAGAGCAAGTCTTCTGTTGCAAGTTACCTTGGGCGAGCGTTCCTGATCCGGGCGGGTATTGCCCGAACAAAATGTGTGACCAAAACCAGATAATACTGAAGTCGCAGCAGAAGAAAAGGGGCTTGACGGATCAGAAAATGCCCGGTAAGTCTGAAGATTCGACTGCAGATCAGCCCACGGGCAGAACGTAGTCGTTGCCGACGACGACGGTCAGGGCGGCGCCCGAATCGACGAAGACGGCCGAGACGACGATCTTCGAGCCCGGCAGTGAGGCGGCGAGGCCGCGAGCGGCGCCCTCCTGGCTCGCATCGGCGTAGTAGATCACCGTGCTTGGTTCGGTGTCGGTACTGGCGTTGCCGGTTCCGCTGACCGCCCAGCCGGCAGCGGTGAGCGTGTCACTGACGGATGCCGCGACCCCGTCATTCGCGGAGCCGTTCAGCACGTTCACGGTCAGCGCCGGGTCGACGGTCGGTTCGGCGGTGGGGATGACGGTCTCGGTGGGGATCGGGGTCGAACTGGCCGAGGACAGCCCCGGAATGTTGGAGAAGTCGAGGCGATTATTGATCGCGAAAATGCCGACGACGCCCGCGGCGATCAGCAGCACGGTGGCGCCGAGCGCCCACCAGAACCCGACCCAGCCGCGGCCCCTCTTGCCGGGCGCGCGGTGGGCACCGACTCGGTCGAGGGCGTGCGTGTGGGTGTCGAAACGGTCTTTCGCAAATTTTCGCGCCATGTTGGTTGAATCCTTGGTTGGCCGGCCGGGCCGGAATCGGACGATCCCGAAGGCCCCGCGCTGGCGGAAAGCGGTCAGGTGCTAGTCGTCGGCGGGAAGCGAACGACTGGCGCGTGCCTCGGATCGCGCGGAACGCATCCGCTGCAGCCGTTTTACGAGCATCGGGTCGAAGGCCAGTGCGAGCGGTGAATCGACCAGAGCCCCCAATAGTTGATAGTACCGGGCGGCCGAGAGGCCGAAGGTGGCGCGAATGGCCTCCTCTTTGGCGCCGACGTGCCGCCACCACTGCCGTTCGAAGGCCAGAACGGCCTGGTCGCGTTCGCCCAGCTGAGCCGGTGCGGGCGGCGTCATGCCGGCGGGCGCGGAGGTGGTGGCGGGTGTAGTTGTGGCGGGTGGCTCCGTCGTCGGTATTCTCTCGCTCATTGATATATCTCTCCCCCAGGACAGTTTCGACGGGTTATCCGCCGGGCTCATCCTATTTGGGGGCGGCTGGATGTTGCCTCCGGCACGCCCGGAACGGCGCAGCGGGCGCGGGCGCCCGGGCGTGCCGGGCCGGCGGGCGAGACTCGCGGGCAGCCGCGTGGCCGTGCAAACACTGCGAAACGGCCGGGCCCGGAATGCGCGGGCGGCCGCACGAGTTTAGGCTGGGTAGACGCTGTTCGTGCCAACGGACAGCCGGATCGAAGGGATATCCACCATGGACTACGCAATCAAGAAGTCAAGCGACGAGTGGCGCTCCGAACTCGGGCCGGAGAAGTTCGCGGTGTTGCGTGAAGCCGGTACCGAACGCCCAGGAACCGGCGAGCTGCTCGACGAAGAGCGTGCCGGAACCTACACCTGTGGCGCGTGTAACGCGGAATTATTCAAGAGCGGCACCAAGTTCGATTCCGGCTGCGGCTGGCCGAGCTTCTACGAGTCGGTGCGGCCCGAAGCCGTCGAATTGCTCGAAGACCGCTCGCTCGGCAGTGTGCGCACCGAAGTGCGCTGCGCCAACTGCGGCTCGCACCTGGGACACGTTTTTCCCGACGGATTCGGCACCCCGACCGGCGATCGGTACTGCATGAACTCGATCTCGCTCAACTTCACGCCCGCAGAGTAAAGCGGTGCACTCCTCGGCGGTCTTCCAGGCCGTCAACTCCCGGCGCAGCTACTCCAAAGTGACGGCGCTCGCGCCCACCCGGGCCGAGGTGCTGCCGCTCGTGGCGGCAGCAGCTCGGGTGGCCGATCACGGCGCGCTGCGCCCGTGGCGCCTGCTCGAGCTGCGCGGCGACGCCCGCGACCGGCTGGGAGCGGCGTTTGTGGCGGCATCCGTTTGTGAGGGTGTGGAAGCTCTGAAGCTGGCCGGCAAGCCGTTGCGGGCACCGCTGCTGCTGGCGGTCATCGCCTCCCGGCGGGTGAGTTTCAAGGTGGCCGATTGGGAGCAGGATGCGGTCGCGGCGGGCGTCGCGCACGTGCTCACGTTGTTGCTCGAAGATGCTGGCTGGGGCGCGATGTGGCGCACCGGTCCGCTCGTGCGCTCGGCGCCGGTGCGGGAGTTGCACGGCCTCGGCGACGACGAGGAGCTGCTCGGGTGGCTCTATGTCGGCGGCGTTCCGGCTGACTGCAAGCCGGGCGTGCGGTTGTCGATCGAGCCGGAGGAGTTCCTGGGGGTTCTGTGACTTTTCAGGAATGCGCGCGACCGGGACGGCGCCAACGCACGGCGGCGATGACGACGGCCACGAGGGCGAGGGCCGTGCCGGCGATGGTCGTCACGCCGAGCGGATGTCCCTGGGTGGGCGCGAGCAGGTCAAGCGCGAGGGCGCAGACCAGCTGTCCGGCCACGATGCACAGGCCGAGCATGAGCACCCCGGTGGTGCGCACGACGAGCGCGGCGCCGGCAATGAAGATGCAGCCGATCAGTCCGCCGGTGTAGAGCCAGGGGTTGCCGGGAAGTTCCAATGCGAAGCCGACCACCAGGCCATGCACGAGGGCGGCGAGCACGAGGGCGATGCTGCCGGTGAGAAAGTTCAGGAAGGTCGCCGTGAGCGCGCTCTGCGCGGTGACTCGTACCTGACCGTTGACGGCCTGCTGCCAGCCCTGGCCGATGCCGGCGATCAGGGGCAGCGCGAGCAGCCAGAGCGCGTCGCTGCCGCGCAGTTCGCCGCTCACCGTGAAGCCGACGGCGACCAGGGCGAGCAGCGCGCCGACGATTTTGGAGGCGTGCAGGGTTCGACGGCCGCCCGGTCCGATGCCGAACCGGTCCATGAGTACGCCACTCACGGTCTGGCCGGCCACGACGGCGACGGTGAACAGGGCGATACCCAGCGGCGCGGCAACGAGGCCCTGGGAAAGCACGAACAGGGCGCCGGCCAGGCCGCCGAGCAGGTGCCACCAGGACAGGTATTTCGCTTTCACGGCGCGGGCAACGAGTTGGAGGCCGCGGCGTCCGCGTTGGGAGACGATGAGGCCGAGGCTGAGGATGACCAGGCCGGAGCCAAACGAGATGACGGCGGCGGTGAATCCGTCACCGATCTGGTGCCCGAGTTCGCCGTTCACGCGGGATTGTACGGCGTACAGGGCGCCGATCAGCACCGAGAAGACGAGGGCCAGCCAGACCGGCACAGCGGATGCTGCGGGCGCGGCCGTCGCATCCGTTCGAGTCTCTGCGCGGGCCGGGGTCACATGGCAATACTACGAGACGGGTTGGGACGCTGCCCGGCGTGACTGCAATCTGCCCGCGGGCCCACCTTCGGGAACCGGGCCCATGATCTGTCGTGGGCCCGGTTTCCGGGCCCGGGCCCGGAAACTGTAGACAGGAGCGGGTCAGGCGGCGCGCACCTCGATCTCGCCGGGGGCGGCTCCGTCGCTTCCGAAGACGAGGCGGCGGTTGGCGATCTTGTCGGTGAAGAACCGGTCGTGGCTGACGACCACGACGGCGCCGGGAAAGTGCACGAGGGCGCGTTCCATCACCTGGGTGCTCGACATGTCGAGGTGGTTGGTCGGTTCGTCGAGCAGCAGCACCGAGGCGCCGGAGAGCAGGCACTGGGCCATGGCCACTCGCGCCCGCTGGCCGCCCGAGAGGTTGCCGATCTTCTGTTTGAGGTCGGCCTCACTGAACTGGAACATGGTCAGAAAGCGGTTGACCGACTTCTTGGTCGCGGTGAGGGCGAGGCTGCCGGGCATGGCGTTGACGGCGTGACTGACGGTGTCGCTCTCGTCGAGTTCGGCGAGGATCTGGTTGTACGAGACAACGCCGGCGCCGCTGGCCCAGGCTACGTCGCCGCGGTCGGCCGTCTCTTCGCCGGTGAGAACCCGCAGCAGGGTGGTCTTGCCGCTGCCGTTACTGCCGAGCACGACGATGCGGTTGCCGCGGCGCACCTCGAAGCTGAGGTTCTCGAACAGGAGCTTGTCACCGTAGCTCTTGGCCAGACCGTCGACCCGGCAGAGCACGTCCTTGACGTGCAGGTTGCCGTAGATCTCGGTGATGATCTGGTCGACCGGGCGCGGCGTGCGCGACTTCTTGATGTGCGCGAGCTGGTTACCGAGCTGGCGGCTCTCGGCCTTCGCTGCTTCGCGGCGGTCGGCGATGCCCTCGGCTTCGAAGGCGAGCAGCTCGGATTCATGCACGAACTGGGCCTCGAGGGTCTTGAGCCGGAACTGCTTCTGCACGATGTACTCGCCGAAGTTTCCGGGGTACTCGTGCAGGTGAAAGTTCTCGACCTCGATGATGCGAGTGACGACGGCGTCCAGAAATTTGCGGTCGTGCGAGACCACGATGGCGGCGCCTTTGAAGCTCTTGAACCAGGCTTCGAGCCACTCGACGCCGGCCACGTCGAGGTAGTTGGTGGGCTCGTCGAGCAGCAGCACGTCGGGGGCTTCGAGCACGATCTTGGCCAGGGCCGCGCGGTTGCGCCAGCCGCCGGAGAGCTCGTCGATCGCGCAGACGCGGTGGGCCTCGTTGAAGCCGAGGGTGGTCAGGGCGGTGTCGATGTGGCGTTTGTAGTCCCAGCCGTCCAGCCGGTCCATCTCCTCGAACAGGTCGCCCTGGCGGCCGATCAGCCGGTCGAGTTCGGCACTGGCCGAGGAATCGAGGGCGATCGCCGCGTCGATCGCGGCGAGTTCGGCCTCGACGGCCTTCACGGCCACGAACAGCTCATCGAGCACCTCGGTGATGGTCTGCGCGCCGTTGAGCTCGGAGAACTGCGAGAAGTAGCCCACCCGGATACCGTCCTCGAGGGTGACCTCGCCGGTATCGGGCGAAACCTGCTCGAGGATGAGCTTGAGAATGGTGGACTTGCCGGAGCCGTTCTTGCCGATCAGGCCGACCCGGTCACCGGGTTCGAGGCGAAAGAACGCTTCGCGCAGAATCTGCGTGTTCTCGAAGCGGATGCTGACGTCGTTCAGCCGGATCAGGCTCATGCGTGTGTCCTTTCGGGGCGCGGGCATCCGCTCGTGAAAAACCCCAGCCATCAGTGTACGTGGCGGCCCTGAACGGCCAGGCGGCGCCGACGCGTGCTCGCGCGGCCGGCCGGGTCGCCGCGCGAGCCGCCGCAGCGCGCC
>NZ_SOEY01000014.1 GCF_004402535.1 Cryobacterium glaciale | reverse complement strand
CACACCCGACTTCAGGCCCTGTTCTGGGCTGTCGCTCCGGGGCAACTTGTCTAACTTACCCACCCAGCCAGTCACTGTCAAATCGGCCAAACCCAGCAATTCACGGCACGCCAAAGCACGCCGAAACATCGGGAAAAAGCTGACTCAACCAGTAACACACACTCGATGGGAGGCTTACTATCCTAGCCCAACACCCGAGATCATGAAACACGATCCGTGAAGTTGATGTGGCTAGAAGATGGTCCCACGTGAGGCCGGGAAGCACTGCGGCTTTCCGCACCTTTGGGGTACGTATAGATACATTACGGCCACCACGCGCACCCGTCAAAACGCCAACCACCCGGGCGTGTCGCACCACCACGCACCCCATCCGCGCACCCGCCCCGTCGACCGGGCCCACCTTCGGAAAGCAGGCCCACGATAGAACATGGGCCCACTTTCCGGGACCGGGCCCGGAAAGCAACGCGGGGCCGGCATCCGCTCACCAGCACCCACCCGTCGACCGGGCCCACCTTCGGGAACCAGGCCCACGATAGAACATGGGCCCACTTTCCGGGCCCGGGCCCGGAAAGAAATGGCAGGGGCTAGTAGCGGTAGTGGTCTACCTTGTAGGGGCCTTCGGCGGGAATACCGAGGTAGGCGGACTGCTCGGGGGTCAGGACGGTCAGTTCCACTCCAAGGGCGTCGAGGTGCAGACGAGCCACCTTTTCGTCGAGCAGCTTCGGCAACACGTACACGCCGATCGGATACTTCTCGGGCGAGACATAGAGCTCGATCTGCGCGAGCACCTGGTTGGTGAAGGAGTTGCTCATCACGAACGAGGGGTGACCGGTGGCGTTGCCGAGGTTCATCAGGCGCCCCTCCGACAGTACGAGCACACTGCGTCCGCTCGGCAGGCGCCATTCGTCGACCTGCGGCTTGATCTGCACCTTGACGGCGCCCGCGAGCGACTCGAGCGCTGCCATGTCGATCTCGTTGTCGAAGTGACCGACGTTGGCAACGATGGCGAGGTGCTTCATGCGCAGCATGTGGTCGACACCGATGACGTTGAAGTTTCCGGTGCCACTGACGAAGATGTCGACCTGTTCGACGACGGAGTCGAGGCGGGCGACCTGGAATCCGTCCATCGCGGCCTGCAGCGCGTTGATCGGGTCGATCTCACTCACGATCACGCGAGCGCCCTGGCCGCGCATGGCTTCGGCGGCACCCTTGCCGACATCGCCATAGCCGGCGACGAAGACAACCTTGCCGCCGATCAACACATCCGTCGCCCGGTTGAGTCCGTCGGGCAGCGAGTGGCGAATGCCGTACTTGTTGTCGAATTTGCTCTTGGTGACCGAATCGTTGACGTTGATGGCCGGAAAGAGCAGTTCCTTGCTCGCGGCGAGCTCGTACAGGCGGTGCACTCCGGTGGTGGTCTCTTCGGTGACACCCATGAGGTCGGCCGCGACCAGGGTCCAGCGGTCGGTCGACTCGGCGAGCGACCGACGGAGGGCGGCGAGAATGACGCCGTACTCGTGGCTGTCACCGGCAGCATCCGCTGGTACAGCGCCGGCCAATTCGAACTCGCGACCCTTATGCACGAGCATCGTAGCGTCGCCGCCATCGTCGAGGATCATGTTCGGGCCGGTCCAGGTGGCTCCGGCGGCAGCGGCTTCGGCGCTCCAGTCGAAGATCTGCGTGGTGCACCACCAGTAGTCCTCGAGGGTCTCACCCTTCCAGGCGAACACGGGAACGCCGGCGGGGGCATCCGCTGTGCCGGTAGGACCGACTGCGATCGCGGCGGCCGCGTCGTCCTGCGTGGAGAAAATATTGCAGCTGGCCCAGCGCACCTGGGCGCCGAGGGCCACGAGGGTCTCGATCAGCACGGCGGTCTGCACGGTCATGTGCAGCGATCCGGCGATGCGGGCGCCGGCGAGCGGCTTCGACTCACTGAATTCAGTGCGCAGGGCCATGAGCCCCGGCATCTCGTTCTCGGCCAGGCGCAGCTGGTGGCGGCCCGCCTCGGCGAGCGATAGATCGGCGATCTTATAGGTGAACGTGGGGGGCGCGGAAGGCGCGGCGACAGTCATGGTGCTATCTTGCCATTTCTCTCTGAATGACCTCCACATTGTTCGGTCCGTGCGCGCCTTCCGGCAGAACGGATGCTCCCGGCCGGCGCCGCACCATCGCTGCAGCGGCCGCCATCACGACAAGCGCCATGAAAGCGGCCCCCGCGCCAGCCCAGATCGGCGCGGTGTAGCCGAGGCCGGAGGCGATGAGGCTGCCGCCCGTCCAGGCGCCGAGCGCATTGCCTAGGTTGAAAGCAGCAATGTTGGCGCCGGAGGCGAGTGTGGTGGCGCCGTTCGCGTGGCGCATGACCCGCATCTGCAGGCCCGGAACGACACCGAAACCGAAGCCGCCCATCAGGATGAGGGAGATGACGGTCGCGATCGGGTTGGCGGCGGTGAGAGCGAAGAACACCAAAACGAGGGTCAAGGCGCCGAGAAAGGCGAGCAGGCTCGCGTCGAGGGAGCGGTCGGCGAGTTTGCCGCCGAGCGCATTGCCGGCGAAGAGCCCGACCCCGAACACGACGAGCAGCCACGGCACCATGCTCGCGGCGAAGCCGGTCACTTCGGTGAGCGTGAAGGCAATATAGGTGAAAGCACCGAACATGCCGCCGAAGCCGAGCACGGTGACCGCGATCGACAACCACACCTGCGACGAGCGGAACGCGCGTAACTCGTGGCGCAGGCTCGCGGATTCGGACCGCGGCGCCGCCATGGCTGGCAGCAGGACGATCAGGCCGAGCACGGCGACGACACCGATCGCGGTGATCGCCCAGAAGGTGGAACGCCAGCCGAACGCCTGGCCGAGGAACGTGCCGAACGGAACGCCGAGCACGTTGGCGGCGGTGAGCCCGGTGAACATGATCGCGATCGCGCCGGCCTTCTTTTTCTCGGGCACCAGGCTCGCCGCGACGACGGCGCCGATTCCGAAGAAGGCACCGTGGCAGAGAGCGGCAATGATGCGACCGCTCAGCATGATGCCGTAGGTCGGCGCGATGGCCGACAACAGGTTGCCGATGATGAACAGCACCATGAGAGCGATGAGCACACGTTTGCGGGAAAATCGGTTGACGGCGGCGGTGAGGCCGAGCGCTCCGACGACGACGCTGAGGGCGTAGCCGGAGATGAGCCAGCCGGCCACGGCTGGGCTCACCACGAAGTCGGCGGCCACCTCAGGCAGCAGGCCCATAATCACGAATTCGGTGAGGCCGATTCCGAAGCCGCCGAGGGCGAGGGCGATCAGGCTGATGGGCATGGAGAGACTCCTTGAACGAGATGAGTGGGCGCCAACTCTGGCGAGACGCGGAGGGAGCACGTAAGCTATGTATTTGCAGACGCCTGTAGTTGCAAAAAGCATCTATTGTGGGCGCGCTATAAATACTTGCACACGCTAGTTATCCGCGCAAGAAACCATTCCGTGAATATTGGAGGTCCCGTGGGCATCGAAGACGACGCCGTTGAGGTGCGCGCGCACGGCTGGCGCACCTTGGCCGCCCTGCACGGTGCCCTTGAAACCGCACTGGAACGCGCCTTGCAGGACTCGGTCGACCTGTCGGTCGTGGAATACACCGTGCTCGACGCGCTGGGTCGCCAGCACGGCTGGCATATGCGTATGCAGCAACTCGCGAGCGCGACCGCGCTGTCCAGCAGCGCGACCACCCGTCTGGTCAACCGCCTCGAAGAGCGGATGCTGCTCACCCGCGTTCTCTGCGCCGATGACCGGCGCGGAATCTACACCGAGCTCACGGCAGCCGGGCATGCTCTGCACGATCTGGCCCGCCCGGTGCACGACGCGGCGCTCGAGCGGGCGCTGGCATCCGCTCGGCTCGCACCTGAACTGACCGGCCTGGTCGACGCCATCGCCGGGTAGCGCGCGGGCTACTGGTCGGGATCGTCGGCGACGAGGCGGTGCCGCATCAGCTGCCACCCCTGCGGAGCGCTCGTGCGTTCCGCGTGCCGCGAGCACAGGTCGAAGCTGTGCGGTTCTTTGCGGCCGGAAAGCGGGCCCAGCACCGCCAGGGACTCCCCATAGTCGAAGGTGAGCGTGGCCACCGAGGGTTCGAGGCAGGCAACACGAGAACACGGGCGGAATGTCATTGCCTATAAGGATACCGGCTGCCGGCCCGCCGTAGGATGGCAGCATGTCCCGATCCCGTCGTTCCGCAGCGCCCGAACCGACCGTGCGCGGCCGCGGACGGGACCGGCACGGCCGCGGCATCCGCAGTTCAGCGACCGGCCCGTTCCTGCCGCCGCTGCGCACCCGCATCGACCTGTTCGACACGACGATCGCCTCGACGATCGAGTACCTGCGCGGCGTCTGGCCCGAAGAACTGGGCAAGTCCGTGTTCGAAGTGGCCTCCGGACCGCCCTCGGTCATCGCGGGCGTCGGGGTCGAACGCTGGATGGTGACGCCGGAGACAAATCGGGTGGTGTTCTACCGCCTGCCGATCCAGCGCCTGTCGCGCCTGCATGAAAACGATGAGATGCACCAGCGCATGATGATCGAGACCTGCGTGTTTCGCGGCGTCGCCGAATTGCTCGGCAAGGATCCCTGGGATCTCGCGCCGGATCGCTTTCGCCACTTCTAATACGGACACCCCGCCCGCGGGCGTCGTGGCCCGTGTTCGCGAAGGCGGCACGGGTTCAAACCAGTGCCAACTTCCTGAACACGGGCCGCGAGCAGGAGGCGGGCGAGTCGGCATCCGCTCGCCTGACGGCGCCGATCCCTGTGCACGACCGGGATCGCGGCGTATTCGGCGCGCCCGCCTATCTGGACGTTTGCTGTATTGAGTAACGGAACGGTAACGGAATTGGGCAATTCCAAACCATTTCGGGGGTGGAGCCGAACACCATGCAGACCCCAACACCACCTGCTCGATCGACAGAAAAGGATTCATCCCATGCGCACTTTCACCAAGGCCACCATCGGTTTCGCCTCTGCTGGAATTCTCATCGCCGGCCTCGCCGGATGTTCATCGGCCGCGACGACCGGGGCCCCGGCGCCCGCCGCCAGCTCGTCGAGCTCGGCCGAAGCCGACCCGACGCCCCTCGCCTCGATCCCCAGTCTGTCGGGTGTCGACACGGCCGTGCTGCTCGACGCGGACTTCGCTGCAGCCCTCACGAGCCTCGGCCTCACCGCTGGCACCGTGGGAACAGCCACCCTCGAAGAGGGCAGCCTGCACTTCCCGATCACCGGCGGAAACGTGGACTACTACGACCCGCAGGAAGACTACCGCCCTTACGTTCAGGGCTCCATCGAGCACGAGGGCTCCGGCTTCTCGCTGACCGCCGGCGACATCGTGGTCGAACTGACCAACTTCACCATCGACCCGGGCACCTCGGAGCTCTTCGGTGACGTCTCGGTCAACGGTGAATCCGCCGCGACCCAGGCCCTGCTGTTCGACCTCTACGGTGGAACCCTCGAGCCCCTGACGATGGACGGAGACAACGCCATCCTCACCGGCACCACGGTTCACATCTCCTCCGTCGCCGCCGGCCTGCTGAACTCCACGTTCAGCACGGACGCCGTCACTGACCAGCTGCTCGTCGGTATCGCGACCATCACCGCCGCGACCAAGTAGTTCTCCTCCACAGCAATAATCGGGGCTCGCCACACGGCGGGCCCCGATTTTTGCGTGCCCGAGGGACCGCATGCGGCTCGCGGCACGTCTTGAAGATGCGGGCACTCGTTCCAAGAAGTGCCGCGAGCTCTAACGAGTGCCGCGACGGGATTTCGCGGCGAGAGTGCGCCACGAGCATCCGCTCAACGCATCAAACGGATGCCGCCACCCGGCTGCGCAGGTCGTCGCGCACGGTGACGGCGAGGTCAGGGTGGTCGACGAAGACCCCGTCGAGGCCGCTCTCCATGACGGCGGCAAACTCGCCCCGCCAGTGTCCGAAGTTCGCGGCCAGATCCCCCCGCCGACACGGTGCCGTGAGGAACGCATTCTCGGGCCGGAGGGTCCAACAGAAGATCTGCAGCCCGACTGCGTGGGCGTCGGCGACGAGGGTCGACGTGACCAGCTCGCCATCGGCATCCGCCTGGATGATGGCCGATTTGTCCACGCTGATGCCGTGCACCGTGCCGCTGTCGCCAAGGGCGGCGAGGCCGGGCTCAGTCAGGTGGTCCGCGTAGTAGGGCGCGTCGGCGCCGAGTTCGACGATTTTATCGAGCGGCTGGCCGGCCGGGGCGATCAGGAACACGTTTCGGGCGATGATGCCGCGCGCGAAAATCTGATCGAGCACGGTCGGTTCGAAGCTTTCGATGATGAGGCGTCCGTCGTTGCCGTTCCAGCCCGCTGCGCGCACCTCGGCAGCGAACAATTCGTCGAGGGGCAGTCCGATCGAGGCGAAATAGGCGGCACTTTTGATCTCGGCGACCATGCCGAGGGTGCGACGGAACGTGTTCGACGCCTCGTCGACGATGTCGAACAGGTCGCTCAGGCGCAGGATCGGGTACTGGCCGTCGTGCCGGGCGCTCTTCGGTCGCAAGTGCGCGAGGCGTTCACGGGCGCGCAGCGTTGCCAGTTCGGCCCAGGTGAAGTCCTCGGTGAACCAGCCGGTGACGGTGTGGCCGAGAAACTCCTTGGTGGTGCGGCGGCCGGCGAACTCGGTGCGGGAGGCGACATCCGTTGTGGCGGAGATGTCGTTCTCGTGGCGCAGCACCAGAATGCCGTCGCGGGTGGCGACGATGTCGGGTTCGACGGCGTCGGCGCCGAGCTCGAAGGCGAGCTGATAGGCGGAAGCGGTGTGTTCGGGGCGGTAGCCGCTGGCTCCGCGGTGACCGATGACAAGTGGGGGCATTTGCACACCGTAACGGCGCCGGATGACGCGGACCGCCAGGTCGCATGAACACCCGCTGAAGTTTCGACGCGGTGCAGGCGAACGCCTCGCGACAACTGGGCATATACGCGCAAATTGGCCGATCAGCGCCGGGTGCGCTGCCTAACCTGACAGAGTCTGCTGCTTGGCCGACGGCACTTTTCAGGGAGATTTCAGCGTATGCCCACCATCGAGGACCTGCAGCGCGACACCGACTCAGCGGTGGCGGTCGCGGCCCCGACGAGCGTCGCGACACCCGCGCCGCCCCGAACGTTCACCCCGCGCAAGAAGAAGAAGCCGTGGAAGTCATGGCTGCTCTTTCTGCTGTTCGCCGGCCCGAACGTGGCCCTGCTGGTCGTCTTCACCTACAAGCCGTTGCTGCAGTCGCTGTACTACTCGACCCTGCAGTGGAACCTCGGTTCGGCGTCGGCCATTCCGGTGGGCCTCGGCAACTACGTCGCCTGGTTCACCGACCCGGGCACGTCGCGCGTCGTCACCGTGACGCTGATCTTCACGGTCGCGACCGTCGGCGGCGGCATGGTCATCGGCCTGCTGTTCGCGGTGCTGCTCAACCGCAAACTGCACGGTCGCGGCGCCGCCCGCACCATCGTCGTGGCGCCGTATGTACTCTCGGGTGTGGCGGTCGGCCTGCTCTGGCTGTTCGTGTTCGACCCGAACTTCGGCATCACCGCGGCGCTGCTCGACGCGATCGGCGTGGCCTCGCCGCCCTGGTATAACGATCCGCACTGGGCCCTGGTCATGGTCATCATCGTCTATCTCTGGAAGAACGTCGGCTACGTTGCCCTCATCTACCTCGCCGCGCTGCAGTCGGTGCCGCGGGACCTGCTCGAGGCCGCGTCGCTCGACGGCGCCTCCCCGGTGCGCGCGTTTCGCAACATCGTGCTGCCGCTGCTCGGCCCGACGACGTTCTTTCTGTCGATCACGACGCTGCTCAGCTCCCTGCAGTCGTTCGACATCATTCAGGCCATGACCCGCGGCGGCCCGCTCGAGGGCACCACCACGATGATGTACCAGATCTATCAGGAGGGCTTTCAAGCCGGTCGGGCCGGGTATTCCTCGGCGGTCGCGACGATTCTGTTCGCCGTGCTGCTCGTGGTCACGCTGATTCAAATGAAATACGTCGAGAAACGAGTGCACTACTGATGGCCACCCAGACACGGACAACGCGTCGCCGTAAGCCGCTACAGCTCGGCGGCTACCTCGGCCTCGTCGTGGCCGTCGCCATCATGATTCTGCCCCTGGTCTGGATGTTCCTGGCCGGGTTCAAGGAACGCGATGAGATCTACACCGTCCCGATCCAGTGGCTGCCGGAGGCCTACGACCTGTCGAACTACGCTGCAGCGCTGGCCGCTGTGCCATTCGGCAGCTTCTTTCTCAACAGCACCATCACCACCGTGATCGGCGCCGGCCTCAAGATGCTGCTCGGCCTGACCACCGCCTACGCGGTCGTGTTTCTGGAGTTTCCGTTCAAGAAGTTCGTCTTCGGCCTGGTGATCTTCGCCCTGCTCGTGCCGCAGCAGATCGTGATGATCCCCAACTTCACCCTCGTGGCGTCGCTCGGCTGGATCAACACCTACCAGGGGATCATCGTTCCGGGCCTGGCCAGCGCGTTCGGCACTTTTCTGTTTCGCCAACACTTTCTCACCCTGCCGATCTCCATTCTCGAAGCGGCAGCGCTCGACGGTGCCAGCCACTGGACCCGCCTCTGGCGGTTCATCGTGCCGATCTCCGCGCCGACGATCGCCGCCGTCGCCCTGGTCTCGATCGTCTCCGAGTGGAACGAGTACCTCTGGCCGCTGCTCGTCGTGGACCGTTCCGACATGATGACGCTGCCCGTCGGACTCATGCTGCTGCAGAACAACGACGGCGTCACCAACTGGGGCGTACTCATGGCCGGCACAGTGCTGGTCACCGTGCCGGTACTCATCGCGTTCTTTGCGCTGCAGAAGAAGATCATCGCCGGTTTGACCGCCGGCGGCGTTACCGGCTGACGCTGCGGCATCCGTTTATTAAGCGGATGCGCGCCCCCAATTTTTCCTGTTCATCGTGTGTACCCCTTCAAGGAGAGTTCTATGACCGCGACACCCACCTTCACCATCAACCGCAGGCAGATTCTGAAACTCGCCGCGGTGTTCGGTGCCACCGCCACCCTCGCCGCGTGCAGCGGGCCCTCGCTCGGCGCGGGTGCCGGCTCCGCTGAGGTCGCGGCGACCGACTGGACCGGCATCACACCGGCGAAGGAGATCACCTGGTGGAGCAACCACCCGGGCACCTCGAAGCTGATCGAGGAAGAGATCATCAAGCGCTTCAACGTCGAGAATCCCGATATCACGGTGAACCTGGTCACGGCCGGCGCCAACTATGACGAGATCGCGCAGAAGTTCCAGGCGGCATCGGGCACCAACAGCGTGCCGGACCTCGTGCTGGCGAGCGATGTGTGGTGGTTCCGCTACATGATCAACGGCCAGGTGCTGCCGCTGGACGACCTCGCCAAGCACCTCGAGTTCGACACCGACGACTTCAACAAGACCCTGTACGACGACTACACCTTCACCGGCAACCACTGGGCCATCCCCTACGCCCGGTCGACCCCGCTGTTCTATTACAACAAGGCCGTCTGGGCCAAGGCCGGGCTGCCGGACCGCGCACCGAAGACCTGGGCCGAGTTCGACGAGTGGGCTCCGAAAATTGCGGCCGACGGCGGCGTGACCCCGCTCGGCCTCGGCAAGGGTGCGTCCTGGGCGGCCTGGTGGTTCTGCAACATGCTGTGGGGCCAGGGCGGCGCGTACTCCGACGAGTGGACGATGACGCTCGACACCCCTGAAGCGATCGCCGCAGCGGATTACCTGCAGTCCCTGATCTACGAGACGAAGGTTGCCACGGTGGCCGCCGTCGACCAGGTCGCTGACTTCGGCGCTGGGCTGACCGGCTGCATCATGGGCTCGACCGGGTCACTCACCGGCATTCTCAAGGCCGCGACGTTCGAGGTCGGCACCGGTTTTCTGCCGGAGGGCCCGGAAGGGCAGGCCTGCCCGACCGGCGGGACCGGCGTCGCCATCGCCGCCGACCGCACCCCGGAGCAGCAACTGGCTGCTGGAATGTTCTTGAAGTTCCTGACCAACTCCGAGAACACCGCCTACTTCTCCTCGAACACCGGCTACATGCCGGTGCGCACCTCGGCCCGCGACGGCGAGACGATGACCAAGGTCTACGCCGAGTTCCCGCAGTTCCGCACGGCGGTCGACCAGCTCGAGACCACCCGCTCGCAGGATTGGGGCCGCGTCTTCGTGCCGAACGCCGACAAGGAACTCACGACCGCGCTCGAGAAAATCATGCTGCAACAGACCGACCCGGCCGACGCCTTCGCGGTCGCGAGCACAGCGATCGCGACCTCGTTCGACGAGAACGTGAGCCCGTACCTGTAGCTCAGGGTTTGTGGGAGCGGGTCCGCCGGATTGGCGGGCCCGCTTCTCTGTCTGTGCGGGGTCGAGCGCGGTCCGCGGACAGCATCCGCTCGCCGAGGTGTGAGAGTGACACGGATTTGTTCAGTTTTCGGGGGTGAAACTCACACCTCGGCGGCGACCACCGCGGCCGGCAGGAGTTCGGCCAGTTCGGCGTCGAGGTCGTCGGGAACCCCGATGGCGCGACAGAACTCGGCGACCGCTCGGCGTGCGTAGGCCTCATGGTCGAAGGCGGTCGCAATGACCTCGCCGCGCAGAAAAGCGGTGAGGCCGGCCGCGAGACCGGCGTCGGTTTGCGGAACGACGAGACCGGCAGCATCCGGCAGTGCGTCGTGAACGGATGCGAAAGCGACCGTCACGATCGCACGCCCCAGTACCAGCGCCTCCAGGATCACCATGGGTGCACCCTCATAGTCGCTCGACAGCACGAAGCAATCGGCTGCGGCGAGTACCGGGTACGGGTTGGCGAGTGCCCCGGTGAGGGTGACGGCCGCGCCCAGATTCAGATCGCGGACCAGGGCGGTGAGCTCGGTCTTGAGCGGCCCCCCACCGACGATGACGAGTCGGGTGAGCGGATTCCGCGCGTGCACGAGCGCGAATGCGCGAATCAAGCGCGCCTGGTTCTTTTCCGGCGAGAGTCGTCCGATGGTGACGAAGGTGGTGAGTTCACGGTTAGGCAGATCGTCAGCGGGTTCTGCGGCGCCGCGCAGGATGCGTTCGACGTCGACGGTGTTGTGCGCGACGGTGAACTTCGAGCGCGGCGCATAGGCGGCGAGGTCCCTGGCGTTGATCTCGGCGAGGGCCGGCGACACCGAAACCAGGCTGTCGTACCGCTCATAACGGGCGAAGGTTTCGGTGAGGCCGCGCAGCATCCGTTTGGCTCCCCCCACACTGCGGTGGGCATCGGCGGCGAGGTCGTTGTGCAGCCAGATCGACCGCACGGCCGGTGGTGAGTGCAGCAGCAGTTCGGCCCAGAACGGGCCGTAGCCACTGAAATCGACGACGTGGTCGAAGCGGCTGTCACCGAAGCAGCGCGTGAATTCGGCCGTGAAAGCGGTGGCCGGGGCGCCACGGCGTCGGCGGGCGAGGCGCTTCCTCAACCCGCCGTTCATGCCGCCGATGCGGGCGAATTGCCGCACCTGCGGGTCGATCAGGCGTTGGTTGGCGCGGCGGGCCGGGGCGCTGCTCTTCGCGAACGCCACGGAGACGTCAAACCGGTCGTGGTCGAGGGCGCCCAGCAGGTTGAGCGCTGCGGAGGTGATGCCGTTGGGCTTCATTCCGCCGAGGTAGATCAGCACGGAACGGCGGGTCGGCGCGGTCGACTCGTGCAGGGCCCGACCCGGGTCGGTGCCGCGAAAGACGATGTCGATCACGCGGGCACTCGCGGCACCGTCGTCCTGGCCGACGTAGTCGTGTTGCGCCACCCGATAGCGCTCGGTGAAGGCCGGCAGCCGACCGTGGTCGGCCACCTGGCCGATGACCGCGGCCACCGCCGTGGTGGTGCGACAGACCGGGCCGGGCAGCTCGGTCGGAGCCAGGTACAGCCCGCGGGCCAGCTCGAAATCGGCGAGGTCGGGGGTGAAGAACACGATCGGACGGCCGGTCGCGAGAAAATCGAAGAAGATACTCGAGTAGTCGGTGACCAGAATGCTCGTGAGCCCGAGCACGACGTTGGTCGGGAGGTCGTTCGGTACGAGCACCCGCGCGAGGTCGGCGCGGCCGGCGGCGAGCGCGTGCACGGCCTGGTGCGTTTTCAGCAGCACGACATAGCGCCTGGTGTCGATGCCGGCTTCGATTTTCCGCACCCGGTCGAGCAGAGCGTCGAGGTCATCGTCGGGGTGTGCGAACGAGGCGCCCTTCCAGGTGGGAGCGTAGAGCACGATCTCCCGGCCGCCGAGTTCCAGCCCGGCGAGCCGGGCACGGGCTGCGCGCGACTGCTCCGGGCTCAGGGTCTGCCGGTCGATGCGGGGGTAGCCGGCCAGCAGCATCCGTCCCTGAAAAATGCCGTCGAGTTTGTAGGCGCGCTCGTACATCTGGCGGGCCATGAACGGGTTGGCGGCGAGCAGGTAGTCGGCGCTGACGAAATTGCGCACGATGTTGGCGGTGCCGAACGCGCCGTCGACCATGTCGTAGCCCATGTGTTTGAGCGGGGTACCGTGCCAGGTATTGAGGTAGATCTGGCCGGGACGTTTGGAGAATTGCGGCGGAAAGGTGGCGTTGCTGATCAGGTAGCGGCTCGTGGCGAGCGCCCGATAGTAGGCGGGCGATCCGCTTTTCACGAACCGCACCGTGCGGTCGCGGCGAAATTCGCGGCGGGCGGCGCGCGGATTCTTCAACGCCCAGATGTGCTTCAACCGGGCCTGATCGGGCGTGGTGCGTAGCTGCCGAAACAGGGCTTCGGGGTTGCACAGCAGTCCGGATCCGTTGAACGCTTCGTACAGCACGGCGTTCGGGTTGATCGCCCGGGTGCGCCAGTAGGCGTGGACTTCGTAGCTGTAGGCCCGACGGATGCGGCCGGCCAGCCCCGCGAGGCGGCGGCGCAGGCCCGCCGTGGCACGGGACAGGACGGCGACGATCCGTGGGAACAGGTTGAGGGCGACGGCGCGCGGGATGGCGAGCAGTCGGCTGGGCACCCCGGCGGGCGGTTCGGTGCGCACGGTCACGCCGCCGGGTAGGCGGTCGGCAGGCTCAGGCCGCGGTCGGTGAGCACGGCGCGCAGCCGGGTGGGGTAGTCGGTAATGATGCCGTCGACTCCCAGATCGATGAGGGTGTGCATGAGCGCGGCCTCACTGACCGTCCACGGAATCACGGGCAGCCCGGCCGCGTGCGCGTCGGCCACGAGCTTGAGCGTGACGGTTTCGAAGATCGGCGAGAGGGCGTCGTAGCCGGCGGCGGCGGCGGCGCGGGCGACCGAGCCGTCATAGTCGTCGATGTCGATCCCGCCGAGGTGCGCGCTCGCGCCGGGCTGGCCCAGTTCGAGCCAGTCGTCGTCCTGGGCGAGGGCGACGAGGCGCAGCTCCGGCGCGATCTGCCGCACGAGGTTGAGCGAGGCCCAGTCGAAGCTCTGCACGGTGACCCGGTCGGCGCTCCCCCAGACGTCAATTTCGGCGACGACGGCGCGAGTGAGGGCGGCCATTTCGGCTTGATCGCTCGGGGTCTCGATTTTCGTTTCGATGTTGAGCTGCACGGTATCGGCGCGGTGCGCCGCGACGAGTGCGAACACGTCGGCGAGTTCGGCGATGGTGTTTCCGGGCACGTTCTGCTGCTCGGGGTAGCCGGGCAGCTGCTGGTAGCCGCAATCCAGTGTCTGAATCTGGGCGAGGGTCAGGTCACGCACCCGGCTGCCGGCGTAGGGGAACGCCGGGTCGCCCGGGAAGGCAGCATCCGTGTCGCGGCATTTGCTCTCGGTGAGTACATCGTCGTGCCAGACCACGACGGTGTCGTCGCGGGTGAGATGGGTGTCGAGTTCGAGGGTGCTGACGCCGAGTTCGAGCGAGGCGGCGAAGGCGGCGAGGCTCTCCTCGGTGTGTTCGCCGCGGCCGCCGCGGTGGGATTGCAGGTCGAACGCGGCGGTCTCATCCAGGGGCGCGACGGTCTGGGCCGGTTCGGCGAGCGCCGATTCCCCCTGCACGGCCACCACCGCGCCGCCGACGAGCACCGTGCTGAGGGCGGCGGCCGCCGCGATGATCAGAATCTTGCGCATGGCGGCACTCTTTCGTGGTTCGCAGCACGCCGAAAGACGCACATCTGCCTACGTTAAGGAGCGGAGGTGGCCGGCATCTGCTGGGCAGCCGTCAGGCGAGTGAACTCTGTGTTAACACGAACTGCCTCCGGACGTCGATGCCGGCTGCGCGGCTCGCGGCACTCGTTAGGGAAGCGGGCACTCGGTGGTAGGGGTGCCGCGAACTGTAACGAGTGCCGCGGTGGGCGGTCAGGCGGGGCGGGAACGCAGGGGGTGCAGCATCCGCTTGAGGGCGCCGGGGCCGGCGCGACGCAGCGAGACGGCGACGATGACGATGACCGCGATGGCGATCGACGCCCGGGTGAGCGGCACGCTCGGCACGAGCA
This sequence comes from Cryobacterium glaciale, assembly GCF_004402535.1. Lineage (GTDB taxonomy): Bacteria > Actinomycetota > Actinomycetes > Actinomycetales > Microbacteriaceae > Cryobacterium > Cryobacterium glaciale. The sequence continues at coordinate 28,468 of NZ_SOEY01000014.1, read as the reverse complement.
GCCGCAGGGTGAGCGCCATCGGAACGAGCAGCCATTCCCAGCGGCCGGACAGCGCCACGAACGGCAGCAACAGCAGCGCATACCAGGGGTAGCGGGGGCTGAGCACGAGCAGGGTCGCCCCGATCATGACGAGCTGGCCGACCCAGGGCTGGTTCTGGTCGGTCTTGAGAATGACGAGCATGGCCACCACGGCCAGGATCAGGCCGGCGACGATCACAGCGGATGCCCCCGGCGCGACCAGAGACACCAGCGCGAACCGGGAACCGTCCTGGTAGCCCTCTTCGCTGAGGTAGCCGGGCAGGTAGCCGAGCACCCCGATGCCGGTCGCGAGCACATAGGGCACATAGAGCAGCGCGAAACTCAGAACGGATGCCGCCACCAGGCGCCACCCGCCCCGCCGCAGTAGCGCCGGCGCCGCGAGCACCGGGATGAGCTTGGTGCCGATCGCGATTCCGAGCATGATGCCGCCGCGCCAGACCTTGTTACTCGAGACCAGGAACACCGCCGCGACGACGAAGATGACGCCGAGCATGTCCACGTGGGAGTTGGTGATCGCCTCGGTCGCCACGAGCGGGCACCAGGCCCAGAGCGCCGCGTGCCGTTCATCGAGGCCGCGGCGGCGCATTCCGACCAGCAACATTGCCGTGGTGCCGAGACTCAGCAGCAGCCCGACGAGCTGCAACGGCCAGTAGGCCGGCTCGGGGCCGGCGAGAAAACGCACGCCGGCGAAGAGAATTTCGCTGGCCGGCGGGTAGATCGTGGGCACGGCCGTGCGGTTGAGCGCCGAGCAGAGCCGGTCGCCGTTGGTCGTGCGGGTGCTGGCGATGCGTTCTCCGACGCAGATTTCTTTGCCCGCAGCAGTGGTCTGGGGGGCGGGAAAGAGCCAGTCGGGTCTCAGGGAATCGAGGCGGGCATCCGCTGGGGTGAAGGCGTAGGGGCTGATGCCGGCATTTTGCACGATGCCGTCCCAGGCGTAACGGGCCGAGTCGGTGCTCGTGTTGGGCGGGCCGACCATGGCCGCGCCGCCGATGAGGGCCGAGCCGGCGAGGATCAGCGCGACGGCGGCTTTCGCGTTGACGCGGCGCAGCAGCCAGTACGCGAGGCCGAAGAGCAGCCAGAGCGCGCTCGTGACGAGCACGAGCTGCACCTCGTCGCGGTCGGGCGCGAACAGGTCGAGGGAGCTGACGCTGAACGCGGTGAGGGCAGCGCTCAGCGCGAGGAGTCCCGAGATGATCGCGATGCGCACGATTCAGTCTGTCTTACGCTGCTTCGTCGAACGGGGTTCGCCGCCGTCTCACCCGCACATCGTAAGGATTCAGCGGGGTCACGGCGGGCGTTCAGGTGGTGCAATAGACCTATGCGGCGATTGATGTACGAGGCCCAGCGAGCGCTGGCGTCGCCGGTGCGCAATCCGCGAATGGCGACCGTGATCGGCCGGCTGCTCGGCGCCGCTTTTCTGATCTGCTTCGGCACCGGCCTGTACAGCCATTTTCTGCAGGAACCGCTCGGCTGGATGCGCTTCGCGACCCGGCCGGAGTTTCTCTACCAGGTCACGCAGGGCACGCACATCGTGGCCGGCATCGCCTGTTTTCCGCTGCTGCTGGCCAAGCTGTACATCGTTTTTCCCGATCTGTTTGCCTTTCCGCCGGTGCGCGGCCTGGTTCATTTTCTCGAGCGCGCCTCGATCGCCCTGTTCGTGGGCGCCTCGGTCGTGCAGATCACGATCGGGCTGCTCAACACCTATCAGTGGTATCCGTGGCCGTTTCCGTTTCGGCAGGTGCACTTCGCGCTCGGCTGGGTGCTGATCGGGCTGTTGGTCATTCACATCGGGGTGAAGCTGCCGGTGATCACGCGGTACTGGAGCACATCGTCTCCTTCCGATGACCACCTCGTCGATGCGGTGTCGGGCGACCGTTCGGCGAACGCGGAAGCGGTGCGGCTGTGGGGCCTTTCACGGCCTGGCGGGGTGACCAGGCGGGTGCTCGATTACATCGACGCGACACCGCGTGCCGAAAGCCGGGTCAGCCGCCGCGGCTTTCTCACCACGGTCGGCGTCGCCACCACGGCGGTCGTGGGTCTGACTGCCGGGCAGACCTTCACGCCGCTGGACGCGGTCAACCTGTTCGGGCCGCGCAAGAAGGGCGTCGGCCAGCAGGGCGTTCCGGTGAATCGCACGAGCGAGCAGGCCCAGGTAGCGGATGCCGCTCTCGCTGTGTCGTGGGTCCTCACCCTCGCGGTCGGCGGCACCGAGCGATCATTCACCCGTGACGAGTTGCTCGCGCTGCCGCAGACGTCCGTGCGGTTGCCGATCGCCTGCGTCGAGGGCTGGAGCCAGATGGCTTCGTGGCGCGGGGTGCGGCTGCGGGACCTGGCCGACCTGATGGACGCCGACCCCGAGACCTCGTTTCGCCTGATCAGCCTGGAAGAACGCGGCAGCTTCAGCAAGACTCAGATGGGCCGCGAGTACGTGCGCGACCCCCTCACCCTCGTGGCGCTCGAGCTCAACGGCGAGACGCTCAACCTCGAGCACGGGTATCCGGCGCGCATGATCGCGCCCGGGCGTCCGGGCGTGCTGCAAACCAAATGGCTGAGCCGAATCGAGGCGATCTGATGAGAGCGGATGCGAAGGGGTCACCGGGCGTTGTGGGCGTGGGCGGAACCGGGCTGAATCCTCCGCCGGCCGGAATACCGGCGTCGACCAGCCGACGGATGCGCGGCATCCGCTTGGTGCTGGTGGGTATCGGGGGGCTGCTGCTCGCGTGGGGCGCGTTCGTAATGCTCGATTCGGTGCGGCTGACCCGTCTGCCGGGGGTGGCGCTGTGGATCGCGGCGGCGATCGTGCTGCACGATGCGATCCTGGCGCCGGTCGTGTTCGCGTTGGGGATCGCGCTGCGGCGGGTCGGTCGCCGGGCGACCGGAACGGTGATTGCGATCGTGCAGGGCGGCATCGTGGTCGGGTCGATCGTGTCGCTCGTGGCGGTACCGACGATCGTGGCGAAGAACTTCGCGCCGGTCAATGCGTCGGTGTTGCCGCTGAATTACGGGCTGAATCTGGGGATTTTCTGGCTCGTGCTGGCCGTGGTGACCGTGGGGCTGTCTGTCGGGGCGTTCCTGCGCTGGCGGCAGCCGGTCGCGGCGTTCCCGGACGATTCCGGGCGGTGAAGTTCTGAAAGGTCCCCGTCGCGGACCGGGGCCAAGACCGGGCCCACCTTCGGGAACCGGGCCCATGATCTAGCCTGGGCCCGGTTTCCGGGCCCGGGCCCGGAAAGGAATACGGTCAGGCGCGAGCCAGGCGGGCGAATGAGCGGCCGCCGCGGGTCCATTCGGCGACCTGGACGAGTCCGAACTGTGCGGCTCGGCGACGCAGGGCGCTGCCCCCGATCTCGGCCCAGGGAAAGGCGTCGCTCGTGTGTCCGGCGGCGTCGTGCAGGGTTCCCTCGTAGGCCAGGTCGTGCTCGGGATCACGGTGCACCTCGACGACGAGTACGCCGTCGGCGGCGAGCAGCGACACACAGCGATCGAGCAGGGCATCGGGGTCGCCGCCGATGCCGATGTTGCCATCGACGAGCAGCAGCGTCGCCCAGGTTCCCTCGAGCGGAATGTCGTCGAACACCGAGCGGTGCAGCACGGCGAGTCCGGCCGCGAGCGCGATCCGCACGGCGGTCGGCGAGACATCCACGCCGAGCGCGTCGAGCCCCTCGTCGATTGCGGCCTGGATCATACGACCGGGTCCGCAGCCGATGTCGAGCACCGGACCGGCGACACCCGCCACCAGGGATCGGTCGATCGCGTCGGCACCGGCACTCCAGCGTCCGGCATGCATGGTCGACACCCGCGCCGGCGTGCCCGGATCGGCATCGACGCGATTGCCGTGCAGGTACAGCACGTTGTCATCGCTCTGCAACGCCTGGGCGTAGGGTTCGGATCCGCCGGCGCCGAACGTGGTCGGGCGACGAAAACGGTCAGCGGTGGTTCGATCGACGTCGTCGACCGGCCAGTCTGCGGGCTGCTCCCACAGGCGCGGCGAGACGAGAGTCATGAGCGTGCCCCGCTCAGGGCGACCAGGTCGGCATTCTGCAGCCGAGCCGATGCCCGCACCCCCGCGAAAGCACGCGCGAAGCGCGTGTGGGGGGCGATCGAGGCGACGGCGCGGGCATCCGTTATGGTGTCGATGTCGGTGAGCGAGGGCAGCAGACCGACGGTGAGGCCGGCCCGGTCGAGACGGTGCAGCTGGTGTCCGCCGGTGTCGGGGCGGCTCATCGGGATGCCGCGAAGCAGGGCGCCGGTCGGGTTTTTCAGGGCGAGGGCCCAGAAGCCGCCGTCGTTTGCGGGGCCGAACCAGGCATCCGTTTCGTCGCCCCAGCCGGAGAAGACCGGCGCGAGCAGCGCGGCGCTGACCTGCGGGGTGTCCATTCCGAGCAGCAGGGTCGGCTCGTCGAGATGGTCGAAGATGGCGGCCAGGCGCTCGTCGAGTGCGCCGTCGGTCTGCGCCAGAATTTCCCAACCGGCGGCCTCGGGCGGCGGAGTCACGCCGTCGAACGCCAAAATCTGGCGCGTGGCGGGCAGCCGTGACGCGACCGTGAGGGTGTCGGCGAGGCTGGCTGCGGCGAGCTCGGCGGCCTGCTCGAGCGAGAGCGGCGGGTGCAGGCGGGTCTTAACCTTGCCGGGCAGGCATTCCTTGGCGATGACGACGATCGCGGTCATGAGCGGGCTCCCCGCTGGGTGGCGGCGAGCAGGGCGGACATGTCCTTGATCGCGGTGAGGGTGCCGCGCACGGTTCCGGTCACCTTGCTGCGACCGACCCGCGGCGCATAGCCGGTGTCAACCTCGAGGATGCGCCAGTCGGCCGCGGCCGCGCTGAGAAACATCTCGAGCGGATACCCGCTACGGCGATCGAGTAGGTCGAGGGCGAGGAGATGGTCGCGGCGGGCCGCTCGCATGGGGCCGAGGTCATGAATGTTCACACCTGTTATTCGGCGCAGTCGCCAGGAAAGATAGGTATTTGCTAAACGGGCATGCGGAGGCCAGGCATTGCGGGTGGTGGGGCGGCGGCGTCCGAGCACGAGATCGGCCGCGTCGTCGCTGATCGGGTCGACCACTCGGGGCAGGTCGCGGGGGTCCATCGAAGCGTCGGCGTCGCAGAACGCCACGATCGGGGCGGTCGCGGCGAGGAGCCCGGCGTGGGCGGCGGCGCCGAATCCGCGGCGACTTTCGTGCACGACGTGCGCGCCGAGGGCTCGCGCGACGTCAGGCGAACCGTCGGTCGAGCCATTGTCGACCACGATCGCGCGGTAGCCAATGGGCAGGCGTTCGAGGATCCACGGCAGCGCCCGCGCCTCGTTCAGGCAGGGCAACACCACGTCGACCCGAATGTTCGTCATGATTCGACCCTAATCGGGGGGTCTGGGGCCTCGGGGCGAAACAGGTTACGAACCACGGAACTCTTCTGGGTTTTTGGTGTGAGAGACGTCACCCACCACCGGGCCCACCTTCGGAAAGCGGGCCCAGTTTGTATCATGGGCCCGCCTTCCGGGCCCGGGCCCGGAAGGTATTACGCGGGAGAGGGGCGTGTGCCTGCGGCAGAACGGCTCGCACTTCCGTGCGGGGCCGCGGCCGCCCGCCTAGTCTGAGGGGGTGTCCCCCTCCCAATATTTTGCGCCGCCCCGAGCGGATGCCCTCGCCGGCCGCCGCGTGCTCGTTATCGAGGATGACCCCATGGTGTCCGAGGTGGTCGGGCAGTACCTGCGCGCCGCCGGATTCGTCGTGGATGAAGCCGTCGACGGGCTCGCCGGACTGCGGCAGGCCGAAATGATCCAGCCCGACCTCGTGGTGCTCGACCGTATGCTTCCGCTGCTGGACGGCATCGAGGTGTGCCGGCGGATTCGCATGAACTGGGGCGCGCTGCCGGTGATCATGCTGACCGCGCTCGGCGAAGAGGAACACCGCATCGAGGGGCTCGAGGTCGGTGCCGACGACTACCTGGTGAAACCGTTCTCGCCGCGGGAGCTCGTGCTGCGGGTGCAGTCTGTGCTGCGGCGAAGCGGCACCGAGTCGATTCCGGAGGGGATTCTCGACGCCGGCGAGTTCGCGCTCAACCTCGCCGCGCATGAAATTCGGCTGCGTGGCAAGCCGCTCGTGCTCACCGCGCGGGAGTTCGACCTGCTCGCCTACCTGATCTGGCGGCCGTCGAAGGTGCTCACCCGCGAAGAGCTGCTGCGCTCGGTCTGGGGTTGGGAATTCGGTGACCTCTCGACGGTGACCGTGCACGTTCGGCGATTGCGGGAGAAGATCGAGGTCGACCCGGCGCATCCGCTGCTCGTGAATACGGTGTGGGGGGTCGGGTACCGCTTCGATCCGGTGCCGCTCGGGACCGCCGGCGGTGCGGCGGCAGCCGGCACCGCATGAGCCTCGACGTGTGGGTGGTGCTCGGTGTCACCGTGGGCGGCGTGTTGCTCGGCGGCTTACTCGCGCTGCTCGCCACGCGGCGACGCCGCTCGACCCCCGTACAGCGGCACACCAGCACGGAGTTCGCCACGCTGGCAGGGGAGCTGGCCGCGACGGCCGACCGGCTGACCGAATCCCGCGAGCGGGAGGAACGCATCGAGACCGCGCGGCGCGAGATCGTGGCGTGGATCTCCCACGACCTGCGCACGCCCCTGGCCGGAATTCGGGCCATGGCCGAGGCCCTCGAAGACGGCATGGCGCCCGACCCCGAACGGTACTACGTGCAGATTCGCGGGCAGGTCGACCGGCTCAGCGGCATGGTCGACGACCTGTTCGAGCTGTCCAAGATCCACGCGGGGGCACTGCAGCTCAACTTCGAACGGGTGGCCCTCTACGACCTGATCAGCGACACTATCGCCGACCTCGCGCCGGTCGCGCTCGCCAAATCGCTCGACCTGCGCTTCGAGGGTGAACGCGGTCTCACCCTGCAAGCGGATGCCCGCGAACTCGCCCGCGCGGTCGGCAACCTGGTCATGAACGCTATTCAGCATTCCCCGGCCGGGAGCGCCATCGTGGTCTCGGTCACCCGGCACGCCGACGGGCGCGCGGTGATCGCGGTCGTCGATGCGGCCGGGGGCATTCCCGAGCAGGACCTCGGCCGGGTGTTCGAGGCCGGGTGGCGGGCCAGCGAGCCGCGCACCGCGTCCGGCGGGGGTCAGAGCGGCGGCGCCGGGTTGGGGCTCGCGATCGTCGACGGTATCGTGCGGGCTCATGGTGGGCAGGTGACGGTGACCAATGTGGGGGACGGATGCCGGTTTGAGCTGCTGCTGCCGCAGCATCCGGCGGGGTGAGGCGGTTGAAGGTCTCGGCCCTCCCGCGTGGCTAATTCAGGAATTACCCATGCAGGCCGCTGCGGCAGGCCTGGAAACACGCGGCGGCCCCTGAAGTCCAGCTGGATTTCCTGAATTAGCCACCGAGAATGACCGGGACCGGTCAGGGACGCACCGCCGCGCGCAGGGGCGCCGTGGCGAACTCGCGCATGCCGTCGTCGAAGGAGACCTGGGCCGACCAGCCGAGTTCGCGGCGCAGGCGCTCCGAGGACGCGGTGATGTGCCGCACGTCGCCGAGCCGATACCGCCCGGTCACGATCGGCGCCGGGCCGCCCGCCGCCGCGGCGAGGGCGGCCGCCATGTCGCCGATGGTGTGCACGATTCCGCTGCCGACGTTGAACGGGCGGAATATTCCAGGATCGGAATGCACGGCCTGCGGGAGCGAAACGGCGGCATCCGGTTGGGTAGTGGCCGCTCGTGAGGGCCAGTCGAACGCGGTGAACTCCAGCGCGGCGATGTTGGCCGCGGCCACATCGCGCACGTGCACGAAGTCGCGGCGCTGCCGTCCGTCCTCGTAGACGCGCGGAGCCTCACCACGCTCGATCGCCGAGCGAAACAGCGACGCGACCCCGGCATACGGCGTGTTCTGCGGCATGCCAGGGCCGTACACATTGTGATAGCGCAGGGCGGCGACGCGCCCTCCGGTCGAACGGGCCCACGCGGTGGCGAGGTATTCCTGGCCGAGTTTGCTGCTCGCGTAGACGTTGCGCGGGTCGAGCGGGTCGGTTTCGCTCACCAGTACGGGCTCGAGCGGCCGGCCGGTTGCCGGGTCGAGGGGGTCGAAGCGTCCGGCATCGAGGTCGCTCGCGAGGCGCGGGCCCGGCCGGGTGAAACCGTTCGGGCCGCGGTAACTGCCCTCGCCGTAGACGACCATGGATGACGCCACAACCAGGCGACGGATGCCCCGCTCGGCCATCGCAGCCAGCAGCACCGCAGTGCCCACCTCGTTGCTGTGCACGTAGTCAGGGGCGTCGGCGAAGTCCACTCCGAGTCCCACCTTGGCGGCTTGGTGGCAGACCACGTCGATGCCGTCGAGCGCGCCGGCGACCGTAGCGGGGTCGNGTGCACGAAGTCCACTCGAGGGTCCAGCCCCGCGGGAGCTTTCCGGGCCCGGGCCCGGAACGTGGGCCCATGATCTATCGTGGGCCCGGTTTCCGGGCCCGGGCCCGGAACGGATTCGGACTCGGCCGGGGATGCGGACTCGACCCCGGCTGGAAGCTCCGGCGCGGGGCCGTGCACGTCGGCGCGCAGCGAGTCGAGCACCCGCACCTCGTAGCCGCGGGCGAGGGCGTCGTCGACGATCGCGGATCCGATGAAGCCGGCGCCCCCGGTGACGAGCAGGACGGTCATGCGATTTCCGACAGCACGGCACGCGCGAGCACAGCGTCGACCTGGACCGGGTCGATGAGCTCGCGCGGGGCGAAGTCTGTCGGCAGGGCACGCAGGATCCCGTCGATCGCGGCCAGGATGCGCGGCTGGGCGTCGCGGAGGCGACGGAACACGGCCGACGCGGTGACGGCATCCGTTTCGCTGGTCGTACTGCCCGGTTCCGGCGCCAGCCCGGCGTCGGCGTCGGTCACAAACGACAGGTTGACCGTGCCCATGTTGAGCTCGCCGGCCAAAACGATTTCGGGGTAGGCGGTCATGTTGACGATGTGTGCGCCGATCGACCGGAACCAGACCGACTCGGCCCGGGTCGAGAACCGTGGGCCCTGAATGACGACGACGGTTCCGGTGGAAGCGAAGTTCTCGCCGAGGCCGTCGAGCGCGCGCACGGCGTAGCCGCGCAGGGCCGGGTCGAACGGGTCGGCGGCGGAGAGGTGCTGCACCGATTCCCGGTCGTAGAAGGTGTCGGGGCGGCCGCTCGTGCGGTCGATGAACTGGTCGGTGACCACGAGCAGGCCCGGCGGATACTCCGGCGTCACTCCCCCGACGGCCGAGGAGGAGATGATCGCGCGCACGCCGATCGAGGCGAGCGCCCAGATATTGGCGCGGTAGTTGATCAGGTGCGGGGCAACACTGTGGCCGCTGCCGTGCCGGGGCAGGAACGCGACGCGGCGACCGGCGCGCAGGCCGATCGTCACCGGAACGGTTCCGTACGGGGTCGGCACCTGGTGCGTCACCGCGCCGGACGGGTCGATGAGTTCGTAGAGTCCGGAGCCGCCGATCACGGCGGTCTCCGCCCGCGCGATCGGGTCGACCAACGGGGCGGTCGGGTCAGGTGTCACAAGCGGCTCCCAGCGGGTTACACGTCGAGTGTTCAGTGTGCCATCGAAACCTGCGTTCCCGCGGAAGCCCGCCGCACAGTCTCCTCGCGCGGACGGGGCCCGGGCCCGGTCGCTGGGCCCACGATAGAACATGGGCCCGGTTTCCGGGCCCGGGCCCGGTCAAAAATAGAAGGCTAGTGCGTGTAGACCCGGATCGACGAGGCCAGCGGGCCGGGCGGGTTCAGCGCGAACGAGGACAGCACCCCATCACCGGAGTAGTCCACGAGCGCCCACAGCTGTGAACCACCGCTCACGGCGTAGACCACTCCATTAGCCAGCGGCACCGTGGCACTGGCCCCCGCACCCACCTCGAGGTCGACCGGGGTACCCGCGGAGGGCGTGAGGGTGAGGGAGGCATCCGCTGCCCCGCTGTTGACGAGGTGCAAGGTCGGCGACGGGCCGTCGGCCACGGCGACAGCAAACGATCCTTCGAGCGGCGCCGACGCCGAGAACCAGCCGAAGTCCTTGCCGCCGGCGCTGTCGACGGCCGTGCGGGCGGCCGCCACGATCGGCTCGTCGGAGCGCAACTGCACCGAGAAGCTGCCCACGGCGAGCGGCGCCAGGGGAATCTCGGTGGCGATCCCGGGCTCCACCTCTACCTGCGTTGACGTCCCCTCTACGGTTCCATCGTCGCTCGTCACGCCGATCTGCACGGTCGCCGCGACCGATCCCGGCACGAACACCCGAATTGACGGGGTGTCGGCGTTGAAGCCCTCGCCCGTCGTCACGGTCTCCTCCGAGACGGCCGCCATCACGCGCACACCGGCAATGATCTGGTTGGTGGCGGGGGTCGCCGTGGTGCCGATAATCTCGACCCCGCCCGGTTCGATCCCGCGGATGCTGCTTTGCTCGAGCGACGCCGCCACCTGTCCGCCGCGCGACTGCACGTGCAACACCGGCGACTTCACGTTCGGGGCGAGACCGGCGAGCGAGATCACCCGCTGCTCTCCCGGCTGCACCAGGATGCCGGTCGAGCCCGGCGCGTCGACGAGTCCGCTCTCGCCGGAGACCGTCACATCCACCGTGGCGAGCACGGTGGTCGGGTTGCTCAGAAGCAGCAGGCTCGTGCGCCCGATGTCGGTCGAGCCGCCGACAATCCAGCTGTCGCTGACCGCTTCGGCGCACGCGGCGACGGCGAGTCCGCCGATGGTGTCGGTCGCGGCGACCTGCGACTGGCTGCCAGCCACGAGCGGCGGCAGCGAAGCGCCGTTTTGCACGGGCACGGTCAGCAGCAGCGGCGGCTGCCGGCTGTTCGAATCGTCGACCGCGGTGATCTCGGTCACCTGCGGGCGAATCTGCTCGAACGAGCGAGCATCAACCGCGCCATACACAGCGGATGCCGCCCCCACACTCGACGCCGCCTGCGCCTGCGTCGAATCCTCGGCCAGGGTCAGCAGGGGCCCTGGGCACACCCGCTGCTGCTCACTCGGCAGCGGCTTGATCTCGCTCGATTGCGGGTCGCGTTCCAGGGTCGGCAGCGTCACCAGGGTGGCCGCACCGAGCGTCGCAACGACGACGGCGATGCCGACGAGGCCGAGCACACCGCGACCGGCCCGGCCGCCGATGCGGGCGAGTTGGCTTCTATCGGGCATTGTCGTCCTCCACAGGCTCGGGCTCGGCAACCGCCGCGTCGTCGGAGAACCCGTCGTCCGATTCCAGCCCGGTGCCGACACCGGTCTCGCGGTCGATGGCGAGGTCGGCTTCGAGGTCGGCTTCGAGGTCAGAAACGACCTTCGTCCGCCGCGCGCGCTTCGGCTTCTGCTTGGCGTCCGCGCGGGCCGCCCGGCGAATCGCGTCGCGGTTGGCCTGGCGCACGGCTTCGCGTCCGGCGCCGATCGGCAGCGACAGCAGCACGGCGCTGCCCACCACGGCGAGGGCGATCAGCAGGGTCACGAGACCGAAGACGCCGCCGGCGCGAGCGGGCAGGGGGGTCGAGGCGGCAGCATCCGTTTCGCCGAACTGCCACAGCCGACCGAATTCGGTGTCGCCCACCGGGGCCAGCGCGGCGTTGCCGTCGAGGGCCGTTTCGGTGCGCAGGGCGGTGTCGGCAGCCTCGACTCCAGGCCCGGCCGGCTGCAGCACGATAAAGCGGATGCCGAACTCGGCCAGATCCGCGCTGGTCTCAAGCCCGCTGCGTGACGCCAGGTTCCCGGCGAGCTCCGCGAGCGCTTTCTCGCGGGCACTGAGCGTCTGGTCGGTGCTGTCCACGGTGGATTGCTGATTCAGGGTGGCGCCCGCGCCGCGCTCGATCGTGGCGAGCAGGCCGCCATCGGCCTGCGGAACGAGTTGCAGCGTACCGACCCGGTCGTCGATCTGGGCTTCGGCGGCGACGAAAGCCGGCTGGGTTTGCCCGGTCCCCTCCCGCACGGCGGCAGTGCCGAGGTGCAGCGAGGCGACGAGCGGCAGCACGACCACGGTCAGGGCGAGGGCGGCGACCACGCCGGGCGTCGACGCGAAGCGGTGCAGGGAACGCAGGCCGATAACGAGGGCGCCGACCAGGCCGAGCCAGTACAGACTGAGCCCGGAACCGGTCCAGACCCGCACCGGTTCGGCGCCGATCGCGGCGAGCACGAGCTGGTTGGCGGCGAGGGCGGTGCCGAATCCGAGCAGCGCCACGAGCCAGGCGCCGCTCGCCAGGCGCGCGCCGGGCAGCAGCAGCGCGAGCAGGGCGAGTGCGGCAAGCGGGGCGAGCAAAATGGGTACGAACAGCTGCGGGTCGAGGCCGACGACTCCGAATCGGTCGAGCACAGCGGCCCAACCGTCGGTGCCCGGCAGTCCGAGCAGCAACTGCAGGGTGGGAGCGTGGGCGCTCGGCACGGGCAGGCCCGGATCGGCGACAAGGTTTAGCCAGCTGCCGCGCAGACCCTGGTCGGCGATGAGCGGCAGCGCAAGGGCGAGCGCCGGCAACGGAATGCCGATGAAGCGCATCACCCGGCGGCCGGCGAGGGCCACGCTGAGCGCCCAGACCACGAGCAGGGCGGGGGCCAGCGACGGTGCGCAGGCGACGACCGCCGCGAACAGCAGGGCAGCGGATGCCGATGCCGACCAGGTGCGGGCGGCGGCGAACCAGGCGAAGAACAGCCACGGCAGCAGTAGGTGCACCAGGATGGCGGCCGGGCGCCCGTCGGCGAGGGCGATCAGAAAGGTCGGGGCGAGCACCCAGAGAGCAGCGGCCAGGGCGCGCAGGCTGCCGCGGTCGGTCAGGCGGGTCGCGGCCATCCACGCGCCGACGGCCGCAAGCGGGAAGGCGAGCGCGTACACCAGCACGAGCGCGAACGACGGCGACCAGAACGCGACCCCGCCGAGCACGGCGACGACCGCGGCGAACGGATCGGCCGCGCCGACGAAGCCGAGCCCCAGGTCGCGCCAGCCGTAGCCGACGCTGGCCCACAGGTCGGGCAGGCTCGGCGAGAGTGGCAGCAGCCCGCCGCCGGTGAGAGTGTCGGCGCCGAGCAGCGGCACCATCATGATGATGCCCACGACCGCCGCGGCGAGCATGGTCCAGGCACCGCCACCGGAGAAGAACCGAATTTCGGGCCGTTCGCCGTGCAGGCCGAACAGGCTCGCCTCCCGCTTGAGGGAGTGGCGTCGGCGCACTTCGTTCGAGGGAACCCGCAGCGTCGAGATGGCATCCCAGCCGAGCGTGCGGGTCTTCGCGAACGAGCGACGGGCATTGCCAACGCGCATTCCGTTGAACGCGGCGCCGAACGCGGCCGCGAATTCGCCCACGATCGCGCCGGGTTCCTTGCGCAGCAGCTGGCCGATCGAGCGTACAAAGGCGAGCGGCAGCAGGGACAGCCAGTGAAAGACCAGGGCTCCGGCGGGCGCGTAGACCAGGCGACGGTGCAGTTGCGCCGAGCGTTCGGCCCGCACCCGGCGACGGCGCAGGCGACCCCGCGATGACTGGTTCGGTCCGGCGACACCGTCACCGGCCGAGGCGACGCGGGCGGACGGAACCACCGACACACGGAAGCCGGCCAGCCGCACGCGCACGCAGAAGTCGAGGGAGTCGTCGACGACCGAAAGGGCCGGGTCGAATCCGCCGAGCTGTTCCCAGACGGTGTGGCGCACGAGCATGCCGCCGGCGCTCACGGCGAGCACGTCGCTCAGGCCGTCGTGCTGGCCCTGGTCGAGTTCGCTTTCGACCAGGGTGACGGTGGCGCCGGTCGGCGTCATCGATTCGCCGAAGTTGTGGATGTACTCGCCGGCGATCCACTCCATCACCTTCGGCCCGGCGACGGCCACCGAGGGCGCGATCTCGAGCGCGTCAACGAGCGCCTCGAGGGCGTTCGGCTCCGGCGCACTGTCCTGGGCGAGCAGCCAGAGCAGCTCGCGATCGTGCGTGGGCGGCGTCGTCACGCGAACGGCGGCGGAAATCGCCTGCCCGAAGTTCAGGTCGGCGTCGGCGGCGATGAACTGCGTCGGCCCGAATGCGGCGAGCATCTTGGCTGTCGCATCGCTCGAGCCGCAGTCCACGGTGATGACAATGTCGGGTTTACGGGTCTGCAGCGACAGCGCCTTGAGAGTTCGCTCAAGGTGTTTCGCGCCGTTTCGGGCGACAAGGATGGCGGTGACTCTGGGTTGCATAACAGCACCAGCCTAGGTCGGTATCGGCCGGGGGCCCTGAACCGAGAGGGCGCGCCCCCGATATTGGGCCGGCAATTAAGCGGATGCCGCGGCATCCGCTTCGAACGTACGGTTACGTCCAGCGGTGACGCGATGCGGCCTCAGTCAGGCGCGCTTCCGCAGTTTGCGGCGCTCGCGCTCGGAGAGGCCGCCCCAGATACCGAACCGTTCGTCGTTGCCGAGCGCGTATTCGAGGCACTGGTTGCGCACCTCGCAGCCGGAGCAGATCTTCTTCGCGTCGCGGGTGGAGCCACCCTTTTCGGGGAAGAACGCCTCGGGGTCGGTCTGCGCGCAGAGCGAGTCGGCCTGCCAGGCGAGAACGTTCTCGTCGCCGAGATCTTGCCGTACTCCCGGAACACCGAGGGTGACAGGGTCAACGAACCAGTCCTCTGGTACTCCGGAACGATAGTCGGGTATAGCCATATCGTCTCCCAGCGCTCGTTCTGCACCGAATAGTGCTGTACCTAATTACACCGGTGTAATTCGATATCGTCAAGTCGCAGATCGTAAACCCTCAATACGGGCTGGAGGGTTGCGACGCGCCGACGGCGCCAAAATCGGGCATTCGGGGGGTAGCGGTGGGGGTGGGAAAACATTGCGAACGTAGCACGATCGTCGTGCGCGTCGGCGTGTCGCAGCTCAGTTTGCGGCCGCGCGCGAAGAGTCCCAGGCGCTCTGCACCATCTGTTCGAGGGTGTGGCGCATGCTCCAGCGCAGGTCACGGGCGGCGAGCGCCCCGGAGGCCACGATACGATCGGGGTCGCCGGCGCGGCGCGGTCCGATCTCGGGGGTGAAATCGATACCGGTGACCCGGCGCACGGTGGCCATGATCTCGCCGACCGAGACTCCGTCGCCGCTGCCAAGGTTGTAGACCGGTTCGATCGGTTCGGCGGCGTCGAGGCGGCGCGCGGCCGCGACGTGCGAGAGCGCCAGGTCGGCCACGTGAATATAGTCGCGCACACAGGTGCCGTCCGGCGTGGCGTAGTCGTCGCCATTGATGCGCGGCGTGCGACCGCCCTGCAGGGCGGCGAAGACCAGCGGAAAGAGGTTGTGCGGGCTCGTGTCGCTCAGGGCGAGGTCGCCGGATCCGACGACATTGAAGTAGCGCAGGGACGTGTGCCGCAACCCGGTCGCGACGGCCTGGTCGCGCAGCAGCCATTCGCCGATCAGCTTGGATTCGCCGTAGGGCGACTCCGGGCTCTTCGCGGTGTCTTCGGTGACTAGGTCGGTGTGCGGGGTGCCGTAGACGGCGGCGCTCGACGAGAACACGATACGGTCGATCTCGGCCGTGTTCATGGCGGCGAGCAGGGTGGCGGTGGCGGTCACGTTCTGTTCGTAGGTGTGCAGCGGGCGCTGCACCGAGACCCCGGCGTACTTGAAGCCGGCCACGTGCACGACGCCGTGCACCGCGTGCTCGTGAAATGCGTGCACCAGCAGGCTGCCGTCGAGCACACTGCCACGCACGAAGGGAACGTCGGCCGGCACGAACGATTCGTGGCCGCTCGAGAGGTCATCGAGCACGACCACGTCGAGGCCCTCGGACTGGAAGGCCCGCACCACATGGGAGCCGATGTAGCCCGCTCCGCCGGTAACCAACCACGCCATAACGCCCCGCTCGTTCGCGCGGCACGTTCTGCGCCACCGCTACAGGCTAGCGCCAGCGAATCAGTGCGTCATAGTCGTGGGTGACCCGGGTGGGCTGACGATGATAGCCGTCGCTCCGGGCGGCGCGAATGGTGGCGACAATACCGGCAACGGCGAGGACGATGAGGAGGAGCATCAGAATGGTCATGGCAGAAACTCTATGTATTGTGCTTTTCTGCCGCGAGTGGCAGAATTGACACCGTTCGACACATTCCTGCCACGCTTGAACAGAGGATGCCCATGCTTCGCAAAATCGTCTGCGTCACCCTCCCCGGTCTGGCGCCGTTCGAGTTCGGCGTCATCTGCGAGGTCTTCGGCATCGACCGCAGCGCCCACGGCGGGCCCGCCTTCGACTTTCACGTCGTCGCCGCCGAACCCGGCCCGATCCGCACCAAAATCGGGTTCGACATCGTCGTGCACGACGACCTGTCGGCCGCCGCCGACGCCGACCTCATCGCCATTCCGGCCTACGAGGCGGGCGCGCCGATCGACCCGCGCGTGCTGCAGGTCGTGCGCGACGCCGAGGCCCGCGGCGCCTGGGTGCTCAGCGTCTGCAGCGGCGCGTTCGTGCTGGCCGAGGCTGGCATCCTCGACGGACGCCGCAGCACCACCCACTGGATGTACACCGACGCCCTCGCCCGGGCCTACCCCGACACCACGGTGGACCCCGACGTTTTGTTCGTCGACGACCGCCGCGTCGTCACCGGCGCCGGCACCGCCGCCGGCATCGACGCTGCCCTGCACATCGTGCGCAAGGAGCTCGGCGTGACCGCGGCCAACGTCATCGCCCGCCGCATGGTCGTGCCGCCGCAGCGCGACGGCGGCCAGTCGCAGTACATCGAGGCACCGGTCGTCGACTGCCAGGACGAATCCTTCGCCGCCGTCACCGAGTGGATGCTGCGCCACCTCGACCAGGACCTGCCGGTCGATCTGCTCGCCCGCAAGTCGCTCATGTCATCGCGCACCTTCGCCCGCCGGTTTCGCGCGGAGCTCGGCACGACGCCGACCCGCTGGCTCAACCGGCAGCGCCTGCTCCGGGCGCAGGAACTGCTCGAGGACTCCGCGCGCAGCCTCGAGGAGATTGCAGCGGACACCGGCTTCGGCGGGGCCGCGGTGATGCGCCACCACTTCCTGCAGGTTCTGCAGACCACGCCGACCGCCTATCGCCGGGCCTTCGGCCCCCGCAAGGTCGGCTAGCCGAGCATCCGCTCGGCGTCGGCCCACTGCGCGGGTGTTGCGCCAGTACCGCGCGAATTCGGGCCTGGCCAGTACTCCCGCGCAACACGTCACGCCGGAGCTGCGCCAATGCGCGCGAGTTGCGCCTCCGGCGCAGCGGCGCAAGTCCCGCGGCACCACGAAACGGCCAAGCTCACCCGACGACCGGCGCTGCCTCGCGATCGGTTTTCGGTCGCAGGGCAACGAGAATTCGTTTCAGATCGATCACGATGGCAGCCGTGGGGCTCAACGTAGCGGCCCCCGCACCTATTTCTTGCTGCATTTCGCGCAGGATCGCCTCGACTGCCAGGCCGGCACGATCCAGCAGCTCAATGTCGTCGTCTCCGGCGCTGATCGCCGCCGCCACGGTGTGCAGGGCCTCACTGAGAACGGGACGAAGTTCCGACGGCAGCTCGAGGGCGATCGGCTTGCCCCAGACCATCCCGGCCAGAACCTCGGTGAGGTTGCGAATGTGAAACGTGACGTTTTCCAGCGCAACCAGGGCGTCGTAGTCGGCGTCGAGGTTTCCCCGATCGAACCAGGCACGGGGATTTCCCTTGCGACTCTCGTCGGCGGTCTGCACGGCCGTGCGCACCTGTCGTGCCGCCGAATCGAGCGTCTCCCCCTGCATGGCCCAGGTATCGCGGGCTGGCGGCCAACTCTCCACCAGGGCTTCGCCGATCTCGGTGAGGTGCATCGCGAGCGTTCGTCGAAATCCCGACAGGCGTTCTCGCGCCGGTCCAATGGCGAGGGGCGGCAGGATCAGCAGATTGACGGCGAGGCCGACGACGATTCCGAGGCAGATCTGGGTGGCGTAGCCGATCGAATAGCCATCGGCATCGGGCCCGCCGATGATGAGCACGAACAGGGCGGTGATCGGCACGTGCTCGCCGCCAACGCCCATCCACTTCATTCCGCCGATCAGGGTGCCGAGGCCGACCGCGAGCGAGAGCGTCCAGACATTGGGCTCGCTCACGATGAGCACGATCCCGGCCAGTCCGATGCCGATCAGGACCCCCGCCAGGGTCTGGACTGAACTGTGCATCGATCGCGCGAGCGTGGGATGCATGCTGAGCAGCGCGCCCAACGGAGCGTAGTACGGAAAGTCTTTGGCGGTACCGGGCATGAGCGGAGCGAACGACCAGGCTATGGCCACGGCGATAGTAATCTTGACGACCTGAAGAGCTCGTGGGCGCATCAGATTGCGTTTGACCCAGTTCACTTCACCCGTACGCGGCATCGTTTCTCAGTTCCCATCGGTTGCGGATGCCCTCCAGCATTCATCCCCGGCTGGAGGCTAGGCGAGGAGACTGATGGGTTTCTGGGAGGCCCGTCGCTGACAGCTACGCGCCCGTCGTCGCCAGAAAGACCTCGCCGGTTCCGGCGAAGGTCAGCGTGCCCTCGTCCGGCGTAACGAACACGGCCTGGCCGCGCTTCACGGCCCGCGACGACGAGGCGCCGGCCACGAGAAACCCGCCGGCCGTGCAGATGGCGATGGCCGGGCCGGTGAGGGCGATCTGTCGCATCGGGACGGGCGTCGAAGACGCGGCGTCGGCATCCGCTTTGATGTGCACGAGCTCGAAGTCGGTCACGCCGGGGCGATACCGCGAGACGCCATCCGCGAGAACGACAGGCGCGAGGTACGGCGCCGGCCCGGCGGTGAAGTCGAGCACCGTGAGCAGTTCGTCGATGTCGATGTGTTTGGGGGTCAGGCCGCCGCGCAGCACGTTGTCGGAGGCGGCCATCAGCTCCACGCCGAGCCCCGACAAGTACGCGTGGATGTTGCCGGCCGGCAGATACAACACCTCACCGCGCCGCAGCGAGACCCGGTTGAGGAGCAGGGCGATCACCATTCCCGGGTCGCCCGGGTACTCGGCGGCGAGTGCGCGCACGGTCGCCAACTCGCGGGCATAGCCGATGGCCGCTCCCCCGCCGGCCAAAAACTCGGCGTGTTCGGCGAGCGCGACCACGCGTTCGACCAGCCATTTCACCTCGCCGGAGTCGTCGCCGCGGCCATCGCGCAGCAGCCAGTCGACGGTGTCGCGCAGGCCCTGGGCCAGGTTGTTCTCGAGCAGGTCGAGTGCGGCCGCCTGCGGGTTCTCGGTCGCGAGGTCGAGCAGGCGCAGTTCGGCGATGATTCCGCGCACCTCGGCGAGCGGGCGGAATCCGCACAGCGCTTCGAAAGTGTCGCTCAGCGCGAAAATGAGTTCGGGCTTGTGGAACGGGTCGCGGTAGTTGCGGTTGCCGGCGTCGACGGCGATCCCGGCCTCGTTCTCGAGGTCGAATCCGGCGCGGGCCTGCTCGGTCGTCGGGTGGGCCTGCAGCGACAGCGGGCGGCCGGCCGCCAGAATCTTCAGCAGGAACGGCAGGCGCGGGGCTCCGGCATCCGCTTCGCGCGCGGCCCAATCAGCGCCGAGCGCCACCGCGGGCGAGGCCGCGATCCACTCGGCGAGGTTCGCAGCCCCAACCTGCGCCGCGTCTTCGATCACCGCCGGAGAGCCGGCGTGGGCTCCCAGCCAGAGTTCGGCCTCCGGGCCACCCGACGGCGTTCGTCCGAGCAGGTCGGCGATAGCGTGCGTGGATCCCCAGGCGTAATTGCGCGGCGTGTTGGTGATGCCCACAAACATTTTCGACTCCTTCTCAAACTGTTTAGACCAAACTACCAACCGACTTCGGGCGTTGCGCCGACGACCCTAGGCTGACCGCCATCCCCCGCCTTTCTTGCAACGGAGCATCCATGACCTTTGAACTACTCGGCAGCGACGTCTTCGGCTACGAAAATCTGCTCACCGCGCCCGAGCAGGCGGCCATTCTCAAACTGCGCGCCTACCTCGAGGCCGAGGTGCGGCCGATCGCGAACGGATGCTGGGACCGCGCCGAATTCCCCACCCAGATCATCAAGCCGCTCGCCGAACTCGGCGTGTATTCCTTCGGCTGGGACGAGACGAAGCCGTTCGCGAATTCGGCCGTGTTCCGCGGGTTCGTGGCGCTGGAAACGGCGCGAGTGGACGCATCCGTTGCCACCTTCGTCGGCGTGCAGAACGGACTGTCGGCCGGCACACTCGCGGCGTGCGGCTCCGCCGAGCAGCGCGCCGAGTGGATTCCGCGCCTCGCCTCGGGCGAGATCGTGGGAGCGTTCGGACTCACCGAGCCGCTCTCCGGCTCCGATGCCGCGCAGGGCCTGCGCACCACGGCCACCCGCAGCGGCGACAGCTGGACCCTGAACGGCGCCAAGCGCTGGATCGGCAACGCCACCTTCAGCGACGTGACCATCATCTGGGCCAAGGACACCGCCGACAACCAGGTGAAGGGCTTCATCGTTCCCACCGACACCATTGGGTACAGTGCCACCAAGATCGAGGGCAAGATCAGCCTGCGCGCGGTGCAGAACGCGGACATCACCCTGACCGACGTGGTGGTGCCCGAGCGCCTGCGCCTGCAGAACGCCAACTCCTTCAAGGACACTGCCAAGGTGCTGCGGGCCACCCGCGCCGAGGTGTCGTGGGCGGCTGTCGGCAACGCCATCGGCGCCTACGACGCGGCCGTGGCCTATTCGAAGCAGCGCGAGCAGTTCGGCAAAGCCATCGGCGGGCACCAGCTCGTGCAGGATCTGCTGGTCAAAAGCCTCGGCAATATCACCGCGAGCCTCGGCATGGTCGTGCGGGTGTCGCAGCTGCAAGACGAGGGCGTGCAGCGCGACGAGCACTCCGCGCTGACCAAGGCCTACACGACCAGCCGCATGCGCGAGAGCGTGGCCTGGTGCCGCGAGCTGTTCGGCGGCAACGGCGTCACGCTCGAATACAACGTGGCCCGGCACTTCGCCGACGCGGAGGCCATCTATTCCTACGAGGGCACTCAGGAGATGAACACCCTCATCGTGGGCCGCACCATCACCGGCCAGGCCGCCTTCGTCTGATCCGTGCCGCTCGGTTTGGGGCCGGCCGTACGTTATGCCGGTAAAACTTGCGACACGCCGGGCGGGGCATCCGTTTGAGGCGGCGTGTCGCATATTTACCGGCATTAGCTACGCAAGCGGATGCCCCCGCCCCGAAAAAACCGCTGGCGTGCGACCCCGAGATGGGGCCACACGCCAGTTCACGTAATGCGGAACGCTGCGGCTACAGGGCCAGGCGGCGGCGCGCCACCAGGGTTGCCCCGGCTCCGAGAACCAGCAGGGCGAGCGAGGAACCGAGCACGATGCCGGCATCGACACCGGTCGAGGCCAGCTGCGGGCCGATCACGCGCACGCCGAGGTTGAGCTCGCGCACGGCGCCGCCGGTCGTGAACCCGCGCACCTGCACTGTGTGGTTGCCTACGGCAACACCGGCCGGCATCGGGAACGTCGCGCTGAAGGCACCGGCCGCGTTGGTCGTGAGGGTGCCAAGCAGTACCGGCGTCGAGAACAGGTAGACACGCAGCTCGGAATTCGGGGCGAACCCTGCACCGGAGACGCGTGCCTTGGCGTCGGATTGGAGCGTGACGATCCCGTTCGCGTCCACCGGCAGCGCTGAGTCGTCGGGAGCCAGCCCGGCCAGGGAAACGGAGAAGTCGGCGCCGGTCACGGTGACGCCGGTGCCGGCGGCATCGCGCGCGACGGTCGAGGCGACGGCGACGCCGTTCTCGGCGGACGTGATCTGGCCCAGGGCCGGTGCCGGAACCGGCTCGACCGCGTCAAGGGTGAACACGGGGGGCACGGCGCCCGACGGGATTCCGTCCATCGTGGGAACGACGAACTCCTGGGTCACACCGCCAACCATGGAGAAGGTGTAGCGGCCGGGCACGGAGGAGTTGAGGCTGTTGGCCGTGAGTGAGGTTGCCGCGCCGTCAATGAGAGCGGTCATCGGCGTTGTCGCGAAGAGTTCGTACGGGTCAGCGGTACCCGGCTCGCCTTCCACGGCGTTCGGAAGATAGTTTGCCCAGCCGATACCCCACCGTGCGCAGTCCTCGACGCACCCTGGTTCCACGCAGAGCTCGCTCGCCTCGGTGCAGGCAGCTGCGGTGTAGCCTTCCTCGGCATCCTGGATCAGCCCGTAGTTGAACTGGATCGTGAAGTCGTAGCCGACCGTGTCGCCGTTGGTCGTGGGCGTCTTGGTCAGAACGATCTGAAAGGTGTTCGACAGGGCGGTGGAATTGGCGTTGTTGTACATGAGAACGCGATACCACGTGAGGACCGCAGCGTCTGCGCCATCAACCGTGGTCGGCCCGTAGTAGATGTTGCCTGGTTCGCCGAAGCCGTCATTCACGACTGCGCTTCCCTCGGACGTGACCCGGTTGCTGAGGTCGATGTCGGCGGCGAGGGCCGCGATGACCGGCGCCTGATTGTCCAGTGCGAGGTCCGCAAGATTCCGGTTGTAGGCGGAACTGCAGCCCGTGTCAATCGTGAGAACGGGCGAAACGGTTCCGTTTGTCGAGACACACAGGGCGTCATACTTCGTTCCGAAGAAGTTGATCGGGAACGGCGCTGCGATGGTGAAGCTTGTGTCGTCCTGGTTGCGCAACTGCGGGATCACAGCGCCGATCGGGCCGGTTTCCCCGTAGATCATGGCCTTGGAGACATCGCCGGCAGAGCCGGGCGCCGTGGCCGAAGCGGTCATCGGCAGGCTGATAGCGAGCAGGCTGGCAGCAGCGGTGATGGCGAGGCCGCGCAGCATCCGTTTCGGCGTGAAAAAAGTCGTGACGTTCATGTGTGTCCTTTTAGATGACAGTGCGGGGCGCCCCAAATAGGCCTCGAGTTCAGACGTACCGGCTTGGGGGAATTGGATCCACGCCCCAAGGGTCTGCTGATCGTACCTCCGCAGCATATGGGTATATGGGCGCATGGAGCGTCCCCCATTTCGGGCGTAGAACGGGGATTCTGCAATCCATTTGGCTCATTCTTGGGCCCGTTTCGTAGCTCGTGACGAAAAACGGATGCCCGCGCCCCCGGAAACCGCCCCCACGGGCTGCGCGCAACCCAGCCCCGAGATACGGTGTCGGAATGAGACCACATTGTTCCGGCCTGGTCACCGCGTGACGACCGACCAGGGGCTCGACGCGATCGTCGTCGGATCCGGCCCGAACGGACTCGCCGCCGCCGTCACGCTCGCCCGCGCCGGCCTCAGGGTGCGCGTCTACGAGCGCAACCCGCAGATCGGCGGCGGGGCCGAGACCGCCGAACTCACCCTGCCCGGGTTTCACCACGACGTCGGGAGCGCCGTGCATCCGCTCGCGCTCGCCTCGGAGTTCTTTGTGAAATTCGGCCTCAAGGACCGCATCGAACTCCGGGTTCCCGAGATCTCCTACGGGCATCCGCTGCCCGGCGGCCGCGCCGGCGTGGCCTGGCACGACATCGAACGCACCGCGGCCGGCCTCGGCCGTGACGGCGCGGCCTGGCTGCAGTTGCTGGGGCCGCTCGTCGACAACGTGAAAGCCATCGCCGAACTCACCGGCGATACGCTGCTGCGCGTGCCGCGGCATCCACTCACGCTGGCCCGCTTCGGATTACGCACCCTCGAGCAGGGCGGCCCGGCTTGGAACTGGCGCTTCACCGGCGAGAAAGCGCCGGCGCTGCTCACCGGAACTTTTGCCCACTCGATCGGCAGGCTGCCGAGCCCCTCGACTGCCGGTGCCGGGCTCGTTCTCGCCGCGCACGCGCACGCCGGGGGCTGGCCGATTCCCACAGGAGGAAGCGGCGCCATTGTGCAAGCCCTCGCTGACGACCTGCTCGCGCACGGCGGTGAGATCATCACCAACGCCGAGATCACCAGCCTGAGAGAGCTGCCGCCAGCACGCGTGACGCTGCTCGATGTGACGCCGCGCGCCCTCGTCGACCTCGCCGATGGCGCACTGCCCGCCCGCTACGCGGCCGCCATGGAGCGGTTTCGTTACGGCAACGCCGTCGCCAAGGTGGATTTCGCCCTGAATGAACCGGTTCCGTGGAGCGCAGAAGATCTGCGGCGAGCGCCGACCCTGCACGTGGGAGGCACCCGCGCCGATCAGGCCCGCGCCGAGAACGCCGTCGCTCGCGGCCGGCACGCTGACTCCCCGTATGTACTCGCTGCGCAGCCGAGCATCCTCGACTCCACCCGCGCTCCGGCTGGCAAGCACGTGCTCTGGGCTTACACGCACGTGCCGGCCGGCTCCACCCGCGACCAGACCGAGCAGATCACCCGGCAGATCGAACGCTTCGCCCCGGGCTTTCGCGACACCATTCTCGCCTCGACCGGCCAGACCGCAACGCAGATGCAGAACCACAATCCCAACCACGTGGGCGGCGACATCGCGGCCGGAGCCATCAGCATGGCCCAGCTCGTGCGCCGCCCGGTGCTGTCGAGTGACCCGTGGCACACTCCACTCACCGGCGTCTACCTGTGCTCGTCGTCGACCGCGCCCGGCCCCGGCGTGCACGGAATGTGCGGCTACCGCGCCGCCCTGAGCGCCCTGGCCCACGAATACGACATCACGACGCCGCCCGACCTCTCCCCCTCCGGGGGCAAATGATGGTGGTCTCACCAAATACCAGGGTGCCGCGCATAACTCCTGCAATTCCTGGCCGTCCCGGCAGACACCCCCGGAATTCCGGGCCAGACTTTCGAACACCCAACGAATTGCAGGAGTTATGCGCCTTCGCACGTAGCGACCAGTCCGATCAGGGGCCGCTCATCGATCGCTCAGCCACCCCGAACCCAACCGAAGGAGCTCCCATGGCCGTGAACTATCGAAAATTCAGCTGCACCGCCGAGCAGGTCTTCGCGGTCCTCGAAAACGGATGGCTCTACCCCACCTGGGTCGTCGGGGCGAGCCGCATGCGCGACGTGGACGCGAACTGGCCCGCAGTCGGCAGCCGCCTCCACCACTCGGTCGGCGTCTGGCCGGCCCTGCTCGACGACTCCACCTCCGTGCTCGAATGGCAGGCACCCCGGCACGCCATGCTGAAGGCCCGCGGCTGGCCGATCGGTGAGGCACACGTGACGATCGACGTTCAAGATCGCGACAGCGGATGCCTCGTGCGCATCACCGAGGACGTCGTCGCCGGCCCAGCCCGCCTCGTCCCCACCCCGCTGAGCGACCTGGCCATCGGCTACCGCAACACGGAGACCCTGCGCCGGCTCGCCTACCTGGCCGAGGGCCACGCCGGCTAAATCCCTTCCCCGTGACGCGAGAGCGGGAAAAACGTTGCTTCAGCCATCCCGAAGCAACAGTTTTTCCGCTCCCGCATGAAACGGCGAAGCGGATGCGCGAATCTCGCGAAACCCGGCGCACCAGGAACGGTAATCTGAAGCCATGTCCGTCGTACAGAGCCGCCTCGTCATTCGACTCTTCGCGACCTTCGTCTGGTTCACCGTTCTGGCCGGCCAGTTCTGGCGCAACCTCGGCGGCTGGTGGGGCTTCGGCGCGATCGCCGTGATCGTGGTCGTCGGCAGCATCATCGGCCTGAGCACCCAGCGCACCAACGCCCGCAACCGGGCCGCCGCCGTCCCGGCACACGCAGGCGTCGCTGCCCCGAGCACAGCAGCCACATCCGCAAACACAAACACCACCGCAGCCCCCGACGACACCCCCACAGACCGCGACATCGCCCGCGGACACACCTACCGCGCGGCCCTCGCCCCGCCCCTGAACTGGCGCAAGTTTCCGAAGACCGTCACCGCGTTCCTGCTGCTGGCCACCCTCTCGATCGCGTGGTCGTATTACCCGGGGGCATCCGCTCTGGGAATCACCCTGCAGCTCATCACCACCCTCGCCGCGCTGTTCCTGGCCGTCGCGCTCACCTGGCCGGAGCTGCTGCGCACCCTGGCCGGCGCCCTGCGCTGGGTGCTCGCGCTCAGCCTCGGGTTCGAGCTGTTCGTGGCGGTCGTCATGCGTAATCCGGTGCTGCCGTTCTTCGTCGACTACGGCACCGACGACGTGCCGAGCGCCTTCTACTGGAGCCGCGGCCTGCTATTAGAGGGCGGCCCCATCGAGGGCATCGTCGCCAACCGCAACCTGCTCGGATTTATCGCATTAACCGCCGTCATCGTCTTCATCGTGCAGTTGAAGGCCCACACGGTCAAGCGCAACGCCGGCCTGGTCTGGCTCGCACTGGCCGTCGGGATGCTGCTGCTTACCCGCTCCGCCACGGTCACCGTATCGCTCGTCGCGGTCGTTGCCGCCCTGCTCTTTGCGCTCTGGGCGCGCACCGTGCACGACCAGCACCGGCGGCCGCTGTATGTCGTGGCGGCGGCATCCGTTCTGGCGGTGGGAGCAGCCCTCGCGCTGTTCTCCTCGCAGCTGTTCGGGCTGCTCGGCCGCAGCGACGACCTCACCGGTCGCTTCGATATTTGGGCCAGCGTCACCCAGCTCGCCCTGGAACGGCCGGTATTCGGCTGGGGCTGGGTGAGCTACTGGGTGCCGTGGGTGGAACCGTTCAACGACCTCGCCGTGCGCAAGGGCGTCACCTACCTGCAGGCACACAACGCCTGGCTCGACGTGTGGCTGCAGCTCGGCGTGATCGGCGTCATTCTGTTCGCCGCCCTGGTGTTCTCTACCCTGTGGCGGGCTTGGTTTCTCGCGGTCGACCGGCCGCGCCTCGGCATACAAGACACCGAACCGTTCGCCGTCTCGGCCCTGCTGCCGCTGTTGCTGCTCGCAGCCCTGATCGCGCAGAGTATCGCCGAAAGCCGCCTGCTGATCGAGAGCGGCTGGGTGATTCTCATCATGCTCGCCGTCGTCACGAAACGTCAGCAACACGCGCCCCGACCGATGCCGTAGGCTGCGGCGCGGTAAATTAGAGGATGCCCACCCTGCACGACGCCCTGCGCCGCGTGCTCGCGTCACCGAAATTCGCGGCCGCGCTCACGCTCGCCATTCTGGCCACAGCGTTCAGCACCCACCTGCTGCGCAGCGTCATGGGCTGGCCCGGCCTCATCGGTATTCTCGGCGGCCTCGTCGTGCTCGCCGTACTCTCGCTGCTGGCCCGCCGCCCGATCGTGGAATGGCACGGCCTGCTGCCCATCTCGATCATCGTGTTCGTGGCCTGGTGCGCGCTCTCCGGCGTGTGGAGCGGTTACGTCTCCGAGACCATCATCGGCGTCAGCTACCAGATCACCGTCGGATTCCTCGCCATCTACGTGGCCCTCGTGCGCGACACGTTCCAGGTGGTACGCGCCATCGGCGACGTGCTGCGGGTGCTGCTCGGCCTCTCCATCGTGCTCGAAGTACTCTCGGGGCTGCTGCTCGACCTGCCCATCGCGTTCCTCGGCGTGGTCGGCAATATCGACCAGCTCGGTCCCATCCAGGGCGTGTTCGGCTCCCGCAACGTGTTCGGGCTGATCGCCCTGATCGCCGCCGTCACCTTTTACGTGGAGCTGCGCGCGAGGTCTATTCCGCGCGGCCTCGGCATCGGATCCCTATGGCTGGCCGGCATCTGCCTCGTGCTCACCCGGTCCCCGGTCATCGTGGTCGTCGCCGTCTGCGTGATCGTCGCCGCGCTAGCCCTCTATCGCTTGCGCACCACGCCCGTCGAAGGCAGGTGGATGCTGCAGCTCGGCCTCCTGAGTGCGGCTCTCGTCGCCGCCGGCGCGGCCTGGCTCGGTCGCACCACCATCATCGGCACGCTGAACGCCGGCAGCGAGTTCGAAGCGCGCTACTCGCTCTGGAGTGAGATGTGGCGGCTGGTGGAACTGCATCCGCTCGAGGGGTGGGGCTGGGCCGGATTCTGGCCGCACGACGTGACCCCGTACGGCTGGCTCGAATTCACCACCGGACGCCTGCACGCCACCGGCCTCAACGCCTACCTCGACGTGTACTTTCAGGTGGGACTGATCGGCTTTCTCGCCTTTCTCGCCCTCGTGCTGCTGGCCTTCGTGCGGTCCTGGCTGCTCGCCTCGAACAAGCGGTCGCTGGTCTACGTCTGGGCGCCGCTCATGCTGGTCACCCTGCTCGTGACCAGCGCGGCGGAAAGCACGATTCTGTTCGAGTTCGGCTGGCTGCTGCTGGTGATCTGCTCGGTCAAGGCCGCCCAGGGGCTGAGCTGGCGCAGCGCCCTGCCGCACAAGCCGCACCCCGACGCCCCGTAGCGGTTGACCTGGCGGTTTCCGGACCCTGGGTTGGCCGCGTGGCGCGCAGGCCGTCTGTCATCGGGCCCACCTACGCGGGGACTGCGCCGCTGCGCGGGACTTGCGCGACTTCGCGGGGATTGCCGTGGCCCGGTGTCCCGAAGCCGGGCCACGCTGCGCGGGAACTGCGCCAGAACGCGGGAGCTGCGCTCCCAAAGCTCTGCCAGCCAATCGCCCAGCGCGGGGGCTGCGCCAATTCCGCGCGATGTCAAGCTGAGTGGAGTCACTCGGGTTAGTTTTTGACGCCGGTGTCGGGAAGATGATTGATCCCGACGATGCCGGCTGGTGCCGGCGTTGTGGGGCGTGC
>NZ_SOEY01000024.1 GCF_004402535.1 Cryobacterium glaciale | reverse complement strand
ACCCCCGAGAACCGGCTGTTCCGACCACGGTGCTCAACTGGCCGGAAACAGTGCCGCACTGGCCGGATATTTATCGCTCAAATGGCCGACCTCAAGTTGACAAAACACAGAAGGACGGGATTCAGCAGCGGCGGGCCCCGCCGACCCATTTGTCGAGGGCTTCGGTCGCCTCGTCGAGGGGCAGTTTGAAGATCACCCGGAGGCCTTCCTTCAGGTAGTAGGCGCGTGCCAGTCTAGGGGCGGTCTACACGATCCAAGCGAGCTTGGTTTGCTGCTTCTCTGTCAGGTTTTCCGGGTTCTTCCAGAGGGCGTAACGGCAGTTCTTGATGCCCGCGTCTCGGGCGCTGTCCGGGCGGGCGGGAGCGTTGGTGGCGGGCCGGCCACGGGTGCGTCGGGCATCGTTTTGCCGGGCGGCTTTGCGGGCATCGTTCCACGCGGTTCGTCGGACCTCATCGAGGGCTTCGGTGGCCCACTTCACGACGTGAAACGGATCAGCACAACGAACGGCACTGGGCGCTCTATCCGCGACAACACTGGCAATCCAGGCCGCATCGTCCGCAGAAACATGCGTGATCTGCGCCGACCGTTCCGGCCCTAATGCGTCAAGGAACGTCTCGAGGGTGGCCTTGTCCTGGCTCGGTGCCGCCCAGATGAGTCGGCCGGAATCGTGGTCGACGACGCAGGTCAAATACTTGTGGCCGCGCTTGTAACTGATCTCGTCGATCCCGATCCGGGTCAGGTCCGCAAACTGGTCATACTGCTTCTCGGTGTCGGCCCAAACCCGGGTGATGATCGCGCCGACGGTGCGCCACGCGATGCGCATCAGCACGGTGATGGCGGTCTTAGACGTTTGCGTGGCCAGCCACGCGACGTGGTCATCAAAGAACAGCGTGTGACCGCTTTAATGCCGGGCCGACGGCACGGCGGCGACGGTCACGCCGTGGATGCGGCAGGACATTCGGGGCGCGTCAGCTTCGAGGTGAAATTGAATCGAACCCACGTCCAAGCCACGCCAGCGACGCCGCCCATCACCGAGGTCGTAACGCGGGCAGCGCTTCTGACAGGACCCGCAGCGGTTCCGTTTCACTGCCATCGGACGCACCGACGCGATCAGGATCCTGCCCTCCAGGTCAAGATCGATGTCGTCGACGAACGTGTTCTCGACACCGAGGAGCGTGCGCCATATTCTTAGAGTTCGCGCGCCGCTTCTTCCGTTCCCAAGTTTCTTACCTTTGACAGTTAGAAACCCAGGCGGAGAGCGGCGTGCGGCCGTTAAAGCGCTCCCAACGAACCCACGGTAACGACAGGAGAGCCAAGAGCCGGGGCCATTTCCCCAACGACGACGCCGTGATCAGGATGCTCTGACTGGGCATCTGTCACATCGAAGACAAACGAGCCCGCGACCGCGCCAAAGAACGCGGCCGAGCCCGCGGCATCAAGCGCACCGCCGAAGGCCAAATCACCACGAATTGGAAGCACGCACTCAGCCAGCTCGTGATGATCTACCCCCACCTCTAACCATTCCCAACACTTACACAAAAGACTTGACAGGCTCGGTGATCCCGGGCGTCGCTGAGCTGAGGTACCACAGCCGTGCCGGAGGCCGCGCTCAACCGATTCGAGTGAGATTCGGGCAGTTTCGTAGTGCCACTCGACTCTTCCCCCAGCCAAATTCTGGAAAAATCGGAGTCAGTCGTCTTCACTCTGCCGGCCTTGATTGACACCCGCACCTCCGCCGGTGGCTGGGACGTGACACCTCACTCGTCCCGCGCTCCTGATCAGCNACCCGGACACACACACCTCGTACTGCCCCGGAGCCTTCAGAATCTTCTCCGAAAACCCATGTTCGGTTCCCAAACCCGGAAACAACGACGGAATCCACGACAAGGGCTTGTTCGCACGAAACGCACCACCCGAGCCATTGACATTCACCCAGATATACGTCGACGCCGACGTCGTCTGATCCAACGACCAGCCAGAAATCTGAATGCCGCCCGGCACCCCGACAGCAGAATCAAACGCCCCCGCACCGTTTTGGGGAACGGTCACGGTTTTGCAGCCGAGTAACGCCGTCGACCCGGACACACACACCTCGTACTGCCCCGGAGCCTTCAGAATCTTCTCCGAAAACCCATGTTCGGTTCCCAA
>NZ_SOEY01000034.1 GCF_004402535.1 Cryobacterium glaciale | reverse complement strand
TCGGCTTCAAATCACCCGACGCCCTCATCGCCCTCGCCATGCTCAGCCTCGGCGGTCATAAACCTGTGCTTCCAGGCCGGAATTAACCCACGGAAGAGTCAGGAGAGCCGAAAATGCGTTCCAAAAGCGGATGCTCGCGCACCGCCCTGCGGTCCTCGCAGGCAATAATCGGCAACGGCGACACTCCCACACCCGCACAATGTTGCGCAGAAGAGATACTGACCGCCGTGGCGGCCGTTTCGCCAATACAAAGGACCAAATGACAGCCACTTTCCAGACCCGCGGTGGCACTCAGCGGATGCCCAGCCGGGAATTCCTCCTGTCGATCATGGTTCTCCTTAAGACGCGTCAGGATCGGCGGGCGTCAGAGCCCGCTGGAGAAACCGACGCCGGCCTCAACTGAAAGAAGATCAAACATGGACATAAACAATCTCGATCTCACGGATCGACGCGGAATTATCACGGGGGCGGGTCAAGGCATCGGGCGAGCAATCGCCCTCGAATTTGGTCGACGCGGTGGCCACCTGCTGCTTGTCGGCCGCCAACTGGCCACGCTCACTGAAACCGGTCGACTCGTCGCCGCCGCAGGCGGAACGACCGAGATCCTGGTTGAAGACCTGACCAAGCCAGGTGCCGTTGAGCGGATCGCCCACACCGTCGCTTCCTGGAATACCGTTGACCTCCTCGTCAATAATGCCGGCAATGTGCGCGCGGGTCGGCTCGAGCTCACCAGCGATGCGGATGTTCACTCGATGATTGATCTGAACCTCACCGCCCCGATCCTGTTGACAAAAGCACTGCTCCCTGCACTTCGCGAAAGCGGTCAGCAACGCGGAAGTATCCTCCTAAACGTCTCCAGCGGGATAGCACTCGTTGGAATGCCGTTCTATTCGATCTATGCTGCAACAAAGTCAGGCTTGGCCCAATTCGGCGAGTCGCTTCGCCGGGAATTGACCGGAACGGGTGTGCACGTCGCGACCGTGTACCCCGGCGCGACCGACACTGACATGATGAGGTCGCAGAATGCCGGCACCGAACTCGGCTGGGGACGCCGCAGTCTGGCCGACGTCATCACCGATCTGATTACGGCGTTGCAGGCCGGCGAGCATGAAATCAACACCGCGCCGGAAGGCCGCCGTGCCATGCAAGACCTCAACCGCACTGACCCGATGGCAGTGGATGCCGCCCTCGCGCCCGGTCTGGAGGACCTCGAACTGGCTGTCCGGGACCACCGCAGCATCTAGGAGTCCGCGCGCTCCGGTCTGCCTCCGCTCGTCGTGCGCACACGAGTGCATAGACGAGCCGTAACCTGTCTGTGTGGCGGCTCGTCTGCCCGAATGAGCCAAGTAACAACGCAACAGCTGCCATCTCCATAGACACCCGCAGCACCTGATCCGCCGCACTTTTCAACAGGTTGGTGCCCACCGGGGTCGATCCGGTGAACGACAGTTTGCGAAGCCGGGCGTGCGTGATCAGCGGTCCGGTCACAGCGCCAGCGCTCTCGCGCATTCGGCTGCCTGTACCGGTGTGTTCGCCCGCGGTAGCGCAACGCTAAACCTTCTTCATCGGATCATTTCCCCAGTTCATCAACGAGTAGCGCCAGCGCGAGTGCTCGACATCGGAATCCGGTTTCTGTGCCGAATGTCGTTTGACGTAGCCGACAACCTTATGCATGTGTTCGATATCGGACGCGGTCAGATCGCCCTTCTTCGTTCCAAGAATCGTGACGATCCTGCGTCCGGACCGATGGCCGATGGATTCCCCGCTACCATCGTCTTTCTGTCCGACCTCTTTGGATTCGTCAGTGTCGAGCCACGACGAGATCTCACTGGCGGTCATCGTGACCGCGTTTTTCCAGTCGTCCCAGATCGCATCGACATCGTTCGCTTTAGCTGCCATAACTCAATCATCGTGGTGAAGCTTCACCTCGACAAGGGCGTGTGTTGGCTTCGTGGCGTGATCCGAACTTTTACGAAAGGGCTCGGTCACAAGGAGCATTCTTGGCCCTATGAACATTCGATTTGCGCGCATCGGCCGAACTGGCGGCGAGCTGATAGTTGACTTCCCACTAGTACCTGGACACAGCCGTCCGTAGGCTGCGAGCATGAAAAATTTCAGCACAGGTGATCGAGTGAGTTGGGCGACGTCTCAGGGGCGAACTCAGGGGGAAGTCGTCGACAAGAAAACGAGCGACTTTGACTTCGCGGGCACAACGTTTCACGCTTCGAAAGATGACCCTAAATATATTGTGAAGTCCGAGAAGACGGATGCGGAAGCCGCCCACAAGGCCAGTGCTCTGCGCAAGCTGTCGCCACGATAGGGCAACTGCTATTCGAACAAATAGGCACTTCTATCTGACTGCCGGTACCTTCGGTTTGCACTGCATGAAGGGCGGGGCTGGCCGAAGCGAACCCGATCCAAGAGTTTGACCTAACTCCTGAACCGTTTGGCGACTAACGACGGCTCGCAGACCAGCGGCACGTTTTCGCGATCTCGTCCAGCGATTTCCGCGCGGGCTTTCGGCCGACCGAGCTAGAATCCCCTCAAAACATTTCAGAGACGGATGCCCGCAGATGGGCGTCCCGCGGCGACAGCCGGTAACAGTGCATCGAAGGTGTGACCTTCTTTTGCGAGCCACTGCGCTGCCGCAAGCGCCTGCGGTGGTCGCCCATTCGTGG
The DNA here is from genome assembly GCF_004402535.1 of Cryobacterium glaciale. Classification (GTDB taxonomy): domain Bacteria; phylum Actinomycetota; class Actinomycetes; order Actinomycetales; family Microbacteriaceae; genus Cryobacterium; species Cryobacterium glaciale. The sequence continues at coordinate 172,636 of NZ_SOEY01000034.1, read as the reverse complement.
GTGTGAGGATCCGCTCACGGCGATGATTCGCGCCGCAGGGCTCGCCGCAGGCACCGGACTGGCCGCAGGGGGCGTCGACGGCGGCGGATTCTGGGAAGCCAAGACCCGCACGGCCCTGCAGTCGATGCTCCACGCGGCCGCGCTCGACCACTCCCCGCCGGCCGAACTCTTCCGCTGGACCCTCGACCCGGCCGCCGCCCACGACGCGGTGTCCATTTAGCTGAGCTCTCCCGCGGCGGCCACAGGTTGGGGCGACGCGTTGCGGGCCACGCTCGAGGCCGGCCCCCGCACGCGCGACTCCATCTGGCAAGGCGTCTCCCTGTCGCTGGGCGCCCTGGCTGACCCTCGCGTATTGAATTCCGTCTCCCCGCCAGAGGGGGAGGAATTCGATCCCGAAGGGTTCCTGCGCAGCAACGGCACCCTCTATCTACTGGCCACCGGTGCCGGCTCGAACAACTCGGCGGCGCTGGTCTCGGCTTTCGTCGAGGACCTCGTCGAGACCGCTCGCCGCATCGCCGCCCGAAGCGCGGGTGCGCGACTCGATCCGCCCCTTCTGCTGGCGCTCGATGAGATCGGCAACCTAGCGCCACTCCCCTCGCTTCCCACGCTCATGGCGGAGGGCGGCGGCACCGGCATCACGACCATGCCCGTGCTGCAGTCGCTCGCTCAGGCACGCACGAAGTGGAGCGACAACGCTGCCGGCACCATCTGGGATTCCTCGATCGTCAAGATCGTGCTCGGCGGTGGATCCAACTCTCGGGACCTGCATGATCTCTCGACCCTGATCGGCGACCGCGACGAAACCACGGACTCGACGACCGTTGGCGATCGCGGGTCACGGTCATCGCAGCGGTCCATCCGCCGTGTGCCGATCATGCCGCCCGACACCATCCGCACCCTGCCCTTCGGTGCCGGCCTGATCATGCTCCGCGCGGCCCCGCCAATCATCGCAAGCCTGCAGATGTGGACCGCCCGCTCGGATGCCAAGGAGTTGCGCGCGAACCGGGAGGAAGTCGAGGGGCTGATGCGGGCGCCGGCTCGGAACGTGCCGGAGTCGGAACCTGTCAAAGAGTCGGATTGACGACCTCCGTCGCTGGCGCGCGGCTCCTGTGCCCTCGAGAGCGGATGCTGCCAGCGGCGTTGACCTGAAACATCCGCTCGAAACCTCGGACAGTTGACGACATTCACCAATCCGGCAGCTCTGCCGGATGGAGCAGGCTGCGCACCTCCTAGTGAGCGCGGACCACGATGGTCCGTCCCACATCACAGTGGGTCAAGTCTCATGGCATTTCACACCCAGCAATCGCTGTCCGGTTTCATCGCTTCCGACCCTCAGCAGTCGGTCACAGAGAACGGCGACACCCGCTTCTACGTGCGCGTCGGCCAGCCCCACTTCCGTCACGAATACAGCGGCAGCTTCACCTCGCTCGAACCGACGTTCCACGACCTCGTCGCCTACCGCGCCACCGCCGAACGGGCTCTCAACCGACTCGCCAAAGGTGACAGCTTTGTCGCCGAAGGGTATGTGCGCACCTTCCAGGTCGAGCGCGACGGTGAAACCATCCAACGCGAAGAGTTCGTCGCCAAGAAGATCGGCCACGACCTCGCGCGCACTAACTACCAGGTCACTAGAACCAATCGCTCGGCTCCGGGCAGCGAACAAGACGCTGCGACAACGCAGACGGCAATCGTCAGCGAGACGGAAGCTGCTCACACCAGCTCGGGGTGGTGAAGCAGCGATGGCAGGGTCACTCGTCGAGTGGGCATCCGGAGATCACGACGACGCTTTCGGAGCGAGCTCGTTGGACGATCTCGACGGGCCACTCACTGCGGAGCCGCCGCATCCGATCAACTGGAACCTCCTCAGCGCTGACGACGCCGAGGCCGAATGGATCGAACTCAACCGCTGGGTGAACTGGCTGCGGCGCACCTACGGACTGCCGGCATCCGTCGTGCCGCCGTTCTGGCACCGACACCCCATCGGCGCGAGGCTGAGGCTGCCTTCTGTGCTCCTGTCCCTTCTGGTTGACAAACCGACTCGGTGTTCTTCCACGCTCAAGGAAGGCGGACGGCGCAACGTATTCACGATGAGAATCGGAGACCGACCGAACCTTTACGAACAGGCCTCGGCACGCTGCGACGCCGACGACTTCAACTTTGGAACCCATTTCGTTATCGAGATACGCGGCTTAGGAGTCGGAACGTTCAGCGTGGGGAAACCGATCCGAGTCCAGCGCGCTCTAGCCGTCAGAACCTCATTCAGCTCGCGCGCGGCGACTTTGGGATGAAGGACGCGGTCGGGTCCAGATCCGGGTCCCAGGGGCGGGGCATCCCGATCGGGTTCGGAAACGGGAAAACTGTTGGGCACGCTCTCGCGATGGGCGCGAGCGTGCGGGCGATACCTGCGATCTCATCGTCGTTCAATCCTCGCCACGGCCCGACGGCCAACCGATTGGTCATGTGCTCGGCTCGATCCACTGCCGCCCTGCCCTTCTCGCTGATCGCACCCTGGCCGGTCAGTAACCCGCGAGCAACGAGTTTTCAACTTCGACCGCCCACTCTTCCTCGGTCCAGCCACGCGACTTCCGCACACTTATCGCATCGAGGTCCACCGCGCTTCGCAACACGATTGTGCTGATGCCCGCGATCCCTCCCTCGACCAGCGCCATCACGTGACCGTCTCCGCGATGTTCGCGAAGAGTGGCCGCGGCCTGCCAGAGCCGACGATTCGGATCCGCCTCCACCGGTAGGACGCTGTTCGCCGCCGCGAGTTGTCGACCTATGGCGTCGACACGAGCCGCTACCGGGGCAAGTACGTCAGCCGCATCGGCTAAAAAGTCTGCGCTATCACCGCACTCATGGTGTGGGTCTCCCCCGGCGCCAGAGTGACCTGATCGCTCATCACATTGGCGGTTTCGACGCACACCATGCCGGTCCATTCCTCGGCGCCGAAGTCGGGCATGGCTGCCGCCTTGGCGCTCCACGGGTTCCAGATCACTCGGCTCTGCGAGCCCTCGGTCGAGATGGACACTGTGCGCCCGGTTCCATCGGCAATGCGCGCCTCAGCGTTGGTGCCGAGGTAAATCCGGTCCGTCTCGGCCGCTACCGTCACCGGGTGTCCTTCGGCGTCCAGCGCCGGCGGCTCGGCCAACCGGTCGATGAAGCCGAGATCTTCGAATCCCGAGACCGTCACGGCGTGAATGTCGGGCACGGTCAGATAGGTGTGAAACGCCTCGGCAAATGTCATCGACACGACATCGAGGTTGCGCACCTGAAGGGCGAGGCCAAGTTGAGCGCCGACTGTTACCGTGTAGAGCGTCTCAAACCGGTACGACCAGGTGGACCGAAGGTCGTTGTCGGTCAGCCCGAAGACCAGCTCAATATCGTCGCCGACCTCACGCGCCTGCACTAAACGCCACGCGACGAGGCGGGCGAACCCGTGTGCCGGGGCGTTCGCATCCGTGTCATGTGGACCGAACCAGGGGAAGCAGATCGGCACGCCACCGCGAAGGGGCTTTCCTGGAGCGAATTCGCTGAAGTCGCTCATCCAGAGCGCTGAGGACGCCCCAGCGGGCGACCAGCTCGTCACGTGCGCACCCTGCAAATACACCTCCGCCGCGCCGGCCCGACCGTTCACCCGAACGACGGGCAGGCCGCCCGCACCCACACCGATCAGAACGGATGCCGGCAGCTCGGGCGCGCCCAACCTGGCCACGGATTCCGTGACCGCGTTCAACGCCGGCTGGTCGATGTCCACGGCAAATCCCGGTTCGTCGGCCTGCAATTCTTCCAGGGTCGCCAGCTGTGACCGGAGCAGGGCCGGCGGCATGAAGTGTTCGCTACGACCCTTGAGCCGGTTACCGAGCACGTCGAAGGTGCCGGTCAGGTGCACGAACCGCACGTTGGGGGCTGCCGCAACGATCGCGTCGCGGTAGACGCGCTTGAGCGCAGAGCAGGCGATGACCAGGCCGGTTCCCGCTGCACCGGCGTCAGACATGGCCCGGCCGACCAGCGCGAGCCACGGCCAGCGGTCAGCATCCGTTAGCGGCACACCGCTGGCCATCTTGACGATGTTGGCCTGCGGGTGCAGACCGTCAGCGTCCAGAAATGGCACGGCGAGCGCGTCGGCGAGCAGGGCGCCGATGGTGCTCTTTCCCGACCCCGACACGCCCATCACAACGATCTGCTCGGCAGCCGTGCTCATGGGTGGAGCTGCAACGCTGCTGACGGCCTCATTCACCAGTCGTGCACCGTTCCATCGGCGAGGCGGTTGTAAGGAGGTAAACCGTGGCGTAGGGGTATTTGTCTGCTTCGTCGACGTCGAGTTCGACGCCGACCATTCCCGATGATGCCCATCCGTACAGTGGCACCCAAGGCCGCGAAATAAGTCCTCGGTGCTGAGCCGCTTCGTGAGTGATTTCTTCGTCCGCCCAGACCGTTTCGCGAACGGTCCTATAGGCCGGGCTGACACGATTTGAACCAGCTCGTGTCCGGTTCCCGACGAGACAGCCGTTCATACGTGGGCGAAGGATGCGCGCACGATAGTCTGCACCGTGGCCAGCTCATCCACGACAGCCTGTCGAAACTCGGCCGAAGCTTGCACCGCAGGCGGGAATATTTGCCCCAGGGCCAGCACCCGATCCACCACGCCGTTCGGGTCGGTATGCACTGTAGAGGCGTGACCGACAGCGGCCTGGAGCAGGTCGGCAAGCGGGTCGTCGAGCACGGCGCCACCTTCGCCGATCGTAGATGCGATATAGGTGATCCACGCGGCGACCGTGAGGGCGAGGCCGGCGGGCGTCTGGCCTTGCTGCAGGCGGTCCTGCACCGTGCCCAAAATGCGATTGGGCAGCTTTAGTGAGCCGTCCATGGCCACCTGGCGGGTGGTATGCGGTAGGTTCGGGTTCCCGAAACGCTCGAGCACACTGTCCCGATATATTGAGAGATCCATGCCGTCTGGCGTGGCCAATGTCGGCAGAATGTCCTCGTCGATGATTCGCCGGGCGAGGTCGATCAGCACTGGATCCGTCATTGCCTGGGCGATGGTGGCATGGCCACACAACGCCCCGAGGTAGGCCAGCATCGAGTGGGTCGCGTTCAATATGCGCAGCTTGGCCCGTTCGTACGGCGCGACATCCGCCGTGAGGATCGCCCCGGCAGCCTCCCAGCGCGGCCGGGGGCCGGCAAAGCGGTCCTCAATAACCCATTGCTTGAACGGCTCGGCCACCACGAGCGCCTCATCGCGCAGGCCAAGCAGATTTCCCTCAAGCTGCCGGTCAGCTTCCGTCGTCGCGGGAGCAATGCGGTCCACCATCGTCGAAGGAAAGGTGACTGATGCCGCGAGCCAAGCCAGCAACTCGTCCCTCTCCCTCGAATGGTCGTCGCCCACGGCCGCGACCAGCGAGGTGACCAGCCGATGAGTGATCGTGCCGTTGTCAACGAGGTTGTCGCAGGGAAGCACTGTGAAGGGCTTTCCGCCCTGCCGAAACCGACGAGCCAGTCCCCGCACCAACAGCCCGAGAGGTGAAGTCGAGGCCGGTAGGCCCGTCTCCCCGCCGAGTTCACGCTCAAGCAAGCCGAGATCCTGCTGCACCACGGGCAGGGCTAAGTCAAGGTCGCCGTCTGGCCCTCGCAAATAGCCTTTCTCGGTGATCGTCAACGTAGCGATATGCGTGCTGGGCCGCGCCACTATGTCGATGATCTTTTCGGAGTCCCTGCCCGGCCAGGCGACGTCGCGCACCGCACTGACTATGCGCAGTTGAGTATCGTCCACTCCCTTTTCGAGCACGCCGTAGAGACAGTCCTGTGGCTGCAGCTGCTGGGCCACGGCCTCCGTACGCCCCGTGACCCCGAGAATTCCCCACCCGGATTCGCCTGAAAGCGCCATCGCATCCTCGGTGAAAACGGCTTGGTGTGCACGGTGGAACGCACCAATTCCAAAGTGCACGATACCGATTGACACCGACGCCGGGTCGAGCCGTGGCAGAGCCAAACCGGGCGTGGCGGATAGCCCGGCGAGCGTGTCTAAAGAGAGCCGCGCGGATACAGGCGGCAAGGATGCGGTCATGATTGTGTTCCTAAATGGTAGAACCAGCAGATTGGGTGCGTGTCGGGCAACGTATCGGACGGTCAGTCCTCCCGCGAGTCCTTCACCTGCGCAACCAGCTGAGTGGGGTTGATGAAGCGCAGCGCGATGATGAGAATGAGCAACATCAGCGCGGTGTAGATCACGCCCATCGACGAGATGAGCTGGCGCGATTCGCCGCCGCCGGCGCTGGTCATGGCCCGGTAGATGGCCACCACGAGGGTGTCGGAGGTGGGCCCGGAGACCAGAAAGGTGAGGTCGAACATTCCCACGGTGCGTACCAGCACGAGGATGCTGGCGGCCAGGATGCCCGGGATCAGCAGCGGGGCGAGCACCTTGGTGAAGACCCGGTACATGTTGGCGCCGCACATCTTGGCGGCGTTCTCGATGGCCGGGTTGATCTGCTCGATGAACGGCGTCATGGTGATGATCACGAACGGCACCGACGGCACGAGGTTCACCAGGATCACGGCGAGCACCGTGCGCCCGAGTCCCATGTTGTACATGACCGTCGCCAGCGGAATACCGAAGGTGATCGGCGGAATGAGGATCGGCAGCAGGAAGAGCAGCATGACGAGCTTCTTGCCGGGGAAGTTGCTGCGGGCCAGCACGTAGGAGGCCGGCACCCCGATCACGACCGAGATGACGATGACTGAGACGGCCACGAGCAGGGTGACGCCGATGATGTGCGTCAGGTTGAAGCGTTCCCAGCTCTCCTGGTACCAGCCGAGGGTGAAGTTCTCGGGCAGCCAGGTGTTAAACCACGGCTTGCCGAGCGAGTCGACGAGCACGCTGAGCACGATGCCGAATAGAAGGATGAAGAATGCGGCGATGCCGAACCAGACGAACCAGGTGCCCGGCGAGGCGATGAGTGCTTTCTCGCCCGGGGGCAGTTTGCCCTTGTTGCGGTTCTTGACGATATTGACCACCTCGGTGGGTGGGGCCGTGCGTGTGCGCAGTGAGTTGGACATCAGCCCTTGCCTCCCGTTGAACCCTTATAGAGGAAGGAGCGGCCCAGGAACACGAACGCGATCACGATCAGTTCCACCACCCCCATCATGATGGCGATGGTCGAGGCCATGCTGTAGTCCAGCTGCTCCGAGAACGCACGGTAGGCCATCAGCGCCAGCACCCGGGTGTCGCCCGAGGCGTCACCGACGAGGCGCGCCGACGGAAACACGCTGAAGGCGAGTACGAAGGTCAGGATGAACGTCGTGGCCAGGCCCGGGGCGAGCAGCGGCAGGGTGACACGGCGAAAACGCTGCTTCCAGTTGGCGCCGAGCGTCTTCGCCGCTGCTTCGAGCGACGGGTCGATGCCCGACAGGTACGAGGAGATCAGCAGGTAGGCGAACGGGAAGCCGGAGATGATCAGCGACAGCATCACGCCGATGTAGTTGTTCACCAGCGCCAGCGGCTGATCGATGATGCCGTTTTCCATCAGGAAGCGGTTGAGCCAGCCCTGACGTCCGGCGAAGATCAGCAGTCCCTGCGCGGTGAGCACGGTACCGAGGGTGATCGGCAAGACCAGCAGGGTCTGCAGCAGCCGCTTGCCGCGGAATTTGTTGCGCAGCTTGAAGGCGATGGGGATCGAGACCAGCACATTGAACAGTGCCGCCGGCAGGGCCAGCTTGAGGGTCAGCCAGACCGAGTCGAAGATGAACGCGTCGCGGAAGAAGGCGACATAGTTCGAGAGGAACCCGCCGCCCCACTGGTCTTGCGTGGCCGCGAGCGGCTGGAACGTGAGCCCGATGCCGTAGGCGAACGGGTACACGAAGAGCAGCAGTGCGAACACGATCGCCGGCACCAGCAGCAGCAGCTTGGTGTCGATGCCGCGTTCGGCGAGCCGGTGTTTGAGGCTGGCCGAGCCGTGCGCGCGGCTCGCGGTGTTGGTAGCGGATGTCACGCCGGCACCCCCGCAAGTTGGCGTCGGGAGTCGTCGACCTGGTCGAGGCTCGTGCGGTAGACCAGGGCCCGGGAGGGGTCGACGGACAGCTGCACGGTCGAACCCGGCAGCAGCGCGCTGTAGGCGTGCACGAATAGATTCTGGCCGGCCGTCGTGGTGACTTCCACCGCGAATTCGCGGCCCTGGTATTCGACCACGTTGACTGTGGCCTCGATGGTCTCGCGACCCTGCGGCGACTCGCCGGGGGCCAGCACCACGAGGTCGGAAGGGCGGATCGCCACCCGCACGGTGTCGCCGACGGCGGCGGTCTGCGCGACGGTCGCCATGATCGAGATGCCGTGGCCGGAGACGCGGGCGAGCGACCCGGTCACGGAGTCGACGGTGAGGTCGACGATGTTGCGGTAGCCCATGAAGTCGGCCACGTGCCAGTTGGTGGGGTTGTTGTGCAGCTCTTCGGGGGTGCCGATCTGCTGCACCCGGCCCTCACGCAGCACGACCAGCCGGTCGGCCAGCGAAAGGGCTTCTTCCTGGTCGTGCGTGACGTAAATGGTGGTGAGGCCGAGGGACTGGTGCAGGCGACGGATCTCGGTGCGCATCTCCAGGCGCAGCTTGGCGTCGAGGTTGGAGAGCGGCTCGTCCATGAGCACCAGTCGGGGCTCGAGCACCACGGCGCGGGCGATGGCGACCCGCTGCTGCTGGCCGCCGGAAAGCTGGCCGGGAAGCTTCTTGGCCTGTTCCTGCAGCTTCACGAGGGCGAGGCCGTCGGCCACGCGCCGGGTGATCTCGGCCTTGGGCAGGTTGCGCATCTGCAGGCCAAAGGCGATGTTCTTCTCCACCGAGAGGTGCGGAAATAAGGCGTAGTTCTGAAAGACCATGCCGAAGTCGCGCTTCTCCGAGGGGAGGATGTCCACGCGTTTGCCGTCGATGAGGATCTCACCGTGGGTGAGAGGCAGCAGGCCGGCGAGGCAGTTGAGGGCGGTGGATTTACCGCAGCCTGACGGTCCGAGCAGGGCGATGAATTCGCCGGCCCGAACCGTCAGGTTCAGGTCGACCAACGCATCGTGGCCGCCGAAACTGCGTCCGACATTCTTCAGCTCGAGGGTCTCGAATGTGTTAGTCGACGGAGCCATCGGCTATTTCACCTCAAATTTGCCGGTACCGATTTCGCGGTCCCAGATGTCGAATGCCTGCACGAGTGCGTCGGGCGCGAGCGGGGTAGCCTTGGGCATTTCCTCGATCAGAGCGTCGTACCAGTCGCGGCCGTACTCGGCGATGACGTCCTGGCTGGACTGCGGGGCGAGGTCGAGGGTGGCGCCCTCGATGGCCGGGCCGGGGTAGAAGTAGCCGGTGTCGTAGGCCATGGCGTTGGTCTCCGGGGTCAGGATGTCCTGCAGCAGCAGGAGGATGGCGCTCATCTTGTCGGCGGTCTGGCCGACGGGAACGACGGCGTAGTGGGCATCCGTCACCCAGGTGAAGTCGTCAAACGGAGCCGCTTCGATGGTGGCGGGCATCTTGGCCGTGGCACGGGGCTCGATGTCCCAGCCGGTGGTGGTCGGAATCATCGACCAGGTTCCGTCGGCCATGTTCGTGACGACCTGGCCGGTGCCGGTGGGGTAGTTGGTGATGTCCTGGCCCAGTTCGCCGAGGTAGGCCCAGGTCTTATCCCAGCCGTTGACCGGGTCGGTCGGGTCGTCATCGCCGAGGATGTAGGGAAGGCCTTGGAGGAAGGTGCGGCCGGGGCCGGAGTTGGCCGGGCGGGCGTATCCGAATTTGCCGGGGTTCGCCTGCGACCAGGCGAGAAGCTCTTCGGGGGTGCCGGGGACATCCGTCACGACGGCGGGGTCGTACTGCAGCAGCGGCCCCGACGGGTAGTAGGTGGTCACGACGCCGAAGCCTTCGGCGAGCTCCTGCATGTTGGCGGCCGGCTCGATGTAGTCGGCCTGGTTGCTGAGGCGGTCGGCGTAGTCGGTGACGATGGGAACCCAAAGGTTCTGGCCGATGCCGGCGGCAAGGCCGTCGGTTCCGGTCATCACGAGGTCGATGGACAGGCTGCCGCTGTCGACCTGCGGCTTGATGGAGCCGACCAGGTCGGGCGCTCCCGCGCTCTCCCAGGTGACGGCGGAGATGATGTCGGGGTTGGCGGCGACAAAGGCGTCGACCATCGGGCCGGTCAGCTTCTGGTTGCCGGCGACGTCGAGAATATTGAGGGTGACCGGCGCCGACGGTTTGTCGGGCACGTCGGACGCGTTGGCGACCGGAGTGGCCGGAGTCGCCCCCGAGTTCGGTGCCGTGCAACCGGTGAGTGCCAGGGCGGCCACGGCAAAAGCGGCCGTGAGATATGTACGTTTCGAAACTCGCATATCGTTTTCATTCCTTCTGTGTTCCCCAAACGTCAGCGTTTGGAAGTGTTTGGGTGTGGTGAGGCTGCGGTGAAAGTGTGAAAGTGGGTGAGCGGCGTTCAGGCGCGCTGAGGCGGTGGCGCCGTGGATTGCCGGACGACCAGTTCGACGGGAATCTGCGTGATCGCCGGCCGGATGCTCGTTCGGTGCAGCACGGTGTCGAGCAGGGCATCCACGCTGGCCCGCCCCATCTGGATGCGGGGAAAATCGACCGTCGTGAGGTTGGGCCAGACCAGGGTCGACACCGGAACGTTGTCGAATCCGGTGACGCTCAGGTCGGCGGGCACCTGCAGCCCGCGCTGGCGCAGACGTTCGATGACGCCCACGGCGACGAGGTCGTTGAACGCCACGATCGCGGTGGCGCCGCTGGCCACCGCGAGGTCGGCCGCCTGCATTCCGCCGGAGAAGACGGGCGGGAAGTTGCCCAGCTCGATCAGGTCGACGTGGTCGGATTCGGCGGCGAAGGCCTGCAGCGCCAGGGTGCGCTCCCGGTTCGACCACGAGGTGACCGGGCCGGCGACGTAGGCGATGCGTCGGTGCCCGAGGGCGATCAGGTGCCGCATCACGACCCGGGCACCCCCCCCGTTGTCGAAGGTGATGGAGGGCACGCCCGGCAGCGCCCGGTTCACCAGCACCAGGGGGCCGTCCCCCGCCGCCTGCTGCAGGGCCGCGTCGGTGCTGCGGGCCGAGCAGATGATGACCCCGTCGACCTGCTTGGTGAGGTTGCGCACGGCCTCGTCTTCGAGCGAGGGGTCTTCGTCGGTGTCCGCGATGAACACGGAGTACCCGGCGGACCGCGCTCGGGCCTGTACCCCCTTGCAGATGGAGCCGAAGAACGGGTTCTCCAGGTCGGGAACGACCAGGCCGATGCTCGTGGTTCGGCCGGTGACCAGGCCCCGGGCAGCCCGGTTGGCCCGGTAGCCCATGGTGCGGGCGGTGTCTTCGACCAGCACGCGGGTGACCGCGGAGACCTTATCGGGCGAGGCGAGCGCCCGGGAGACGGTAGAGATCGATACTCCGGCAATCTGTGCAACGTCGCGAATCGTCACCACCATGTTCAACACCACCCCGTGTTTTGGAGAGCGGCCAGGCCGCGGTCTCGTCGTTGGTGAGCACCACTGCTTCACCGTGGGTCCATTGTGCAAACGTTTGCAGTGATTAGTCAAGTCACAGATTGGTCACGACTGATTTCGTCGGGGAATTCGACACTTGTCGCTCGCGGTGACCCTGTTTACATGCATATAGTGGAACTCGACGGACCGGCTCGCCGGGTCGGAGTGTCGGCACGACACTGCAACTACGTTCATTTTTGTTTCAACGAGGAGGCAGAAGATGGCTGAACAGCCATGGGTACTTCATCCGGATCGGGCTTTGCCCACCGAACCGGGCCAGCGCAGCATCGCCCGGGAGATCTACGCGAGCACCGCGGCGCTGCCGATCGTGTCGATGCACGGTCACATCGAGCCGGGCGCCATTCGGCGCAACGATGCCTTTGGCGATCCGGCTGAACTCTTCATCATTCCCGACCACTACCTCGTGCGCATGCTGGTATCGCAGGGCTATCGCAACAGCGACCTCGGCGTACAGCCGCACCAGGGCGACGCCCCCGTCGAGACCGACCACCGGCTCATCTGGCGCCGCTTCGCCGAGAACTGGAAGCTGTTTCGCGGAACGCCCACCCGGTACTGGATGGAGCACGAGCTCTCCGTGGTCTTCGGTATCACCCAGGAGCCCAGCGCGGCCACCGCCGACGCGATCTACGACCAGTTGTCGGCCAGCCTGAGCACCCCGGAGTTTCGCATCCGCGCCCTCTTCGACCGTTTCAATATTGAGATTCTCAGTACCACGGATGCCCCCGATAGCGACCTCGCCGAGCACGCCGCCCTGGCCGATCAGGGCTGGGGCGAGCGGGTCGTGCCGACGTTTCGGCCCGACGGCGTCTTCTACCCCGACCGGGTCACCTGGCGCGCCGCCGTGCGCGCCCTCGGCGCCCGCTGCGGCCGAGAGATCGTGTCGTACCAGGGCTTTCTCGATGCGTTGCAGGAGCGCCGGTTCGCGTTCGTGGCGGCCGGGGCCCGGGCCACCGACCACGGCCACCTGACCGCCAACACCACTCCCCTGGCCGCAGCGGATGCCGAACGCATCTTTCAGCAGGCCCTCTCCGGCCCGGTCGACGCGGCCTCGGCCGAAGCCTTCGCCGGCAACATGCTCTTCGAGAGCGCCCGCATGTCGGTGGAGGACGGCTTGGTCATGCAGCTGCACCCCGGTGTGGCCCGGGACCATTCCGCGGCGATCCAGCAGGGCTATGGGGCCGACAACGGCTTCGACATTCCCGTCGCCGTTGACTTCACCCGCGGGCTGCAGCCGTTGCTCAACGCCTTCGGGCTCGATCCGCGCTTTCGCCTCATTCTGTTCACGATCGACGAGACGGTGTACTCGCGGGAGCTGGCACCGATCGCCGGCGCGTATCCCTCGGTACGCCTCGGGGCGCCCTGGTGGTTTCTGGACTCCCCGGCGGGCATGGCCCGCTTTCGCGAACTGGTCACCGAGACCGCCGGTTTCTACAACACCAGCGGTTTCGTCGACGACACCCGCGCGTTCGCCTCCATTCCGGCGCGTCACGACCTGTCCCGCCGAGTGGATGCCGGCTACCTCGCCAGACTCGTCGGCGAACACCGGCTCACCCTCGACGAAGCCACCGAGACCGCGATCGATCTCGCCTATACCCTTCCCCTCACCGCCTACGCCCGTCGCGGCGCGGTCACGCCGGCAGCGACGCCGGCGCGTGCCGAAGCAGAAAGTGCAGCACAATGACCGTCATCACCCACGCCGAGGTCTTCGTCACGAGCCCCGGACGCAACTTCGTCACCCTCAAAATCACGACGTCCGACGGCGTCACCGGGCTCGGTGACGCGACCCTGAACGGTCGTGAACTCTCCGTGGTCGCCTATCTCCAGGAGCACATCGTGCCCCTGCTCATCGGTCGCGACCCCCAGGCGATCGAGGACACCTGGCAATACCTGTACCGCGGCGCGTATTGGCGCCGCGGACCGGTGACGATGGCCGCCATCTCGGCCGTCGACGTGGCCCTGTGGGACATCAAGGGCAAGGTCACCGGGCAGCCGGTCTACCAGCTGCTCGGCGGGGCATCCCGCACCGGCGCCCTCGCCTACGGCCACGCGTCGGGCTCCGACCTGCCGTCGCTGTTCACGTCGATCCAGAACCACCTCGACCAGGGTTTCAAGGCCATTCGGGTGCAGACCGGCGTTCCCGGACTCGGCCAGGTCTACGGCGTGGCCACCAACCAGAAACCCGGCGAGCGCTACGACTACGAACCGGCCAAGCGCACCTCGGTTCCCACCGAGGAGGAGTGGGACAGCCGTGCCTACCTGCGCCACATTCCCACGATCTTCGCCGCCGTGCGCGCGGAGTTCGGCTACGACATCCCCCTGCTGCACGACGGCCATCACCGGCTGACGCCCAACGAGGCGGCCATCCTGGGCAAGTCGCTCGAGCCGTACGACCTGTTCTGGCTCGAAGACTGCACCCCGGGCGAGAACCAGGAGTCGTTGCGCCGCGTGCGCGCGCAGACGACCACCCCGCTGGCGATCGGTGAGGTCTTCAACACCGTGCACGACTACCAGACCCTGATCACTGAACAGCTCATCGACTACGTGCGCAGCGCGGTCACCCACACGGGCGGCATCAGCGCGCTGAGGAAGATCATGGACTTCGCGGCGATCTACCAGATCAAGTCTGGTTTTCACGGGCCGACGGATATCTCGCCGGTGGGCCAGGCCGCGGCCCTGCACCTCGACCTGGCCATTCACAACTTCGGCATTCAGGAGTACATGAAGCACTCCGGCGATACCCTGGAGGTGTTTCAGACCAGCTACACCTTCGAGAACGGCCTGCTGCATCCCGGCAACAACCCGGGACTCGGCGTGGAATACAACGAGGAGCTGGCGGCCACCTTCGCCTACACGCCGGCCTACCTGCCGGTGAACCGGCTGCAGCGCGACGGCACAATGCACGACTGGTAACCGCACGACCAATCAGAACGGGCCCGACGCAGATGCACCGGGCCCGTTTCTGCGTTCGCAGCGCCTGCGCGTCAGGTCACCGTGCCGAACTGCCACGGCACGAATTCTTCCTGCCCCACGCCGAGCTCTTCGCTCACGGTCTGCTCGCCCGAGGCGACCCGAATGATCATCTCGAAGATCTCGGTGCCCACCTCGGCGAGGGTCGCCGTGCCGTCCACGATCCGGCCGGCGTTCAGGTCCATGTCGTCGGGCATCCGGTTGTAGGTGTCGGAGTTCGTCGCGACCTTGATCGACGGGGTCGGCTTGGCCCCGAACACCGACCCGCGGCCGGTCGTGAAGACCACGACCGTGGCCCCGCCGGCGATGATCCCCGTGACCGACACCGGGTCGTAGCCGGGGGTGTCCATGAACACCAGGCCGCGATCGGTGATCTTCTCGGCGTACTCGTACACGGCGGTGAGGTCGGCCTGGCCGGCTTTGGCTACGGCGCCGAGGGACTTCTCGAGAATGGTGGTCAGCCCGCCGGCCTTGTTGCCCGGCGAAGGGTTGTTGTCGAGGCTGCCGCCGCCCTGGGCGGCGTAGTCCTGCCACCAGTCGAGGCGGTCGAGCAGCTTCTGCCCCACCTCCGGCGCCACGGCCCGGCTGGTGAGCAGGTGCTCGGCCCCGAAGACCTCGGGTGTCTCGGCGAGCACGGAGGTACCGCCGTAGGACACGAGCCGGTCCGAGGCGATTCCGAGCGCCGGGTTCGCGGTGATGCCCGAGAATCCGTCGGAGCCGCCGCAGTTGAGGCCGAGGACGAGTTCGGAGACTGGCGTGGCCACCCGGCGGCGTTCGTTGAGCTGCGGCAGCATCGAGCGGATGCGCGCCACGCCCTCTTTCACCGTCGCGCGCACCCCGCCCTCGCCCTGGATGTTCATGGTGGACACGACGGTGTCGGCGGGCAGGTCATGCCCGGCGACGAGGGCGTCGACCGGCACCATCTCGCAGCCGAGCCCGACCACGAGCATGCCGCCGAAGTTCGGGTGCGCGGCGTAGCCGCGCAGGGTGCGCATCAGGGCCTGGGCGCCGTCGCTGGTCGGGACCAGCCCGCATCCGCTCTGATGGGTCAGCGCCATCACCCCGTCGACGTTCTCGAATTCGTCGAGGGCCGCGCCCCGAAAGGCTTCGGCGATGAGGTTCGCCGCGGTCGCCGAGCAGTTGACCGAGGTGAGGATGCCCACGTAGTTGCGGGTACCCACCCGCCCGTCGGCGCGCGGATAGCCGAGGAAGGTGGGAACCGGCCCGGCGGGGGCGACGAGAGTCGTGCGCCCGGTGCCAAATTCGTGCCGGCGGCCCGCGTCGTCCATGCCGAGGTTGTGGGAGTGCACGTGATCGCCAGCGGCGATCGGAGCGGTGGCGAGGCCGATCGATTGGCCGTACTTGTGCACCCGTCCGCCGAGCGGGATCTGCGCCAGAGCAAATTTGTGGCTTCGTGGAATATCCCCGGTCAGCACCAGATGTGCCGCTCCGTCGCCCAGTGCGATGATCGTGCCGGCGGCCAGCGGAGCAAGGGCGATGGCCACCTCGTCACGTGGACTCAGGTGCAGGGCGACATTGCTCAATTTGACTGTGGGGGGCATCTGGCGGGATCCTCAGGGCTGCTATAGGGTGAATGTAAACGTTTTCATTATCTATTCTTAGTGTTTCGAACGGGCGGGTCAAGGTGACGACAACAATTCGGCAGGTCGCGGCAGCGGCCGGTGTCTCTCTGGCCACGGCCTCTCGCGCCCTCAGCGGCTCCCCTGCCGTTGTCGAGTCCACCCGCAAGCGTGTGCAGCACGCCGCCGCCGAGCTCGACTACAACCCCAACCGCCTCGGCCGCAGCCTCGTGACGGGCTTGACGGGCAACATCGGACTGATCTTCCCCGACATCTCCAACCCGTTCTACACACAGTTTCTAGCCGAACTGGAATCGGTCGTCGCATCCCGTGATATCGGAATTCTGATCGGCGATGCGCACGAAGACAGCGACCGCGAAGCCAGCCTGCTGCGCCAGATGGCAACCCAGGTCGACAGCCTCGTGCTCGTCTCCAGCCGCATGACGGATTTCCAGATAACGGCCGCCGCCGCACGACTGCCCGTCGTCCTGGCCAACCGACAGCTGGAGCCCGGAACGCCGGTGCCCGAACTGCTCAGCCAGATCGTGATCGACGTCGACCCCGGCTTCAGCGCGGCCATCGAGCACCTCCACACACTCGGCCACCAACGGGTAACCTACCTAGACGGTCCCGCACGCTCTTGGTCGGCGCGCGAAAAGCGGGCGTCTCTCAGCCAGGCGTGTGCCCGGCTGGGCATCGACCTGTCGATCCTGCGCGTCGAGAAGCCCGACTTTGACTCCGGCCGTGCGATCGCTCAGCACCTTGACCCCGCCACATCCGTCGTCGTCGCCTTCAACGACCAAGTCGCCCTAGGCGTGCTCTCTATCTGTCGGGACCGCGGCATCCGGGTGCCCGACCATATGAGCGTCGTGGGGTGTGACGATTCCCTCCCACTCGGTCTCGCCTGGCCCGCACTGACCACGATCGACAGTTCCTCAGGCGCCCTCGGGGCCCTAGCCGCGCGGGCGGTTCTCGACCCGGCGGCACACCGCACAGGGAGCGTGCCGACCCGCTTGATCGTGCGCGATTCCACCGCGGTGGCCGGGGCATCCGCTCGCTGAGCCCAACTTTTCTCCGTCCGTCACCAACAAGGGAGTTTTCGTGACCACATCTTTTCCGCTCATTCGGGCGGTGCCCTCGAGCGTGCTGCGCGCCAACCCCGTCATCGCCGTGCTTCGCGCGCAGCACGCCAGCCACTACGCACCGGTCGTGCGGGTACTCGCCGAGAACGGCATCCGGTCGATTGAGCTGACGCTGAGCACACCCGGCACCTTCGAGGAGCTGGCCACTCTGCAGGCCGGGATCGGCTCCGATGTGGAAATCGGCATCGGCACCATCGTCACCGTCGACCAGGCACAGCGGGCGATCGATGCCGGCGCCAGTTATCTCGTTACGCCAATCGTGAATCTGCAGGTGATTGCCCTCGCGGTGCGGGTGGGGATTCCGGTGTTTCCGGGCGGACTGACCCCGACCGAGCTCTACTCGGCCTGGGCCGCCGGTGCGACGGCGGTGAAGATCTTTCCAGCCGAAGCCGTCGGCCCGCAGTTCGGTGGACACTTGCGGGGACCGTTTCCCGACCTGCAATTCGTGCCCTCGGGCGGCATCGGCTTGGGCGACATACCGGCCTGGCTTGCAGCGGGCGCCACCGCAGTAAGCCTGGGCGGCCCGTTGATCGGCGACGCTCTCACTGGGGGTTCCCTCGAGCAACTCGCCGAACGGGCGCGGCGTGTGACCGAGCTGGCGGCGAATGCCCGTCCTCGGTCATGAGCGACCGTCAGCCCCGCCGCGTCGTGACGCTGGGCGAGACGATGGCCCTGATGAGCAGCGAGACCGAGGGGCCGCTGCAGCACACGCGGTCACTGGCGCTTGGCATCGGAGGTTCGGAGAGCAACGTGGCGATCGCCCTCACCCGACTCGGCACGCCGGTCACCTGGATCGGTCGGGTCGGTGAGGACTCCCTCGGCGATCTCGTGCTACGCGAGATCCGCGCCGAGGGCGTGAACGTGATTGGCATTCGTGACCCCGATGCCCCGACCGGGATGATGGTGAAAGAGCGCCGCACCAGCAGCGAGATCCGCGTCTGGTATTATCGACGCGGAAATGCCGGCTCGCGGCTGTCGCCCGCCGACCTGGACCCGGCGATCATCGCCGGCGCAGCGCTGCTACACGTGACGGGCATCACGCCGGCCCTGTCACCCAGCGCCGCCGAGGCGACGTTCGAGGCGATCCGCATCGCGAAGGAGGCAGGCGTGGCCGTGTCATTCGACCTCAACTTTCGCGCCAAACTTTGGTCGCGTGCCGAGGCGCAGCAGGTCTACCTGCGCATTCTGCCCGAGGTTGATCTCGTCTTTGCCGGAGACGATGAAGCATCTATTGCCGTCGGGAAAGCGGATGCTCCAACCACGCTGGCGCACCGACTGGTTGACGCCGGGGCCGGCCAAGCCATCGTTAAGCTCGGGGAACTCGGGGCAGTTGCAGTCGTGGAGGGTGTCGAGTATCAGCGCGACGCGATTCGCATCCGCCCAACCGACACCGTTGGCGCTGGTGACGGTTTCGTGGCGGGGTATCTGGCGGACTATCTCCTCGGCGCCGACGTGCCCACCCGACTGACGACCGCAGTCTCGGTAGGCGCATATGCGTGCATGGTGCCGGGCGATTGGGAGGGGATGCCGCGTCGCAGCGAGATTGCGGGCCTCACCGCGAGCGAACCTGTGAGCCGCTGAGCCGCCCCCAGGGAGGGTTCGTCAGCGCTTCAGGCCTTGCACCTTTGTGGAAGCTAGGTGCTTCCGGCGTCGCGCTCAGTAATCTTCCCTTGTGACTGCCCAGGAATTCACGCCGATTTCGTGTGAACGCAGCCAGGCTCCCACCACAGGAGAGTCGCTTCGATCTCCCGGAGGACAAAACGTTCGACGCTGGCGTTCAAAGGATCAAGGGATTCTTTACGAAGGCGGAGCGAGCCGCTGCAGCACCGTCGCCGGCTCGGATTTGACGGCGCGGTCAGGCTCCGCGTAGTGCGCCTTTGTCGTCGACGTTGACGTGTGTCCGAGTACATCGGCCGCAGCCTGCATACCCAGTTCGTTGGCGAGCAGCGTCGTCCCCGTTCGGCGGAAGGCGTGGGGCGTGATCCCCATGCCTTCGAGTCCAGCGTTCCGGAGAATCTCGCGGAATGTGCGCACCATGCTGAGGATCGTGCGGGAGTGCTTGGCTCGCGTGTACGAGATCGCGCGCTGCACCTTCAGGAAAAGCTCAATGCGGCCGACGCTTACCTCGCGAACCGTGAAGTGCTCGAAAAAGGGAAGCACAAGCCCGCGAAGCTCGTACTCGTACACGATTTTTTTTGTACCGTTCGCGCGGTCGACGTCGAGCATCAGGTCCTCCAGCCAGGCCTCGGCCAGCAATCTGAACGGCGAGCCCGCGTTCACTGAGTCGCCGACATTACCGACGCGCATACGCGCGGCCAGCTCGACCTTGAGCGCGGTCTCCGCCGCGTTGCGACTCGAGCCGGTCGCGGTGACTTGCCTCGACTGACCGTCCCAGTCGCGGAAACGAGTCGTCGACCGGAAACGCCCTGCACCGACCTCGGTCGTCTTTATCGCGCCGAACGTGCTGATCGGCAGTCGTGGTCGGCCAGCCATCAGCGCTCGCCCCCGCGGCCGTTCATGGACGGTACGGGCTCGTGAAGACCGTCCAGCCACCGAAGAACATCGGAGACGCGGTAGCGGATCTCCCGTCCGACGCGAATGCCGGATGGGCCGCGGCCATCGGTACGCAGATCGTAGATCGCCTGCACGTGCACACCGAGATACTCGGCGAGCTCACTCGTCGTGAGTACGGGCTCCAAACCGAGCCCAGAGAGATTTGTAGCATCCATAACCCGTAGGTGCCCAAGGTCACACCAGGTGAATCGAACTGGGTCGCGCACCTTCTCTACGAGCGCCCACAAGGGGCGGGCGCCGCGGAATAACCGTTGAATAAACGTGGAGTGAATCAAGTCTTGCCCCTTCGGTGAGGACAAGAAACCCTGGGCAGACGATTTTTTCTTGGCACCCAAATGGTCTGAATGTCGGTTCGAAGGCCGGCAGCGTGTCAGCGCATCAATCGTTCCTGAACTCGCTTCGCCCGGTGTGCACGGTTAGTAGCCCGATGACCTTTGCCATTGAGTCGAGGAAGTCCTCGTTGGTGAGAAACCATTCAGTGCAGACCTCGCGGCCTGTCCTCCGCGGGTTGTCATGCCCGGCGGTGCGTAGCAGCTCGTGGAATGAGTGCTCGACCTGCTCCGGGTCTCGCTCTGCCGTGCTGTACACGCGGATGAGTGCCAGCGGTTCTGGACTGTGGGTGTGAGCGCTGGATGTGTGCTGGCGGATGCGCTGAGCGACGTTGCTGAAGTGGCCGA
This sequence comes from Cryobacterium glaciale, assembly GCF_004402535.1. Lineage (GTDB taxonomy): Bacteria > Actinomycetota > Actinomycetes > Actinomycetales > Microbacteriaceae > Cryobacterium > Cryobacterium glaciale. The sequence goes on along the minus strand of NZ_SOEY01000034.1, from coordinate 152,176 downwards.
CTTTGATCAGAGTGTTCCCTCGGTCGGGAGGGGACCAGGCTCTCCAAGTACCATCCGTACGAAAACGCATAAATGCGGGGCATCCCTTCGATCTCTGCCAGCGTTATCGCCGCTTCTCGGCCTTCCTCGGCCGCTTCAACCGCGGCCTCAATTGGGTCTTCCGTGGCGCCTGCCGCCTCGATCATCGCTCGGTTTGCGGCCAAAAGGTCCGCAGTAGCCGGGGAGAGAATCCCTCGACCGCGGGCTGCTTGCGTGCCGAAGACTCCGAGCACCTGCTTCCGATAGGTTCGCCCGTCGACAGGGCGGCCGTCAAGAATCGCATCGATGGTGCGCCGCAAGTTGTAGACAAACGCCGGTGTGGCGACGTTGAGCTCCTGCGCAATTGCTTCCGGTTCCTTGTTCGGCCGAAGGAACACATCCCCGAGGCGGCCCTGGTCCGTCGCAAGCAACGCTTCCAACTCCTGGCGGGGCGTCAGAGGTTGGGTAGAACCGTTTTTCGGCTCTTCAGAGTTCGAAAGGAATTCAGTCTCAATGGCAGGGTATCGGCGCGGCAGGCCAGCAGCCGGGACGAGCTCAGCGCCTTCACACGGACAGGGCGCAGCCACATGACCCGGTTAGTATTCGATGTGCTTCAAAAAAAGTACCCCGAAGGCTTCCTGCGCAGCAACGGCACCCTGGAGTCAAAGGGGCTGCCCCGTCGGCTTCGAGCTGCAATACTCAAACCAAAACGCAATCTTCGCCCAGACTGCAGTCGTGGCCCGTTCAAGGGCGCGTGGAAAACGTCGCGCTCTGCAACGCGCGTCGTGGCCCTCTAGTTCGCGCTGAGGATGGCTGTGGTGGGTCGATCGAACGCAGACGTTCGAGTGGTCGCCTTCTGGACGGTAACCATCCCATTTGACTCACACTGCAGCGGCAGGTTTTCCCGGATCGCCTTATCGGGGGAGAACCGCTTCACCTTCTTGTCGTAGGTCCTCGCATAAGACAGCTCCTTGTCCTTCGTCGATACGGACCCGCGGCTGTACACCATCGACCAGTTAGCGTTTAGCGTGCCGTTGTCAACATTGACAAGCAGTTGCACGCATGCGTTGTTATTCCTGATCTGACCCAGTACAAATGCTGACGCGAGCGGCACGGCCGCGTATCCGGCAAGCTCGCCGGCGGTGAAGACAACGTTGCTGCGCCGGAGAAGGGACGCCGCCTGCGGGAAGAGCTTGGCAGCATAGATTCGCCCGGCCTGTAGCGCCCCTTTATAGGCAAGCTTGGGCGCCGCGTTAGCCGCGACGACGTCCAGGTTCTCGCGGATGTACTGCGTCGCGACGTCGGTGATGGTCGAGCCGTTTGCGAGGGCGGTGTCTAGGAGTTCATTTGCGACATCATTTGAGAGGACCAGAACGCATGCGTATTCGTGTTTGGAAACCGCTGTCGGCTGTAGCGTGACCTCCAGCAGATCGTGCTTGGCCGTGCCGCACAGCGTTCCGAGGTCACCTGTACCGGAGCGCGCAAAGGTTTGCGAATCGTAATCAAATGTGAGCAGAGGGTGGGAGGCGGGGTTCGTCGATGAGGTTCCGAGTTCCGCTTCTTCGTCATCAGTCCAGCCGTCCCCATCAGTGTCCCCCCCGAGACCATCCGTAGGGTCGAGCCAATCGAGGATGCTGTCGCCATCGAAGTCGGTATCGCCCTCGGCCGAGTCGGGCTTTCCGTCGTTATCGCTGTCGACGTCAAGGTAATTGGGTACGCCGTCACCGTCGGCATCGGCGACGGCCCCGCCTTCGGCGAGGTCGGTTCGACCGTCTCCGTCTGTGTCAAGTGGTAGGCCGTCCGGGGCGAACACAAGGTCCAGACTCACCGTGACCGAACCGGACTCATAAGGTCCGACGCATACGATGGTCGCAGACCCACGATTGACGAGGCGGGTCACCAACACTCCGCCAACGGTCTCCGTGACCGTCCGCAAAGACGAGAAGGGAATGGCGTACCCTCCTGGCGGCACGCACCAGGTGAGCGGGCCGTAAAGCGAGTCGCGTTGGGGCCAGCTCACCCCGCCGCACCCCGACGGCGGCGTGTCTAAAAAGCTCGTGTCGACCGCAGCCGGGTCCGGGCGAAAACCGATCCCTAAGGACAGCTGAAATTCATCTGTGAACGCCTTGCCGCCCCTGATGTCGTAGGACCCTCTGCCGTTCGACATCGAGAGGTCCCCCGTCGAGACGCAGCCGAGGAGATCCCGGGTGCTGCGGTGCTCGTTATATGAAATGGAGGACAGATTCGCCTGGCCCACTACGGTGCTCCCGGAAATCGTATCGAATGTTCCGGGGAAGCCGAACTCCAGGTCATTGCCATGCCCCGGCGCGTCCAAGTCTATGGTCGTACTGCTGACCACTGTCCCCCAGCTCGGGACAAATCCCGGGTCGACTCGATAATCGAACGCCACGTTGGCGTCGACGCGAATAGTCCCCGTCCAGACCCCGAACACCTCATCGACAGCCGATGCCGCAGAGGGTACTGCCCCTGCGCCGAGCACTACCACCGTCGCTGTCGCTAAGGCCAAGACAGCTGATCTGCGCATCATCGCACCTTCCTAGGTGGACCGGCTCCGGCCGGGACGTCATCATGACACGGCGGGCGGAGTTTGTCTAGGAAGTGAAGCTCAAGAGGACAGGGGGAGAATACCGCCGTGTCGGCTCACGTGCACACCGAGATACTTGGCGAGCTCGCTCGTTGTGAGTACGGGCTCCAAACCGAGCCCCGAGAGACTTGTAGCATCCATAACCCGTAGGTGCCCAAGGTCACACCACGCGAATCGAACTGGCTCGCGTACCTTCTCTCCGAGCGCCCACAAGAGGCGGGCGCCGCGGAATAAACGTTGAATAAACGTTGCGTGAATCAAGTCTTGCCCCTTCAGTAAGGACAAGAAACCCTGGTCAAACGACTTTTCTGGTGCCCCCGGTAGGAATCGAACCTACGACAATCGGATTAGAAGGCCGGTGCTCTATCCACTGAGCTACGGGGGCGGGATCGTCCAAGGCTACCAACCCCTAGGCTGAACTCACACCAGCCCGCGCAGCCGTACCAGGAGCACCATGACCGATCAGGCTCACCGAAATTCCATTGACGGTCAACCGACGAAGACAAAGAAGGCGGGATCGAGCACGGTCGGGTCGGTTCTGGTCACCAGTGTGCTCCTGGTGCTCAGTGTCGCACTCGCCTGGGTGCTCGGCATCGCGGGAATCTTTCTGGCCGTGACGAACTGCTCGGCGGCCGACTGTACCGGGTTGACGATCGGCTCGGGCATCGCCACGTTCGGCCCGGCCGCAGTGGTTCTCATCAGCATTGTGATCTCGATCGTTCGCCTGGTTCAACGGCGCCGTGCGTTCTGGGTTCCGATCATCGGCATGGTCGTGGCTGTGCTTATGACGGTTCTCGGCGGCGCGGTCGCATTCATGTCGATCGGCTGACGAACCTCTCAACCACTCAGCACCCGAACCGTCAGCGCAGCGCGGCGAGGTCGTCCATGACCGAATAGCCGGGGACGGCGGGCACCGGTGCGCCGCTCGTCAACAGCCCGGCGATCTCCCGGCCCAGCTGGGCGGTTGAGAAGCCCATGCCCGGCCCGGCGGTTGCCGGCAACTGGGCCAGAACGTGCACGGCGGCCGCCTCGATGGCCCGGGCGGCGTCGGTCTCGCCGAGGTGGGCGAGGCACATGGCGGTCGAGAGTACCGCTCCGATCGGGTTGGCCCAGCCCCGGCCGGCGATGTCGGGAGCTGAGCCGTGAATGGCCTCGAACATGCTCGGGCCGGAGCCGTCCAGGTTGAGGTTGGCGCTCGCGGCGACGCCGAGACCGCCCTGGATGGCGGCGCCGAGGTCGGTGATGATGTCGCCGAAGAGGTTGTCGGTCACGACCACGTTGAAGCGTTCCGGAGTCGTCGGCAGGTAGAAGCACAGGGCGTCGACGTGCACGTAGTCCACCGGAACGGTCGGAAAGCGCGCGCTCACGTCGTCGACCGTCGACTGCCAGAGGGTGCCGGCTTCGACCAGGATGTTCTTCTTGTGACACAGGGTCAGGGTGCCGCCGCGTCGTTCGGCAAGGCGAAACGCGAACTCGACCACGCGCTCCACGCCCATGCGGGTGTTGACCGATTCCTGCACGGCGACGGCGTGCGGGGTGCCGGCGTGCACCGTCGATCCGCGCCCGACGTAGGCGCCCTCGGTGTTCTCCCGCACGATCACGAGGTCGCAGCGATCCGGGGTGAGACCGTCGATCGGCGTCGTCACGCCCGGATACAACTTGACCGGTCGCAGGTTAACCGCCTGCTGAAAACTGCGTCGCATCTCGAGGATGAAGCCACGTTCCAGAATTCCGGGGGCGACGACGGGGTCACCCATCGCGCCGAACAGAATGGCGTCGTGTTCACGCAGCTGCGCCTGGAGGGCGGGCGTCCATAGTTCGCCGGTGGCCAGATAGTGCCGGGCACCGGCCGAAATCTCGGTGAGCTCGGCCCGAAACCCGAACACCGACTCCGCCGCCGCGAGCACCTCGAGCGAAGCGTCGATCACCTCGGGTCCGATTCCGTCTCCGCGGATCACGGCCAGCCGGTGGACTCTCACTGCTGAGCTGGTCATTGGCTCTCCCTCATGAATGAATGAATGAGTGCCGCGACAGATGATTGACCTGATGATCGCCACTCGATACTCTAGTTAGGTTACTGGTCAGACCAGTAGAAATGCCAGTACCTCTCGACAGCAGCACTTCCTGAAAGAAAGCAGTCTCGTGACTTTGTTCCCGATCCCCTACCCGGCCGGGCTCCCCATCGGTGAGCGCTGGTTGGACTGCTCCGAGCAGCAGGAGATCGTGTTTCCCTTCGACGGCTCCCCCGTCGCATTGGCCCCAGTCGGCACGCCGGCGCAGGCCGTGCTCGCGGTGGACGCGGCCGCCTCGGTACGCGCGGAACTGGCCGGGCTGAGCGCGGGCATCCGTCGTACCCTGCTCATCGGCATTCACGACGCCCTCGCCGAGCGATCCGGCGAATTCGAGCAGCTGCTCGTGCTGGAGACCGGCAAGCCGCTCACGGACTGCCGCACCGAGGTCGCTCGCGCCCTCACCACCTGGTCGGCGAGCGCCGAGGAGGTCGCCCACCTGCACGGCGAAACCGTTCCACTCGACCTGCAGCCCAGCGGTGTGGGAATGATCGGCTACTGGACGCGGCGTCCGGCCGGAATCGTCGTGGGCATCACCGGCTTCAACTACCCGTTTCTACTGGCCAGCCACAAGCTCGCTCCCGCTCTTGCGGCGGGCTGTCCGATCATCATCAAACCGGCCCCAAACACCCCTTTGACCACACTGTGGGTGGTCGACCTCATTCGCGGGGTGCTGCATGACCACGGGGTGTCGACCGCTGCCGTTCAGCTCGTCACGGGCGGAATCGCCGTTGGCGAAGCGCTGGTGCGCGATCCGCGGGTGGCTGTCGTCTCGTTCACCGGCTCTGCCGCCGTCGGACACCAGATTGCCCGCGACGCCGCCCCGCGCAAGGTCGTGCTCGAGCTTGGCGCCAACACCGCACTGATCGTCGCGAGCGACGCCGACGTGGAGAAGGCGGTCGACGCGGTGATTCGCGGCGGCTTCTACGCCAACGGTCAGGCCTGCATCTCGGTGCAGCGCATTCTGGTGCACGATACGATCGCCGACGACTTCGAGCGGATGCTGCTCGCCCGCCTCCCCGAGGTACTCGTCGGTGACCCACGCAACGAGGGCACCCGCGTGGCGCCGGTCATCAACGAGGCCTCGAACGAGCGCATCCTGGCCTGGATCACCGCCGCCCGGGCGAGCGGGGCCCGGGTGCTGGCCGGCGGCCACCGGATCGACCGTAGCATTGCCCCGACCGTCCTGACGGATGTTCCGTACGACGCCCTGGCCTGGTGCGAGGAGATCTTCGGACCGGTCGTCGTGCTGCAGCGCATCTCCGACCTGGGTTCGGCCATCGAGCTGGTCAACCGCTCACGCTACGGCCTGCAGGCCGCGATCTTCACCAGTTCGCTGCAACGCGCCTTTCGCGCCATCAACGAGCTGGACGTCGGCGGCGTCGTGGTCAACGAGATTCCCGGCTTTCGCTCCGACATCATGCCGTACGGCGGCGTCAAGGACTCCGGCACCGGCCGGGAAGGGCCGCGGTTCGCCATCGAAGAGTTCACCGTGACCCGCATGGCCATGATCCGCCCGTGAGTCAGCCGCACCTCAGCAGATGTGAAGGAATTACCGTGGACTACACCCAACTGTTCCAGTTCTCCGGTCGCCGCGTGCTCGTGATCGGGGCCGGCAGCGGCATCGGTCGGGAAAGCGCCCTGGCCCTGCACGCCCACGGCGCCACGGTGATCTGCGCCGACCGGGACGCCCCAAGCGCGGCAGCCACCGCGGCGCAGCTCGGCGCCGGAGCCAGCTCGCTGCAGCTTGACGTTCTCGACCAGGACGCCGTGCGTGCCGTTGCCCGCGACCTGACCGACCTGACGGCTCTCGTCTTCACTGCCGCCACCAACGTGCGCAAGCGCATCGCGGACTACACGCTCGACGAGTTCGATCGCGTCGTGAATCTCAACCTGCGCGCCGCCTTCGTGCTCATCCAGGCCTTCGCGCCGAACATGGCGGCCAACGGCGGCGGCAGCATCATCGGCTTCGCGTCGATTCGGGCGGTCACGGTCGAGCCCGGCCAGGGGGTCTACGCCGCGACCAAGGCCGGCTTGGTGCAGCTGTTGCGCACGGCCGCCGCCGAATACGGGCCGGCCGGGGTGCGGGTGAACGCGATCTCCCCCGGCGTCGTAGAGACGCCGTTGACCGCCCAGATCAAGAACGATCCCGAGTGGTACAACGCTTACGCCGCCAAGAGCGCGCTCGGCCGCTGGTCGACCCCGAGCGAACTGGCCGGTGCCGTGGTCTATCTCGCGTCGGACGCCTCGCGGTTCGTCACCGGGTCGGTGCTCACCGTCGACGGCGGCTGGACGGCCGTCGACGGCCGCTTCGATCCGCCGAACGCCTAGCTCAGGTCGGTCAGCGTGCCAGCTGGGCCGCGGTGTGAAAGGGCCAGACCGGCGCTGCCGCTGCCGGCCGCGCCTGCTCATACCAGTGAGTGGCCCGCAGCACGGCGAGGTCCTCGAAACGACGCCCGGCAATATGCAGCCCGATCGGGCGTCCGTCCGCAGTGAACCCGCAGTTCACCGAGCTGGCCGGCTGCTCCGAAAAGTTGTACGGCGCGGTGAACGCGATGTGATCGAGCGAGGTGGCCGCGTCGTTGGTCGGCATCGGCCATTCCGCCGGGAAGGCGGCGACCGGCGACACCGGCGACAGCACCACATCGTAGGGAGCGGTGGCCGCGACGGTCGCCGCGCGCAGGTCCTGGATGCTCCGGTAGCACCGCAGCACCTCGGTGCCCGACACTCCTGCCCCGGCTAGCACCCAGTCCCGGATGAAGTCAAGCACCATCGCCTGCCGCGCCGGTTCGAGCACCTCATAGTCGGCGAGGGAGCGCACCCGCAGGAACAGGTCCAGGTCGGCGAGGTATTTCTCGGTCATCGGCGGGGCGATCTCCTCGACGATCGCACCAGCGGCTGCAAATAGTTCCACCGCCCGCAGAACGGATGCCGCCACCTCCGGGTCGGTCGCGAGGCCGGCCCCGCCCGCGAGGTGAAAGGCCACCTTCAATCCAGCCACACCCGATTCGCCGCAGTGCACGTCGGTCCAGTCCAGGTGCTGATCGCCGAGACTGGTGTAGTCGCGCAGGTCTGGCCGGGCGAGCACTCCCAGGAACAGGGCCGCGTCATCCACTGTCCTGGTGAGCGGTCCGGCCACCCGGCCCATGTACGGCGGGTCGACGGCGACGCGGCCGAAACTCGGTTTCAACGTCACGAGCCCGAGCCAGGTGGCCGGCAGTCGCAGCGAGCCGCCGATGTCGGAGCCGAGGTGCAGCGGGCCGATTCCAGCAGCAGCAGCGGCGCCGGCGCCGGCGCTCGACCCGCCGACCGTCCAGGCCGGGTTCCATGGGCTGCGGGTGATTCCGTGCAGGCTCGAGACGCCGGAGGACAGCATGCCGTAGTCGGGCATGACCGTGACGCCGAAGATGACACCGCCGGCCTCCCTGATGCGCGCGGTGCTCGGCCCGTCGACGGTCGCGACCGGTGCGTCGAACTTGGCAGCGGTGCCGGACGGCTGGCTGAAGCCGCGCACGGCGACGTTCTCCTTGATGCTGGTCGGCACGCCGTCGATCGTTCCGAGCGGAGTTCCGGCCGCCCAGCGGCGTTCACTCGCGGCCGCCGCGGCGAGCGCCCCGATCCGGTCGAGACCCCAGAAGCAGTTCAGCTCGGGCTGCAGGCGCTCGGCCTTGTCGAGCACCGCGGCCGTCACCTCGACCGGCGAGAGGTCGCCGCTCTGGTAGCGCTGAACGAGTTCGGTCGCCGGCAGGCATTCGATGGGCGCGGTCTCGGTCATGGTGCCTCTTCCAATGGGTCAATAGCGCGGGCAGATCAGGCTGTGGTGCGTCAGTTCACCACGCGGCGGGCCAGCTCGTCCAATGACGGCGTCGCGCTGACCAGTTGCCGCGTGTACGGGTGCAGGGGGCGGTCGTAGACGCTCGCGGTGGGCCCGCATTCGACGATGCGCCCGTCGGAGATGACGGCGACGGTGTCGCAGAGGTGGCGGATGACGCCGAGGTCGTGGGAGACGAACACGAGGGTGAGCTGGTATTCGTCGACCAGATCGGCGAGCAGGTTGAGCACCTGGGCCCGCACCGATACGTCGAGGGCGCTGACCGCTTCGTCCGCCACGAGCACGCGCGGCCGGGTGATGAGCGCCCGCGCAATGGAGATTCGTTGCCGTTGGCCGCCGGAGAACTGGTGTGGATGCCGGTGCATCACGTCGGCGTCGAGCCCGACCGCGGCGAGCTGGGCTTCGACCCGGGCCAGGGCTTCGGCACGGCCGATGTGGCGCAGGGGTTCGGCGACGATGTCGCGCACCCTCATGCGCGGATCCAGCGACCCCATCGGGTCCTGGAAGACGATCTGCACCTGGCTCCGAAAGTCACGCAGTTGCCGTTCCGAGGCACCACCGATGGACTGCCCGAGCACGTCGACAGTGCCGCCGGAAGGCTGGTCGAGGGCGCAGAGGATGCGCATGAGCGTGGATTTACCTGAGCCGGATTCGCCGACGATGCCGAACCGTTCACCCTCGGCCACGTCGAACGACACCTCGCGCAGGCCGTGCACGATCGGCGCCGGGGCGAACAGTCCGCCGCCGCGCCGCCGGTACTGACGGCTGAGGCTGCGCACCGAAATGGCCGGTTTGCCGGCGACCTCGTTGAAGATGACCGGTGGGCCACCCTGTTCGAGTCGCTGGTGTGCGGCGCGGTGCGGCGGCAGGATCGGCGCTGCTGCGGCATCCGCTTGCAGCGGGCGGGGTGAGGACGGTGCCACGCGCTGGGTGCTGATGACCGGCATCGACATGGTGTGCAGCCGGCCACGGTCGTCGACCGAGGAGAGGTCGGAGGCCGCGATGAGTTTCTGCGTATACGGATGCTGCGGCGCGGTCAGCACGCGCCCGACCGGTCCATCTTCGACGATGTTGCCCTGGTGCATGACGAGCACCCGCTGGCACACCTCGGCGACCACCGCGATGTCGTGCGTGATCAGCAGCAGCGCGGTTCCCCGCTCGGTAACGAGGTTGCCGATGAGTTTCAGAACCTCGGCCTGCACCGTGACGTCGAGGGCCGTGGTCGGTTCGTCGCAGAGCAGCAGCTGCGGGTCGTTGGCCATGGCCATCGCGAGCATGACGCGCTGGCGTTGCCCGCCGGAGAGCTGGTGCGGAAACGCCAGGGCCGCCTCAGCGGGGTTCGGTAGTTTCACCTGCGCCAGCAGTTCGACGGCGCGTTCCCGAGCCGGCCGCCGACCTCGCTCGGTGCGGTGCACCGTCATGATCTCGGCCACCTGGGCTCCGACCCGCATGAGCGGGTTCAGGGCGGTCATCGGCTCCTGGAACACCATTGCCATGGCGTTGCCTCGCAATGAGTTCAGGCGGCGTTCGCCGGCGGTGAGCAGGTCGGCGTCGACGCCGTTCAGGCGGATCGTGCCGGTGGCCGCAAGGGTTTCCGGCAGCAACCCCATAACGGATGTCGCGGTGAGCGACTTCCCCGAGCCGGACTCCCCGATCAGGCCGACGCGTTCGCCGGCCGCGATGTCGAAGCTGATGCCGTGCAGCAGGTCGTTGAAGGGTGAACCGACGCGCAGGTCCTTCACGCTGAGGGTGGGTGTGCTCTCGCTCATCGTTTCACCTGCATTTTGGGATCGAAGCGGTCGCGGAGGCCGTCACCGAGCAGGTTGAAGCCGAGCACCGCCACGGCGATAGCGATTCCCGGCCAGACGATGAGGAGAGGCTCGATGAACAGGTACCCCTGGGCGTCCTGCAGCATGCGTCCCCAGGACGGCGTGGGTGGCGGTGTGCCGAGCCCGAGGTAGGAGAGGGCGGCTTCGGCGAGAACCGCGATGCCAAACGACACGGAGGCCTGCACGATGAGCATGCCGCTGATGTTGGGCAGTACGTGCCGCAGGCCGATGAAGAGGCCGCCCTTGCCGGAGGCACGGGCCGCCTGCACGTATTCGCGACTCATGATCTGCATGGTGCCGCTGCGGGCGATGAGGGCGAAAGCGGGTGCCGTGCCGATGCCGAGCGCGACCATGGCCGTGACCGTGCCGGCGCCGAAGATGGCCCCGAAGATGATCGCGAGCAGCAGGGCAGGAAAGGCGAGGGAGATGTCGTTGCCGCGCATCATGAACTGGTCGAGACGACCCGGATTCATGCCGGCGACGATACCGAAGGGCACACCGAGCACCGCGGCGATTCCGACCGCGACGGTGCCGACGAGGAGTGAGATCTGGGCACCGCGCAGAATAGAGCTGAACACGTCGCGCCCGAAACTGTCGGTGCCGAGCAGATGTTCCGCGCCGGGCGGCAGAAGGATGGAATCCGAGAAGACCCCTTCCGGGTCGAACGGTGTCCAGAACGCTGACACGACGGCCGCCACCAGCACGAGGCCGATGAGCACGAGGCCGGCCCAGAGCGTGGCACCGCCGCCATGACCGGCCGGACGGCGGGTTGGGGTCGCGGATTTTATCGCGGTCATGCGGCGCTCCGAAGTCGGGGGTCGATCAGCGTGAAGGCCAGGTCGACCAGAAAATTCAGCAGCAGCACGAATACGACGAGCACGAGCACGATGCCCTGCACGGCGGGCAGGTCGCGCAGGGCGACCTTGTCGAGCAGCAGGCTGCCGAGGCCGGGAATGCTGAAGACCCGCTCGATCACGACGGCACCGACCAGCAGGGTGGCGATCTGCAGGCCGAGCACGGTCATCACCGGAACGGCCGCGTTGCGCAGCCCGTGCCAGAACAGGGCCCGCCCCGCGCCGAGGCCCTTCGCTCGCGCGGTGCGGATGAAGTCTTCCCGCATCACTTCCAACACCGAGGAGCGTACATACCGGCTGAGCACGGCGCCCTGCACGCTGCCGAGCGCGATCGCCGGCAGGATGAGGTGCTCGAGGAATCCCGTGAAGTCCTCGGCCGGGTCGATCCAGCCACCCGCCGGAAGCCAGCGAAGCGTCACGGCGAAGACCGTGACGAGCAGCATCCCCGCCAGGAACCCTGGTACGGCCACGCCGATCTGGCTGATGCCCGACAGAATGACGCCGTCGGGCTTCCGCTGCCTGACCGCCGTGAGGATTCCGAACGGAATCGCGAAGAGCAGCGCCAGCACGACGCTGGTGAGCACGAGGATCACCGTGATACCGAGGGCATCCGTTATTTCGGGACCGATCGGCTGGCGGCTCACGGTAGAGGTGCCAAAATCGCCGATGAGCACGTGCCCGAACCAGTCCAGGTAGCGCACGATGGCGGGGCGGTCCAGCCCCATGGCCGTGGCCTGCGCCGCGACATCCGCTTCGGTCGCCTGCACGCCAAGGGCGATGCGGGCGGCGTTGCCGGGCAAAATGGACAGCATCAGAAACGTCACGACCGAGGCCACAACCACTGTGGTGGCGAAGACGCCGAGGCGACGCAAAACCACAAAGACCATAGCGGGGCTTTCCTCTGGATGATTCACGGTGGTGCGACGCTCAGACAGCGCCGCGCCCACCGCTCGAACAACAACGGTACGCGTACCGCCCGGACGTGCCTACCGTGCGATGGTCGACAGGTCCAGCGCGAGGCTCGGTGTGTTCTTCGGCACCCCGACCAGGTCTGCGTCGGCGAGGGAGATCGCTGGCTGCAGGTAGAGCCAGTCGGCGGTGGCTTCCTCGGCCATGGTCGTCGTGGCCTCCTTCATCAGTTCGATGTAGGTGGTCGCGTCGGCGGCATCCGCTTCGGCGAATTTGGCCATCACCGCGGGCGAGTCGTAACCCGCGTAGTAGGTGGGGGCGGCGAAGGCGGTCACGTCGCGCGGCTCGCTGTGCATGATGAGCGACATGTCGTAGTCGTGGTTGGAGAACACCTCATCGAGCCAGACCGCCGGAAATTCGAGCGCCGTCACGTTGGCGGTGATGCCTACTTTGGCGAGCTGATCCTTGACGACCTGTGCCCCGGCCACGGCGTAGGGCAGGTTGGGAATCTTGAAGGCGACGGTCAGGTCGCTGACTCCGGCCTCGGCCAGGAGCTCGGTGGCCTGGTCGGGGTCATACGGGTAGAGATCGGCCAGGCTCTCGTCATACCAGGGGTCGGTTGGCGGCACCATGGAACCGATCAGCAGGCCGTAGCCGCTGTTCGCGGTGTCCATGACCGCCTGGCGGTCGATGGCATACATGACCGCCTGCCGCACCCGAACGTCGCTGAAGGCATCGCTGGCATTGTTCATCGACAGGGTGACCTCACCGGTGCTGGCGCCTTCGAGCACCTGGAAGTCGGTGTTGGACTTGAACTGGTCGACCAGCTGGAACTGCGAGATGCCCGAAATGAGGTTGATGTCGCCGCTCAGCAGCGCGTTGGTCTGCGCGGTCGCGTCGGTGAAGTAGCGCAGCGTCACGTCGGTCATGTAGGGGGCCTCGCCCCAATAGTCGGCGTTGGCGGCGAGTACGAGGCTGTCACCGGTCTTGAACGAACTGACCGTGTACGGACCGGTACCGACCGGAGCGGAAGCGAGGTCGGCAAGGCCGGATTCGGTGAACATGGTGCCGACCGGGCCGCTCATGTTGAACAGCCAGCTGTTGCTCGGCTTCGACAGGGTGATGCGCGCCTCGGTGGCGCTGACCGCCTCAATGCTGGCGATCGGGTCGAGGTACGCGGGTCCGTTGGCGGTCCAGTTGTCTTTGACGCGTTCGAGGCTGAACTTGACGCTCTCCGCGGTGAACGGCGAACCGTCGGAGAAGGTCACGCCGTCGTGCAGCAGAAAGTCATAGACCAGCCCGTCGTCGCTGACCGTCCACGACTCGGCGAGCAGTGGAATGATCGTGCCTTCGTTGTCGAGTTTCACCAACCCCTCATAGACGTTGTAGAGGAGGGCCTGCGGGATCGCGGCACCGGCGGTCGTGGTGTAGTCGAGGTTGCCGGGAGTGGCCAGCAGGCCAACGGTCAACGACGTGTCCGGCTCCCCTTCGGCGGTCGTCGACCCGCTGGTACAACCGACCAGGGCCATGGACGCGACCATGACCGTGGCAAGGCTGGCGAACATGCGTCGCCGGGTGTGTGCCCTCATTCGAACGTGCCCCTCTGGTTCGGCTGGCCCCACGAAGCTCGGCCAACAATACTGCAAGAAATGCCGTGGAAATGTGCTGTGCATACCGGTGAAACACATGGTCAGACCAGTACACTCTGTACCAAAGTCAGCTTTACATGTAGATCTCAGATCGTCAAGATCGACCCCGACATTGGCGCCGCTTCTATTGGCTCTGGGTCGCAACCTCGAGGAAGTGCAGATGACCCACAAAGCCGCATTTACCGCCGTCAAAACCGTCAAGGCCTACGAGCGTGTCGTCGAACAAATCGAGACTGCCATCAGCAAGCGGGAACTCCGCCCCGGCGATCGCTTGCCGAGCGAGCGCGAGTTGATGCTGACTTTCGAGGTGAGCCGGTCGACCATTCGTGAAGCCCTGCGTGTGCTCGAGAGCACCGGACTCGTGCGCTCGCGCCCTGGCGACCCGCGCGGGCCCGAAGTGCTGCAGGCCTCGCCCGCTATCCTGACGAAAACCGTCAGCCGTCTGGTGCGCCTGGAAACCATCGCCCTGTCGGAGCTCGTCGAGTTTCGCATCATGCTGGAGGGTACCGCCTGCACCCTGGCCGCCCAGCACCGCACCGAGCTGCAGCTGCAGGCGATGCGTTCGGCCGTCGACGCGATGCAGACGGAAGTGGCCCACGGACCGATCGCGTTCAGCCGAGCGGATGTCGCCTTCCACGTGAGCGTGTGGGCGGCCAGCCAGAATCAGCTCCTGCAGATCTGCGGGGAGGCCACCCGCGGTGCCCTCATCGACATGGTCACCGACGAACTCGATCGCGCACCCGACTCCCGGGCCAGGATGGAACTGTCGCTGGCCCACGATCGTGAGATTCTGGCCGCGATCTCGGCGGGAGACGGAGCGACCGCCGGACGCCTGGCCCGGTCCTTCGTCATCGAGTACTACGGCGGGATCATTTCGCCCCAGAGCCGGGCAGCACTCGGCAACGTCGCAGACGAAGCCCCGGCCTAGGGCCGGCTCAGAGCGCCTTGGCTGCGGCGACGAGAACCTGAGCGAGGGTGGGTACTCCGGCCGCGCGAAAGACCTCGGTGCCTGAGCTGTTGGTGATGATGACCGTGGGAGTGTTGCGAATGAGCAGCGCCTCGGCTTGCTCCGGAGCACCGGCGACATCGATTTCGCGCACGGTTGCACCCGGGACCAGTCGTTTCGCTTCGGCGAGCACCGCCCGCGTCTGCATGCACGGTTCGCAGAATGACGACGAATACAGGGTGAATTCCATCAGGGCCTCGCAGGTAGCGCGTTGAGTTCGGTAGTTCAAGTTTACAGGCCGTGTCGCAGGCCCCCGGTAGACTCGGGGCATGACGAACAGCACGACTGATGAAGCCCCGACGACCTCCCCCGCGACCTCCCCCACGTCGAAGAGTCCCGACCGCCTGGTCTGGATTGACTGCGAAATGACCGGGCTCGATCTGGACCGCGACGAGCTCGTCGAGATTGCCGTCGTCATCACCGACTACGACCTCAATGTGCTGGACCCCGGCCTTGACATCATCATCAAGCCCAACGATTCGGCCCTCGAGAACATGGGCGACTTCGTGCGCAACATGCACACCTCCTCCGGCCTCATCACCGAGATCCCGAACGGTGTCAGCGCCGCCGAGGCCGAGTTTCTGGTTCTCGAATACGTGTTGAAATTCATCCCGGCCGAGCAAAAAGCCCCGCTCGCCGGCAACTCCATCGGCACCGACCGTGCCTTCCTCACCCGCTACATGCCGAGGCTCGACAACCAGCTGCACTACCGCAACGTCGATGTGTCATCGATCAAGGAACTCGCCCGCCGGTGGTACCCGCGGGTGTACTTCAATGCCCCCGCCAAGGATGGCGGACACCGGGCCCTGGCCGACATTCTCGAATCGATCCGCGAGCTCGCGTACTACCGCCAGACGGTGTTCGTGGCCGACCCGGGGCCGACGAGTGACGAAGCCAAGTCGCACGCGGCCGATGTTGTGCACTTATTCGCCTCCGAGGTGTAATAGGATTGCTGAGTTGCCCCGCGTTGTAGACGTGGGGACGCATGGTGGGTATAGCTCAGTTGGCAGAGCGCCTGGTTGTGGTCCAGGAGGTCGCGGGTTCAATCCCCGTTACTCACCCCAATGAAACCCAGCACGTCCGCCCCTGGCCGTCGTCTGGTGGTCGGGAGCAGGTCGCGATATTGAACGCCGCATGCTAGAACTCGGCGCGACTGAATTCGAGCGCCTTGTCGTCGATGAGCTCGATCTGCTGCCGGACGACATGGTCGATGGCCTCGACAACGTCATCTTCGTGGTCGAAGACCGTCCCGAGGACGGTACCCTCGACACCCTGGGCCTGTACGACGGGGTTGCCCTCACCGAACGTGGCCAGTACGGCTTTGGCGAGATGCCCGATCGCATTGTGCTCTATCGCGAGCCGTTGCTGGCGATCTGTGAGAGCCTGGACGACCTGCACGATGAAATTCACATCACTCTGGTTCATGAAATCGCGCATTTCTACGGTATTGATGACGACAGGCTGCACGAACTCGGCTGGGGCTAGCCTCCCGCGGTCTAGCCTTGGGGCATGAGTTCCTTCCGCCCCGGCCGTTTCGTCGGCATCCTGGTCGGAACCGTGGTGATTCTCGCCGTGGGCGTGTACGGCCCGGCGACGCTGCTCGGGCCCCTGCCGGCCGTCACCGCCACAAAAAGCATCCCGGGCGACAGCGTCACCGCGCCGACTCCCCCGACCCTCTCCGCCAACGGCGCGAGCGCCATCGCCGTGCTGGCCGCCACGACCAGCTCGGCCTCCGGAACGACGTCGACCGGCGCGACCGGAGCAGATTCGACCGGCACCGCGGTGCCACCGCCGATCGCCGTGGCCGGCACCACTGAGGCGCTCCCGATGGCCTCCATCGCCAAGGTCGTGACCGCCCTCGTCGTTCTCGACGCCAAACCCATCGTGGCCGGTGAGTCCGGCCCCCGTGTGACCCTCACGGCGGCAGACTTTCAGAGCTACCTGGACTACGACAAGGCCGGTGCCCGCTCGGTGGCGGTCTTCGCCGACGAGCAGTGGACCGAGCTGGAGCTGTTGCAGGCGCTGCTGCTCGGGTCAAGCAACAACCACGCCGACAGTGTGGCCCGCTGGGCGTTCGGCTCGGTCGACGCCTACGTCGTCGCCGCCAACGCCTGGCTCGCCGAGAACGGGCTCACCGGCACGGCCGTCGTCGACGCCACCGGGCTGCACGATGCCAGCGCCGGCACCGCAACCGACCTCGCCCACCTCGCGGGGCTCGCCGCGACCGACCCCGTGGTGTCTGCGATGCTGGCGAGTCCCGCATCCGCTCTGGCGAACCGTCGTGGGGTCGAGAACACCACGTCATATCTGCCCGAGGAAGGCATCACGGGCATTTCGCGCAGTTATACGGACGCCGCGGGGGTGTGTTTTCTGTTCACCGCCCAGGTGAGTGACGGCGCCTCGAGCTTTACGTTCTCGGGCGCCTACATCGGTGAACCGACCTACGACGCGCTCACGGCGGACCTGACCGCCCTCATGGCGAGCGCACGGGCTGGAGTGGGTCCGCTGCCGGTTCTGGCCGCGGGTGATGCCTATGCGACGTTTGAATCGGCGTGGGGTGACGAGGCCTCGGCCGTAGTCGGCGTCTCACGTACCCGCTATGCCTGGCAAGCGGCCACCCCGGCGGCCGCGACGGTCACGCTCAAGGACTTCGCCACGGCCCGCACCGGCGCGAACGTCGGCCAGGTGCGCCTCACCGTCGCCGGGGAGCAGGTCTCAGCCGCCCTCAAACTGAGTGAAGGAATCACCGACCCGGGGCCGGGCTGGCGGCTGTTGCATCCGATCGTGATGATCACGGCCCTGCTCGAGCAGTAAGACCGGCTAGAGCGGTTCGACCTCGGTGTCGACCGGGTCGCTCTCGCCCTTGTCGAAGGCGTAGCGCACGCGACGTTGCCCGTTCAGGTCGCGCTCGTCGACCTCGTCGTACCAGAACACCGACTCGAGGCCGCCGACGGCAGCGACCATGCTGATTCGGGGCGCGTGTTTGCCGCGCACGAGGGCCCGAGAATCAATCTGACCCTCGAGCGGGCCGTCGATGAACTCGGCGATATACATGGTCGGGGTTTCGCTGTCAGGACTATTCATGGCAGACAATCTAGTCCTCTGCGGCAGGTTAGGCGCCCGCCCGTAACCGCACGGTTGCACGACCCTCAGGGGTTTCCTGCTCGAGATAGCTGGCCCATTCCTGCTGCCACTGGTCCCAGTGGGCGCGAAACGCTTCTCCGTCGCGCTCGAGCGCACGTCGTTTGCGCAGCGCGTCGTCGGCCGCCAGCCAGACCCGCACGTGGCTGAGCGGTTCATGCTCGGCCGCGAGGGTTCCACAGCCCTCCACGATCAGTGGGCGGGCCGCGTTAAGCGGATGCCACTCCGCCGCCTCGTTCTCGCTCCAGTCGTAGCGCTGCCAGGCCGCGGGCAACCCTTCGTGTCGCGGTTGTAGAACGTACCGGTGCAGGTGCCGAACGGCCGCGTCCAGGCCGTCCCAGCCGGGATAGATGTCGTCCATCCGCACGAGTTGCGGGTGGACCGTGCCCGGCCAATGCTGTCTGAGGGCGTCGGCGAGGGTGCTCTTACCCGCACCGCTCGGCCCGTCGATGAGCACCACCGGGTTCGGCCCGGCAGCGGCCACCGCCTGCAGAATGGGTGCCAGCAGCGCCTCGCGCTGTATCTCAGGCAAGGATGAAACTCCAGGTCTCGGCCCTCACCGCAACGCCGATGGCGATGCCGGTAATCGCGAATCCAATGCTGACGAGAACGGCATCCGCTACCCGAAATCGGGATTCCCTGGCCCAGGTGCGTGGTTCGTCGCTGCCGAAGCCGCGCGCCTCCATGGCCGTAGCGAGTTTGCTACCGCGACGCACCGAGATGACGAGCAGGGAGAAGGCCGGGCCGAAGAACCGCCGGGCGGCCCCACGCAGGCCGCCGCCGTCGCCGACCCCGCGAGCTCGGCGGGCGAGGGTGAGCGAGTGCCAGTCTTCGATGAACATGCCGACGAGCCGAAGTCCAGCGAGGCCGCCAAGAACAAAACGAGCCGGCAGGCGCACCACCTGGGCCAGTCCGTCGGCAAGGTCGGTCGGGTCTGTCGTGGCCAATAAGACAATGCCGGGCAGGCCGATAGCGAGCACGCGCAGCCCGATCGCCAGGCCCAGCTGAGCTGAGCCCTCGGTCACGGAGATGAATCCGAACTGCCAGAGCAGCGCGCCGGAGTCTTCGCCGTAGAGCACCGTCGTAATGGAGGCCATCGGGGCTGCGATCCAGACCGGCGCGGTTCGCAGCCAGAATTGTCGGGCGCTCAGGCCGCACCAGAGCAAAAGCCCGACCTCGAGCAGCAGGGCGACCCCCGCTGAGACCCAGTCGATCGAGAGCAGCAGCGCACAGCTCACGATGAGGGCTACGGCGAGCTTGGCCACCGGGTTGAGTCTGGCGACGACGCTCGGGCGGATCGTCGGGGTCAGCAGGCTCACAGCGCTCCCGCCCCGAGCCGAATCGCGTCGGGAGCGCCCAGCCGGTATTCCTCGTCGGCGAGGGCGCTGACGAACTGGGCGTCGTGGGTGACCGCGACGAGAGCGGTGCCCTCATCGAGCAGCTCGGCCAGCAGGGTCACGAGTTCCTGCCAGGTGCGGGAATCCTGTCCGAAGGTCGGCTCATCGAGCACGAGCAGGCGGGGGCGGGTGGCGAGAACGGTGGCGACGGACATCCGTCTCTTTTCGCCGCCTGACAGGGTAAATGGGTTGGCGTCGGCGAGGTGATCGAGTCGCAGCCGGTGCATCAGTTCGTCGACCCGGCCGGTCTGCTCGGCCACGCTGAGCCCGAGGGCGCGCGGTCCGATCAGCAGGTCATCCCGCACCGTGGCGGCCAGAAACTGGTGCTCCGGGTCCTGGAACACCGTTCCGATCCGGGTGAGCAGCTGCTTCGAGCGCCACCGGTGCGGCTCGGCCGGGATGCCATCCGCAAATTCGTCGCTCGCGCGCAGCGCTCCCCCGGCCGGCCGCAGCAATCCGGCCAGGGTGAGGGCGAGGGTGGATTTGCCGGCGCCGTTCGGCCCGGTCACAACGGTCGCCGTGCCGGCACGCAGGCCGAGGTTGATTCCGTCAGCGACAACGCATGCCGTGCGCCGGCCAAACGGAACGCGACCGACCTGCAGTCCCTCCGCCCGTAGCAGGGTCTGCGACGCACGCATCGGGTGCCGTACCGGAAATCGGGGCGGCAGGGCCGGTACCCAGACGCCGGCCTGCGCCAGCCGTTCGCCCTGGCTCGACAAGATTTCGCGGGTCGGACCGTCCGCGAGCACACCGCCAGACGGATCGAGCACGATGACGCGGTCGACGACGTCCTGCCAGACCTCGACCCGATGCTCAATGACCACGAAGGTGGCCCCGGAGTGGTCGAGCGAGCGGACCACGGCGTCGCGCACCTCGATGACGCCGCCCGGTTCAAGGTTCGCGGTCGGTTCATCGAGCAGCAGCAGTCCCGGCCGCATAGCGAGCACGCCGGCCAGGGCCAGACGCTGCTTCTGCCCACCGCTCAGGCTCGAGGTGGGATGGTCGAGGGACAGGTCCAGGCCGACCTCGGCGAGAGCCTGCCGCACCCGCGGCCAGATGTCAGCTCGCGGAACGGCGAGATTTTCGCAGCCGAACGCGACATCGTCCCCGATCCTGGCCAGCACGACCTGGGAGTCGGGATCTTGCAGCACGAGGCCCACCCGTCCGCGCGCCTCCGCGGCGGGGCGGCCATCAATGAGCAGACTGCCCGTTTCGTCACCGTCCTCAGCGTCGCCGAGCACCCCGGCCAGGGCGTGCACCAGGGTGCTTTTGCCCGCGCCGCTCGCCCCGAGCAGCAGAACCCGTTCGCCAGGCTCGATTTGCAGGTCGAGCCTGGACACCGCCTGATTGTGGCGACCGGCGTGGCGCCAGCCCCAGTCGCGGGCGCGAATGTGCACGGCACGGATCTGCGGGGCGCGACCCGAAAGGTGCGGCGAGGTGTCCGGCATCCGCTAACTGATCGCGGCAGCGGGAGCGCGCGAACCTTCCCGGCCAGCGGCGAATCGGCTGAGCGCGCCGGTGCGGGCCAGGCCGCGAACGGCTAGCCAGGACAACAGTCCGGCCAATACGGTCCCCGAGATGACGGCGGAGACGAAGTAGACGGCCTTGTAGCCAAAATCCAGTGCCGCGTAGCTCGTGAAGGTGGTGTCGAGCAGTCCGACGGCCACTCCGGCTCCGGCACCGGCGAGCAGGGCGACGCCGAGACGCCAGTTCGAGTACAGGAACAGGGCCAGCACGATTTCCGCGCCGAGTCCTTCGACGACGCCCCAGATCAGGGTGGAGAATCCCCACTGGGTGCCGATCAGCATCGACACGACAGCGGCGACGACCTCGGTGTACACGGCCGCGCCGGGCTTGCGGATGATGAGGCCGCCGAGTACTCCGGCGAACAGCCAGCCACCGGCCAACAGCCCTTCGAGGCCCGGCGTAAAGGCGAGGATCGCACTGAGCGGAGACCAGGCGAGGCCCCATGCCCAGAAGATGACACCGCTCGCGACGCCGATGACGCTCGCGACGACGATGTCGACGACGCGCCAGCGATAATTGCGCGATTTATTCGCGGTGGCCGGTCGAGTGGATGTGATTGTAGCGTGCACTGTTCGTGCCCTTTCCGTAGGTGAATACAGGGCACGGGATCGAGAAGTCTCCCTGCGCTGGCATGATCCAGATCAGGTTCGACGGTCGAAGCTTAGGTCAGCTTCCTCTCAGCCCGGTGTACCGGACTCCCGTGATCGTGTTCAATTATAGTGCCCCGCCTAGACTTGCGGCATGGGGATCACAACGTGAGCATCGGCATCCTGCTCGTGCTGGCGGCGCTGTACCTCGTGCTGATGCGCCGTTTCATTCTGCGGCGACGCCGCATCGCGCAGGGCCTGCCCGTGGGCGGCCCGTGGCATTTTCCGGCTTGGTTGCGTCCGCGGGTGCCACGTTGGGTACGACGACGCTTCGCGCGGCGGCCGCGCTGGCCGCGTCGCATCCGCTCTGCGCGCTGGCCTCGCCGCACACGACCGGGCCCACCTTAGGAAACTGGGCCCATGATCTATCCCGGGCCCACTTTCCGGGCCCGGGCCCGGAAAGAAGGAGCCCACCCGCGAGCGTCGTGAGGGAACGAGCTACTTCTTCAGGGCCCGGATCACCCGGGCGAGGGCGCGGCCGGCAACCAGGAGGAACGGCACACCGACGGCGAGCAGCGCGATGACGTTGGGTTCGAACCGGGCGGTCCCGCCCGACTTGACGTAGGCGCCGATCGGCAGGGATACGCCGCCGCCGCCACCGCCGGATCCGGCACCGCCCTCACCGGCGTCGCCGCCGCCGAAGCCGTAGTAGGTGAGCGCGACGGGTACCAGGGTGACGCCATCGATCTGCACGGGTTCACCGTACGCCGACTTCACACCGGCGGAACGGAACGTTTCTGCGAGTTTTTCCGGGAGGCTGGTCATGCCAACAGGTTAGCGCGAGTCCGGTTTGAAGTGCGAGGCCGGACGCACGGTTCCCGCCCCGAATCGTTTCGCCACTGTGTCGACGGCGAGTTCAGCGCCGCGCCAGTCTTCGTCCGGGTCCCACAGTCCCACCGATCCCGATGCCGTGCCGAGCTGCTCGGCGCGCACCCCGATCAGGCGCACCCGAATGCCCGACGCGGCCAGCAGGTCGAACGCGGCCACCGCTTCCTCGTAGATTCGGCGACCAACATTGCTCGGTTCGGCGAGGGTGCGCGATCGGGTGACCGTGCTGAAATCGGTGTAGCGCAATTTGAGGGCGACGCGTCGCGCCACGAGGTCACTCCGGCGCAGCCGCGCGGCCACGAGGTCGCACTGTCGCAGCAATTCGCTGCGCAATCGGTCAACATCCGTCACATCGTGTTCGAAGGTCACCTCGTGGCCGACGCTTTTCTCCTCCCGCTCGATCGTCACCGCGCGCGGGTCACGTCCCCAGGAGAGTTCGTAGAGCTTCACACCGGATGCCTCCCCCAGCGTCTTCTTCAGCACGTCCAGTGGGGTGTGCGCGATGTCGCCGATCAGTTTCAGGCCGAGGCGGGTCAGCGCCTGCTCGGTGGCGGCTCCCACTCCCCAGAGGGCGGTCACCGGCAGCGGATGCAGGAACTCGATCGTCTCGTCGGCCGGAACGACCAGCAGACCATTCGGTTTGGCCAGGCCCGACGCGAGTTTGGCGACGAACTTGGTCGACGCCGCGCCGACCGAGCAGACCAGCCCGGTCTCGGCGAACACGCGGGCGCGGAGGAGTTCGCCGATCACGGCCGGCGAGCCGAACAGGTTGGTCGCGCCAGCCACGTCGAGAAAGGCCTCGTCGATGCCGAGCCGTTCGACGAGCGGGGTCACGTCGTCGAAGATGCTCATGACCCGGGCCGAAAAGTCGCGGTACAACCCCATATGCGGCTCGAGCACCATCGCGTTCGGGCACTGCCGCAGCGCGAGCGCCATCGGCATGGCCGAGTTCACACCGTACCGCCGGGCAATGTAGTTGGCCGCCGTGACAACCGAACGGCCGCCGCGGTGGCCGACGATCACCGGCAGGTCGACGAGTTCGGGGTGGGAGAGCAGCTCGACCGAGACGAAGAAGGCGTCGAGGTCGACGTGCAGCACTGTGGCCGAACGGTCATCGACGTCGTCTGCCGAGATCTGCCGCCCGCTGCCGTCCTGTCTGCCCACCGAAAAACCCTAACCCGATCCTGCCCTTCTGCACTACCTCCCGGGGCGAAAGCTAGCGCACGACCTTCTCGGCGCCCGCGATCCGCTGCGCGAAGTAGATGGGAACGATCGAGACGAGCACGAGCACCACCGCGATGACGTTGACGACCGGCGCCTGGTTGGGCCGGAACAGGTTGTCCAGAATCCACAACGGCAGGGTCTTCACGCTCGACCCGGCCGTGAACGTCGTCACGATGATCTCGTCGAAACTCAGTGCGAAGGCGAGCAGTCCGCCGGCGAACAGCGCCGACCGCAATTGCGGAAAAGTCACGAGGCGAAACGTCGTCCAGATGCCGGCGCCGAGGTCGGAGGAGGCGTCTTCGAGGCTCGTTCCCAGCCGCCGCAGCCGGGCGATCACGTTGTTGAACACGGTCACGATGCAGAAGGTGGCGTGGGCGATGATGAGCGTCAGAATGGACAGCTGCACGCCCAGGCCCGTGCGAAAGGCGTTGTTCAGGGCGATGCCGGTAACGATGCCGGGTAGCGCGATCGGCAGGATGACGAGCAGGCTGATGGCATCCCGGCCGAAGAATTCGAAGCGCTGCAGCCCGATCGAGATCAGCGTACCGAGGACGAGGGCGATGGCCGTTGACGCGAGCGCGACCTGCAGGCTGGTCAGCACCGCGTCGAGGGCACCGTCGCTCTGAAATGCCTTCGCCCACCACTCCAGGGTGAAGCCCGGCGGCGGCCAGGTGAGGTTTTGGCTGGTGCTGAACGAGTTCACGAACACCACGAGCAGCGGCAGGTAGATGAGGGCCAGGACCACGGCCGTGATGGTCGCGAGCAGGCCGCGAGCCGGTCGACTCAGACGCATGACAGGCTCCTAAAGGTTATTCAGCGCACCCGTGCGCCGCACCGCGGCGAGGTAGGCGAAGATGATCAGAATGGGAATGAGCGCGATCGCCGCCGCGAGCGGCAGGTTGTTGGCCGCCCCAACGTTGGTATAGACGAGGTTGCCGAGCATCTGGTTGGCCCCGCCGACGATATTGACGGTGATGTAATCACCGAGCGACAGCGAGAAGCTGAAGATCGACCCGGCAATGATCGCCGGCCAGATCATCGGCAGCACTACCAGCCGCAACGTCGACCAGGTACCGCCACCGAGATCAGCGGATGCCTCCATCAGCGAATCCGGCACCCGCTCCAGCCCGGCGTAGATCGGCAAAATGACGTACGGCAGCCACAGGTAAGACAGGGTGATGATCGTCGCCGGCAGGCCGTAACCGGGGCTGTGCCCGCCGAACGGTGAAACCAGCCATTCGAAGATGCCGCCCTGGGACAGCACCGAACGCCAGGCGTACGCCTTCACGAGGTAGCTCGCCCAGAGCGGCATCAGAATGGCGATCACGAGGATGCGCTGGGCCCTGGGGCTGGCGACCTTGGCCATGTAGAACGCGATCGGCAACGCGATCAGGATGTCGATGATGGTCACGAGCAGCGCCACGCCCACGGTGCGAAGCGTCACGGTTTGGTAGAGCGACCCGGTCAGCACCGCCACGATGTTGTCGAGGGTCCACGTTTGGGAGATCTGCCCGGTGAACGAGTCGACCGTCCACAGGGCGGTGATCAGCAGAGCGGCGAGGGCCGCAATGTAGACCAGTCCGAGCCAGAACAGGGGTGCACCGAGCAGCAATGACAGCCGCACGCGCGGGTGCCGGCTGAGAAAGACCGAGCCCCGCCGGGCGATGCTGCCCCGTTGCGGGGGCACCACCGCCCGGCGTGTGGGTGGCGCGGAAGCGTCAACCGTCATTGTTCATCCTTCTGTTTGGCGCGAACGGGCTGTCAGCCCTTGATCTCCTGCCAGGCCGTGGTCCAGTCGGAGTAGTCCGTGCACTCGACGTCGGTGCGCCCATCGAGGCACTCGGCGATCGGTGTCGACCAGTACCAGATCTGGGCGGCGTACTCGGCGTCGCCGGCGTGGAAGACCTCGCAGTGATCCGGGTTGACCGTAAAGTCGCAGGCTCCGGCGTTGGACGGCGCCTCACCGAAGTACTCGGTGGCTTGCGCGTTGGCTTCGGGGCTCGCGATGTAATCGAGCCAGGCGTAGGCACAGTTCGGGCTCTTGGCGTTGGCGGCGATCATCCAGGTGTCCGACCATCCGGTGGCACCCTCCTCGGGCAGTACGACCGCGGCCGGGGTTCCCTCGGCGAGCGAGTTGTGGATGACCTGCCAGGTCGTGCCGACCACCGTGTCACCGGTTTCGAAGGCCTGCACCTCCTTGAGGTAATCCGACCAGTATTCGCCGATGTTCACCCGCTGGTCCTTGAACAGTTGAACGGATGCCGCGAGCTGCGTTTCATCCAGCGCATACGGGTTCGTAATCCCCAAGTCCGGCTGGTGCGTCATGAGGTAGACCGCGGCATCCGCCAGGGAGATCGGCGAATCGTAGGCGGTCACCGCACCCTTGTAGGCGGACGACTTATCGAAGACGACGTCCCACGAGGTGGGCGCCGGGGTGACGACCTCCGTGTTGTACATGAGCAGGTTGGCGCCGTAGCCGTGCGGAATTCCGTAGGAGACACCGTCGACGCTGTTCCACGACTGCATCTTCAGAAAGTCGAAGATGCCGTCGTAGTTGGGGATGAGGTCGGTGTTGACGGGGGCAACGTCGCCGGCGGCGACGAGCCGCAGCGAGGCGTCACCGGAGGCGGCGACGACGTCGTAGTCACCGGTCTTCATGAGGCTGAACGCTTCGTCGGAGGTGCCGTAGGTCTTGCTCGTGACCGTGCAGCCGGTCTCGTCTTCGAAGGCGCTGACCCAGTCCACTTCGGGGTCGTTGCTGCCGTCTTCGACATAGCCGGGCCAGGCCAGCAGCGAGACGGTGCCTTCCATCTCGCCGAGTTCGGACTGGGCCTCGGTCGAGACCGTCGTGCCACCGCCCTGGTTGGTGCCGCAGGCGGTCAGGAGCAGGGCTACCGATACGATCGCGACGCCGGTGAGGGCGCCAGAGGTAAAGCGTGTTCGGCGTGCAGGGGTGCGTTTCATGACTTTCTCCATTCGTGAATCGGTCAGGCCAATCGTGAATCGGTCAGGGGTGTGAAGTGAGAGCAGGAGCGGGAGCGGCCAGGGTGACGATGTCGGAGTCGTTCCAGCCGACGGTCACGCGCGCGCCGCGACCATTGGTCGCCGCGCGGTGGGCATCGTTCTGTTCGAGCACGACGACGCGCGAGCCGGCGTCGAGATCGACGATGAGTTGAGTGCTGCTGCCGACGTAGATGATCTCGGCGAGAACGCCGGCCGCGGTGCGATCGGCGACGAGGGGCAGGTTCTCGGTGGTGACGCTGATCTTTTCGGGGCGCACCGAGTGCACGCCACCGCGGCCGAGGAGGGCCTGCGAGATGCCGTCGTCGAAGATGTTCGAGGTGCCCACGAAAGCGGCGACGAAGGGCGACGCCGGGCGCTCGTAGATCTCGGCCGGCGTGCCGAGCTGTTCGATTCGGCCCTCGTTGAAGACCGCGATGCGGTCGCTGAGGGTGAGGGCTTCCTGCTGGTCGTGGGTGACGAAGATGAACGTGATTCCGAGGGTGCGCTGCAGTTCCTTGAGTTCGACCTGCATCTGCTCGCGCAGCTTGAGGTCGAGGGCGCCGAGCGGTTCATCGAGCAGCAATACCTTGGGCTGCACGACGGTGGCGCGGGCCAGGGCCACCCGTTGGCGTTGCCCGCCGGAGAGCTGGCTCGGCTTGCGATCGGCGAAACCGCCCAGGCGCACGGTGTCGAGGGCTGCTCGGGCCTGCTCCTGCCTGGCGCGTTTGGCGACGCCGCGCACGCGCAGCCCGTAGGCGACGTTGTCGAGCACGCTCATGTGCGGAAACAGGGCGTAGTCCTGGAACACGGTGTTGACGTCACGGTCGAACGGTGCCCGGTTCGTGACGTCCTGGCCGCGCAGGGAGATGGTTCCGCTCGTTGGCTGTTCGAAGCCGGCGATCAAACGCAGCACGGTGGTCTTGCCCGACCCCGACGGCCCGAGCATGGAGAAGAATTCCCCCTCGACGATGTCGAGGTCGACGCCATCGACGGCATTGACGCTGCCGAAACTCTTGGTCAATCCGGTCAAGCGTATGGCGGGCTGCGCTCCAGTCATACGATCTCCTCACTCATTTACTGGCACTTCAGGCATTCACTGGCTCCCTGCTCACTCGCAGGCTAATCATATGGAGTTAGATGTCATGAAAGTGCGACGGGATGTTACGGTCGTGTCACAACCTGAAATGAGTCGCCCATGCCGCAGTCCATCCGCGCCGGATCGGGAACGCGCGCGGCCATTTTCGCTCCGCTCGATGGTGCCGGGCGCGCCGAACTGGTGTTGCAGCGCCTGACCGACGCCATCGTGCTCGGGGTGCTGCACAATGGGGAACGGCTGCCGAGCGAGGCCGAACTGGCCCGCCAGCTCGGTGTCGCCACGGTCACCGCCCGCGAAGCGCTCGAGATTCTGCGCCGCAACAACCTCGTGCACACCAAGCGCGGTCGCGACGGCGGCAGCTTCGTCACCTTCGCCGGCGGGGGTGCCACCGACCTGCAGGACGACCGCCTCCTGGCCTGGTCCCGGGTGCAGGTGCGCGACCTCGGCGTGCACTATTCCGCGATCGCCGGCCTCGCCGCCGAACTCGCTGCCGAGCGGGCCAGCGCCGCCGACATCGCCAACCTCGAGCGCATTCTCGACCGCACCGATGCCGGCACAGCGGATGCCGCGCGTCGCGGGCAGGGTACCTTCCGCCTCGAAGTGGCCGCGCTCAGCCAGTCCGCCCGGCTAGTGCGCGAAGAATTGCGGCTGCAGGCCGAATTCGGCTCCCTGCTCTGGCTCAGCCTGCGCGAACCCCGTCGACGGGAGCGCTGCCGAGCCGAACAACGCGAGACGGTCGCTGCCCTCGTCGCCGAGGACGGCGCCAGGGCGCGGCAGCTCACCGTCTCGCAGATCACCGAATCGATCGAGTGGCTGATTGAAGCCAAAGCACGTTTGGAACAGAAGGGCAGGTCGACGATGACCGGCAGTACGTCCGCGCCAGTACCGACCGGGGCACCCGCATGACCATCACGCCCGAGCAGACGACGCCTCCCACCGACGCCTGCGTCGCATCCATTGCCGACGTGTTCGACCCGGTCTTCTCCCGTCTGGAACAGTGGGCCGACCTGGTCGAGCGCTATGCCGCGCGTCCCGACAGTGTCGCCGACCGGGCCGAACTGGACCCCCTGGTGGAGCAGCTCGTGCGCCGCGAGTTCGCCGACTCGGACGGATGCGTGATCGGGGCCGGTTTCGTCTCCGCGCCGCACTTTCTGGGCTGGCACCTGGCCTGGTGGCTCGGCGGGCAGAACGCGGCGTCGCAGGGGCTGCCGGCCACCGGCATCCGTCATCTGGAAACGGTCGAGGACCCGCTCAAGGAGAGTTTTCGCGACTACACGGCGTTGGAGTGGTGGCGCGTTCCGGCCCACACCGGACGCCGGCACATCACCGGGCCCTATGTGGACTATTTGTGCACCGACGAATACACGTTGACGCTCACACTGCCGGTCTACCGCGGTGGCACGGAGCTGATCGGGGTCGTCGGCATCGACCTGTCGGTCGATGAGATCGAACGCGATCTGGTGCCGCGCCTGGATGCCGGTGCCGTGGCGGCGACGGTCATCAACGCGAGCGGTCGGGTGGTCGTCTCGACCGACGCCCACCTCGCGACCGGGGCCCTGTTGCGTCTGCCGGGACTGACCGAACGTCTGGCCGACCCCACGCCGGCGTTCACAGCACTCGGACCCGACGGCGCGCACTCGTTCCAGTGGTGCGGCCGAACCGGGCTCGCGGTCGTCGCCGGCCCGGCGCCGAGCTAGCCGATCGTGGTGCCGAAAACCAGCCCGAGCAGGTAGGTGACCGCGGCCGCGCCGAGGCCGATCACGAGCTGCCGCAGTGCGCGCTTGAGCGGCGGCCCGCCCGAGAGCAGGCCGACAACCGCGCCGGTGGCGAGCAGCGCCACGCCCACCAGAACGGTCGCGACGATGATGGCCGCATAGCCGCTCAGGCCGAACAGGTAGGGAAGCACCGGCAGCAGCGCGCCGGAGGCGAAGAAGCAGAAGCTCGACAGGGCGGCGCCGGTTCCGGTGCCGATGGCCTCGTGTTCGTCGGGCTCCGGAGCCTGGTGGCCGACCGCGGCAATCGGGCCGGTCGCGGCATACGCGGTCGCAAGCACGCCGCGGGCGTAGCTCTCGGCTTCTTCTTCGGACATGCCCCTGGCCCGGTAGACCAGGGTCAGCTCGTTGGCGGCGAGGTCGAGGTGCTCGAGCACGCTCTTCGCCGGGGCCGCGGGGGTGGAGGCTTCGAGCAGTTCCCGCTGGGACCGCACCGAGACGTACTCGCCGGCCCCCATCGAGAGCGCCCCGGCCAGCAGCCCGGCAATACCGGTGAACAGGATCGTCGCGGCCGGCACCCCGGTCGCGCCGATGCCGAGCACGAGGGCCAGATTGCTGACGAGGCCGTCGTTGACGCCGAACACAGCAGCGCGAAAGGTGCCGGAGAGGCGTTTGCGGCCGCGCGCGGCGAGGCCGCGCACGACTTCCTCGTGCACGGTTTCGTCGGCGGCCATGGCGCTCGTCGCGTCGGCATCCGCTTGGTAGGGCGAGCGGCCCTCGGCCCGCTGGGCGAGGGCGAGCACGAAGACGGAACCGAACCGGCGGGCCAGCAGGCCGAGAAACCGGGTGCGCAGCGCGCCGCGCCGGGGCGAGCCGAGGTTGGGGCCGAGCAGTTGCCGCCAGTGCTCTTCGTGACGGCCCTCAGCGTCGGCGAGGGCGAGCAGAATCTGCCGCTCTTCGCCGGAGCGACGGTCGGCGAGGTCGCGGTACACCGCAGCCTCGGCCTGTTCATCGGCCAGGTATTGCCGCCATCGACGGATGTCCCTGGCCGACGGTTCCCGCCCGTCCCGCTGCGTAGTGATCACGTTCACGCCTCCGGCGCCGCTTCCAGGAAGCTCTGCGGGATGCGCGCGGAATCGTGCGGTCCGGAGCCGCCAAGGCCGAAGAAGGGTTCCTCGAACCGCACCACCCAGAACTTCTCGCGCGCCACGGCCGGTGCGTAGAGGCTGGCTCCCTCCGACTCCCCCGCCGCCACGATTACGCCGATCGGGTCGTCGATGAGGGAGTCGGGAAAGCGGGTGCGGCCCCGGTGGACGATGACCTGCACGCCTACGCCGAAGGCTGCGCTGCTCATGCTCTACTCGATCGTGGCGGCGCGTTCGAGCACGAGTTCGCGCACCCGCGCGGCATCCGCTTGACCGCGCATGGCCTTCATGACCGCGCCGATGACGGCACCGGCGGCCTGCACCTTGCCGTCCCGAATCTTGGCGAGCACGTCGGGCTGGCCGAGCAGCGCGGCGTCGATGGCGGCGATGAGGGGGCCGTCGTCGGAGACCACGGCGAGGCCGCGGCTCTCGACGACTTCGGCCGGGGTACCTTCCCCGGCGATGACGCCCTCGAGTACCTGGCGGGCGAGGCGGTCGGTGAGAGTTCCGGCCTCGACGAGCTTGATCAGCGCGGCGAGTTGCACCGGCGTCACGAGAGAGTCGGCGGCGACCCCGGCCACGTTGGCGAGCCGGGCGATTTCGCCGGTCCACCATTTGCGTGCGGCCTGAGCGGATGCCCCGGCGGCGACGGTCGCTTCGACCGCGTCGAGCAGGTCGGAGTTGACGACGTCCTGGAACTCGAGGTTCACGAAACCCCACGCCGCCTGCAGCCGCTTGCGGCGGGCTGCCGGCGGCTCCGGCAGCGTCAGGCGCAGTTCTTCGACCCACGCGCGGGACGGCGCCATCGGCAGCAGGTCGGGCTCGGGAAAGTAGCGGTAGTCGTCGGCGTCGCTCTTGGGTCGACCGGCGCTCGTGCGGCCGGTGTCTTCGTGCCAGTGCCTGGTCTCCTGGGTGATGGTGCCGCCGGCATGCAGCACGGCCGCCTGACGCTGGATCTCGTAGCGCACGGCACGCTCGACACTTCGCAGCGAGTTGACGTTCTTGGTTTCGGTCCGGGTGCCGAGCACGTTCGAGCCGCGCGGGCGCAGGGAGACGTTGGCGTCGCAGCGCACGTTGCCCTCTTCCATGCGGGCATTGGAGACGCCGAGCGCCTTGGCGATCTCTCGAATGGCAGCGACGTAGGTCTTGCCGATCTCGGGGGCGTCGTGTTCGGCACCCTCGATCATCTGGGTGACGATCTCGACGAGCGGCACGCCGCCACGGTTGTAGTCGACGAGCGAGTAGTCGGCGCCCTGGATACGTCCGGTGGCGCCGCCCATGTGGGTGAGCTTGCCGGCGTCGTCTTCCATGTGGGCGCGTTCGATCTCGACGGTGACCAGGCGGCCGCTCTCGAGTTCGATCGTGATGGATCCGTCGTGGCAGATCGGATCGTCGTACTGGCTGGTCTGAAAGTTCTTCGCCGTGTCGGGGTAGAAGTAGTTCTTGCGGGCGAACCGCGAGTGTTCCGCGATCTCACACCCCAAAGCCAACCCCAAACGGATGCTGGATTCGATCGCCTTCTTGTTCACCTGCGGCAGGCCGCCGGGCAGGCCGAGGCAGGTGGGGCAGGTGTTCGTGTTGGCGCCGGATCCGAACTCGTTGGCACAGCCGCAGAACATCTTGGTCTTGGTGTTCAGCTCGACGTGCACCTCGAAGCCGAGCACCGGCTCGAACAGTTCGAGTGCTTTGTCGTAGTCCATCAATTCAGCACTAGCCATCAGACGGCTCCCTCTTCGCTGGCAAACATTTCGGTCGGGGTCAGGGCTGGAGCCTGGCTGAGCATGGTATGCCCCCAGTTCGCTTCGAGCAGCTGCTCGATGGCGGCGCCGACGGTGTAGAGGCGGGCATCCGCTTTGGCGGGGGCCATGATCTGCAGGCCGACCGGCAGGCCGTCTTCGGGTGCCAGTCCGATCGGGATGCTCATGCCGGGCACTCCGGCGAGGTTCGCCGGGATGGTGGTGACGTCGTTGATGTACATGGCCATCGGGTCGGCGAGCTTTTCACCGAACTTGAACGCGGTGGTCGGGGCGCTCGGCGAGACGAGCACGTCGACCTGGTTGAACGCGGCGGCGAAGTCGCGCTGGATGAGCGTGCGCACCTTCTGCGCACTGCCGTAGTAGGCGTCGTAGTAGCCGGCGCTCAGGGCGTAGGTGCCGAGGATGATGCGGCGCTTGACCTCGGCGCCGAAACCGGCCTCGCGCGTGGCGCTCATCACGTGCTCGCTCGTGAGCGAGCCGCTTTCGGGGTTGACCCGGATGCCGAAGCGCACCGAGTCGAAGCGGGCCAGGTTGCTCGACGCTTCGGCCGGCAGGATCAGGTAGTAGGCCGCGACGGCGTACTCGAAGTTCGGGGCGGAGACCTCGGTGATCTCGGCGCCGGCGGCAACGAGCAGGGCGAGCGTTTCGTTGAAGCGCTGGGTGACTCCGGCCTGGAAGCCATCGCCGGAGAGTTCCTTGATGACGCCGACGCGCACGCCCTTGAGGGCGCCGTCCTGGAGCCCGGCCCGGGCGGCGGCGGCCATGGAGGGCCAGCGCTCGGTGAGGGAGGTGGAATCGAGGGGGTCGTGCCCGCCGATGACGTCGTGCAGCAGCGCGGCGTCGTAGACCGTGCGGGAGACCGGGCCGACCTGGTCGAGGCTCGACGCGAGGGCGATCGCGCCGTAGCGGGAGACTCCGCCGTAGGTGGGTTTGACGCCGACCGAGCCGGTGACGGCGGCGGGCTGGCGGATGGATCCGCCGGTGTCGCTGCCAAGGGCGAGCGGCGCCTGGAAGGAGGCGACGGCCGCGGCCGAGCCTCCGCCGGAGCCGCCGGGAATGCGGTCGCGGTCCCAGGGGTTGCGCGTGATTCCGTAGGCGGAGTGTTCGGTGGAGGAGCCCATGGCGAATTCGTCCATGTTGGTCTTGCCGAGCGGTACGAGCCCGGCCGCGCGCAGCCGGGCGACGACGGTCGCGTCGTACGGCGGAACCCAGCCTTCGAGAATTTTCGACCCGGCAGTGGTGGGCATGTCCTGGGTCGCGAGCACGTCCTTGATCGCGATCGGAACACCGGCGAGCGGATTCAGCTCTTCGCCGGCGGCGCGCCGGGCGTCGATCTGTGCTGCGGTAGAGAGGGCGGCGTCGCCGGCTACGTGCAGAAAGGCGTGCAGGTCGGTGTCGACGGCCGCGATGTGGTCGAGGTGGGCGCGGGTCGCTTCGACGGCGCTGACCTCCTTGCTGATCAGCAGTTCACTGAGCGCGGCGGCGGAGAGCTTGGTGAGATAGGTCATGGTTACTCCTCGTCCAGAATTGCGGGCACGCGGAACTTGTCACCGGCACGGTCGGGAGCACCGGACAAGGCCTGCTCGACCGTCAGGGACGGCACGACGACGTCGTCACGAAAGACGTTGGTCAGCGGCATCGGGTGGCTCGTGGCCGGGGTGTCGGCGGTGGCTACCTCGGAGACCTTGGCGATCGAGTCGACGATCTGGCCGAGGTCATGGGTGAGATCGGTGATCTCGAGGGGGCTGAGGTCGATCCGGGCAAGGTGTGCCAAATGGGCAACCTGCTCGGCCGTGATTTCAGACATGGTGCTCCGATACGCATTGGGGTGGATTCTTCAATCCTATTCGCCAGCCGCCGCGAGCCCGTTCCGCCGACCTCACCACGCAGAACCCGAGTGGATCCGTGCTTTCGATGCGGGATCTCCCGAGCCCTGAACCGGGCTCGGGTCAGATCAAGATCCGTGTGCGGACTGCGTCGGTGAACCGTGCCGACCTCATGCTGAGTGTCGAGGATACGGTAAGCCAGACCGTCTGGAATGCACACGATGAAAAGACAACGCATGCGAGAGACCGATTTTTTTTGACGGCGCTAGGGTGCCCGCCATTGGCCAGGGAACCTGGCATCTCGGTGAGAACGCCGCGAAGCGAACAAACGAGGTGGCGGCCCTCCGGGCAGGGATTGACGCCGGCCTGGGTCATTCGGCAACCGGGCGTCATCGCGATTCCCAAGGCATCGTCCGTGGAGCACGTGCATCAAAATGTCGGCGCTGCTGCGGTGGTGCTCGACGCCGAGGATTGCCTGTCGCTGGATAACGCATTTCCGGCGCCCCACGGCAAGCAACCGCTCGATATTCTGTGACGTCTTCTGTTGTTTCGTGACGAAGACCTGTTTTCCGTGACGACGATCCAGCCAACGCACTTCCGCCCACCCGTGTCAGAGCGAAACTGGCAGGTGAAATGTGATCATGATAGACCTGAGGTATGCACACTTTCCGTGCGGCCCGCGGCTGTTCGGACATTCAGACTCAGAACATCTCCGTAAGTGAAGACGGAACTTCTGTCTTCACCGTCACGAAAATATGGGAGTGAAGAGAAATGAAAGCAGTCGTTTACAAAGGCCCCAACTCGGTCAGTGTTGAAGAGGTTCCGGACGCCAAGATCGAACGCCCCACCGACGTTTTGGTACACATCACAGCTACAAATATTTGCGGTTCAGATTTGCACATGTACGAGGGACGAACCGATTTCGAGGCTGGACGCACGTTTGGTCACGAGAACATGGGCGAGGTCATCGAAGTCGGCAACGGCGTCGACGCCGTCAAGGTCGGCGATCGGGTCGTGTTGCCGTTTAATATCTCCTGCGGCTTCTGTAAGAATTGCGAACGCGGATTTACCAATTACTGCATGACTACTCAACCGGACCCGGTCGGCGCG
Organism: Cryobacterium glaciale; assembly: GCF_004402535.1. Classification (GTDB taxonomy): domain Bacteria; phylum Actinomycetota; class Actinomycetes; order Actinomycetales; family Microbacteriaceae; genus Cryobacterium; species Cryobacterium glaciale. The sequence goes on along the minus strand of NZ_SOEY01000034.1, from coordinate 116,992 downwards.
GGCGCTGCCTACGGCTTCGCTGGCATGGGTCCGTACCCTGGTGGGCAGGCCGAAATGTTGCGTGTGCCCTACGGCGACAACAATTGCCTACGCCTCGGTGAAGACGCCATAGAAAAGCAGAACGATTACGTGATGCTCTCGGACATCTTTCCTACGGGCTACCACGCCACCGAAATGGCCGGCGTGATCCCCGGCGACACGGTAGTGATTTATGGCGCGGGTCCGGTCGGGCTGATGGCCGCCCTGTCTGCAACGATCAAGGGCGCGAGTAAGGTCTGGGTGGTGGACCGACGCCCGGATCGGCTGGCCCTCGCCGAGCAGATCGGTGCGATCGCCGTGGATGATTCAAAGACAGACCCGGTTCAGTTCATCTTGGACCAGACGAAGGGTATCGGCGCGGACCGGGGTTGTGAATGCGTGGGCTATCAGGCCCACGACCCACAGGGCACCGAAGATCCCGCGATGACTCTGAATCGGCTGATTCAGTCCGTGCGCATTACCGGGGGCATTGGCGTTGTCGGCGTCTTTTTGCCGGCAGATCCCGGCGGCTTCGACGCGAACGCCAAACAGGGCAAGCTTGCCATCGACTACGGCCTGCAGTGGCTTAAAGGCCAGAGTATGGGCAGCGGCCAATGCCCGGTGAAGAAATACAATCGGCAATTGCGCGACCTCATTGCCGTGGGCAAGGCCACGCCGTCATGGATCGTTTCCCACGAGATCCCCCTCAGCGACGCCGCGGATGCCTACAAGAACTTCGGCGATCGCAACAAGGGGTGGACCAAGGTCATTCTCAAGCCCGAGTAGGCCGGACCGCGGCGCGATCACCGCGCAGACTCGACCGTTGAGGGAGTGAACTCACGAGGACGCGGGTGCCAAACCGGCCGGTCCACCCTCGAGTAAGGTTCGAAACTCGTCGGCGTCGAGAATGCGCAGGCCCAGCGCCTCGGCCTTGCCGAGCTTGGATCCGGCGCCCGGCCCGGCAGCGACGAAGTCGGTGTTCTTCGACACGCTCGACGCGCTCTTGCCGCCGGCTGCGATGATCGCCTCTTGGGCGCCTTCCCGGGTGAAGCCCTCGAGCGAGCCGGTCGCGACGACGGTCAACCCGGCGAGCACTCCCCCGGCGGCCGCGGCCGCGCCCGGACCTAAATGGCCGGGCGTGGTGAACTGCACGCCGGCCGCGGCCCACTGGGTGACGATATCGACGTGCCAGTCCACCAGGAACCAGTCGAGCACCGCGTCGGCGATGATGCCGCCGACGCCGTCGACCTCGGCGAGTTCCTCACGGGTGGCGGCACGAATGGCGTCGAGCGACCCGAAGTGGTTGGCGAGCGCGCGGGCGGCGACCGGGCCGACGTGACGGATATTGAGCGAGACCAGGATACGCCACAGCGGCTTGGTCTTGGCCTTGTCGATTTCGGCGAGCAGTTTGAGTGCGCTCGAGGACGGCTGCGGGCCCGTGAGGCCCTGCTTCTTTTCGGCGGCGGTGGGATTGCGCTGGAACGGCATCCGCTGTCGGGCCGTGCCGCCGTCGTCTTCCTTGGGCAGCCCGGTTTCCGCGTCGCGCACGATCACCCGGATGGGCAGCAGGTCACCCAGGGCGAGGTCGAATAGGCCGGCCTCGGTCGACAGCGGCGGATCAGCTGGCACGGTCGGCTGGGTGAGCGCGGAGGCTGCGACCTCGCCGAGCACCTCGATGTCGAGGCCGCCGCGGCTGCCGATGTGTTCGACCCGGCCGCGCACCTGCGCGGGGCAGCTGCGCGCGTTCGGGCAGCGCAGGTCGATGTCGCCCTCTTTGGCCGGGGCCAGCGGGGTGCCGCACTCCGGGCAGTTCAGCGGCATGACGAATTCACGTTCGGCGCCGTCGCGCAGCTCGACGACCGGGCCGAGCACCTCCGGGATGACATCGCCGGCCTTGCGCAGCACAATCGTGTCGCCGATCAGCACGCCCTTGGCCTTGACGACGTCCTGGTTGTGCAGGGTGGCCTGGCGCACCTCGCTGCCGGCCACCAGCACCTTTTCCATCACGGCAAAGGGGGTGGCGCGGCCGGTGCGGCCGACGCTCACGACGATGTCGAGCAGTTTCGTGTTGACCTGCTCCGGCGGGTACTTGTAGGCGATCGCCCAGCGCGGGGCCCGGTTGGTGGCGCCGAGCTCGGCGTGCAGGGCGAGCTCGTCGATCTTGATCACGATGCCGTCGAGTTCGTGCACGACGCTGCCGCGGTGTGCGCCGTAGTAGTCGATGAACTCGGCCGCCTCGTATACCGTCTCGACGACCGTGAAATAGCTGCTGGTCGGCAGACCCCAGCCCGCGAGCAGGCCGTAGACCTCGGACTGGGTCTGAACGGGCGGGTTCTCCCAGGCGCCGATCCCGTGCACGAGCATGCGCAGCCGGCCGAGGCGGGCCTTCATCAGACGCAGCTGGTCGGCGTTCTTGCCGGCGGCTTTCTGCCGCAGCGACCCGGCCGCCGCGTTGCGGGCGTTCGCGAAAACGCGCTCGCCGGCGGCGGACTGTGCGGCGTTCAGGTCGTCGAACGCGGCCGTGGGAAAGAACACCTCACCACGTACCTCCATGAGCGGCGGATGCCCGGTGCCGGCCAGCCGCGACGGGATGCCGGGCACGAGGTCGATGTTTTCGGTGACGTCTTCGCCGACCACTCCGTCGCCGCGGGTCGCCGCGGAGACGAGCACACCGTTGGCGTAGCGCAGGTTGATGGCGAGGCCGTCAATCTTGAGCTCACACAGGTAGTGCACGGCGCGGCCCGAGTTCTCCGCGGTTTTGCGCGCCCAGCCCTCGAATTCTTCGAGCGAGAAGACGTTGTCGAGGCTGAGCATCCGTTCGGCGTGGGTGACCGGATCGAACAGGGTGACCTCGGCGCGGCCGCCGACGGTCTGGGTGGGGCTGTCCTGGCTCTGCAGCTCGGGGTGCAGCCGCTCGAGTTCGCCGAGACGCTGCACCAGAAGGTCGTATTCGGCGTCGGCGATGACGACCGCGTCCCGCCCGTAGTAGGCGTCACGGGCGGCGAGCACGCGCGTGGTGATGTCGGCAGCCTCGGCGGCCGCGGCGGCGAGGCTCGCCGGAGTGGTGTCGGCGACGGACTCAGGCATTGACCGGGACGGGGCTGGCCGAAGCGGTGTTTGTTGAACTGATGGAAACCGGAATGGCGCTGACCGTGCGGTCGATGGTGCACTGGCCGAGCACCCTGGTACCCACGTAGACGACGGCGGTCTGGCCGGGGGCGACGCCGGCGAGCGGCTCGTTCGGAATGATGCGCAGTTCGAGGGTGCCGTCAATGCCGGTAACCGCCGTGGTTGACACCACCTGCGCGACCGCCGGAACCGGGTCGGCGTGGGCGCGAATCTGCACGTGGCAGGCGAATTCCACCTCGGGATGTTCGGGCGCGAGGCCGGCCCAGGTGTATTTGTTGCCGGCGATCTCCCTGATGGCGAGTGCCTCCTTGGGCCCGACGATGACCGTGTTGCTGATCGGGCGCACCTCGAGCACGAACCGCGGCTTGCCGTCGGCGGCCGGCGTGCCGATCGACAGCCCCTTGCGCTGGCCGACGGTGAACGCGACGGCTCCGTCGTGCTGGCCGAGCGTATTGCCCTCCCGGTCGAGGATGTCGCCGGTCACCGGGGCGACCCGTTCGCCGAGCCAGCCCTTGGTATCGCCGTCCGGGATGAAGCAGATGTCGTAGGAGTCCGGCTTGTTCGCCACCGAGAAGCCGCGTTCGGCGGCTTCGGCCCGCACCTCGGCCTTGGTCGGCGTCGCGCCGAGCGGGAACAGGGAGTGGTTGATCTGGTCGGCGGTAAGCACGCCGAGCACGTAGGACTGGTCCTTGGCCCAGGCGGCCGCGCGGTGCAGCTGCTTGTTGCCGTCGGCATCCGTCAGAATGCTCGCGTAGTGGCCGGTGCAGACGGCGTCGAAGCCGAGGGCCATGGCCTTTTCGAGCAGGGCGGCAAACTTGATCTTCTCGTTGCAGCGCATGCACGGGTTCGGGGTGCGGCCGGCCGCATATTCGGCGATGAAGTCATCGACGACGTCGAGCTTGAACCGTTCGGAGAAATCCCAGACGTAGTAGGGAATGCCCATGATGTTGGCGGCGCGCTGGGCATCCATCGAGTCTTCGACGGTGCAGCAGCCGCGGCTGCCGGTGCGCAGTGTGCCCGGCATGCGGCTCAGGGCAAGATGCACGCCGACCACCTCGTGTCCAGCTTCGACCGCACGCGCGGCTGCGACGGCGGAATCAACACCGCCACTCATTGCTGCTAAAACCTTCACCCAACGAGTGTACGCGGAGTGCCTGTTGGAGCCAACGTCAGCGCCCCGGCACCCGATCGGCCATGCCGGCGGCGAGCGCCTGAGCGTGCGCGGCCGGCAGGGCCGCGAGCAGCGCGTCGACGTCGGCCTCGGTCGACGAGTGGCCAAGCGTGATGCGCAGGGCACCGCGGGACTCGGCCTCGCTCCGCCCCATGGCCCGGAGTACGTGCGACGGTTCTGGCACACCGGCCTGGCAGGCCGACCCGGTCGACACCGACACCCCGGCAGCGTCGAGCAGGAACAACAGCGAGTCACCCTCGCAGCCGGCAAAGCTGAAGTGGGCGTTGCCGGGCAGCCGGTGCACAGGGTCGCCGTTCAGCACCGCACCGGGGGCGAGCCGGGCCACCCCGTCGATCACCCGGTCGCGCAGCGCGGCCAGACGGGCGGTTTCGACGCCACCCGCAGCCGCCGACAACCGGTCGAGAACAGCGGATGCCGCCACCGCGAACGAGACCGCCGCCGCAACATCCTGAGTACCGCTGCGCACCTTGCGCTGCTGCCCGCCGCCGTGGATGAGCGGTTCGACCGTGGTGGCGCGGCCGAGCACGAGGGCGCCGATGCCGACCGGACCGCCGATCTTGTGCGCCGAGACGCTCAGCGCCGACACTCCGGCAGCGGCGAGCGTGCGAAAGTCCACCGGAATGTAGCCGTAGGCCGCGACGGCGTCGACGTGCACGGGAATGCCGTGGGCCGCGGCGAGCGCCGCCACCTCCGCGACGGGCTCGATCGTGCCGACCTCGTTGTTGGCCATGATCACGCTCACCAGCGCCACATCGAGGGGGTCACGCGCGATGGCAGCCGCGAGCGTGCCGAGATCGATGCGTCCCTGGTCGTCGAGCGGGATCCACTCGACGGTCGCTCCGTCATGCTGCGCGAGCCACTCGACGGTGTCGAGGGTCGCGTGGTGTTCGCCACCGGGCACCAGGATGCGGCGGCGCGGGGCGCGTGCCCAGTACAGGCCCTTGATGCCGAGGTTGATGGCCTCGGTTCCGCTGCCGGTGAAGACCACCTCGATCGGGTCGCAGTGAAGGCTGGCGGCCACGATTTCACGCGACTCTTCGAGCATCCGTTTCGCGTTCTGGCCCTGGCTGTGCACCGAGGCGGGGTTGCCGACGATGCCCATCGCTTCGGCATAGGCAGTAATAGCGGCGGGAAGCATGGGCGTGGTCGCCGCATGGTCCAAATAGACAACCATGCGCCCTATTTTACGCCCCCAAAATTTACCGTCGAGCGGATGCCGGTGGTCGTCACGCTCCCCCGCACTGATTACTCTTGAACCCATGAGTTCCACCGACCCCCTGCGCAACCTCGGTGTGCGATTGACCAGCGCCGGCGGCGAACTCCGCGTATGGGCCGAGCACGCCGACGCGATGGACCTGTGCCTGTTCGACGACACCGACCCGAACTGGATCATCAAGAGCGTGCCGATGACCATGGACGTGCACGGCGTCTGGTCCGGCAAATCGCGCACCCTGTCGCCTGGGCGACGCTACGGCATCCGGGTGTCGGGTCCGGCGAGCCAGAAGAACTCGTTCCACCCGGAAAAAACCCTGATTGAACCATATTCTCGTGGTCTGGTGCGGGTCGGGGCCGGGCTGTGGCAGTCCTCGGTCGTCGACGACTATTTCGACTGGAACGGCACCGGAAAACCGGCAACGGCCCTCGATCACACCGTGGTCTACGAGGCGCACGTGCGCGGCCTCAGCCGGCTGAACCCGTTGGTTCCGGCCGCGCTGCGCGGAACCTACGCGGGTCTCGCCCACGAATCGACCATCGCCTACCTGAAAGACCTCGGCGTGACCGCGGTCGAACTGCTGCCGGTGCAGGCGTTCGTCTCGGAGCAGCGCCTGATCAAACAGGGCCTGATCAACTATTGGGGGTACAACACCCTCAACTTCTTCACCCCGCACGCCGACTACGCCACCCAGGCGGCCCAGTCCGCCGGGCCGGCAGCCGTGCTGCGCGAGTTCAAGGGCATGGTCAAGCTGCTGCACGAGGCCGGCCTCGAGGTCATCCTCGACGTGGTCTACAACCACACCGCCGAAGAGGGACGCAACGGACCGGTCACGAGCCTGCGCGGCATCGACAACGCGGCCTACTACCGGCAGGATGACTCCGGCGCCTACATCGACGTGACCGGCTGCGGCAATACGGTCAACTTCAGCCACGACGTGCCAAAACGGCTCGTGCTCGATTCGCTGCGCTACTGGGCCAACGACCTGCAGATCGACGGGTTCCGCTTCGACCTGGCCGCGACGCTCGGCCGGGACGCCGGCGTCGTCTACGACCCGGAGCATCCGCTGCTCACCGAGATTCGGGACGACCCGGAGCTGGCCGGCGTGAAACTCATCGCGGAACCGTGGGATGTCGGCCAGGGCGGCTGGCAGACCGGCAATTTCCCGCCGGGCTGGACCGAGTGGAACGACCGCTACCGCGACCGCATGCGCGATTTCTGGCTGTCGGATATGAAAAGCCTGCGCCTGACCGGCTCGGCAGGCAGCGGCATCGGCCGGTTCGCGACCCGCGTCGCGGGGTCGTCGAACACCTTCTCGGAAGCTCGCGGGCCGCTCGCCTCGCTCAACTTCATCACCGCGCACGACGGATTCACACTCGCCGACCTGACCGCCTACGACGTGAAGCACAACCTCGGCAACGGCGAGTCGAACCGTGACGGCACCGACAAGAACAGCTCCTACAACCACGGCGTCGAGGGGCCGACTCGCGACGTGGCGATTCTGGCGACAAGGCGCAAGGCCATGCGCAACCTGCTCGGTACGCTGCTGCTGTCGGCCGGCATTCCCATGCTCACGGCCGGCGACGAGTTCGGGCGCAGCCAGCGCGGAAACAACAACGCCTACTGCCAGGACAGCGAGCTGACCTGGCTCAACTGGGACTTCGACGACTGGCAGCAGGACCTGCACCGGGTCACCCGCCGCCTGCTGCAGCTGCGCCGGGAGAACCCCGCGTTGCGACCGGTGCACTTCGGGCGGTTCGGAGAGACGACGCCGAGCGCCAGCCAGCTGGACTGGTACAACAGTGCCGGCGAGGCGCTCACCGGCGACGCCTGGAACTCGCCGACCGAGCGCACCCTGCAGTACATGGCTGCGTCCACCCCCGAGCACGAAGCGTTCAACCGCATACTGCTCGTGATCAACGCCCGGGAGCAGGACGAGACGGTCACCCTGCCCGCGCATGAGGGAGTGGATGCCTACACGCTGCTCTGGGATTCCAGTCACGACGACCTGCGCGACTTTCGTCTCGAACACGCGCCCGGTACTCCCCTGATCGTGCCGGGAGCCTCGATGCAGCTGATGCGCGCACACGGCGCGTTCGTGCCGCGCCGCACGCCGCGGGTCTGACCCCGGGCTCAGTTCGCGACGGCGACCAGGCCCATCTCGGCCGGACTGATCAGCAGGTCGTTCCGGGGAACGACACGCACGGTGTACCCGAACGCTCCGGCCCGGTCGAGTTCGACCGTTCCGGTGAACAGCGTGGCCCCGCCGACCGGGGCTTCCTTCACGGGGGCCGGTTCGAGCGCTTGGATGGCCACATTACGCAGTTCGTCGGTGCCGAGGCTCTTGCCGTAGACGACCTCGACGGTGACGTCCTCCGGCGCCAGTCCGCCCAGCTGCACGTGCGCACGCAGGTGCAGGTCATCACCCACTTCGGGTACCGACGAGACGCCGCCGGATTCGACGTGGGTCACTGCGACCTGCGGCCAGGCCGAGACGATCCGGCCCTTCCAGGCTGCCAGTTCACGGGCGGCACGGTAGTTGTTGGCCGACATCAGAGCTTCGTAGTGGCCGGCCGGGCGGTACAGTCGCTGCACGTACTCGCTCACCATGCGGTCAGCGGATAGTTGCGGCGACAGGGTGGACAGGGTATGACGGATGTTGGACACCCAGCGTTCGGGAACGTCATCGGCGTTCCGTTCATAGAAGGTCGGTGCCACCTGGTGTTCGATCAGGTCGTAGAGCGCCTCGGCCTCAAGCCGGTCGCGTTCGGCGGCGTCGCCGGCCGAATCGGCCGACGGAATAGCCCAGCCGTTCTTGCCGTCATAGTATTCCGGCCACCAGCCGTCGAGGATCGACAGGTTCAGCGCGCCATTGAGAGCCGCTTTCATGCCGCTCGTACCGCAGGCTTCGAGCGGGCGGAGCGGATTGTTGAGCCAGACATCCGTTCCTGGATACATCAGCTGAGCCATCGCGATGTTGTAGTCGGGCAGGAAGGCGATGCGCGAGCGCAGGGCCGGGTCGGCGGCGAACTGAACGATCTTCTGGATCAGCCGCTTGCCCTCCTCGTCGGCGGGGTGCGATTTGCCGGCAATGACGATCTGAATCGGATGTTCCGGGTGCAGGAGAAGAGCTCGCAAGCGGTCCGGATCGTGCAACATCAGGGTGAGGCGCTTGTAGGTGGGAACACGGCGGGCGAACCCGATGGTCAGAACGTTCGGGTCGAAGACCTGGCTGATCCAGGCCGGCGGGATGCCGCCCGGGTTCTGGTCGCGCCAGGCGCCCAGCAGCCGACGGCGGGCATCCTCGACGAACTGCAGGCGCATCTGACCGCGCACCGACCAGAGGTCCTGGTCGGACACCTCGCTCGAGGCCCAATTCGCGATCGACGTGTCGCTCGTGCCGAGCTGGGCCTGCGCGAGGCTCTTGAGCGCCGGGTCGGTCCAACTCTGGGCGTGCACACCATTCGTGATCGACGTGATCGGCACATCCGCTGAGTCAAAACCCGGCCAGAGACCGTTGAACATGCGGCGGCTGACCTCACCGTGCAGGGTGGACACACCGTTGGCATGCTGGCCGAGGCGCAACCCCATGATGGCCATGTTGAACACCTCGGAGGAGCCGCCAGCGTAACTTTCCGCACCGAGCGCCAGCAGGTCGTCCACGTCGACGCCGGGCAGCAGGTCGGTGCCGAAATAGCGACGCACGAGCGAACGCTCAAACCGGTCGATGCCGGCGGCGACCGGGGTATGGGTGGTGAAGACGGTGCCGGCCCGGGCCACCTGGAGGGCTTCCTGAAAGCTCAGGCCCTCGCCGATCAGGCTCGAGATACGTTCGAGGCCGAGGAACCCGGCGTGGCCCTCATTGGTGTGGAAGACCTCGGGCTCCGGCAGTCCATGCAGCGAGCTCCACAGTTTCACGGCGCGCGCGCCGCCGATGCCCAGCAGCAACTCCTGCAGCAGTCGATGTTCGCCGCCGCCGCCATAGAGACGGTCCGTGACCAGGCGCAGGTCGTCGACGTTTTCGGGGATGTCGGCGTCGAGCAGCAGCAGGCGCACCCGGCCCACCTTGGCCTGCCAGACCCGCGCGTGCAGGGTGCGGTCGTCGGGAAGAGCGAGGGAAACCTGCACGGCCGAGCCGTCGGCGCGGCGCAGCACGGCGAGCGGCAGCCCGTCGGGGTCGAGCAGCGGGTAGCTTTCCATCTGCCAGCCGTCGGGCGAGATGGCCTGGCTGAAGTACCCGGCACGGTAGAACAGACCGACGCCGACGAGCGGCAGGCCGAGGTCGGAGGCGCTCTTGAGGTGGTCACCGGCGAGGATGCCGAGACCGCCTGAGTACTGCGGCAGGGCAGCGGCGATCCCGAATTCCGGTGAGAAGTACGCGATCGCGGCGGGCTTCTCGCCCTCGAGCCCCTGATACCAGCGCGGCTGTTCGAGATAGTCTCGCAGCCCGTCGCGGGTGGCATTGACCTCACCGACATAGTCACGGTCCCGCGCGAGCTCGTCGAGGCGGCGCGGGTCGACAGCGCCGAGCAGAGCCACCGGATCGGTGCCGATCTCGCGCCACAGATCCGGGGCAATACGCTCGAACAGCTGCCGAGTGGGCTCGTGCCACGACCAGCGGAGATTGCCGGCAAGCTCCTCGAGCGCCGCAAGGGGCTCGGGGAGAACGGCACGGACGGTAAATTTGCGGATGGCCTTCACGAGGTCAACCTTAGGGGTGCCACGTGTCCAACACGTAACACCCAAATTCGCAGGTCCGGGCGAGCCGTGCGCCAGACGGGAGCCATTGCCACGCTTTCACGCTACGGTCGTGGTGTGGCCAAGACAGCAGCAAAAAAGACGACCCTGCCGACAGCATCGAGCAGCGCACCCGCGACCGTGTCCACGGTCTCGAGCAGCGCCGGCGCATTCGTAGGTCGAATCCCCGTTCTCGACCTCTCTCCCCAGCTGAACGACAATCTCTGGCCGGCCCGCGCCTTCGTCGGTGAAGTCGTGCCGTTCGCAGCGACTGCCTTTCGCGAGGGGCACGACCTCATCGGTGTCGAGCTGCAGCTCACCGCGCCCGACGCCAGCACCACACGGCATCCCATGACGCTGCAGGCCGACGGCGCCGACCGCTACGGCACCGCGGCTCAGCTCGGCGTCGCGGGCCGCTGGACCTATCGGGTCCGCGCCTACGCCGACGATTTCGCCACCTGGGAGCACAACGCCGCAATCAAGATTCCGGCGGGCATCGATGTTGAACTCATGTTCGTGATCGGCGGCGCACTGCTCGGCCAGGCCGGTCTGGACAAGGCCCGCCCACTTGCCGCTCGCCGCCTGTTCCAGACGGCAGCAAAAACCCTCGCCGACACTGAAAAATCGGCCACCGAACGTTTTCTGGCGGTAGCGGATGCCGCCCTCCGGCAGGCCATCGCGGCCCACCCCCTCGCCGGGCTGGCCTCGCTCTCGGCCGAACGCACGATCATCGTCGAACGGGCCAGGGCCGGGGTCGGCTCCTGGTACGAGTTCTTTCCCCGTTCGGAAGGGGCTGTGCGCCGGGCCGACGGCAGCTGGCAGAGCGGAACCTTTCGTACCGCGGCCAAGCGCCTGCCCGCCGTCGCGGCCATGGGCTTCGACGTGCTGTACCTGCCCCCGATCCACCCGATCGGGCAGGCTTTTCGCAAGGGACCGAACAATTCGCTCGAGGTCGCGCCGGGCGACCCCGGCTCACCGTGGGCGATCGGCTCGAAAGACGGCGGCCACGACGCCATCCACCCCGACCTCGGCACCGTCGCCGACTTCACCTTCTTTCTGAAGAAGGCGGCCTCGCTCGGCATCGAGGTGGCCCTCGACTTTGCGCTGCAGGCCTCCCCCGACCACCCCTGGGTGCTGGAGCACCCGGAATGGTTCACCACCCTTCCCGACGGCACCATCACCTACGCCGAGAACCCGCCGAAAAAATACCAAGACATCTACCCAATCAATTTCGACAACGATCCCGCCGGCATCCGTGCCGAAGCGCTGCGCCTCGTGCGCTACTGGATCAGCGTCGGCGTGCGCATCTTTCGGGTGGACAACCCGCATACCAAGCCGCTCGACTTCTGGGAATGGCTCATCGATGAGGTCAACGCCACCGATCCCGACGTGGTTTTCCTCGCCGAAGCCTTCACCCGACCGGCCCTCATGCAAGCGCTCGGCAAGGTCGGGTTCCAGCAGTCATACACGTATTTTACCTGGCGCAACACCAAAACCGAGCTCGAGGAATTCTTCCACGGCCTCGCCTCCGACACCCCCGACTTTCTACGTCCGAACCTATTCGTGAACACCCCCGACATCCTTACCGAATACCTGCAGTTCGGCGGGCCGGCGGCCTTCAAGATTCGGGCGGCCCTCGCCGCGACGGCGGCGCCGACCTGGGGGGTCTATGCCGGCTTCGACCTGTTCGAGAACGTTGCCCGGCCAGGTGCCGAAGAAAGCATCGACAACGAGAAATACGAGTACCGGCCGCGCGACTGGAGCAAGGCGGAGGAGCTCGGCAAGTCCCTGGCGCCGTACCTCACCCTGCTCAACCGCATTCGGGCCAAGCACCCGGCGCTGCGTCAGCTGCGCAACCTAAACATCCATGCCAGCGACGACGATTCGATCCTCGTCTACAGCAAGTACCTCGACGCCGCGTTCACCGGCACCGGCCAGGCGGATGCCCTCATCATCGTCGCCAACGTCGACCCGCACTCGGTGCGCCAAACGGTCGTGCACCTCGACGTGACCCGGTTCGGCATTGCAAGCGGCGACACCTTCGACGTGCACGACCTCGTGTCGGGAGCCACCTGGACCTGGTCGGCCGACAACTTCGTGCGGCTCGATGCCTTCACCGAACCGGTGCACATCCTGCACGTCACCCCCCACGATCCGGGCCACGCATGAGCGGCGACAAGAAGAAGTCCAAGAAGAAGAATTCGAGCAAGCACCAGAAGGGTCAGGGAAAGAACATCGACGGCAAGAAGGCTCAGTCCCCGACGACACAATCCACGAAGGCTGCGAAGCACGTGGCCCCCACTGAGCCGGCACCCATTCCCGACCACGTTCTCGAGGCCGTCGCCGCCGGCAGCTACTACAATCCGCACGAGATCCTCGGCCAGCACCTCGCCCACCAGGCCGGTGTCTCCGACCCGCTCGTCATCATCCGCGCGCTGCGGCCGCTCGCCACCGAGGTCTTCGCGATTCTGGCCAGCGGCGCGCACGTGGAACTCGCCCACCTCAAGCACGGCATCTGGCAGGGTGAAAGCACCCTCGGGCCCACCGACTACACGATCGAGGCCCGCTACCAGGATGCCCCGCCCTGGATCTGTGATGACCCCTATCGCTTCATCCCGACGCTCGGCGAGCTGGACCTGCACCTGATCGGAGAAGGCCGCCACGAGCGACTCTGGGACGTCCTGGGGGCACACCACCGCGAGCACCAGGGCGCCACGGCCGCCTCGACCGGAACCTCCTTCGCCGTGTGGGCGCCGCACGCCCGCGCCGCCCGGGTGATCGGTGATTTCAACGGCTGGAACGGCACGACCCACGCCATGCGCAATATGGGCAGCACCGGCGTCTGGGAGCTGTTCATTCCGGGCCTCGAACTCGGCACCAGGTACAAGTTCCAGCTGCTCACGCAGTCCGGCGCCTGGGTCGAAAAGGCCGACCCGATCGCCCGGCTGGCCGAGGTGCCGCCACTGACCGCGTCGGTCGTCACGGCATCGCACTACGAGTGGGCGGATGCCGCGTGGCTGGCCAACCGCAAGGCCAACGATCCGCACAACCAGGCGATGAGCGTCTACGAAATGCACGTCGGTTCCTGGCGACCCGGTCTCGGCTACCGCGACCTGGCGGATGAGCTCGTCGGCTATCTGCAGGAACTGAGCTTCACGCACGTGGAATTCATGCCTCTCGCGGAGCATCCGTTTGGCGGATCGTGGGGCTATCAGGTCAGCGGCTATTACGCGCCGACCAGCCGGTTCGGCTCCCCCGACGACCTGCGCTATCTCATCGACCGGCTGCACCAGGCCGGCATCGGCGTGATCATGGACTGGGTGCCCGGCCACTTTCCCAAAGACGACTTCGCCCTGGCCCGCTTCGACGGCCAGGCCCTCTACGAGCACCCGGACCCGCGTCGGGGTGAGCAGTTGGACTGGGGCACCTACATCTTCGACTTCGGCCAGATGCAGGTGCGCAACTTCCTCGTCGCTAACGCGCTGTACTGGCTCGAAGAGTTCCACATCGACGCCCTGCGCGTCGACGCCGTCGCGTCGATGCTCTACCTCGACTACTCGCGCGAGGACGGCCAGTGGGAACCGAACAAGTACGGCGGCAACGAGAACCTCGAGGCGATCAGCCTGCTGCAGGAGATCACCGCGACGGCGTACAAGCGCAACCCCGGAACGATCATGATCGCCGAGGAATCCACCAACTGGGGCGGGGTGACGGCGCCGACCAGCGGCGGCGGACTCGGGTTCGGATTCAAGTGGAACATGGGCTGGATGCACGACTCCCTCGAGTACATGCAGGTCGACCCCATGTACCGCTCCTACCACCACAACGACATCACCTTCTCGTTCATCTACGCGTTCAGCGAGAACTTTCTGCTGCCGATCAGCCACGACGAGGTCGTGCACGGCAAGGGCGCCCTGGTGTCGAAGATGCCCGGTGATTCCTGGCAGCAGCTCGCCAACGTGCGCGCCTACCTTGCCTTCATGTGGGCCCACCCGGGCAAGCAGCTGCTGTTCATGGGCAGCGAGTTCGGGCAGCGTTCGGAGTGGAGCGAAGAACGCGGCCTGGACTGGTGGATGCTCGACCAGCCGGCCCACCGCGGCCTGTTCAATCTCGTCGGCCAGCTCAACCGGGTGTACCGCGACAACGCGAGCCTGTGGAGCCGCGACAACGACCCGGGTGGCTTCGAACTGCTCGACGGCGGGGCCGCGAGCCAGAACGTCGTGTCGTTTCTGCGCTGGGACAACCACGGCGTTCCGGTCGCCTGCTTCTTCAACTTCGCCGGGCAGCCGCACACCGACTATCGAGTCGGCCTGCCGTTCGCCGGACAGTGGGAGGAAATCCTCAACACGGATGCCGGCGACTTCGGCGGCTCCGGCGTGGGAAACCAGGGAAACGTCGAGGCCTACAACGAGCCCTGGGCTGGTCGCCCCGCCTCCGCAACCCTGACTCTGCCTCCCCTGGCTGGACTCTGGTTACGCCTGCGCCGCTGAACCGCCCCGTGAGAGAGTAAAAGTGCCCGTTTGACTGAGTCAGACGGGCACTTTTGCGCTCTCGCGAACGACTGGATCAATAGAGCAGGGCCGCTAACCGAGACCGGGTGGGAGCGACCCGGGGGTCGTCGGTGCCGATGACCTCGAACAGTTCGAGGATGCGCTCGCGGATGGTGTTGCGACCCGGGGCCGGCTGCGCCGGGAACAGGCTCAACAAGCGATCGAAGGCGTCCTCGATGTGGCCGCCGGAGAGGTCGAGGTCGGCGACCAGCAGCTGCGCGTCGAGGTCGTCGGGTGCGGATGCGGCCCCGTTACGGATCTGGTCGATGGTCTTGCCCTGTAACCGGGCGAGCAGGCTGACCTGGGCCAGTCCGGCCACGGCCATGGTGTCGTTCGGGTTCTGGGCCAGGGCCGTGCGGTATTCGCTCTGGGCGGTGGCGTAGTCGCCGGCTTCGATGGCCGCGTAGGCCTCCAGGTGGTGCGGTGGCAGGGGCTCGTCGACCACGGCGGCCGGTTCGGCGTCAGCGGCAACGCCGGCGGCCTCGGCCGTGCCGGTCACGCCCTGCTGCGCGGCGAGCTCGAGTACGCGACCGAGCACGTCGGCGATCTGTTCCTCCGCGAGCGGGCCGTTGAAGAGCTGCACCGGCTGACCGGTGATGACGGCGGCGACTGTGGGTACCGACTGGGCCTGGAACGCCTGCGCGAGCTGCGGGTTCGAGTCAATGTCGACGCGGGCCAGCACGAACCGGCCGGCGAGGCCGGTCACGAGCTTCTCCAGCACCGCCAAGAGCGCGGTGGACGGCTCACTCCACGATGCCCACAGTCCGACGATCACGGGAACACGGGAGGAGAGTTCAAGCAGCTCACCGAAATTGGCGTCGGTGCCGTCGAGAACAAGGCTCGGAACCGTGACAGCTCCGGTCGGTGCTGCCGGCCCACCGACGGCGGCGCCCGTGGCGGGTGCGCCGTTCGTGGCGACCGGAGGGGTTCCGGCCGGCGCCCGGTTCACGAGGGAGGAAAGATCAACCGCTCCGCGCAGGTTCGATCCGGAAGGGGGCATATTCGTCATGGAAGTTCCGCCGATGTGATGAGGCCCTGGGCAAAGCCCAGAAGCACGATTTTGTCGCTTGAACCCGACGTGGGTACGTAGAACAGAAGTTGGTCGCGGTAGGTGTTTTGAAAGCCCTTGGTCGTGGTGGTGATACCGGACAGCGCTTTAGCGGCGAGGGCATCGCCCGCCGGGCCCACCGTGGCGCCCTCCTGGACGGGTTTGACCGTTTCAGTCTCCGTCATGCTGACGGCCACGATGCTGCCGGAGTCGTTGGTGGCCAGGGCAACGGCCTCGTCACTGCCCGCGGCCGCGGCGAATTCGATCGACGCGGTCGACGGCAGCGCGGCGACCTTGGCGGCATTGAGGTCAGCGACCTGGATACGGAAGTTGTCGCCGTCGCTCTCGAACAGCCCGTACGAGGGGCTGGCTGCGCCCTGTATCAGGATGTCGGCATACGCGGCAGCCAGCTGGTCCGGCGGCAGCAGCAGCAGCTTGTTGTCGGGGGCGATGGCCGGGGCGCCGACCACGGCCGGGGCTACCTCCGGTACGTGCGCCGACTGCTCCAGGGCGAACAGGTAGTCCACCTGGTAGTTGCTGCGGGGCGATTCCTGCTTGAGCATGACAGCCAAGGTCGGAATGCTGGGATCGTTCTCGTCCTGGATGACGGTCATGACCACCCGCGGCCAGGAATTGGTCTGCTGCGGCAGCGTGAACGTGATTGGGGCGCCGGGCAGGGCCACGAGCGGGGCGACCGCCGGATCGACGGCACGGATCTTATAGTTGGCGAGGCGTTGTTCCAGGGCCGGGCCGGTAAATCGCGTGCTGATGGTCTCGGTGTTGAGGGTGGCGTCCGCGTCTGCGCTGAGCAGCGAAATCTCGCCCATGATGGTCTCCAGCTGGGAGACGGTCACGGCGGGCGGCGGCAGCTCGGCGGCAGCTTCGACCGAATCGGTGGACTGGGGCGTCGGTGTGGGGGTGGCAGTGGCGGTGTCGGCCGTGCTGAAATCTGGCCACAGGTCGGCTGAACAGCCGCTCAGGGCAAGGCCGGAGACCAGGACCATGGGGAGGATGGCCACCCGACGGGTGATTCCCCGCCGCGACGTGGTGATCTGGCTGGCCTTGATCGACTTCGGACGCGGGGCGCGGGGCAATCGGGGCATGCGGGGTCCGCGCGGGATGTTGCGGCGCGGCCTCCGCGAGCGCCGCAGGTGCAGCAATGCCAGCAGGTACAACACGAGGCCGGCCAACAACAGCAGGGCACCGCCGGCGAGAAGCGGGCCAGCCCATGGGGTGGAATTATCAGAAGCCCACGACAGACGGATGCTCGCGGGCGCCGGTTCGATACCGTCCGACGCGACGATCACCGAGATGTCGTCTGGCAGGGTCAGCGTGGTCGTCAGGGAATGGGTGCCGGTGTACTCGTCGAGCCAGAGGTCGGAGCCGGCCGGATTCACGATCGCTGCGGCCTCGTCCGCTGGGACGGCATCCGCTGCCCCGGCATCTGGTGCCACCTCATCGTCGGGAGTGACGGCCTCGGTGACGGTGGAGGTGAGTTCACCGGTCTCCTCGCTGAAGCCGACGGTGGAATACGCATCCGTGCCGATCCAGGCGGCAACGTCGTCGGAACGCCCGTAGGCGAGAAAAACCGCGCCGTCACCGCGCACGTTGATGGTCTGGCTGCCCGACGAGGCCGCGAGGGCGCTCGGATCGATCACGGTGTATGTCGTGTCACCGGTCACGGTCGAACCCAGGGAGGTGAAGGCGGGCTCGAGCAGGATCGTACGCTGCGCGATGCCGAGAACGATCATCACGGCAGCAAGAACGAATGCCACGATGGCAAGAACAAAACGCACGTATCACCCTTCAGCAGTTGCTGGTCGGTATTGTCTGGTTGGCACTGTCTGGTCGGTACTGGTCAGTCACTGTGGTTGATTCACGTGGCTGAAGCTCGCCAGACACGGACCTTCTACGTTACTGCGTTCTCCTGAGAGGTGCCTAATAGCGGCCAGAGTGCCCTCGTCCGGTGGGCGCATACGGGGCGGGGCAGAACCCACTAAAATCGAGCTGGCCCGTCATGCATGATCCATCGAGGGACGGGGCCCATCTGTAAGGAGCACACGTGTCTGACGACGAAGCTGATTTCACCCAGGTATTCCGCGGCTATGACAAGGATGAGGTCGCGAAGGCCATTCAGTCGCTGCGACGCGAACTGATTCAGGCGAACACCCAGAATGCTGAGGCCGGTCGCGAGGTCAAACGTCTCGCCGGTCGCATCGACGATCTCAACGCCGAGATCGAAGAAGTCGGAAGCCCAACGTTCTCCGGTCTCGGTACCAAGCTGGAGAACACCCTGCGCGTCGCAGAGGAGCAATCCACCCGCGTCATCGCCCAGGCCGATATCGACGCCGAGAAGCTGCGCGCCGCGACCAACGACGAGGTGCAGCTGCTGCGCCAGAACGCGGTCGAGCAGGCCGAACGAACCCTGTCCGATGCCGCCGTCAAGGCGCGCCGGGTGCTCGATGATGTGCGCGTCGAAGCGGATGACGTGCGCGCGCGTGCGCAGGACGAGCAGGCCCAGGTCACCCAGGACGCTATCCGCGATGCCTCGCTGATTCGTGGCGCCGTTGCCACCGAGGCCGCCGAAGCACGGGCCACGGTGAAACGTGAGGTCGCGGCCATCCGCTCTGAAGCAGATCGGGAAGCCGCCGAAGTGCGCGTCGTCGCCCAGCGGGAGGCCACTGAAGCCCGCGAAATCGCGGCCGGACTGACCCACGAGACCGAACTCACCCGCGCTGAAGTAGCCCTCGAACTCGACCAGCAACGCGCCGACCTGCAGCGCGAGACCGACCAGGCCCGCGTCGATCTTGCGGCCGAGACCGAGCAGGCCCGGGTGGATCTGGCTCGGGAGTCCGAGCAGGCGCGACTGAATGGCGCCCACGAGGCTGACCAGGCCCGCACCCTGCTCGCCGCCGAGGTGGAGCAGGGTCGAATCGACCTGGCCCGCGAGGTCGAACAGGCTCACGCGGTGACCGAGGTGGAACGGGAACAGGCGCAGACCGACCTTACGCGTGAACTCGATCGCAAGCGCGCCAGCCTGGCCCGCGAGATCGAGCAGGCCCGTGCCGCCCTCGCCGCCGAGGTGGAGCAGGCCGGCGCCGACCTCGCCCGCGAGAACCAGCAGGCCCGCCTCGACGCCGAGGCCGAGGCCGAGCAGGCCCGCATCGACCTGGAGAACCAGCTCACCGCCACCCGCAAGAAGGGCGAGCACGAGGCGAGCCGGCTGGCCCGGGAAATCGACCAGGCCCGCGCCGACTTCGATGTCGAGCTGAAAGCCCGCCGGGACGAGGCCGAGCAGGAGCACCTCGCCCGCCACCAGGAGGCCGTGGCCCAGGCCCAGAAATTCCAGACGGATGCCGCCAGGCAGCTCACCGAGACGACCGACCGCACCGCCGAGCTGCGCGTTCTCAACGAGGAACTCGACGCCGGCGCCCGCGAGGAAGCCAAGGCCAACAAGGAACTCGCCGAGGAGAATGCCGAACGTATTCTCCGCGACGCCCACGCCACCGCCACCGCCCTCGTCACCGACGCCACGACACGCTCACGCACCCTCGTCGCCGACGCCGAAGACCGGCTGTCACAGATTAGGATTGAGCGCGACGCCGTGGCCGGGTACTTTGAAAGCCTGCGCAGCGTTTTGACCCAGGCAGAACGGGTCGCAGCCGAGTAATTCCCTACTCCTGGAGACTCCACGTGAAAATTCAGAATGCCTTCCGGTTCGGACTCGTCGGAACCCTGGGGGTTGGGCTGGGCTTACTGATCATCACCTCGGTGATCACCCTGCAGACGATCATCATCTACGTCGGGGCTGCGCTGTTCATCGCGCTCGGCCTCGACCCGGCCGTGTCATGGCTGGAGAAGAAGAAGTTTCCGCGCTGGGCCGCCATTCTCACCGTGGTCGCGGCCGTACTCGGCGTGCTGACCGGCGTCATATTCGCCATCGTTCCGATCATCGTCGACCAGGTATCCAAGCTGTCCAAGCTCATTCCGGAGCTGGTGCGGGGGGTTAACAGCTCGACTTTTCTGGACGATCTGAAAAAGCAGTTCCCCGGTCTCGACATCGACGAAATCACGAAGACGATCACCGATTTTCTCGGTGGCAACCTCACCAACATCACGACGACCGTCGTTCAGTCTGGCCTCGCCATTGTCAACGGCCTGTTCGGCGGCCTCATCATTCTCATCCTCACGCTCTACTTCACGGCCTCGCTGAACAGCATGAAGCGGGCCACTTATCAGTTGGTTCCCGCGTCCAAGCGGGAGCGCTTCACCGATATCAGTGAGCAGATCACCACGGCGGTCGGTCGTTACATCGTGGGGCAGGCCGCGCTGGCCTCGGTCAACGGAGTGCTGAGCTTCATCTTTCTGTCGATCATCGGCGCTCCGTTTCCGGCACTGCTCGCGTTCATCGCCTTCCTGCTGTCGCTGATTCCGCTCATCGGTACCATTTCGGGCTCGGTCATCATCGTCCTGACCTGCCTGATCCCAGAAATCGGCAGCTCGCCGCAGACAGCGCTGGCCGCGGCGATCTATTACCTCATCTACATGCAGGTCGAGGCTTATGTGCTCAGTCCGAAGATCATGAACCGGGCCGTGTCGATTCCGGGCGCGGTTGTCGTGATCGCGGCCCTGGCCGGGGGCAACCTGCTGGGAATTCTCGGCGCGCTGATCGCCATCCCCGTCGCCGCCTCGGTCATCATGATCGTCAAACAGGTCGTCATCCCCCGCCAGAACGAACTCTGACGTCGAACGCGCGCTTCAGGAGACGCCGGGTTTAGGAGGCACCGGGTTTAGGAGGCACCGGGTTTAGGAGGCACCGGGTCGCGGCGCCGTCCATTCGGTCGGCAGCGGCAGCGCGCCGGGGTTGACCGTGGCGACGATCTCGGTGAGCACCCGGCGGGTCAGGTTCTCCCCCACCCACAGGTGTTTGCCGCCCTCAACCGCGACCAGGCGCAGGTCGGGCACACTCGCAAACCGCAGGCGGGCAGCGTCCGGTCGCAGGTAGTCGTCGAACTCGGGAATGAGAGCCACCAGGGCGCGTTCATTACCGGCCCAGGCCGCCAGTTCTTCGTTGGTGGTGCGGTGCAGTGGCGGCGAGAGCAGGATGGCCCCGCGAATGGCATGCTCCAGCCCGTATTTGAGGGCGAGTTCGGTGCCGAACGACCAGCCGACCAGCCACGGGTTCGGCAGGTGCCGCTCGGCGACGAAGGCCATCGCCGCGGCCACATCGGCGCGTTCGGTCAGTCCGTGGCCGAAGTCGCCGTCGCTCGTGCCGCGCGGCGAGGCGGTGCCGCGAGTATTGAACCGCAGCACGGCCAGGTCAGCCAGTGCGGGCAGCCGGTTGGCGGCCTTCCGCAGAATATGCGAGTCCATGAAGCCGCCGGCGGTCGGCAGCGGATGCAGCGTCACGAGGGTCGCGACCGCCGCCCGCCCTACCGGGGTCGCCAGTTCGCCCACCAGGGTGAGTCCGTCGCTGGTGTGCAGTTCGATGTGCTCGACAGTGGCGGGCAGTTCGATGCCGCCACGAATATCGACCGAGGCGGTCATGGGTTCTCCTGGGATCTCGGGTTCGCCGGTCACGTGATTTTCCAACAGTGCGAGTGCCAGTGCCGCCGGTTGGAGAGGTCGGCGGCGTCGCCGAGCACTCCGTCGCCGCGCCACGTGACGATGTGCGCCGCGCCCGGCACGATGTCGAGAGTGCACCCGGGGCACAGGTAGGTTTTTACGGCTTGCTTGGCGGGAACCGGCTGCACGTACCACAGGCCGTCGCGCCGAACTTCGCTGCGACGCCACCCCGCAAGCAGGTGGTTCAGGTCGCCGGTCTCATCGTCGTCGGCAGGCTGCGGGGCTTTGCGGCCTCTGGGTCGATTGCTGCGCGCCATGATTCCAGTCTAAAGTGCGGGCAGCCAGGCCCGGCACCAGCCTGCTGCTAATACCAGCCGGAGGCTTGGGACTTGCCCCACGCGCCGCACGGCGTGCCATAGCGGTCGGTGATGTAGCCGAGGCCCCACTCGATCTGGGTACCGGCGTTCGTGGCCCAGTCTTCGCCGGCGCTTGCCATTTTGGAACCGGGCAGTGACTGCGGAATTCCGTAGGCTCCACTCGAGCTGTTCTCGGCATTGACCCGCCAGCCGGATTCCTTCTGCCAGAGCGAGACGAGGCAGCTGTACTGGTCTTCGCCCCAGCCGCGCGCTGCAACGGCATCGTAGGCATAGGCCTGGGCCGATCCAGGATCCGGCACGGCGGCGGACGGCGCGGTGAAACTCTGCGTCTTCTTTTCGACCGCCACGACCACCGGCACCGGCTTAGGTTTCTCGGTCACGGCGTAGCCGTCACGGGTGATGGTGTTGGTGTAGCCGCCGGCTACGAGCACGGCCTGCGCCGGCCCGACATCGGCCGTACTCCCGGCGATTTGAAAATACGGGGACGCGGTCGCGCCGGAGTAGGGGTCTACCACGGTGACGAGCACGAACGCGCAGGCGGCGGTGAACCCGAACACAAAGTGCGCCGGCTTCACCCGCGGCCGGGTACGACGAACAAGCGGCCGTGCTGCGGCCGGAACAGTGTCGATTGCTTTGAGATGCCTACCCATTAGTAAACGACCTTAGCCGACAAGTTTGATACCAACCAAGTAACGGAGCCCAAATCAGCGGACCGCGAGCATGACGTCGACAACACTGTCCAGCACCAGGTCGACCTGCGCTTCCCGGTATCCGCCCCGTTCAGGGCGAAAAACGGCAGTTCGAACCTCATCGACGGTGAGCTCACGACCGTCTTGAAAATACTTGACCAGTTTGTTGGCGAGACGATCGACATCCACTCGTTTATAGCCGACCGCCAACACGCTCGCCCGGGTGAAACGGTGACCAGGCGCGCGGCTGAGCCGGGCCACGAGCACGTCGGCGGTGCTTTCGGCCTCAGCCATCCACGCCTGCTCTCTCCCGGCGCGGGCAGCCTGAAAACGTTCCCGGGCCGCAAAGGCGTCTTCCAGACGTTCCAGGGCCCCATCGACGTGTTCGGGCGAGAATCCGCCCCTGTGCATTGCAAAAGCGGTATGACGGATGCCTTCGGCCGTCAGGGTGAGTCCGGTGCGATTCGCTTCCGCCTCCGCCTTCTCGGCAACGATGGCATGGATGGCGTCGGTACCGTCGGTACCCGCCGTCTCGTCGCCGGGCACAGCCTCGAGCGGATCATCATCGGGCTCGGTGCCGGCTGCGATCTCATCGACGGATTCCACGGTGCCGGTATCGGTATCGGTATCGATGTCATCGTCGTGCTGTTCTGGCTGGTCGTAGGCGCGGCGAGCAGCAGCCAGGAACGCTTCGACCTGGCCAACGTTGTAGCCGAGCGTCTTCTTGCCCACTCGGGGAAATATGGTGCTCATGGTCTCATTGTCTCGTACTGGCATCGTGCGGGAAGAATCGGGCGCACTCACGCGAACACCAGGTAGAGCGCGTAGGCGGCAGCGGCCGACGGCAGGATGGAGTCCAGCCGATCGAGAAAACCGCCGTGCCCTGGCAGCCACGAACTCATGTCCTTGATGCCGAGGTCGCGTTTGATGAGCGATTCGGCCAGATCGCCGAAGGTCGCCGTCAGCAGAATGACCGACCCGAACACCAGGCCGAACCACCACGGCTGGTCGAGCATGAAGATCGACAGCAAAACGCCGGCAATCATGCAGATCAGGCCGGCACCGATGAAGCCTTCCCAGGTCTTCTTGGGGCTGATCGAGGGTGCCATTGGGTGCTTGCCGAAGTTGAGCCCGCTCACGTACGCACCGGTATCGGCGGAGATCACCAGGATGAGAAAGGCGAGCGTCCACCACTGGCCGTGGTCCTGGGCGACGAGCAACACGGCGAAGCTCGCGAGGAATACGACGTAGACCTGAATCAGGATGCCGCCACCCACGTCACCGACGACGGAACGGGCCGAGGCGCGATGTGACGGAATCACCAACAGCGCCAGCCGCCACAGCGCGATCAGCGCGATACCGCCAAGCATGACCAGCCACTGGCCGGTCGCCTCGCCGTAGAACGCCGCAGGGACGATCGCGATCGCGGAGATGATCACGGGGATGCGGGGCACGTTGCGCCCGGCGTACCGCAGGGCCTGCGCCAGCTCAAAGGCACAGAAAGCCACGATCACGACCGCAAAGATCATGAAGAGCTGTTTGATGATGATGAGGCTGACCAGCATGGAGCCGCCGAGTACGAGCCCGATCAGAATGGCCAGAATGAGGTTGCGCCCGGTGCGTGCTTCGATGCGCTCGTTCGTCGCGTCGAGCTGGGCGCGGGTGGCCTGCACCTGACGTTCGAAATCGGCCTTGGTGGTCTGCACCTGCCGTTCGAAGTCAGCGCGCGTCGTTTTCACCTGCGCCCGAAACTCGGCGCGACTGACGCCGTGACCGCGTTTAGGCGGCTGGTCGTTCCCCGGTTTCTCGGTCATCTGATCGTTTCCTAGATCTCGAGGAGTTCGGCTTCCTTGCGCTTGAAGGCGTCGTCAATGCCGTCCACGTGGCTCTTCGTGATCAGCTCAAGCTCTTTCTCGGCACGACCGACCTCGTCGTCGCCGACCTCGCTCTTGAGCGCGTCGAGCTCGTCCTTGGCCTTGCGGCGAATGTTGCGCACGGAGATGCGGGCATCCTCCGCCTTGGCCTTGACGATCTTCACGAATTCCTTGCGGCGTTCCGTGGTGAGTTCGGGGAGGGTGGCCCGAATGGTGGTGCCGTCGTTGCCGACGTTGGCGCCCAGGTTCGGAGTGTCGCGAATGGCGATCTCGATGTCGCGCAGCGCAGCCTTATCGTACGGGCCGATCAGCATCGTGCGGGCTTCCTGGTTTTGCAGCGATGCGAGCTGTTCCAGCGGGGTCAGCGTGCCGTAGTAGCTCACCAGAATCTTCGCGAACATCTGCGGGTTGGCGCGGCCCGTACGCACGGTGCCAAAATCGTCTTTGGCGGCCTCGAGGGCCCGGTTCATGCGCGCAGTGGCGTCGGAAAGAACATCCGCGATCACGGTGACTCCTTTATTGGTGGTGGAACAATTCTAGTTGGAGACGCGAGTGCCCAGATCGGTGCCGAGGATGGCAGCGGTGACGTTACCCTCCGGCGCCATGCCGAACACCTGCATGGGCATGTGGTTGTCCATGCACAGGCTGAACGCAGTGGAGTCGACCACCTTGAGGCCGCGCTGTAGGGCCTCCAGGTAGGTGATGTGATGGATCTTCTGGGCGTCGGGGTTGGTGCGGGGGTCGTCGGAATAGACGCCGTCGACGCCGTTCTTGGCAACGAGCACGACGTCGGCGTCGATTTCCAGGGCGCGCTGGGCTGCGACCGTGTCGGTGGAGAAGTACGGCAGTCCGGCGCCGGCACCGAAGATGACGACACGCCCCTTCTCCAGGTGACGCTCGGCGCGCCGCGGAATGTACTGCTCGGCGACCTGGGTCATCGAGATGGCGGACTGCACGCGGGTCTCAGCGCCGGCCTGTTCGAGAAAGTCCTGCAGGGCGAGGGCGTTCATGACGGTGCCGAGCATGCCCATGTAGTCGGCGCGGCCACGGTCCATTCCGCGCTGAGAGAGTTCGGCGCCACGAAAGAAGTTTCCGCCACCCACGACGATGGCCACTTCGACGTGCTTGGCACCCTCGGCGATCTCGCGGGCCAGCGAGCTGACGACATCCGGATTCACACCGACGGCGCCGCCGCCGAAGGCCTCACCGGACAGTTTGAGAAGCACTCGTCGCTTCTTCACGACCGGGGTTGGCCTGACCGCGCTAGCGAAAGCGCTGGTCGGGCTGGTGTGGGTCATGGGCGTGCTGGCCGTGTCAGTCATGTCGTGCGGGGCCTTCCGAGAGGGGATGCTACCAAACTACCAAGTGCGCTACCCCTGCCGGGGGCACACGCAAAAACGGAGGCCGGATCGCTTTCGCAATCCGACCTCCGTCATTTTTTGTTAGGCGCCGACCTTGAACCGGGCGAAGCCCGACACGGTCAGTTTTGCGTCGTCGAGAACCTTCGCAACGGACAACTTGTTGTCCTTGGCGTAGTCCTGTTCGAGCAGTGCGACCTGCTTGAGGTACGCCTTGACGCGTCCCTCAACGATCTTGGGCAGTGCCGCTTCCGGCTTGCCCTCGTTCTTCGAGATCTCGGTGACGATCTTGCGCTCGGTTTCCACGAGTTCAGCAGGAACATCGCTCGCCGCGAGGTACTCGGGGTTGGCGAACGAGATGTGCTGGGCCACGCTGCGAGCGGTCTCCACGTCGAAACCGGAGAAGCCGAGAACAACGCCGACCTGCGGGGGCAGGTCCTTGCTGGTCTTGTGCAGGTAGATCGAGAACGATTCGCCCGTGACGGCGGCAACACGGCGAAGTTCGAACTTTTCGCCGATGATGGCGGCTTCGCCGTCGATGAGCTCGGCGACGGTCTGCGTTCCGGCCGCTGCGGCCAATCCGGCCTCGACCGTGGTCGCGCCAGCGGCGGCGATCGCGTCGAGAACCTTGTCGGCCAGGACGACGAACTTGTCACCCTTCGCGACGAAGTCGGTCTCGCAGGCGAGTTCGATCATGTACGCGGTCGTACCGATTTCCTTGGCAGCGACGAGTCCCTCAGAGGTGGAACGGTCAGCGCGCTTAGCGTTGCCCTTGGCACCCTTGAGACGCAGGATCTCGATGGCCTTGTCCATGTCACCGTCAGCTTCAACGAGGGCATTCTTGGTGTCGACCATTCCGGTGCCGAGGTTCTCGCGAAGAGCCTTGACGTTTTCGAGTGTGAAGTTTGCCATACCGGGTTCCTTACTTGGTCTCGTCGGCGACGACAGGCTCGTCAGCGACGGCGGCCAGTACGGCGGCAACCTCGGTGTCGGCGACAGCGTCGGCGATGGTGGGCTCTGCAACAACGGCCTCGTCGGTTGGGACGCTAGCGTCGGCAACCTTCTCGGTCTCGGCAGAGGACTGCGCGGGGGTGGTCTCGGTCTCCGAGGCCTGGAGAAGTTCAGCTTCCCATGCGGCGAGGGGCTCGACTTCGGCCTCCGGCTTGGCGTGGCGCTGGATGAGTCCCTCGGCTGCGGCGTCCGCGATGATGCGGGTCAGCAGGCCAACGGAGCGGATGGCGTCGTCGTTGCCCGGGATCGGGTACTGCACGTCGTCGGGGTCGCAGTTGGTGTCGAGGATAGCGATGACGGGGATGCCGAGCTTGCGCGCCTCGTCGATGGCGAGGTGCTCCTTATTGGTGTCAACAACCCACAGCGCAGACGGGGTCTTCGTGAGGTTGCGGATTCCGCCGAGGCTCTTGTGCAGCTTGACGAGCTCGCGCTTCTTGATGAGCATTTCCTTCTTCGTGAAACCGCTCTTGGCGGTGTCTTCGAAGTCGAGCTCTTCGAGTTCTTTCATGCGGGCCAGACGCTTGGAAACGGTCTGGAAGTTGGTGAGGAGTCCACCGAGCCAGCGCTGGTTGACGTAGGGCTGGCCCACGCGCTGCGCCTGCTCTGAGATGGATTCCTGGGCCTGCTTCTTGGTGCCGACGAAGAGGATGGTGCCGCCGTGGGCAACCGTCTCCTTGACGAAGTCATAGGCCTTGTCAACGAACCCGAGCGACTGCTGCAGGTCGATGATGTAGATGCCGGAACGCTCGGTGAAGATGAAGCGTTTCATCTTCGGGTTCCAACGGCGGGTCTGGTGCCCGAAGTGCACGCCGCTGTCAAGCAGCTGGCGAATGGTTACGACGGCCATGTGCCGTACTCCTGTTCTGGTGCGGGCTCGAAAAGCCACACCAATCGGTTTGTGCGATGATCGGTCGATCATCGCTCCTGGTGCCCGGCACACGTCCGCCCTGTTTCACGCGAGAATCTCGTGAGACGGGACCGATTGGACATGGCGGCCAAATGGGCACGCGTAGTCAGCGCACAAAGCGCTGCTGGGGATAGCGTATCACCGCCGGGGGTGCCGGTGCGACCGGGTGGGAGTCGGGGTCTGCTGCGCGCGCCGTCTCCTGCACAGGCCCGAAAGTGCAGAAGCGTGCACTGGTCCGTGCGACGCGCGACTACCACCGCGATCGGGCGGCAGGGTGGGAGCATGCAGAATTTGCGCGCACCGGCGGCATCCGCCCTCATCACCGTGATCCTAATTCTCGGTGCCGGGTCGCCAACCGGCGCTACCTCGTCCACGCCGCCGGGGGGTGCCGCACCGACCAGAGCGGATGCCTGGCGCTGGCCACTCGCGGCACCACACCCCGTGACCCGGGCCTTTCTGGCGCCGGCGTCACCCTATGCCGGCGGCCACCGCGGGATCGACCTCGCAGCCGAGGCGCAGCAGTCTGTGTTGGCACCGCACGAGGGCGTGGTGTCGTTCGCGGGCACCGTCGTCGATCGGCCGGTCCTGTCGATCACGCAGCCGGGTGACGTGATCATGACGGTCGAGCCCGTGGATGCCGTCGTCGCCGTGGGCGACCGGGTGCGCGCCGGGCAGGTGATCGGCACCGTGGGCAGCGGCGGTCACTGCCCGCCCGGGTGCCTGCACCTGGGGGTGCGTCTGCACGGGTCCTACGTCTCGCCGCTGCTCTATCTTGAGAAGCTCCCCCGGGCCGTTCTGCTGCCGACGGCGCCTGATGCGACGGCTCCGAGGTCTGGCCCCTGGCGCTGATCGCTGCTCGCTGCTCGCTGCTCGCTATTCCCGCGGCTGAGCCCTCGGCCGAGTCAGGCGCGCGGGTGGGCGAGCCCGTAGCTCGCTTTGAGGCGTTCCGCCGAGACGTGGGTATAGATCTGGGTGGTGCCGAGGCTGACGTGCCCGAGGAGTTCCTGCACGGCGCGCAGGTCGGCCCCGCCATCGAGCAGATGGGTGGCGGCCGTGTGGCGCAGGGCGTGCGGGCCGGCCGGGCCGGCACCAGGAACCGCTTCGAGCAGCGCGGCGACAAGGCGGTAGACCCCGCGCACGCCGAGACGCTTGCCCTGACGGCCCAGGAAGACTGCGGCGACGTTGGGGAGCGCAGGATTCGATCGGGCGTCCGTCGCGGGTTGCACTGCGCCGGCTTGCACGAAAACGGCTTTCCCGGCACTGGTCTGCCCTGCATTGGTCTGCCCTGCATTGGTTTTCGCTGGCGCCGCGGCACCGGCTGCGAGTGTGAGCCGGGCCTCGCGCAGGTACTCGACGAGGGCACGCTGCGCCGGAACCCCGAACGGAACCACGCGTTCCTTCGCGCCCTTGCCGGTGACCCGCACGGTCAACTGTTCGAGGTCGACGTCGGCAAGATCGAGGCCGACCAGCTCGGAGACGCGCAGCGCCGAGGCGTAGAGCAGCTCGACGATGGCGAGGTCTCGCAGCGCGAGCGACTCTCCCCCGGCGGCACGAGCCGCCAACAGGTCGAGCAGGTCGGTCATCTGCGTGTGGTTGATGACGCGCGGCAGGGTGCGACCGGGCTTCGGCGAGCGCAGGCGAGCCGCCGGGTCGATGCCGTCGTCGTGGCTCTGCGCGAGCCAGGCGGTGAAGCTGCGGGCCGACGCCGAACGCCGGGCCAGGGTGGCCCGGGCCAGGCCGGCCTGGGTGGCCACCCAGAGCCATTCCCGCAGCAGTTCCAGGCTCAGCTCAGCGGATGCCGTTGCGCCCCGCTCGGCCGCAAACCCGGCCAGTTGGTGCAGGTCGGTGCGATAGGCCCGCACCGTGTGGGTCGAGTAGCCGCGCTCGGCGGTGAGATAACGCAGAAACTCGTCGATGTCGTCGCTCAGCTGCACGGGGTCAGTTTCTCTGTCTCAGGGTTTCGCGCCGTGGCCGTCAACGCTGCCGCGAGAAGGCCTGCCGGCGGTCCTCGGGCGAGAGAGTGGCCAGCTCCTCGACATAGTCGGCGGGAAACTGCGTGACAGCGGCATAGTCGCCGATCGGCAGCTGGGAGTGGGTGATCTGGTCGGCGTAGACGTGCACGAGGTTGAGTGTCTGGCCGCCGCTCACCCCGGTCAGTTCACGATCGGGTGCGCTGAGGTCCATCGTGTAACAGGTAGCCGCCGCGACCGACACGGGGATGCCGACGAAGAGGCCCTGGGTGGAGTAGTGCAGGTGCCCGCCGAGTATGGCACGCACGTCACTGCCGGTCAGAACAGCAGCCAGCCTCGGCTGATCCTGCAGCTCGAGCACGCTCATCAGCGGCAGCGGCGTGGGAATCGGTGGGTGGTGCAGCGCCAGAATCGACCCGCGCGGGGCCGGACGCTGGAGGACATCGGCCAGCCAGCGCAGTTGATCGTCGGTGACCTCACCGTGGTGATAGCCGGGAACGCTCGTGTCGAGGGCGATGAGGCGCAGGCCATCGAGATCATATGTTTGATCCACGGGGTGTAGGTCGGCGGGGTGGTGATCAGCGGGCGTCTGGCCGAGCAGCTCGGTACGAAAGGGTTCGCGCTGGTCGTGGTTGCCCATCACCCAGATGATCCTGGCGTTCCACCGGGCGGCAGCGGACTCGACGATGCCGCGGATGCGGCGGTAGGCATCCGCTTCGCCGCGGTCGGCCACGTCGCCGGTGAGAATGATCGCGTCGGGGTGAATGCCCGAGCGGTGCAGCTGCTCGAAGGCGCGGTGCACGGTGTGGTCGGTGTCGACGGCGCCGTAGAGGGCCGCGCCATCCGCTAGAAAATGGGTGTCACTCAAATGCACCAGAATCTTCTCGGCGGGCGCGTACTGGCCCAGCTGCACGGCTGCCATGGATCACCTCTCGTCGGGTCTTTAGACTACGGGCACCCACCGACACTCGCTTCGTCAGAACTGTGGACGTCAGCGAAAGGGGAGGGGCGGCTGGCGATGGTGCGGGTCACAGCAACCCCGTTACGAACCGGCGACACGGGCAGACCGGCGGGCTATCATGGCGCCATGTCTGCCCAGCCGGACGCTTACACCGCGGCTCTGGACCGTGCACTGCTGCACGCCCACGCCTGGCTTGCGTCGTTACCTACCCGCCCGGTCGGCCCTCGGGTCGACGCCGATACCCTCGCCGCCGTCTCGGCCGGCCCGCTGCCCCCGTCTTCGTGCGCTGCGGCGGACGTCATCGATGAACTCGCCGCCTTCGCGGAACCCGGGCTGATGGCGATGCCGTCCGGCCGATTCTTCGGGTGGGTGATTGGGGGAACCCTGCCCGCCGCGCTCGCCGCCGACTGGCTGGTGACCGCGTGGGACCAGAACGCCGGAATGCGCTTCGCCACTCCCGCGACCGCCGTGCTCGAGGAGACCGCCGCCGCCTGGCTGCTCGACCTGCTCGGACTTTCTGCCGGAGCGGATGTCGGTTTCACCACCGGCGCGACCATGGCCAATTTTGTCGGTCTCGCCGCGGGGCGTCAGTGGGTTCTGGAACGGGCCGGGTGGGACCTGGACCGGGACGGCCTGGCCGGTTCGCCCCGCGTGCGGGTTTTCGTGGGGGCGGAGCGTCACGACGTCATCGATCTCGTGCTGCGCTACCTCGGTCTCGGTGCGCCCATCGTGGTCGACGTCGACCGGGAGGGACGATTGCGGCCAGACGCCCTGGCCGAGCTACTGGAGGCCGGTTCCGGCCCGGCCATTGTCTGCCTGCAGGCCGGCAACCTGCATTCCGGAGCGTCAGACCCGATGGGGGCAGCGATCGACGCGGCAGGCCAACACGGAGCGTGGGTGCACGTCGACGGAGCGTTCGGCCTTTGGGCCGCCGTCAGCCCGAACTATCGTGACCAGCTGGCCGGCGTGGAACGGGCCGACTCCTGGGCGACGGACGCTCACAAGACGCTCAACGTGCCCTACGACTGCGGGGTGGCGATCGTGTCCCGACCTGAAGTCGTGCGCAGGGTATTCGGCGTGCATACGAGCTATCTGGTGGCGGCCGACGGCGCTCCCGGTAACCCTGGCCCCGGCAACCCCTTCGAGAAGGTACCCGAGCTGTCCCGCCGGGCCCGAGGCGTTCCCGTGTGGGCGGCGCTCCGATCACTCGGCCGCGCCGGCACGATCGCACTGGTGGACGGTCTCGCGGCGAATGCACGGGCACTGGCCGAGGGCCTATGCTCGCTGCCGGGCGTTGAGGTACTCAACGAAGTGGTGTTCACACAGGTGTGCGTGAGTTTCGGCAGTGATGAACGCACCCGGCGGGTGACCCAGCAGCTCATCGCCGACGGCTCGGCTTGGATGTCGGGGTCGCGCTGGCACGACCGGGACATTCTGCGCATCTCGGTGAGTAACTGGTCGACGGATGCCACGGACGTCGCCCTCTCCCTCGCGGCGGTGGCGCGGGCCTGCGCGGGCGCCGACGCCGCCAACCCAGACGCCGACGCCGACACTACCCGACCTGCGGCCGCGTCCCCACATCCGTCCCAGGCGACGAACGACCGGGACTGACGTCAGGGGCTGACGATCGGGTCTGACGCCTCCTCCCTGCCGGCACTACAGCCGCCGTACCCAGCCGGCCTCCCGCTCGTGGGCGGCCCCGTCGAGATCGAGACCGCCGAGGGCGCCGCGCACGGCCGCAGTCGACAGGCCGGCACGGCGCGCCAGGTCGCCGACCGTGCGCGGCGAGCGCCCGCTCAGCGCATCGAACACGCGCACCTGGTCGCTCGTGCGCGGTAGCGGCCCTGGGCCCGCGTCGGTCGCGGGCCCCGCTTCTATCTCGAGATTGGCGAGTGGTACCTGGATCGACCGTTCGCCGACCAGTTCGGCCATCTCGGTCGGGTTGGTGACACAGACCGCGGCGAATTCGCGAATGAGACGATGACAGCCGGCCGAGGTCGGGCTCGTGATCGGCCCCGGCACGGCGCCGAGCGGCCGGCCCAACGCCGAAGCGTGGCCGGCCGTGTTGAGCGAGCCCGACCGCCAGCCGGCTTCGAGCACGACCGTTGCCGCACTCGCTGCGGCAATCAGCCGGTTTCTCTGCAGAAAACGCCACTTGGTGGGGGCCGCCCCGCAGGGCAGCTCCGATACGACGGCCCCGGTCGCCACGATGCGGGTGAGCAGGGAGTCGTGGCCGCTCGGGTAGAACCGGTCGACTCCCCCGGCGAGAAAGGCGACGGTCGTGCCGTCGCTGGCGAGCGCGGCCCGGTGGGCCATCCCGTCGATGCCATAGGCGGCACCGGAGACGATGGCAAAACCTCGATCGACGAGCCCGGCCGACGCTTCCATAGCGATGTGTTCGCCGTACCCGGTAGCCGCCCGGGCCCCGACCAGCGCGATCGAGTTGGTCAGGGCGGCGAGGGCGCCCGGCACACCCCGCCACCACAGCGCGAGCGGAGCATGCTGCTCGAGGTCGTCGAGCGCAGAAGGCCAGAGGGCATCCGTGGCCAGCAGTAATCGGGTCTGCATGCGGGCCGCTTGCTGCAGCGAGCGGATGACCTCGTTCGAGTTGAGCCGCGGCCGCCAACGTTGCAGCCCCAGGTCGAGGGCCTGTTCCAGCTCGGCGCTGGTGTCGGCATCCGCTGCGGTGGGGTCGGCGCTGGGACTGGCAGCGAAGACGATGTCGGGCCCGCCCGGCTCGTCGCCGAGGGCATCGCGCACGAGTGCGCCGATACGCACCGGGCTCCAGGACTCGAGAATGGCCGTCAGGGCCACGCTCGCGCCGACGCTGGCCACGAGCAGGCCGGCGGTACCGTCCCCGGGTTCGGCGAGACCCGACCAGGCAGCGCGGGCGAACACCTCGCCGGCCGTGGCGGGGTCGTCGCCGTCCGGAAGTGCACCGCGTACTCCCGCGGCGAGTTCGCCCACCCGGTTCTCGTCCAGACCGAACAGCGTCATGTGGTCATTCCTTTGCGTAGGTAGAGGGCCTGGCCCACCTGGTCGGGGCCGGGGATACTGAGGCCGTCGTAGTCGGCGAGGGTCCAGGCGATGCGCAAAACCCGGTCGTAGCCGCGCATGGTGATGCCGCCGCGTTCGAGCGCTCGATCGAGCCCCGCGGTGGCGCTCGGGGCCAGGCGCACGGACGCGCCGCGCAGCCACGGGCCGGGAACCTGGGAGTTCAGGGTCCACGGTGTACTGCCGAGGCGTTCGGCCGCTGTCGCCCGCGCGGCCACCACCCGTTGCCGGGCGGTGACGCTCGTCATCCGCTGCGTGCCGGCGGCGACGCGCAGTTGGGCGGCGGTGATGCGCTTGACGTTGAGCTGGATGTCGATGCGGTCCAGCAGCGGTCCGGAGATGCGGGCAAGGTAGCGGCGGCGGGCGTTCGGTGGACAGGTGCAGCTGAGGTCGCCAGCGCCGTATTGCCCGCACGGGCACGGGTTGGCCGCCATCACCAGCTGGAACCGAGCAGGAAAATGGGCGACGGCGTTGGCCCGGTGAATGCTGATCCAGCCGGATTCGAGCGGCTGGCGCAGGGCGTCGAGCACTGGAGAGGCGAATTCGGGGGCCTCGTCGAGGAACAACACGCCGTGCGAGGCCTGCGACGCAGCCCCCGGCCGAATCTGGCCGCCGCCACCGCCGACCATGGCCGCGGCCGTCGCGGTGTGGTGCGGTGCTTCCCACGGCGGCCTGGTGATCAGGGCTCCGCCGAGTCCGAGGCCGCTGAGCGAACGTAGGGAGCTGACTTCGAGTGAGCTGACCGGGTCGAGGTCGGGGAGCAGGCCGGGCAGGCGGGCAGCGAGCATCGTCTTGCCGGCGCCGGGCGGGCCGAGTAGAAAGACGTGGTGCCCGCCGGCGGCCGCGATCTGCAGCGCCAGGATGGCGTCGTCGTTGCCGATCACGTCGGCGAGGTCGGGTTCGGCGGCCAGACTGTCGGGTGTGACCGCCGCCAGAATCGGCTCGACCTGTTTCGGTGGAAGTGTGGCACCGTGGAAGATCGCCGCCTCCCGCAGCGAGGCGACGCCGATCACCCTCATGTCGGGCACGAGTCGAGCCTCGGCCTCGTTGCCGATCGGCACCATGACCGTGGTGTGCCCGAGGCGGGCAGCGGTCATCACCCCCGGCAGGATGCCCGGGGTCGGCCGCAGCCGGCCGTCGAGGGCGAGCTCGCCGAAGTGCACGACGGTGCCGACTGACGCGGCCGAAATGGTGCTGTCGGCGGCGAGGCAGGCCAGCGCGATCGCAAGGTCGAAACCGGCGCCGTGCTTGGGTAACGCGGCCGGCGACAGATTGATGGTGAGGCGGTGAACGGTGAGGGGGCATCCGCTGTTGGCAGCCGCGGCACGCACCCGTTGGGTGGCCTGGGCGAGCGCCGCGTCGGGCAGCCCGATCAGGATCATACCGGGCAGTTGCGCCGAGATGTCGGCTTCGACCTCGACGAGCGCGCCGGTCAGCCCAAGCAGCGCCACCGCGTGGGTGCGGGCGATCCCCATCAGAACACGCCCTCGAGGTGTTCGATGATCGGTTCCCGGCCGGCCGGGGCGATGACCGCCACGACGTCGAGCCGGATCTGGCGCGGCCACCGCTCGGCCTGCACGCACCAGGCGGCGGCGAGGCGGCGCATCCGGGCGAGCTTTTTCACGGTGATGGCTTCAAACGGATGCCCGAAACTCAGGCTGCTGCGCGTCTTCACCTCGACGAAGACCACCGCGGCCCCCTGCTGCACGACGAGGTCGATCTCGCCCTCTTTACACCGCCAGTTGCGGGTCAGGATGGTGTAGCCGGCGCCCTGCAGAAAGCGCGCGGCCTGTTCTTCGCCGAGTTTGCCGAGTTCGTCTTTGCGCGCCACGAGTGCCTCCAGACACCAGAGTGCGCGCTCTCACCCTGCCGTCGCCGGGCTGGTGGCACATCGGTGGACAGCGGCGCGACCCGGGCTCTTGTGGAGAAGCGGCTACTCGACGTGCAGCACGAAGAGGCGACGCACGACGTCGCCGGCCACGAGGGCGTCAAGGCTTTCGTTGAGGTCCGTGAGCGGGCGGGTGTCGGTGTGCAGCAGCTCGACCGGCAACCGGCCGTCCCGCCACAGTTGCAGGTAGGCCGGAATGTCCCGGCTCGGCACGGAATCACCCATGTAGGAGCCGAGCAGCCGCCGACCCATGCCGGCGAACTGCAGCGCTGGCGTCGTGAGGGTCTGCTCCGGGTGCGGCAGGCCGACCGAGACGAGGGCGCCACCGCGGGTGAGCAGGGCCAGACTCGCCTCCATCACTCGGGCGCTGCCGACAGCCTCGATGGCCAGGTCGACGCCGTCGCCGGCGTACTCACGCACGAGGTCGGCGGCATGCTCGGGCGTACCGGCGTGGTGCGCGCCGCAGCGAAGGGCCAGCGCCTGCTTCTCCGGCAACGGATCGATCGCGATGACGGTCGTGCCAGCCACCTGCGCGGCGGCCATGACGGCCATCAGTCCGACCGCGCCGAGTCCGAATACGATCAGGGACTGGCCGGGCGCGAGGGCGCCGGTGTTGAGCACGGCGCCGATGCCGGTGAGGGCCGCGCAGCCGAACATGGCGGCCACGTCGAAGGGAACGTCCTGGTCGATCGCGACGACCGATTCGCGGGCGACGACCGCGTACTGCGAGAACGCTGAAACGCCCAGATGATGGTTGATGCGCTCCCCCGCGCTGCTGGCCAGCACGGCCGGGCCGTGCAGCAGGTCGCCGGTGCCGTTCACTTCGGCGCCGCGGTGGCAGAGCGCGGGGCGCCCGGCCAGGCAGGCCCGGCAGTCGCCGCAGCTCGGCACGAAGACCAACACGACCCGGTCGCCGACGGCCAGATCGTCGACGCCGTCGCCGATCGCGGTGACGGTGCCGGCCGCCTCATGACCAAGGGCCATCGGCAGGGGGCGAACCCGTGAGCCGTCGATGACCGAGAGGTCGGAGTGGCAGAGGCTGGCGCGTTCGATGCGCACGAGCACCTCGCCGGCGCGCGGTACCGGCACCGGAATCTGCTCGAACGTCAGCGGGCGGCTGTCGGCGTAGGGGCGGGCGGAGCCGGCATCCCGAAGAATCGTGCTGAGCATCGTTGCTGGAGTCATTTCTCCAACCTAACGCCAGACGCGCCGTACGCTGGGCCTATGACTCTGCGCAACCGGGTGACCGATCTGGGCATGCTCGCCATGAACGGCGCGCACCGGATGCTGCTGGCTCTGTCGGGCGGACGCCTCGGCTGGACCATCGGCACCATGGCGACCGTCGAACTGCACACGATCGGCCGCAGTAGCGGGCAGCGTCGGTCGACGATGCTCACGGCGCCGGTGCACGAGGGCGGCCGGTACGTGCTGGTGGCGTCCAAGGGCGGCGACGACCGGCATCCGTTCTGGTATCGCAACCTCGTCGAGCAACCCGAGGTGGAGCTGACCATTCGCGGGGTGACGCGGCCGTTTCGGGCGCGCACCGCATCATCCGCTGAGAAAGCCGAGCTCTGGCCGCGCATCGTCGCCGCCTACCCCGGGTATGGCGCCTACCAGGGCCGCACCGACCGTGACATCCCCGTGGTCATCTGCGAGCCCCGCCCCTGACCAGCCTCCCGCTAGGTGCACTCTCGCCCGGGCCCACCCTCGGAAAGCGGGCCCACGATAGATCATGGGCCCAGTTTCCGGGCCCGGGCCCCGTACAGATCACACCGCGAAGAACGGGTCAGGCGACGGGCTCGAGGGCGTCGGCGACGACGATGGCCGGGAAGATGGGCGCGTGCGCCCCGGACATCTCTTCGAGCACCCGAATCACCTGGCAGCTGTAGCCGTATTCGTTGTCGTACCAGACATAGAGCACCGCCTTCTGGTCGGTGACGATGGTGGCCAGTCCGTCGACGATGCCGGCACGACGCGACCCGAGGAAGTCGCTCGAGACCACCTCGGGCGAGTCGATGAAGTCGATCTGGCGGTGCAGCGAGGAGTGCAGCGACATGGTGCGTAGGTAAGTGTTGAGCTCGTCCTTGTCGGTTGCGCTGGCGAGGTTCAGGTTGAGGATCGCCATCGACACGTCGGGGGTGGGCACGCGGATCGCGTTGCCGGTGAGCTTGCCGGCCAGTTCGGGCAGGGCTTTCGCGACGGCCTTCGCCGCACCGGTCTCGGTGATCACCATGTTGAGGGCGGCTGAGCGGCCGCGACGGTCACCCGAGTGGAAGTTGTCGATGAGGTTTTGGTCGTTCGTGAACGAGTGCACCGTTTCGACGTGGCCGTCGATGATGCCGTAACGGTCGTTGATGGCCTTGAGCACCGGGGTGATCGCGTTCGTGGTGCAGGACGCCGCGGTGATGATGCGGTCGCTCGCCAGGATGTCGGTGTGGTTGATGCCGTGCACGATGTTCTTCAGCGCGCCCTTACCCGGCGCGGTCAGCAGCACCCGGGCCACGCCGGGACACTTGAGGTGCTGCGACAGGCCCTTTTCGTCGCGCCACTTGCCGGTGTTGTCGACGACGATCGCGTCGTGGATGCCGTACTTCGTGTAATCGACGCTGGCCGGGTCGCCGGAGTAGATCACCTGGATGAGTGTGCCGTTGGCGAGGATGGTGTTGTTCTCCTCGTCGATGGTGATCGTGCCCTCGAACGGGCCGTGCACCGAATCGCGGCGCAGCAGGCTGGCCCGCTTCATGAGGTCGTTGGCCGAGCCGCGGCGCACGACGATCGCGCGCAGGCGCAGGCCCTGGCCGCCGCCGGCGTGTTCGATCAGGATGCGCGCGAGCAGGCGGCCGATACGACCGAAACCGTAGAGCACGACGTCGGTGCTGGTGCGGCCGTCGAGTCCGTGCTGGCCGACGACGTCGGCGAGTTCGGCGCGCAGGTATTCGTCGAGGGTGACCCGGTCGTTTTGCTCGCGAAAACCGAGGGCGAGGCGGGCGAGGTCGATCGACGCGGCACCCAGGTTCAGGCCGTCCACAGCCTGCAGGATTGGGAGGGTCTCGTCGAGGGGAAGCTCGACATCCGCTATGTGGCGCGCAAAGCGGTGCGCTTTCAGCAGGCCGACGACCGACTTGTTGACCAGGCCGCGCCCGTAAACGCTCGTCACGACGGAGTTGTCACGGTAGAGGCGCCCGATCAGGGGAATCATCGCCTCGGCGAGAGCCTCACGGTTGCTCCACGTTGCACGGGCACGATCAGCGTCCTGGATCACAGGGGTTGCCTTCCTAAACCTTCGTTGGCCTTGTCCGGCCACCCGAGGCCCCGGAGTCATTCCTTATTCGTCGAGCGCAAGTTCCTTGGGAAGTTCGAAGTCTTTCGACGCGAGTTCTTCCACGTTGACGTCCTTGAAAGTCAGTACGCGCACCGATTTCACGAATCGGTCGGAGCGGTAGACGTCCCAGACCCAGACATCCTTCATGGTCAGTTCGAAGTAGAAGTCGTGTTCCGTGTCGCGGCGCACCAATTCGACCTCGTTCGCGAGGTAGAAGCGTCGTTCGGTTTCGACGACGTACTGGAATTGACCAACCACGTCTCGATATTCCCGGTACAGGGCCAACTCGACCTCGCGGTCGTAGTCCTCGAATTCGTCTTCTTCCATGGTGATCTCATCTTACGCTGAGATTTTGAGCCATGATTTTCGGTGTAGAGGGCTTGGTCCGAGCAGGTCAATCGCACTCATGTGCGCCGCGCTGCCGTAGCCCTTGTTCGACGCCCAGCCGTAGCCGGGCGTTTCATCGTGCGCGGCGATCATGAGTCGATCCCGGTGCACCTTCGCAATAACGGATGCCGCCGCCACCGAACCGCAGTCCCGGTCGGCCTTGATGCGGGTCACGACGTTCAGCGGGGTGGCCAGCGCCTTGTTCAGCCAATCGTCATTGCCGTCGAGCAGCACGATGCTGCCGGCCACGTCGACGCCCTGCGCGTAGAGCGCGGCCAGCGCTCGCTTGCCGGCGAGGCCGAGGCAGGCGATGATGCCGAGCTCATCGACCTCGGCAGCCGAGGCGAGCCCGACGGCCGAGTAGGTCGCCCAGGCGACGGCAAGTGGTGCGAGCAGTTCCCGTCGCGGTTCGCTGAGCATCTTCGAGTCGCGAAGTCCCACCGGCATGGTCAGAACGGATGCGTTCACCGCGGCGAATCCCACGGCTACCGGCCCGGCGAGGGCGCCGCGACCCACCTCGTCACAGCCGATCACGAAACTGGCACCGGTGCGGAGCAGGTCGTGCTCCACGTCGAGGGTGGGGTCGCACACCGCCACTATTCGGTGCCCGTCTCGGCTTGTTCCACCTCGCGGAAGACGTCGGGATAGTCGTCGAGCCAAGCCCAACGCGCGAGTGGCCAGCTCACGACGAGCGCGCGACCGACGACGTTCTCGACCGGAACATAGCCTTTGCCGGCCGTCTCGCCGTTGTAGCGGGAATCTTTGGAGTTGTAGCGGTTGTCGCCCATCATCCAGAGCGAATCAGCCGGGATGGTGACATCGAAGTCGTCCTTGGAGACCTTGGTCTCACCGGCTGGCAGCAGCACGTAGGCGGATTCGTCGAGCGGAATGTCGTTGACGCTCATCTGACCGAGGGCGTTACAGCAGACGACGTGGTCGCCGGGCAGCCCGATGACCCGTTTAATGAGGTGGTCGTTGCTATCGGGCGCGGATAAGCCCACGACCGATAGCAGCCAGTCGGCCCCGGCGACGATCGGATTTTGCACGATCTCGGCCTGCGGCAGCAGCCATCCGCCTGGGTCTTTGAACACGATGACGTCGCCGCGGGTGATCGGGATCAGCTCGGGTTCCAGTTGGTTCACGATGATGCGGTCGTTGATCTGCAGGGTGTTCTCCATCGACCCGGAGGGGATGTAGAAGGAGCGGATCAGGAACGTCTTGATCAGAAACGAGATGAGCAGTGCGACCACGAAAATGATGAGAAGGTCGCGGATGAACAGCAGCACGCTGCGCTTTCGGCTGGGCGCCTGCTTGCTTCGGGCCATCTTGCGGGGAAACCTCTTCGACTCTGATACCCGACGATCGGACCTGGAGGCGAGCACTTCATCTGTCATTTAACCGCCTGAGCTCCCCATCAGTTTAGGTGATGGGGAGCTCAGGGAAGAATCCGGTTACAGCGGTTTAGCGCGAAAGTTAGCGCTTTTCCTTGATCTTGGCCTTCTTGCCACGCAGGTCGCGCAGGTAGTACAGCTTCGCGCGACGAACATCGCCGCGGGTCACGATCTCGATGTGGTCGATGACCGGAGAGTGCACCGGGAAGGTACGCTCGACGCCGATCTGAAAGCTGACCTTGCGAACGCAGAACGTTTCGCGCACGCCTTCGCCGGAGCGGCCGATGACGACTCCCTGGAAAACCTGGATACGAGAGCGGGTTCCCTCAATGATGTTGACGTGAACCTTGACGGTGTCGCCGGCACGGAAGTCAGGAAGATCCTTCTTCAGCGATGGGGCGTCTACCGCGTCGAGAATATGCATGTTGTTTCGCTCTCTGTACCCGCCACAGGTCGACTACGCTAGGGGCTTCATTCGAAGCAATCAGTATGAGGATGTGCGCCGCGCAGTGCAGGTTCCCCTGTGGCAGAGTCCTGCAGCGGCACAATCGCCCATTCTGCCATGAACTCGCGCCCGCTGCAAAGTCGGGGCGGTCGCGGTCAGGCCCGGTCGCGTTTTTCTTCGATGACGATGACCTCTGGCGTGCCCGTTCGGCCGAAAGTCGCTGCTGGCCTGGTTTGATTGGGTCGTGACGTGTCGGGCAGCGGATGCCCCGGCCCGGCCGGTCCGGGCATCGTCTGCCCGCGCGCCGTCTGTTCCACCAGGTCGACCATGGCGCGCATTCGACGCTTGGCGGAGTCGAACAGTTCCCAGACGGCGAACCAGAATACGGCGAGTCCGCCGAGGATGACGAGCACGCTGAGCCAGCCCGCGGCATCCGTTGAAAAGGGAATGGCGATGATCAGGGCGTGCCAGAGGGCGAGCACGCCGACGTCGGCGTAGGAGACGGCCCGGGTTTCGCGTACTTCTTTGCGCGCGAAGATGACGAGGGCGACGAGCAGCATGCCGAGGCCGATGAGCACGGCTCCGAAGAAGATGCCCAGAACCGCCCAGGCGCCCGATCCGAAGATCGAGGACCCGACGAGGAGCCAGAGCGGCAGGGCTCCGGCGGCAATGAATTGCCAGTGGTAGAAGGCGCGGCGGATGATCACGGCGTTTAGTTTATCGACGGGGACTGACACTAACCTTGGCGTTCGCTGGTGGCTGAAGGTGCCAGCAGGTCGGGCCGCACGCGTTCGGTGCGTTCGATCTGCTGCTCGTGGCGCCAGGTGCTGATGGCGCCGTGGTTGCCGCTGCGCAGCACCGGCGGCACAGCGAGGCCACGCCAGCTGGCCGGCTTGGTGTAGCTGGGATATTCGAGCAGGCCGTCTTCGTGGGATTCCTCGACGAGGCTCGCCGGATTGCCGACGACTCCGGGAATGAGCCGGCCGATCGCTTCGATCATGGCCATGACGGCGACCTCTCCCCCGTTGAGCACGTAGTCGCCGAGGCTGACCAGCCGCACCCGACCGCGCTGCGAGTAGTGGTCGACGACGCGCTGGTCGATGCCCTCGTAACGGCCGCAACCGAAGACGAGGTGCTGTTCGAGCGACAGTTCGCGGGCCATGGCCTGGGTGAACTGGTCTCCGGCCGGTGAGGGAAAGATGAGGATGGGGCCGTCGTCGGCCGCGTTGACGGCGATCGGCGTTTCGGTCGCAGCCGGGGCCGTTGCAGTCGGGGCAGCGGCCGGGTCGGTCGGGGCAGCGGCCGGGTCAGCACCGAGGATGGCGTCGAGGGCGTCGCCCCACGGTTCGGGCTTCATGACCATGCCGGCGCCGCCGCCGTAGGGGGTGTCGTCGACCGTGTGGTGCCGGTCGTGGGTGTGGTCGCGCAGGTTGTGCACGCCGAGCTCGAGCAGCCCGCTCTGACGGGCCTTGCCGAGCAGCGACAGATCGAGCACATCGAAGAATTCGGGAAAAATGGTGACGATATCGATGCGCATGGTCAAATTCTAGAAGAGTTGCGCGTGCTCTTTCGCCTCGAGGTAGCGGTCGATGATCAGATCGACCAGCGGGGCGGGGGCTGTTTCTCCCGGCAGCAGCAGCGGGGCGGTGACCTGGTCGGCGCCCGCACCCTGGGCTCGGGTGAGGTCGAAGAAGAATCCCGGCGCCATCAGATAGGTGCTCACGGTGACGCTGGCACCGCGCAATCGGGCCGCGGTGACTGCGCAGGCCACGCGTGGTGTCGCGGCGGAGAGAAAACCGACCGTGACGCGCACCCCGAGCCGCTGCTGCAGCATCGCGCCGACCCGGCGGCAGTCCTCGACCGCGCGCACGTCGCTCGAACCGGCCGCGGCGAGCACGATTTCCCGGCCCGGTGCCAGGCTGTCGAGTCCGGCAGCGCGCAAGCGATATTCGAGCACGTCGATGAGTCGGTCGTCGGGGCCGAGCGCCCGCGACAGGGCCGTGACACGGTCGTGCGCGCTGGTCTCCCGTTGCAGGTCGACGTGCACGTGATACCCGGCCGAGAGCAGCAACGGCACGACGACCGCGGCAGAGTCGGGGCGCACAGCTCCGAGGCTCGCTGCGACATCCGGTTGCTGAACGTCGACGAAACCGCCGGTGACGGCCAGATCTGGCCGGGCGAGGGCGACGCCGTCGACGAGGGCCTTGATGGCGGCCTGGCCGTCGGCCGAGTTGGTGCCGTGCGATATGGCGACGAGCGCGGCGGGTACGGCTGTCGTCCGACCGGCACGCGGTCGTTCAGTTCTGCGCCGTTCGCCGAGCAGGGTCATGCCGCCTCTGATAGTCCAGACTCGACCGCGACCTCGATGTAGCCGCCGACGACGCGGGTTTCGTAGGTGTTCAGCACGAGCGTCGGGTTGGTGAAGCATTCCCCGGTGCCGAGGTCGTAGACCTCTTTGTGCAGCGGTGAGGCGATGGTGGGGCGGTCGCCCTTGGAGCCGACGATGCCGCGGGCCATGACGTGGGCCTCGGTGTGCGGGTCGCG
Organism: Cryobacterium glaciale; assembly: GCF_004402535.1. Lineage (GTDB taxonomy): Bacteria > Actinomycetota > Actinomycetes > Actinomycetales > Microbacteriaceae > Cryobacterium > Cryobacterium glaciale. Next base: position 73,362 of record NZ_SOEY01000034.1, on the reverse strand, counting down.
GTGGTCGACGGCGTAGATCTCGGTCGGTGAGAGCAGGAACAGGGCGATCTGCTTCATGCGGATGAGGGCAGCTTCGCCCCAGCTGGGTTCCAGGTCGGTCACGGCGCAGGCGCGCTCCCAGACCAGGGTCACTGCGTTGCTCGGGCGGGTGTCGGCCAGTGTCATCGTCATCGTGCGCTCCCAGGGGGTGTGTGGTGTTGCGTTGGTCCCACGGTAGGCGCGCCATATTTCGGCCAGTCGCCCGCCATGTTTCCCCTTGGTGAAACCCGCCTCACAGTGGGGGCGCTCCACTGTGGGGCTTTCGACCAGTACGGGACACACGAGCGACACGAGGGGGAAACTGCCCCGAACTACGCTCACAATTGCCCCGCTTTGAAAGGATGCTGATGCCAGCTTCTCGTGAAACCGCTTCCGCGTATTCTGCCCCAGACACCGCAGCATCCGCTGTGGAGGCGACACACGCCGTCACATCGGTGAGCCCGGCGGATGCCGCCACACCGGCTCCGCTCACACCGCGCCGCGTCATCGTGATCGGCGGCGGCCCGGCCGCGCACCGCCTCACCGACGCCCTGCACTCCCGGGACACCGAACACTCCCTCTCGATCGTCGTGCTGGCCGAGGAGAACCACCGGCCCTACGACCGGGTCGCGCTGAGCCAGCGCCTCGCCGGACTGATCGACCTCACCCTGGAGCCCACGGCACCGTGGGACAGTGAGCGCATCGCTCTGCGCATCAACGAGCGCGCCACGAGCATCGATCCGGTCGCCCAGACCGTCACCACATCGACCGGGGCTGTGCTCGAGTATGACGACCTCGTGCTCGCCACCGGCTCGAGCGCCCCGGTGCCGGAGCTGCCGAATCGTGAACACATCCGGGTGTACCGCACCGTCGACGACGTCGATGCCCTCGTCGACGAGCTCGCCTCCCTCACCGTCTCCCTGGGCCGCACCCCGCGGGTGGTCGTGGCCGGCGGCGGCCTGCTCGGCCTCGAAGCGGCCGGCGGGCTGCACAAGCTCGGCGCCGACTCGGCCATCGTGCATTCCGGCGGCTGGCTGATGTCGGCGCAGCTCGACGAGGGTGGCGGACAGGCCCTCGGCCGGCTGATCGTCGCCCAGGGCATCGAGCTGCACCTCGGCACCCGCGCCCGCACCATTCTCTGCGACGATAGCGACGCGGTGACCGGCCTGCAGCTCGGCAACGGCCGGGAGATCGCTGCCGATATGGTCGTCTACGCCATCGGCATCTCACCGCGGGACGAGCTGGCCCGCGACGCCGGCCTGATCGTGGGCACCCGCGGCGGCGTCACAATCGGCAACGACTGCCGCACGAGCGACCCAAAAATCTGGGCCATCGGCGAGGTCGCCAGCTGGAGTGACCGCTGCGTCGGCCTCGTCGCTCCGGCCAACGCCATGGCCGAGGTCGTCGCGGACCGGCTGCTCGGCGGCACCGCCGAGTTCACGACCGTCGACGACGCCACCAAGCTCAAGCTCTCGGGAGTCGACGTCGCGAGCTTCGGCGACGCCCTCGCGACCACTCCGGGATCGCTCGAAATCGTCTACGCCGACCCGGCCCGCGGGCTGTACCAGAAGCTCGTCATGACCGACGATGCCAAGACCCTGCTCGGCGGCATCTTCGTTGGCGATGCCACCCCCTACTCGGCCCTGCGCCCCCTGGTCGGCCGCGAACTCAGCAGCGAACCCGCCGCGTACCTCTCGGCGGCGGGCGCCGAAGCTCCGGCCGGCGACGAGTTGCCCGACGACGCCCTGGTCTGCTCCTGCAACATGGTCTCGGTCGGTGCGGTGCGGCAGGCGGTTCGCGGCGATGAACCCGGAACTGAAAATGCTCGTGATGCCTGCACCGAACTCGGTGCGCTCAAGGTCTGCACGCGCGCCGGTACCCAGTGCGGGTCGTGCGTGCCGCTGGTCAAGAAGATCCTCGAGGCCGAGCTGACGGCATCCGGTCAAACGGTGTCGCGCGCTCTGTGCGAACATTTCGAACTGAGTCGGCAGGAGCTGTTCGAGTCGGTGCGGGTGCTCGGGCTCACGTCGAGCGACGAGATCTTCTCGCGCTTCGGCACCGGCCGTGGCTGCGATGTCTGCAAGCCGGCCGTCGGCTCCATTCTGGCCAGCCAGAACACCTCCTATATTCTGGATGCCGGTCGCGGCACCCTGCAGGACACCAACGACCGCGCCATGGCCAACATGCAGAAGGACGGCACCTACTCGGTCGTTCCGCGCGTTCCCGGCGGCGAGATCACGCCGACCAAACTCGCCGTGATCGCGCAGGTCGCTCTCGATTTCGACCTCTATACCAAGATCACCGGCGGCCAGCGGATCGACCTGTTCGGCGCCCGGCTGGAACAACTGCCCGACATCTGGCGCATCCTCGTGGACGCCGGGTTCGAGTCGGGACAGGCCTACGGTAAGGCGCTGCGCAACGTGAAGTCCTGTGTCGGGTCCACCTGGTGCCGCTTCGGCGTGCAGGATGCCGTCGGCCTCGCCATTCGGCTCGAGCTGCGCTATCGCGGACTGCGCGCACCGCACAAGTTCAAGTTCGGAGTCTCCGGCTGCGCCCGGGAGTGCGCTGAAGCCCGGGCCAAGGACGTGGGCATCATCGCGAGCGACAACGGCTGGAACATGTACGTCGGCGGAAACGGCGGTTTCCAGCCGGCCCACGGGCAGTTGCTCGCCACCGACCTCGACGAAGAAACCCTGATCAAGTACATCGACCGCTACATGATGTACTACATCCGCACGGCCGATCGGATGCAGCGCACCGCCCGCTGGATGGAAGACCTCGAGGGCGGCCTCGAGCACGTGCGCGACGTGGTCATCAATGACTCGCTCGGCCTTGCCGACGAGCTCGAACAGGCCATGCTCGCCCACGTCGACAACTACGAAGACGAGTGGGCCGCGACGCTCGCCGACCCGGAACGCCTGCGCCGGTTCCGCTCCTTCGTCAACGCGCCGACCGAACCTGACCCGAGCATCGCGCTCGTTACGGAGCGTGACCAAATCCGGCCGGCAACTCCGGCCGAACGGGCCTCGTCGAGTACTGTTCTACTAAGTGGAAGCCGCATTCCCGTTCGAAAAGAGTGAGCAGATGACAGCCCAGAGTTCCCGTACGGCTGGGTCAGTCAGCACCGGGTCGGTCACCCTGGTCGGCGGCGGCCCCGGTACCGCCGAGCTTCTGACCATCGCCGCCGTCACCGCGTTGCAGCAAGCGGATGTCGTGCTGTTCGACCGCCTCGCGCCGAACGACGACCTCGCCTCCCTCGCACCCAAGGCCACCCTCATCGACGTCGGCAAGCGCGCCGGCAGCCACCCGGTCTCCCAGACCGGAATCGAAGACCTCATGGTCGAGCATGCCCTGTCCGGCCAGCGCGTGGTGCGGTTGAAGGGCGGCGACCCCTATGTGTTCGGTCGCGGCAGCGAAGAAGTGCTCGCCTGCCACCGCAACGGTATTGCCGTCACCGTGATCTCGGGCGTCACGAGCGCGATCGCGGTGCCGGCGGCGGCCGGGATTCCGCTGACCCACCGCGGCATCAGCCACGCCTTCACCGTGATCAGCGGCCACGCGCCGCTCACCGACAACGAACTCGAGGGTCTCACCCTGCTCGGCAGCACCATCGTCGTGTTGATGGGCGTCGGCACCCTGCCGACCTTCAGCCAGGGCCTGCTGCGCCACGGCATGCCTGCCGCCATGCCGGTGGCCATCATCGAGCGCGGGTTCAGCGCCACCCAGCGTACGACCGTGAGCACACTGTCGACGGTGCTGGCCGATGCCGCAGCGGCGGGCGTGCGCAGTCCCGCCGTTCTGGTCGTCGGCGAGGTCGTTCGCCTCGCTTTCAGCGGCGATTCTGCTGCCGAAGACCTCGTGGCCCGCGCGGCCGAGTTCGCGGTGAGCGACTGATGGCGGGGACGAACGACGAGGCGGGCGGTGTCTTGGGAGCGAGCGGTGTCTCGGGAGGCGCTGAGGCATCCGCTGTGACTCGTGCGACCGCACCGGATTTGAACGCGCACCACGTGCGCATGCCGGGAGCCGCCGAGCCGATCGAGGTCGCGGCCCCCTTTCTGCAGCCGAACCAGCTCGAGGGTTTTCGCATCGGGGTCACGAGCGATCGCCGCTCGAGCGACCTGATCGACGCGTTCGAGCGGCGCGGTGCTCGGGTCGTGCACGCGCCGACCCTGCGCATCGCGCACTCGCAGCAGGACGGCCCGCTGCTCGAGGACACCCGCCTGATGATCGCGGCACGGCCCGATATCCTGCTCGCGACGACCGGCTACGGCGTGCGGCGCTGGTTCGAGGTGGCCGAGGCCGATGGCATCGGATCCGAGCTGACCGATGTCCTGGCCGAGACGACCATTCTGGTGCGGGGGCCGAAAGCGCGCGGCGGCATTCGTGCGACCGGGCTGAACGACTCCGGCATGAGCGATTCGGAGACGACCGCGTCGCTCGTCGACAAGGTTCTGGCCGAGTATCCGCCGGGGCTCGTGATCGGTATCCAGGTGCATGGGGCCACCGACGAGGTGCAGCTGGACCGGTTGCGTGCCGTGCATGAGCGCGTGCTCGTGGTCGCGCCGTACCGCTGGATCGCCATGGACGACACCGATGAGCGCGTCTACAAGCTGGTCGAGGCCATCTGTTCGCGCCAGCTGGACTGCGTCACGTTCACGAGCGCGCCGGCCGTGCACGCCCTGTTCACCGCGGCCGAGGGCATGGAGGTCTACCCCGAGCTGATTGCGGCCCTGCGATCCGAGGTGTGCGCCGCCGCCGTCGGCCCGGTGACCAGCGCGCCGCTCATCGCGGCCGGGATCGCTCCGATCCAGCCGACCCGGTTTCGCATGGGCGCGCTGATTCGGCTGGTCTGCGAACACCTGGAACAGAACATGATCGAGCGGGTTGACACCCAGAACGGGCTGGTGCAGCTGCGCGGTTCGATCGTGCAGGTCGGCGAGGAGCACGTGCAGCTGCCGCCGACGGCCCTCGCGATCATGCGGGCGCTCGTGCGTGCTCGCGGCGCGGTCGTCTCCCGCGAGGATCTCACGCTCGCGCTGGCCGGTGACTCGGATGATCACGCCATGGAGGTCTCGCTCAGCCGACTGCGTCAGACGCTCGGCGTGCCCGGGCTCGTCGCGACCGTGGTCAAGCGCGGCTACCGGCTCAACGTGTAGCCGGCACTGCGCCACTCGTGGCCGGCGCCTCACCTTGCGCGGGAGCTGCGCCGGCGCGCGGGGGTTCCGCCAGTGCGCGGGACTTGAAGCAGCGGGCAGCCCACTCAAGGGGTCGCGCTACGCGGGAGCTACGCCAGAACGCGGGACTTACAGTATCCCAGGCGTGCCAGCCAAGCTCGCTACGCGGGGGCTGCGCCAGTGCGCGGGACTTAGGGTATGACCAGAAGTCCCGCGTATCGCGCTACGCGGGAGCTAAGCCAGTGCGCGGCAGTTTTACCTCCCGCGTAGCGGCGCAAGTCCCGCGTGACGGAAATCAGGCTAGGACGCGGTGGGAGCGGATGCCGCAGCATCCGTTTCAGAATCGGTCACAGCATCCGCTTCGGCGTCGGCGTCGGCATCGGCTTCAGCAGCGTGAGAGTCGGCCGATTCGGCGTCGGCGGGGTCCTCGGGCAGCTCTTCCAGCAGCCCGGGCGGCGGCGTGATCGTGACCAGGCCGTTCTTCACGTCGACGCTCGGAACGATGGCCTTCACGAACGGGATCATGACATCGCCGGTGGGCGTCTTCACGATCAACAGGTCTTGTGCGGGCATATGCTCGAGGCGACCGATGGTGCCGATGCGCACACCGTCGCGCATGACGGCGAGGCCGACCAGCTGGTGGTCGTACCAGGCGTCTTCTTCGTCCGACTGCTCGGCGACGTCCGCGTCGATCCAGAGGATCGCCTTCGCGAGCGTTTCAGCCGTGGAGCGGTCGGGGACATCCTTGAAAAATCCGACCGCGTGCTGGTTGTACCAGCGCAGCTCGACGAGTTCGATCGTCTTGCCGTGCCAGGCCGAACCGGTCGGAACCTGCAGGGTGAACACGGCACCCGGGACGAAACGTCGTCCCGGGTCATCCGTGAACAGTTCGAGCTTGATTGCTCCCTTGAGGCCGTGAGCCTTGGTCAGGCGCCCCACCCGTAACTGCTGGGTGCGGTCCTTCTCGCTATCGTCCACTGTCGCGTCGTTCACTGGCTGTAGTTCATTGAACTAGAAATCGGTGTCGACGACGTCGACGCGAACGCGTCGACCATCGGCCAGAGCCGCAACGAGGGTACGCAGGGCCTTGGCGGTGCGACCCGCACGACCAATGACCCGGCCGAGGTCCTCGGGGTTCACACGAACCTCGAGCACCTCGCCTCGCGGCGAATTCTTTTCTGCAACGTGCACATCGTCCGGGTGATCAACGATCCCCTTGACGAGGTGTTCGAGCGCGGGAGCAAGCAACAGTTACGCCTCTTCGGTTGCTTCGGCAGCAACCTCGGGGGCCTTGGCGACCGGCTTCTCGGCCTTGGGCTTGAGAACCGGCTTCTTCTTCTCGTCGGCGACGAAAGCAGCCTTCGGTTCCTTCACCTTGACGGTGCTCTTGGCGTTCTTGTCGCCCTTGAAGATGCCCCAGTCGCCCGTGAGCTTGAGGAGTGCAGCAACCTGCTCGGTCGGCTGGGCGCCGACGCTGAGCCAGTACTGCGCACGCTCGGACTTGACCTCGATGACCGAGGGCTCCTCCGTGGGGTGGTAGATGCCGATTTCTTCGATGACACGACCGTCGCGCTTGGTGCGCGCGTCGGCAACGACGATGCGGTAGTACGGTGCACGGATCTTGCCCATGCGCTTCAGACGGATTTTGACAGCCACAATTCTCCAGTGTTGATTCGGTGTTTGGCGAACCTTGGGCCGTGAGCGTGGGGGCACACTCGGCATAAGCTCTATAGGATCACGTTGCACCGAGATAGAGGGTCGGGCACAACGGATCGCGACTAATCATTGTGTCAGAGATTACGCACACGGTGTTAATCGAAACCCGACAATCGGCCGTCTACGGCTTTCACCGGCCCACCCAAGGAGTACCCCGTGTCACTGGAATTCGCCCGATCCGCCCGCTCCACCGTGGGCATCGAGTGGGAAGTCGCCCTCGTCGACCGCGCCACCGGCGACCTGGTCAATATCGCCGACGAGGTGCTCGACGTCCTGCGCGGCCCCGACGGCTCTCCGCACCCCACCATTACCGGCGAGCTGCTGCTCAACACGGTCGAACTCGTCTCCGGGGTGCATGACACCGTCGGCCACGCCGTAGCGGATGTCGCGGGCCAGCTCGGTGAGGTACGTCGCGCCCTTGCGGAACGCGAGGTGGACGTGATCTGCAGCGGGTCGCATCCGTTCGCGCAGTGGTTCGACCAGACCGTCACCGACAAGGCCCGCTACCACAAGCTGATCGACCGCACCCAGTGGTGGGGACGCAACATGATGATCTGGGGCATCCACGTGCACGTCGGCATCGAGGACAAGGCCAAGGTCATTCCGATCATGAACGGCCTGCTCACCTATGTGCCGCACCTGCAGGCGCTCAGCGCATCGAGCCCGTTCTGGGCCGGCGTCGACACCGGGTATGCAAGCAACCGCTCACTCATGTTCCAGCAGCTGCCGACCGCCGGCCTGCCGTGGGACCTGTCCGACTGGGAGGCGTGGGAGCGCTACGTCGACGACATGGCGGTGACCGGCATCATCGAGGACGTTACCGAGGTGCGCTGGGACATTCGCCCGTCACCGCGCTGGGGCACGATTGAGATTCGGGTCTGCGACGGCGTCTCGACCACCGTGGAGCTCGGCGCGATCGCCGCGTTCATCCAGTGCCTGGTCGAGTGGATGTCTACCCGCCTCGACGCGGGCAAACCTGTGCCGCGCATGCAGCCGTGGTTCGTGCGCGAGAACAAGTGGCGGGCAGCCCGCTACGGTCTCGAGGCCGAGATCATTCTCGATGCTTTCGGCGCCGAATGCCTCGTTACGGATGACGTGCGTCGCCTCATCGAGACCCTCGCCCCCGTAGCCGTTCGGCTCGGCTGCCTGCCGGAGCTGCTCGGACTGCACCGCATCATCAACGACGGCGGCAGCTACCAGCGGCAGCTGGCCGTCGCCGCTGCTTCGGGCGGCAGCCTGCCGGCGGTGGTCGCGGCGCTCAGTCACGAGTTGGCGCAGGGGCTCGGGAAATAGGCGGGCTGGTCGCGCGGGGGCGCAGCATCCGCTTTCGTCGGGTCAGGTGTTCTTGCTGTCACGCCAGGCGAGCCAGTCGATGGCTTTGCCCAGGTCGTAGTCGGGGCCGGTGATTCCGACGGTGAACAGGCGGGTACCGAGGTCGTAGAGGGCGTCGGCGTCGTGCACGGTGCGACCGCGCAGCTCGGTGGAGATCTCGATCTCTTTCACGTCGCGGCCGACCTCGTCGCACCAGGCGCCGAGCACGCCGAGCTTGTGTTCGAGCACCTGAGGGTTGGAGAACGAGTGCCAGATGTCGGCATGCTGGGCGACGATGCGCAGGGTCTTCTTTTCACCGCCACCGCCGATGAGTACGGGGATGTCGCGGGTGGGTGGCGGGTTGATAGTGGCCCAGCGGGCTTCGATGCGGTTCAGGCTGTCGTCGAGGGCGTTCAGCCGGGTGCCGGGGGTGCCGAACTCGTAGCCGTACTCGCGGTAGTCGCGTTCGAACCAGCCGGCGCCGGTGCCGAAGATGAAGCGTCCGCCGCTGATGTGGTCGATCGTGCGGGCCATGTCGGCCTGCAGGTCGGCGTTGCGGTAGCTGTTGCAGTTGACCAGGGCGCCGAATTCGATCGTCGTGGTCTGCTCGGCCCAGGCGGCGAGAATGGTCCAGGATTCGAAGTGCAGGCCGTCGGGCTCACCGGTGAGCGGAAAGAAGTGGTCCCAGTTGAAGGCCACGTCGAAGCCTCGCGTCTCGACCTCGGTGAGCGTGTCGCGAATCTTCGAGTACTCGGCGTGCTGCGGCGCGATCTGCACGCCGATGCGTACGTTCTGGTTTGTCGGGGTCATGCTTTCAGCCTAGGTGAGGGGCGCTGGCAGCCCTGAGCACCACCCGCGGGCCACCGCCCGCGCATAACTCCTGCAATTTCTTAAGCGAACGCCGCGGATCCCAGTGTTTTACAGGGATCGGTCTTCTGGCGGTCACGATTTGCAGGAGTTATGCGCGGGGCACGTGCCACGTTCGTGGACGGGGCCCGGGCCCCGTCCGGAAATATGCGCGGGTAGGGGGCGGAAGGGCTACCGGCCGAGCATTTTCTGTAGGGCGGCCATTTCCTCTTCGGTGGGGCCGCCGGCTTTGCCCTTGCCGGGCTGGGCGCCGGAGCCGAGGCCGAAACCCGAGCCAGCGGCATCCGCTGACGCAGTCTCGCCGACGGGCTTGACGCCCGAGGCGATCGCGGCATTCTCGGCCGCACGCTTCGCCGGGTTGCCCAACTTGGACCCCTTCTTCTTGGCGACCTGCTTGGGCTTGCCGCCGTAGCCGGCGCCGGGGATCGGGCCCATGCCTGGGATGTTGGGCATGCCGCCCTTGGCGACGGTCTTCATCATCTTGGCGGCCTGCTCGAAGCGCTGCACGAGCTGGTTGACCTCGGTGACGCTCGAGCCCGATCCGCGCGCGATGCGCAGGCGGCGGGATCCGTTGAGCAGCTTCGGGGTGGTGCGTTCGAGCTTGGTCATCGACTGGATGATGGCCTCCGTACGCACGATCTCGCGCTCGTCGAAGTTCTCGAGCTGCTGCTTCATGGCGCCGGCGCCGGGCAGCATGCTCATCATCTTCTTGATCGAGCCCATGTTGCGCAGCTGCTGCATCTGGCCGAGGAAGTCGTCGAGGGTGAAGGTGTCGGTCGCGAATTTCTCGGCGACCTTGCGGGCTTCGTCCTCGTCGAACGCGCCCTGCGCCTGCTCGATCAGGGTGAGGATGTCACCGAGGTCGAGGATGCGGCCGGCCATGCGGTCGGGGTGGAACGGTTCGAAGTCGTCGAGGCCTTCGCCGGTGGAGGCGAACATGATCGGGCGTCCGGTGAGCGAGGCGACCGAGAGCGCCGCGCCACCGCGGGCGTCGCCGTCGAGCTTGGTGAGCACGACGCCGGTGAAGTCGACGCCATCCTGAAAGGCCTTGGCCGTGGCGACGGCGTCCTGGCCGATCATGGCGTCGATGACGAAGAGCACCTCGTCGGGATCGATCGCCTTGCGGATATTTGCGGCCTGCTTCATGAGCTCGGCGTCGACGCCGAGGCGTCCCGCTGTGTCTACGATGACCACGTCGTGCACCTTCTGCAGGGCGTACTTCACGCCGTCGCGGGCCACCTTGACCGGGTCACCGACGCCGTTGCCGGGCTCGGGCGCGTACACGGCGACGCCGGCCTGCTTCGCGACGACTTCCAGCTGCGTGACGGCGTTGGGGCGTTGCAGGTCGGCGGCGACGAGCAGCGGGGTGTGGCCGTCTTTGGCGAGCCACTTGGCGAGCTTGCCGGCGAGGGTGGTCTTACCGGCACCCTGCAGGCCCGCGAGCATGATGATGGTCGGCGGCTTCTTGGCGAATTCGAGCCGACGCTGCTGGCCACCGAGAATCGTGATGAGCTCGTCGTTGACGATCTGCACGACCTGCTGGGCCGGGTTCAGAGCCTTGCTGACCTCGTCGCCGAGGGCGCGCTCGCGAACCTTGCCGGTGAAGTCCTTGACGACCTCGAGGGCCACGTCGGCGTCGAGCAGGGCGCGACGGATCTCGCGGACGGTGCCGTCGACATCCGCTGCACTGAGTTTGCCCTTGGTGCGGAGGTTTTTGAACGTCTCGGCAAGACGATCTGAGAGGTTTCCAAAAGTAGCCATGATGGTGTCAGTTTATCGGCCGGATTGCACACGGTGCGATCAGGCGCTCGACCGCGCGGATGACGTTGGTGCGGCGGCCCGCCATGGCTGCCGGGTCGGGAATGCCGCCGGGGGCCGGGGAAGCGCCAGGCTCGTGCACCCAGGCCGAGGCGATACCGAAGATGAGCGTCATGAGCTCAACCGGGTCCCACGCAGCGTCGACCCGTCCCGCCTCCTGCGCCAAGCGGATGCGGCGCACCTGCTCGTCGCGATAGCCGAGCATGACTTCGAGGGCCGGCCGCCATGTGCCGTCGGATTCGAGCCGCGCCCAGTCGATCATGCGCAGGTGGTCACCGTGCAGCACCGCGTGATCGAACAGCGCTCCGGCGAAGGCAGGCACGTCGTGGTCGGTGAGCACGGCGTCGCTCGCGAACTCGCGCAGGTTCAGTTCAAGCACCTCGAGGAATAACCGTTCCTTGTTGGAGTAGTAGGCGTACAAGCGCTCCTTGCTCGCCGACGCACGCTTCGCGATGCGATCGATGCGCCCTCCGGCGAGGCCGTAGGCGGCGAATTCCGTGCGTGCCGCCTCAAGAATCCGGGCCTGGGGGTCTGCTCCGTCGCGTGCCATATCTCGATCATAGCGAAATATTCACACAAAACGAACTGGTTCGTTCGGTTTGCGCGATAGAGTCGGTCCCATGTCGACCCCACCCTTGAGTACCGATTTATCCAGTACCGAACCATCAGACTCCCCCACCGCTCCAGCCAAGACCGCAGAAGCGCGGGCCACGCCGCCCGCGGCCGCGACATCCGCTCTGCTAACCCAGGCCAACCCGCGACGCTGGTGGCTGCTCGCCATCGTGGCGCTCGCCCAGCTGACCGTGGTGCTCGATGGCACGATCGTGAATATCGCGCTCCCCCAAGCGCAGGAAGCGCTCGGCATGAGCGACGGCGACCGCACCTGGGTCGTCACCCTGTACTCGCTCGTGTTCGGAGCCCTTCTGCTGCTCGGCGGGCGCATCGCCGACTTCTGGGGGCGCAAGCGCTCCTTCATCGTGGGCATGGCCGGGTTCGCCATCGCCTCCGCCCTCGGCGGTGCCGCCCAGAGCACCTCGGAGCTACTCGCCGCCCGCGGTCTGCAGGGACTGTTCGCCGCGCTGCTCGCACCGGCTTCGCTTGCCCTGCTCACCGTGAACTTTCCCGGCGGCAAGGACCGCATCAAGGCCTTTGCCGTCTACGGCGCGATCGCCGGTGGCGGCGCGGCCGTCGGCCTCATTCTCGGCGGGGTACTCACCGAGTATGCGAGCTGGCGCTGGTGCCTCTCCGTGAATGTGCCGATCGCCGTCGTGGCGATTGCGGCCGCTATCCCGGTGATTCGAGAGAGCAAGGCGCACGGCAACACCCGGTACGACGTGCCGGGGGCTATTCTCGTCGCGCTCGGGCTGGGATCCCTGGTCTTCGGCTTCGCGCAGGCGGAAAATGGCTGGGGCACGTGGCCCGTGCTCGTCTGCCTCCCGCTGGGACTGGTGCTGCTCGGTCTGTTCGTGCTGGTGGAAAGCCGGTCGAATCATCCGCTGCTGCCGCTTCGCATTATGGCGAACAAGGTGCGTGGCGGGGCCTTCCTGACGGCGCTGCTCTCGGGCGCCGCGCTGCTCGGCGGGCTGCTGTTTCTCACGCTGTACTTTCAGATAGTGCTGGGGTATGCCCCGATTCAGTCCGGTATCGCTTCACTGCCGATGACCGTGACGATCATGATCGGCGCCGGCCTGCTGTCGAAGTTTCTGGCCCGCACCGGCGTGCGCATACCGATGGCCGTCGGACCGATCGTGGGCGCGGCCGGGCTGCTCTGGATGACGCAGATCACGGTGGGCGGCAACTATGCGCTCGAGGTGTTGCCGGGGCTGATTTTGCTCGGAGCCGGCCTCGCGATGATCTTCGTGCCGCTGCAGAATGTGGCGCTGTCGGGGATCGCGGAGCATGACGCCGGTGCGGCGAGCGCTGCGGTGACGGCCATGCAGCAGATCGGCGGATCGCTCGGGACAGCCCTGTTCACCGCGCTGTACAGCGCTGCCGTGAGTACGTACCTGGTCGGTAAGGTGCCGTCGCAGGCGGCTGCGCTCGGTGCGCTCGTGAGCGGATATCAGTCCGCCTTCCTGTGGGCGGCCATCATTATCTTCGCGGCGGCGCCCATTGCGTTCTTCCTGGTGCGTCCGCGCAAGGAGGACCTGCTCGGCGCGGGGGCTGCGGTGCACCTCGGGTAGCCGGCGGGCTCCGGGCCCACCTTCGGGAAGCGGGCCCACGATAGATCATGGGCCCGGTTTCCGGGCCCGGGCCCGGGAAGAAAAGAGTTAGCTGTCTAGGGCCACCAGTACGGTGTCGCCGTGCACGTCGATCGTCACGACGAGCAGGCCGTCGGTGTCGTCGGGGCTGATGGCATATTCGAGTACGGCGAAGTGCGCCTCGCTGCCGTTGTGGTGCGGGTGAAAGCCGATGCGCTGCAGGCGCAGCGAGCGCAGAAAGTCAATCTGCTGGTCGCCGGAATCCCAGATGATGGCGTTCTCAATCGCCTCCTGGTCCATCTCCTCGAGCTGCTCACTGATGTACTGGCTCGTCACCGAGACCTCGGCCGACAAGTCGGCGACGAGGGACTCCCGCACCTGGGAGTCGAGGTCCTCCATCGAGCCGATCATGGCAGCGGCAATGTCGAGCGCTTCGGCGGTGACCGAATCTTCATCGGGCGAGCTGAGGTCGATTTCGACGCTCTGGTCGCCGAGCTCGGCCGAATCCGACCAGTAGACCTCGCCCTCGTCTTCGTCGCCGAGAATTCCGAAGAAATCGTGTTCGATGCTCATAGTGCTCCTCTAAAGTTCTTCATCAGCCGACGAGTTTCTGCGCGAACACGTGCGGGGTGAAACCGGTAAGGTCGTTGATACCCTCACCCTGCCCGACCAGTTTGATCGGAATGCCGGTCTTCTCCTGCACCGCCAGCACGAAGCCGCCGCGCGCTGAACCGTCGAGCTTGGTCAGCACGAGGCCGGTCACCCCGGCGTGCTCGATGAAGGCCTCGGCCTGGGCGAGCCCGTTCTGGCCGGTCGTGGCATCGAGCACGAGCAGCACCTCGGCGATCGGCCCCTGCTTTTCGACGACGCGGCGAATCTTAGTGAGCTCGTCCATCAGGCCGCCCTTGGTCTGCAGCCGCCCGGCGGTGTCGATGAGCACGATCTCGATGCCCTCGTTCTTCGCCTTCTCGACCGTTTGAAAGGCGACGGATGCCGGATCCTGGCCGGTCATCTGCGGCTTCACGATCTGCGCGCCGGCGCGTTCGGCCCAGGTCGATAGTTGTTCGACGGCCCCGGCCCGAAACGTGTCGGCCGCGCCGATCACGACGCTCCGGCCGTAGGTATTGAGAAACTTCGCGAATTTGCCGATCGTCGTGGTCTTGCCGACGCCGTTGACCCCGACGACGAGTACAACCGCGGGGCGCTCGGACAGTGTGAGGGTGGAGTCGAGAACCGAGAGGCGCTCTTCGATGCCTTCGCGGAGCATCCGCTGGAGGTCGGTCGGGTCGGTCGTGTTGTATTTGGCGACCTTGGCGCGCAGGTCGGCGATGACCGCGTCGGTGACGGTGGGACCGAAGTCGGCCTGCAGCAGGGCATCCTCGAGGTCGTCCCAGGTGTCGGCGTCGATGGTCTTCTTCGCGAACATTCCGCGCAGTGCGCCGGAGAGGGACCAGGGGGTGCGTTCAGCCATGTCCCTAGCCTACGGGGGTGTCACGGGGTTCGGCGCGGGGAAAGGCGCGAGCCCGGCGTTGCTTGGGCGGAGCGCCCGACAAGCGGATGCCCGCAGTACCCTCCTGCAGGCATCCGCCGGCCGCCGTTCGGCCGGTTATCGCCGAACACTCGTGGCCTGCCCCGCAACCTGTGTGACGCCGCGTGACAGTGTGTGACAGCACATGACCCTCACTGCACCCCCTGTTCGCGCGGCGCAGTAGCGTGAGTGTCGTTGCTTCGGTTCGTAAACCGGGGCGGCGCCGCGAACCGAGGGAGCCCGACGTGCCGAACGAAACCGAGACGGTGCACAGCACTGCGGCCGCGAACGCACCGGCAGCAGCCAAGCTGCCCGCCGCCCGACCGCCGCGGCCGTCGACCCGCCCGAACGGCCAGTGGAAGATCGACGGCACCGAACCGCTCAACGGCAACGAGGTCTGGAAGCAGGTCGACAACGGCCTCGCCGTGCGCGGCCGCATCGAACAGATCTACTCCAAAGAGGGCTTCGACTCGATCGACGGCACCGACCTGCACGGCCGCTTTCGCTGGTGGGGCCTCTACACGCAGCGCAAGCCCGGCATCGACGGCGGCAAGACCGCCACCCTCGAACCCGAGGAGCTCGAAGACCGCTACTTCATGCTGCGCGTGCGCATCGACGGCGGCCAGCTCAGCACCGAACAAACCAGGGTGATCGGCGAGGTGTCCCGCGACTTCGGCCGCGACACCGCCGACATCACCGACCGCCAGAACATTCAGCTGCACTGGATCCAGATCGAGGACATGCCCGAAATCTGGCGCCGCCTCGAAGCCGTCGGTCTCGAAACCACCCAGGCCTGCGGCGACGTGCCGCGCGTGTTCCTCGGCTCCCCCGTTGCCGGCATCGCCGCCGACGAACTCATCGACCCCACCGAGTCCATCAACGAGCTCGCCCGCAAGTTCCTCGGCACCGACGAATTCGCCAACCTGCCCCGCAAGTTCAAAACCGCCATCACCGGCCACCCCAGCCAGGACGTCGTGCACGAGATCAACGACATCGGCCTCGTCGCGCTCGAACACCCCGAACTGGGTATCGGCTACGACCTCTGGGTCGGCGGAGCGCTCAGCACCACCCCGCGCCTGGCCGAACGCCTCGGCGCGTTCGTCGCCGAAGACCGAGTGTCCGAGGTCTGGCGCGGCGTCGCCTCCATCTTTCGGGACTACGGCTACCGCCGTCTGCGCGGCAAGGCACGCCTGAAGTTTCTGCTCGCCGAGTGGGGACCGGAGAAGTTCCGTCGTATTCTCGAAGACGAATATCTCGGTTACACCCTGCCCGACGGCCCCGCCGCTCCCCGCCCGAAGACGCAGGGCGACCACATCGGCGTGCACAAGCAGAAGGACGGCCGTTTCTACATCGGCGTTGCCCCCTTCGTCGGCCGCGTCTCCGGCCAGACCCTGATCAGGCTCGCCGACTTGCTCGAAGCCCACGGCTCGACCCGCCTGCGCACGACCCCGCATCAGAAGATCGTGGTGCTCGACGTGGCCGAAGAGCACGTGGAACCGCTCATCACGGCCCTCGATGAGATCGGCCTCTCGGCCCGCCCGAGCCTGTTCCGCCGCTCGACCGTGGCCTGCACCGGTATCGAATTCTGCAAGCTCGCCATCGTCGAGACCAAGCAGTCGGCAACGGATGCCATCCTCGAGCTCGAGAAGCGCCTCGCCGACATCGACGCCCCGCACCCGATCACCCTGCACGTGAACGGATGCCCCAACTCCTGCGCCCGCATCCAGACCGCGGACATCGGGCTCAAGGGCCAGCTGCTGCCCGACGGCAATGGCGGCTCCACCCCCGGCTTCCAGGTGCACCTCGGCGGCGGCCTCGCCTCCGTCGACCGCGACGAGGCCGGCCTCGGCCGCACCGTGCGCGGCCTCAAGGTGACCGCCGACGACCTCGCCGACTACGTTGAACGTCTCGTGCGCCGTTTCCTGGCCGCCCGCGCCGCCGACACCGACGAAACCTTTGCCCAGTGGGCGCACCGCGCCGATGAGGAGGACCTCACATGAGCGCCATCAACCTGAACGCGCGAGCAGCAGCATCCGCTGCCCCCGCCCGTGTCTTGCCGCCGCGCCGACCGGCCGCCGAGCTGCAGGCGCTCGCCGAAGCCGGGTCGGCCGAACTTGAAGCGGCCGCCGCAGCGAACGGCCGTGAGGCCACCGCCGCCGAGGTCGTCGCCTGGGTCGCCCGCAACTTCAGCCCCGACACCGTGGCCGTAGCCTGCTCCATGGCCGACGCGGTGCTGCCCGAGATCGTGTCGCAGCAGCTGCCCGGAGTCGACGTGCTCTTTCTCGACACCGGTTATCACTTCGATGAGACCTATGAGACCCGCGACGCTGTCGCGGCCGCCCTGCCGGTCACCGTCGTCGACGTGCTGCCGCTCACGACGGTCCCGGAGCAGGACGCCCTGCATGGCGCCGAGCTGTTCGCGCGCGATGCCACCGCCTGCTGCGCGATGCGCAAGGTCGAACCGTTGCAGCGCTCCCTCGGCGGCTACGAGCTGTGGTTCACCGGTGTGCGCCGCGACGAAGCGCCCACCCGCGCCAACACGCCGTTGGTGACCTGGGACGAACGCAACGGCCTGGTGAAGGTGAACCCGGTCGCCGCCTGGAGCTACGACGAGCTCATGGACTACGCCACCCAACATGAGGTTCCGGTGAACGCGCTGCTCTCCCAGGGCTATCCCTCCATCGGTTGTGCCCCCTGCACCCAGCCCGTCGCGGCGGGTGCCGATCCCCGTTCCGGCCGCTGGGCCACCCTCGAGAAGACAGAATGCGGGCTCCACCTATGACCACTGCAACCCACCGCCTCTCCGAACTCGACGTGCTCGAGAGCGAAGCGATCCACATCATTCGCGAGGTCGTCGCCGAATTCGAACGCCCCGTGCTGCTGTTCTCCGGCGGCAAGGACTCGGTCGTGGTGCTGCACCTCGCCGCGAAGGCGTTCTGGCCGGGCAAGATTCCGTTCTCGCTGCTGCACGTGGACACCGGGCACAACTTTCCCGAGGTGCTCGAGTTTCGCGACAAAACCGTTGCGGCCCATGGGGTGCGCCTCGTCGTCGCCAAGGTGCAGGACTACATCGATGACGGCCGGCTCGCCGAGCGCGCCGACGGCACCCGCAACCCGCTGCAGACCCTGCCGCTGCTCGACGCGATCGCGGCTGGCCGGCACGACGCCGTCTTCGGCGGCGCCCGCCGCGACGAAGACAAGGCCAGGGCCAAGGAGCGCATCCTTTCGCTGCGCGACGAATTCGGCCAGTGGGACCCGCGCAACCAGCGCCCAGAGCTGTGGAACCTCTACAACGGCCGCCACACCGTGGGCCAGCATGTGCGCGCCTTCCCGATCAGCAACTGGACCGAACTCAACGTCTGGCGTTACATCGAACGCGAGAACATCGAACTGCCCCCGCTCTACTACGCCCACGAGCGTGAGGTCTACCGTCGCGACAACATGTGGCGCGCCGTCAGCCCGGTCAGCCCGGCGAGGGCCAACGAAATCATCGAACTGCGCACCGTGCGGTACCGCACGGTGGGCGACATGAGCTGCACCGGCGCGGTCGACTCGGCCGCGGCATCCGTTGCCGATGTCGTGCGCGAGGTCGGCGTGAGCACCATCACCGAACGAGGCGCAACCCGCGCCGACGACCGCATCTCCGA
This sequence comes from Cryobacterium glaciale, assembly GCF_004402535.1. GTDB lineage: Bacteria > Actinomycetota > Actinomycetes > Actinomycetales > Microbacteriaceae > Cryobacterium > Cryobacterium glaciale. The sequence continues at coordinate 55,082 of NZ_SOEY01000034.1, read as the reverse complement.
GGCCGCCATGGAAGACCGCAAGAAGGAAGGATATTTCTGATGAAGACCTCGCTACGTTTGGGCGCCCTCATGCTGGGAACCGCCCTTCTTGTGAGCGGATGCGCCGCCACGGTCAGCACCGAGCCCGCCACCGACCAGGGACCCGCCGCCGAACTGCGGCTGGGCTACTTCGACAACGTCACCCACGCCGCGGCACTCGTCGGAGTACAGAACGGTTTCTTCGACGACGCCCTCGGCGATACGACGCTGACCACCCAGACCTTCAACGCCGGCCCGGCCGCCGTTGAAGCGCTCAGCGCCGGTGCCATCGACGCCGCCTACATCGGTCCGAGCCCGGCCGTAAACACCTTCGTGCAGAGCGGCGGCCAGTCCGCCGTCATCGTGGCCGGAGCAGCGAGCGGCGGCGCTGCACTCGTCGTGCGGGACGGCATCGACAGCCCGGCCGACCTGGCCGGCACCATCCTCGCCACCCCGCAGCTCGGCAACACCCAGGATGTCGCCCTGCGCTCCTGGCTCGGCGATGAAGGCTACGAGACCAGCACGACCGGCGGCGGCGACGTCACCGTGGCTCCCACCGACAACGCGCAGACACTGACGCTGTTTCAGAGCGGCAAGATCGACGGTGCCTGGCTCCCGGAACCCTGGGTGTCCCGCCTGCTGCTCGAAGCCGACGGTCACGTTCTCGTGAACGAAGCCTCCCGGTGGGAGAACGGCGACTTTCCGACCACCGTGCTGCTCGTGCGCAAGGCTTTTCTCGAGGAGCACCCCGACACAGTCCAGGCGCTCTTGGAGGGCCATGTCACAGCCGTCGACTGGCTCACCGAGAACCCGGCCGAGGCCGCGACGGTCATCAACGCGAAGCTCAAGGCCGACACCGGCAAGGCACTCGCCGACGACGTGCTGGCCCGCGCCCTGACCGAAGTGAAGTTCAATGTCGACCCGCTGGCCGCCACCTTTCCGGTCTCGCTCGCCGAGGCGGTCAAGGCCGGCATCGGCAAGGACGGCGACCTGGACGGACTGTTCAACGTGGCCCTGCTCAATGCCGTACTCGCGGAACGCACAGAAGAACCGGTCTCGGCCGGCGGATTGGGAACGGAATAACAGATGACCCTCACCATTGACACCCAGAACCTCGCCACGGAGGCCGTCGTTTCTGCTCCCGAAGGCACCCTGTTTCGTTTCGCAACGGCCGGCTCGGTCGACGACGGCAAGTCCACCCTCGTGGGCCGGCTGCTGCACGATTCCAAGGCCATCCTCGCCGACCAGCTGGAAGCGGTCACCCGCACCTCGACCGAGCGCGGCTTCGGCGGCGAAAGCGGCGGCATCGACTTTGCGCTGTTGACCGACGGCCTGCGCGCCGAACGCGAACAGGGCATCACCATCGACGTGGCCTACCGCTACTTCGCGACACCGGTCCGCTCCTTCATCCTCGCCGACTGCCCCGGCCACGTGCAGTACACCCGCAACATGGTCACCGGCGCCACCACAGCGGATGCCGTCATCATGCTCATCGACGCCCGCAAGGGTGTGCTCGAGCAGACCCGCCGGCACCTCAGCGTCGTCGCCCTGCTGCGCGTGCCGCACGTGATCGTCGCGGTCAACAAGATCGACCTGCTGGACTACGACGAGGCCGCCTACCGGGCGGTTGAGGCATCCGTTCGTCTGGTCACCGCCGAACTCGGAATCGCCGACGTGCTGGTGATTCCCGTGTCGGCCCTTGCCGGAGACAACGTCGTTGACCGCTCCGAGCGCACCCCCTGGTATGACGGGCCGAGCCTGCTCGAACTGCTCGAAACCCTCACCGTGATCGATGATCTCGACGATTCGGGCCGAGCCACCGAGGCGTTCCGCCTGCCCGTGCAGCTCGTGCTGCGCCCGCAGGGCGCGGTCGTCGTCGCCCCGGAGCTCGCCGACTCCTTCCGCGACTACCGGGCCTACGCCGGGCAGGTCGCGAGCGGCAGCATCAAGGTCGGCGACACCGTCACCGTCGAGCCCGGCGGCGGCACCAGCACCGTCACCGGCATCGACTTCGCCGGGGTCGCCCTCGACGAGGCCTTCGCGCCTCAGTCGATCGCGCTGCGCCTGGCCGACGACCTCGACATTGCCCGCGGCGCCGTGATCGCGGCCGCCGACACCCTGCCACCGGTCACCCGCACCCTCGAGGCCGACCTGTTCTGGCTCGACCCGCGCCCACTCGCACCGGGCGCCCGCGTTCTCGTAAAGTTCGGCACGACCGTCGTGCAGGCCCTGGTCAGCGCGGTCACCGGCCGGCTCGACCTGACGACGCTCGGCGTGGAACCCGCCACGGCCCTCGCCGTGAACGACATCGGGCAGGCGAGCATCCGCTTGTCGCGCGATCTGCCCGTTGAGCGTTACACGCAGAACCGCCGCTCGGGCGCGTTCCTGGTGATCCACCCGCAGGACGGCGCGACCCTGGCCGCCGGCATCGTGACCGCGCCCGGCGAGCCCACCCGCGCCGGCGACGGCTCCGGCGCCGGGTCGGAAGTGTCGCCGTGACCAACGTGTCTGTTGCCACAGCCCCGACCACTGCTGGGGTCGGGCCGGCAGCGATCACGATCGACGCCCTCGGCAAGCGTTACGGCACCGGACCGCTCGTGCTCGACGACATCAACCTGTCGATCGAGGCCGGCCAGTTCGTCTGCCTGCTCGGTGCGAGCGGGTGCGGCAAGTCCACGCTGCTGAACATCATTGCCGGTCTGGAGAAGCCGACCGAGGGCTCCGTCACCGTGGCGAGCGGCAAGGCCGCCGTCATGTTCCAGGACGCGGCCCTGTTTCCGTGGCTGACCGCCGGTCGCAATGTGGAGCTCGCCCTCAAGCTGGGCGGGGTGCCCCGCAAGGAACGTAGCGGTGCCGCCCTGGAACTGCTCGACCTGGTCAACCTCGCCGATGCCGCCGACAAACGTCCCCACGAACTCTCCGGCGGCATGCGTCAACGCGTCGCCCTCGCGCGCTCGCTCGCGCAGGACCGCAAGGTGCTGCTCATGGACGAACCGTTCGCCGCGCTCGACGCCATCACCCGCGACCTGCTGCACGAGGAACTGGAACGGGTCTGGCGCCAAACCGGCCGCACCATTGTTTTCGTCACCCACAACGTGCGGGAGGCCGCCCGGTTGGGGCAACGCATCCTCCTGATGTCGTCGCGCCCCGGGCGCATCGTCAACGAGTGGACCATCACCGACACCGGCTCACGCCGCATCGAATCCCCCGAAGTCGCCCGTCTGGGCGACGAGATCACCGACCAGCTGCGAGAGGAGATTCGACGCAATGCCGCTTGACACTCGCACCGGCACCGCCTCCGACCCCGACCACGACGAACTCCGCCGCCTCGAAGCCGGCCTGGATTCGCTGCAGGCCGTGCCCGAACCCCCCCGCGGCGCCTTTCGCCGCACCCTCGACGGTGTGGTGCCGCCGATTCTGCTGCTCATCACCCTGGTCGCGGCCTGGCAGGCCTACATTGTGATCGCCAAGCCCCGCCCCGACCTGATCCCCGGACCGTTCGACGTGTTCGGCGCCCTGGTCAGCGCCTGGTCGAGCGAGCGCCTGCAACTCGCGGTGCTGACCAGCCTCGAACGCGGCGGGCTCGGATTCCTCATCGCCGTCGCCATCGGGACTCCGATCGGGCTGCTGCTCGCCGAATGCCGCCCGGTGCGACGGGCTCTCGGCCCGTTACTGTCCGGGCTGCAGGTGCTGCCCTCGGTCGCCTGGGTGCCCGCCGCCATCATCTGGTTCGGCCTCACCGACGCCACGGTCTATTTCGTGGTACTCATGGGCGCGGTGCCGTCGATCGCCAACGGGCTCGTCTCCGGTGTCGACCAGATTCCGCCGCAGCTGCGCCGCGTGGGCACCGTGCTGGGCGCATCGCGCGTGCAGATGGCCACCCTCGTGGTGCTGCCGGCCGCCCTGCCCGGCTACTTCTCCGGCCTGAAACAGGGCTGGGCCTTCGCCTGGCGCTCGCTTATGGCCGCAGAAATCATCGCCATGGGCGGCACGATGGGCTTCGGCCTCGGCTCGATGCTGCAACAGAGCCGGGAACTCGCCGACCTGTCCGGCGTGCTTGCGACGATTCTGGTGATTCTGTTCGTCGGCATCCTGGTTGAGCTCGTCGTCTTCGCTCCGATCGAGCGTCGTCTGCTGCGCCGCCGCGGACTCATGGCCGCCGGCCTGCGCTGACCCGCGCGCATCCATTCTTCTGTTGTTTCATTCTGCAAGCTTGCGCCATTGAAAGGCACACTATGACCCCCGTTCCCTCTGCCCTGCGCGTTGCCATCATCGGTGCCGGCCCGGCCGGCATCTACGCCGGGAATATTTTGAACCGGCTGGTGCAGGAGGCCGGGCACACCGTGGCCATCGACCTGTTCGATTCGCTGCCGGCGCCGTACGGGCTCATTCGCTACGGCGTCGCCCCTGACCACCCCCGCATCAAGGGCATCGTCAAGTCGTTGCAGGAAATGCTCGACGCCGATACGATTCGCTTCATCGGCAACGTCACCTACGGCACCGACCTGACCCTGGCCGACCTGCGCGAGCACTACCACGCGGTCATCTTCGCGACCGGCGCCATTCTCGACGCCCCGCTCGTCATTCCCGGCATCGACCTGCCCGGCTCATTCGGCGCCGCCGACTTCGTCTCCTGGTACGACGGCCACCCCGACGTGCCGCTGGAGTGGCCACTCGACGCGACCGACGTGGCCGTCATCGGAAACGGCAACGTGGCCCTCGACGTCGCCCGTATCCTGGCCAAGCACGCCGACGACCTGCTCACCACCGACATCCCCGCCTCGGTCTATGCCGGGCTCGCCGGATCCCCGGTCACCGACGTGCACGTGTTCGGCCGTCGCGGGCCGTCGCAGGTGAAGTTCACCCCGATCGAGCTGCGCGAGCTCGCCGACATCCCCGACGTTGACCTCGTGGTCTACGCCGAGGATTTCACGCCCGATTCGCACAGCGAACAACTCGTCGCCAGCAACAACCAGGTCAAGATCATGACCCGCACGCTGAACGGATGGTTGACCAAGGTTCCGCAGGGCGCCTCGCGTCGCCTGCACCTGCACTTCCTGCACGCACCGCTCGAGGTGTACGGCGACGGGCGGGTCGAAGGCATCCGTTTTGAACGCACCGAACACACCGGGGACGGCGACGTCAAGGCTACCGGGGAGGTCGTCGACTACCCGGTGCAGGCCGTCTACCGAGCGGTCGGCTACCGCGGCAGCGCCCTCACCGAGGTGCCGTTCGACGCCGTACGCGGTGTCATTCCGAACGACGGCGGGCGTGTGCTCGATGCATCCGGCGAGCCGATCGCCGGACTGTACGCCACCGGCTGGATCAAGCGCGGTCCGGTCGGCCTCATCGGCCACACCAAGGGTGACGCTTTGGAGACCATCACCCGGCTCGTCGAAGACGTACCAGCGCTCGTCGCTGGCAACCAGACGTTCGGCGCAGCGGATACGATTCTGTCCCTGCTCGACGAACGCGGGGTGGAATTCACGACCTGGGCCGGCTGGCGTACCCTGGACGCGCACGAACGACTGCTCGGCACGCAGGACTCTGTCACGCCGGGCCGGGAGCGCGTCAAGGTCATCTCCCGCGCCGAACAGGTCGCGATCTCCCGCACGGAAGCGTTGCTGACACTGTGACCTATGTGATCGCTCTTCCCTGCGTCGATGTGAAAGATCGTGCCTGCATCGACGAATGCCCGGTGGACTGCATCTATGAGGGCGAACGTTCCCTCTATATCCATCCGGACGAGTGCGTCGACTGCGGCGCCTGCGAACCGGTCTGCCCGGTCGAGGCCATCTACTACGAAGATGACCTGCCCGAGCAGTGGGCCGACTACTACAAGGCCAACGTTGAATTCTTCGACGACCTCGGCTCCCCGGGCGGCGCGGCCAAGGTCGGCGTGATCGCCAAGGACCACCCCGTCATCTCGGCACTGCCGCCACAGGTTTAGGTCGCCACAGGTTTAGGTCGCCACAGGTTTAGGTCGCCACAGGGCTAGCCCGCCGCAGCATCCGCCCGCTGGTCTGCACGGGTGCCGACGCGCTGGCCGACCACGGCGCTGACCCCGTCTTGCCGCATGCTGACGCCGTAGAGGGCATCCGCTATTTCCATGGTGCGTTTCTGGTGGGTGATCACGATGAGCTGGCTGGTCTCGCGCAAGTCTTCGAAGATGGTCAGCAACCGGCCGAGGTTGGCGTCGTCGAGGGCGGCTTCGACCTCGTCCATGATGTAGAACGGGCTCGGGCGCGCCTTGAAGATGGCGATCAGCAGCGCGACGGCGGCGAGCGAGCGTTCGCCGCCGGAAAGTAGCGACAGGCGTTCGATCTTCTTGCCGGCCGGTTTGACCGATACCTCGATGCCGGTGGTCAGCAGGTCGTCGGGATCGGTGAGCCAGATGCTTCCGCTGCCGCCGGGAAACAACACCGGGAACACCTCAGCGAAGGCCGCCTGGGTGTCGTCGAACGCCGACCCGAAGATGGTCTGCATCTTCTCGTCGATGTCGGCGATGATGGTGAGCAGGTCGCTGCGGGTCGAGGTCAAGTCGGTGAGTTGCTCGGTGAGAAACTTATGTCGCTGCTCAAGCGCGGCGAATTCCTCGAGCGCGAGCGGGTTGACCCGGCCGAGCCGGCCCAGCGTGCGTTCGGCAGCCGCAAACCGTTTCTGCTGCTCAGCCCGGTCGAAGCGGATGCCGTCGGTCGTGCGGCCCTCCGCGGGCGCGTCATCGGCACGGATGTCATCCAGACCGGTGCCATCCGCCGGGATGAGCTGGTCGGGCCCGTATTCGCCGACGAGCACGCCTTCGGTCAGGCCGAGTTCGCTGCCGGCGCGTTCCAGCAGGGCCGAGAGGTGCAGCTTCTTCTCGTAGATCTCCAGTTCGAGGCCGTGCACGTTCTCGGTGATCGAGGCGAGCCGCTCCCGCAGGGCGTTCTCGTCACGCCGCAGTTGCTGCAGTTCGCTGTTCTGGCTCGCTCGCTCGGCTTCGGCGCTGGCCAGCTGAAGTTGCGCTGCAGCGACTGAGCGGTCAGCCGCGGCGAGCACGGCGGGAAGCGCCTCGGCGACGCGGGAGGCGGCATCCACTTGGCGGCGACGGATGACGGCGCGGCGGGCGGCCGCAGCGGCCGCCGTGCGGTCGGTCTCCAGCTGCCGGGTCAGGGTCGCCACCTGCAGTTCGCCGGCGCGCACGCGTTCGCGGGCGGTTTCCACCTGCAGCCGGGTCTCGACCTCGGATTCGCGGGCGGCCTCGAGTTCGGTATGGAGCGCGTCGCGCAGGGTCGCGTCGAGGACCGGTCGTGGCTGAGACCGGGCGGTCACCAGGACGGCAGCGGCCCGTTCCGCGACGGCCTCGGCTTCGGTGACGGCTCCGCTGGCGAGCTCGAGCGCGGCGGAGACTCGGTCGACGTCGGCGGCGGCCGCATCGGCCTGCACCACGAGTCGACCGCGACGTTCCGTGCGGGTGGCGAGCTGCGTCTCGAAGGCGCGCAGGGTCGCTCGCGAGCTCACCGACTGTTCCTTGTACGCCTGCAGGAGTGTGCGCTGTTCGGCGAAATCAAACCGCGTCCGCTCGGTCAGCACGGTGACCGTCGCGAGCTTCTCGGCAGCGATATCACGCTCGGCGACGAGTTCGAGCTTGCTCTGCCGGGCCCCCGACCCGCCGCGTACGACCCACGGGCTCAGTACCTCGCCGGCGAGGGTGATACGGGTGAGGCTGTCGGGCAGCTCCGCTGCGCCGGCCAGCGCGAGATCGTCGACGATGACGGTCTGCGCGAGCAGGCCGCTCACGCCTGCGGGACCGTCGATGACCGAGGTCGCCCAGCGGATGCCTGCCCTGTCTCCCAAATCGATCGCTGGATCGATGCTGTCCTGCCCGTCGGCCAGGATCAGTTCGACCCGCCCGAAGTCGTCGCGTGAGGCCTGCACGATCGCGTCGAGGGCAAAGTCGCGGTTCTCGGCGAGCACGGCATCGGCGAGGGAGCCGAGCGCGGCGGCGATCGCCGCTTCGAACCCCGGCTGCACCCGCACGTGGTCGGCCACGAGCCCGCGAATGCCGGTCAGCTGCGCGCCGAGCAGGGCCGACGAGCCGTCTTTTTGGTCGAGCGCGAGGGAGAACGCACCCTGCCGTGCCGCCTGGGCGTCGCGTTCCCGTTCGTGCCGGTGCAGCTCATCGCGCAGTCGCTCCACCTCGACCTCGACGCGCTGTACCGCGGCCTGCGCCAGTTCGAAGGCTTCGGAGAGCTCGCCCGAATCGGGTTCGCCAGCGGGCACTGAAGCCTCCAGTTCGTCGAGCTGCAGCTGCGCCTTCTGGTTGCGGTCCGTCGCCGCGTCCAGGGCATTCTGCTGCCGCAGACGTTCACCGCGAACGGCCGCTAGTCGCGAAGCCGCCGTCTCGGATTGCCCGGTCAGGTGGGAAATCTCCAGGTCATGCCGAGAGACGAGCGCTGCCTGCGCCGCAATATCTTCGTCGACAGCGTCGAGCCGCGACCGCGCAGCCGCGCTCTGCTGCCTGGCGTCATCCCAGGCACTCTGAGCCGCTCCGATACCCGCGCGCAGCCGCTCCATCTCGGCCGCAGCCTCGGTCAGCATGGTCGGGGTGACACTCGGTACGAGGGCTGACGACTCGGCCTGCGAACCGAGCAGGGCCAGTCGTTGGTTGGCCAGGGTGAACAGGCCGCGCAGTCGCTGTTGTACCGATTCGAGCTCGTAGCTGGTGCGGCGGGCCAGGTCGACGGCATCGCCGACCTGGGCGCGCTCGAGCCGCTGTACCCGCCCCTGTTTCTGCACGAGCTGTTCCTGCAGCACGACCCGTTCGGTGTGGCGTTCACTCTCGGTGCGATTGTGGGCGTCGAGCGCGGTGCGCAGCGTCACGACGTCGTCGGCGAGCAACCGGGCACGGGCGTCTCGCACGACGGCGGCGATGGTCTGCGCCTCGCGGGCGATTTCGGCCTGGTGGCCGAGCGGCTTGAGCTGGCGGCGAATCTCCCCAGCGAGGTCACTCAGCCGGGTGAGGTTAGTCTGCATCGCATCGAGCTTGCGCAGGGTCTTCTCTTTGCGGCGGCGGTGTTTGAGTATGCCGGCGGCCTCTTCGATGAAGCCGCGGCGTTCTTCGGGGCTCGCGCGCAAGACGGCGTCGAGCTGTCCCTGCCCCACGATGACGTGCATCTCGCGGCCGAGGCCGGAGTCGCTGAGCAACTCCTGCACATCGAGCAGCCGGCAGGTGCGCCCGTTGATGGCGTATTCACTCGCACCGTTGCGAAAGAGCGTGCGCGAGATGGTCACTTCGGAGTATTCGATCGGCAGGGCGCCGTCGGCGTTGTCGATGGTGAGAATGACTTCGGCCCGGCCGAGCGGGCCGCGGGTCGACGTGCCCGCGAAGATGACGTCTTCCATCTTGCCGCCGCGCAGGGTTTTCACACCCTGCTCGCCCATCACCCAGGCGAGGGCGTCGACGACGTTGGACTTGCCCGACCCGTTCGGACCGACGACACAGGTGACGCCTGGCTCGAACGCGAACATCGTCGGCTGCGCGAACGATTTGAACCCCTTGAGGGTGAGGCTCTTCAAATACAACGTAAGACCCTTTCGCTCGGTCCGCCGCAAGTCCTGGTCTCGGGGCTGATTCAACGGTACCGTGCCCCACCGACACTGGCCGGGACATCCGCTTGTCGGGGAGTGTGGCGGGCAGAACTGCGGAGGTTACCCGGATGAGCACCGATGCCCCGACGGCCGGGCTTGAGGAGCCGGAAGATGTCTGGACCGCCGATGGGCTGCGAAAGGGCTTGGAAACGAGTCGTACCGCCTGATGCCCAATCCTGAGTCACAATTCTGAGTTGTTGTGTTTAGCGGTCGAGAATCTCCCAAGCTCCCCGTCAAGGTGCTGCTAGCCTTGCAGTTTCAGGCTGAGGGGGTTCTGGTGGTTGCACTTACCCAGATGAAAGCGATCGTTCCGTTGGTGTATCTGGTCATGGGGATGCTCTCGGCGATCGTCGGGCTCTTGCCTTGGCTGGTCACCGGGATGCGCCTTCCCCTACAGAATTTGTGGGCCGTCAACACCTTGCCGGAGGACATGCCGATCGTCCTGCTGCCATTTAGCCAGTACACGATCACGCTCATCGTGGCGGTGATCGTGACCGGGTCAGCGCTCGCCGGCGGCCTCGCGCGGGTGACGCGCGCGCAGCACCCCCGATTCACTCTCGCCGCGATCGTCGTCGGCGTGCTGACCGTGCAGGTCGTTGCCATCGTGCAGACCGCCGTCACCACCGCCGTCGGACTCACCGAGAGCCCCGCGGCGAAGGTGTACCTGTTCGTCCTGACCGCCGGAACACTGGCCGCCAGCCTGATCGGACTGCTCATTCTTGCGCTCATCGCCCGAGCGCCCGTCGCCGGCGCGATGGTGGCCGTGAGCCTGGCCGCCGTCGCCTCTAGCGCCTGGCTCAACGGATTCATCGCGCATCCGCTCAGCTTCGAGGTATCGGAGACAGCCAGGGCTCTGCTGAACGCAACCCGGTGGGTTCCGGCCGTGATCGTGGGGCTCGCCGTGGCCTGGGGCGGCCTGGCAACAATTGGTCGGGTGGCCGGGGCGGTCGTCAGTTTTCTTGCCCTCTGGATCGGACCGACACTGTTCACGGCCGTGAGCGCCGCAGCGGGAACGCGTGTGCTGGCCGCCTATCCCGCCGAGATGCTCGATTATGGTGCGCAGGTATTCGTCAGCGCGCTGGGCGTGAAGGGCGGATCGGCCTCACTCCTGATCCCCGCGGTCATCGTGATGGTTCTCGGCTTGGCTGTGCGCTGGGCGCTGCGTCGTCGGCGTCTCCAGGCTGCCCTGGCCTGATGCCCACGTTACCGTTCAGCGGCTAACGCAGGCGCTGACAGCGCGGGCAGAAGTGCGAGCCGCGATTCATGAACTGCTCGCGCACGATCAGGGTGCCGCAGCGGGAGCACGGCGTGCCCTGCCGCCCGTAGGCCTCAAGGCTGTGCGCGAAATAGCCGGACTGCCCGTTCACGTTCACGTACTGGGCGTCGAAGCTGGTTCCGCCCTCGGCGAGGGCGCGGTGCAGAATGGTGCGCACTGCGGCGAGCAATACCGTGGCCTTCGCCGAAGACAGCGACGCAGCCGGCTGCTCGAAGTGGATGCGCGCGGCGAACAACGCTTCGTCCGCGTAGATATTGCCGATGCCGCTGATCAGGTTCTGGTCGAGCAGCGCCCGCTTGATGCCGGTGTTCTTGCGCGCGAGGGCTGCGAAGAAGGCGCTCGACGAGAACGACGGATCGATGGGGTCGCGAGCAATGTGCGCGACCTGGGAGGGTATGCGGTGCTGCCAGGCGGCATCCGCTTGCAGCTCCCCCGAATATCCCGCCGGGAGCGCGTCCCTGGTCGGGCCCATCACGTCGACGGCCATGCTGCCGAAAATGCGCTGGTCGACGAAATTCACCCAGAGCTCGCCGTGGGTCGGGTGTTCCAGCGTCAAGCGGATGCGCAACATCCGATCCAGGGCGGCGCCCGGTCTGCGCAGCAGAACTTGTCCGCTCATACCGAGGTGGATGACCAGGGCTCGGCCGCTGCCGAGCGGCAGCCACAGGAACTTGCCGCGACGTACGGCGGCGAGAATTCGGCGCCCGGTGAGTTGTTCGGCGAAGGAACCGGAAGCCGGATCGTGACGGCGCAGGGAGCGTTCGTCGAAGATCTCGACGCCGGTGACGATGGCATCGGTGACCGCCGGTTGCAGGCCGGCCCGCACGACCTCGACTTCGGGGAGTTCCGGCATAGCGGAGAACTACAGCGCGTTGAGCCGGTCGATGGCTTCGCGGGCGGCAGCCATCTCGGCGAATTTCTTGCTCGGGCCAACGCCCGCGGCGGTGACGACAGTGCCGATCGCTACGGTGGCCACGAACACCTTGGAGTGATCGGGCCCGCTCGCTTCGAGCGTGTAGACGGGAACGCCGACGCCGGCACTAGCCGCTAGCTCCTGCAGGGCTGTTTTCGGGTCCATCGACACACCGAAGTGGCCAGGTTCGGCCAGCAGAGGAGCGATTAGCCGCAGCACGAATGCAGTGGCGACGTCGCCACCGGCGTCAAGGAAAGTCGCACCGATGAGCGCTTCGACAGTGTCAGCCAGGATGGACGCCTTGTCGCGACCGCCGGTGAGGATCTCACCACGACCGAGGCGGATATACTCCCCCAGACCCAGACCGCGGGCGATCTGGGCGAGCGCCGCCGTCGACACCAGGCTGGCCCGGCGCTTGGCCAGGTGTCCCTCGTCGAGGTCGGGATAGGTGCGATAAAGCATCACCGTGACGGCCTGTCCCAGAATCGAATCGCCGAGAAATTCCAGACGCTCGTTGGTGGGGATACCGCCGTTTTCGTACGCAAAAGACCGGTGGGTCAGAGCAAGCTCCAAAATCACCGGTTCAATCTGCACGCCGAGGGTCGCCAACAGGGGCGACCGCTCGGTCTTCACGTCTCTCATTTACACATCTTCATCGACCGAGTTCCGGTCCGGTGAAAAGAGGTGTCCTAGATGTCGGCGACTTTACGGCCCTTGTATTCCATGAACAACGGGGTACCGGTGGAGTCGGTGACAACCTTGGCGCGGTGCGGAAGGCTGTAGACGACCTTGCCGCCCTCCATGGTCTTCACGAGGGTGGGAGGCGTGGCCTTCCACTGCGCGCGACGCGAGTGGGTGTTGGAACGCGACATCTTGCGCTTCGGTACTGCCATGACTACTTCTCTTCTCTGTCTGAAACATGGATGTCCGCACCCATGTCTTTGTCTGTGGAAGCCGTAAACCCCGCAAGCGCTGACCACCGGGGGTCGGGCGCATCGTCGGAAACGAGTTCAGGTAGTTCGGCAAGCGGCTGCCCGGTCTCACTGTCAAGACCAGGGCAATCCCGCCGACATACTGGCTGGAACGGAAGTGATAACACTACCGCGTCCCGGATCAAAGATTCCAAATCGACATGGTCGTCCAAAATCTCAAACTCGAAGGCTTCCTCCTGAGGATAACCGAAAAGCTCGGCAAACTGAACTCGGACGGGCAGGTCGATGTCCTTGAGGCACCGGCCGCACTCCCCGAGGGCGCGCGCATAGACCTCGATGCTCACCAGGATCCCCTCGTGCATCGCCTCGAGGCGCAGCTCGGTCGACAGGGTCGAGCCGGCTTTCACAGCCACGAGGCCAGCCCCGAGGTCGTCGGGAACCACGATATCGAGGTGGCGTTCGTGCATGGTGCCCGGGCGGTTGATGAGGTCACGCACGTCGACCGTGTACGGCGTCTTCTTGAACTTAGTCACGGTCGTAAATTGTACGCTTTCTGGGTGAGTGCTCCGTTCAGGGGGCAGTCACTCGGGCGGGGCGCTCACCGCGCAGCAACGCACCCAGGCTGGCGAACAGCGAGGTCGGCGCAAACGTCGCTCGCAGACGGATGCCGACACTCGCGCTGGCGTGCAGCGCCCGCAGCACCACGGCCAGGTCGGCTGCAAGGGTGTCCCCCCCTGCCGGCGATCGGTCGAACCGCGAACGTTCCAACGCCAGCAACACCCGTTCGAGCGCTTCCATCGACGCAGGGTCGAGCGTTCCCTCCAGGCGGCCCGCGAAAGCACGCGGAGTTTCGGTGACCGGCACCGCTATACCGTGATCGAGACTGGTGTGCTGCAGTTCAGTCCAGGCGAGGCCGGCACCGGTCGAGCGGATGCGGCGCAGCCGCGAACGACGCAGCATCCGCCTGGCGACCCCCGGCAGAACCAGCACAAGCAGTCCCAGCGCGCTGAAACCGATGATAGCCAGCAGGTTGCCGGTCACGGCGTCCTGCGTTGTGGCGCCGCGTTCGAGGGCGGAATCGTCGGCGAGCCGGTCGGCGCCGAGACCGGGTGCACTCGTGGCGGCCGCTCCGCCTGGCAGCGTCGTCGGTGTGTCGGCATCCACTGTCTGCTCGTAGTTGGGAACGGTGCCGCGCCCGGGGGTCGGCTCAAATTTCACCCAGCCGATACCCACGAAATACAACTCCGGCCAGGCATGAAGGTCATGCGAATCCACGAGGTACTGCCCGAGGCCCTGCTCGAGGTCCTGCGATTTCACGCCGGGCAGGTAGCCGAGCGAGACCCGGGACGGAATGCCTAGGCTGCGTGCCATCGTCGCCATGGTCGCGGCGAAGTGCACGCAGTAGCCGCGTTTCTCCTGGAGGAACACTCCGATCACGTCGATTCCGCCACCGTCGTAACCGGCTTCGACGGGCGCGTCCGTGTCATAGCTGAAGGCGCTGCCGCGCAGATAGGTTTGGATCGCGATGGCGGCGTCGTAGGTCGACGCAGCCTGGGCCGTCACCTCCAACGCCGTCTCTTCGATGATCGTCGGCGGATTGGTCGGGAGTTGCAGATTGCCGAGAACGCTTGCCGGGTAGTCGGTGCTGGCCTGGCGCAGCTGGTCAGCCGTTGGTTTGATCTCCAAGGACGATACCGTGTATTTCTGGCCGAGCGTGTTCGACGTCGTGCTCGCAATCGCCCGGGTACGGCTGTCCCAATACCAGCGGCCGCTCAGCCCCTCGATGCTCGTGGCGCGGGCCGGTGCGGGCAGCCAGTGGCTGTTGACGCCGTCGATGACGATCGACGTCGACGCTTCCGCGGTCTCGACGGTGCTGTCCAGCCCGAACGGCCGCTGAATATCGTCGACGGTGTTGCGGGTGTTCGCCCCGTCGATGCGAGCCGTCCAGCTCAAACCGATGACCTCATCGAGGGTGAGCAGGGTGAAGTACGGCCGCTCAGTGCCGATCGAGGTGTAGTGAAAAGCCGGTCCGGCCTTGGGACGGCGCAGGTCCTGCCCGAGATTGATCATGGGGCTGACCCCGCTCCCAAACAACAAGCCGCCCGGCCGAGCCGTGACCAGCCCTCCGGCCGTGAACGCCGGCGCGACCGTGCTCAGGATCAGGGCGCCCACGATGGCAAGGGATCCCACGACGAGTGCGCCGCCGATCGGCCCTGGCCCACGCCGCCGCGGCGCTCGAGAGGCCCGCAATCCGGTCGACGGACGCCTTTCCTCCTGCGCGCGACGCACATAGACGTCGACCCGCAAGAGCAGCAGGAAAGCTATCGCGGCGACGATCAGCGCGGCCATATCTGCACCGTCATCGACGATGAATCCCGGCGCGAGCAGCGGCACGAGTGCGCCCGCCGCGCCGAGCGCAGGCCAGCGCAGGCTCACGGCGAGCAGATCCATGAGTACAGCGATCAGTCCCGTGCCGCCGGCCAGCAGAAAGAGGATGCCGACAGTCACTTCGGCCGGAGTGCTCTGTTGGGCGATCGACGCCCCACCGGCGTCGACCAGGTCGGTGAACGTGCCGATGGTCTGCGGTGTCGGAATGAGCCAGAACAGCCCGGTGCCGCCGCCGAACAGCAGCGTCATCGCGCCAACGAGCACCGCGGCGTTCGCCAACGGAATGATCGGGCGCGGCAGCCCGAGCCTCCGAAACAGCGCGGAGCCCAGCAGCACGGCCGCCCCGACCGTGGCAGAGACCCACCACCAGGCACTGCCCCGCAGCAGCGGGCCGAGTGCCGCGCAGCAGATGAGCAGCAGCAACAGCAGACTGAGGGCGAGCGGCCAGAGCGCGGCATCACGGCCGCCGCGCCGACCGCGCGGCGCCTGGGGCGGGCGCACCGGGCGCCCCGCCGAAACAGAAACCGGCGCCGGCTTCGTCGCCAGGCTAGTCATGGCTGGCGCCTCGCTCCCCGCTCACGTCGTTCCACGCCTCTTCCAGGTCGTCGGCACTGGCGAGCTCCACGCAGCGCCAGCCGGCGCCCTGCAGGCGTTCGCGGGCCGGAGCGCCGACGGTGCGCTGCACAAACGCGACGGCGGGCTCACAGTGACGGGCGAGGGCGACCAGGCCGTCGACATCCGCTTCGGACACGCTCACGAGCAGCGCGAACGTCGGCAGCACGGGTTGCGCTCCCCGCAGCGCGGCGCGCACCGGCACCCGACGCTCGGCGGCGAGGCGAGCGCTGCGACTGGGCCACGGCACCGGAATTACGCTCGCGAGGGCCTCGAGCAGGGCGCGATCGCCGCCGGGCGCGCGAAAAGTGGCCGGCACATCGCCGTGCAGCCCGCCCAGGGTCTGTTGGTCGCCCGGCAGCAGCTGGCTGGCGCCGAGTTCGATCACCTCAAGGCGGTATCCGGCGTCGAGCAGGTGGACACCAACGGATGCCGCCAGTTCGATCTCGAGTTCGAACGCGGCCAACAGGTGCGGTGGAACATGCCCGGCGCCCAGGCCGGCCGCACCGGCCAGGGTCGTATCGAGCACGATGCGGGCCTCAGGATTGCTGCGCTGTTCCTCCTGCCGCACCATGATTTCGCCGTGCCGGGCCGTGGCTGGCCAGTT
Source organism: Cryobacterium glaciale (assembly GCF_004402535.1). Taxonomy (GTDB): domain Bacteria; phylum Actinomycetota; class Actinomycetes; order Actinomycetales; family Microbacteriaceae; genus Cryobacterium; species Cryobacterium glaciale. The sequence goes on along the minus strand of NZ_SOEY01000034.1, from coordinate 38,706 downwards.
TACCCGGCGCAGGGCATCGCCAGGGCGGTACTCGCGGGCGATGAGTTCGTCGGAGGTGGGGGTTGCCTGACGAACCAGTTCGCGAATGGAGCCATCGTTGCTGGACTGGGCGAGACCGCTACCGGGCAGCCGGGTCACCCGGGGCGTCACGATCAGGTCGTGGGGGGAACCAGCGTTTCGGTCACTGTTCGCGAAGCCGAACGGGTCCTGCCGGAACACGCGCAACGGGCCGACGTCGTAGACGCCGCGGTGGCGCGGCACGACGGAGTACTCAAGGTGCACGCTCTCGCCCGCCACACCGTTCCGGCTCACGAGCGGGAGTAGGGCTACTGGAGGAGTGTCGATGCCGGGTGACGGGGTGTCGCACCAGGAGGCACCACCGAGCGGCGCCGCAGACAGATTGTGCAGCTGCAGAGACACCATACTCTCACCGCCGACCGGCACGATCGGCGGCCGAAAGACCCGGCTGACCTCGACCCGTGCCGGACGAAGCGATACGTATGCGGCCGCAACCAGCGGTGCCATGATCAGGAGGCTGGCGACGAACAGCATGTCGCGACTGTTCACCAGCACCGCGTTTGTGAACAGCACGACTCCGACCGCCAGGAAGACCGCGCCGCGAAGGGTGAGCCGCGTGGCGAATCGGGCGGCCAACCGTGTATACCACTCGGCGTTGGCCACCGGCCCGGACCCTCTCACCCCGCGTGCCGCCATGACTACGTCGTTCCGGTGGAACCCACGGGCCGAGGCGGAACGGCGCGTACCGCCGGCACTGATTCAAACGCCACTGATTCAAATCGCGCGGATGCCCCGCCCCCGACGGGCACGGGCGTATCGGCGAGGATCCGGCGCACGATATCGTCGATCACCGGGCCGCTGTCCTGGTGGTGGTGACCCAACGCGCGGCTGGTGGGCACCAGCCGATGGCCGAGGACGGCCACCGCGAGCGAGTCGATATCGTCGGGCAACACGTAATCCCGACCGCTCAACGCGGCCTGCGCCTTCGCCGCACGAATCAGCTGCAGGGTCGCGCGCGGGCTGGCCCCAAGGCGCAGGTCGCGATCGTCGCGGGTGGCTCGAACCAGATTCACCGCGTATTCCTTGACGGCACCCGAGGCGAAGACCGCTCGCGCCATGAGCATCATGTCCCGCAGGGTCTCCCCCGATACGACGGCCGAGATTAAAGCGAGCGGACTGCTGGTGTCGCGCGAGTCGAGCATCGCGAGCTCGGAGTCGGAGTCGGGATAACCCATGGAGATGCGGGCCATGAACCGGTCGCGCTGGGCCTCCGGGAGGGCGTAGGTTCCCTCCATCTCGATCGGGTTCTGGGTGGCGATGACGGTGAAGGGCAGGGCGAGCGGGTAGGTGATGCCGTCGACAGTGACCTGGCGTTCCTCCATCGACTCCAAGAGGGCCGACTGGGTCTTCGGGCTTGCCCGGTTGATCTCGTCACCGATGACGATGTTGGCGAAGACCGGACCGGGTTTGAACTCGAACCGGCGCTCGGCCTGGTTGAACACCGACACCCCGGTCACGTCGGAGGGCAGCAGGTCGGGGGTGAATTGGATTCGACCGACCGTGCAGTCGACGGAGCGGGCGAGGGCCTTGGCGAGCATGGTCTTACCGACGCCGGGAACGTCCTCGATGAGCAGGTGCCCCTCGGCCAGGAGCACGGTCAGGGCGATCTGGACGGCCTCATGCTTGCCATCGATGACCGTCTCAACATTGCGCATGATGGCACGCCCGGAGGTTTGCAGCCCGCTGAGATCAGCGGCCGAATCGCTGTTGAACGGCGCAGCCTCGACCGATGGAACCGACGCCAGTTCCGCAGAGGAGCGAGTCGGTTTGCGGTTCATACCCGCGACCGCTCCAGGTATTCCGCAACGGCATGGGGGACGTAGGGCGACACATCGCCGCCGAGGCCGGCCACCTGTCGCACCAGCGAGCTGGAGACATGGGCGTTGGCCGGGTCAGGCAGCAGGAACACCGTTTCAACAGCGGCAAGATTGCGATTGACGATTGCCATCGGCGTCTCATAGGCCACATCGACCTGCGAGCGGATGCCTTTCACCAGCACGCTCGCCCCGACGTCCATGCAGTAGTCCACGAGCAGTCCCATGCTCCAGCTGGCGACGACGATGTTGGTCGGCAGCCCCGCCTCTTTGATGGACTGTTCCAGCAGCGACACGCGCTGGCTGATCGGTAACAGGGCTGATTTGTCGGGGTTGTGCACCACGAGCACATGGAGCTCGTCGAACAGGCCGGCTGCACGATCGATCACGTCCAAGTGGCCCAGGGTTACGGGGTCAAATGATCCAGGGACAACGGCGATCCTGCGCATGATCACACCCTACTGCCACAGGCTGACCGGCGCTGCCCGGTGCATCCGTTTGACGTCGTCATCATCAGCCTTTATTGAGCCAGGAGCGTTCGGATTCGTTCAGCCGGCGGGCTATCGCGTCGCGCAGCGCCGGGTTGGTGCGGATGCCCGGATCGCCCGTCACGAGGTGGTACGCGGCTTGTCGTACCTCGGCGATCATGTCTCCATCGACCGCCACCCGCAGAAAGCGCAGTTTCGAGCCGTCGCCGGACTGCAGGTCGCCGAGGACGTTGCCCTCACGGCGCAGGGCCAGGTCGAGTTCAGCGAGCACGAAGCCATCGAGCGTCGCCGCGACGTCACCGATACGCTGGCGGGACGGCGACCCCGGCCGGGAATTGGTCACCAGCAGGCACAGCCCCGGCACGCCGCCACGGCCGACGCGGCCTCGCAACTGGTGGAGTTGGGAGACACCGAATCGGTCGGCGTCGAGCACGACCATGGCCGAGGCATTGGGCACGTCGACACCGACCTCGATCACGGTCGTCGCCACGAGAACATCGATCTCACCGGCGGCGAACGCCCGCATGATGCGATCTTTCTCGTCGCTCGTCATGCGCCCGTGCAGGGCCTCCAGTCGATAGGGGGCCAGCGTCGGTACGCCGCGCATGCCTTCGAGAACCTCTTCCACGTTGAACAAGGGGCCGGATTTCTCTCCGCCAGACGGTTCGATTCCGGCCAGGTCATCGGGGGCTTCCTCGATTTCTGCCGGAGATATCGCCGGACAGACGACGAACCCCTGACGCCCGAGCGCGAGCTCCTGCGCCAGGCTCGCCCACACCCGGCCGAACAGGGCTCCGTTCTCGCCCATGGGCACCACGACACTGCGAATCCCCTGGCGTCCGGCCGGCAGCATGCGGATGGTGCTCACGTCGAGATCACCGAACACGGTCATGGCGATGGTGCGCGGTATCGGCGTGGCCGTCATGACGAGAACGTGCGGTGGTTCAGCTCCCTTGAGCCGCAGGGTTTCGCGCTGGTCGACGCCGAATCGGTGCTGCTCGTCGATAACGATCAGTCCGAGGTCGAAGAAGGTCACGGTGTCGCTGAGCAGGGCGTGGGTGCCGATCACGATGCGTGACTGGCCCGACACGGTGCGCAACAGCGCCTTGCGCTTCTGCGCGACGGGAAGTTTGCCGGTGAGCAGGGTCGGCATGAGTTCGGTCGCGAGATCGGGGCCGAGCAGCGTCGTGATCGACCGCAGGTGTTGCCCGGCGAGCACCTCGGTCGGGGCCAGTAGTGCCGTCTGGCCGCCGCTGTCGGCCACGGCGAGCATGGCTCGCAGCGCCACGACGGTTTTACCCGACCCGACCTCCCCCTGCAGCAGCCGGTTCATCGGGCCGGACCTGGCCATATCGGTGGCGATTTCAACGGCACAGATCTCCTGGTCGACCGTGAGCACGAACGGCAGCGCGGCATCAAAGCGTTCGAGATATCCGCCGGGTGTTGGCACGCGCGGCCGGGTGCGGCGCTCCCGCGCAATACTGTGCCGCTGCATGAGGGCGCACTGCAGTACCCAGGCTTCGGTGAACCGCAGCGTGTCCTGCGCGGCCATCCACTGTGCTTTCTTGTCGGGGCTGTGAATCCAGCGGATGGCCTGGGTGTGGTCGAGCAGACCGTGTTCGACCCGCAGGTCCTGGGGAACAGGGTCGGGCAGCGTGCCCACCCGCCGGAGCACCTGGTCGATCAGGGTCTGCAGGTTCCAGCTGGTCTCCGAGGCTGTGGCCGCGTAAATCGGGATGAGCGGCTTGTGGCGCAAGCGTACGGTCGGGTCGTCGCGGGCCTCTTCTTCTTCGCTTTCAAAGGTCTTGTACGACGGGTTCGCCAGCTGACTCTGGTTCTGAAACGTCGATACTTTGCCGGAAAAGCTGCCGCGCAGCCCGGGACGCAACTGGTCAAGGCGCCACTGCTGGCTCTTCTTGCCGAAGAACGTGAGAATGAACTCGCCGCCACCGTCGGAGATGACCACCTCGACGATCGTGCCAGGCCGCGACGACATGCGCTTTTCTCGGGCGGACACGATATCGGCGATGACGGTGATGTTGGCGCCGGGAGTGAGCTGATTGAGCGGCCGCAGTACGTCGCGGTCGGCGTAGTCGCGCGGGTAGTGGCTGAGCAGGTCGTTTACAGTGTGAAAACCGAAAGCCTTTTCGAGCGCTCGCGCCTTGAGGGCGCCGAGCGCCTTCTTCAGGGGGGTATCGAGGTTGATCGGTTCCAGCTGGGGCACTGGCAGGGCGACGCCGTCGAATTCGGGGCCATGGGCAGCGCTCGAACCGGTCATGGTTCCATCGTAAACGGAGCCTCTGACAGGGCAGCTAGGCTCGGGAGGGTTATGACGCGAATTATTTCCGGGTTTGCCGGCTCCTTGACCCTGGCGGTACCGAAATCGGGAACACGGCCGACCAGCGATCGGGTGCGGGAGGCTATCTTCTCGGCGCTCGACTCGCGGGATGCGCTGCACGGCATGCGCGTGCTGGACCTGTATGCGGGATCGGGCGCGCTGGGGCTCGAGGCGGCCAGCCGCGGGGCGCGGGTGGTCACGCTCGTCGAGAACAGTTATGGAGCGGCGGCCATGTGCCGTAAGAACGGCGAGGCGGTGCAGCGGTCAGCGCCGAAGGGTACTGTGTTGAAGATCGCGGTGTCATCACAGGCGGTGCAGTCTTTTTTGGCGGCGACCAAGGACGGCTTCGACGTGGTTTTCATCGACCCGCCTTACGACCTCAGCGAGGTTGAGCTGGGTCACAATCTGCGTGCGCTCGCTCCGCTGCTGGCCGACGACGCGCTCGTGGTGCTGGAGCGCAGCTCGCGCTCGCCCGAGCCGGAGTGGGGCGGCGGCCTGGTATTGGAACGCCGCAAGGATTACGGCGACACAACCGTCTGGTACGCCTCACCTCCAGAGCAGAACTAGCCGGCCGCACCGTCCCAGCCGCGGTAGGGGTCCCAGCCGCCCTGGTCGTGCCGGGCGCCGTCGACGGTGATCGCTCCCGCCAGGATCGAAGCGGATGCCGCCACGACCGTTCCGAGGCGGCGAAAGCCGTGTGGCAGGGCGGATTCGGGCGGAAAGGCGGCGAGGAGTCCGTGGTCCTCGCCGCCGCCGAGGGCGACCTCGATGCGATCGCCCAGGCAGCTGGAATCGAAGTCGATGCCGACACCGCTCGCGCGGGCGATCCGCCCGGCGTCGATCGCGAGTCCGTCGGAGACGTCGAGCATGGCGGTGGCACCGGCGAGGGCGGCGAGAGGTCCGCTGGCAATCGGAGGCACCGGGGTGAGCTGGGCGGCCACCTCGGTCGGATGCGTGAGCTTGAGGGCGTTCGCCCGGTCGCGGTCTGGCGTTCCGAGGGAATCAACCCCCAGGCGAAACAAGAGTTCGAGGCCGATTCCGGCTTCACCGAGCCGACCGGAGAGCGCTACGACGTCGCCGGGGCGTGCGCCGGAACGCAACACGGGCGCACGACCCTCGAGGTCACCGAAGGCCGTCACGGCGAGGGTGAGGGCGTCGGAGGCCGACAGGTCGCCCCCGACCACGCCGCAGCCGGGGGCGAGGGCCTCGCAGCAGTCGCGCAGCCCGTCGGCGATCCCCTCGAGCACCGACACTGGAGTCGACGGCGGTGCGGCGATCGCGACGACGAGCGCTGTCGGTCGTGCGCCCATCGCGGCCACGTCGGAGAGGTTCGTGGCGGCCGCCTTCCAGCCGAGGTCGTGCGGCGTCGACCAGGCGAGGCGAAAGTCCGGCCCCTGAATCATCATGTCGGTCGTCACCACGAATCGTCCGTCGGGCGCGGAGATGACCGCGGCATCATCACCCGGGCCGAGAAGCTGCGCTGTTGCCGTCGGCAGCCGGGGAAAGATCCGCCCGAGCACGGCTCCCTCGCTCAGGTCCGCGAGTGTTTCACTGGCGGCGGATCGAGGTGCTGCGGCGGAATGCGAGGCTGGAAGCGGGGCATCCGCTGCGGTGGTCATGTAAGAAACGGTAGCCTGAATACGATGTCTCACCGATTCCTGCTCCTGCGCTCCGCTCCCCTACGCTCCGTCGCCGTCGTGACCGTGCTCGCGAGTTCACTGCTGCTGGCCGGCTGCGCCGCTGCCGTGCCGCTGGCCCCGGCCGCCGATGCCACCAATGTGGTTTGCGCCGACGTGATCGTGCACCTGCCGTCCACCGTCGCCGACCAGCCGTCACGGGAGACGAACGCCCAGGCCACCGGCGCCTGGGGCGACCCTGCCGCGGTGCTGCTGCACTGCGGTGTGACGGTGCCGGCGCCCACAACGCTGCCCTGCCTGAACATCAACGGCATCGACTGGATCGAAGACGACTCCGACGCCCCGACCTACCGCTACACGACGTACGGACGCGACCCGGCCATCGAGATCGTGGTCGACTCTGAAGCGGTGAGCGGCTCGACCGCGCTCATCGACGTCGCCAATGCGGTCGGCTATGTGCCGGCGACCGGTGCCTGCGTCGGCGCCGAAGACGTGCAGCTGCCCACCGACGAGGCCACGACCGCCCCGTAAGTCTCGATCGCTCGTCCCTCACGCCTCGACCAGCGAGGGGTCAGGAACCGTGGTGGGCGTGGGCTAAGGCCACCGCGATGAGTTCGTCGATCAGCTCGGGGTAGGTGTAGCCGCTCGCCAGCCAACAGCTCGGGAACATCGAGATGCTCGTGAAGCCGGGCATGGTGTTGATCTCGTTGATCACCCAGCCGGCAGCCGTCAGGAAGAAGTCCACCCGGGCCAGTCCTGCGCCGCCAATCGCCTCGAACGCGGCGATGGCGAGACGCTGCACCTCGGCCAGTTCTGCCGCCGCCAGGGGCGCAGGGCAGACCAGGTCGACCCCCGGCGCGCCCTGGTACTTCGCCGCGAAGTCATAGAAGTCCCGGCCGGTGACGACGACCTCGCCGGCCACGGAGGCGCGCGTCCGCTCCCCCGGACGGCCCTGCAGCACGGCAATCTCCAGCTCCCGACCGACGAGCCCGGATTCGATGAGCACCTTGGTGTCTTCGGCCAGGCCGACCGTCATGGCCTCGGCCAGCTGGGCTGGTGTCGATACCTTGCTAACGCCCACGCTCGACCCGGCGCGGGCCGGCTTCACGAAGGCGGGCAGGCCGAGCTGTTCGAGGGCGGCATAGGCCATCCCGGGAGCCTGCGCCCAGTCATCCGCTGTGACTGTGCGCCACGGCGCAACAGGCAGGGCCGCCTGCTGAAACACACTCTTTGCGAAGTGCTTGTCCATCCCCAAAGCGGATGCCAGCACCCCCGACCCGACGTAGGGCAGGCCCAGCAGGTCGAGCATGCCCTGGATGGTGCCGTCCTCGCCGAACGGTCCATGCAAAATCGGGAATATAAGATCAACGGAGCCCAACGATCGCTCACCCGACGCGTCGACGACGGTCAGTTCCCGGCTCGACGCGCTCTGCGGCCAGCGCACCCGCGTGCCGTTGTCGGCGACGACGGGCAGCGCCTGCGCGGTGAGAACGAATTTGGCCGGATCGTTGTCTTCGAGAACAAACGCGCCGTCCCCGGTGATTCCGACCGGAATGATCGTGTAACGCTCAGGGTCGAGGGCCGCCAGCACTCCGCCGGCCGTGGCGCAGCTGATCGAATGTTCGCTGGAACGCCCCCCAAAGAGAAGCACCACCGTGAGCTTGTGCATCGTCAAGTGTCCTTTCGCCCTGCGGTTCGCCGGAGTCAGTTGTGAGGTGCGGCGCAATGTCGCGGGGGTTGAGGGTGCCGTCGAGTACCTGGCGCACCTGTTCGACGATCGGCATCTCCACACCCTTGGCGCGGGCCAGTTCGAGAACAGGCTTCACCGAGGCGAGGCCTTCGGTGGTCTGCTGCATCTGCTTGACGACGTCGTTGATGCTGTAGCCCTGGCCGAGCAGCCGCCCGGCTGTGTTGTTCCGCGACAGCGGCGACTGGCAGGTGGCGATGAGGTCGCCGAGACCGGCCAGGCCGGCCAGGGTCTCGGCCTGGGCTCCGTAGGCGACTGCGAAGTCGGTCATTTCGACCAGGCCGCGGGTGATGATCGAGGCCTTGGTGTTCTCGCCGTAGCCGACTCCGTCGACGATGCCGATCGCCACCGCGATGAGGTTCTTCAGCACGCCACCGAACTCGGTGCCGATGACGTCGGTATTGATGTACGACCGAAAGTAGCGGTTGGTGGCCAGTTTGGCCACGGCCTGCGCCGTTTCGAGGCTCGATGACGAAACGACGGCGCCGGTGGGCTGTTCCTTGGCGATTTCCAGGGCGAGGTTGGGTCCGCTGATCGCCGCGATCCGGTCGGGGTCGATGCGCAGCACCTCTTCGATAACGCTGCTCATGCGCATGCCGGTCGAGCGTTCGACGCCCTTCATGAGCGAGATGATGATCGCGTTCTCGGCCAGGTACGGTTCGACCTGCTTGAGGTTTTCGCGTAGCGACTGGCTGGGCACCGAGACGAAGACCATTTCGGCACCGGCCAGGGCCAGGTCGAGACGGCTCGTGGCGCGCAGGCCGATCGGCAGGTTCACGCCGGGCAGGTAGTCGCTGTTGCGGCGCGCTTCGGAGATCTCACGCGCCAGTTCGGGGCGACGAGCCCAGAGTACGACGTCGGCGCCGCCATCCGTCAGAATTTTTGCGAAGGTCGTTCCCCAACTTCCGGCCCCCAGAACAGCCACCCGAGTGCCTGGTTGGATCCTGGGCTGCTGCGGGTTTCTAGGCTTCAAAACGACCGGTCTCTTTCTGGTTGTGCTCCGACGGGTTCCAGCGCTTGGCCGGGGCTTTCTCACCGCGCAGGTCTTCGAGCAGTGCCGTGATGGCCACCATTACGACGGCGGTCGCCTCGTTGAGGGTGGCCGTGTCGAGGCTGCGGCCGCGAAACTGGGCGAGGTCGAGCGGGTCGCCGATCTTCACCCTGATGGTCTTGCGGGGGAACAGGCTGATCTTCTTGGAATACCTCTCCATCAGGTGTTGGGTACCCCAGTGCGCGGCCGGCACGATCGGAATCCCCTGTTCGAGCGCGATGCGCACCGCGCCGGTCTTTCCGCGCATCGGCCATAGATCGGGATCGCGGGTGAGCGAGCCCTCCGGGTAGACGACCACGATCTGGCCCTTCTGGACCAGGCGTTGCGCGGCCTTGACCGGTTCGCTGCCGCGCACCGAGCCGCCGCGCTGCACCGGAATCTGGCCCGACCGAGTCAGCACCCAGCCGATGACGGGAATCTTGAAAACGGATGCCTTCGCCAGGAACCGCGGCAGCCGGCCCAGCTTCCACGCCACGACGCCCATGACCACGGGGTCGATCTCGCTGTAGTGGTTCGGCGCGAACACGAAAGCCCCACTGCGCGGAAACTTATGCGCGTCGATGATCTCGTAGCGGGCTGCGAGGTTCATCACCGGCAGGATCAGCCCGGCAAGAATCCAGAACGCGCTCGGCCTGCTCTTCTCGGAACGGATTCGGGTTGACGGTTCGGACGACTCGGGAACTGCTGGCACGTCATTATTTTCAGGCACGCGCCTATTATCCTTCGAGATCGAAGTCCGCCCCCAAAAGCCGCAGCTTGCCGATGAAGTTCTCGTATCCGCGGCTGATGATTCCCACGTTGCTGACCGTCGAGGTCCCCTCGGCCGAGAGCGCGGCGATCAGGTGGCTGAAGCCGCCGCGCAGGTCGGGCACGACGATGTCGGCGCCGTGCAGCTGGGTCGGGCCGGTGATGACCGCCGAGTGGTTGAAGTTGCGCTGGCCGAAGCGGCACGGGTGGCCGCCGAGGCATTCCTTGTGGATCTGAATGGTCGCGCCCATTTCGACGAGCGCGTCGACGAAGCCGAACCGCTGTTCGTAGACCGTCTCGTGCACGATCGAGGTGCCGTGCGCCTTGGTGAGGGCGATCACGAGCGGCTGCTGCCAGTCCGTCATGAAGCCGGGGTGGACATCCGTTTCGATGATGACCGGCTTGAGGTCACCGCCGGGGTGATAGAAGCGGATGCCGTCGTCACAGATGTCAAAAGCGCCGCCGACCTTGCGGAACACGTTGAGGAAGGTGATCATCTCGGGCTGGCGGGCACCGCCGACGAAGATGTCACCGTCGGTCGCGAGGGCAGCGGCAGCCCAGCTGGCGGCCTCGTTGCGGTCGAACAACGCACGGTGGTTGTAGCCCAGCAGGCGTTCGACGCCCTCGATGCGAATCACCCGGTCGGTGTCGACCGTGATGATCGCGCCCATCTTCTGCAGAATGTTGATGAGGTCCATGATCTCGGGCTCGATCGCCGCGCCCTTGAGTTCGGTGAGGCCATCGGCCCGCACCGCGGTGAGCAGCACCTGCTCGGTCGCCCCCACGCTCGGGTAGGGCAGCTCGAGCTTGGCGCCCTTGAGACCGTTCGGCGCCGACATGCGGATGCCGTTGGGCTGCTTTTCGACGACGGCGCCGAACTTGCGCAGCACCTCGAGGTGAAAGTCGATCGGCCGGTCGCCGATGCGGCAGCCGCCGAGGTCGGGGATGAACGCTTCGCCGAGCCGGTGCAGCAGCGGTCCGCAGAACAGAATCGGGATGCGGGAGGAACCGGCGTGGGCGTCGATGGCGGCGAAGTGTGCACTCTCCACGTCGACCGGGTCGAGAATGAGGTCGCCAGGTTCGGCGCCCTCGGTCACCTTGACGCCGTGCACCTCGAGCAGCCCCCGAACGATCCGAACATCGCTGATGTTCGGAACGTCCTTGAGTACGCTCGGGGTTTCACCGAGCAGAGCGGCGACCATGGCCTTGGTGACGAGGTTCTTCGCTCCCTTCACCTCGATGCGGCCGACCAGCGGGATGCCGCCACGGATGGTGATTTTGTCGGCGGTGAGGCCGACGGATGCCCCGTGATTCTGGGCACTCCCCCGCTCGTTCGCGTCGTCGTTGAGCCTGGCGTCATTCATGTTCTGCGCCTCTTGATCACGCCGGGCTTCACTGAGAGTGCTCACAAATTACCTGTCCTAATGCAAATTGATGCAATACAAATTAGTGCGTTGATTCCGGGGACCGCGCGGGAAGAGTCTGGGGCAACCACGACTCTCGCGTTGCTTCGAATTCACTGATCCGCGCTTCGTCACGCAACGTCAGCCCGATGTCATCAAGACCTTCGAGCAGCCGCCATCTAGTGTAATCATCGATCTCGAAATTCACGGTCAGATCGCCGACACGCACGGTTTTACCCACCAGATCCACGGTCAGCTCGATGCCGGGGGCGGCTTCGACGAGGTTCCACAGGGTTTCGGCATCCGCTTCGCTAATCTGACCGGCGAGCAGCCCCTGCTTGCCGGAGTTGCCTCGAAAGATGTCACCGAATCGGGGGCTGAGCACCACGTCGAACCCGTAGTCGCGCAGGGCCCAGACCGCGTGTTCACGCGAGGAACCGATGCCGAAGTCGGCCCCGGCGATGAGCACGCGCCCGCCCTGGTATTCCTTCTTATTGATGACGAAATCGGGGTCCTGGCGCCAAGCCGCGAAGAGGGCGTCTTCAAAGCCGGTGCGCGTGACGCGCTTGAGGTGCACGGCGGGGATGATCTGGTCCGTGTCGACGTTGGAACGGCGGAGCGGCACCGCGATACCGGTGACGGTCGTGAATTTCTGCATGCTACTGGTCTCCATCCTGAACGAGGTCCCAAGGGCCCGAGAGTGTGCCGCGAATAGCCGTGGCTGCCGCGACGAGCGGCGACACCAGGTGGGTGCGCCCGCCCTTGCCCTGACGTCCCTCGAAGTTGCGGTTGCTGGTAGACGCACAGCGTTCGCCGGGTTCGAGCTGGTCGGGGTTCATGCCGAGGCACATGGAACAGCCGGCGAAACGCCATTCGGCTCCGAAGTCGAGAAAAATCTGGTCGAGCCCCTCGGCTTCGGCCTCGATGCGCACGCGGGCCGAGCCGGGAACGACCATCATGCGCAGTCCCTCGGCCTTGGTCTTGCCCTTGATGATTTCGGCGGCGGCGCGCAGGTCTTCGATCCGGCTGTTGGTGCAGGAACCGAGAAAAACGGTGTCGACCCGAATCTCCTTCATCGGTGTGCCGGCCGTGAGGTCCATGTATTCCAGCGCCCGCTCGGCGGCCGAGCGCTCGTTGGCGTCGACGATATCGGCGGGGTTCGGCACGGATCCGCTCAAGGAGACGCCCTGACCGGGGTTGGTACCCCAGGTGACGAACGGTTCGAGCTCGTTGGCGTCGATGATCACCTCGGCGTCGAAGCTGGCACCGTCATCGGTGGCCAGGGTCTGCCAGTAGGCGACTGCGGCGTCCCAGTCGGCGCCGCGCGGCGCGTGCGCACGTCCCTCGAGGTAGTCGTAGGTGGTCTGGTCGGGCGCGACCATGCCGGCCCGGGCGCCGGCCTCGATCGACATGTTGCAGATGGTCATGCGACCTTCCATGGAGAGCGCACGAATGGCCTCGCCACGGTACTCGAGCACGTAGCCCGCTCCCCCACCGGTGCCGATCTTCGCGATCACGGCGAGGATGATGTCCTTCGCGGTGACCCCGGTGCGCAGTGTGCCGTTGACCGTGATGGCCATGGTCTTGAACGGGTTCAGTGGCAGCGTCTGGGTGGCCATGACGTGCTCGACCTCGCTCGTGCCGATTCCGAGCGCCATCGCCCCGAACGCGCCGTGCGTGGAGGTGTGCGAGTCACCGCAGACCACGGTGATGCCGGGCTGGGTCAGGCCGAGCTGCGGGCCGACGACGTGCACGATGCCCTGCTCGATGTCACCGAGCGAGTGCAGCCGCACGCCGTACTCGGCGCAGTTGCGTCGCAGGGTCTCGATCTGGGTGCGGCTGGTCAGATCGGCGATCGGCTTGTCGATGGCCAGGGTCGGCGTGTTGTGGTCTTCGGTCGCGATGGTCAGATCGGGCCGGCGTAGCTTTCGGTTGGCCAGGCGCAGCCCGTCGAAGGCCTGCGGGCTGGTGACCTCGTGCAGCAGGTGCAGGTCGATGTAGATCAGGTCGGGCGTGCCGTCCTCACCCTTGGTGACGAGGTGCTTGTCCCACACCTTCTCGGCGAGCGTGCGCAGGCCGGTGCTGGAACTCACTTGCGAAGTGGGTATTACATTGGTCATTTTGAGCGTCTTCCTCACGAATCGATGGCAGCCACGCCGAACTCCGCGACGAGGGAGGCCTCAGGACAGGGACTCGTCGCGGCACAGAAGAAGTCGGCTCAGTACCACGGGTTCAGGGTAACACCTCGCCCCGCACCCTGGCTCGCACACGGTCCGGCGAACACTTCAGTCGAACGCCGCCTCCACATAGATGACGCTCACGTTGTCACGCCCGCCGTGTTCGATGGCTTCATCGACGAGAACGTCGGCGATACTGCGTTCGTCACCGTCCAAACGGATGTCCATGGCCAGCACGCGCGCGATAGCCGCGTCGTCGAGTTCCTTGGTCAGCCCGTCGGAGCAGATCAGAAACGACTGCTCATTCAGGGCGGGCAGCAGCCAGACGTCGGCATCGACGAACTCGTCGGCGCCGATGGCCCGGGTGATGACGTTGCGCTCGGGGTGCTTCTCGGCGTCTTCGACCGAGATCAGCCCGGCGTCCACCATCTCCTGCACGGCGGAATGGTCGACCGACAGCTGGGTCAGAACGCCGTCGGTCCAGGTGTAGACGCGAGAATCACCGACGTTGAAGGCCATCCAGTGGTAGCTGACATCATCACCCGCGTCGACGAAGGCGATGCCGGCGAGGGTCGTGCCCGACACGGCCGTGCCGTAGTCATCGGCTGCGCTGAGATCCCGCACGGCATCGTTCGAGGAATGGATGGCGTCGAGGATGCGTTCCGGCGTCGACGGCAGGTCGCGCGCGATGTGTTCGTCGAAAACACGCAGCACGGTTTGGCTGGCGACCTCACCCTGGGCGTGGCCGCCCATACCGTCGGCAACCAGGAAGACCGGGGACTGCGCGAGGATGCTGTCTTCGTTGACCTTGCGCACGCTGCCGACATCGCTGCGGGCACTGAAGACGAGGCGGGCCGTCGCGGTGGAAAGTTCCATCGTGCTCTGCTGGACCAGAGTCATGAGAAGCCCCCATACGCCGGCGCCCGGCCTCGATCAATCATTCCTTAGCGTCAACCGAGATCTGCTCGGCCAGCGTGTGCCCGTGCTTCGTGGCATCATGACGGGCTTTGATCAGGCTCGCCACGGTGGCCACGGCCATGCTACCGATGATCACGCCGAGCGAGGTCCAGGTGCCGATCTCGGGCGCCCACAGAATGTGCTCGCCACCGTTGATGAACGGCAATTCGTTTTCGTGCATCGCGTGCAGCACGAGCTTCACGCCGATGAAGCCGAGAATGACCGCAATGCCGTACTTGAGGTATTCGAGGCGTTCCAGCAGGCCACCGAGCAGAAAGTACAGCTGGCGCAGGCCCATAAGGGCGAAGATATTGGCGGTGAACACGATGAACGGGCTTTGGGTGATGCCGAAGATCGCGGGGATCGAGTCGAGCGCGAAGATGAGGTCGGTGGTGCCGATCGCGATGAACACGATGAGCATCGGGGTGAAGACCCTCCTGCCGTCGATCTGCGTGCGCACCTTGGAGCCGTCGAATTCCGACGAGATACGAATACGGCGGCGCAGCAGACGAATGACCGCGTTTTCCTTGTCTTCGGTTTCCTCCTCCGACGACAATGCCTGTTTGACGGCGGTGTAGAACAGGAACGCGCCGAAGATGTAGAAGATCCAGCTGTAGCTTTCGATCAGCTGGGCGCCGAGCAGAATGAAGATCCCGCGCAGCAGAAGGGCGATGATGATGCCCACCATCAGCACTTCCTGCTGATATTTCCGCGGTACCGAGAACCGGGCCATGATGATCACGAAGACGAACAGGTTGTCGATCGAGAGGCTGTATTCGGTGAGCCAGCCGGCCAGGAATTGGCCGGCGTGTTCGGCGTCGCCGAGCACGAGCATCAGCAGGGCAAAGATCAAGGCCAGGCCGACATAGAAGGCCACCCAGAGGCCGGCTTCGCGCATGCTCGGAACGTGCGGGCGCTTGTAGACGATGAGCAGGTCGGCGACCAGAACCAGGGTCAGGACGACGAGTGATCCAACTTCGAACCAGAGGGGGAGAGCGAGTTCCACGGGGGCCTTTCAAATGATGACGGGAGTCGGGTGTTACAGAACCCGAAAGTCTCTCCCGCACCAAAAGGACCCAATCGGAACCAATCGATACCACCGCGACCGGGGCCCCGCCAGTGCGGCCCGTATTGACGATCGCGATATAGAACCCGATCGGGCCCAGAGGGATACTCCCCTTCGCTTGCAGAATTCTAACAGTGTGACGGACCCGCGCGTGCGCGTGCCCCGACGCCAAGCCCGACCGCAGCCTATAGTTGGAGGCTATGACTACGCTCCGGTTTCGATGACGGCCGCCGAATACATCGACTGGTCGAACGAGGGTCAGCCAGCCACCGCACCCTGGCGATCCGCGAACGGAGCGGCGGCCCCCAGGCGGGTCGTGCCGGTTGACGACACCATCACAGCGGATGCCGCCTACCGGCTAGCCTCGCAGGGCGTCGCGATGCTCTGGAACGGCGACTTTCAGAACGCCCGCCAGATTCTGACGGCGCTGGAGCACCGCACGAGGCCGCGCCCCGATCGGACCGAGCGCACGACCGCCGAGCTGTTCTACCGCTATCGGCAGAACCGCTCACACCGCGCGCGCATCCTCGGTCTGCTGCTCATTCCCCTCGAGGTCGGCAATATCATCGGGCTGCGCCGCGCACCCGACGTGGTCGCTGCCACGGTCGCTGCCTATGGGAGCATCACCGAGGCATCCGTCGTCTCGCTGCACGAGGTGCTCGGCACGATCGGCGCCCACCAGTGGCGCATCAAGGGCATCCCCGTGGCCGCGTTGAACGCCAGCGTCTATCCGCACTACGGCACGTTTTTTCCGGTGCGCAGCGAATACGTCGACCTCGTGGCGGGCGCTCCCCTGGCCGCGCCGAAGGTTGCCTTCGACATCGGCACCGGCACGGGGGTACTCGCGGCGGTGCTGGCGACCCGGGGCGTGCCGCGGGTGGTCGCGACGGATATCGAGCCGCGCGCGGTCGCATCCGCTCGAGAAACTGTGTCGCGCCTGAAACTCGGCGACCGGGTGGAGGTGCACCTGACCGACCTGTTTCCCGACGGGCGCGCCGACCTGATCGTGTGCAACCCGCCGTGGATCCCGGCGACAGCGCACTCCCTGCTCGACGCGGCCGTCTACGACCCCGGCTCCCGCATGCTCAAGGGGTTCCTGGCCGGCGTGCTGGGCCACCTGCAACCCACTGGTGAGGTCTGGCTCGTGCTCTCCGATTTTGCCGAACTGGTCGGGCTGCGCTCCCGCGACGACCTGCTGAACGTGATCGAGGCGGCCGGTCTGCGCGTGATCGGTGCGCTCGAGGCGCCTGCCGTGCACTCCCGTGCGACCGACACGAGCGACCCTCTGCACGCCGTGCGCCAGAACGAAGTCACCTCACTCTGGCGTCTGGGCGCTCGCTAACACCAGCACTACCCGCGTCGTCGACCGGTTAAACAAGAAGGCCCGGCGCCTTCCAAGGGAAGGCAACCGGGCAATTGTGACCCCAGCGGGATTCGAACCCGCGTTACCGCCGTGAGAGGGCGATGTCCTAGGCCGCTAAACGATGGGGCCGTTTTTGCAACTTACCGAGTATGCCACACGGAGGAGCGCACTTCCAAACTGAGCGTACGCGGCGCGTCGCTGCGGGTGGGCGCCGCCCCGCCAGCGCGTGCAGAAACCTCCGTGAAGAGAGCGGATGCTGTTGCGCCACGACTCGAATCGGGGTTAGCTCAGGGCATGAAACTGACCAAGCTGGAGCATGCCGCACTGATCCTGGAGCTCTCGGGCAAGAAGCTCTACATCGACCCGGGGTCGTTCACCACCGCGCTCACCGGCACCGCGGGCGCCGTTGCCGTGGTCATCACGCACGAGCACGCCGACCACTGGACCCCCGAACAGCTGGGTCGCATCGTCGAAATGAACTCGGACCTGCGCATCTTCGCGCCGGCCGGTGTCGCTCGGGCCATCGCTGCCTCCGACCTTGACGGCGTCGAGGTCACAACGGTGCAGGCCGGCGACACGTTCGACGTCGACCCGTTCACCCTGCGCTTCTTCGGGGCGACCCACGCCGTCATCCACGAATCGATCCCGGTCATCGACAACGTCGGGGTGCTCGTCAACGACGAGCTGTACTACGCCGGCGACGCCTTCACCATCCCCGAGGGGGTGGAGGTGGGAACTCTCGCCGTGCCGGCCGCAGCGCCCTGGATGAAAATCAGTGAGGCGATGGATTTCGTTCTGGCCGTGAAACCCAAGCGCAGCTTTCCGACCCACGAGATGCTGCTCTCCCGGGCGGGAAAAGAGCTGTCCAACGCACGATTCCAGAGCGTCACCGAGCACGGCGGTGGGGAGTTCTTCGCGCTCGAGCCGGGTGACAGTCTCGACCTGTAGACCGACCGGCGGAATAAGATCCGCTCGGAAACGACCCGCCCTCAGGCAATTTGCAGCAACTGCAACTTAGAGTGCAGTTACTGCAAATGTGACCCGTGCGGGTCGCCAGAACCGAGGGAAACCGATGGACTCCGAGTGGGTAATTGATGCGCAAGGCCTGGAGAAATCCTACGGGTCGGGTGCGAGCCGTTTCGACGCCCTGAAGGGCGTGTCCGTTCAGATCGCGCCCGGCGAGACCGTGGCGATCGTCGGTAAGAGCGGGTCGGGAAAGTCGACCCTCATGCACCTGCTCGCCCTGCTCGATGAGCCAGATAGGGGAACGCTGCAGGTCGCCGGCAACGACGCCAAGTCGCTGTCGAAGCGCGCGGTGAACGAATTGCGCAACAAGGAGTTCGGCTTCGTCTTTCAGCAGTTCTTCCTCACCCCCAACGTGAGCGTGCTCGACAACGTCATTCTGCCGCTGAAGATCGCCGGCACGGGCGGCAAGGAGCGGCGCCGCCGCGGTATGGAAGTTCTCGAACAGCTCGAGCTGGCCGACAAGGCCGGCAACAAGGCCACGACCCTGTCCGGCGGGCAGAAGCAGCGTGTCGTGATCGGACGCGCCCTGGTCAATGCGCCGCGAGTGATCTTCGCCGACGAACCCACCGGTAACCTCGACACCGCCACCGGAGCCGTGGTCGAAGACATCCTGTTCGACCTCAATCGCAGCCAGGGCATCACGCTCGTCATCGTCACCCACGACGAAGAGCTCGCCGCCCGCTGCGATCGCCAGATCTACATCCGCGACGGGCTCGTCGTGTCCCGGACCGCGTCGACCCACACCGGCGCGCACGCACTGAGCACTGCAGACGCACTGACCGCCGGAGGCGCAGCATGAGAACCAAAGACCTCGTCACCACCGCGATCTCCAACACCTTTCGCAGCAAGCTCCGCACGACCCTGACCGTTCTGGCCATCTTCGTCGGCGCGTTCACCCTCACCCTGACCAACGCGGTCGGCGCCGGCGTCAGCCAGTACGTCGACGCCCAGGTGGGCGCCCTCGGCTCCCCCGACGTGTTCATCATCACGCAGGCGAGCGATGCCACCGCCGCCGGCGACGGCCCGGTCGAGTACGACGCGAGCTCGTCGGCATCGGTCTCCAGCAACCAGGGACCTCCCGGCACCACGACCAAGGCCCTGACGGATACCGACCTCGCCACGATCGGCGACACCGCCGGCATCGAGTCGGTCGATCCGATCCGATCGGTGCAGCCCGACTACATCGAGTACGACTCGGGTATCCCCTACGAGTTCAGCATCAACGCCACCTCAGCCGTCACCACGGCCGACCTCACGGCGGGCGCGCAGCTCGACGGCGGCGCCAGTGAAGCCCAGCTCGTGCTGCCGGACACCTTCGTGACCCCGCTCGGGTTCGCCTCCGCGGACGACGCGGTGGGGGCATCCGTTTCGATCGGCATCACCGACATTCTCGGCGAGACGCACGTGGTCGACGCCACCGTCGTCGGCGTCTCGCTCGAGAGCCTGCTCGCTGCGGGCGCCGGGGCTAACGACGCGCTGATCGCCGAACTGGCCGACGCGCAGTCCGGCGGCATAGACACGGCCGTCACGAGCTACGGTGTGGCCGTGGCTCACTTCGACACCGCGCTGTCAGCGGATGCCGTGACCGCGCTTAAGGCGGACCTCGCCACCGCCGGCTATACCGCGAGCACCATCGAAGATCAGCTCGGCGCCGTGCAGACGGTGATCAACGGCATTGTCGGCGTGCTGAACGCCTTCGCCGTGATTGCCCTGATCGCCGCCGCATTCGGCATCATCAACACCCTGCTGATGAGCGTGCAGGAACGCACCCGCGAGATCGGCCTGATGAAGGCGATGGGCATGAGCGGCGGCAAGGTGTACACCCTGTTCAGCCTCGAAGCCATCGTCATCGGGTTTCTCGGCAGCGCCATCGGTGCCGGTGTGGCCATCGCGCTCGGCTCCGCACTGAGTGCTGTGTTGTCCCAGGGTCTGCTCGCCGGGCTGCCGGGATTGAACATCCTCGTGTTCGAGCCGGCGTCGGTGGCCTTCGTCATCGGCCTGGTGATGCTGATCGCGTTCCTCTCCGGCACGCTGCCGGCCCAGCGGGCGGCCAAGCAGAACCCCATCGAGTCGCTGCGGTACGAGTAGCGCGATAGACCAGGACGAGGCAATGACCGACACCCCCACATCAACGACCATGCGCGCGCAGTCTCGTGAGAACAAGCATCACGCGACGAGCCTGCGCGTGGAGCGAAGTGCAGTCAGCCTCGTTCTGGAGCACGGGTTCGACAACGTCACCGTCGATATGATCTGCGGCCAGAGCGGCATCTCCCAGCGCACTTTCTTCAACTACTTCAAGACCAAGAAGGCCGCCATCATCGGCGCCGAGCCGCCCACGATCGATGAGGGTCGTGCGCGCGCGTTCATCGCCGCCCCCGGTGACGATCTGCTACCCGATGCGCTCACCCTGATGAGCGCGATCGGCCCCCGCGAGGGCATGGACGAGCAGCTGTTCACCGACCGCCTGCGCATTTTCGGGTTGCACCCCGAGCTCATGCAGGAGCAGATGGAGCGGATGACCAGGGTCACCTCCGAGATAACCGAACTGGTCTACCTGCGCCTCGGCCGCGGCGCCGTCACCGAGGTCGAGAACGATGCTGACCGGGCTTTTCGGCACGGGCAGGCTGAACTGCTCACGCACGCGATGCTGGGCGTGCTGCGCTTCATGGCCCTGCAGTGGATTCCCGATTTCGAGCGCCCGGTCGGCGCCGATGGCGCGGCTGACCGGGCGGCGACACCGACACTGGCCGAATCACTGAGCCGTACGGTCGAATTGTTGCGCCGAACGCTGAGCATTCCCGGGCTATAGGAGATGACCGTACTCCGTCTCGGAACCCGCCGGTAACCATTTCTGCAGGGCTGAGCGCAATTTTGCCACGTGCCAGCTTCGGCGCTTGCCTATTCCGAACCGCGCTCTCGCTGCTCGAGCGACTCCAGAAGACTGCGGGTGAGCATGCCGACCGCATCCGACGCAACTTCATTGGCGGCCCGGGGCATGAGCCAGTTGATGGCGTCCTGAACCTCCTGATACTGCAACGGCTTGGTGATGTAGGCATCGCAACCGGCCTGGCGGGCTCGCTCCTCATCACGAGTCATGGCCATCGCGGTCAGTGCGATCACCGGGATCTTTGCTGTCACCGGGTCAGACTTCAACTCAGCGGTGGCGGCGAAGCCATCCATTCCCGGTAGCTGGACGTCCATCAGAATCAAGTCCGGAATCTCGATCCGAGCCAGCAACAATCCACTCTCGGCATCGACGGCCTCAAGCGTCGAATGCCCGGCCCGTCGCACCAGCAGGGTGGCAAGCTTCATGTTGATCGGGTTGTCTTCGATGATCAGAATTCTGGCCACGACTCATCACCCGTCCAGATCCAGCCCGGAATTCAGCGCGCGCTTCACCTCAGCGATGAACGCCGTTCGGTTGAAGTTCTTCGTGCCGAGCACGCGTACCGGCTGGGTGGGATCGCTGTCCACGGCCGCCAGCTCCTGCTTGGTGAGCTGCTTGCCGGTGACCACGAGCACGGGAATGTGTTCGGTCGTCGGGTCGCTCTGCAGTGCCAAAACCACTTGATATCCGCTGAACCCCTCCATCATGAGGTTGAGCAACACGAGGTCCGGGTGCAGTCGCTGCGCCATCTCGATGGCATCATTCTTGGTGAACGCCCGTTCCACGGCATATTCCGGGCGGGTCAGGAAGCGCGCGATCACATCGACGGTCTCGGGATCGTCGTCGGCTACCAGCACCCGTCGGGTGCGCAGAGCATCGGGGCTGAGCCCGAGCACATTGAGCGACTGCTGCAGCGCTGCCCGACTGATCGGCTTCTCCAGCACCGCCGCTGCGCCGTGGGTCAGCGCCAGGCTCACATCGGCATCCCCCGCGATGATCACGATCGGAACCGCCGCGAGATCCGAGAACTCGTGCAACCGAATCAAGAATCCCCACCCGTCCATGCCCGGCAAGCGGATGTCCAGGGTGATCAGACTGAGATGCTGGTGCGGGGCCAGGGCGAGGCCTTCTTCGCCGCTGGGAGCGACGATCACGCGAAACCCCTCGGCCTCGAGCAGCAGCCGCAGCACTTCGGCACTCTTGGCATCGTCTTCGATGACGAGCGCCACGTATTTCTCCGAACGCGCCACGTACTCCTGCTGCGACTGGGACTTCACGACTGCGGCGAGCGATTCGGCGACCGACTGGCCGGTCGACGTCGAATACACTTCAACGTCGGGCGTAGTCGTCGCCGTTTTCGGCTCAGCGGCCGGCGAGTATGCCGTGGCGGACGGGTGAAACGGATGCGGCTTCGGCCGGTTGGCAGTGGATGCCTGCGTCTCGATCGCGGCGGCCAGATCAGGATCCGTCTCCGACTTGTCAGAGCCCGGTGCCGACCAGGCCGGTGCGGTCTGGTCGGTACTGCCGAGTGGCAGCCAGACGGCAAAGCTCGCGCCCTCGCCCGCTGCGCTGGCGACCGCCACCGTGCCGCCCTGAATACCCACCATCTCTCTAACGGTGGCCAGACCGAGTCCGGTGCCCTCGAACCGTCGAGCCAGGGTACTGTCGATCTGGCTGAAGGCGAGGAAGAGTTTCGACATGTTGTCGGATGAAATCCCCATTCCGGTATCGTCGACCCGAATTTCGAGAAAGTTTGCGACGGTGCTGGCTGGCAGTGGAAAATCGTGCACGGGCCACATGCCGGCGATTTTTCCGACAGCGCTCCGCGGCACGCGTTGGGCGCTCAGGGTGACCTGCCCCTGGTCGGGCGTGAACTTGACCGCGTTCGACAGCAGGTTGTAGACGATCTGTTTGGTTTTTCGCCGGTCGAGAAGGGGTACGCCGAGGTCGTCGGCCCCCTCGAAGCGAAGCTGGATCGCGTGAGCGGCTGCGCCATCGCGCACGATGGATAGGCTTTGCTCCAGCAACGACCGCACATCGACCGGTTCCAGCTCGATGTCCATCATTCCCGCCTCAACCTTGGACAGGTCGAGAATGTCGTTGATGAGGGCAAGGAGGTGGTGTCCGCTGGTAAAGATATCGCCGATGTATTCGCGCTGGGAGTCACTCATGTCGCCCATGAGCCCGTCCTTGAGCGCCTCAGAGAACCCGATGATCGCGTTCAGGGGCGTGCGCAATTCGTGGGACATCGTCGCCAGAAACTCCGTCTTCATGCGGCTGGCGTGTTCCAGCTCGATGTTGCTTTCTTTGAGCGCCCGCTCGAATCGCTTGCGTTCGGTCACGTCCCGCGCCGAAGCGAACACGCCCTGCACGACCCGGTCGCGATCGTAAAATGTTGCAGCGTTGTAGGAGACATCGGTTTCATCACCGTTGAGCGCCCGCACCGTGAGCTCGTAGTCGCTGACCCTGCTCTCGGTGAGGGCTCGCCGAATCGCCGTGTCGGCCCGTGCTGGATCGGTGAAGAAGTTGCGGCAGGGCGCGCCGATGAGTTCGTCTCGAGTGCGACCGGTGAGTTCGATCATCTGCTGGTTGACGTCGGAGATGATTCCCATGGTGTCGGTGGTCATGAGCGCATCGATATTCGACTCGATCAGCGACCGAGTGTAGAACTGCTGGTCGCGCAACCGCTGGTCCAGAACCGATTGGGCAACCTCCACCTGCTTACGCGAGGTGTTGTCGGTACCGATCAGCAGGTAACCGATAATGGCCGCGTCCTCGTCACGCAGGGCGGTGACCGAGACGATGGCCGGAAACCGGCTGCCATCCTTGCGAATCTTGGTGAGTTCGTAGATATCCTCGATGCCGCGACTGGCCTTGAAGACGAGGGCTTCAAAGCCCGGCTTGATCGTGGTACCGAACTCCAGACTCAGCTGGGCCGCCCGCAGAATGATCTCCTCCGGATCGTGGATCTCGGCCGGAGTGATCTTGTTCACCACCTCCTCCGCCGTGTAGCCAAGCATCCGCTGCGCGCCCACATTGAAGATTTGAATGACACCCTGCGCGTCGGTGGCAATGCTCGAGAAATTCGCGCTGTTGAAGATCGCGTCCTGCAAGCTCACCGTCTGCTGCAGTAGATTCTCCGCCCGAATCGCCTCTTGCGCGACCTCGCTGTCTGCACCGGGAGGGCTCGACTCGACAGTCACACTTCCCTCAGCTGTGGCGGGCGGCCGCGCATGATTTCGTCGGCTGTGGGTCATGGTCATCACGCCTTTCGTGATCTATCGAACAAAGAACGCGTCACGATAAGGCAGAAGAGGCACGCGGTCGGCTACTTCGCCTCGCTGGATTGCCGCGAGTCGACCGGGGGAATTTCCCTCACTTAAATCTATATCACGAAAAGGGGCGAATCACCCCTCTTTGGGGGTAGCCAAGATCGAGCGCCGCACGCCACAAAAAATGGTTCGGGTTCGGCCGGGGCCGAACCCGAACCTCGGGTCGTGTCTTGTGCTGCTAGCGCACCGAGGTCACCACGACCTCGCCGTCGACGACGTTGACGTCAGCGCTGATCGTGAAATAGTTTTCCGCACTCTCGTGGCGGGTCTCGCTGGAAAAGCCATAATTGACGTCGTACTCCATGTTCACGACACCGTAGGTGTCGGTGGAAACCGACAGACCACCGGGCTCGTAGGCCAGATCGACGGTGAGTTCGGGCGCCGTGACCAGGGTGTAGGTCACGTTGGAGTAATAGGAAGAGCTGTACCCCATGTACGGGCACTCGTCAGACTCGGTATCGCCCGCGGCGAGGCAGGTCGTAATGAGCGTGTTGACGGCTTCCAGAGCCGCGGCTTCATACACGGCCGTTGCGCTGGCCGTAAACGTATCGTCGCTCGATTCGAACTCTCCGAACCCACCGAGCAGGCCGCTCACGACATAGGTCACCGACGATTCTTCGAAATAGTCGGTGGCTGGAATGGTCACTTCGTAGGTACCGGGGAAGGCCGACAGGCTCAGTCCGTCGTCAGTAGTTGTACCGACCGAGGTACCGTTTGCCTCAAGTTCGACATCGCCCAGTCCGGACGGTGTGTAGACGTCGATCTGACCGGGCTCGGCATTTAAAATGGACCAGTTGTCGGCAATCAGCCAGTTGGTGCTCGTGCGAGTGAGCTTCAGCACGGCAGAATCGGCGACTCCGCCCTGCTTGAAGTGCACCTCGATCTGGGCGACATCTCCCACGATGGTGACATCCGAAATGGCGGCGTCTTCGATACGATCGGTTGCCAGACCAAAGATGTCGTTCGACAGCAGGCCGTCGCCGGCATCCGCTGACGACCCGAGCAGTTTCAGAGCCGTCGTGGCGTTGCCCTTTTCCAACGCATCCAGGTAGGCGGTCGCGACATTCTGCGGGCCGAATACCGAGGTGCGCACGATTCCGCCGGCCACACTGCCCGCGATGATGAGCAGGGCAGCCGCACCGACGATAATGGCGCCGATCTTGACTCGCTTGGCGGTGGCCGGAGACAAGGTGCTGGTCGCGAACGGTAGCGGTGCCGCACCGGACTGGGCCGCGGGGGGATAGTCGCTGGTGGAATAGGCGCTGGTGGGAGCGATGCCGGATGGCATCCCGGCCGCAGCAGGAGCCGGGTCGGCTGCAACGGTTCCAGCCGGCACCAGCGGTGCCGTCGGCAGCACGGGCAGTAGGCGTTCCTGCCCCGATAGCTTGACGAGAGCGCCAATCGCTCCTGGCGTTGCAGTGGCCAAGATGGTCGGTGCGACGAAGCGGGTGAGAGCCTCGATAGCGGCACCCCAGATTGCGAAAATCAGAAAGGTCCACGCAGCGGGCCCGAACGTTCCCGACGCCGAGGCGTTCCCGGGTGCGGTCATCGACGCCGTGACGAGGGCGCTGCCGAGAAGCTGCAGAATCAAGCCGAAGGTCATGTACGTGGCGATGGTCGCCAGCCACGACAACGGCGCCGGGCGCACTCGGTTGCGACGAACGGCGAGCAGAAGCGAGGCAGCGACCGCCAGAACCACGGCGAGCAGCACGATGAGCCAGACGTAGCCGGTGATTCCATCGCTGAATACGGAGACGTTTTGCTGAGTCTGCTCGTCGGACGCACCGCCCAGGCTGGCCAACACGCGGTCCAAATCACTCAGATCGGCGGAGAAGGCGCCCAACATGCCGATGACGACGACGTTGATAGCGATGGTGAGCAGAAACACGGGAAGCACTCCGACATATTCGTCGGCCTCGGATAACGGGGTCAGAATAGCCAGCAGCACGGCCATCACGGTGATGAAGGCGCCGAGGTGCAGGGAGGCGATGCGCACGGTGCCCCACGGCAGCCAGGTTGCGCGGGCGACAAGACGCGCCCAGCCGTCGGTGGCCTGCAGTCGGGCGAGGTAGGAGACGGCGAATCCGGCTACGAGAGCGCCGAGGAAAGAAGCGACGGATGCCGCGGAGGTGGAGCTGACAGGGATGTCCAGCTGCAGGTCGGGGAACTGTACCGGCAGCACGGCGGCCAGCACGGTTACACCGACGGCGAGCGTCAGCCCGGACACGGCCGACAGGATGAGGGCCGAGGAACCCTGCCAGACGCCGCGCCCCACGAAACGACTGGACAGGTAGGTGCCGGTCAGTAGTACGGCGAGCACGAGAATCGGCAGCACGCCGACGCTGGCGCTGCCGGTGAAGGAGACGAAGAAGTCGACTTCTGCCGACGCGCCAAGCTGGCCGAAGGTCGCCAGCGCGACGAGCTGCACGGGGCCGGAGACGAGCCAGCCAGCCGAGAACATCTCCCAGCCGGTGAGAAGCCCGGTCAGGGCAACCGTCAAGAGCGCGACAACGAACGCTGCTCCGTAACCGATTCCAGCGGATGCGACGGCTCCCCGCCACGCGCGTGCCGGGATGGTGGAAAAGGCGTTCGGAGCGGTCGACCCCTGTGCCGGCGGCCCTGCCAGGGGCGGCGCGACCGGCGCGGCGTAGGGGTTGGACTGAGCGGGCGCGGCCTCGGCTGGCGCGGGCGGAGTCGGTGCGGGCGGCATCGCACCGGGCTGGAACGGATTCGGTGGCGTGGTCGGCGGCGTGTTTTCAAGCGACATAAATGTCGTACTCTCCCCAAATGTTTGTGTGCGCAGGCATGGCTGATCGTTACCTGTGCGTTCCATGAGCATTGCATGGCGGCAATAAGCCTATTACACACAAAAGACTGGGCTATCCGCCCTTAGCGCATTGCAAGAAACGCCAGCGTGCGCTGCCGCAGCAGCGCGGCCGCATCGGCGTCGTACGACGGCAGCGAGCTGTCGGCAAAATAGTGTTGGTCGCCGGGATAGAGAAAGAGCTCAGCGCCGTCCGTCGCGGCGACGAGCGCGCGGGCCGCGTCGATGTCACCCTCGCCGGCGAAGATCGGGTCGGCGTCCATGCCGTGCACCTGCACAGGAACACCTTCCGGCCAGGCAGAGCCGAATTCGGAGACTGGCATACACGAATAGAACAACAGGGCGCCCCGTGCTCCCGCACGGGTCTGCGCGAGCATCTGTGCGGGGAGCACCCCCAGGGAGAAGCCCGCGTAGACCAGTGGGACGGGGAGTCCCTCAACCGCTTGTACGCCGCGGTCCAGGACTTCGCCGAATCCGATCTGCTCGGCATAGGCCACGCCCTCCTCCAGGGTCGCGAAGGTTCGCCCCTCAAAGAGGTCGGGCGTGTGCACGATATGCCCAGCGCTGCGCAGCTCGTCGGCGAATTGCACGATACCCGGCGTGAGTCCCAGGGCGTGATGGAACAAAACGACTACGGCCATGATGTGAACTCCATTTGCTCGCATCGGAGGATCAGTCCCGACACGGTAATAACTTCATCGGCTCAGCTCAACGGTGCTTCCCAACGAAAATCGCGATTGAGCGTCACGAGTTCCCTCGCCCTTGGTAAAGGGCCAGGGTCGAACTATCACCGGGTTCGTTCAGGGCTCGAGATTGCGAAACTGGAATTGCAGACGAACCGAGCCGTCGAGCGGCAGCACGAGGGTTGTGTTGTGGCTGTCCCAAGCGTTGGGGATGAGAAACATGCGGTCACCACCGACGATGAGCAGTCGCAGCCCCCAATAGCGGAACTGAAACGTCTCGTCGGCTGACGCGGGCAGCGCGGTTTCGTTCACCCGCGCCTCGTTCGGGAGGAAGAGCCGCTCCTCTGTATCGACGATGACGCTGGGAAGGTTGTCAGGAGTCCGTGCCTGTTGCTGGGCGAGGCCCAGGCCCGACCACTGCGCAACGGTGGCCGTCGCCCAGAAGACGCAGGCGGCGACCGCAGCCCAGAGCAGCACTACGACGCCCGTCGGCGGGCGGTGACTCGCACCGGCTTTACGGGCCAGGAACCGCACGGTACCCAGGCAGTACGCGGCGATCGCGCCGCCCAATGCCACGACGAGCGGGGTGACGAGCGGGTAGTAGCCCCATCCAGCCAGGAGCGGATAGGCGAAGAGCAAGATGAGCCCCGCTCCCAGGATGACCAGGCCGACGACGACGCCGCGCCTCACTGCAGCCGTAAAGCCGGACCGGCTTGAGCGGCGTCGAATCTGAGCATGCCAGGCGATCAGCGCGGCGCCCGCAAGCGCGAACACGAGGAGCGGAACCAGGAGCGGCTGTGGGCTGCGCATCACGTAGTCCTGCGTGCTCAGGCCGATGACGTCGACATCAATGCCGAAGTAGTCGTACTGGGCCCGCGACGAGACGTAGCCGAAATAGAAGAGCAGAGCGCCGAGGAGCGTCGCCGGAGCGATGATATTGCCGAGCACGTTCAGCCCGCGTTCAAACTGTGCACCGCCCGCCTTCTCCCCCGATTCGGACATCAGGCGGGTCCGCTCGTAGTCACTCCCAAACCCTCATCCGCGGGAGGCGCATCGGAGGGGGCATCCGCTGGTGGCGTGTCGAGGGGGATGCTGAGGTTGTTCTCGGTGACCAACGCAGACAGGAATTTCGCGCACTTAAAGCTCTCACCGTCGCTGCAGGTGACCTCACCGGAGATGCTCACGTCAAGTGGCGCATCGGGCGAACTCGGCTGATTGCCCGTCGGAGCGATCGCCAGATCGCAGGTCTGGTTGGCTACGTCGAAGACGAACCCGATGCACGGCGGATTCTCCCCGCTGCACCCCGAATCGGCGAGCGCGTACACATCGTCTGTGAAGGTCGCGCCACTGATCCAGATCTGCACATTGTCCGGTATGTTAGCGTCGTCCTGTTCGACGATCCAGTTCACCGTCACGCAGTTGTCGGCCAGGGTGTTTTCGTCGAAACTCACATTGCCGCCGATCGGGAGCTGGGCGAGCTCGACCGAAATTTCGCCTCCACCGGTGTCGGGAGGCGGAGCAAGCGACGACGTGCTCGGCGCTGACGAGCTGGGCGCGTTCGGGGTGACCTCGGGCTGCTGGGGCTGTGCGACGGCACAACCCGCCAAGGCCGCCCCCACGAGAGCGATCTCGGCGAGAACGACGCGTGCATCCATGACAACCTCCCGTTGGAGGGCGACGACGAAGCGAAGCGGATGTCGGTCGCGTTCGCTCCGGAACGCCACTGATGCCTTGAGTATCCCGCGACATTGGACTGCAGGCAATCCTCAGCCACCTTCGATCCTCAGCGCTGCCAGGTTTGGACCCGCTCAAGCGTCAGCGGGTGACTCCGCAACGCTGGTGCCTCACCTGACGTCCCATGCGCCGACATGGTGGCCCGGTGCGAGTCTGGCGTCACTCCTCGAGCGTGCGCGACGAGACCGGCAATAGGTTGGAAACCTGCTGCCTCCTGAACGAATAATTGATTGACGCGAGTGCAGGATAGTTCACCATGCGTGCATTTGATAGCATTCAAAGATGAGCCGAAAATTCAGCCAGGTCGACGTGTTCGGCGATGGTCTTTGCAGTGGTAACCCGGTCGCTGTCGTACTCGATGCGGAGGGCCTCGACGATGAGGTCTTACGAGCCTTCTCCGTGTGGTCCAATCTCTCTGAGTGCACCTTCGTTCTGCCTGCCACAGTGGCGGAGGCAGACTATCGAGTCCGAATCTTTAGCCTGAGTACCGAACTACCTTTCGCGGGCCATCCGACCCTGGGCACGGCAAAAGCGTGGTTAGAGGCGGGTGGCGTGTCGGCGATTCCGGGCGTTGTGGTTCAGGAATGCGGGGCAGGGCTGGTGTCCGTCCGCGTCGACGAGGACCGTCTTGCGTTCGCGGCGCCGCCACTGCTGCGCTCGGGTCCGGTTGATCCCGAGATGGTAACCGCGTTGGTCGACATTCTCGATATCGGGTCAGAGCAGGTGGTTGATGTTGCGTGGCTGGACAACGGCCCGGGTTGGGTCGGCCTGCTGCTCGACAGTGCCCGGACCGTTCTGGAACTTCGTCCAGATGCCTCAGCGTATGCAGGCCGATGGGATATCGGCGTGATCGGTGCCCACGACCCGGGTTCTGAGACGGCGTTCGAACTGCGTGCGTTCTTCACCGACGGGGACGGGCCGCTGCGTGAAGATCCCGTCACGGGAAGCCTGAACGCCGCAGCCGCCGAATGGCTCATCGCCACCGGTCGGGCCCACGCCCCATACCGTGCCTCCCAGGGCACCGCCATGGGGCGTCGCGGACGCATCCACCTCTCCAGCGAGGACGGCCAGCTGTGGGTTGGCGGTCGGGCCGAAGTTGTCCTGACCGGGACTGCTGCACTGTGAGAGCGGCAAGGGCACCCAGACAAGCGGATGCCGTGACGCTCGCCTCGACAATCGGCGCGCGCATCCGTCGTGAGCGGCTGGCGCGAGAGTGGACGCTTGATCACCTCGCCGACGCGGCGAGCATCAGCCGCCGTCAGGTGATCAACCTCGAGCAGGGCGAAGCGAACCCGAGCATCGGGACTCTGTTGAGCCTGAGCGATGCTCTCGGAATCACCCTGTCGGCACTCATCGAGCCCCCCTCGTCCCGGCTGGTGAAAATCACTCGCGCCGGCGAGGGCGCCCAACTGTGGACCGGCGACAATGGAGGCCGCGGAGTACTGCTCGTGAGCACCCAGGCGCCCGACGTCGTCGAACTGTGGGACTGGACACTGAACCCGGGCGAGCGCCACGCAAGCAAACCGCACCATCAAGGCGCCCGAGAACTGCTCCGTGTTCACGTCGGCGTCGTGACGCTCGACGTGGGCGACGACCGTCACGAGCTCGCCGCCGGTGACACGATCATGTTCCCCGGTGAAGTGGCTCACGCCTACGGTAACGAGGGCGCCGAGCCGGCGCACTTCTCGTTGGCCGTCTACGACCCGACCGGCCCTCGCACCTCGGCCGCGGCGCGCGCGTGAACGGTCCCGATCATCGCCGCGGTCTCGGCGCGGGCAT
Source organism: Cryobacterium glaciale (assembly GCF_004402535.1). Taxonomy (GTDB): domain Bacteria; phylum Actinomycetota; class Actinomycetes; order Actinomycetales; family Microbacteriaceae; genus Cryobacterium; species Cryobacterium glaciale. The sequence goes on along the minus strand of NZ_SOEY01000034.1, from coordinate 7,575 downwards.
GAGTGCGCTAACACCACGGGCCCTGCCTGTTCCACCGTGGCTGCTGGCGGTGACGGCGATGTTTTCCGTCCAGCTCGGCTCGGCGTTGTCGGTCGGACTGATCGACAACGTTGGGCCCGCGGGGACGGCCTGGCTCCGACTCAGCCTGGGCGCAATCATATTCCTGATCCTCGCCCGCCCACCGCTGCGGTCCATCCGGCTGCCGGATATGCCCGTGCTTCTGGGCTTGGGGATCGTTACCGGAACGATGACAGTCTCTTTTCTCGTCGCGATCGAGCGAATACCGCTTGGTACCGCGGTCGCAATCGAGTTCCTCGGCCCGCTCACCGTCGCCGCAGTCCGCAGCCGCACCGTGAGGGCCGCCGCCTGGCCCGCCCTGGCACTTCTCGGGGTCGTGCTCCTCACCGAGCCGTGGCATGGCGCCGTGGATATTGTCGGAATTGGTTTCGCCTCGCTGGGAAGCGTCTGCTGGGGCGGTTACATTCTGCTCACTCAGCGCGCCGGTGATCGCTTTACCGGCATCCAGTCGCTGTCGATCACTATCCCCATCGCCGCCGTGACCGCTGCCGTCGTGGGAATCCCGCAAGCCGTCGGTCACCTCAGCCTCGGCATCATCGCCGCGGCCGCGGGACTTGCCCTGCTGCTGCCCGTTTTGCCGTTCGCACTGGAGATGCTCGCGCTGCGCCGCATGTCGGCATCCGCTTTCGGCACCCTGATGGCGATCGAGCCGGCTCTTGGCCTGTTAATCGGTCTGCTCGTTCTCGGCCAAATGCCCTCAATAGTGCAAATCATCGGCATCTTGCTCGTCGTCCTCGCGGGCGCCGCCGCCCAACGCGGCGGAGACCGTGACGACCCCATTCATCATGACCCGGTCACCGAGACCGGGCTGGCCTGAGAAGGAGAACGCTGTGTATATTCCGCGCCATAATCTCATCAAGAACGAGGCTGACATCCGAACCATGGTCGCCAGCGTGCGCACCGGGTGGTTCGTCACCGTCGACACGAATGGGATCCCGCAGGCGACGTTCCTGCCGATCGTCTGGCGCCACGACACTGTCGTCATGCACATGGCGCGTGCCAATCGGCAGTGGAGGGCGTTGGCGCCCGACAGCCCCGCGCTGATCATTGTGACCGGCCCCGACGCCTACATCTCCCCAAGCTGGTACGAGCAGAAGCGCATCGACGGGCGGGTCGTGCCGACGTGGGACTACACGGCCGTGCATCTCACCGGAACCGCCACAGCCCATGAAGACCCCGAATGGCTGCGCACGGCGGTCACCGACCTCACCGACGTGCACGAGTCTGGACGAAGTCACCCCTGGGCGGTCCCCGACGCGCCACCAGACCACATCGACTTCGAGCTCAGCGGCATCGTCGGCATCGAGGTCGCCGTCACCCGTGTCGAGGGCAAGGCGAAACTCAACCAGAACTATTCCGAGGCCGACCGGCGAGGCGCGATCGACGGTCTGTCCCACGAGCCCTTCCCCGACGCCTCAGCAGTCGCCGAGCAAATCGCACGTACGTTACAAGACTGAAGGTCAGCGTCGGAGACACGTTCTGGCCGCAGTCCGGTTGATCAGCGAGTCGATGGCGTCAAAGTCAGGGTGATTCCGAGACATCACCCCGAAGCGAGGTCCGCTCCGAAATCAGGTCACTCGCACACTCCAGCCTTAAAAGGCTACCTCTCCTGCGGCGAGGCCAACGGCAGGTGTGCGCCGGCGCGCTCGAAGATACTGCTCTGGCCAATAGTCAATCTCAATGCCGAGTTCACCCGCAGCTCGCAGGGTGAAATGTGGGTCCCGCATATGCTCCCGACCGAGGAGAACGGCATCCGCTTCCCCGGACGTAATAATTCCATTGGCGACCTCAGCGTCAAAGATCAACCCGACCGCCGCGGTCGAAACCTGAGCCGTACGTTTCACCTGTTCGCTGAAGGTGACCTGGTAGCTCGGAACTGCCGGAATCGCGACGCCGGTAACGTTGCCCCCGGTGGAGACGCCGGTAACGTTGCCCCCGGTGGAGATGTCGAACAAATCCACACCCCGGTCAGCGCACCAACGCGCGACGGTAGAGGCCTCGTGCGGAGTCCAGCCCCCTTCGACCCAGTCCGTCGCGGAAAAGCGCACGAACACGGCCAATTCTTCACCGGCCTCCGCCCGAACGACATCGACTATTCGCAACAGGAGTCGGGCACGGTTCTCCAACGATCCGCCGTATTCGTCGGTGCGACGATTGCTCAAGGGGGACAAGAATTCGTGTATCAGGTAGCCGTGAGCGGCATGAATCTCGAGCACTCGGAAGCCGGCCTGCACGGCCCGTTGGGTGGCCGTCGTGAAGTCGACAATGATGCGGTCGATGTCGCCGCGCGTCATCTCACGCGGGGTGGATGACTCGCCATCGAACGGAATGCTCGACGGCGCGATTGGCACCCAACCGCCTTCGGAAACAGGCATCGGTCCAGCGGCTCCGGCATAATTCCAATCAGGGCGAACCGATGATTTGCGCCCGGCATGCGCCAGCTGAATTCCTGCCACCGATCCCTGGTCGTGGATGAACTCGACAATGGGGGCCCACGCGTCTCGCTGTTCGTCATTCCAGATCCCGCTGTCATGAACGGTAATTCTCCCATCGGCGGAAACGGCGGTCGCCTCGACGATGATGAGACCGGCGCCACCGACCGCCATGGATCCCAGGTGCACCAAGTGCCAGTTCGTGGGCATTCCGTCACGGTTGAACGATGAATATTGGCACATTGGCGGCACCCACACCCGATTTCGGATCTCTACCGAACGGATGCTCATGGGGCTGAACAGATTAGCTGCGGTCACGTCTACACCACTCCCCAACTGCGGCCAAGCCTTGTCTGCCACCGATGCACATCGGCTCGAAGGAATCCATCAATGCTCTCTCCAAAGGGTAACCACAGGCCTGCATCCTGCGAGTGACCGCAGGATCGCCGCCTCGTTGCGGAATTCCGACTATCTCCACGATGTAGGACGACGTCCCAGCGGATAGCTTGAAGGTCCAATTATCGATACATCGGGAGTGCGCGTCATCGATGTGTGCAAATTCTGTACAGAGAGCGATCTGGCGCTACGGCACCAACGTGCGTGGGCAACAAGAATGCCCGAGGGTCGTGCGCAACCCCGACCGTGAACAGCCCGTCTGTGCCGCACTGGTTCCTTATGGGACCGGGCAGCAGAACGGGGTTCTTGGGCAGTTTCAGGTCACAGGCCCTGTTTGGGCCCACGGGACAGAGTGGGCGATAAGTGATTTCGCCGCGGAATCCTGCGCCTGCTAGTGCTGGGGTACCTGGACTCGAACCAAGAACAAATGACGCGAGCCGGGCTGCCTGTTTTGGTGGCACCATCCCCCAAGTTCCGCGTGATTTTGCGGAAGTTGGGGGATTTAGCTTACCTTTTACCCCGAGTTGTAACGGATTGATTCGGATAATTTGGAGGTTTTACGGCACCCAAAGTGGCACCCGCTCAGCGGCTCCATTTGTCCGTTCCGCGATGTCTTCCTGTCGCTCACGTCCAGGTGCCCGTGATCGGCTCCCAGTTTCTTTCCGGTTCGATTCCTTGGATGAGTGGGTCGATGAAATGAGCTACCTCGGCAACGACTTCAGCAAAGTACGCCGGCAGATCGTCGGCGTTGGCTTGGTCGCCGTGCCATCGCCCCCATTTCGATTGACCCACCACAGGCATGCCCGCGAGCGCTGCCGCGACCGGTGACAGTTCAATTTTGCGGTGGTCGGCCACAGCGTCCATCGCCGCACGCACCTCGCCCGAGGTGAAAATGTGGTGCCTGCTGATGGCGATGACGTCCGCGAAGTCGCGCCACCGGGTGTTCGCCTCTCCGCGTTGCATCATCGTGACTGTCTTCTCTGCGATCACCATTGCCAGGGGGTAGCCGAGAACCTTGACGGGGTTGACGCCTTCGGCTTCAAGGATTCGCGGCACCTCGACCTGCTGTGGTGCAGGCCAGATGGGATCGCCGAAGCTGACGTCGAGCCCGACGACGGAGTGATATCGACCGATGCTGCCCTCCAGCCGCACCCGGATTCCTTGATACTCATCTCCCTCTCGGATTGTTTCGGCACGAATGGAATCGGCGTCAAAGATGATCCCGTCGTCCAAGTCGATGGCCGCAATCTCGTGGATGCTGACGTCGACCACGTCATTGCTGACGCCGGTCGCTTCGAGGTCAATGTCCTTCGTGGGTCGCCGGAGTGCGAATGCCGCGAGCAGGACGCCACCTTTGAGAACAAAATCCCCGGCATAGGGCGAAGCAGCGATTCGAGTGAGCATGCCTTCCAACAGGTAGAGGCGCGCGAGTTCATCAACGTTTCGACCCTGCGCGCGTGCCAGCTTCTGGATCTTCAGGAAGGTCGGGGAAACGCCGGCGATCACAGCAGAATCTCCAACGCCGAGCGAATTGCCGGGAGTGCCTTCGGGAAGCTCTTCGCCATGCTGATCAACTCCGATGGCTGAGATCCTGGCCGCCGCAACCAGCGCTTGAGGGCTTCGTTCGCGTGCTCAGGGCCAGTCATGTGTCCTGTTCTGAAGACGTCGATGATTGTTCGTTCCGCACTGTAGAGACCGATGCGGATGCCATCGATAAGTTCGATAGTTTCGCGGCCGATCTCGAAGGTCGCCGCATCGAATGAATGCCAGCGAATACGGGAGGTGGGCGTCTTTAGACTGCGGGAGCCTCGTGGGAGCGCAATGTCGATGCGAGATGGGATCGCGTCGGTGAGGTCGTGCCGGTCGAGCGCGCTCGCCAGGGCAATCGTTGCCTGCGGCTTGCGAATCACGATTGACGCCAAGGCCGCCGTGTCATCGTCGATGAGATCGGTGCGGGCGTAGGCACCGGGGGCGATGCGCATGATCGCGCCCGCATCAAGGAGCGCGTCGACGGAACGCCAGCCAATACCTGCTCGGGCAAGATCCCTGCGGCGATAGATCGACCCATCTAATTCCGATGGCAGTTTCATGCCGTCCCTCCGTGGTGACAAATTGTTTACATGTACCTTGTATCTGTAATCATTTTTACACCAAGATCGCTTTAGCGCAACCGAGACATACGGCACCCGGCATCGCAGGATTGGCCCACTCATGCACCCCCATCGCGCACCGCGAGTTCCTGTCAAGCGCGCACGGTCGGGGGCAGGCAGGCGGCTGGTGCGTCCCGCGCGGTCGAGAGCTTGCCGGATCAGATAGCTCGGCACCTGCATGACCCGATCGCAGTGCTACTGCGAGCGATTGAGTATTAGCCCTGCTGGGGGCCATCGATATTGACCTCGGGGGCCACGGAGTGATGCGGTCAGTAGCGCGTTTCGGGGCCGCCGAATATTTCTGTTGGGGGCCATCTGTTTAGCTCCTTCTGTCGCGTGTAGAGGCACGCGGCAGAAGGAGTAATCAATCATGGTACGAAGGATTCAAGCCAAGCGGGTGCTCGAACTCCGCGCTGAGGGCATGACGGGGCGCGCGATCGCCGTGGCGCAGGGCATGTCGCGCAAGAGTGTGCTGGCAGTGTTCGACGCCGCCGACAAGGTCGGCCTCGACCGTGACGGTCACCTGAATCGCAGCGAGGCGGAGGTGTATTCGTTGCTGTTCCCGGGGCGGGGCGAGCACGAGAGTGTGTTCGTGCAGCCGGGTTGGGACGCGGTGCATAAGGAGCTCGCCAAGGTCGGGGTGACGCTGAAACTGCTCCATAGCGAGTACGTCGACGGGTGCGCGGTGAAAGAGCAGCCGGCGATGGGTTACGACCGTTTCTGCAAGGCGTATGCGGCGCATACGCTGATTACGGGTGCGGCGTCTCGGGTGGGTCATAAGGCCGGGCGGACGGTTGAGGTCGACTGGTCAGGTCCGACGATGCAGCTCACCGACCCGATCTCGGGAGAGACGTCGCGGGTGTATTTGTTCGTCGCGTGCCTGCCGTTTTCCCGGTATGCGTTCGTCGAGCCGGCGCTCGATATGCGGCAAGACACCTGGCTGCTTGCCAACGTCGCGATGTTCGAGTGGTTCGGTGGAACGGTTCCCCGGATCGTGCCCGACAATCTGAAGACCGGGGTGATCAAGCACCCTCGCGAGGGTGAGATCGTGTTGAACGACGCCTACCGCCAGATGGCCGCGCACTACTCGGCCGCCGTGCTGCCGGGCAGACCTCGGGCGCCAAAAGACAAGGCATCCGTGGAAAATACGGTCTCCCATGTTGCGACGTGGGTGATCGCCGGGTTACGTCACCAAAGCTTCGGAACGCTCCCCGATCTGCGGGGCGCGATCCGGGGACGCATGGATGCCTATAACCGGGAACCGTTTCAGAAACGCGCCGGCTCCCGCCTCAGTGTGTTTGAGACCGAGGAGAAAGCGTTGTTGCGGCCGTTACCGTCGGCTCCGTATGAGATCAGCCGGTGGATTATGGGGCGTCGGGTGCAAAAGAACGGGCATGTGGTCTGGGAGAAGAACTTCTACTCCGTCCCCTTTGCGCAGATCGGCCAGGGCGTCGACCTGCGCATCACCAGCCAGGTGCTGGAGATTTACCGGAATCATGAGCGTCTCACCAGCCACCTCTTGTTCGGTGAGCATGTTGTGAACGAATACCGCACGAACGATGCCGACCAGCCTCAGGGTGAGAAGTATCGGGAATGGGACACCGTCAGAATTCGGGCCTGGGCTGACCGGGTCGGCCCACACATGGTGACCGTCGTCAACAGGATCTTCGACTCTGTCCCCGTGGAGGAACAAGGCTTTGACGCGGCCCTCGCCGTGCTGCGGCTGAGCCGCCGATACTCCAGTGACAGGGTGGAAAAAGCGTGTCAGATCGCCCTGAACGGTCGCGTCCGCTCGCCCCGATATGCGCACCTGCAGCCGATCCTGGAGACCGGGCAAGACAAGAAGAGCACCCGCAGGATGCCGCAGTTCGAACCCACGGAACCCGAAACTGGCGGTTATGTTCGCGGCGCCGACTACTACGCCGGGGGCGGTGCACGATGAGCCGGATCGATATCGAGACCAAACGCAAACTCCGCGAGATGGGTGTCACCACATTGTTGGACGCCTTCGATGCTCAGGACGATACCTTGACGCTGGGTTTGGCGTTTGAGGAGAAGATCAAGCTGGCCGTCGATGACGCCCATTCCGTCTTCACCCAAACGAAGGTCGAGGGGCTGATCCGTCGGGCGAACCTGCGCTATCCCAACGCTGATCTGCGCCGTCTGGACCTCGTCGAGGAGCGCGGCCTTGACCGGTCAATGATCGCCGGACTTGGAACGTGCTCGTTCATCGACCGGCAGCAGAACGTCGTGTTTCAGGGCTTCACCGGGTCGGGGAAATCGTATCTGGGGTGCGCCTTGGCGAAAGCAGCCTGCCTGCACCGAGTGCGAGCGCATTACATTCGGATGCCAGAGCTTGAAGAGGCCTGGCAGCTGGCCCGCGATAAACCCGCCGGCACCACGAAGTTCTTGAACAAGTACGCCGCGTTCACCCTGTTGGTGATCGATGAATGGCTTTTGGACGAGCCCGACGAGAGCACCAGAAGCATGCTGCTGGAACTCCTCGAGCGGCGCTACGA